>NZ_FQUS01000021.1 GCF_900129315.1 Fodinibius roseus
GCCGGTGCATTTGGTTATTTGAATAAGGCAAGCTATTCCGAAGAACTGGTAAAGGCTATCCGAAAGATCACTTCCCAAAAGCGCAAATATATTACGGATGAAGTAGCCGACCAGCTCGCCTCTCAGGTGGATATTAGTCAAGAAAATTCAATACATAAGAAACTGTCGGATCGGGAGTTTCAGATCTTATGTATGATCGCATCGGGCAAAACCGTGACGGAAATTGCGGAAGAGTTCTCGCTGAGTCCCCAAACCATCCATACCTACCGAACCCGTGTCAAAGAAAAAATGAATCTGAATTCTAATGTAGAAATGACACATTATGCTATTGAGAATAACCTGATAGATTAATGCCCACATGGAATAAGATCGTTACAGATTATGGCAGGAGGATATCACAGCACTGTTAGCAGAACGAGATTGAAAACGAGTAAAGGGTAAACGGTACATCTCTTTTGTATCGACGCCGAAGCCATATAGTAATATTGCAATCCTTCCTTAAAATGGAACAATTATTTTATCGGCCAGTATAAGTAAGGTTTATTCGGATTATTTACCCAGGGCAGGAATGATCTCGTCGAATAAATACAGAACTTTCTCTCTTACCGTGATAACTACAAACTAAACTCTAAGTTCGCTCCGATTTAATGCTAATTTCTGAACTCCCGGAAAAATACAAAAGGTTAGCTAATAAAAGAAAGGCTGAATATGGTATAAACCCCGAAGCCGACACCCTCCTGAACGCCTTTGATTGGCTAAGTACTCCAGAGCCAGAGCGCTTTTGGCGCAAATGCCACATTGCATCAGATGTTTTCACTCTTCCGAAATTACCTGAGGATAAATCTTAAATTTGTTAAGTAATTTGGGATATCAAAAGCTTGGACATCATCGTTATTCATTTATGATGAATGAACAATGTCCAACAATCAACCATATAAGAATATGGGCACCAACTTATCTTTTGATCTCCTGCTTTCGCGGATTAATGATTTCTATCATACCCATGGATATTATCCCAAAGTTAAAGTAATCATGGCTTTCTGGGAAAATAATGCCCATAGTATCGCAAAATTAGCCAACAAACACATTGAGATAAATGTGGTAGACAACATCAGAGGTAAAAACAGCTTTCTCTTGGAAGGAATGGAAGAACAAAGCTCAGTGATTGATACACTATTCGATCTTAAATCACAAGTTGATACCTGGATTATGGAAGAAAAAGTTCGGCGGGCTGGGCACCTCCGAGCTGCGCCGGCTGCGTCAGCTCGAGGAGGAGAATGCGCGGCTGAAGAAGCTGGTCGCTGACCTGTCGCTGGATAAGCATATGCTTCGGGAGGTACTCAAAAAAAAGCTATGAGGCCGGCCCGCCGCCGCAAGCTGGCAAGGTAACCGGCAAAAGAACCGGAAATTATAGCATATATATTATTAGTTATGAATTATATAATTTTATATATATCATGTAGTTACAGAAAATAATGAACCGGAAAATAAACCGGCAAATTTACTGGTATATATGTTTGAAAACCCACGGGAAATGGAGCCAATGTTTCCAAAGCGAAATGGTCCTTTGGTTGATTTGGCCATGGAAGTACATAGTGAAGCTGCCGCACTAAGAAGATCGCTTCACAAAATTACACGGCAAAGTATTGCGGGGTTGCTCCGTCATATAAATAGTTACTATTCTAACCTTATTGAAGGTCACCATACCCATCCAAAAGATATTGAGAGAGCTGTTCGAAAAGATTATGATACAGATCCCGAAAGTCGTGCTTTACAGAAGTTGAGTGAAGCCCATATTGAAGTTCAAAAAGATATTGAGAAGAGACTGGCAGAAGAAAAAGAATTAAAAATTTGTAGTAAAGAGTTTATTTGCTGGATCCATAAGACTTTTTATGATAGAGTGCCAGAAGGATTCCGGGAAATTAAAGCCCCTAATTCTGATGATGTATTGGTAATGGAATCAGGTCAACTAAGAGATCGGTTAGTAAGTGTAGGGCGCCATACTCCACCTAAATCTGAATCATTGGAAAGTTTTTTAAATAGATTCAATTCCGCATATAATCCAGATGATTTACATGGGTCAAAGAAATTAATTGCCGTTGCGGCAAGTCATCATCGTTTGGCATGGATCCATCCATTTTTAGATGGCAATGGGAGAGTAGCCAGGTTATTTAGTCATGCCTATATGAAAAAAGCTAATATAGAGTCACATGGGCTTTGGACTATTTCGCGTGGATTGGCCAAGAGGCGAGAAAATTATCAGCAGTTTTTGGCTATTGCTGATTCATCCAGGCAAGGTGATTACGATGGAAGAGGAAATTTGTCTGATAAAGGATTACGAAGGTTCTGTGAGTTTTTCTTAGAGACTTGTTTGGATCAGGTACTATTTATGGGGGAATTATTAGATTTGGATAACCTGCAAAATAGAATCAACGGATATGTGAATCAGCGTTCCCAGAACATGCTTCCAGGTGAAGATGAACTTAGGGTAGAGGCCAAGTATGTATTGAGAGAAGTTATGCTTCGTGGGGAGGTTCCTCGGGGTGAGGCAAAGCATATTACAGGACTTGGTGACCGAACAGCTCGAAAACTTATAAGTCAGCTTGAAGATGAAGAACTTGTTGTATCTAAAAGTCACCGAAGTCCTATTCGATTTAATATACCTGAAAAGGTGGTAGGACAATATTTCCCTAACCTATATCCTGAAGGGATGATTTAAAGGTCAAGCGATGGTCTTTTGGGCACAATGACGAAGTTGTTGTTCGCTTATTCAAATCAATTTGATTATAGGAAGCCTTAATCTAATAGAAGTCATTTTCTTAGATTAAAAACGAATACTCCTTAATTCCTGGTTTAAAAAATCAAAGATTTGTCAATGCTTTATTGTCTAATACGGATTTTCTTCGCTGTGTAAATTAGTTTCTGTAAAATTGGATAAGTAGAAAAAAAGAAAGGCCATGGCTAGGTTTGATTGAATCAGCAAAACCCAAACCAAACCATCATTGCCATGACCTCTACTGGAAAGAATACAAAAACAGAAGCAAAAAGTCAGCTGAAAGAGTTATTGGAGGCCGACAGCGAGAATCTGCTGGCAGACATTCTACAATTAGGATTACAACAGCTTATGGAACTCGAACGCGACGACTACATTGGGGCTGAGCCCTACGAGCGCAGCGACCAGCGGCGCTCCTCGCGCAACGGCTACAAGCCGCGCCAGCTGTATACGCGGGTGGGCACGCTGCACCTGCGGGTCCCGCAGGCAGACCCGCGACGGGGCGTTTTACCCGTCGATTCTGGAGCGCTACCAGCGCAGCGAAAAGGCCTTGGTGGCGGCCCTGGCTGAGGCCTATGTGCAGGGTGTGTCCACCCGAAAAATGAAGAAGGTGACCGAACGGTTGCTGGGCAAAGAGTTCTCGGCAACGACCTTCAGTCCCTGCTCCTGTTTGTTGAGGATAGAGATGATTTGGGATGCGCTGAATCGTGATTTTTTCATGATAGAAAGTAGTCAATTTTATCTACTTTCAAACGGTCAACTTTCGGGTAAGCTTACAGTCCCATTGAGTCCTCGGCCAGCAAAGCTACCACCCAGGACTGTTAATACAAAAAGAAAGCGCTGTCTGGTATGTCAATTGATACCATTTCTTTACCTAAGATCGGCGCTTAGAGTCGAAATGTGAAGTCATTTATATATAAGAACTTACAGTTATTAATGTTATAAAAATTTCTATGAATAGCCTTTTTATATATTTTAGAAACCGGTATTTCAGATAGCGGATAGTATTATTTACCCCCCCCCCCCGTAGGCCGAATCTCTGTAGTATATACGGTTAATCACACCGGCGCGATACTATTAATAAACATAACCGGAATATGGGACCCATTTTTTACGCTTCCCCCCACCGCGCCGTTACAGGTCCGGAAACAAATACTTTAGCTTAACAGTGCCGTCTGCATCTTCCAGGCTATCCCTTGCATCAATAGGAGCCTTAATGATAATGTTCCGGCTGGATTTGTATCTCTTTTGTTCTGGTACCGGTGGAACACCCAATCCATCCATTTTATCCTTAACAGTTTTAAGAAGAATGTTAAACAATTCTTCGTGGGTAGTCTCAATCTTTATTCGATATTTCATATTAGCCAACACTTAAGATTAAGTTTCCCTAAAGGTTGACGAATTACATCAATAATACAAGGAATCAATCCCGCGCACAATATTTGAGTCTTATTAGGGTTAATTGAGCGGGGAGGGGGATAATTCTTTTGCCCAATCTTTGCCCAAAATTAAATAGGCACGATAAATTAGCCCAAATAATAAAACCCTTGAATAGCTGTAAATTATTGCTATTCAAAGGCTTATTGGGTAGTACGCCTGGGAGGATTCGAACCCCCAGCCTCCTGATCCGTAATCAGGTGCTCTATCCAGTTGAGCTACAGGCGCATCGAAATGAAATGAGAAACCAAAGATACGGTACTTTGGGAACCGAGGCAAACACGATTGTCAAGAAAAAATATATCCTTTGTCAGTTTTGACGGTACCATAAAAGTCACATCATTGGATCGCCCGCCTTGCTAATACCATCCCGGGTATAGAATTTACCGTTAACTTTTTTAGCTTTCTTTCGTATATATTATATAATTTTGATTTAACGTTTGTTCACTATGAGGACTCGTCAAATTCATAGCCGTCATCGCGGGTAGGATTCTTTTGATTCTTGTAGCTCCAACAATGAGATCAACACGGCGAATTCCTCACTCGATTTTGACCAGCCTCCGGGAGATCTGTCGCGGAACTGTTCACGAATCTTGCAGAATCCCTCGCAATGACCGTTCGTTATGTTGAACTGAAGTTAATTTTAAAACAGAAACCAAAGCTGACAGCAGGGGATCAGTTTCCTTGAACCAAAACAGATCAAACCCAAGGTAAAGGTAGTATTTATGATAAAATCAAAGTTAGTGACAGCCATGGCGTTGTGTGCCGCTGTGCTTTTTGCGGGATCGGGATGCACTTTTTTTCAGAAAACCGTCCAACGTGACCCACAGGCCGATAACCAGCAGAAAGCATCCGATAAGTACGAGGAGATCGTTGAGGATGCGGAACCATATGAGGGGTACTTTGACTTGTATCAAAAGGACAGCGATCTTTATCTCTCGGTCCCTGCTGAAAAGCTTAACGAGCGGTTCCTCATGAATTTTGAACTGGCCCGGGGGATTGGCGCTTCCGGCTTGTACGGGGGAACGATGTTGAATATTTTCGAGGGCCTGCTGGTCTCTTTTGAAAAGCATGAGGGGAAAATATTTCTGGTCCGCCACCCGCACCGGTACAAGGCCAGTAAGGGCTCCCCGGAGGCGAAAGCGGTGGATCTTACGTTCGGGGATTCGGTGGTGGAAACGGCGGAGATCGAAGCCTTTAATGCCGATAGCTCTCGCATGCTGATCAACGTATATGACTGGTTTGTCGGTGATCTGTCGGGCATCTCCACGCGCGTGGAGCAGGCCGTGGGGGAGAACGGGCGGCCGGGGCAGGCCAGCTTTGACAAGGACCGGTCGCACCTGGAGAAGATCCAGAGCTTCCCGGAGAATGTGAATATACAGGCCCGACTAACGTTTAGAAATTCGGGAGAGCATGCACCGCGTACTGTAGCAGATGGACGCTATATCCCTGTTTCGTTGTTTTATACGATGGTAAAGCTGCCGGAGGAGCCGATGCCCCCCCGGAAGGCGGACGACCGCACGGGGTACTTTATGACGGTTCACAAGGATTTTACAGACGACAGCGAGACATTTTTTCAGCGGTATGTGAACCGCTGGCGGCTGGAGTGCGGGGAGGAGTCCGGCGAGGACGACCTGTGCACGCCCAGGAAGCCGATAACCTATTACATCGATCACACGGTGCCGGAAGAGTATCGCGAGGCGATGATGTCCGGCGTTGAAGCCTGGTCGAAAGCGTTCAAGGAAGCGGGTTTCCGTAATGCGGTACAGGCGAGGATGCTGCCGGACAGCGTAATGGCGGAGGACATCCGGTATCCTACGCTTCGCTGGAATACCTCGGATGAACCCGGCTACGGCGCTATCGGACCCTCGGTGGTCGACCCGCGAACCGGAGAGATCCTGGATGCGGATATCCTGTTCGAGGCCAATATGCTGCTGGGCAGCAAGGAGCAATACCGCCAGATGGTGGAGCCGAGAACCGCTATTGATGAAATTTTCAATGTCTCGGATGAAGAGCTGGCGCTGATGAGCCGCGGTGTCAAAACGAGCTCGTTTTATACGGAAATGAATACCCAGTTTGACCTGGTGCAGAGCCTGCTGATTGCTGAGAACCAAATAAAACCGGGGGATCCGACCCCGGAGGAGTTCGTGAACCAGATGCTCAAGTGGGTTACGATGCATGAGGTGGGACATACGCTCGGACTCCGCCACAATTTCCGGTCGTCGGTCGACACGCCGCTGGACAGGCTCTATGACAAGGAGTGGACGGAAGAGCGTGGCGTATTCAGCTCGGTCATGGAGTATCCTTCGGTCAACCTCAGCCCGGAGGGGCAGTTCCGCGATGGCTATTATTATAACCCGGGCGTGGGTTCCTACGATCGCTGGGTGATTTCGTACGGGTATACGCCCGATGATGCAGAGGCCCGCGAGATTGCCCGCCGGGCAGCGTTGGAGGGACACGCTTACGGTACGGATGAAGATGCGCGCGGGCCGGGAGCCATCGATCCCCATGTGAATGTCTACGACCTGGGCTCGGACCCGCTGGAATGGGGGAAGGGCCGCGCGGAGCTGCTGCAGTCAATGATACCGGATATCGCGGATATCGCTTTGGAGGATAATGAAGCTTATTTTGAAGCAACGGACCTGTTCCAGAGCTACCTGTATCAGTATGCGCGGACACTGACGCCGGCGGTCAAGTATATCGGCGGACAGCATCAGTATCGCGACCACGTGGGAGATCCCGGGGGACGCAAACCATTTGTTCCGGTGAGCCGGGAGAAGCAGCAGGAAGCGCTGGACATGATCATTACGTCGGCATTCAACCCGGACGCGATGGCCCTGCCGCGGGAGATATACCAGCAGATGGGGGCTAATCGCTGGAGCCACTGGGGCAATGAAAATACGTACGGGGGACGCGTGGACTACCCGCTGCACCGGACGCTTGCGGGGATTCAGCAATCGCTGCTGGAACAGCTGCTCGACCCGGTTCGCCTGGCCCGAATCCGCGATACGGAAGTGAAGTTCGGCGCGGAAAGTACGATTACCATTCCTGATTTAATGGGACAATTGACGGATGCGATTTGGAGGGAGATCTCCTCTTCGCCGGGCAGGAACATAGAAAGCAACCGGAGGGACCTGCAGCGCGTGTACCTGGATGTGATGACAGAGCTGCTTACGGATGCTCCGGAAGGCACGCCGGCCGACGCACGATCGGTGGCCCGGCGCCAGCTAAAGAGCGTACATCAGCTGCTGGAGGATCGGTTACGTCCCCCTGCCCATGATTTCAATGAGTATACGCTGGCCCACCTGGAGGAATCCAGCGCCCGCATCGAAGCCGCCCTGGAAGCGGGACTTCAACTTGAGAATTAGTATAGGTATAGGGGATACAGGATGCGATGCAGTCTGAAGAGGGCCGCATCTATTGTATATTGATGGAGGCTACCCGTCGGGTGGTCTCCATTTTTTATTTCAAAACTTAAAGCTGGGTGGTGAGAGGTAGCACTATCAGTTACTTTTTAATAATGTAGACCGAGAAAAGTGAAAAGGATAACTAATGTATTTAGCTTGTTTATGCTAAAATTTTAGCCTATATAGCCTACGGTTTGCCTATATTGAAAGGATACGAAAGAAAAAGGATACTGTTTTCAATATGAGGGATGGCATTTATGGATAATATTGATAATTCACTGTTGGATAAATACGGGCGGTTGCTCTCACTGGACTTTTACCGGGGACTTACCATGTTTTTACTGGTAGCCGAGGGGGCTGGCCTCTGGTATGCAATTGTACAGCCCCATTTTGAAGGAAGCCTCCTTGGTATGTTAGGTACCCAGTTTCACCACCATCCCTGGAATGGACTCCGATTTTGGGACCTGGTACAGCCGTTCTTTATGTTTATCGTAGGGGTGGCGATGCCTATATCATTCGGTAAGAGATGGAACCGGGGCGATTCATGGAGCCAGACTCTAAAACATACGCTCTACCGCTCCATTACACTGCTGGCGCTTGGACTCACCCTGCACTGTATCTATGCCGGACGGCCAGTTTTTGAATTGTGGAATGTCTTGTCTCAGCTTTCATTTACCTACTTGGTGGCTTTCCTGATTATGCGCAAAAGCTGGAGCTTTCAGATTAGCTTCTCTATAGGATTACTCATCATTACAGAGTTGTTATATCGGCTCTGGTCGGTCGACGGCTTTAGCCAGCCTTTTACACCCGACAAAAATTTCGGGGCATGGATGGATCTTGTGCTTATGGGGAAACTTAGCGGCGGACACTGGGTAGCCGTCAACGCGATACCTACGGCTGCACACACTATCTGGGGTGTGGTGGCGGGTGAGTTTTTGATCAGCAACAGAGAAACGAGAGATAAGATGAAGAAATTGCTACTGTTTGGAGTGGGATTGGTAGTTTTTGGTTATCTCATGGACCCGGTGACTCCGATCATAAAGCGTATTGCAACAACATCTTTTACCATTGTCAGTGGTGGATGGTGCCTGCTGGTGCTGGCTGCTTCATTCTATATTTTTGATGTCAGAAAAAATTATGAAAATGCTGGACGCTTCTTTGCCATTGTGGGTATGAACCCACTATTTATATATCTTTTTAGTGAGCTGGGTGGGGTTGACTGGTTTTACAGTATGGTGGATGTGTTTACTACCGGCGTTTTAGGCGGCTCGCTTCCATCCGCATGGGTTGGTGTGATTACTTCACTCATTGTCTTGAGTCTTATATGGTACCTGACGTATTTTCTCTATAAACGCAAGATATTTTTATCGATTTAAGGAAGATTTCACACAAAGACTATAACGATGGCTGACAATTTTGCCGAAGTTTTTCAAGTGTTGCGGCGAAATCATCCGGCAACTTAGAATCAAACTCCACCATTTCGCCGGTTGCGGGATGCTCGAATCCCAGGGTTTTGGCGTGCAGGCACTGTCCGTTTAGGGTGGACATCAGGTTCCTGAACATCTGCTTGCGGCTTCCGGTGTTGGGACCGTATCGCACGGAATCGCCGCCGTATTTCTGATCGCCGAGCACCCAGTGACGCTCATTGGCAAAGTGCACGCGGATCTGATGGGTGCGTCCCGTTTCGAGGCGGGCCTCTACGAGGGTAAGATGATCGTAATACTCCAGCACCTTGTAATGCGTGACCGCATGTTTGCCTTGACCGTCGGGGACGACCGCCATCTTCTTGCGGTCGCTCCGGCTGCGGCCGATATCGCCGGTGATGGTGCCTTCCTTCTGGTCCGGCGTACCCCAGATAATGGCCCAGTAGGTGCGCTCAATGTCTTTGGTCCTGAAATATTCGCTGAGCGTTCGATGGGTTTCATCATTTTTAGCCACGACCAGGATACCGCTGGTGTCCTTGTCGATCCGGTGCACGATGCCCGGCCGGATGCTGTCGGAATCGGGGTCGGAGAGCTCCTCGGTATGCCACATCAGTCCGTTGACCAGCGTGCCGGTCCAGTTGCCATAGGCCGGGTGCACTACCACGCCCGCCTCTTTGTTCACAATGAGGAGGTCGTCGTCTTCGTATACGATATCCAGATCCATCTTCTCGGCTTTGGCTTCCGGCGGCTTTGGGATGGGCAGGTAAATGTCGATCCGGTCGCCGGGCTCCATGTTGTAGGACGATTTTTCAACCTCCCCGTTGACGGTAACATATCCCCCTTCAATGGCTTTTTGGACTTTTGTTCGCGAGACGTTCTGGATAAAGGATGCGATATATTTATCCAGCCGCGTGCCCGACGTATGTCCCGGGGGCACGGTAAAATGATACTCTTTAAACTCCTGATCCTGTTCCTGTTTTTCCTGGTCGCTCATGCGGTTTACTTATTATCAGTGATTTGAGTGAGTGAAGCTAACATTATAAACTTTTATAATTTTTTTTGTAAGGATTCGCCCGTATTTGACTCTTACTTACGACTCTTCATTAAGAGAGAGACATGTTGAGCACAAAAAACGGGCTCCTGCTTCAGGCGGGAGTCCTTTTTTGTTTTGGCCTGTCAGGAATTAAGGGTGCAGGTTCCCTGCAGGGATAATATTACGAGCGGCGCAGGGTTAATATTACCGTGTACAACATTAAGTACCGTGGTTAAAAATGTTAGGTACATGACCTTTAGGTATACAGAATGTTGTTATTGTTTATAGACCGGATGTGTGTTCTGTTCAGGCATCAGGCTAAAAATCTTCCTTTTCATAACGGCGGGCCAGCCGCTCTTCGTTGATCCGTTCCAGCTCACCCAGCCGGTCGGGCTCCAGGGCAGCCAGGCTCATTTCGCGTTTGCCCAGCGCTCCCCGGCAGCGGGCTACTTTCCAGCCGGCCCAGGCCATCGCACCCCGGGCTTTGGAGGCCGCACAGTAGGTTGACAGGATAACATTATCTGCGCTGAACCGCTTGATTTTTTTGAATACATCGCCGGTCCACAGCTCGCCGTTGACATCGGGTGAGAAGGCGTCGTGGAAAATGTAGTCGGCATGCACATGGTCGGGATTAAAATTGTCGAAGAGGCCGCAAAAAAGGTGAACCCTGAGGGTGTCGAGGAGATCAACATGATTCATCCCGCGCGAGAGATTCTGGAAGAGGTCCGTAACCAGGTGCAGGGATTCGGGGCGATCGAGATGCTTGCCAAAATTGAAGTCGGCGGCTGTTTCCGGATCCAGGGGAAACGCCTCGACGGAATAGTAGTCGATTTCTGCGGTCGCATGTTGGGTGAGATACTCATCCAGCAGCAGCATGAGATTGAGTCCCGTCCCGAAGCCCACTTCGAGGATAGTCAGGGAATCCGCTTTACCCAGCTCCGCTGCCAGTCCGTTCTGCTCGAAAAACACGTACCGGCTTTCGGCTACCGCCCCGTTGGGGTTATGATAATGCTGGTCAAACTGTGGTGAATAGACCGTATGTGAACCGTCGCGGGTTTCAACGAGCCGGTTGCCGGGAATGGAATCGTCAGACATGGCCTGGATACTGAATAGCTGCTAAGGATGATCGATCAGTGCATATACACCGGCAACAGATTTTGCTGTCCGGCTACGGGGAATATATCAAAAATTTGGACAAGCTTTTGAGAGAAGGCGATGGGATTATATCAATTTGAAAAGTCTGATTCTTGAGCGCTATTTCAAGTTTTTCTAACTCTTTTTCAACCTCTTCCAGCTCTTCCTGCTGCTTTAGCTTTTTCAGTTCTTTCAGTTCTTTCAGTTCTTTCAGTTCGATCAGGAAGTCTTCAGAAATCGAAGGCTTCCCGGGAGGGTGAGGGATCTCCAGCTCCACTTGCTGACGGTCAAATTCGGGGGTTGGGATGGAGAGATGTGAGGGGGTGAGAAGATAGACGCCAAGGGCCGTGAATATACATCCGGCAACAATGACTTCCCAGGTGGTGTGTTGGCTTTTCATTGGACTAACTTGATTTTATTCAGTGGAATGTGCTTCAACAGTCGTACTGAAAATATACGACTGTTATTTTCTAAATGTTACAAATTAAGTTCATGAACTTCGCTTAAAATAACTATTTTAACAGCCCACAGTAGTTGCGAGTCCAAATGATAGCAAATTTATGAATATAAATACCCTCAAAAAGCGAGCACAGCAATACCAGGAAAAGATGGTGGAGATCCGCCGTCACCTGCACCGGCACCCGGAACTAAGTTACCAGGAAGTTGAGACGACAAAGTTTATTGTTGAGAAGCTGGAAGAGCGGGATATCCCGGTCGATCGTCCCCTCGAAACCGGCTGTGTGGGTATTCTGGAAGGAGATCAGTCTTCTGACCAGGTGATTGCGCTGCGGGCAGATATCGATGCGCTGCCCATCACGGAGACAGGCGATCACAAGCGGGAATTTCTTTCGGAAAACGAGGGCGTGGCGCACTGCTGCGGACACGACGGTCACACGGCCAACCTGCTGGGTGCGGCTCATATTCTCTCGGATGCTGATGTGCGAGAGAATATAAAAGGGACGGTGCTGCTCATTTTTCAACCCGGGGAGGAAACGCTGCCCGGCGGGGGACGCCTGCTCTGTGAGACGGGCTACCTGCAGGAGAAGGGCGTGGATGTCATTTACGGGCTGCACACCAATCCCAACCTGTCTCCCGGCCGGATAGGCCTGCGTAAAGGACCCTTGATGGCCCGGCCGGATGAGTTTGAAATCGAGATTATTGGTCAGGGGGGACACGCGGCCTCGCCCCACGAGGCTATAGACCCGGTTGTGATGGCGGCACAGGTGGTGGAACAACTTCAGACGATTGTGAGCCGCAGCGTTAATCCCACGGACCATGCGGTGGTGACGGTGGGTAAAATTGCCGGGGGATCCGCTTATAACATTATCCCGGAGAAAGTGGAGCTGCTGGGGACGGTCCGGACCTTCAGCGCGGAGACGGCCGACCTGATTAAGCGGCGAATGGAAAGCATTGTCAAAGGAGTGACCGAGGCCGGCGGGGGCGACTATACTTTTGCCTTTAATTACGGCTATCCGGCCGTAGATAACAGCGACTGGGCCACGGATATTGTGATCGATACGGCCGGCGAGCTGCTGGGCGCCGAAAATGTGGAACAGATGGAGGCTCCCATTATGGCCGGGGAGGATTTTGCGTTTTATCAGCAGCATTTTCCGGGGGTGTTCTTTTTCCTGGGAAGCGGCGGGGAAGAAAGCGGTTCCGTCTATCCCTGGCACCACCCGAAATACAATATCGACGAAGCCTGTTTTGCCAGCGGATCCGCTTTGATGGCTTCCCTCGTTTTTCAGCCGCTTCCCTCATCGTGATGGTTGTTGCCGGTTGTCGGTTATTTGATGCCGGATCTGTCAATCCGTGAATTCTATTTCTGCACGCAACTTGTCAACGCCAATTAACCGCCGGTTCACGGAAAGCAAGACCCCGGTGGTGCAGCAGCTGGATGAACACCGGTACGTGGCGGCGGGACTCAGTGGCATGGGGATTGCTATCGGTATGGAAGTGGGCCGAAGCGCCGCGGAGATGATAGGCGGCAAGTATTCTGACCGCCCAGGATAAACGAGCAGTCAGTGAGGCGGCGGATCACTGTAGTACCCCATGTGCTTTATTTCATTGGTTTATTCTCCTCTTTCCACTTGAAAAGACCATCTCTTCAGTTGTTCAACCGTAATATCCTCGAGCTGTCTTTTATGCGTTTCAATACCAAAAAATACCAAAGCCATTGCCGCTAATGCCATGGGGACGGCCCCCGTCAGTGCCGTTCCCGCGATGGAGGGCGGGGCTACGGAAATAGCAACCAGTCCGATGATAAGTACGCCCCCCGCCTTGCTGAAACCCGCCCCCAGGCCGCTGCCGCGGGAGCGGAGTCGTGTGGGATATATTTCGACACAGTAGGCCGAGAGCACCGAAACAATCGAGCTGATGCCCCAGATAGGCATAACAAGAAGGGCGTAAAGCAGGACCTGGTTGGACGCTATGGCTTCACCGGCGAGTGTAAAGCCGAAGAGGGACAGGGCCGTCAACCCGCTCAGGAGGATGAGCGTACGCTTGCTGCTCCAGAAGCCATAGAGCCAGGCGATCAGGAAATTGAGCGGAAATCCGATCAGGGCCGAATCGCGAAGCATGTAGTTGGCTTCGGCCTCGGTAAATCCCATTTTTTGGAGATTGGACGGAATCCATAATTGAAAACCGAAAGAAACCAGTCCCACGCCCAGCGCCAGCAGTAAAACAGCAGCAGTGATGTAACTGAAGGGAGGTTGAAAGAGCTGGATCATACGATCTTTTACTCCTTGTTCTACTTTTAACTTGGAAGACTTGTCTTCGACGATTTTGGCCCCGAACCGTTCCATTACAGCTTTTGCTTCGACATTCCTGCCGTGTGTCAGGAGATAGCGGGGCGACTCCGGGATCCACCGGTTGAGAAAAATGAGAAAAATCCCGGTAGGCAGGCCGATAAGCCACAGGATGCGCCAGCTATATACCGGCACCAATTCAGCGGCCAGCCAGCTTGTAAGGATGTAGGCTCCGACCACATCGCCTCCGATGAGCACCATAATCCATCCCCGGTGCCGGGCGGGAATGGTCTCGGCCATAATCGTATACATGATGGGAAGCATGCCCCCGACACCAAAACCCATAATAAAACACATAAACACATTCATGGCGTAGGTCGGCATGGATCCGCAGATGCTGGTCCCGATAAAGCTCACGGCAGCCAGCAGAATAGAAGCACGACGTCCGATCCGGTCTCCCAGCCATCCCCATAGAAAGGATCCCAGGACCGTACCGGTAATACCGGAGAGGGGAAGGAGCGCTGCGGGCACCGTGCCATCGGGATTCAGCGGTGATTTTAAACCGTACTCTTCCGTCATCCCCGGTATTACAAAGGATAGGGTGGTCGGCTTCATGACGTCAATGGTGACGGCAGCAGCCATTACAAGCAAAAGTGCAATATGAGAGCCGCGGATGGGGGCGTCGTCCAGGGCACGTACCTTTAAACTTAACACATCCGGATCGGTCTCGTCTTTTTTGGGCAATAGGCCGTACAGCGTGAGTATCATGCCCAGGACAATTAAAACCATTCCGATCTTCATGGGCAGATCCATGGGAGTCCCGACAAGACGGTACCCGACATCATGGGCTTTTAGGTACATGGGGAGATGAAGAATCACCCCGACAATTACGGCCCAGATACCGGCCCAGAAGGCTCCTTTATGTCCATAGGTAATACCGCCCCATGACTGATATGTGTTATCCGATTCCATCAAATCCCTGCAGTTTATATGCTGTAAAAGAGCTTTGAAAAACCGTGGGTTTTGTTCCATGCCAATCCCTGAGTGATTTCAAAACCACAGTATGTATATAGCCTACAGGTGAAGATGTTGAAATCGCGAAAATGTTGAAACTGGCCAAAATAGCGGTTTTGCAAAGATCCCTGTAGTTAACGGTATTTGACCACTAATATCTAATAATATACTTAAAAGTCAAATTGAGACTTACACGGACGGTGAAAAATCCTCTTCTTTTTCGTAAACTACGGGCGACCCTTTTCACTTTCACTTAGTCTCTATTGTTATGATCAGCCGGAAAAACTTTTTGAAATTCACTGCGCTCGGGGGGCTCCTGCCCGCAAAAAACTGGTCGTCTTCCTTGTCTCCTTCATCGGGCGGGCCGGAGCCAAACAGACCGCTGGTGATTTCGACCTGGAATCACGGGATACCGGCGAACGAGGCGGCCTGGGATGTGTTAGCGAAGGAAGGCGGCGCGCTGGATGCGGTCGAGGCCGGCGTGCGAATCCCGGAGGCCGACCCGGATGTTCGGACGGTCGGCTACGGCGGTTATCCCGATCGCGATGGGTTCGTCACTCTCGATGCCTGTATCATGGATGAGCGGGAACAGTGCGGTTCCGTGGCGGCATTACAGCACATTAAGCACCCCATTTCCGTGGCGCGAAAAGTCAAGGAGGAGTCTCCGCACGTGATGCTGGTGGGTGAGGGAGCACTTCAGTTTGCCGTGGAGCAGGGGTTTGAAAAAGAGGATCTGCTTACGGAGGCTTCGCGGAAGGACTGGAAGGCGTGGAAAGAAGACGCCGACTACCGGCCGGAGATCAATATTGAAAATCACGATACCATCGGGATGCTGGCCCTGGATAGCCGCGGCAACCTGTCGGGGGCATGCACCACCAGCGGGGCCGCCTGGAAGATGCATGGACGCGTGGGGGATTCGCCGCTCATCGGGGCCGGACTGTTTGTGGACAACGAGGTAGGAGCCGCTGCGGCAACGGGTCTGGGAGAAGAGGTGATACGAACGTGCGGCAGCCACCTCGTGGTGGAGCAGATGCGCCGGGGCGATCACCCGGAAACCGCCTGCCGAAAGGCGGTCCGGCGCATTGTGGAGAAGAATGAGTCGGTGAAAGATATCCAGGTGGGCTTTATTGCGGTCGACAAGCAGGGACGGTTCGGGGGCTATAGCATCCAGAAAGGATTTAGCTTTGCAGTCTGCGAAGCCGGTCGAAACCGGCTGGTGGATGCACCGTACTGGGACTAAGGTTGCTGGTTACCGGTTATCTGTGAATAGTTAAGTTGTGATCGGTAATTATTTTAATGTCCGGAACCGATTCGTCCCCGGCCCAATCTGGAAGGGACCGGGGCTTTCCAGGAATCTCATAACGCTTAATTTATCAATTGACTAATCATATAACTCAGAACACCGGGCTGATAAAGGGAATACCGAGATTGAGTCCCCGCAGAATGAGGATGATCCCGACCAGTGCAATAAAATAGGGAGAGAAATTTTGCAGCTTTTGCCGGAAGGTGACCGGGACCAGGTTGCCTGCGAGGCTGACCCCCAGCATGGCCGGGATCGTCCCCATACCGAAGGCTGCCATGAAGAGCAGGCTTGGTTCAACGCCTCCGCTCGTGGCAGCGGTAGCCAGGGCCATGTAGACAAAACCACAGGGGAGGAGTCCGTTCAGCAGTCCGATGAGAAAAAGCGAACCGAAGGACCCGCTGCCGAAGAGGGTTCTGATCCGCCCGGTAATATTGGCCGCCAGTCTGCCGGGAAGGGACCCTGCCCGGTTAAGCAGGAGCCGCAGCTTTCTCCAGGCGGGAATGAGCAATAGAATGAGACCCACGGCGATGGACAAGCTCTGCTGGTAGCCGCCGATGGATATGATGCGGCTGAAAAACCCGGCCACGGCTCCCAGCGCGGTATAGGTGACCACACGTCCCATGTTATAGATTAGCCGGGAAACCAGGAAAGAGATGTGTTCGGTGAAGGGACCCGGCAGCGCAAGAGCGATCGGTCCGCACATGCCTATACAGTGAAAGCTTCCCAGAAAACCGAAAGCGAGTCCCGCTAAGATCCACTCCATAACAGGGCAGTATCATATTTGGTTACCGGATGTGCTGAGGCCATTTGAGGAGGAGTTTGTCAAACTCGGCTGTAGATTGAGATTATATTTATATAAGATAACGGATAGCACGGATAAAATCTGAGAAGGCTTTGCGAAGCTGTATTTTCGGCCAAACTCTGTAACTTTGTGCATTCAATATTCGGATTATTCATGAAATAGAAAAAATTAAAGATTAAGCCATTGATATTGACTAAAGTTCCTGGTTTTTCAAAGCCTTTTATGGAAAGCGGACCATAAAAAAATCGAATCTAAATTAAAAAAAGGGGTTGATCTTATACTTTTTTAATACTTACTTGTCTTAAAATCGATGGTGAGCTGAACTTCTAACCCATGTTGATTATTAATATGCCTGATGAAACCAGTCACTCTACGGATGCGAATAGCAATTCGACAGAGCCTGCCAAAAGCTGGGAGCAGCGAAACCCGGAAATTGAACGGGAAATAACCATAGATGAATACCAGCCCACGGGGACGTTAACGCTGACCCTCCTGTACTTTGCTATTGTTGTCCTTATGTGGATATTCATGTATTTCGTTGAGTTTGCGGGAAACGCTCCTTCTATTATTGATTAACTGACAAATACAATGATACTTATTTATGCATATACATAAATTTGAACGGTTTTGGATAAGGCTATCCTATGTGATGATAGTTTTTTTCATCGCTACGGTCGTGTATGGATTCGTGGCCATGGACCTGAAAGTTATTGGCAACTATGAGACAATAGATCCTCAGAATCTGAGTGACACCCCTTTCGGTACGCCGGGTGTGAAAGAGGTGACAAAAAACGGGGCGACCGAGTACGAGGTCTATGTACAAACGCTTCAGTTCGCCTTTTTACCGGGCACTTCGTCCCCTATCACCGTACCGGCCGATACCCGGATTACGTTTTACATTACCAGTCCGGATGTCCTGCACGGGTTTGATGTGGCCGGGACCAACCTGAATACGATGGCGATACCGGGACAGATTTCCAAATTTACGACTATTTTTCCGGAAGCCCGGGAGTACGGCATCGTATGCAACGAGTATTGTGGTCCCGCCCACCATATTATGGAGGGTAAAATTGAGGTAGTTCCTAAATCTGAGTTTGATAAAAGTAATCTCGTAGAATGACATTCCTACACCAGTATCCTAAAGCCGCAAAAGTTGCCAAGGCGAATTTTATCGTTGCTTTTATCGCACTCGCGATAGGAGGTCTGTTCGGGTTCATACAGGCTTTGCACCGTACCGATGTGTTCCGGGGATTTTTTAATTCCGGGGAGTACTACACGCTTCTGACGGGACACGGGGTGCTGCTGGCTCTTATCTTTACGACCTTTTTTATTGCCGGGCTTTTTGTCTGGGGCGTCACCCGGAGTCTTGACCGGGAACCGGAAAATATGACCTTTACCTGGTCGTGGTTCTGGTTGATGACCATCGGGTTGATTATGACAGCCGTAACGATTCTCGGGGGACTTGTTCCGGACAGTTCGATCAGGGCGGCTGTGCTGTATACGTTCTATCCGCCCCTGCAGGCGCATCCCGCTTTTTATATCGGACTGGCCCTGGTAATTGTTGCTTCCTGGATGGCTGGCGCCGACTGGTTCTGGTCCTATAACAAGTGGCGCAAAAATCATCCCGATGAGCGTATCCCGATCCTTACGTTTATGGCTCTTTTTACGATGATGATGTGGTATGTCTGTACGATTGGGGTCGCTGTTGAGGTGGTCGGCCTGCTCATCCCCTGGTCCCTGGGATGGGTTACGGAGATCGAGCCGCTCCTGCCACGCACCCTGTTTTGGTATTTCGGTCATGCCGTCGTGTATTTCTGGCTGCTTCCGGCTTATTATGTCTGGTACGCTATTCTGCCCAAATTGTCAGGGGGACGCCTGTTCAGTGATGCGATGACGCGGATTGTGTTTGTTATCTTCCTGCTGCTCTCCACGCCGGTCGGCTATCACCACCAGTATGCCGATCCCGGCATCTCCGTGGGATTTAAGTTTTATGCCATGGCCACGACCATGCTGTTGCTGCTGCCCAGCCTGATGACCCTGTTTACCGTGGTAGCCAGTATGGAGCACGGGGCCCGGCAGCGGGGGGGGAAGGGCTACCTGAAATGGATCGGGAAGCTTCCGTGGGACAGTCCCGCTTTCGTGGGTTGTGCACTGGCCGGTATCATGTTTGCCGCGGGCGGCTTTAGCGGTATGATCAATGCATCCATGAATATCAACCTGCTCATTCATAATACGATCTGGGTACCCGGCCACTTTCACCTGACTGTGGGGACAGCGGTAGCGCTAACCTTCATGGCCATCAGCTACTGGCTAATTCCGCAGCTGACGGGACGAAAACTGAAATTTAAAACCCTGGCCCTGATCCAGCCGTATGCCTGGTTCCTGGGGATGACGCTGATGTCCAATGCAATGCACCGGGCGGGATTGGCCGGGGTGCCGCGCCGCACGGCCGAGCCGCAATACAGCGGCTTTGAGTTCGAGCCGATCTTTGGGACGATGGCTGAAATGGACTGGCAGATCGCTATAGGCGGTACGATCCTGACTATCTCGCTGATTCTGTTTTTATGGGTGATTACCGCTTCCTGGATGGGGGGCGAGAAGTCGGACCGGCCGGTCGATGACTATATCCCCGAACCCCTTTCGGGTGCTGAACACACGCCCAAAATACTCGACAATATGAAGCTCTGGTTTGCCCTGGCGATTATTCTGGTCCTGCTGGCCTATTCATTCCCGCTCTGGGAGATGATATCCGACGGTATCTTTGAACCGGGAGCCCTGCCGCGGCCTTCTTGACAGGATGAGCCGTGATCCAAAATTCATAATCCACAACTCTTATCCGATAACCATAATCCATCAGCTATTTGCGAATGCCGGCCGGCCTTGTCTTGTTGTGGTAAAGTCAACGTAACAGCTAATGCCTGTGCTAAAGTAGTTGTCGTTATGGAGTACCCGCAGTCTAAAGTACCCTGTGGGTTCCTCGTCCCGCTATACCCCCGACTGTTACCGAATGATTAAACTGGACTTGCAAAGCGTTTTTATTCCCGCACAAGTAAATTATGACCGAGAACCACAGCAACAGTGACAGCGATTCCCGCAACTCCTCCAAACGGCTGGTCAAGATTTTGGTCATTGTTGGCATCGGTATTCCTGTCCTGGTAGAACTGATGACCCTGTTTAACCTGATCAACGTGCAGATTTTCGACGATGAAGAAGTACAGGAACAGCCGGAACCGGTTGCCGAGGTCCGGCAGGTTACCGAAGGGGATACGCTTTTCCGTGATTACCGGTTCCCGGTAACGATTGAGTTGTTGAGGATTAATGTCAGCGCACAAGAATGGCGGTTTGAGCTGGGATTGTCGGTCCCCGATAGTGTGGACCGGGAGCCGTTGGAGATCGAACTGGACAGCATGCAGCTGAACAGCGGCAAAATACTCGCGGCCGGGAGGAACCGCTCATGGAACATACAAGAGGGGCACACGCCGCCCCGGATACAGGCGGAATGGGAGCTTCCCAACGGAGACATCCCCGGCACGTTGTATATAAGTTCGTTTCAGCAAATGCAAAACGACACGGCCAGCCGGGTTCAACAGGAAGTGCCCCTCGGAAATATTCCGGTCCGTTATAACCGGGAATAGAGGGAGACCCACCGCCCTGCCCCGAGTGGTGTTTATTTGGTTAAAATGGACTAAAAAAATTCGATCTTATATAGGCATATCCCGGGAGGAGTTTCCGACCACCAGCAGGCTGCTTGCCGCCATGGCCCCCGCCGCAAACAGCGGGTTTATAGTCCCCGCAACAGCCAGGGGAATCGTAATGAGGTTATAGAGAAAGGCCCATCCCAGATTTTGACGTATGCGGTTTCGCGTCAGCCGCATCGCCCGGAAAACCCTCGGAACAACAGGGAGGCGGTCGCCGGGAAGGACGACCTGGGCGGATTCCGCCGCTATGGCGGTGAGATCACCAAAAGCAATACCGAGGTCAGCTTCAGCAAGCGCGGGAGCATCATTGCTGCCGTCCCCGACCATCGCAACACGACCGAATGTGCGCAGCTCTTTGATGATATTGGATTTGGATTCGGGCCGGGCTTCGGTAAACAGGAAATCCGGCCCCAACGCTTCCCGGGACGCCCGGGCGGCTCGTTCGCTGTCGCCGGTAATCAGGGCTATTTTTTTCTTCTCTTCTCGCAAACCGGAGATCACGCTTTGGGCGTCCTCCCGGAGACGATCGCCGACGATGAGAATGCTCCGGATCTCCCCATCCCATCCCACGCCGACGGGGAGTTGTCCCTGCTCCCGGCTTGCACTGACTTTCGTCCTGAGGTCGGGCGGGAGCCGGAGCTGTTTTTCTTTCAGCCACTCGGGTTGTCCCACCCAGACCCGGGTGGCCCCGATATCGCCGCTCAGCCCGGTAGAGCAGCTGCGGACGTTTTGTAGGCTATGGCTGCTCGTATCGGCAGAGGCTAATGCGGCGATTGGTTTTGCAACGGGATGCGAGGAGTACTGCTCCAGCAGGGCGGCATACCGCAGGGCCTGCGGACTCGACCCCTCATCCAGCAGGTGCATATGTCCGCTCGTCAGTGTTCCCGTCTTGTCGAAGGCGACGATATCGATATGTGCCTCTTCTTCAAAGACAGCGGCCGTCTTAAAGATGATCCCGTTCTCAAGCCCGCTTCTGATGCCCGAAGCGATCGCCAGTGGCGTCGCAAGTCCCAATGCGCAGGGGCATGAAACAATGAGTACCGCCAGGGCCGCAAGCATCGCATCGGTTACGGCTGTCCCGCCGGCCAGGTGAAAGACAAAGGTCCCTGCTCCCAGGATCAGAACCGCGGGGACAAAATAAGCGGCAATGCGATCGGCCAGGCGCTGTTTGCCCGGACGTGAGGACTGGATATTCCACATCAGGCGGATCAGCTCGTCAATGGTGCTCTGTACGGTTTCGCCGGTTGAGATCGTCAGGGCATTCTGGGTGAGAATGGTCCCACTGAGCACGCGGTCCCCCTGCTTTTTGGAAACCGGCATGGATTCCCCGGTCATGAGGGCCTCATTAACGACCCCCTGTCCCTCTACTATCGTACCGTCAACCGGGATGCGTTCGCCCGCTCTGACCAGCACGCGTTCGCCCGGTTCGAGGTCGGATACGGGCGTTTTTTTGAGCTGTCCGTTTTGCCGCACCCAGGCATGGTTGATCTTCTTCTGGCTGAACCGGGATAACAGGGATTGCTTTTCCGATTTAAGGCTCTTTTCATAATAGTTGCCGAGCGAGACGACCAGGATGATGGCCATCGTTACATCAAAATAGACCTCCGGGGAACCTGTCAGCATGGCCCCGACACTATAGAGGTAGGCGCTCACCGCCGCAATGCTGACCAGCAGGTCCATATTCGGGTTGGCTACGGAGATCGATACCCAGGCGCCGCGGAGAATGGGAAACCCGGTGTACCCGAGCACGAAGGAGGTCATGACAAAGATATTGGATACGAAAAAGAGTTGTTCCGGCTTTGTGAGTGGGATAAATCCCTCTCCGGTGATGTATGAGGGGTATAAAAACAGGGCATACAGCAGCAGCCCGATGAGGCCGAAGAACCCGCCAATGATCAGCCGCGCTTCCTGGTCAAGCTGCTCTTCGTCCGTATCCGCATCCATCGGGCGGACGGTATAGCCCATCTTGCTCAGCAGCGGGGGCAAATCGGCCGGCTCCAGGAAACCGGGATCGTAATAGACTTTGATCATCTCGGAGGCATAGCTGGCTTCGCACCGGTAGATGCCTTTTCGGCGGACCGCAAGGGCTTCTACAAACGATTCGCAGGTAGCGCAGTGCATGCCGTCTACCCTGAAAAAAGCTTCTTCATGGTTATCCGGCAGTGTCCTCTCCTCTTTTTCCTCTCTTCGCTGCTGAACCGTTTGGGTTCGCAGCTCCCGGGCCTGCTCTTTATCCATATCGCGGAGCAGGCGGTGTACCTGCAGGCAGCCCCGGCAGCAGAAGACCCCGTCCACATCCCCTGCCGTGACGGGCGGGTCGGGCGTTTCAAGTTCGCAAAGGCGGCATTTTTGGGCACTCATCAACGGCAGTACGATTTTGGTTAAGAGGTCGAAGTGTTCAGGTATTCCAGGTAGAGGACGAGCAGTTCATTGAGCATCATAGCCGTAGCGCCCCAGAGAGGGACCTCATGAACATCCCAATAGGGGACGCGGTAGGTGTGGGAGCGAAGATTCCAGTCCTCGACCGTGAGATTCTTTTTACGGATCAGCGAATCGAGTTCAACCGCAAATACTTCTTCGACCTCGTCGGGATTAATATGGAACTTTGGCCGGACTTCCTGAAATCCCACCACCGGCGTGACGCGGTTATTGGAGTAGGCGACATACAGGTCGCTCAGATGTCCGATCACTGTTACCGCCTCCGGCTCGATGCCGATCTCTTCACGGGCCTCCCGCAATGCGGTCTGCGGTGCCTCCTCACCGGGTTCCGCTCGTCCCCCCGGAAAGCTAATTTGTCCCCCGTGATTAATATGGCTGCTGCGCAGGGTAAGGACAAGCTCCCATCGTTGTTCGTTGTTCGGAAACAGCAGCACCAGCACGCTGCTCGGGTCGGCGTCATTCGGCGGACTCATATTGCGTTGTGCGCCGCCATCGACCGGCTCCGGGGCCATTTTTAGCTGGGAACGTTCTCCCGGGAGCGGCCGGCTAAGCCGGCTTTGCAAAAATGTTATCAATGGATCCATGGAAAAGGTACCTCATTTGTCAGGGGGAAAGATACTATTTTTGAGCCTAAAAGTTGATCTCACCAGATATTATCCTGGATTATTCATAGCAATCGTACGTTATCCCATTATTTTTTAGAAGTTTTGAGATATAGATACGTCTTCTTTGTGAATAATCCAGGTTGGATTCATACGGCTTTGAAAGGCTGAGGTTGAGGTTTTGGTTGAGCGTGAGAGTTTGTATTTTCAGTCGATTCTATCCCAATAAACGAGGTGTTACTCTAACGTAGATATATACATGAGCAAAAAATACAATGTGTACGGTATCGGCAATGCATTGGTAGACATGGAATTCGAGGTTACGGACGCGTTTCTGGAAAAACATAACGTCCAGAAGGGTGTGATGACGCTGGTTGACGAACAGACCCAGTATCAGCTCATCCGGGACATTAACCGGGCGGAGACGGTGGAGAAGCCGGGCGGATCGGCGGCCAATACCATCTATGCGGTAAGCCAGTTCGGGGGAAAGGCGTTTTATTCGTGCAAGGTAGCGAATGATCCCTTCGGTGATCTCTATCTCGAGGATATGAAAGAGGCCGGGATTGATACCAATTTTGACCGGCAGGAACGGGAGGACGGGATTACGGGCAAATGCCTGGTGATGATCACGGATGATGCGGATCGGACCCTGAACACCTACCTGGGGATCACCTCAACACTCTCGACGAATGAAGTAGATGAGCGGGCTATTCGGGATTCGGAATATGTTTATATGGAGGGCTACCTGGTCTCATCCGATACGGGTTATGAAGCAATGAGAGAAACCAGGAAAACGGCCGCCGACCACCAGGTTAAAACGGCGCTTACCCTCTCCGATCCCTCTATCGTAAAAGCATTCAAGGAGCGATTTGAGGAAGTTATAGGTGCCTCCGTAAACTTGTTGTTTTGTAATGAGGAAGAGGCGAAGATTTATACCGGCAAGGATAATGTAAGCGAAGCCCGCGAGGCGCTGAAAAAGGAAGCGGAGCGTTTTGTTATCACGCAGGGACCCAATGGAGCGATGATCTATGACGGCGATACGTTTATCGATATTGAACCCTATGATGTACATCCCGTTGACACCAATGGCGCGGGTGATATCTTTGCCGGCGCTTTCCTGTATGGTATAACGAACGGCTTCGGCTATGCCGGGGCCGGGAAGTTGGCGAGTCTGGCGGGCTCCAGGATCGTCTCCCAGTTCGGTCCCCGCCTGAAATGGCACGAGGTTCAGCAGCTGCTGAAAGAGGTCACTTCAGAGCGGTGATTCCCGGGTTATTGATATTTATATTGATACATACATCCATAAATACAAACAAAGAGGACTTTAAAAAACCGGGAATTTTGTTCAGGCCAAGGTCAGATGGAGGTTGGAGCCGCAGCATATAGCCCTTATACGAGGGGTTTCAACCGACCACCGGCAGAGGCAAAAAATGGTTTTGCAACGTCCCCGATAAATATACGCGGCTGGAAAAATGGAAACTATCGTACTGGCTTCCCGAAACAGGGACAAAATCAAAGAGCTGCGGTCGACCCTGGCCCCGCTGGGGATCACCCTTAAGTCATCCTATGATTTTCCGGAGCTGGAAGAGGTCGTCGAAGACCGCCCTACCCTGAAAGGTAACGCCCTGAAAAAAGCCCGGTACGTGCACGGGCAAACCGGACTGCCCGCACTCTCCGATGACACCGGCCTTGAGGTGGAGGCTCTTGGGGGACGTCCGGGAGTCTATTCGGCGCGGTATGCCGGGACATCGGCTACCTACCAGGATAATGTGGATAAACTGCTGGAGGAGCTGTCAGGGGTAGAGGATAAGAACCGAAAAGCACAGTTCCGTACGGTTGTGGCCCTGGTTTCAGAGGAGGGCGTGCAGACGTTTGAAGGCGTCTGCCGGGGTGAAATAGTGACCGGACAGCGCGGGGACGGCGGCTTTGGCTACGATCCTGTTTTTCGTCCCTCCGGGTATGAGCAAACGTTTGGAGAGTTGGACGCCGGTATAAAAAATGAGATCAGCCACCGCGCAAAAGCCATTGCCCGGTTCTATGACTGGCTGGAACGCCGGGCCTGACCGGAACAGTCCTTGACAGGTTGAAAATGAGTTTGACGGTTCTGTAGTTACCACTACTTTATCTGCCCGTTGCCTTTGTATTCCACAAATCCTTCAATTGCCTCATATTCCGCAAAGCCCAGGGCGTCGTAGAGCTGGGCGGTCCCGCGATTTCGTTCCTCAGAACGCTGCCAGAACTCCCGCTCGTCGGCGCCCGGGAAAAGGGGGCGGTCTTTTTGCGATTGATGCTTGAATATCGCTTTTCGCTTTTTCGTCAATTCTTCGGGACTGAGGGGGACAGCCATTTCGATTTCGTTGATATCCCACTCTTGCCAGGCGCCCCGGTACAGCCACACTTTGCAGTCGTCGATCCAGTCGTCGTCTTTGCACTCTTCAAGCGCCAGGAAAATTGCTTTCAGGCATACGCGGTGCGTGCCATGGGGATCCGACAGGTCGCCGGCGGCATAGATCTGGTGCGGCTCGACTTCCCGGAGTAGCGCTACCGTGATGTCCACATCCTCCTGGGAGAGGGGTTTCTTTTTCACCCGGCCGGTCTCATAGAACGGCATATTCAGAAAGTGCAGGTGTTCTTCCGGGATACCGCAGTACCGTCCCGCCGCTTTTGCTTCTCCCCGGCGGATAAGTCCCTTGACATGCTTGATTTCGTAGGAGTCAATTTGGCCGGGTTCCTTCTCCTGCATAAATTTTTTGACGTTTTTAAGCATGTCCTCAGCCTCGGACTGATCAATGTCAAAAATATCATTGTAATCGGAGACAAAGTCCACAAACCGGATGACATCGTCATCAAAAACCGCAATGTTGCCGGACGTTTGATAGCCTACATGCACCTCGTGCCCGTGTTCCACCAGTCGAATCAGCGTTCCACCCATGGAAATGACATCGTCATCGGGGTGGGGACTGAAGATCAGCGCGCGCTTGGGGAAGGGTTTGGCGCGTTCAGGCCGGTGGGTGTCATCCGCATCCGGTTTGCCGCCCGGCCAGCCGGTGATGGTATGCTGCAAATCGTTAAAAATTTTGATGTTGATGTCGTAGGCCGGGCCGTATTCCGTCAGCAGGTCGCCCATGCCATGTTCGTTATAATCCTCATCGGTAAGCTTGAGTACCGGCTTATCGACCTTCTGGCACAACCAAACGACGGCCCGCCGGATGAGCTGGTCATCCCAGTCGCAGGTGGTAAGCACCCAGGGCGTGCGCTGTCGGGTCAGCTTTTCCGCCGCAGCCTCATCCAGAATAACCGAAGCATTCTCATGTTCCTGCAGGTAGGTGGCCGGCACTTGCTCACGGATGTTCCCTTCCACAGCCTCACGAATGATCGGGGCTTTTCCTTCGCCCCACGCCATCAGGATAATCCGGTCGGAATCCATAATGGTACCCACGCCCATGGTAATGGCCCGCCGGGGCACATATTCTTCCCCGAAAAAGTCACTGGCGGCATCCTTGCGGGTGATGCGGTCGAGGGTAATCATGCGTGTGCGGGAGTTCGGGCGTGATCCCGGCTCGTTAAAGCCGATATGTCCGGTGCGTCCGATCCCCAGCAGCTGGATGTCAATACCCCCGGCCTCCCGGATCTTTTGTTCATACTTCCGGCAGTACTCCGGCACCTCTTTCTCGTCAAGCGTTCCATCGGGGATGTGGACCTGATCTTCCGGGATATCAATATGATTAAAAAGATGCTCGTTCATAAAACGGACATAGCTCTGCAGCGAGTGAGGGTCGAGGGGGTAATATTCGTCGAGGTTGAAAGTAATGACATTCTTAAAGGTAAGTCCCTCTTCTTTGTGAAGCCGCACAAGTTCGGCATACACCTCGGTGGGGGTGGACCCGGTAGCCAGGCCCAATACCGTATGCTTGTCCTCTTTATTACGCTGCCGGATGAGCGTGGCAATCTCTTCGGCGACCTCGGCCGAGGCGGTAGAGGCATCCTCATAAATGTTCGTGGGAATATGCTCGTAATAGGTAACCTTTTCGTACTCGTTATAGTAAATCATTGATATCAGAATCTTGCATTATTGGCTGTAAAGAAGGTTTCGCCAACTATTACTTGGGGTTATATTAAAAAAACTATATAATCGTAAATCTTAGCTCATAAATAACGCTATTTTCTGGCAAATGTAAATGTTAAAAAAACGATAAAAAGGATAGGTGTGGAATTTTCTTTCGTAGACTATGTTGTCATCCTGGGATATCTTTTGGGGGTCGCCTGGCTTGGTATCCGCATTGCCGGCCGCCAGGCTTCTACATCCGACTACTTTTTAGGGGGACATGATCTCCCCTGGTGGGCCGTCCTTTTTTCGGTTGTGGCCACGGAAACCAGCACGCTCACCTTCATCAGCGTACCGGCCGTAGCCTACGGAGGGAATCTTACGTTCCTGCAGATTACGTTTGGTTATATTGTGGGACGTATATTTGTCAGTAAAGTGTTTCTGCCCGCCTATTTCAAAGGGAATTTGACCACGGCCTACCAGTTTTTAAAGCAGCGTTTCGGCAGTGCCATGCGGAATGCGGCCAGCACCACGTTTATGATAACACGGCTTCTGGCCGATGGCGTTCGACTGTTCGCCACGGCCATACCGCTGGCTATTATTATGCGATTGGGCGGAGCCTTCACCGGGTGGAGCGATTTCGAAGTTTACCTGCTTGCGATCGGGGTTATTTCGGCCATAACGCTTGTCTATACCCTGATCGGCGGCATCAAGGCCGTGGTCTGGATGGATGTCATGCAGATGGTGGTCTATATCGGCGGTGCTATCTTTGCCGGGGTGATTATGCTTGTGGATTTGCCAGATGGGTTGAGCGGGGCCATGTCCATGGCGGCCGACGCCGATAAATTACATCTGTTTGACTTTGGGTTTGATCTTGTCCTCTCGGAGTTCCTTGCCCGGCCCTATACCTTTTTTACCGCATTGATCGGGGGGGCTGTGTTCTCGGTCGCCTCCCACGGGACGGATCAGCTTATTGTACAGCGGCTGCTTACGACCCGCAATGTCCGGGATGGGCAACGGGCGCTGGTATGGAGCGGTGTGGTTGTGGCCCTGCAATTCGGGCTTTTCCTTTTTATCGGCCTGTTGCTTTACGCTTTTTATGATGCCCAGTCCGCCCAGCAGCTGGGACTGGCTACGACCGATGAGATCTTTGCGAAATTCATTGTGGAAGAGCTGCCCGTCGGGTTTTCGGGACTGATTGTGGCGTCCCTTTTTGCGGCGGCCATGAGCAGCCTCAGTTCTTCTCTCAATTCCCTGGCCTCCTCCACTACATTTGATCTATATAAACCTTATTTCGGTGAAAATAATACGAAAGCGGAAGATCTGCGGATGTCACGGCTGATCACTATTGTCTGGGCACTTATTCTGACCGGATCCGCCTTCTTCTTCGCCTTTCTCCAGCTCCAGGAGGGCGAACGTCCCGCCGTAGTTGAACTGGGGCTGGGTATCGCTTCCTATACGTATGGGGGGCTGCTGGGAGCTTTTCTGCTGGGACGCCTTTCGACCGGGCCGGACAAAACGGATGCGATGATCGGATTTTTTACCGGGCTGGTTTCCCTGCTGTTTATGGTGGAGGGCCCGATACACAGCCTGTTACCCGGCGAACCGCTGGCGATTGCCTGGCCGCTCTATACGGTCGTAGGGAGCCTTGTTGTGGTGCTGGTGGGACTTCTTTGCCACCGGATCCGGAAACAATAGCAGTTCCGCGCCCCGCGCAATTTTTCCCCCGTTTCCGGAGTTGAAGCCGGAATCGAGATGAAAGGAGTAATCTGCCATCGAACACGATCGGAACGGGAAGGGTTCTCTGCGGATATTCAGGTTTTTTTTATTAAATCGAACGGGAGGATTTGTCGGTGAAAATTTGAGGAACCGGCCGGGACTATCCGAGTTTTTTAAGGACTTTTCCTTGTATCGAATGGGGGTTACCTTGTCTGATGTGAATTCATAATACGGTTTAAAAAGAAATAACAATTAACCGCATGACGTCGCGTGATGAATTATATCCCGGAAGATCTGCAAAGAAGCATAATGCAACAATGGGACATAGTTATATGATAGTCAGAAAGGCAGCTTTTGTAGTATTGTTATCCTTCAGCTGGCTTGCGGCCTGCTCTTCGGCCCCGGGACCGGTGCAGGAAGAGCAGGTCTCCGGGACGATCCCGGCGGTCGACTCGCTCATCCGAAAAGAGATAGCCGCCGGTCATATTCCCGGGGCGGTTGTCCAGGTAAAAAAGGGAAACCGCATCCTGCACCGCGCGGCCTACGGCTTTGCCCAGAAATACGACTACGGGATGCGGCCGCTGGATGAACCGGATTCCATGCGCACGGATCACCTGTTTGACCTGGCATCGCTGACCAAGGTTATGGGGACCACCCTCGGGGTCATGCTGCTGGCAGATGCGGGTTCGCTGTCCCCGGACGATCCGGTGCATCAGTACCTGCCCCGCTTTCAGGGCCCCGCGAAGTCGAAGGTAACCATTCGCCATTTGCTGAGGCATACCTCGGGGCTTCCCCAGTGGGTGCCGACCTATTATCACGCGTCGAATGCTGAAGAACGGCTCCGGTATATGACCTCGCTGCCGCTGAAGTGGCCGGTGGGGAAGGAGCGGCATTACAGCGATCTCGGATTTATGCTGCTGGGCGATATCATTGAGCGGATTTCGGGCCGGCGACTGGATGACTACTTGCGGCAGGAAGCCTATGGGCCGCTGAATCTTCAATCCACAACCTTCAATCCCCTCGATGATGGGATCCCGGCAGAGGCCATAGCCGCTACCTCCCATGGCAATCCCTTTGAAAAGCAGATGGTCTATGACGATGGGTTTGGATATGAGGTGGAGGTTGACCCGGAATCCTGGGACGGCTGGCGGACCTATACGCTCCGCGGCGAGGTCAACGACGGCAACGCCTGGCATACCCACGGGGGGGTGGCGGGACACGCGGGACTTTTTTCGACGGTGGATGACCTGCAGGTGCTCCTTGATCTGCTGATACAGAGGGGGAAGGCGAACGAAAAGCAGATCCTTTCGGCGTCGGTGATTGATACTTTCCTCACGAAGGGGGCGCATGGAAACGGCCTGGGATGGGCGATGGAGAAGAAGATCATTTCCGCTGAAGGAAGTCCCGACGGTACTTTCGGTCACACCGGTTTCACCGGCACCAGTGTGGTTGCGGTACCGGAGGATTCCCTGTCTGTCATCCTGCTCACCAACCGCCAGAACGCAGGCCGGCGGGAAAACGGCTATTATTTTGATCTGGGTCCCCTGCGCCAGGCGATATTTGATGAGATCCTGCGCTACCGGTAGCCTTCTGTGGACCTGATCAGCGATTATTCGTAAATAACCGGCTGCCATAATGGGTTTAAAAATTTAAAAAAAAAATGTCCGGTTCTTTGGGGGTACCTCGATTCGCAGTTGTCTTATGTGTGTAAGACAGCATAAAAATGGGTGCCAGACCAGAGACTTGATACTTGCTGATCCCCGGTTCATTCCCCAAGCCTTGCTGATATTCAGGGGTCGTCTCCACACTGATGGTGTGGATATCATGGATATACCCTAAAAAAGAGGTGGAGCGAACGAAGTGGATTTTGCGGGCTTGAAGGAAATGGTCGGGAATCTGAACAAGAAGGATTTTATAGAGCTCATTGTATAGTAACTGGTAACGTAGACCGACAGAATAAATAAGGGTAAAAAAATGACATCAATGAAGAAAGGGATACTATCGCTTGCCTGCCTATTGCTCCTGCCCATTGCAGTACAGGCACAAGAAGTGGCGTATACGATTTCGGGCATGCTGGTGGACGAACGCACGGAAGAACCATTGGCGGGAGCGAACATAAGTTTTGAAAATACCACCATCGGTACCTCCGCCGATGCGGACGGGCATTTTGAGCTGACGGCCCAGCTTGAACCGGGCGCCTATAACCTTCAAATTACGTTTATTGGGTACCGGAGAGTAGAGCGTGAAATCAATCTTGGCGATGAACAAGAGATTACCCTGGGTACCATTGAGCTCCGCCAGGATGTGATCGGATCAGAAGAAGTTGTGATTACGGGTGCTTCCGTGCTAACCAGCAAGAAGCAAATTGGCAATTCTATTTCCACCGTCAACGCCGATGAGTTACAGGGATCCGGGGCAACCCAGATTGATCAAGCCCTTGCGGGTAAAATTTCCGGGGCGCTCATCCAACAAAATTCGGGAAATCCGGCCGGAGGAATAAGTGTGCGATTGAGAGGGGCCGGCACCTTTTTGGGACAGGCAAGTCCGCTTTACATTGTTGACGGGGTCATTGTCAACAACGATTCTCCGGAGCTTATCGATGTGGGAGGGACGGCCACCAATCGTCTGGTCGATCTGAATCCCGAAGATATTGAACGTATTGAAGTGGTAAAGGGAGCGGCAGCGGCAGCTCTTTATGGCTCAAGGGCGAACAACGGGGTGGTACAAATATTTACCAAAAGAGGGACCTCGGGTAAACCTGAAATAACCTATTCATCCAAAGTGAATATCGATCATGTCCGAAAAACACTGGATGTCAATATGGCGATGAACGATCAGGGCCAGTTTTTGGATAACAGCGGGAATGTGATGGACGGCAAGCGTTATGACTTTCAGGATTTTATTTTTCGAACGGCCATGGGAACAGATCAGTACCTTTCGATCGGCGGTGGGTCCGGTGATACCCGTTATTTTATGTCCGGTTCCTATAAGAATAACCAGGGGATTGTAAAGGCTACCAATTTTGAGCGGGCAACGGCTCGTTTAAACCTCGACCAGGCGCTTGCCGACTGGGCGGATATCTCGATGAAATTCAACTACAGTAACAGCAGAAGCAATGAAATTCCCAATGGAGGACTTAATTCGTCGTACGGAGCCTTGACGGGATTCATTTTTGGTCCCAATACGGTGGACCCGCGCCCGGACCCGGTAAGCGGTGAGTATCCCAATAATACGGTATTGGCAAACCCGCTGGAAGTGATTGATGTCTATGATTTTAACCAGGAAGTGAACAGGGTTCTGGGTGGGGCTACTCTAACACTGCTACCCCTGGAAGGTTTGTCTATCGACCATACGCTGGGAATCGATACCTACAGCCAGGTTGCGACGGCATTTATTCCCAATGGAACCTCGGCCCCTGGATTGACCACCGGATTTGGCCGGCGTTCGGAACGGGAGTTTTTTCAGATCAACAATGATTTGAACCTAAGGTATCAGAAATCACTGACTCCTTCAATTGAATCGACCTCCCTGTTAGGTGGTACGGTGCAATATGAAAAAACGGCGACGACAGGCATTCAAGCCGAAGAGTTTACCCTGGGATCCCGGGTTGTCACAGGCGGCGCTGATTTTGACCAGCCGGGGGAATTCAGAAGTGAAACGGTCATCTACGGCGTCTTTGCCCAGCAGACCATTGGGATTAATGAGCGTTATTTTGTGACGGGCGCCGGTCGTTTTGATGCTTCATCCGTATTTGGAAAAAGTGAGCGATGGCAGTTCTTTCCCAAAGTAAGTGGTTCATGGTTGGTTTCAGAAGAAGCATTTTGGCAACGGTCAGGCATCGGTGAGGCTGTATCCAGCTTTAAACTGCGTGCATCGCTGGGTACTTCCGGGGGACAAACGGCCATTGGTGCCTTCGATCGGTTTAACTTGTTTAACCCCTCTTCGGTAAATGGCAGGAGTGCATTATTGCCCTCCACCCAGCGAGGGGCATTGAATGTGAAGCCGGAACGCCAGACCGAACTCGAACTTGGGCTGGATGCCAATTTTTTATCGGATCGACTGACGTTGGAGTTTACCTATTATAACCAGAAAACGGAGGACCTGCTGTTATTTCGTACGACGGCCCCCTCTACGGGATACCTCTCACAATTGGGTAACTTCGGTTCTCTTGATAATACCGGGTTCGAAGTATTACTCAAAGGGGTACCGGTCAACAATAATCATCTGCAATGGACCTCAACCGTTACCTTTGCGGCCAATGAAAATGAGATCAGAGGAATTGAAGGGGGCGTAATTATTATCCCCGAATCATTTAGTCAGGTGGCCGCTATTAACGGGGAGCCGCTTGGCGTGTTTTACAGCGATGCATTTGAAAGAGATGCAAGTGGAAATATCGTCAAGGATGAGGATGCTTTACCCGTTGAAGCGGAAGGGGATCATATTATCGGTGATCCGAATCCGGACTGGAATGGTTCTTTTATCAATGAAGTATCTATCGGCAGAAACTGGAACTTTCGTGCACAGTTAGATGTCACCTACGGGAATGACGTGTTTAATTTTACGGAACGTCTGGGGTCGCTGGGAGCTTTCGGGACGATGAAGACGTATGAGCGAGAGCTCGAAGGCGATCTGCCGGAGGGATACAACGCCCGGGTATTCGGGATATTTGAAAACTGGATTGAAGATGGCTCTTTTGTCAAGCTACGGGAAATGTCTGCTTCTTACACGCTTTATCCGGAGGTGCTGGGACTGCGCAGCCTGAGGTTTAGTGTGATCGGAAGGAATCTGTTCTCTATTGATAGCTACAATGGTTATGACCCGGAAACAAATGTGGCGGGTCAACGGACGGCAGTCCGGGGTTTCGATTTCGTTCAGGTGCCGATTCCCAGAAGTATCATTTTTGGTGTGACTGCTAACTTTTAAAAGAAATTGGAGATAACTATGATGAAATTAATCTGCAACAGGATGCGAACAACAGCGGCTGCTTTGGCCGTTATGCTGGTTTGGCTCGGCGGGTGCGACCTGGACGTTTCCAATCCAAACTCAGCGACGGAAGATGAAGTGCTGGAATCCGCTGACGGAATTCGTGCTTATGTGGTCGGCATGCAGGGGACATACGCCGGTGACGTCTATGCCGATATTATCCTTAATACTGGTGTTACGACGCGAGAGATGGCTATTAATACGACTTTTTCCAGTCTTATTGAGCTGGAAGAGGGGGGCGTGGCGCTTCCGCCGGAAAACAGCCGTACCAATAGTATCTGGAATGGCCTGACAAGGATGATTAACATGTGCGACCAGATTCTGGCTAATGCTCCCGGGACTATTACCGATGAAGCCGAGCTCAGTGGTATTATGGCGTTGACCAGCGTATATAAAGCCATGTCTCTTGGTTATCTGATTCAAACATTCGAGCAGGCGCCGATACAAGCTGGAAACGAAGTTGAGTTTTCATCCCGGGATCAGGTATTGAGCGAGGTGTTGACATTGCTTGATAATGCCCAGACGCAAATCGCAGGTACGCCGCCCTCCAGTGATTTTAACAGCAGCGTAATGCTGTCCGGTTTTGATCTGGAGAATACCATCTATGCTATGCAGGCGCGGTACCACCTGCTGGCCGGCAATTACCAGGAAGCTATTGACGCCACCGGCGAAATTGATCCTTCAGCCACTTCGGTATTCAGTTTCGACGGATCCGCTTCCAGGAACCCGGTATATGATGCCGTTGCCAGCGGGGATGAGGGACAGGAGTACGCCCCGAGAGACAATTTCGGCACGCAGTTCACCGAGGCCGGAGACGATCGTATGGATTTCTATTTGATATCAGAGGATACGACCAGCACTCCCAACGGTTTTGAAATTGATGAACTCGGCGGCTTCTATACGACGCCGGCTTCTTCCATCCCGGTCTATTTGCCGGGCGAGATGAACCTTATTCGTGCGGAAGCCTATGTCAGGATGAATCAGCCGGGCCTGGCGGTGGATGAGATCAACGCGATCAGGACAAAAGAGCCGGCCGATGATCCTTTTGGTGTGGGAGCAGACCTCCCGCCTTATTCCGGGTCGATGGATGAAGAATCGTTGCTTGAGGAAATCTACTACCAGCGAAGTGCGGAGATGTATCTTAGCGGGATGCGTTTTGAGGATGCCCGGCGGCTGGGACGCCCGGTACCCCCTGATAATCCGCCACTGACGTCGGAGCGGAACCGGGTATACTATCCTTATCCTTCCCAGGAGCGACAAAACAATCCGAATACGCCGGCCGATCCCGAGATTTAATTTTGTTATTTAAAACCAAAATCATTGAAGAAACCGGTTGGTTTTTTTGGGCTTGGTTCATCCATCCGGTTGCACAACCAGCCGGATGAAGCATCTTTATCGCTGCGTTTGCTGTACATTGCCAATCGATTCATAACCTGCCGTTAGTTATTGGAGTTTGGTATTCAAGCTAATGGACAATTCCAAATCCGTCAATCACATCATAATGTGATTATGCTATGTAGCGTGCAAGCCTCGAAGATCACATGATCATGTTAATTCATCTGTCCGGAAAAATATTACCTTATAGGCAGGCGTTAGTCGTGATACAAATATGCGCTTTAAAACCAAACCAGTTGAGTTGCCTTATTATCCAATCAACATAAAATGGAGAAGATTATGAAGCCTGTCAGCCTCTTGTTAGCCGCGTTATTTCTGATTTCATGCGAGGGAGACCCCGGTCCAATGGGGCCTGATGGACCTCGAGGTCCCCAGGGCCCTCCGGGATTTGTAGGTCAGGCCTTCGAAGTGGAGGCGTACTTTAATGAATCGAACGAATATAGTGAGGTTTTTGAGATCCCACAGACTATAGACATTGATGATAGCGATATTGTATCTGTCTATTGGCTTTGGGATGTTGATGAAGAGGCGGGGGATGTGTGGCAGCCTTTGCCTGCGTCCGTTTATTTTGATGACGGTGGTGAAATGCAATATGCTTTTGATCATACGCAATTTGATATACAGCTCTTTCTGTATGGCAATGTAGACCTGGGCACGGTTGGCGACGATTACACACAGGAGCAGTTTTTTAAAGTTGTGATATTGCCAGTTGAGTACGTGGAGGCCAACAAGGTAGATTTGAGCAATATGCAAGAGGTCATGAAGGCCGTGGACAAGAGCAAGGTCGATCGTTTGCGTGCGGTGCAGCAGTAGGATTAGTGATGAAACCGGTTGGCCCTGTTGGCAACAGGGCTTACTTATTTATTTCATTATCATTATTTATTAAATTAGTGCTTGACTCTACTGACATTCTATGAGCATGATAACCCGGGAATCAACCATTACCTGTTCGAATTGTAGCCTTAAAACTACAGAAACAATGCCTACCGACTCGTGCCAATTTTTTTGGGAATGTCCGAACTGTGGAGAAGTATTAAAAGCCGGGGAAGGAGACTGCTGCGTGTTCTGTACTTATGGAGACACGTCTTGCCCACCCATCCAACAAGAGCAAGATTGTTGTTGAGGCCATGAAGCGGGGCCGGGACCCAGTTACGGAGATGAAGGAGAAAACGGGCCGGTTGGCTTTGACAATGAGTTTACCCAGCGAAACACGACGTTTATGACCTGGAATTTGATGCATCTGGCCTATATGCTCGAGCAATCCGGAGGAATTCCGGCACATGGAAACCAGCGGTCCGAGTGGGAGGCCGGCTGCCGTTTCGATCATCCCAATCCGGAACATCGCTAATATACTTCAGTTTGTTACGTGTTCATTCCTGTCTAAACTGAATGATCGGTATGGAACTTTGGTTTTTTGTAAACCATGGGTGTAACGGATAATTGCTGGATACGGAATAAAATTTGCAACGAACAGGCTCTCGATGGAAAATCAGGTGAAGGAATGTCATCCAACCATGCTTGAAGAGGTGCTGGATGGATTACGTAAACCGCAAAAGAAACTTCCCAGCAAATATTTTTACGATGAACGGGGGTCGCAGTTATTTGAGCAAATAACCAGGCTGGATGAATACTATCCCACCCGGACCGAAGTGGCCATCATGCGGGAAAATATGCCGGAAATTATCAGGCAGATCGGAAGGGACGTCGTGCTGGTCGAGCTGGGCAGCGGAAGCAGTGAAAAAACGAAATTATTGCTTGATCATCTTCCGCATGTTACCGCCTATATTCCTGTTGAAATATCGGAAAAATTTCTGTCGTCGGTTGTCGAACATCTCAGAAAGAAATATCCGGACCTGAGTATTAATCCGGTATATACCGATTACACCCGGCCGTTTCAAGTTCCTGATATCGAACAACCGTATGACCATTTTGTAGTCTTTTATCCCGGCTCTACGATTGGCAACTTTCATCCCAGGCAGGCCCGGCAATTTTTGGCCACAATATCCACAATGTTGGAGCCAGGCGGCGGTATGCTTATAGGAGTTGATCTCAAAAAGGATAATGAAGTACTGGAGAGGGCCTATAATGACAAACAGGGACTCACGGCCAGGTTTAACAAGAATATATTGCGGCATATTAACCGGGAGCTGGATGCCGACTTCAGCCTTGATAAATTCCGGCACTGCGCTACTTACAATGAAGGTAAGGGCCGCATTGAAATGCACCTGGTTTCTAAAACCGATCAGGAGGTGACTGTCGCGGGCGAGCAATTCCATTTTATCCGAGACGAATCCATACATACCGAGAACTCTTATAAGTATGCTCTTAAAGAGTTTGAAGAACTGGTGAGCGACTGGTTTACCGTGGAAAATGTCTGGACAGACCAGCATAACTATTTTTCTCTGCAGTACCTCCAGAATAACATCTCCTGAGTAACACCCCGTACCGCCGCAGGCAGTCTCATTTCAAACGATTCAACAAATAAAAATATCCCCATGAACGAGCTATCTACACAAGAACTCACCCGGCATATTGATGATTCCAATACGGTCTTAATAGACGTGCGTCCCATCGCGGCTTACAATGGCTGGGCCCTTCATGGGGAAGAGCGCGGGGGACACATCCCCGGGGCCAGAAGTATTCCTTTGCAATGGACCCGCTACATGGATTGGATAGAAGTGCTGGAAGAAAAAAATATCACAGAGAACCGGTCTGTGATCGTTTATGGATACAGCGCCAAAGAAAGTGATGAAATGGCTGTTACATTGCGTGAGCTGGGATACCAGGATGTGGCTGTGTATAACGGTTTTGTTAATGAGTGGTCAAAGAATGCTGAACTGCCACTAAATAAGCTCCCGAGATATCAACATCTTGTCTACCCGGATTGGATTACACAACTTATAAATGGCGGCACTCCCCCGCATTACGAAAACGATAATTATGTAATTTGTCATGCTCACTACGATCATATTGAAGATTACAACCGGGGACACATTCCAGGCGCTGTTCCGCTGGATTCGAACAGCCTGGAATCGACAGAAACCTGGAATCGGCGTTCCGCGGAAGAGTTGAGAAAAACATTGGAAAAGCTGGGCATTCGTCATGATACCACCGTCGTCATCTATGGACGGTTTTCTTCCCCTGTTTATGAAGAAGAAAAATTTCCGGGTAAAAGTGCCGGCCACCTGGGGGCCCTCCGATGCGCGGCCATTATGCTGTATGCCGGAGTTAATGACATTCGAATCCTGAATGGCGGCATCACAAGCTGGGAGACCCGGGATCTACCACTGTCTACAGAAGCGAGTAAACTGATACCCGTTGATGATTTCGGAGCGGATATACCTGTCCATCCCGAATACATGATTGATATGCCGGAAGCCAGACAACTGCTTGCCGCAGAGGACGGAGCTCTTGTTAGTATACGAAGCTGGGAGGAGTTTATAGGTAACCAAAGCGGCTATCATTATATTGAAAAAAAAGGACGCATTCCGGGGGCTGTCTTTGGCAATTGCGGAAGCGATGCCTACCATATGGAAAATTATCGCAACTTTGACCACACCATGCGGGAATACCCGGAAATTCAACAAACATGGGAAGAGGGCGGAATTACCCCGGACAAGCATATCGCATTCTATTGCGGGACCGGCTGGCGGGGGAGTGAAGCGTTTATAAATGCCTGGCTTATGGACTGGCCCCATGTTTCTGTTTATGACGGCGGGTGGTATGAGTGGTGTAATGACCCGGATAATGCCATAGAAACAGGGGTCCCCGATGAACCTGTTTTCAAAGAATGAAGAGTAGGTTGAGCTTGTGCCAGTGGAGGAGAAGATCAAATGTGGTTTTTCTCTCCGTTATTTTAAATGTTCAGTCCAAGTGGAGCATCCAGACCATGATCAGGAAACTACTTATTTTTACTAACCACATTATGGGGAATTTGGGTACAGGGTTGAGTCCGAAAAAAATGGCTATGCATATTAAATTACATTATTCGGTCTTCGTCCAGATCCGGCAGTTTCCCGCGGTAGCGAAAAATCTTCTGGATAAGTTTTGTCAGCCATTCAGACTGGCTTTTGACATACCATTGGTCAGCCGCCCTGCGGGCACCCAGACTATAACTGGGATAGGGATGAATGGTATCAGCCATTTTTCGCAGTGTAACGCCGTTTTTCATAGCCAGGGCATACTCGCTGATCAGTTCGGCCGCGTGTACTCCAAAAATACTGGCACCCAGAATCCTGCCCGTCCTTTTTTTAGCGAATAGCTTAATCAATCCCTCTGTCTCATTATCGGTGACGGCTCTATCAATTTTATCATATGGAAACCGGTACTCCTCGTAGGAAGTGCCTTCCTCAATCAACGATTTTTCTGTAGCTCCGACGTGAGCCAGTTCCGGAGCTGTATAAGTACTCCAAGGCACATGCCGGCTATCAATTTTCAGCGGTATTTTGAGTAAGGCATTCGTCGCTGATATCTTAGCCATATGTTCCGACATGTGCGTAAACTGGAACCGGCCTGTAACGTCGCCCGCCGCATAAATATGCTGTACGCTTGTCCGGCAACGATCATCGATGGTTATACCGTGTTTGGTGTAGTCGATACCGGCCGCATCCAGATTGAGTTGTTCGTTATTGGGTACTCTTCCTGTGGCTACCAGAAGTTTGTCGGCCGACCACTGCTCACTTTTCCCTTCCCGCTCTCCCTGAATAATAATCTGTCCATTTTCCTGTACCACCTCATTAACAGAGGCCGATAGCTTAAAATCAACTCCCTCTCTTTGTAGACGATCCTGCAGCATTCCGGCCAGCTCTTTATTATCGTTGTCCAGAATATGCGGAAGCCTGTCAATAACCGTAACGTCGGTTCCCAGCCGCTGAAAAGCCTGTGCCATTTCGATGCCGATAGGTCCGCCTCCGATGATAGCGAGACTGGAAGGCTGATTCTCAAGTTCAAACAACGTCTCATTGGTTAGGTAAGGCACATTATCCAGCCCTGGGATGGACGGAACCCTGGCACGACTACCCGTTGCTATAATAAGATAGCGTGAGGAAATCGTCTGCCTGCTTTCCGATTCCGTAATTTCAATGGTATGCTTGTCTACAAAAGAGGCCTTCCCAAATTCTACGTCAATATTCATCTCCCGAAAATGATCAGGATGGTCGGCTTCCTGATATACCTTCTGTCGAACGTTACGGATATGCTGCATAACCCGGCTGAAGTCGAGAGAAGCATCCCCGATATCGGCTCCAAATTGTTTTGCCTGCTTCATGGTTTCGGCTATTTTTGCAGCATGAAGTAAGGTTTTGCTCGGCACACAGCCGTACCATGTACAATCACCACCGAGCTGGTCAGATTCAACCATGATGGTTCTGGCTCCAAAATTGGCTCCAATACCCGCTGCGGTCAAGCCCGCTGCGCCGCCGCCGATTACCGCCAAATCATAGTCATACTTCATGAGAGAGATTTTTTTTAGCTTTTACCTTTAAGAGAGTTGAATAAATACCATACCCGATAAACAAAAGTACGATACCATACACCCACCATGGCACGTTTTCTCCAGCAATAAAAAGATAAATATACGCTGAAGAGAGACATAATCCAGTTGCAAGAATGGGCAAAAAATTCACGTTTTATCGTCATTTCGGTATTCAAGGGTCGAAGGGGCCACTCCGAAATCCTGCCGGCATTCTATGCCATGGGAGTTGAGGATGAGGGCGATGATCGCGTAATGATGGACGGTGTGACTGGTCAATACGTCCAGCTCTCTGCCTACTGAGGTAATCAGGTGCACGGTTTCATTTCCCCGGAGTGTTCGCTGAACTTTAATGGGATCTTCCGGGTTCGTCAGGGTGGCTGTTTCTTTCAGACCGGAAATAAGCCGGTTACTTTCTTCGATAGCGGCCTGCGCCGAATTCTCAATATTCTTGTCGCGGTCTCGCTGATCATACCGGATCATTCCCTGTCCAATTCCTTTAAGAAAACAGCGGTACATATCCAGGATATGCCGATAGTGAGATCCGATAGTGCCTAAGGATTCGGCAATGGATAGGCGAGCATAATAGTCAGATCCAATGTCTCTAACCATTGTTTCTCCCTGTTCAAGAAAGGTAATATTTTGTTGGACAAGTATTTTTCCGGTATCCAAGATTAGCTATTTCGATGGGTTTGAGTTGTTATATCAGATACTATACCGGTTGCTGCTCAGCGTATTGTCGGAGACTTCTACGGAAGATCCGGTTTTAAAAGATATCTGTCTACCCAGGCGGCCGTAACGGATCCTACATACTTTGCATCTTCTTCACTGGTTAGCAGGTGATCGGCGACGGGGGTACCTTATTCCTATTCCGGCTCATAATTCAGGTTTGAGCCCAGCCAGCGCTCTACTTCTTTTACGCTCATCCCTTTGCGTCGGGCGTAATCTTCGATCTGGTCCTTGCCCAGGTTACCCACGTTGAAATAAGACGATTCGGGATGCGCGAAATAGAGTCCGCTTACCGAAGCGGCCGGATGCATGGCAAAGTGTTCCGTCAGGTGGATATCGGCTTCCTCTTCCGCATCCAGCAGATCGAACAGGATGCGTTTTTCGGTATGGTCGGGCTGGGCCGGGTACCCGGCGGCGGGACGAATACCATCGTATTGCTCGCGGATGAGAGCTTTGTTGCTGTAATCTTCATCCGGCGCGTAGCCCCAGATCTTTTTGCGCACTTTCTCGTGGAGCAGTTCCGTAAACGCCTCCGCCAGGCGGTCGGCCAGCGCCTTCGTCAGGATCGCATTATAGTCGTCGTGGTTGTCCTCAAACCGGCGGACCAGCTCCGGGGCGCCGATCCCTGCCGTCACAGCAAAACCGCCCATATAATCGGCTATACCGGTTTCCCTGGGAGCCACAAAATCGGAAAGCGCCCTGTTGGGCTGACCGCGCCGCTTCTGGGCCTGCTGGCGCAGGGTGTGAAAGGTCGTGAGGACCTCCGAGCGGCGGTCGTCGCTGTAAAGCTCAATGTCATCCCCCACCGCATTGGCGGGATAGAGTCCCAGTACTGCTTTGGCTTTCAGCAGTTGCTGATCGATAATTCTATCCAGCAGATCGTTGGCATCGTCAAACAGCTTCTGAGCCTCCTCGCCGTATTTTTCATCCTCCAGCACCTCCGGGAATTTCCCCTTCATCTGCCACGCAATGAAAAAAGGTCCCCAGTCGATATAGCTGCGGATCTCCTCGAGAGGATAGTTGTCAAAAACATGTTTGCCCGGCTCGTTAGGCGGGACGATCTCCGTGGATTCCCAGTCAATTTCGGCCGCATTTTCCCGGGCCTCATTCAGCGGGAGATAGGTTTTCCGGCTGGACCGGCTTTGATGTCGCTTGCGCAGTTTCAGGTACTCGTTTTCTTTCTTTTTAATAAATTCATTGCGCAGTGTCTCGGAAACGAGGTTCCCGGTCACGGATACGCTTCGCGAGGCATCCAGCACGTGGATTACCGGCTGGTCGTAATTGGGCTCGATTTTGACCGCCGTGTGCATACGCGAAGTCGTAGCTCCCCCGATCAGCAGCGGCTGGTTAAACTGCTCACGCTTCAGCTCCTTGGCTACATGCACCATTTCATCCAGCGAGGGGGTAATGAGTCCGCTGAGACCGATAATATCGACCTTGTTCTGGCGGGCTTCCTCCAGAATTTTATCCGCCGGCACCATTACCCCCAGATCGATGACATCAAAATTATTGCAGCGAAGCACCACGGCGACAATATTTTTTCCGATGTCGTGGACATCCCCCTTAACGGTCGCCAGCAGTACTTTCGCCTTGGGTTTGCTGTTCTTGTTTTTCTCCTTTTCTTTTTCGATATACGGGATCAGGTGCGCCACACCTTTTTTCATGACGCGGGCGCTTTTGACCACCTGGGGAAGAAACATCTTGCCCGAGCCGAACAGGTCGCCGACGACATCCATGCCGGACATCATGGGACCTTCGATGACTTCAATCGGATGCGGGTATTTTTGGCGCGCTTCTTCCACGTCATTCACAATATGATCCACAATGCCCTTCACCAGGGCGTGTTTGATGCGTTCTTCCACGGGTTCTTCGCGCCAGGCCTGGACCTCTTCTTCCGTCTCGGTACTATCGTCTTTGATCTCCTCGGCATAATCGACCAGGCGCTGTGTGGCATCGTCGCGGCGGTTCAGCAGCACATCCTCCACGAGTTTGCGCAGCTTATCGGGAATTTCTTCATACACTTCAAGTTGTCCCGCGTTGACGATCGCCATATCGAGTCCCGCCTGGATGGAATGATACAGGAAGGCTGAGTGCATGGCCTCGCGCACTTTATTATTGCCGCGGAAGGAGAACGAGATGTTACTGAGTCCCCCGCTCACCTTCGCCAGCGGAAGGTTTTCCTTGATCCACCGGGTTGCGTTGATGAAATCCACGGCATAGTTATTATGCTCTTCGATGCCGGTGGCAACCGTCAGTATGTTGGGATCCAGGATGATATCCTGCGGGGCAAAGCCCACCTCCTCGGTAAGGATGGTATAGGCCCGCTCGGCAATCTCGATACGCCGCTCATAGTTGTCCGCCTGTCCCTGTTCGTCGAAGCCCATAACCACGACCGCCGCCCCGAAGTTGAGTATCTCGCGCGCCTGTTCCATGAATTCCTTCTCACCCTCCTTCAGGCTGATGGAATTGACCACGCACTTGCCCTGTGCTGTTTTGAGTCCCGCTTTAAGCACCGACCATTTGGAGGAGTCGATCATCACCGGCACGCGGGAGATATCCGGTTCGGCGGCCAGCAGCTGCATAAACTCGACCATTACTTCTTCGGATTCGATCATCCCTTCATCCATATTGATGTCGATGATCTGGGCCCCGTTTTCGACCTGTTGCCGTGCTACCGACAGCGCTTCCTCGTACTGCTCGTTCTTGATGAGACGCTTGAACTTGCGCGAGCCCATCACGTTGGTGCGCTCCCCGATGTTGACAAAGTTGGTATCGGGACGAACGACCAGGGGTTCCAGTCCGCTTAGCCGCAGGTAGGGTTTCTGTTCCGGTATCTGCCGGGGACAGCATTCCGCGGCCGCCCGGGCAATGGCTTTAATATGGTCGGGTGTAGTCCCGCAGCAGCCGCCCACCAGGTTTACAAAATCAGATTCCGCATAATCCCGCAGCTGATCCGCCATAAACTCCGGCGACTCATTGTATTCGCCCATCTCATCCGGCAGACCCGCATTCGGATAGAGACTGGTGTAGCAGGTCGCTACATTGGCCATCTCCTCGATATAGGGACGCATCTGTTTGGAGCCCAGCGAGCAGTTTAGTCCCACGCTCAGCAGGTTTTTGGTGTGCGAAATAGAAATCCAGAACGCCTCGGTCGTCTGTCCCGACAGCGTGCGCCCGCTCTGGTCCACAATGGTACCCGAAATCATCACCGGGAGGGCCCGGCCCGTCTGTTCGGCATGCTTGTGGATGGCGTAGATGGCCGCCTTGGCGTTGAGGGTATCAAAAATAGTCTCCACCAGCAGGATATCCACGCCCCCGTCGTCCAGGCCCCGGATTTGTTCGGCATACGATTCCTTAAGCTGATCGAAAGTGATTGCGCGATAGCCCGGGTCTTCCACATCCGGGGAAAGGGAAAGTGTTTTGTTGGTGGGACCAATGGCGCCGGCTACCAGGCGGGGCTTGTCCGGCGTTTGTTCCGTCATCCTATCGGCCACCTCGCGCGCATTCCGGGCGGCAGCCACATTCAACTCATAGGCCAGATCCTCCATATGGTAGTCGGCCTGCGAAATAGAGGTGCTGTTAAACGTGTTGGTTTCTATGATGTCGGAGCCCGCCTCCAGGAACCGGCGGTGAATATCTTTAATGATATCAGGCTGGGTAAGGCTGAGCAGGTCGTTGTTGCCTTTTAAATCACTGCCGTAATCGCTGAATCGCTCGCCCCGGTAGTCTTCTTCAGAAAGGTTGTGCTGCTGAATCATGGTGCCCATGGCACCATCCAAAATGAGAATGCGATCTTGTAACAGATCTTTTATCTGGTCAAATTTCATGTAAACTTCTTTCAGGTAATTATAAGGTGCTGTGGGTCGCTTTTTGAAGGAAACCCTTGGATTGCACAAAAACTTTTCAACTAAGTCACGAAGTGATTACCTTATACACTATTAGAATTTTCGCTTCGAAAATCGTGTAACGGTTGATAAGTTTTTGGATCCCTAAGATACAAAGAATACCAGATTAAATGAAAGTTATTGAACATTACGATCGAGCCAAGGAACCTTTGATTTCTTTTGAAATCATTCCCCCCAAACGGGGAAAGTCGGTAAAAAAGGTTTTTGATGCGCTGGATCAGGTTATGAAATATAATCCGCCCTTTATTGATGTTACCTATCATGCGGCGGAATCGCATTACGAAGAGCTCAGTGATGGCACTATAAAACGCCATATCAAGCGAAAGCGTCCGGGTACGATCGGACTTTGTGCGGCTATCCTGCACAAATACGGCGTCGACCCGGTGCCGCACCTAATTTGCGAGGGCTTTACGAAAGAAGAAACCGAGGATGCGCTCATTGAATTGAACTACCTCGGTATTGACAATGTGTTGACCATACGCGGCGATGCGGCGGACGATCCCATTCCGCGCTATAAAAACGGCACGTTCAACAAATATGCCGTGGATTTGGTGAAACAGGTCAAGGATATGAACAAGGGGAAGTACCTGGAAGATATTGTAAACGCACAGAAAACCGACTTTTGTGTGGGCGTAGCCGGTTATCCCGAGAAGCATTTCGAGGCGCCTAATCTTGATTTTGATATCCAGATGCTCAAGAACAAGGTGGATGAGGGGGGCGATTATATTGTCACCCAGATGTTTTTTGATAATGATGCTTTCTTTCGGTTTGTCAGAAAATGCCGGGAAGCGGGAATCGAATGCCCTATTGTACCGGGACTAAAAGTACTGACGCGCGAGCAGCATCTGAATTTTTTACCGAAATATTTCCATCTCAATATTCCCGAGGACCTTTCCGATGAAGTCCAGGCGAATCCTACCCATGCCAGGGAGATCGGTATTGAGTGGGCGGCCCGGCAGTGTACCGAGCTACTGGAGGGTGGCGTTCCCGGTATCCACTTTTATATTATGGGGGATCCCACGCCGGCGCTGGATGCTGTCGACAAGCTTTCCCTGGGACACAGTGTGGTTAAAAAATGATCTTTAGAAAATATTTGTATAACCGGTTCACCGTACAAAGACCGGCTCATGTTTGTTTTCCGTATGCTCTCCGCTGTAGCTGTAGTCGTTGCGATTGAACCCGCGGAGGCCTTCCAGCGTATCTATCTCATTTTCGATAAGATAACGAGCCATGGTTCCCCGATTCTTTTTCGCGTAGAACCCGATGACTTTTAAGTCCCCGTTCTTAAAATCCTTGAAGACGGGACTTATGATGTCAACCTTCAGCTTATCCGGGTTAAGCGCTTTATAATACTCTTTGCTGGCAAGATTAACGAATAATTCATCTTTTTCGAGTTCTTCGTTGAGCGCTTCGGTAAGTTTGTCATCCCAAAAGTCGTAGAGCCTGTCATGGCCGTTAACCTGCAGCCGGGTACCCATTTCCAGGCGATAGGGTTGCATCAGGTCGAGGGGACGAAGAATACCATACATGCCCGACAGAATACGCAGGCTGTTTTGCAGGGTATCGAGGTGGGACTCGTCGATCGTATAGGCATCCAGCTCTTTATAGGCCGAACCGTCAAAGGCGTAAATACAGGGGCGGGCATTCTCCCCGTTAAAAGGAGTGGAAAACTTTTGGTAGCGCTCGTAGTTCAGGTCAGCGAGATTCTGGCTGATGTCCATAAGCTCTCTGAGCTCATCTTTTGACATTTCGGCCAGCTCACTATTGAGCGTTTCTGCTTCCTTTAAAAACCGGGGCTGGGTTGAACGGTCGGTGGGAAGCTCGCGTTCATAGTCCAGTGATTTAGCGGGAGAAATAACGATCTTCATATTGCGGGAAATACTTTATTGGGCGTATGATTCAGCGTTTGTAGTGTTTCTCATCGTTGGGCCATTCCATTGGTTGTTGATAACCGGTAACCGGATATAGGTAAAGCCACTACAGGGCCACTTTCTTACCGGTCTTAACCGACTCGTCACAGGCCAAAACAATCTGGAGCGTCTGTACGGCGGCAGCCATGTGGTCGGAGAGGTCGATATCCTCCTGGATGGATTTTAGAAAGTATTGCTGCTCAAAAAAGCAGATTTCATCGTGACCCGGCTCGTCGGGGGTTTCGATGGTTTTGTCGTCGCGGGCAAGCTCTCCATTTTCGTCAAGCTCCGAGTAGTGCAGCTGCAGCCGCTTGACCGTCGAGTGATCTTCAATGATGGCGGACTTGCCCCTGGGGTCGTTAAAGGTATCTTTACGGATGCTTACGCTGCCGTTGGGACCGATGACATCCTTCACAAAATAGGCCGTTTCACTCATCATGGGCCCCCACCCGGATTCATACCACCCGACAGATCCGTCATCAAAGGTAACTTGCAGCTGGCCATAGTTATACATATCGGGATTAATATCGTCGGTCAGGCGAGCGCCAATGGCATGCACGTGAGTGGGATTGGCTTGCGTCATCTGGCACATCATATCTACATAGTGCACCCCACAATCGACAATGGGCGACATCGACGACATAAGGCTTTTGTGGGTCTCCCACTGGTGACCTGTACTCTGCTGATTCAGATTCATGCGCATGACCAGCGGCTTGCCGAGCTTTCTGCTGTGTTCAACAAATTTTTTCCAGCCGGGATGGTGACGCAGGATATAGCCGACAAGCAGTTTTTTATCGGCCTTTTTGGCCGCCTGCACGACTGCTTCAGCATCTTCGACCGTTTCAGCGAGAGGTTTTTCCACAAAAACGTGCGCGCCGTTTTCGAATGCCTTGATAGCATAATCGGCGTGGGTCCCCTGATAGGTATTAATGGAAACAGCATCCGGCTGTGTTTGCTCCAGGGCTTCCTCGTAGCTTCCAAAAGTCGGGAGTCCCCCCAGTTCCTCGGACAGCCGTTCCCGGCTTTCGGGTCCCCGGCTTACAAGGCCGACAATGTTAAAATTATCAAGCTTATCATATGCTCTTGCATGGGAGGTTCCCATATTTCCACATCCTACAACTAATATGTCGACAGTATTCATATTCAGAATCAATTTCTATTTAGTATTGAAAATAAGTGCGAATTCAAACGATACCTTTTATACATTTTCGTCCCGTCTCATGGAGTGAAAGTCCCCGTCAGATCGCATAAACCGGATATTCGGGACTTTTATTGAGAGGGATGTTTCAGATCATGTAATATTTCACAAATAATAAGGAATGAAAAGAAAATTCTTATTTTTTATTATTGATAAAAATATACAATTTCATTTCATTGTATTGGTTATAGATATACCCTGATAGAAGCAGGGTTCTATATTTATACATTATGTTACCTTATATTAAACGGCGTCTGGCTGTGTCCCTGTTAAAGGATTGAGATATCGGAGCGACCTTTCGTTTTTTGGATAGCAATATATTCTCTTGAACAGCAATATAGCCTGTTCCCATACTGTGAAAAGCCGGCAATTGGGTAATCGTAATGAATATTTTAACACATACATATTCATAATTCATACTAAGTAGTAACAATCTCTTATGTCTAAAAGCAAACAAAGTCGCCGCGAGTTTCTATCTACTGCCGCCTGGAGCGCTGTCGGAACGATAGGTGCAGCCGGCCTTCTGACAAATTGTGCAAGTTCGAACACGTTAAAGGATCTGAAAGATGATACGCATCTTACCCTCTTAAACGAGGCCCCGGATGGTGAACCCTTACGGGCCGGTCTGGTCGGGTGTGGCGGACGTGGTTCCGGTGCAGCGGTTAACTTCGTGGATGCGGGTCCCAACCTGGAAATTGTGGCGCTGGGGGACCTTTTTGAGGATCAGCTGCAGAAGTCCAAAACAATGCTTAAAAAGGCAAGAGATATAGATGTAGCCCAGGAAAATTGTTACGTCGGGTTTGACGCCTACCAGAAGGTTATTGACTCCGGGGTTGATATCGTCATATTTGCTACGCCGCCTCATTTTCGCCCCATGCATGTAGAAGCAGCCATCGATGCCGGAAAACACGTTTTCCAGGAAAAACCGGTGGCGGTTGATCCCGTGGGAGCCCGGCAGATGATGGCCACGACACAAAAAGCAAAGCAGAAGAATCTTTGTATGGTCAGTGGGACGATTCGCCGGTATCAGAAAGATTTTATCGAAACCCAGCGAAGGGTGGCCAATGGCGCGATCGGCGAGGTCGTGGGAGCCAATATTATCCGGAACGGTGGTGCAATCTGGTGGGTCGAGCGAAAGCCGGAATGGAGCGAAATGGAATATATGGTTCGCAACTGGCAGAATTTCAGCTGGCTTTCGGCCGATCACTTTGTGGAACAGTTTATTCATGAACTTGATGTGATGAACTGGCATATGGACAGCTGGCCGGTTAAGGCATTGGGGTACGGAGGCAGGACCCATCAGGTATCGGGCAACAAGTTCGATCATTTCAGCGTGCAGTATGAATATGAAGACGGAAAGAAGGCGCATTGTGCCACTCGCCAGATTAACGGCTGTGATAATTCCAAAACCCAGCATATTACGGGCACAGAAGGATATGCCGATGCAACCGGTTCCCTTTATAATCATCAGGGAGAGCTTATCTGGGAGTATCCCTATCCGGAAGATGACAACCCGGAGTCGGAATGGTATGTAAAGAATCCGTATGTACAGGAGCATATTGAGCTGGTTACCGCTATTCGGACGGGCAATTATATTAATGACTCGGAAACTCAGGTCAACTCAACGCGGATGGCCCTTATGGGCAGGATGGCCGCCTATACCGGCGAGGAGGTAACCTGGGAGGAAGTGGTTGACTCGGATCTTCGACTGGGACCCGATACCTATGAATTCGGGCCGGTCAGCGGGATTCCCGAACATCCCCCGGTGCCGGGCACAGCTCCTTCACCGACAAACAGGTATTCATAAAGCAGGTTTTATAATCTTCCATCGTCTGACGGGTGCCTTTTATGGTTTGTATCAGACCGCATTCCGACTGGCATGGTGGTAAGCCCTTATAAAGTAAATCACCCTGTTCAAAGCTTATTCTGATGAATGGGATGTTAATTCGATCAACGTTAAACCGATAGTATTATGAATAGAAAAGAGTTTGCAAAACAGGCCCTCATGGCCTCCGCGATGGCTACAGCGGCTCCGGTCATGGGGTTGTCTCCATCCAACGCCAAAGAACAATCTTCGTTTCCGGATGAGGCGATGCTCTCTTTCAGGCCGCTTTTCAACGGTAAGGATTTAAGCGGGTTTGTGGATGTAAATACCTCTGAGGATACCTGGTGGGTGGAAGATGGTATCCTGAAAGCCACCGGACATCCGATCGGGGTGATGCGCACGGAAAAGCAATATCAGAATTTTATTCTGGATATTGAGTGGCGACACATGGAACCCGGTGGAAACTCCGGGGTCTTCGTTTGGGCCAACGGAACCCAGCACGAAGACAATCCCTATCCGAAAGGCATGGAAGTGCAAATGCTTGACACCCAGTGGGCTGAAATCAATGATCGCCCTGTTGAATACGTGCACGGACACCTGTTCCCCGCGATGGGACTGGAGGGGACTATTCCCGATAACCCGTCTGAGATCGAAGGGCGAAGTTACGCTCTTGAGAACAGGGTCAACGGTACGGGAGAATGGAACCGGTATCTGGTGGTATGCGTGGATGGGACGCTCAAGCTGGCGGTCAACGGCAAGTTCGTCAACGGCATACGCTCAACGAAACGAAAGAAAGGCTACATCTGTCCCGAATCGGAGGGAGCAGAGGTCCATTTTCGAAAGATAGACATCATGGAACTCCCGGGAGGGGTGATTGAACCCGACCAGGCCGCGCCGGTCGTTTAGATTAGTTGCTATTTCATCGGGGGAATCTGTCCGCGCAGCTCTCCGCTGGTATGATTGCTGGTGGTAATGTTGATATACAGTTCTCCCTTTTTTAACAACGGCTTCTGCGCGTCATTTAAGAAAAAGGCATTATCCCTGGCTTTTATCTCACCGCCGGTACGATCTTCACTGGGTTCGACGTTCAGGCGGAACAGCATATTTCCGGATTCCTCCTTTTCTCCGATCATGACATAGGCACCGCGGTAGGGACTTGTCAGATCAGAAAAATCGCCTTTCACCCGAAGCGTATCCTGTTTAAAAGAAACGATAACCAGGCCTGTACCCGGAGTACTGACAGGAGGCTCATGGTTATACCCCGCCAGCATGATTTGCCTGGCTTGCTGGGCGTAGGCCGGTTGCGGATCAAGCGTTACGGAAAGTAACAGTAAGACAAACAGTGCGCATAGTGTGTTTTTTAGTTTCATGTTTCCTCTCTTTTTAATTGTGGTGATTCTGTTAGAAGACTTTGCATGACGGTCCCTTTTCCATTCTTTTCGTTATAGGGATTTTAAAGCCTTCACACATTCTCAATAAGCTGCTGTTTTAAGATTCCCCTGGCGTTGATCCCGGAGCAAGAATCCTTGTTTGGCAAAGCCTTCTGTGATTATATAACAGGGACGCTGAGGAAAATATTATTGCAAAGTGCTTAAAAAGTTAACTCTGTGTTTCTGCAGCTTCGTTTCTGTAAGCAGGTCTTGGTTTTTTATAAGTAACAAGGCTTTTTCGGAATAGGTGCGTATTGTATGATGGCATTATATGTAGAAAAACGATCTTCAGGCAAAGCATTTCCCTTTGGGTGTTGTTGGAGAATTTTTTCCACAATAAAAAGTACCGGGTCGTCAAGAGTGGGATAAAAATCTTGGCGGATTAGTTTTCACCGGTGAGCCGGGGTAACGCATACCGTAACGTGCTGATACATTAACGGGAGGAAAAGATAACCGGCACAGAATAGGACTGGGCGTTTTCGGGAAGACCGGAGGGATTGGCTCGCTCAAAAACAAGGCGGCCGCGATGATTTTCAGGGGCTTTAAACGTCATTGTTGCTTTAAAAGGGACAAACTGCTCGGTCATCCACTCCCCGTCTGCCTCGGCGGAAGACTGCGCCACAAGGCTGTCGGTGACATCATCGTATAACTTGACCGTGAATGTCCCCTCAAAATACCAGTACCCCTTCGCCACGCCTTTGATAGGAAGCGGAGAGGAGATCTTCGCCTCAGGTTCTGGATTTTCTATTTTAATCATCTCGCCGGCGGGCTTTTTCTCGCCGCCCTCTACAAAAAAGAAACTACCTAAAATTTCATGGATGACAGCGGCCTCTTGTTCGTTGCGGTTACCCTTGCGGATGTATTGATCCCCCCTTGAGTAGTCGCACTTTCTAACGGCTTGTCTCTCACCCGTCTCCGCATCTATGCAGTATGTCGTATCTTGCCGGGTTTGGATTTGAGCAAAGATGAAGCCGGAATCGGTCCATTTCCCGGGCGGATCTGCGGGAGCTATAAAATAAGCCCAGGGTGATCCGTCTTTAAGATGAAGAACTTTGGATTTGGAAGTGTCGATTTCGAAAGAAAGTTCAGGCTTCTCTTCTGCCTGGCTGAAAGGAGCATATTGGCTGTTTGGTAATTCCGTACCCCATCCACCAGGCAGGATGGCGATGTAGGAATGGTCAGCTTCAGCGTGAACATGTAAGGGAGTTTCCTGTTTTGCACCCGTACCTTTTTTAATCAGGTTGATAGCCTCGTGTGTCCTCCCCCGGAGGGGTTCTTCCACTACAATCCATGAGGCAGGCAAGCGTAGGGCCAAGTCGTATTCCGGATTAACATACCGGTCACCCGGTGGTTGTACGCTATCGGCCGGGCTTGTATCTGCCGGCTGTGTTTGAGAATCGAGATTTGAGCAGCTTGTCGATATCAATACAGAAAGACCGGCTGCGATCACAATGGAATAAAATACGTGTTGCTGTGACATGGACATGGATCCTGGACTGACTTTATTACTATTCCATGAGGCCCTTATAGGTTCGTACGACATCCATGTTACCCGCTTCTGAAGACTCCTGGGATTGTGGTCTTTTACAGACAAAAGACAAAGACGGCAGCGGTATCTATTATAAAGTGCTATTGGCTTGACCCATAGAGTTCAACATGGGATGGTTCTGCAAAGACTTCTTCTTTTGTTAAAGCCTTGAGAAGCGTAATATGTTCCGCCCCCAGGTGGGCCCAAGAGAGCTGAACTTTCCTGCTCCGATTTCTAAGCTCAGTGCCCGGGATAAGATTGGTACAGGTCATAGAACCGGGGGGACATCCGTCGATTTTTAACGAACTCCAAATTCGTATGGGAATGTCCGTCAAGGGTCTGTTCATGCCCTCATTTTTAGCAGCATTTGCAAAACCTTGCTTTTGGCCACTATCTGCCTGCATTTTCGCATCTTCAAAATCCTCACATATATTTTCTTATATGCTGCGGTTTTGAATTGCGCTCAGGCTTTGATATGGACTAAAATCCCCGATTTTCGAAATCCTCTTTTAAAAGGTTGAAACCGAATATCCCCAGTTACGTAAAGGAAGATAACTCACAACTTTTTAGAACAGGATCATTATGGGTTTTCAAAAGAAACGGAAACGGGGATTATGGATAAGCATCTTGGCTGTTATCATCCTCGGCGGAGGCATATTCTTCTATTTATACGGCAGCACATCCGGGGAGGAAAATCAGGAAGAGCCTTATGTTACGGCCGAGGTGGGAACAATCATTGAGAAAGCCCTGGCCGTGGGGACGATCGAACCGGAAAATGAGATCGAGGTGAAATCTAAAATTTCGGGCGTTGTCAGCCGGATTTTCGCGGAGGCGGGCGATTATGTCCGCAAGGGCGACCCGCTCATAGAAGTCAGTCCCGATCCCACCCCGCTTGAACTGGCTGAAGCAAAGCGCAACCTGGAACGGACCGAAATTGAAGAGACGAACCTGGCAAAAGAGCTGGCACGAATGAAGACGCTGAACAGCCGTGACTTGGTTTCGGACCGGGAGTTCGAAGAAGTACAACAACAGTACAATGACGTTAAAGTTCGTTTGCAGATCAACAGAGAACGACTTGAACTGCTCGAATCGGGACGTATTGTCGTTGGCGACATGGTTATCGAATCCATTATCCGGTCCCCCGTCGATGGATTTATCCTGGAGGAGATGGTGGATGTGGGAGAGCCGGTCGTTCCGCTGACCTCTTACCAGGAGGGGACGCCGCTGATGACGCTTGCCGGGATGGATCATCTGCTTTTCAAGGGCACGGTCGATGAGATTGATGTCGGAAAGATTGCGGAGGGGATGCCCGTGGAGATAAAGATAGGAGCATTGCCCGCGGATACGGTGTATGGCGAGGTTTCCCGGATCTCGCTGAAGGCCATTGAAGATGAAAATGCTACCGTATTCCCGGTAGAAATCAAGATCACCGATACCGGAGGCGCTACGCTTCGCGCGGGCTATTCCGCAAACGCAGATATCATTATCAAGCGCATGGAGGATATTATTACGATCCCGGAACGCGTGGTCAGCATGCGGGAGGGAGATGCTTTCATTGATGTGCCGGGCGATGAGCCGGGCAGCCGGGTAGAAAAAGAAATTGAGCTCGGATTAAGCGACGCTATTACTGTGGAAGTGGAAGAAGGGCTTGAAGAAGGGGATAAAGTACTGGAACGTCCTGAAAAAACACTGACCGTGCGATAATAATTTTAGTTGATTAGTTAATGTCTCTGATATCTCTCATAACTGATTTATTTCGTAACCTAAGCCAACAGCGCCTGCGGAGTTTCCTTACCATTTTTGGCATTATGTGGGGTACGGCTACGCTGATCCTGCTGCTTGCTTTTGGCACCGGCTTCCGGGATCAGACAATCCTGAATATGCGGGGCATGGGCGATCAGATCGCCATTATGTTTCCGGGACAAACGACCGTTGCCTATGAGGGATATGGCATAGGCCGTCCTGTCCGTTTTCGGGAAACGGACGTACAGCTGCTTCGCGACCAGATAGCGGATATCGATGTCGCCACGCCGGAATACAGGGAAAGCATGGAGATTTCATATGGCACAAAGCGCCGAAATTCATCGGTGGGTGGGGTATACCCGGTGTATCAGGATCTCAGGAATATGTTTGAAAAGGCAGGGGGACGATGGCTCAATGAGGCGGACGTGAAACAGCGGCGAAGGGTTATTTTCCTTGGGAATCGACTGACGGAAAATCTTTTTGAAGAGGAAGATCCGGTCGGAAAGCAAGTGACGGTAAGCGGAACACCGTTTACCGTTATCGGGGTGCTGCAGGAAAAAATACAAAATTCATCTTATTCCCAGCAGGATCGCGACCGGGCGTTTATCCCCGCGTCCACCTATTCAGCCATGATGGGGACCGACAGGCTCAGTAATATTCTTTATACGCCGGCTGACCCCGGGAAGGCAGAGACCGTAAGAGATCAGGTGTATGAGGTGATGGGACGAAAACACCGTTTTGATCCTTCCGACCGCGATGCCATCGGTATTTGGGACACCAATGAGTTCTGGTCGTTTATCAATGTTATGTTTTTAGGTATTAACGGATTTTTGGTACTGATAGGATTCTTTACGCTTGCCGTCGGGGGGATCGGGGTGGCTAATATTATGTTTGTGGTGGTCCAGGAACGAATGAAGGAGATCGGCATCCGACGTTCGGTGGGAGCGAGGAGGCATCATATAATGGGACAGTTTTTCCTGGAGACCTTCATGATTGTCGGGATCGGGGCTGCGGCGGGTTATGCCGTGGGATGGCTGTTGGTTGAGGCCACCCAGGATCTGCCGATCAAGGATTTTGTGGGATCTCCCTACTTTGCTCCCGAAGTGGGATTGATCGCCTTCGCTGTTCTCGGCTTTGTGGGCTTTGCCGCCGGACTGCTGCCCGCCTGGAGAGCCTCCCGGCTTGACATCGTCGAATGTTTAAGGAGATAAATAGAAGGTGCGTATACTATGTGGAATAATTTAATCAGAGAATTTTTTGCCGATCTTGGCAACCAGAAATTGCGCTCGTTTTTAACCCTGATAGCGATTGCCTGGGGCACCCTTTCGGTAATTCTGCTCCTGGCCTTTGGGCGGGGACTGGGGACCAGCATGATGGAGGGGATGCTGGGGGCCGGCAACCAGGTAATTGTCATCTATGGCGGGCAGACCAGCATGAATTACGAGGGATTGGGAATCGGGCGCCGTATCAGTTTTACCGAAGAGGATGTGGCGCTGCTGCAGCGTTCTGTCCCCGGCATCGCGCATTCCAGTCCCCAGTACGGACGGTGGGGTGCTCAGCTTCAAACCGGGGACGCTACTACGAATACTTATATGGAGGGCGTTAATCCTGATTTTGAAATTATGCGTACAATGTACCCGGCGGCGGGGGGACGCTTTATTAACGAGCAGGATGTAGATAGCAAGCGGCGCGTTCTCTTCCTGGGAGATGAGATTGCCGGGCGTCTTTTTGGGGAAGAAAATCCGGTCGGCAAGCAAGTGAAGCTCGATAATATGCCTTTTACGGTCATTGGGGTGATGAAACCCAAAATGCAGACGGCCATGAACAATGGTCCCGATGCCGACCGGGCTGTCATTCCCTATTCCACCTTCCGGAATATTTACGGCGACCGGACGGTAAACTCCATCCTGATACGTCCCTCCGACCCCTCCCTGCAGGAGCGGATTAAGCATGATATTACCGCTATTCTTTCGGCAAAATACGCTTTCCACCCTGAAGACGAGCAAGCGATCCCCATATGGGATTTTATCGAAATGGAAGCAATGAACCGGAAAGTAGCAGCGGGACTCGAAGTATTTCTCTTCACGGTTGGGTTGTTTACGCTGATTATTGCGGGCGTGGGGGTGGCAAACATCATGTTTGTGGTGGTTAAAGAGCGCACCAGGGAGATCGGCATCAAACTGGCGGTAGGTGCGAGAAAAATCCATATTATTGTCCAGTTTGTCTTTGAGTCGCTCCTGATCTCTTTTATGGGCGGTTTTATCGGCCTGGCGATCTCTTCGGCTATCGTGTATGGCGTGCTGGCGCTGGATATGACAGAAGGTCCGGGAGCGTTTCTGGGCAAGCCGGAGATATCGGAATTATCCGTCATCGTTACGATCGGGATGCTTGCGCTTATCGGCCTTACAGCCGGGGTCTTTCCCGCCATGAAAGCCGCCCGCGTGGATCCGGTGGAGTCGCTGCGGTACGAGTAAGGGAGGTATCCGGACAGGGTTCTTAATAAATACGGGCAAGGTCCGGCATTCTTAGTAATAGCGGCGCAGTATTCGGGACCGGGCCCCGTATCACTATGAGTCCCGGTCAGCCAGCCACTTTTCAAATGCTTCGGCTGATCGGGTATTGAGGATACGCTCTTTTTCAAACTTTCCTTTTCGGGCAATGCGTACGCCATAGTGAATGTCGTCAATGCCATCGGTACTGTGGGCATCGGGATTGATAGAGGAAAGGAGTCCCTCTTCCCGGGCCTTGTTTCCGTGCCGCCAGTCCAGGTCGAGGCGCCGGGGATTCGCATTGATTTCTATGGCGGTGTTGTGCTCCACGGCCAGTTCAATTATTTCATTCATATTAAGATCGCTGCCGTCGCGTTTCAACAGCAAGCGTCCCGTAGGATGTCCCACCATCCGGGTGTGGGGATTCCGAATGGCCCTGCGGAACCGATCCATCATTTTGTCGCGTGACATCCCAAGGCCGGAGTGTACGCTGGCAATAACCAGGTCAAAGCCCTCCAGGATGTCATCTTCGTAGTCCAGGCTGCCATCGCCCAGGATGTCGGATTCAATTCCCTTGAAGATACGGAAGTTTTGCCCGCCGGTCGCGTACTCTTCATTCAACCGGTCAATCTCTTCCCACTGTTGTTTGATTTCCTCCACCGACAGTCCCCCGGCGTAAGCAGCCGACCGGGAGTGGTCGGTAATGGCCAGGTACTCATAGCCGCGCTCCATACAGGCCTCTGCCATCTCCCTGATTGAAAACCTGCCGTCGCTCCAGGTGCTGTGCGCATGAATTACGCCCCGGATATCGTCTTCTTTGACCAGGGCCATGGTTTCGTGCGTTTCATAAAATGCAACCTCGCCCCGGTCTTCGCGCAGCTCCGGGGGAATAAAATGCAGATCCAGCTTCCGGTAGATATCCGATTCCGACGCATAATCGATCGGGGCTTCAACATTGGTATCCCCCTGGTTATTCAGTTCGAACAAGCCGTATTCATTGAGGGAAAGTCCCCGCTTCCGGGCCCGCTGGCGCAGCACCACGTTATGCTCCTTGCTGCCGGTAAAATACATCAGCGCGGCCGGAAATTCTTTTGGTTTCACAATACGCAGATCTACCTGTCGCCCGTCCCTCGTACGGATGGAGCTTTTGGTCTCACCTTGTCCCAGTACTTCCACCACGAGCTCATGATTCACAAAAGCGTCGAACAGCCCATCGATATACTGCTCCCCGGCGCCGATCAGGATATCCACGTCCCCGATCGTCTCTTTCGATCGCCGGAGGGAGCCGGCCACTTCAATAGCCTCAACGCCCTCCTGCTCCTTGAGGAAATGGTAGATCGGCCGGGCGATGTCCGCCGCCTGGTCCAGCCGGCAGCGTTCGTCAAACTGCTGCATCCACTGGATGGAGGTCAGGATCTTCTGAGCCGATTTCTGGCCCAGTCCGTCCAGCGAGGCGACCCTTCCGTCTTCACAGGCCTCTTTCAATTCCTCCAGTTCGGATATTCCCAGTTCCTGGTGGATTTTTGCAATATTTTTGGGCCCCAGTCCCGAAATATCCAGCCATGTAATGACGCCCTCCGGAATCTGACTACGAAGGTTTTCCAGTACCTCTATGGTTCCAGTCTCCGCGTACGAACGGATATCACCGGCAATAGAACTTCCAATGCCTTTGATATCGGTCAGGTTGCCGCTTTCAATATAGTTATTAATATCGTCATCGAGCGATTCAATTGTCTGGGCGGCGCGGTCAAATGCGATCGCCCGGAACCGGTTTTCTCCGGCCAGCTGCATCAGTTGGTAGATTTCACGGAGCCGGGCGGCTATTTCGTCGTTGGTAACAGGCATGTGTATAGTATTCATTCGTTAAAAAGTTCAGGCACTTTGAAGCCCAAAAAGTATTGAATCATTCCCTCTTTTCACAGAAAATGCAGGAAAAGGGTTTCGAAAACTTTCAGGCCGGGCGTATCGCAGGGCTGCTCCAGGCACCCTTGCCTCTTCCGTGTCCGTAACCATGGGATATGTTAACCCGGATCACGATCCGAACCGCAGACTACCACTATTTGCAGAGAGTTCAGCGTACCCAAAACGGGCCTGCCGCCAGCCATTCACCGGAGAGCCTCTTTAGTTCCATTTCGGCAGCGATATAGCCGGGTTCCTGCCACTGGTCCCCTTCATATACGTTATGGAAGAGCTCGTGGGCCCGATCTTTTCGTCCGTTGATAAGATGCCAGTTTCCCAGCCCGTATCCCACGGTTGTATTTTCAAGGGTGTCGCTATCCTGAGCATCCGCCAGCAGCATGTCCGGTTTAAAGATGCCTTTGAAGACCATCAGGAGCTGATGATGGCTTTTGTTTTCGACAATATTCATATCCTCGGTAATGGGTTCTAGGATATTCCCCGCCATCTCATCTTTGCCGGCTCTTCGCAGGGTCATATACAGCCAGTGTGAAGCCGCGGCCCGCATATCATCGGTTGACGAGTGGCGAAGGCACTCCTCGTACGCATTTTGAGCCTCTTCATATTGTGCTGTAAGGTAATAGGCAAGTCCCAGGTGATACCAGATATTGCTCTGCAGCGCGCTGCGGTTTTCATCGTTTTCGCCGGTTGTTTCTGCGGATTCCGGCTGGTCGTCCGTGCTGAGTACAAGTTCCGACGCGCGCTTAAAGTCTTCGATAGCTTTGTCGAATTCCCGGAGCGTAATATAACGGTGCCCCCGGTGCCGATAGAAACGTGCGTCCCCGGGATGTTTCTCAATGCCATCGCTGAAGATAGCAACCGCTTTTTGATAATTACCCAGGTGAGCGGTGTGCCGGCCGTAGGAGAGGATAGCGTCGGCATCGTCCGGCCGGGATCTGTATTCTGCTTCGGCTGTTTGAAGTTCCGTTTCAAATCGACTTTCCGTATCCGGGTCAAGGGGCGGGGCGTAAAGGGTGTCGCCCAGTGCTGAAATAGCCTGGTAGGGAGGATTTGAAAATTCTTCCAAAGGGCGGTCGCCGGAGGAACACGCATATGCGAAAAGAATAGAGCTTGTAACGATTAGTATCGAATATTTCATAATGATGACATTAGGATAATGAATGTATTCAATAATGGGCAATTCGGCCATGAAGATCAAAATATTTTGGTCGCAGCTGTAAATTATGAATTGTGATTCGCAGAAAAGGAGGAGCGGCGTTCACCGGAAGGTACAGCTGCATGTTGAAGATTTGACAGCTTGAGGATGAGGTCGAGAAAGCTGCCGCCCGAATAACAAGTAACAGATAACAAAACATTTTGTAGATAAGCCGTGAAGCCGTTATCTTTGCGGCACATAAGAAAGAACCCACGGTTGGGGGTGCTTGCAACAGCAGGCTGAGATCATACCCTGAGAACCTGACCCGGATAACACCGGCGTAGGGAAACCAGGCAGCAGTAAAAATTTACTTGTTGCCCGTTGATCAGCATTTCTTGCAAGTTCATCTCCCGCTCTTATAGAAGCATTTGAAAAACCTGGAATTTTATTCAAGGTCAAGGCCAGAGTGAGGTTGGAACCACAGCATATCGCCCATATATGAGGATTTCAACCAACCGATAACGCCGATATTGAACAAAAGAACGGTTTTGCAAATGTTTTTTATATAACCTGATAAGACGGAGGAATGAATGTTTTCCAAACAATTGCAACTACTTCACACAGCTTTTCTGTGCATATTATTATTTACTATGGCGATGAACAGTTCTCTCATGGCACAAACGGTGGTTACCGGGACCATCGTCGATGCCCGAACAGGGGAACCGCTGCCTGGGGCCAATGTGCTGCAGGCAGGCACCTCCAATGGTGTATCGGCAGGCCAGGAGGGGACCTTCTCTCTTAAACTATCCGAGGATGGGAGCACGACGATAAGAATCACTTTTGTCGGCTATCAGACTAAAACAGTTGATACCGAGGACGCGGAACGCCCTCTCCAGATTACGATGAGCCCAAGAACGCTCTTAAGTAATGCCATATTTGTGGAGGCTATCCGGGCCGGCGAGGCTTCACCGCTGGCGTACGAAAATGTGAGCCGAAGCGAGATCAAGGCCAAAAACCTGGGCCAGGATATGCCCTATATGCTTGAAGGGAGCCCATCGGTCACCATTACCTCCGATGCGGGAGCGGGGATCGGTTATACCGGGTTGCGCATCCGCGGGGTCGACCAGCGGCGGATCAACGTCACGATTAACGGTATTCCCGTCAATGATGCCGAATCGCACGGGGTGTTCTGGGTCAATATGCCTGACCTGGCCTCATCGGTTGAAAATATTCAGGTGCAGCGGGGCGTGGGTACCTCTGTGAACGGGGCCGCTGCTTTTGGTGCGACGATGAACATTCAGACTTCTCAAATGGAAACCGAGCCCTATGGGGAGGTCAATACCTCCGTGGGTTCCTTTAATACCCGCAAAGCCAATGTGATGCTGGGGTCGGGACTGATGGACAACGGGTGGCAATTCCAGGGACGTCTCTCGAAGATCGAATCGGATGGGTATATCGACCGGGCGGAATCGGATCTGAAGTCGTTTTACCTGTCTGCGGCCCGTCAGGGCGATCGCAGCTTGCTGCGCGCGGATGTTTTCTCCGGGCGCGAGAAAACCTATCAGGCCTGGTACGGCGTATCAGAGAGCAGGCTGGAGAGCGGCGACCGTACCCACAACCCGGCGGGCACGGAAAAGCCGGGTGAACCGTATGATAATCAAACTGATAATTACCAGCAGGATCATTACCAGCTGCACTACTCCTACCAGCTGTCGGATAACTGGAATGCCAGCCTTTCTGCCCACTATACCTACGGACGCGGTTATTATGAGGAATACAAAGCCGGTCAGTCGCTGGATGAATACGGCATTGATCCCGTCCAGCTGCCCGATACGACGATTGGTCAGAGTGACCTTATCCGGAATTTATGGCTTGATAATCACTTTTACGGGGCCGTGTTTTCCACCGATTATAACGTTGAAGACCGCTGGTCTGTCACCCTTGGCGGGGGATATAATGAATACGACGGCGATCACTTCGGTGAGGTTGTCTGGGCCCGGTACGCCGGCGACAGCGAAATCGGGGAACGCTACTATTTTAATAATGGATTCAAGACTGATTTTAACACCTACCTTAAAGCGCAATATCATATAACCGATCACCTTACGGCCTACGGGGATGCCCAGGTTCGCCGCATTACCTATGACTTTTTGGGTAAGGACCGTCAACCCCAACCGGGTGGGGGACAAGAGGTGGTCGATGTTCAGCAAACAGATGCGCTTACCTTTTTTAACCCGAAAGGGGGACTTACGTACCGTTTTAACAACCGGCACCGGGCATATGCCTCCTTAAGCATCGGCAACAAGGAGCCGACCCGTGAAGAATATGTGGATTCCACGCCCGAAAACCGTCCCCGCCACGAAACGCTCTATGACTGGGAGGCCGGCTATAAAGGGACCTTCGAGCGGTTTTACGTAGAGGCGAATTTCTATTATATGGATTACAGAGATCAGCTTATACTGACGGGCGAGATTAATGATGTGGGGGCTCATGTGCGCCAAAATGTTCCCGACAGCTATCGCGCAGGGGTAGAACTGCAGGGGGGACTGCAGCTGTTGCCCACCCTGGAATGGTCCGGCAATGCCACCTTTAGCCGCAATAAAATTCAGGACTACACATACTACCTGGATAACTACGATTCCGGGGGACAGGAGGAAACGACTTATAAAAACACCGATATTGCCTTTTCTCCCGGCTTTATTGGAAATTCCATGCTGCAATACCGAAGGGGAGGGTTTTCGGCCGGACTGTCAACAAAGTATGTTTCTCGTCAATACCTGGATAATACGCAGTCGGACAGCCGTTCGCTGGACCCGTATCTCGTAAACGATGTGCGTTTGGGATATAACTGGACCACGGCTCCGTTCGCCTCGCATGTGGAGGCGACCCTGATGGTGAACAACGTGCTGGATGAGCGGTACGAATCCAATGGATACACCTACGGATATATTTCCGGCGGCGAAGAGCAATTCTTTAATTATTATTACCCGCAGGCGGGACGCAATTTTCTGCTGCAGCTCTCTTTTTATTTTTAGAAGGCGTTAAGTGGATCGTCTCCGATTAACCGCTAACCGATTCTAATCCTGTTTGGCACTTGCAAACAGCGAGAGCGCTTCCTCCCGTTTTTGCTGTTCCCGGTGGGTTGCTCCGGCCCTGGTGTCTATGACCTGAATAAGGATAGCTCCGCCGATAATAAATATGCCTGAAATGATTTCCAGAAAGGAGGGATTTTCCCCGATGCTGAGCCAGGCAATCAGAAGGGCCGCAATGGGCACCAAATTTCCATAGAGTACGACCTGAGTGGGCCCCAGTTTTTTAAGGGCACGCACTTTGATCCATTGTCCCACCCCTACGCCGATGGCGCCCCCGGCAAGGATGGCAATCCAGGTCCATTCCCCCAGGCTGCTCCAGCTTGTCTCAATAAGGGCCGGCGAAGCGATAAGCAGATACAGGGAACCCCCGATAGCGGTTCGGAGGGCAACAATGGGGACCGACCCGTATTCCCGGGCCAGGGGTTTTATCAGATGCAACTCAATGACCGTAAGTATCAGAGCCACAATCAGTACCAGGTCGCCCAGCCAGTACCCTTGCTCCGGGCGAAGCCCGTCCCATGCTAAAATTATGGTCCCGACAACCGCCAGGATAACGCCCAGGTATCCATAACGTCCCATACGTTCCGTGTTGAGCAGGTAGCCCAAGCCGGTGCTTACCGCCGGTCCCAGCGCCAGCCACAGCGAAGCCCGGGCCCCATGGGTGAGACCGAGCCCCTCAATACCCAGCCATGGGGCCAGCGTGGCTCCAAGAACGGATATCAGCAGCAAGCGAGGCCAGTGTTTCTTTTTGATGTCCGGCAGAAAAGAAATGGACCGGGACCTACGCTTGCATTCCGCCCGATATTGCAGGTATAATACCGCGAATAAAGCGATACCGCCCATCGCAAAACGCGAAACACTAAAAGCAATGGGCGACATTTCATTGAGGGCAATTTCGGCCAGTATGAAATTGGCACCCCACAGGAAGGTGAAAAATAATAAAATCCCATGATGGGGAAGTGTCCCACCATGAGAAGGAGTATGTCGGGATTTACTTGAGATATATAACAGTTATTTAAACTTCTATCGTGAATGGTACTTTTACATCATCCCACCGCAGTACGGCCGTGCCGGAATCTTCAGAAACATCTTCGAAATGAAACATCATCTGCTCGGTATGCTCCGCTTTTTCCGGTTCGGTTTGGACGCGAAGCACATCCTGTCCCTCTTCGTACTCGGTACCCCAGGATATTTTAGTATTGAAGATGAACGTCCATTGGTCTTCCCCGGGTATCGTGTACAGCGAGTAGGTGCCGGCTGCAAGTTCTTCTCCTTCTACCATCACGTCATCAGAGAAGGAGATGGTCGTTGATTCATTTGCTCCGGTTCTCCATACCTCCCCAAACGGTACCAGGGAGCCTCCAAAGATTTCGCGGTCCTTTACGCCCGGGCGACCATAGGTGATCGTTACTTCGGTCGTTCCGATCGTTTGACTTACCGAAGCATTCGGACTGACTCTTGCTTCCTCATTACCGCGTTCCTGGGCCATTGCCGACGTATGAAATACCGAAACAAGTAATGCAAAGCAACCAATGATCGCAGGTATTGTTAGTCGATTAGTAGTCATAAGTAGTCGTAGTTTTTAAGTTAATATTAACCATCGTGTTTGCTGTGTCATGCTATCCCAGTCCAATAGCTTCCATTGTTTACTTCTCAAAAACTCAATCCTCTGTTTTCTATCCCTTGTTGCCTATATCAATATCAATTGTACCAGGATATATCTCATCATGTTTGGGAATACAAATCAAAAGAGTAAACGTACTTTTCTTTTATTACATTCTTACCTGGATTTCTCACCATAAATTTTTGTGAGAAATACGGGTTAACTATCCTTGAGCATATGTGAAAATTCCTTGCGAAATTTTTTAAGTTTCGGGGCAATCACCACTGTGCAATAACCCGCATTGGGATTGTTTTCGTAATAGTTCTGGTGATAGTTCTCCGCCCTGGAATAATTGGTGATCGGTTCTATTTCCGTTACAATCGGATCCTCCCATAAATCAGATTGATCGGTTTTTTTTAACGATTTTTCCGCGATTATCTTTTGATCATCGTTATGGTAAAAAATTACCGAGCGATATTGCGGACCTACATCGGCCCCCTGTCTGTTTTTGGTGGTGGGATTATGCGTGTGCCATAACACCTCCAGCAACTGTTCATAGGAGACAACAGACGGGTCATAAACAATGCGGGTGACTTCGGCGTGGCCGGTGCTGCCTGAAGAGACCTGCCGATAGGTAGGATTCTTTTCTTGTCCCCCCGCATAGCCGGCTACGACGCTCTTAACGCCCTTTACTTCTTCAAAGATGGCTTCCACGCACCAGAAACACCCCGCACCAAAGGTGGCTTCCTGTAGTGTGGTATCGGACGGTTGAATATTTTCTTCCTGCATGGATGGTGTTTTTTGAGCTTTGGAATTACAAGCCGCGAAAATTAATATGCCTGCCAGCAATAAGGTATATCGTTTATTCATAATAAAGAATTCGTTATGAGCTGTTCCCATTCCCTTATTACACTAACAATCTTATTACACTAACAATCTTATAACACTAACACTATTGAAAGCGTTTTTATTCCCTCTTTCAATAACTCATTTTCCGCTTGAATGTTGTTGCCCGGCACGGTTTATTTTTCAATAATATGCTGAGTCAGGCAGACCGGCATCGGTACTTCGATCTGCTGCCCGGTATAATTGAGCTCTCCGGTCTCTTTATCTCTCTCGAAGACCACGATATTGTCGTCATCCATATTGGCAACCAGCACATACGTCCCCCGCCGGTCTATCATAAAATTGCGGGGATGTCCGCCGCGCGTCGGCTCGTGACCTACCAGTGAAAGCTTGCCGCTGTCCTGGTCAATCTCATAAATAACCAGGCTGTCATGTCCCCGGTTTGAGGCATACAAAAACCGGCCATCCGGAGAAGTATGAATGTCGGCTGCCGAATTACCGGCTTCGTCATACGCTTCCGGGAGCATGGATATGCGCTGAATCTGTGTGAGCGCTCCCGTGGAGGAATCGGCCTGAAAAACAGCTACCGTTGAGCTGAGTTCTTCTGCCGAATAAGCATAGTTGTTGTCAGGATGAAAGGTGAAATGACGGGGACCCGATCCGGGCGTACTTTCAGCATGTGGTACTTCAGCGGGACTTAGCTCGCCGCTGTTTTGATCCACTTTATAAATCATGATACGGTCGGTCCCCAGATCGGACACATAAAGAAAGCGGCCATCCGCCGAGGGAATAGCTGAATGCACGTGCGGCGCATTCTGGCGCTCTTCATTGACACTGCTGCCCTCATGTTGCACCACATCAACGGCCTGACTCAGGCTGCCGTCTTCGGGATTGATGGCGAAGACGCTCAGGTTTCCTCCGCTGTAATTGGATACATAGGCAAAACGTCCCTTGGGGTCCACACTCACATGCGCCGGTCCACGGCCTTCCGCCGACTGCTCATTGATCAGCGAAAGCCTGCCTGTCTCCCGGTCGATCCGGTAGGCTGATATTGTTCCGTGATCGGAATCCTCAGCAAAGGCCTCGTCACTGACCGAATACAAATAGGTTCCTTCCGGGTGCAGGGCCTGAAAATCCGGAGCCTCCCGGTCGCTCACGGTTTGCAGCTGGTCAAGCCCGCCCGTCTCCCGCTCAAATTCATAAACATACAGTCCCTCGCCCCCCCTGCCGGCAAAAGTGCCGACATACAGTATTTCTTTAGAAGCTTGTTCTTGTTGCTGATGATCTTGCTCCATTTCTTTTTCCTCCGATTCAGAACAGCCCGCCAGTCCGACGGCAACGATGATCACTGAAAACAGAACGGCAATTTTTCTTTTCTTCATTTTTTTTCAACTATATAGTTAACATTCTGGTAGAAGATTTGGTAAAAATTGTTTTTTTACCAAGTGCTGTTTTTTTCGAGCATTTAACATCCTTTTTCCCAGCTACCGCTCAAACGGGCTGGTTTTATCCGAAAAAATGACCCGTCCGAAATCTTCGGGCACGTGAAAATCGGGCTTGTTTGTCTGGCTGGGGGACCACTGGCTAAATTGCTGGTTACTGTTTCCACCCAGCCGGTTTAGATTCAAATGCCATACATCTTCTTTCTCGGGCGGGGTATGCCGGGCCACTTGTGCAAAGTTTTTAAAAGGAATGGCGGCCTCCAGGATCCAGTACTCGTCCCTGTCGCTGTCATTATTCAGCGTACCTTTGATGGTGGTCTTGATCCGAATGCCTTGGCCATCCCAGTTTGCCCTGCCGTTTGCAGCCGGTTGGCCGGATTGAAAGTTATCCAGGAAAATGCCCAGTACGTTCATTTCAATATTGAAATAAGCCTGCGCCCGGTCGGGATTCGGCGCGGTAAATACCTCCACGGCATCGTCTGAATATACCGCTGAATCGCGCTGCGTATGTTCCGCCCAGATATACTCGTCCTCACAAATGAAAGCCACATACAGGTACGTATCGTCCCACAATAACTTCGCTACGGTTTGTTCCTTTTGACCGCTCTCATACCATGGAAAAACAAATGCTCCCACGCCGGGCGCTCCGGTCCAGGCGGGTTCATCCAGTTGTCCGTCGATCTCAACCGGGGTACCCGACTGGTAGACCGTATATTCCGGGGGATCCTGTGCCTGTAGGGACACGGGCTGTCCAATGGCTAAAGCCAGTATCAACAGGAGTAAATGATAGACCGTCAAGCGAAGGGAGAGGGGAATATGCATATCTATTTCATTCAGTTCAGTGAAATTGGTTGATTTGAGAAAAAGACAATATACATTTTTTAAAATATATATTTGGAATGCGTTGTGCTATTTGTTTTCAAATAGCTTCCTGTGTCCGCATGACCTGGAAATATTTTTCATAATGAAGCCAATAGAAGCTAACTTCCACTGGCACACTGTCAGGTCAGTTCTTATCGGAACCGTTGCACAACCGTTTTTTTTGTCCAATCTATGCATTTTCGCGATTTCAAAGCATTCTTTTATATAGCCAATATATGTATTGCGGTTTTGAAATCGGTCGGGATTTGATATTAAAAAAACCTGGTTTTTTTAAAGCCCTTTTTTTCAGGCGCACAACGGATTATTTGAAGAAATATAGTAAGGAAGAGGAGATGGAGAAGAAAAAGAGGGAAAAATAAAAAAAGCCTGTTTCCGAAAAGAAACAGGCTCTGAAAAATGTATGTTAGATCAAAACTCAGATCTATTTGTAATCCAGGCTTTTAACGTTGGTAGCGCTAAGACCTTTGGGAGTTTCTTCAACGTCAAACTCTACAGCTTCACCGTCTTCAAGTCCCTGATTATAATCCAGGTTTTCAATGTTGTTTCTATGAACGAAAACATCTTTGCTTCCGTCATCGGGTTTGATAAATCCAAATCCTTTTTGCGTGTCGAAAAATTTTACTTTGCCTTGTGCCATGTCTTGTATTATGTCTTTATGCACCTATGGGCTTTATTAATGAAAGGAGTTGGTCTAACGCGTCTTTTCAATATATACACTCGGTAGGTGGGTAATTAATTATAACACAGATAAAGTAACGCTTATCCAGCGGAATTCCTATTTAAAAATTATTTATTTTTCTCTGTACACCAAAGCATTGACATTCATGCCGGCCCCCACCGAAGCAAAAACCAAAATATCACCACGGGATACTTGATGATTATCCAATTTATTGCGCCGTATCAGGTCCAGCAGGGTGGGAATCGTAGCTACGGAGGTATTTCCCAGCCATGAAATAGTCATCGGCATAAGGGTGGGCGGAACCTCTGATATATTATAAAGTTTTAGCAGGCGTTGCAGAATGGCCTCATCCATCTTGGCATTCGCCTGGTGGATCAGCACCTTGGCTACATCCTTAATAGAGAGACCGGCTTGCTCGAGGGACCGTTTGACGACCCCCGGTACTCGTTTAAGGGCATATTGATAGAGTTTGCGTCCCTGCATCTTGAGAAACAAGTCGCCATCCCCTCTGTCATTAAAAGAGCGTCCCATAGTCAGGTAATCGGCCTCGGGGTTGGTGTCGGTGCGGGCGGCGTGAGAAAGGATGCCCACCGGTTGTTCGCCGTCATCGGCCCCCAGTACCGTGGCGCCGGCCCCGTCGGCATAAATCATGCTGTCGCGGTCGTGGGGATCACACACCCGGGAGAGCGTTTCAGATCCGATAACCAGCACCTGCCGGGCATCGCCACTTCGGATATAGTAGTTTGCCTGTATGAGTCCCTGCAGCCAGCCCGGACACCCGAAAGGCAGGTCATAGGCTATACACTGCGGGTTGTCAATGGCCAGTTTCTGCTTGACGCGGGATGCCAGGCTGGGAACCATATCCACTTTCGGGTTGTCGGCCTGCAGGTCGCCGAAATTGTGGGCGACGATAATGTAATCGAGAGTTTCCTTATCCAGGTCGGCATCGGAGAGAGCCTTCTCCGCGGCGAGGGCCGCCATGTCGGAGGCAAGCAGATTATCCGGCGCATATCTTCGCTCCCGAATGCCGGTAATGGCCTCGAATTTTTCGATAATCTCCTCGTTGCTTCGGTCGTAGGGATTCCCGTTGGCATCCAGGAAGGTATGCTCCAGGAAAGCACTGTTGGGGACCTTTTCAGGGGGGATGTAGCATCCGGTTCCGGTAATTACAGCAGATGGTTGTTTGTTCATAATCAACTAACTAATCAGGCTTTAAGTTCGACACGTAAAAAACAGCTTCCTTGATGGCATAACAGCACGATTCCAGTGCGGGGAATGAACAACTATTTCCGCTGCCGGAGAGCGTGGATGTGCTGTAATATCCAAGAAGGTGATACTATACCGGTAACAATGTCCGGGCAATATATCCCCGATTATCTTCTTTAAAGAGGAAGATTCGTTCATGCCATCAGCCGCTGCATTAAATGCATTTACGGTATGTTATAATAACAAAAAAGTTGACCAGTATTGGCGCAGAAACAAAAATATTCATGATTATGTGATTAGAATGTCACAAGCTGTTGGCGGGGGTTCCTTTTTAACGAACTATGGTTTGTATCTTGAAAGTGAGAAGCTCCTTCCGGGGAAACGTTGTTTGAGTAGAGAGTATCGGAATGAAAGAAAGAGAAGAGAATCTTTATGACTTTGGGTTTTTTTTGGTCCGTTCAGGTAAAGAACCACCCGACCGGAGCGTTTTCCTGAGCCCTTTTACTTCTGAAAAAATTCCATGAAGATGAGCGATGAGATAAAGAGATGTTTTCCCCGTTTGCTATTTTCTTTTCAGAAACCTTGTAAGAAGTGGCAAAAACCGTTAATTTAAGCGCCGCTATTTCTGTTCGGATGCATCCAGATCCACCAGACACACGGGCCCGTAGCTCAGCTGGTTAGAGCAGTCGACTCATAATCGATTGGCCGGGGGTTCAAGTCCCTCCGGGCCCACTTCTAAAAAGCCCCTGCAGGCCATGCATAGGGCTTTTTGTTTTTTACGCATTTCTTTTTAGGAGCATTTTATTCCCAAAAACCGTATACTGTTTGAACAAAAGTTTGAACAAATTAGCCAGTAGGTGAAAAGTAGTTCAAGCAGATGAACTAATTTCAATATGTACGGAGAGGAAATGGCAACGCTGCAGAAAAGGAATAAAATTTATTATATCGTTTTTTCTAAGAGAATTGATGGGAAGCTATATCAAAAAAAGTTCTCCTTAAGCACTAAGCGGAAAAGAGAGGCTAAGAAGAAAAAACTTGAGTATGAAGAACTTCATATGGAGGGGAAGATTGATCCCTTTCAGGGATGGACTCCCAAAAAGCATGAACAGCACAAGCAGAAAATTCAGTCTCGTCCTGATGCTATTACTCTAAGTAACCTGACGGATATTTTTATCAAGCATAGGACGCAGGCCAATGAGGTCACGAATAACAACTATCGTCGTCATCTTAATATGCTCATGGACCAGGTCGGAGAGACGATGCCCGTAACTATGATTACCGAGGAAGATCTGCGAGACTTTTGTTTTCAGGATCATCTGGCGAATGCCACAAAGAGAAGTTATCTGAGGCATATGAAAGTGTTTTTTCGCTGGATAAAGGAAAAGGGGTATGTGAAGCACGATGTCACTGAAAACATCAATAAGCCCAAAAAGCAAACCAAGATTTCCGATAAAACAATTTCTGAATCTGAGTTACAGGCAGTATTCAAAGAATATCGTAAAGATATTAAGGAGAAAAAGAAAAAGGGATATATTACCACCAAAAGCCAAAGTAGAGTATGGTTTCGACCGGTGGTAATGACCGCTTTCTATGCCGGGTTGCGGATAAAGGAGATCGTAAACCTGAAATGGCAGGATATTAATTTTAAAAATAAGCAACTAACTGTGAGTGGAACCAAATCCGGGGACGAGAGAACAATTCCCATACGGGAGAAGCTTTTTCCGGTACTTAAGGCTTGGCACCGGTACCATGGTCACCCCAATAAGGGTCTGGTATATGCCAGTCAAAAGAAATATTATGAAAATATAAAAATGAGCAAATTGAATGTTTCCCGCGTATTCAAGTTTTATGTCAAAGCCACAGGGCTTAAAGATACCATCAATTTTCATGGGCTCAGGCACAGCTGCGGGACCGAATTAATGCGCTTGGGATTTGATATCAATGAGACGGCCAAAATTCTTGGCCATAAGTCGCTGGATGTAACGCGCAGGTATGAACATCTCACTCAAATGGACCTATCAGATAAAATGAAGCGGCTGGAGGGGGACAATGATTGATTTTAGTGAGCTTGAAAAAAAAATTGATCTGTCGAACTTTGAGCGGAATCTTGGCAACAAGCGCACAAAGGCAGGCAAATATTTTTGGCTGTTTGTCCTGATCAACTATAAGGAGGCAAAGAAGGGAAATATATCCTTCGATATACGAATGGTCTGCGGGGAATACAGCAATATATTCTTTCGGCCTTATGAAGCCATCCACAACATGTTGAAGCTTTATGAAGGCCTACCTACTGCAACGATGCGAGAGAAACTGATCATCGAAGAGTCTAAAGAATACTTCGCATTGAAATTTAAAAAGAATGCTCTACAGCTGGAAAGTGAATTAAGAGAGTGGCTCAGCAATCATGATTTTTCTTTTGAACACATATCCCCAGAGGTAGTCGAATTCATTGATCTTGATTTTCTTGACAATAGACAAACTTATCTGCCTTTGATATCCAGATCCTACAAACGGTTGCTTGATGCGGCCAATCATCTCTACCTTGGAAATAGGCTGCCCGTTGATCCCCAGTGGGAACTTAAACCCTCCAGCGTTAAATCTACGTTTAATGACGTCATGGACACGATGATGCGATATAAATACTTGATTCATGTAGTCGATCATATTCGAGACTACCTGAATACCTCCTATGATACTTTCCATTCGAAGACAAGAGTAGAAGGTCCAACCCAGGCGGTTCGAGAACTATTCACCTTTACACCTGAAGCTTCCGAGTACACGAACAAGCAACTGAAATATCATTTGAAGCTAAATTTTGCTGACCTGGACGGCGAGGATTTCAACAATGATTCAGTCCGAAAAGCTATAAAAAAACATCGAGATGAGCAGTCAAAATAACCCTACAGTAGAGGATGTAAAAGGGAAGGTTGCAGACTTTCATTGGGGAAACTACCGACGCGATTTTCAGTCTGATCAATCGGATCTGGAAAAATTGTATTGGTATTGTGTGATTTCAGATATCCTTAATTTCCACCAGACTCTATTCGAAGAGTATGAGGATGGACAAGAGCAGCCAAATGAGCTGGGCACTAGGCTGTACCGATCGTATCTAGGATGCTTTTTTGAAGCACATCACCTTTATAATAGTCTATTAGACAAATTTAACAGGCTAACTGCACTTTATTGGAATGAACAACACGACATGTGGCAAACCTGGAAACAGCAAACATTAAAAATAAAAAGAGAAAATTTTAAGCTACTTTCCCAACCTATAAAGCGACATTTTGAGAACCAGAAAGCAATATCAACTGATTGTGAAATAACTCCCTATGATATTTCAGCCTATGACGACTGGCATGGTATGCTTGCCCAAAAAGTATCACTTGAACTTATAAACCATCTACGTCATGGTACTTTAGCGAAACGTCAACCCGGTACAACAAATGCTGTTTTTCCCTATCATATCAAAGAACATTTCATTGAAGTGCTCGACGGATACGGGATGAAATATTTTAAGGCCTATACAACCTTTTCCATAATTAAGAGGATCGACAAGCAATTTGAAAGCGGAATAAATATTATCAATACCAAAAAAAAGTTAGATAAAGATGAACCTATTAGGCTCGCGATAAACGATATGCTTGATAACAATCGTGATTTACAGCGTCTTGACCATACTCAGATAGCGTACCTGGTTCGGCTAAAATATGAAAACTCAGATGGCAGCGAGCTTAACCTTGGTTCTATAAAAAAGGCCCTAAACCGTATGGATAACTGAAGTAATTAAATTAATATAGAAAAGAGGGAGGAAACCGGACGTAAAGCAATAAAAGCAGGACATAACTATAGAAAAGGCATTACAAAATTCATTTTGTGTATGAATTAAATTTCTAACGAAACATTTACACAAAATGAAGAAGACAAATACAACAAATGCTGATCCATTCGCACATACACTGCTCAGCGAGTTTTATATGATCACTGATTGGCTCATAAGATTAAGCCAGGCCATCGGAAATACTACTGACCATGAGCTCCAGAAAGTACTACGATTTAATCGTTGGTATCTTGGAAGAGAGCTCGACAATATAGTACGGCGATTAGAAGATAATGATATTGAGTATCCTTTCTGCTCATATCTAACTGCATTATATGCAGGCAATCAATCTGAAATACGGGAATTAGAACGGGCGTTAAACGGCAAGGGTAAAGCTTGGTATGTCTCGGGGAAACTCCTTTCACCCAAAGAAATAAAGCAGCGCCTCAAAGAAGTACGTTTAAGCAAAGACCGTGTCGCCCAAGAATTATGCCCGGAGTGCAGAAAAGAAGCGTTGGTCAACTATTGAATGAATTATGCCAAGGTCTTACAATGAGGTCAGATTCCAAAGGGGAGCAAACAGCTCCCCTTTTTTAGTTTGCCCGGCATGGGCTGTTACTATAGGGTGAAAGTCCCGAATGTACCTTGATAGCAGGAAGCATTAGCCAAGGACAAGAGTGTCCACCGTGAGGTGGAATTTGAAGGAAGTCCAAGGCAACACTCTGATCCGACGAACAGGAACCTCATAGGAGGCGGATGCAGGCGGATAAGTTTGCTAAACAAAATGAAGTCCGACCGTTATCCGGGAGCCTGCAAGCGTAAATGAGGCGGATAGATGGAGTAAAAGTAACATCTCTTAACCGGGGAAGTCTGATGGATGGGCGAACAGTGGATGAGTGTCCGCACCGCCACGGCCCTCAGACGTCAGCCGAGGCCATAGTACTCCGACACGCCGTTGGGGAAAGGGCCGAACATTACCCGCGACGATGGTGTGTGGGTTAAGCTGGTAGCCCCGAAGGCAGCCAATCCCGCCGACCGGCGGGACTGGACGGGCGAGGATAGGGCAGAACCCGAAGTCCGCCCGCCAGAGCCGAGTTACCGCTTGCACCCACACCGCACATCAGAGCAATAACGATAAACTCGAAGACGATGCTACAACAGATTCTATCTCGGGATAATATGGAACGCGCCTACAAGCGCGTGACCTCCAATAAGGGCGCCGCCGGCGTAGACGGGGTGGAAACCACCGACCTGCGCGAGGCTCTGGATGAGCAGTGGCCCCGGATCAAGGCCGAGATTGAGGAAGGCAGCTACAACCCCCAGCCGGTGCGACGGGTGGAAATCGAGAAGCCCGGCGGCGGGACCCGCCCGCTGGGTATTCCCACCACGACCGACCGGCTAATCCAACAAGCAATCCAGCAGGTTCTTGGGCCTGTCTACGAACCCGAATTTTCCCCTTACAGCTACGGGTTCCGTCCGGGCAAGAGTGCCCACGACGGCGTTCGGCAAGCGCTAAGCTACATTAATGAGGGATATACCTGGGTGGTGGATATGGACCTGAAGAGTTTCTTTGACAAGGTAAACCACGACTATCTCATGCATCTGGTGAGCCAGCGGATCTTCGATAAACCGCTGCTTAAACTCATCCGACGATACCTGCAAGCAGGGGTCATGTGTGGAGGTGTGGTGAGCCCGAACCGGCAGGGCACCCCACAGGGAGGCCCGTTAAGCCCGCTACTGTCAAACATCCTGCTGGATGTGCTGGATAAAGAACTGGAGAGCCGCGGACACCGCTTTGTGCGGTATGCCGACGACTTCAGCATCTACGTGGGCAGCAGGCGCGCCGGCCGGCGAGTGCTGGCCAGTATAACCCGGTTCATCGAGGAAGAGCTAAAGCTCGAGGTGAACCAGCGCAAGAGCGGCGTCCGTAAGGCCCGCAATATGGAGCTGTTAGGATACAGCTTCTATCGAGGCCAAGGCGGGTACCGCCTGCGTATACCTCCTGAAAGCTTGAATAGGCTGAAGGGAAAACTCAGGGAAATCACCAGGAAAACCTGGTCGGTCTCCATGAGTAAGCGGCTAAAGCGCCTCACTGCCGTGTGCAGAGGCTGGGTAGCATACTTCCAGCTTGCCGATGCCCGCAAACACCTGAAACAGATAGACCAATGGGTGAGAAGCCGCCTGCGGTACTGCATCTGGACCCAATGGAAGCGGGTACGTACCCGCTATAAAGCCCTCAGGAAACTGGGCGCGAGCCACCGGAACGCTTACATCTGGGCCAACACCCGGAAAAGCGGCTGGCACACGGCGCACAGCTACGTGCTGACCGGTACGATTACCAATGCAAGACTGAGGAAGAAAGGCTACAACAGCTTGCTGGACTTCTATTCGAGCTAAATTATAACGGTAATGAACCGCCGCATACCAGACCGGTACGTTCGGTGGTGTGAGAGGACAGATAGGGAATTAATCCCTATCTTCCTACTCGATTTTGTCCCCAAATTCTAAATCCAGTTAACCACCGCTAAGTTACTTCTCACTATTGAGTCTCATTTCCAGCTGCACTTTGAAATGATACTACTTGCCCTCCCCCTTAATCCATAAAGTTATACCGCTTTAACATATTATGGGATTCCCATCTGCCTTCTCTTTTCCTATATGGCATTGAAAAGTGGTAATAAACCGGACAAGGCTCGAAAATACCAAGACAGAAATCTTAAAAGCCTGCCTATCTGCTGATTTTGCCTTTGAAACGCGAAATCACAAACAAACGAAGAGGTATGACAGAAAAAGACGAACTATTAGCTGAGCTCCGGGAGATACTCGAAGAGGTCAAAGTAGACCCTCCATCGAAGTATCTGTCGGCGAAGAGAGTCGAGATAGAGTACGGCATTTCAGCAAAGACCATACTCAACAGAAGCAATCTACCCGTCAAGCACAAGCGATATATCCCATCGGTGCATCTCAAAGGCGGGAGAAAAAAGTATTTCGAGCGAAAAGTAATAGAACGATTAATCAAACACAGAGGATAACCTATGACAACAACAAAAATTAGCTGTAAGAGAGTTAAGGATCGCAAATTGGAAGATACACTCCATGGATTTGGCATTACCCAAGCTACGCTTACCAAGTATGGCAGTCCCAGCTGGACATTTTTGCAACGCTACTGTATTAGCATAGAAGACTTCGTCTGGCATGGCTTTTTAAAAGAATTGCCTTCTGAGACCGACAACTATCTTTTTGCCGGCAAGTGGATTGGGTATGCTTTTGGCATTGACATGGATAAGCCGACAAAAGCAACGATCACGTGCAGTAATGCTTCTGAGATCCAAATAATACAGTATAAGGAGATCGAAACCGACGAGCCGGCTCCCGGGGCCATAGAGGGATTGGAGTTCCAAAAAGGAGACATTTGCCGGTTCCGCGAGAAAAAAGTCAAGATAACCTCATGCGATCCGGCCGTTGGATATATCACGAATGATACCTACTGGGAAGACATCAATGGAGACTCCGAGAAAGATGGAGACGGGGAGACCGTTGTTGAACAGCTGAAAGGAGAAAAACCGGCCCGCTCCTCCAGCGGATTCGATAAGATAATAGGCATGGAGGATGTGATACAGGAGGTCAAGCAGAAGATTCTGCTGCCCTACCAAAAGCCGGAACTGGCCCAAAAGTTTCTGCACAAGCCGCTCAAGGGCGCCCTTATCTACGGTCCCAACGGCGTGGGAAAGACCGCCTTGGTTCGTGCTATCGCCGAAGAGGCCAAGGTCCCTTTGATACCATTACCATCGGGAGCGGGTGTTGGCTTTATAAGAGAAATCTACGACTGGGCTGCAAAACAGAATGACGGCTGTATTGTATTCATCGATGAAATCGATGGTCTTTTCAAAGCCGGCGCGACAGGAGCAGGAAACCCCTATGTGACGACATTGCAGGAATGTATCGACGGTTACTCACAAAATGACGGGGTATTTACGATTGGAACGACCAACTTTCCGGGTGGCCTGCCCCAAGGCCTCAAGCGAAGCGGACGGCTGGATGTGCTGATCAATATGGGTCTTCCAAGCCAGCAGGATCGCCAGAAGTTATTCGAATTTTTCCTTCGCGGACTCAGGGTATCCGGGGATATCGAATACAAAAAGCTGGCTCGTATGACTGACAGCTACACCGGTGGCGATATCGAGGGCGTAGCAAAGGAAGCCGGCATTGCCGCACTGGCAGCACATCAGCGAAATCCAAAAGCGAAGATCGTTAATAAACGTCTGACCAAGGCCATTTCTGGCTATACTCCAACGGGGGCCCGCATTATGGGACTTCAAAAACCTACCGTTAGCTTCGATGATATCTACGGGCAGGACGAGCTTATTCACGACATTACGACCCAGCTGGACTTCATCAGCGGCAGGAAAGAGGCCAAATATAGCAATATCTCTAACGAGGCTATCCTGTTGCACGGGCCTCCCGGAACAGGTAAAACCTATCTGGCCCAAGCGATCGCGGATTATTTAGATGTGTCCTTTCTGTATAAAAAGGGGGCTTCTTTCAAAAATAAATGGGTGGGAGAAACCGAGCGAAACATCCGGGAAATGTTCGCCCAGGCCCGGACCTTTAAGCCGTTGGTGCTTTTTATTGACGAAATTGATGGCATCGGAAAAAAGAGAAGTGGTTCCGACTTAAATCGCCACGCTGAGGATGCGCTCAGCGTATTTCTTGGGGAGATGGAGGGCGTGGTCAGTAACGAAGGCATCTATCTTATTGGGGCAACCAACGTGCCCGGACACCTTGACGAAGCTGTTCTCAGCCGCTTCCGGCGCCGGTTTCATATGCCCAAGCCTGACGGCCCCCAGCGAAGAGCGGTGCTGGAAGGCTTGTTTAATGAGCTCCCCGACCAGCTTGTCCAGTTCGATTATGATGTCATCACGGCGGCGACCAAAGGCTACACCCAGCGGGGCCTCAATGGGCTTTATAATGAGGTCTGCATGAGGCTCGATACCGGCCATACGAGCAAGGTCACCACGACCTTTCTGCAAAACCTGATCCAGTCAACCAATTAATATCAACATTCAATCAACAGTACCATGAATTCCATTTATTTCTTTTACAGCCGATACGTCAACGGGCTTTCTTCCGAGCGTGCCCTGCAAGGAGACTATCCCCTCGCGGGGAATTCTCCCTTTGGGGATGGCGACATTATGATCAGCGAAGATGGCACCTACAAGTGCAAAGCTACCGGCAGGGGAGGCGCCCCGGAAGCGTTCCTTGCGGAGCTGTTCCCGCTGCTTACCGACGAGGGGGTAGCCAAGGCCATAGCCGTAGAGTCCACCGATGAATACGAGTTGCACCCGCGTCGGTGCAAGGATCAGCTGACCCGGTTTCGAGAGAGCGAAGATCGTCAGCTTGACTTTGAATACCTCACGGGCCTTGAAGGCGAGCAGGTCACCGACCTTCCGCTCTGGGCGGACGGCAAAGGCAAGCGGCTTTATTACCTACACTACAGCGGGTCGGGTAAACCGATCTGCAATATATCGTGGCGGCCCGGTGCTCGCAACGAAACGATAGTGGGCGTGCCTCGCTTGCAGCCGGCCCCGGGCGCTGAACGCCTATGGATGGTGGAGAATCCCCTGCAGGCAAAGATGATTGAGTGGCTTCTAGATGAGCCGGCTTACCTGCGACCTACGGCGCAGGCCCTGCGCTGGAACGACTACGAGAAGCTGAGTGAAGGCAAAACCGTGGTCCTGCTCATGGGCAACGACCGGGGGGACTGGGAGCATTCGTTTTATCCGCTGCTGAAAAGCTTGTATAGCAGGGATATACCCGTCAAGGCGGTAAGTGCGCCGGCACTGACCGGCGGGGAGCCGGTCGTCCCATGGCTGGCCGAAAAGGAAAGTAAGAGCATCCTGCTCGAAGAGGTCGAGAAAGCGAAGCCCGGACGACTTTCATCCTACGACAAGAAAACCTATCACGAGAGTATTATTCGACCCGGACCCAAGAGCTTGTATTTTCCCCTGGATACGGGCCGCGATATGCTGTGGTATGGGCTAAAAAATGGAGAAGTGGCCCATTCTCAGCCCGTTAATGTATTGGACGTGGATGAGTTGCCCAAGATGCACGGCTTGGAAACCGAGGCCTCCGCTACCGACAGCAATTTCAGGCTTACCAGAGCGGAGGTCTTTAATATCGTCAACGCACGTCCCCAGCTTACGCCAAGGCGCACCTTCGAGAGCCTGCGGGATTTTATCCTGGATTACTTCTACTTCGAGCATGACCAAATGGCGTCCCTGATCGCCCTGTGGATTATGGGAACCTATGTCTACCGGCTGTTCCCGGCCTACGGGTACCTGCATTTCAATGGTCGGTATGACACGGGCAAGAGTTCGCTGCTGAAGCTCATATCGATGTGTGGGTTTAACGGGCTGTTTCAGTCGCAGGCTACAAAGGCCGCGACTGTCAATCGTATTGACCGGCTGGGAGGGACGATCTGCTTTGATGAGTATGAAAAAGCCTCCAGCGGAACCGGCGATGAGTTTGTGCAGATGATCAACTCAGGCTATAAGAAGAGTGGGCGTATTTCCAAGATGGTCGGTAATAAAGAGGTGAGCCTTCATTCCTATTCCCCAAAAGCCTTTGGAGGTATTGACGATATTACCGCCGATGCGCTTAAATCGCGCATGATTACCATAAATACCGTTCCCATGCCTCCTACAGCTATCAAAAAGGAGTGGAGCGATATCCAAAAAGGATTGGAGGAACGGGGCCGCCAGATACGTCGGGGCGGTTACGCGCTGGGACTGTTTCACCATGAAACCATCCACCGCTACTACCGGAGACTGCCGAGGATTATTTCCCTGGCCAACGGACATACCCTCACCAGCCGGCAGCGGGAGCTGATGCGTCCGCTGATCGCTATCGCCCGGCTCGTGGATACCGGTGGCAAAGCAATAGCCGAGCCAGTCCTTATGAAAGCTTTTGCGTTGTCTCTGGAGCTTGGGGCATGTGAACAAGCAACCCGCGAGGATCTTCTCGCCCAACTCCTTAACGAATGGAGCAATAATCCCCATTTCACTGAGGAGGATGACTATTACATAAAAGGAAACGAAGTCCGTATTGTCAATGACCATTGGGAGAAGACCGAATTGGAAAAGCATGCTGGAGGGAAAAGACCATTGCTCAAATGGTTTCGGGATACGTATAATATAAAGACAAGTATAGGCACACGAATGAAAAAACGTGGTACCTCCAAGAGCTGCACGGTCTTTCCGGTAGATATAAACGTCAACGGCAAGCCGTTTACGGATTGGTTTACGCCATAATCGCCCGCAGGAGCGCGCAGGGGGCGCTTGTAAATATGTAAACGATGTAAGCGAAAACCTCCACATCCGCTATAGGGCCAAATGGTTGGTTGGGCAACGGAGCCTGACGGGCCGTTTGGCCCTTTTTATTTACAACGGTTACAGATTTATATTCCTGAAATAATGACACTGCTAGCCTATGAAGGCTACTTTGAGCATAAACCGGAAAAAAGGTAATCTTTATGACCTTTACATTTGACAAATTGCGGAATCTGTAATAGAATAAGTAGCAGTGCTGGAGTTAATCCCTTGCACGGCGCAGCAGACAACAGAAAACAGACAACCCACCACTGACAACCCCCTTCCACGTGTGTTGGTTAATGAGCTTTAGGCTATTGCCCACCGGACAACCTGCCGACAAGAAAACTGGTAACGAATTAAAGATTTCAATACAATACCCGTTTTTTGTTATGCAGATATCCCACACATTTACCACCGATAATACGATCCAAAAAGAAAAGCCTACGGGAAGCCAGGTAGGCGTGATCAGCCAAAATCTTACTGACGTTCAGCAGCCTGACTCCGTTGAGGAGTTCATCACATTCACCAGTGAGTATGGCTGCACCTGAACGCCGGCCGTCTTTGATGGAGCCCGCAGCAATGAGAATTGGGTCTCCCAGAGCATCTTCGGCCTTGATTTCGACTCTGGAATCGAGCCACAGAATGTAATAAGCAGGCTAAGAAAGTACGACCTGGAGCCCAATGCCTATTATCATACCTTCACCCATAGCAAAGAGAAACCCAAGTTCAGGCTGGTCTTATTTTTAGATACCCTGATCACCGGTCGAGGCCTCAGAGATTGGATACAGAAAGGGCTGCTCGCCCTGTTTCCGGAAAGTGATCAGAGTACCTCTGATGCGGCAAGATTCTTTTATGGATCTGACAAGAAAGGGTTTGTCCTTACCGAGCAGGAAGTTCCACTGAACCGACTTACTTCAGTTTTAGACAGCGATAAGCTGAAAGGCGGCGGAAGGATGAGAAAGATTGGCAGCAACTCTTCTTACCATGAAACGGAGATGGAGAACGATCAGTCTTCTATTATAACAAGTAACAAGAAACTGAAGAAAAGCCAGTGGACTTTAGAAGAAAAAGAAGAGTATCGACAGCAATTAAAAAAGCAGCAACATGGGAAGAATATTGACTGGAAAAAGCTGGCTGATCGTATTAAGATTTTCCATGATTTTTTACATAGAGAAGAACGCCTGTCGTATGCGGAGCTTTTAGGCTTATCGCAAAATATGGTCTGGATGCAAGGGGGAGCTAAGCTCTACCGGCAGCGACTGGAAGAGTTCAACGAAAACCATGAGGGGGCAAATCCATATCCAAGAGATGGACGCTTCGAATTATGTCGCCGGTTCCACAAGCGAAACAAAGATGCCCGGACCTGCTATTTTCCTATGCGGTTGGAAAACTTCTCTCCTTACGGGGAGGATCACAAATACAGAAATCTGATCTCAGCGGAGCGTGATTTCGTGCGTGGCGTGCAGGTAACCGAGCAGATCCCAAAAGCCTCCCTACAAAACGCGGAGCATATGCTCCAGAGCACCCTTAACGAAGCCTTAGATGATCTTGAGGATAAGGTGTGGCTCTTCAAGCTGCCCACAGGGATTGGAAAGACGTATCGAATAAAAGATTTGGATCATACGGTGCTAGCGTTTCCGAATCATAGCCTTAAAAATGAGGTCTTACGTGAGAAAAGAGCCAACCCTCACAATGCGATCGCTACCCCAGAAGTACCCCAGTTTGAGTCTGAGGAGCTTAACTCTTATCTCGGCAACCTGTATGAGCTTGGGCTCTCTAAGCTCGCTTACAAGAAGATATTGGAGGTATCCCATCAGGTGACAAGCGGCAGTTACACTACCAACGATGCCCTCACTGCGGGTAAATATATCAGGCAACTAAAGCAATGTTATGCGACCGATAACAAGACCATCTTCACCACCCATAGCAGAGCTATTTTCAGCGAGAACTTACCGTATCACACTACTATTTTTGATGAAGATATCATGGAGGAGCTGCTTAGCGTCCAATCCATTGACCTGGAAGACCTGCAAAAGCTGAGCTGGTCCGGGGGAAAGAAACTCTTTAAAAACACCGAGGATTCTATCTGGGATCTGCTCAAGTTCTTGGTAGAAGAGGTGGAAGAAGGAGAGATTACAAGTCTGCCCCATCACTTTAATATTGACATGGAAAAAGAAGGAGGGGCCTTTGCCCGGGAAGAGGGGATTTCCAGTAACCTGGTTCAGTTTCTAAGCAGCGACTACATCTACAAGGAAGAAGGAAACGAAAAAAAGATTTTCTTTGTGAACCAAAATCACCTTCCCACTGATCGTAAAATAATCATCATGTCAGCCACGCTGAATCTGTCGATATACAAGCAGATCCTGGGCGAGCGGGCACGGGTCGTAGACCTTTCAGACGTTGAGACGACTGGCAGAATCATTCAGCATACCAAGAAATCCTATAGTCGGTCTTCTCTGGAAGGGTCTGTTGATGAGCTAAATGAGAAGCTCGAGGATGATAAACCCACGCTGACCTTCATGAGTTTCGCTGATAAGGTGAAGAACGGAGTCACCGAAATATATTACGGTAAAAGTGAGGGGTTTGACGGTCTCAAGGGGCAGAATTTACAAATTGTTGGAACCCCATTTAAAAACCAGGCATTGTACCTGCTTATGGGAAAATGCCTGGGTATCAACGTCGACAAATACAACCGGGCATTTAAATACCAGAACGTCCAGTGGAACGGGTTTCGTTTTGCGTTCAACACGTTCTCAAACAAAGACTTGAGGGAAATACACCTTTCCGACCTTAGTTCTTCCCTCACCCAACTTATAGGCCGTGCCAGGGCATTACGGGAGGATGTCCAGGTTGATGTATACAGCTCACTCCCGCTTAGAATAACCGATCAATTTATCCACAATTAACAAGCAAAGCCAGGCTAAGCGCCAAGCTCGGATAACACAATCAAAAGATTGTATAATGAGCTTGGCAACACCCTGAAATAAATAACAAACATTAATAATTAACAAAGGAGGCAACCATGCCAAATATAAAATTTAACATACATCAAAAACTGGAACGCAAATTCATGGATCATATGCGATCCGATACGGCTCAAAACCCGAACGAGGCTAAGATGAAACGTTGAATGCGACATAACAAGGAGTTAGCCCAAGCGGAAACGCTGTGAGACTTCAAGCAAATGATGAGACAGGATAGTTACTTCGGAGTGGGCGAAGAGCTGATGGTAAATGACGCGTATACCCAATTTCTGGAAGATCTGCTAGCGAAGGAGCTTGATTTGGGCGAAGAAAAGTTAGAATAGCACTGCGGCCGGTTGCCCAACCTGGCCGTAGTAGTAATGCCCTGAGAGTACCATCTCGGGGTATTACTATATAGGGGGGGCAGGGTTTAACCCAGATCTTAAGGATTTTCTCAGTATTGCCCCCCGTCAAAACGAACCAGGGTCTGCAAGTAATGTTGTTTAATTTTTGGCCTCTTAGAAAAGCATATCCTCGTTATATAAAAGTACCCCCGTACTTCTGAAAACCGATTTATATGTTTTCGATCAAATTCTTATAGCGATTACGAAGTTTTTAAGAAAACATTTAAAGTTCAAGGATTTCAGTGTTAATTAATTTTGAAGGGATCTAAGCATATCTGTGAAGTAATCAAATTGATCCTTGGAATAATTAATAAAATCACTGGCTGCGCTTTTCATAAAGGGAGCAATCTGTTGAATATAGTATACTCCCGTACTTACTATTGCCTGTCTCTAAAGTCAAGTATCAAATACAATTCTATATGCAGCAGCTTCAAATATTTCGGATGTCAAAGAAGCTGGATTCAAAACTTTATGGCTTCCGATTCGGTCAATTCTCCTTTAAGATAGTATGTGATCTGCCCTTGTCAAGCGCGAGAGAATTAGTGGTATATGGTTGAGTGTGTCGTTTAATAATATACTATTCCCGGCCTCGATCCTTACAAAAAAAGAAGTTATGCATACAGGTGATGTGTATTCGTCCTCTCAGAATTAAAACACAAAATATGCTCATTATCGGCATTATAACCTTCTTAAAGGCGTAGCGGTGCGAATACTATTCAAGAATAGTAAAATTTGTAATTCAGTCAAACGGTAAGAGAAGTTTTGAGCAAAAAGGAGTGTTAATCTTATTTTTTTATTAAGTCGCTTTCTTCTTAAATGGCTTTTCGGTGATAATAGCGTGCTGGGGCGGCAGGTAGCGGACCGCCCACCAGGTGTCCCGCTCCAGTTCCGGCGTGCAAGGTGTTTCAAAGCCTTCTTTATACATGTTTTTAAAGTCAGTTATATCAGTTATATTTTGTATCCCTATGAATATAAATTTGATAAACGCAAATTTATCAGATTTTAATTTTTTTAGCGTATCACCTGTCCACGAGTAAATAAGGTAATATGGGATTCACTGCTATCAGTAAATTTGAAGTTCGCAATAATATGGAAGCCGAAGTCCGCGAGGCTTTTAGAAACAGGCCACAACTTGTAGAAGATGCCGACGGTTTCAAGGGTCTCAATGTACTATCTCCCAAGGATAATCCGGCTGAATTTTGGCTGATTACTCACTGGAGAGATGAAGAATCGTTTCATCATTGGCATAAACACCATCGAAGTGAATCGCATCAACATATACCGGATGGATTAAAACTGGTAAAACGGAGTTTTTCATTATCCTTTTTTAATCATATCACTTCCTGACCCTTGTTTATGTCAAATTCAATGAGTTCAGCAGCAGAAAATATAGCGGAGCATAAGCAGGATTTAGCTCAACTTACTACGGATTTGTATTTTGATGATCACGCTGAATTGGAAGATCAGTATGGCAAAAAAGGGAGAGAAAAGTGCCTTGAGGATACCATTTATCATATCAATTATCTGGAGCAAGCGGTCAGGGTCAACAGCGTTATCCTGTTTAGTAACTACCTGGAATGGGCTCGTACGATGCTTAAAGAGCGGGATATTCCTGTAAATGATCTTGTTGATAACATGATGTTTTTGAAAAAAGCTCTTCAGAAGCGTTTAGCTGAAGATGAGGCTGCAATAGTGGTTGAATTTATCACTAAAGGGCTTCAATCATTTAATGACATACAGATAGCTCAAGAAACTTTCCTTAAGGATGGCAATCCGTTGGTTGAGGAAGCACGAATCTATCTCGAGTTGCTGTTGGCCGGTAACCGAAAAGAAGCCGCTAAACTTATTGATGATTTAGTGGCACATGATACTCCCATAAAAGATATTTATGAGTACATTTTTCAAAATACCCAGTACGAAGTGGGCGTATTGTGGCAAAATAACAAAATATCAGTCGCACATGAGCACTATTGCACAGCAGCTACTCAACTTATCATGTCCCGTTTATATCCAAAGATATTCTCAATGGATAAAAAGAAGAGCAAGTTAGTAGCTTGCTCGGTTGCGGATGAATTACACGAAATTGGTATTCGCATGGTAGCTGATTTTTTTGAAATGGATGGCTGGGATACGCATTATTTGGGTGCCAACATGCCCGATGAGCATTTGATTAAAACACTTAAGGAATTCAATGCCGATATATTGGCCATCTCTGTAACATTGCCACTGCATATTGGCCAAGCACAAGACCTTATCCAAAAGTTAAAAAGAGATAAAGAGGCAGAGGATATTAAGGTTCTCGTGGGTGGTTATCCCTTTCGGTTTATCCCGGATTTATGGAAGAAACTTGGTGCTGATGCTTCCGCATCGACCGCAAAAGAGGCTATTGAAATAGCAAATAAACTGATAAGAAATTGAGCAAAAACACAAAAAAATCCCCGCAGGGAATTGCTTTAGAAGTAAGCAATAGAGGAATTCTTAACAGGGTTATTCATGATACCTTCGGATTATTTCCCGAAAAGCCGTCGGCCTCAACCACCTTTGCCGATTGTTTGGAGACAGATAGTATTGCAAAAGGTTATAAACTCATTGATTCTGTGAATAAAAATGGGGTAGCCTACGGGTGGGAATTACATATCTGTGACGAAGGCTCTTCTACGTTGTTTAACTTTTCGGGTGTGAAGATGGATGATATGAATCTGATTATCGGTATTCCTGACCCAGAGGACAGAGAGCAATTCCTCAATGGTTTGATGGAGATGAATAATGAGCAGATAAATAAGCTGCGCTCTCTGATGAAAAATAAGCGGGCAGTCCCGCAGTCAAGTGAGGAAGAGTGGAACCTGTATGATGAAATGAGCGGACTGAACAATGAGTTGGCAAATATGCAGCGTAAACTCACCAAAAAAACAGCCGAACTGGAGCGTACAAATGAACTCAAAAATCAAATGTTGGGCATGGCTGCACATGACCTTCGTAACCCGCTTAATCTCATCCAGAATTATGCTGTTTTTTTATTGGAAGATCATCATGAGACTCCTTTTCTTAGCGAAGAGCAAGAGCAGCTGGTGAAAGAGATTAAAGCGTCCAGTAAGCATATGGTTAATATCATTGAGGACATGCTTGATATTTCTACTTTTGAATCGGGAAGTTTAAGCCTCGAAATGGAAGAACACGACCTCATTCAACTAATTGAACGGGTTGTTACATTGAACGGATCGGCTGCAGCCAAAAAGAATATAAAAATCAGTTTAGAACTGCCTGAGTCGTCCGTTGTTAAGGAGATCGATTATCATAAATTTCAGCAAGTATTGGACAACCTGTTATCGAATGCTATCAAGTTTTCGCATTCCGATACCGAAGTGCGGGTAGGCATTCAGAAAGCATCCAAAAGCGATAAAGTTACCATCGTTGTCCGGGATCAGGGTCAGGGAATTCCGGAAGATGAGATAGAAAAGTTATTTCAGCCCTTTTCCCAATTAAGCGCGGTGCCGACCGGTGGAGAGAAAAGTACAGGGCTTGGCCTGGCTATCGCTGATAAAATTGTGAGGGCCCATGGGGGACATATAGAGGTAGAAAGCGAGCCGGGTACGGGATCAACTTTTTGTATCGAGCTTCCCTAATAGTTATATAAAGCTTCCCCGACCGATTGCTCCCAGAAGGGATTTTCCACACTGTCCGACGTTGTCTTCATAAATGCGACGGTTGGAATCTTCCGCAATGGCCGATCCTAATATAAGGAAGTTTATAAACAGAAGATTATCGTTTCTTTGATGGAAAGAGATCGTATGATCGTATCATACAGAAAATATCCTTTTGTATCATTTTATTAGCCATTGGTTTGTAAAGATACCAAGCCATACTCCGCCAATCCCTAAAATAAGATGCAGGCTAATCCTTCATGATAACCCTAGCTGCCAAATATTTTATCAATGGATGTTTTGAGATCGTCCATTTCTATAGGTTTTATCAGGTAATCTATATAATTGGTTTCCCGGGCCCTTTCTTTATAATACTGGTCCGAGTTGCCGGTAATGTAGATTACCGGAACATCTGATGATTCACGTATTTTCTGCATGGCTGTAATTCCGTCAATATCATCTTTGAGCTGTATGTCCATCAAAATGATATCCGGTTCGTGTTCTTGTGCCAGGCTTATTGCTTTTTTACCGGTTACAGCTTTTTCAACAGTATCAAAGCCCATTTTGTTTATCATGCGTTCTAAAACCATAGAGATGATCATATCATCTTCTACGATGAGCACTTTTTTTAATTGATCTCTTCGCATGGTTGTCTGGTTTTAATACAACTGAGCATTGCCAATTCCTTTAATGTCGGCCTTTTCAAAGCTGAGGGTAAATAGGGTACCCTGGTCTAATGATTCGTAGCCATAGTTAGCATCAAGCTGAATGGCCAGCGTATCAATTAATTGTAATCCAAGATTATTACCCTTGAACGCACTGTCAAAATTATCGGGCAAGCCCTGGCCGTTGTCTCTTATTCGAATGTGAACAATCTTATTTTCTTCAAATATCTCAACATGTAATGTTCCCTTTTGTTCTTGATCAAAAGCATGTTTGTACACATTGGTTACGACTTCATTGACAATTAAAGAGCAGGGAATGGCCTGGTTTATATTTATAGCTACGGGTTCAAGATCGAAATGTAATGTAATATTTGCATCCTTTTGAAATGCCCCTGTAACATTTGAAACCAGCTTTTTAATATTTTGGCCAAGCTGCAGGTGGGAATAACTATTTGACTGATACAGGAGTTCATGTATGGACGCCATTGTCTTGATGCGTACGACACTGTCAAACAGTTTGTCTTTTAAACTTTCATCTTCTTCACTAAATGCCTGCAGCTGCATCATGCCTGAAACAACTGCCAGGTTATTCTTTACGCGATGATGTATCTCTCTCAGCAGGGTTTCTTTTTCTTTTAAAGACGCTTCTAATTCTTTTTCATGCTGTTTCAGTTCCGTGATATCCTGTAGGGAGCCAATCATACGAACCGCATTTCCCTGGCCGTCCCGAATGATAAAGCCGCGTTCAAAAACGGTGGCATACGAACCGTCGTTTTTTTGGAAGCGATATTCCTGTTCCCACTGGGATTTTTCTGTGTTCTCTAAAATGTGATTTAAACTTTCTTTGACCTCAGGAAGGTCCTCAGGGTGAATATTTTGAGTCCAATGCCTGATCGTATATTGCTCCTGGGTATGATAGGGGAACTTTTCCCGGAAACTGTCATCCCATTGCAGGATATCTTTTGCAATATTCCAATCATAAACAACATCATCGGTTGCTTTGGTTACATATTCATAAAGTTCTAAGTTTTCTTTTAGTTTCTGTTCACGCTCAATTTGAGTTGTTACATCACGCGAATTTGCTATAAAGCCATCAACGGCCGGGTTATCTAAAAGATTTGTGATAATCGTTTCAACCCATCGCCATTCTCCTTTACCATCTTTAAATAAAAAGGGCTTAATTTTAGCTCTCTTTGTTTCCGGCAAGGTTGCTAAAACTTCTTGTATGCGGCCTTTATGCTTGTCATGGATATAGTCGAGGGCGTTGTTTCCTATAAACTCTTCCGGAGGTATCCCTAAAACAGACACCGAGGTGGGAGCAACGTATGTATAGTTCCCATTCTGGTCCAGAATGGCAATTAAATCCGATCCATCCTGAACTAGTGATTTAAATCGTTGTTCGCGCAGGGCTAGCTTTTGTTCTGCTTTCTCCTTGTCAAAGCTGTCAAAAAGCAACCGGAGAAGATGGGCCACGCGGTCAATAGTATTCTTTTCGCGATCAGAGGGTGCCTGCGGTGTTTTATAGTAAATGGCAAACGTTGCCACCACGTTTTGGTCGCTGTCTATTATCGGTTTGGACCAGCAGGCACTGAAGTTATATTTATCACCCAGGTGTCGATACCCCTCCCAACGGGGATTTCCATAAATATTTTCTGCGATAACAGGTTCCTTAAGATATGCCGCCGTGCAACAAGTACACATGTTATTGCCAATAGAAATGCCCTCAATTTCAGCCAAATATGCTTTAGGCAAACTGGGGGCTGCCAGGTTTTGAAGTTTTCCATTCACAATTTTCTGAATAGAACAGGTCATGCAGGAATGCAAGTCCTCAAGCTTAAGTAAAAGCTTTTCTGCAAGAACTGATAAGCTGCTATTGCCCGTGATACTCTCTTCCAGAATATCACGTTCAATTTTTTCCAATTCCCTGTAATATCTGCGTTCGGTAACATCGTGGCTATTGATCACATATCCGTTAAGGACCGGACTCTGTGAAAGGTCCGATCCTATGCTTTCTTTCCAAATCCAATGACCCTCTTTGTGCTTGAATCGGTAGGGCAGCGTATGTTGGTTCTCCTTTTTCGTTTGTAATTTGCGAAAGCGGGCCCGTACCCGGTCTCTGTCGTCCGGATGCATGAACTTAAAGGCATTTTTACCTGTCAGCTCTTGGGAAGACCACCCGGTAATTTGTTCATGGTTTTCACTTATATAACTGAAAATTCCTTCTTCGTTCAGGACTGCAATCGTGCTGGCACCTGATCGTACAAGCGATTTAAACTTTTGTTCGCTTAATTGCCGTTCGCGTTCAGCCTCCAGCTTTTCGGTAACGTCTTCCGCAAGCACCATAGCAGCTTCTCGCCCTTCATAATCAATACTGTTTCTTTTTATATTTACATGTATAATGGATTCCTCTTTTGTTTTATGGCGGAACAGCCCCTCATAATAACTATCCTTTTTCCTGCGCTTCTCTTTTACCGCTTCCATAAGCTCAGGGATATCGCCTTCCGGACGAATATCTTTTAGCGTCATGTCCATGAACTCTTCATAGCTGTAACCATAATGGCTGATCGCTGCCCGGTTTACATCCAAAAACTTCAGCGTTTCAGGATCATACACCCACATAGGTTGGGGGGACAGATTAAAAATATTCCGATATTTTTTTTCGGAAACTTTGCGGCCGGTTATATCCTGGAAGCTCCCGTATACGCGTATACATTGTCCGTCTTTAAATTCCGCTTGCCCCGTATTACGAACCCAGCGTGTATTCCCTTTCGCGGTTCGAATGGCTATTTCATTATCATATGAGGTTCCATTGGCAACAGCTTCTTTAAAAGCATTTTTTCCTAACTCTTGACTTTGGGGGGCAATGAAAGAGATGCTGTCTTCTACTGTTGGTTGAAAATCCTCATCTACTTCAAGTATTTCTCGGATGGCGTTCGACCAGTAAACAGTCCCATTCTTATTGATAGAGAAGTCAATTTCCCAATGGCCAATTTTAGCTATTTTATACGCCTTGTCACGTTGCCGCTCAGCGTTCTTTTGCTGGGTAATATCAAGCATAATGCCCCGCAACTGGTTCGGTTTTCCATCTTCCATGATGACGCTCACATAATCCCGAAACCACACATACTCATCATTGGCAGTAAGCATGCGATATTCGAACTCATGATTGTCTCCCTGCCGGGTTTTGTGATGGCAATAGGATACTGCTCGCGGGCGGTCGTTAGGATGAATATGATCCTGCCAAAAATTTGGGGTATTAAGCCATTCTTTTGGTGTATATCCTAATAGTTGCCTGACTTGGGGGCTTATATAATGGAATTCAAATGTTTGGGCATCCGCCTCCCAAACAATGCCATCAACCGAATCAATAATCGATTGTTGTCGTTTTTTGGCCTGTTCAAGTTCATGTTGTTTTTGCAGGTGTTGCTCATAGTTTTGAAGCTCCCGTTTTACAGCTGCCCCCAACCGCTCGATGTTGTCTTTCATGGCATAGTCAGAAGCCCCTTCCAACATAATATCGACGGCCTTCTCTTCGCCTATAGAGCCGGCAACCAAAATAAAGGGTAGCTGAGGATGCTGGTCTCGAACAATCCTGAGGGCGCTGGTACCGGATAGCGTGGGCAGGTTATAATCGCTGATAACCAAATCAGGGGGCTTATTATCGAGACGGTCAATCAATTGCCCTTCTGTCTGAATAATATCGAGGTGAAGATCAATATCCTGTTTGTTCAGCTCAGTCTCAATGAGATCGGTATCGCTCTCATCATTATCAATCAGCAAAATATGATATGCTTTCCCCATTGGGATGGCCCGAGTTACTTTAGAATGCAATCCTGTTTGTAATTATTTAATTTAGCCCGTACGTGTATTAATAGCTATTGAACCCCATACCACATATAATAATTGATACCCCTCTTATATATATAGGCCTGATATGCTACCATTTACGAATGCAGCCAAGAAATCTTTGTAATTGTATAATAATATGGGCCGCCCGATCGCAGATAGCAAAAACAGCTAAAAAGATAATAATTTATTCTTTGATAACGAAATGGGACACATACGCTATTATTAACGAAATCTAATTTGCTATATGTATATATCTAAATTAGCGCTCTTTTTACAATACAGTATATTTATCTATCTTTCCAGGAAGTGATCCGGTCAAAACGAATCGGGGTCTGGAAGTAACAATTTTATTATTTCTATATAAATGGATACCTTTCTAAATTATCTCCCCTTCGAAAGTCAGATTTTCATAGAAACTGACTTGTTCTATTAACATTTCCCTCTTTCGCAATTACCTTTAGAATAGACCTTTTATCATTAAGTATTCGTAAATTAGGCCGATAATATTATTATCGGCATTGGTTTCTGCCCTTCTAATTTTTTTCGTGCACGCCGGAAATTTTGGGGCAATGGCCGGCTAAATCATACTTTCATCGCAGAATTTTTATATATTATAAATTATTATAAATCTTTCATATTAATTACTACAAAAGGGCAACATACTTATCAATTTATTTTGTTTTCAGACCAAGATATAGATGAGGAAGGGTACCAATCAAGGTTGCGATAGAAAGAAGGATAGCTTACACATGTTCTTTGC
>NZ_FQUS01000005.1 GCF_900129315.1 Fodinibius roseus
ATCGGTCAAAATGTTGACGATTATAAAAGCATCAGTTCAACATTCAGCCACAAAAAATAAATCAAAGAACAACAAAAGGTTTTTCAAAGCCTCCTTTTAATGAATGTTATCTTGTTGAGAATACAATATATTCCTTTCTTATATTTATAATGTATCAAATGCATTTTTAATTATAAATAGTGATTCCGGATAATTTCAGTTTAAAAAGATATTATATGAGTACCTCAGATAACTTAATACTCATGACGAACGATCGCATCACCCGCTCCCTGAAACGAATGGCCCATGAAATCAATGAGAGGAACAAGTCCGATCACCCTTTCCTGCTCTTTGGGATTAATCAGCGTGGTTTAGCTGTAGCAAAGGAATTGGGCAGGGTTTTGTCAGATATAATGAATGATGAGGTCAAAGTCGTTCCGCTGAATTTAGAGGCAGAAGTATCGGTCGAAGAACAAGGGAGAGAACGGATATACGAAAAGCAGCATTTTATCGTTCTTGTAGATGATGTGATATTTTCTGGACGGACAATGTTCCATGCTCTGACGACCACTGTCAACCGGTTAGAGCCTTCTGAAATACATACAGCCGTACTCATTGATCGCGGCCACCGTAAATATCCGGTAAAAGCAGAATTTTATGGGATGAAACTACCGACCAAGCTCGATGAACATGTAGCGGTGGTGGTAGAGGATGGCAAAGTACAGGAAGTTCAGCTAACTTATGAGCGAGATGTTTCATAGTTATTTTTTTTTATCGTATTTTAAACAGCTAATTGACTCTGACTTAAACAATAACACGTAATTGGAAATGCGCAAATATGTCCCCCTGGTTGTTTTTGCATGGCTGATACTGGCCTTCATAAGCCCCGTATCGGGACAGGAAGCGATCAGGATAAGCGAGCTTCTTAAAGATGACGGTGATATTTCGATTCAGGATATTTCCAGAATAGATGAAACTGTCATTGTTGCCGATACGCTGGATGGCTGGCAGGCCAGCTGGATAGGAGGAGTCAATGGGGCGCAGGCTGCTTATAATAACTGGAGTCAGGGGGGGACAAACACCATTAGTGTCACCGGCTCTACCGTCTTTAATCTCAAATTTCGTAAAGAACGATTTGCCTATGCGCTGGATACCAACCTGCGATACGGCAAAGCGAGAATTGAAGATGAAGGGACCCGAAAGACGGATGACCGGGTAGCTATTAATAACAAGTTCAGTTATCTCTTCAATAATGATAAGTGGAGTGCATTCGCCAACATCAATTTCAGCACGCAGTTTGACAAGGGGTTCGATTACAACGTTCCGGATACGGTTCAGCCCCGGTTGATTTCCAAGATATTTTCGCCGGCTTATTTCACTCAGATTGCAGGTATCGCTTTTACCCCGGCCGACTATTTTTCGTTGCAGGCGGGTATGGCCATGAAAGAGACGATTATAGCCGACACCTCTTTGTCTGAACGTTATGGGTTGGGGCCTGGGGAGCAATTTCGGTTTGAGCCGGGTTATTCAACAGCAATGTTTTTTGAAAGGGAATTGTTCAGCAATGTACGTCTGATCAGTTCGGTAGAAACATTTACCAACCTGCAGCGCAATATATCAAGCACCGATGTCCATTTTTCCAATGAACTTGTCGGCAAGATAAATAATTTTATGAATATGTCTTTCCAGTATGTGACAATATATGACGATGACTACTCCAAAAAGGTACAGGTAAAGCAGGTGTTGTCAGCCGGGATATCCGTAACTATTTTATAGCGGGTTTTGCAAATCCCTTCTTTTAGCCGATGTCTGCGTTACCGTCTGGTAGGAATCCTAACATATGGGATATATATTGGGATTCCACTCGCCATCTCGCCTTGACCTTGAAACGAACTTCCTGGTTTTTCAAAGGACCCTCTTTATAATACAATAGTTCATTATGTGGCCTTCGAATAGATTATTCGTACTATACCGCAAGCATTAAAGCGGGCCTTTTTCAGTCCACATTAAATTCGATACCCTGGGCCAGCGGCAACTCATCACTCCAGTTGATCGTATTGGTTTGTCGGCGCATGTACGCCTTCCATGCATCCGACCCGGATTCACGTCCCCCGCCCGTTTCTTTTTCTCCACCGAAAGCCCCGCCGATTTCGGCCCCGCTCGTGCCAACATTGATATTGGCAATGCCGCAATCGGAGCCCCGTGCACTTAAAAACGTTTCTGCTTCACGCAGGTTCAGGGTAAACATAGAAGAGCTGAGTCCCTGTCTGACATCGTTGTGCAGGGTGATGGCTTCATCAAGGTCCGTGTATTGAATCAAATACAGGATAGGAGCAAACGTTTCTTCCTGTACAATATCCCAGTCATTTTGTGCGGTGACGATAGCCGGACGCACATAATGGCCCTCCGCCAGTTGATTTTTGTCCAATACCTGACCGCCGTAAACAAGCTCTCCGCCTTCTTTTTGCACTTCGTCCAGGGCCTGCTGCATGTTGTCCACGGCCTGTTGATCGATCATGGGACCTACCAGCGTGTCGTTATCCAGCGGGTTTCCGATGGGTATATCCCGGTAGATTTCAACCAGTCGTTCTTTGAGAGTGTCGAAGATTTCTTCATGTATAATCAGTCTTCGCGTCGACGTACAGCGCTGTCCACAGGTCCCCACCGCGCCAAATGCGATCGCGCGGGCGGCCATCTCAAGATCGGTATCCCTCGAGACAATAATGGCATTGTTTCCACCCAGCTCAAGAATTGTCTTACCGAGACGGCCGGCAACGGTCCTGGCCACTTCTCTGCCCATTCGGATGGAACCGGTAGCCGAAATCAGGGGGATCCGTTCATCGCTGCTCATCCATTCACCTACCTCGCGGCCACCGGTAACCAGGTTGAAGATTCCTTCGGGCAGGTTGTTTTGTTTTAACACTTTCGCAATAATATTTTGTACAGCTATGCCGCACAGAGGAGTTTTCTCGGAGCCTTTCCAGATCATAACGTTGCCGGCGACGGCTGCTATCATGGCATTCCAGCTATACACGGCTACCGGAAAATTAAAAGCGGAAATGATGCCGGTGAGCCCCAGCGGATGCCATTGCTCGTACATGCGGTGGCGGGGACGCTCGGACGGCATGGTTTTCCCGTATAGCATCCGTGACTGTCCCACGGCAAAGTCGCAGATATCAATCATTTCCTGGACTTCCCCCAGTCCCTCTTGGTAAATCTTGCCCATTTCGTAGGTAACCAGCCGCCCCAAATATTCTTTATGTTCGCGCAGTTTATCCCCAATTTGGCGTACAATATCCCCGCGTTTGGGCGCTGGTATCATACGCCATTCCTTAAAAGCCTCTTGGGCCGTTCCGATCACCTGTTCATATTCTTCGCGTGTAGTGACCGTGACATCAGCGATTTGAGTATTGTCGATGGGCGTGTAGCTTGCAATCTTTTCTTTTGCACCGGACCCCAGAAACTCCTGTCCCGTGCTCGTTCCCGAGTTCGTACCCTCGATGCCCAGTTTTCTTAAAAAATCCATAAGCTGTCTCTTTTTCTGTTGGCTTTACCTTAAAGATAAGGATACTTTTTGTGTTTTGAAGGCAAAGCTGTTTAATTAATGCCGGAAGCTAACAAAACTGCAAGACAATCTTTATGGACTCTGTGTCGAACCGCCAGCTGACGCTCCTCAGAAAATTAAACCGGAAAAAATATCGCTATGAGAAGCGCCTTTTTTTAATTGAGGGAGCCCGGGCTGTTCGTCAGGTTGCAGCAAATAACAGGATTGGAATCGAAACCTTGTTTTTTGACGAAGCCCGGCAGTACTGGTCAGAGGACGAGTGGAAACAGCTGACCAGGCATATCGACTCCGCCGTGATAGATGAAGAGCATTTTGCAAACGTTTCGGATACGGCTAACCCCCAAGGGGTGCTGGCAATGTGCCGGATGCCCGATGAGCAGCCGGTTACAGAGATGGGAGCCGGGGAAGGGATCATCGTGGCGCTGGATGCCATCCAGGATCCCGGGAATCTGGGCACCATGATTCGTACGGCCTCGTGGTTCGGGGCAGCCGGAATGCTTTGCGGAAAGGGCACGGTCGACCTGTTCCACCCCAAGGTTGTGAGAAGCACCGCTGGTGCGACCGGTACGATTCCGCATATCAATGGAGAACTGTCAAAACTATTGAGCGCTTTTGAAGAGCTGGGTTGGAGCATTATACTGCTTAATAAAAGCAAAAAATCCGTTTCCCTATCAATGATTGATTCCCGCCTGAAGACGATTATTGTGGTCGGGAACGAAGGTCACGGGATCGATAGCCGGTTGATGAGGGATGGACGGCTGCAGGCTGAAATACCTGCGACAGCCCCTCAGCCCGAAGTAGAAAGTTTAAATGCCGCTGTTGCTGCTTCGATTGCGCTGTACCGATTTTCCGGAACGTAAAAGTGCCGAAAACGTATTGCGTGCTATGTATTTAGCGGTTAGAAGTCAGTACCGCCCGCATTACGGAATAGGTGATACTCATGGAATGGAAAACAAAAAGGCAAAAGATATTAATTATATTTAGAAATGGCACATTGAAGGTTTGGGATAGAGAAAAAGTTTCCCATAATCAGTGACAAGTGACCAAATTAATCCTTGACTGGAAAAAAAAACGACACCCTCTGATAGCTGATAGGGCATTTATATTTTAAAATATTTGGTATTGATTCTGACGGAGTGATTGTCTAATGTTGATGTAATGAAAGACTCGGTTTCAGTCATTCTTTTAGAAGTCTTTGCAAAACCGTTCCTTTGGTCAATTTCGGCGTTATCGGTTGGTTGAAATCCTCAGATATGGGCAATATGCTGCGAGGGCAACCTCCCACTGGCCTTGACTTTGAACAGAATACCTGGTTTTCAAAGACTTCATTTAAATAAAATCTACGCTCTATGCCTCCTGCTAAAAAGCATAAGATTTTTGTTCTCGATACGTCCGTTCTCTTATACGATTGTGATGCTGTTAAAAATTTTGAAAAGAATGACGTTGCAATCCCCATCACTGTTTTGGAAGAGATCGATGCGTTTAAGAAGGGGAATGATGTCATAAACCTGCATGCCCGGGAGTTCAGTCGCTATCTCGATAAGATATCGGACAAAAATCTCCTGCAGAAGTGGATTCCGCTTAACGGGGAAACACACGGGAAGCTGCGCGTACTCAACAAGGAGGACAGCAAAGTGGATGCCGCCGAAGTGTTCGGCAGGGAAAAGAATGACCACCGTATTTTGAACGCTGTTCTTAAACTGATGGAGGAGGAGCCCGCCAAGAAAGTGATTTTGGTTTCCAAGGATATCAACCTGCGTATTAAGGCACGGGCATTAAGTATTGATGCCGAGGATTATGAGTCGATCCGGATTAATGATATTGATCACCTTTACCGGGGGAAGAGTACGGTTAATGTTGAAAATCCCGAGGTTATCGACCGGTTCTATGAACAGGGAGAACTGGAGCCGGGGGAGGTGGTCCCGGACGACCCCGCCAGCAATCATTTTTATATTCTAAAAAACCACTCAAATTCGGCCCTGGCTTACTACAATCCTCAAAAGAATATCATCGAACCGGTTCGGAAAAAGAGGGCGTATGGCGTAGCTCCCCGGAATGCCGAGCAAACCTTTGCGCTGCAGGCCATTATGAATCCCGATAACTTACTGGTGACGATCACGGGTGCGGCCGGGACCGGCAAAACGCTGTTGGCTCTGGCGGGTGCGATGGAACAGCGCCGTAATTACCAGCAGATCTACCTCGCGCGGCCGGTTGTACCGCTCAGCAATAATGATATCGGCTATCTGCCCGGTGATATCCAATCGAAAATCGATCCGTACATGCAGCCGCTTTGGGATAATTTATCGTTTATTAAAAATCAGTTTCCAAAGACCAGCCCGGAGCACCAGAAGGTGGAGGAGATGCTTGAAAATGAAAAACTCCGCATTGTGCCCCTGGCCTATATACGGGGACGCAGTCTCTCCAATATTATTTTTATTGTGGATGAGGCCCAGAACCTGACCCCGCACGAGGTGAAAACAATCATCACCCGGGCGGGTGAAAATACCAAGATCATCTTCACGGGCGATATTTACCAGATTGATACGCCCTACCTCGACACCCAGAGTAACGGGCTGTCGTTCCTGGTGGACCGGATGCATGACAATGATCTGTATGCGCATATTAACCTGGAGAAAGGAGAGCGTTCCGAACTGGCCAACCTGGCGAGCAAGTTGCTGTAATAACCATCACCTTTTTAAAATCTCATAGTCAAGGCTAAAAACTTTTACGTTAAGTTAGCTCATATTTTTTGCAAAATGTGAGTTAACCAACATGTAGATGCCGGGCTGCAATCCATGCGGTGGTCCAGGCCGACTGAAAGTTATACCCGCCGGTAATGCCATCAATATTCAGCACTTCGCCGGCAAAATACAGATTGGGACGGATATTACTCTCCATGGTCCCCATATTAATCTCCCTGAGCGGCACGCCGCCGCTGGTTACAAACTCCTCCTTGTAGGTGGTCTTTCCCTGAATCTCGTAGCTTGCTCCGGTAAGTTTTTGCGCCAGATGATGGATCTGGTTGTTGGAAAGTTCAGCCCAGCGCTGCTGTTTGTCAATATCCGAGAGTTCGACAAACCGTTTCCACAGCCGGTTTGGAAGGGCAAAGCGGTCTTGCTTGGTGATCAGTTTTCGGGCGTTATAATCCCGCAGCTCTTTCAGCGTTCCCCGCACTTCTTCTTCGTTTTTGGGAGGCACCCAGTTAACACGAATCGTAAACCGGTACTCCTTGTCGCAGAGGTAGCGGGCCGCCCATGCCGATGTTTTGAGCACGGCCGGACCGCTCAATCCCCAGTGCGTGATGAGGAGAGAGCCTTTATGCTGAAAGGAGGTTCCCTCGATCGCTACGGAAACTTTCTCAAGGGAAATGCCCGCCAGATCTTCGAAGATTTTCCTGCGAAAATTGAAGGTGAACAGCGAGGGAACGGGATCGACAATGGTGTGGCCGAGGTCGCGGATCCAGTCATACATTTGGCTTCGGTTCGAGCCTCCGGTAGCAATAACGGCCGCATCGGCGTTTATGGGTTGTCCACCGCGAAGATTGATGGTATAACGATCCTTTTCAATCGGGATGATTGCATCGACCCGGGCCTTCGTCCGGATTTCCACGCCCCGTCTGCGTGCTTCTTCTTTTAAACAGTTAATAATCGTGGCAGAGTCGTCGGTGACAGGAAACATGCGTCCGTCCTGCTCGGTTTTCAAATCTACGCCGCGGTCGTTAAACCACCGTACCGTATCCCGGGCCTGAAATTGCTCGAAGGCCCAGCGCAGTTCTTTCCCGCCCCTCGGGTACGCCATGGACAGCCTTTCCGGATCGAAACAGTGGTGCGTTACATTGCAGCGGCCACCCCCGGAAATGCGTACTTTTGACAACACCTCACGGCTGCGTTCAAAGAGGATCACGCGGAGATCGGGGAAGAGACGTGCGGCATTTACCGCGGCGAAAAAACCGGCTGCGCCCCCGCCGATTACGGCCAATGTATTATCGCTCATCTGCTACTCCGGTATAACTTAATTTACACTTCAACATATTCGGATTGTACTTTTTGCCCGAAGAAGGTGGCAGCATGATGGTCGAACAATTCGGGAGCATCGGTGGTAAGAAATCTGCGCGTACCGTTTTGTGAGCACTGTTCATCAATTTCAGGGTGACGCTTCAGGTAGTCCTGCAGGCTTGCGGCTACAATGGGACCCTGACTGAGCAGGGAAATGCCCGTATCCAGCATGCTGCGGATTTTAGATATCAACAGAGGGTAATGCGTGCATGCCAGCAGCATCGTATCAATAGTGGCTGATTGCTGCCTTAGCTGGTCCAGGTATTTTTTTACAAAGTAATCGGCTCCCGGATGGTTGTGTTCTCCGTTTTCCACCAGCGGCACCCACATCGGGCAGGCTTGCTGGTAGACGGACAGCCGGGGAAATTGTTGCTTGATTTCGATCTTATAGGAATCCGACTGAATAGTTCCGGTCGTCCCCAGCACCCCTACGTGTCCCGTATCGGAGTGCAGGCCGATGACTTCTGCGGTGGGCCTGATAACCCCCAGGACTCGTTTATGGGGTGCCAGATCGGGTAGGTCCCGCTGCTGAATCGTACGCAGCGCCTTGGCGGAAGCGGTGTTGCAGGCCAGGATGACCAGGTGACATTGCTGTGTAAAAAGGTATTTCACACACTGCAGCGTAAACCGGTAGATGGATTCGAACGACCGGTTTCCATAGGGCGTGCGCGCGCTGTCACCCAGGTAGAGATAATCGTAGGAGGGAAGCCGGCCGGTGATATCTTTCATTACGGTAAGTCCGCCCACCCCGGAATCAAATATACCGATGGGAGCATTTTTTGTTCTCATGCAAGCAAAAGGTCAAATGTAGATAATTATGATATGTATAATAGGCTGAAGGTAGGGAATCGTTCAATAAAAATTAAAAATTACATACGATGAGGTAAGAAGAACCATAGTTCACCATGCAAGGAAAAAACAAAGGATACATCCCCAATCTCTAATTCAGCTTCCGGGCCAGTACCACCGTTTTTTTAAAGGCTTTGTCGCTCCCCGAGGCGCTGTCGTAGGCTTCAAAAACGATAATATAGATCCCGATGCGGTTGCGCCGGCCGTCATCTCTGCGCCCATCCCAGCTGAGGGTCCCTTCGAATCCGGCCGGTTTGCCGTCCGCAAGCTCTTTGATGTGTCGCCCGTAGCGATCAAAAATATTAACCCTCAGCAGGTAGTCGGACTGATCGAGCGTATAGCTGACGACCAGGTTATCTTCGTAGCCATCGCCGTCGGGAGAGAAGGGATTTGGGGAGAAGCTGATACCGGTTTTCTTCGGCTGTTCGGGGTGCTCCTGGTACAGGGAGTTGCCGGCGCCGGGCGTGCCGCCTTTGGGATGTACGCTGGACCCCCAGTTCTCCCCGCTGTTGCTCATTCCCCCGGGTGTGATGCGCTCCAGGGCAATGCCCCGGCTATCCACAAGGTTGGGATTATGCCACGTCTCACTGTAGTGGACATAATCGATCGTGGTCCCGGTGCTGTCGGCGATATAAACGGCATCCTCGGAGGCCAGGCTCAGGCTGCCCCGGTCCACCCGCAGGATGGCTTCCAAACGGGGGGGATCCATATCAAAAAAAGTGGCCACTCTGGATTGGGCGAATGCGGGCGCCGGATCAGCATAAATCAGCACCGTCTCCCGGGGTAACACCCATTGGGCTGTTGTTGTGACCGGCTGCAGTTCCCGGACCCGGCCGTTCTCATCCGGGGCATCGTGCATCAGCAGGCCCTCCAGGGAGAGCGCATAGTCCCGCGTATTATATAACTCCACGTATTCCCCCTGATCCGCCTGCATATCGTTATCGTTAGCGAAGGGGAGGAACATGATCTCATTAATGACGAGATCCCCGGCCTGGAGGGACCGGGCGACCGGAATCTCACTGCTCGGCGTCATATTCCCGCGCACATCCGTGAGGTTTTCAATGGTAATCGTCTGTGCTGCGGAATTTGTTCCCTCAGCGGGAGCCTGCAGGAAAATCTGGTGTCCCCTCGCCGAATCGAAAGAACTGACCGCCAGCGGTGCCCCGTTAAGGATAAACTGCAAATTATCGGTACGGCGAATGAATTCATTGAATTGGATTTTAATCCGGTCATCCCCGGGATTGTTTGCAAAAACGACCCGCGGGGGTACGTCATCTTCTTCAAAGTTCATGTTCCGGATCCCGGCTGAGTGTCCATCGGCAGAAAGGTTCGACTGCCAGTTGGACGGATCACCGGAGGCGGCCAGCGGATCTTTCCGCTCCAGGGAATATCCCTCTGCCTTGCCCATCCAAGACGCCTGGTAGTGCAGTGAATCGATGGTTGAACCCGGCTTATTTTTGAGAACGAGGGCCTCGCCGCTGTTATTCAGGGTGGGGAAAGCGGTCAGCGCTACCGCCATCTCGTACTTTTGGGCAAATGAGGCACTGCCGGTGAGGATGAGATAGCTGTGGGCGCGGAGTCGGGTATCCGGGGGGATGAAACCCGCGTCAATCCCGTCGCTCAGGGACCAGCCGCTCAGGTCAATATTTTTGGCGGATCGGTTGTAAAGTTCGACGAATTCGGCCGTTTCACGGCCTGGGGCCGCCATAATCTCATTTATTACCATATCCCCGGCGCCGGCCTTTTCGAAGCGCAGGTATTCGATTTGGTGGCTTGATGATCCGCCGCTGTTGCCGAATATATCCGGGATGCCGGAGACGGTAAGGGTGTACGTTTCTCCGGAGGTCATGGCGCGGGACAGGAAGAGGGTCACGGTATCGCTTTGCACCGATACCTGCTGCAGGTTTCGATTCGGGGAGATCCTGTAGTTTTGAAAGGCAGAAGCATCGGCCGCCTCCACGTGCTCAGAGAATACCAGCTGCAATTGTGACTCATTCAGCGGTTGGAGTTCCAGCATCTCCGGCGGTGTCTGGTCTTCCGGGATAGTGTTCGGCCGGCCCGGACTTCCACTATCCCGGGGCGCTGGTCCCCAGTTCTCTTTGAAGGTGCCCGCTACCTTGGTCGTTTTACGTTCCAGGGCCCGTTCATTCTCATCGCCGCCCCACTCCGCAGTATATTGCAGGGAGTCCAGCACCATGCCCTCCCGGTTCTTCAATACAATTTCATCGCCACTATTATTGAGAGCGGGGAATGAAGGGCCCAATGCCAGCAGCTGTATATCCGGATCTGTTTTCAGCAGGGTGTTATCCGGTGCGAGAACGGCGTAGCTCTCCGGTGGAAGAAGCCATTCTTCCGAAGCAATGGAGGTCGCTATACCACGATTGTCGCTCAGCGTCCAGTTACTGGGATCGAAGGAGTGGTTTGTGGGATTATAGATCTCGATATACTCCGTCTCGCCGGAGGCAGGATTGTAATTAAACTCGGTGATAAAAATATCGCCCGAGTCCGCCGACGAAATTTCATAATAGGTAAAGGTTGTGTCCCCGGCAGCCATGACATTGCTAAAAATATCCTCGATGTTCGAAATCGCCAGGGTATGGGACTGGGCATTCTGCAGCGGGTCGTCCAGCTCTAATTCCACGCTGTCCGGAGCAGTAACCGTTACGGAGGGAACATTTTTGCCGGAAAGGCCATAGTTTGCCGGATCCGAGGCCGTCGAGAGATCCAGCCGCTCATCAAATCCGAGTTTTATCATCGTACTGGAGAGAATCGTTAATTCTGTGAGCACTGGACCTGTTTCATCGGCCGGCACGTTATTCGGCTCCCCGGGCGTGCCGGACCGCCCGCCCGGCGAGTCGCCCCAGTTCTCCCGGTAGATGCCCGGAGTGGATGCCGAACGCCGCTCCAGGGCCACCCCGCTGCCGCCCCATCCGGGGGTATAGCTAAGCGAATCGGCCACCTCCCCCTCACCGGTAATCAGTTGGATGGTATCACCGCTGTTGTTCAAGGCAGGGTGGTTATGCTCAACATACCGTTGATTTCCAAAAACCGATGCGAGCGTAGCAGTGTCGGAAGAGATCACGAGGAACGCATTTGGCGGTAACACAAGCGTATCGGCCGAAAAGATGGTCCCGTTCGTTTCATCTGTTATTCGCCAGTCCTGCAGGTTTAAGGATTTATTCGATAGATTTTTCACTTCCACAAACTCGGGCAGTTCATCCGGGGGATCGAACATGAATTCATTGATAATGATATCTCCCGGCTCAAAAGGATCAAAAAGAGAAAATGAAATGACAGCATCGGGGTCGATTGTATTCCCGGACTGATCCTCAACGTTGTTTACAGACAGGAGGTATGATCCCCCGGGCAGGGGATCCGGGTAAAAGAGCGTAACGGCATTATCCCGGATAGAAATGCTGTCGGGGGGACCCACCCCGTTGTCGATAGAGAAGTCGGCGACTCCTGCGCCGGCCGGATTGATAGCCCTGGTGAAAAGGACTTCAAACTGCCGGTTTGATTGGATATTGAGTTTTGATACCGTTATGGGAAACTCTGTAATCGTAACATCATCGAAGAAAAACCTGTCCGCACGCGTGGAGGTATACGTCGACCGTATGCCGAAAAAGGAGGTCGAAGCAAAGGTATTGTCCGGAGCCGTACCCCCCTCCGGGTTGAGGGGGCCGTCGTAGCCTTCCCCGACTTCCAGCGACCAAATGCCGCCGGCCTGCCGGGTTGCCCGGACTCTGAAGGAACCGCCGCTGCTGATATCGGTGGTTCCGGACAAGACGGTTTCTGCTTCGACGCCCCCTTCATAGCGGACAATCCGGAATACATCATCCGACCCGTTTTCACCGGCGCGCAGCGCGTAGCCGTTAACGGGACCGGAAAGGTCCGCCCGGTCGCTCAGCAGGAAAATGTCGGCCCGGTTATTGGCGGAAGGAGCAAAATCGAGCCGGAGATACCATTCCCAGCTTCCGTTGACGGCCGTGGAAGGGACGGAAAGACAGGCGGGATCGCTCCCGTCATTTCCCTCCAGCCGGAGCAGGTTGTTTTCTGTCTCTGATGCAATAGTAAACAGAGAATCATCTCCGCTCCAGGCCGGATCGGAGGTGATATTCCCATCCTCAAAATCATCCTTTAAATAGATGGATTGGCTGTGGCTCTCCGTGACAGTTCCGAGAGAAAACAGCAGAACAAGCCACCACAGGGAACGGCTGCTTATGGTCATGTTGTTTTTCTTATCTCTTGATTTTTTGTCTGGTGGTCCCGATAGCCGCGGGATATCGTACTCTCCTGAATTAAAGGGATGAAATAGCTGTCAACCATTCCACCCCGGAAGGATGCCTGGGTACGCTCTTTTTCAATGGTATCAACGTTTGGTTTTCAAATGTTCTGTAAGTAAGACCGTTTCGGAGGTGAATCCTTACAAAATTTTTTCATTTTTTTTATTTATCATGTAGGGAGCTTTGAAACACCGGGAATTTGATCATGATCGATATCAAAGCCTGAGTGCATTCAAAAACCGGAACATATAGGGTATATGTGATGGATGTAAGGATGTTGAATGTGCGAACATGCAGATAGTGGCCAAAAAACGGTTTTGCAAAGCTCTCACGTAATCTGTCTCAAAAACAACCATTGTATGAATACTGGTATTCGCACTGTTCCTTTTGAAATCACAGGTGTATCTCACGGGTTAAAGGAAGTGAAGGGACTTGTTAAGCTGAATGAGGAGGGGTTTGAACTGGAATATACGTTGCAGGACAGTTTTGTAGGGGTCTTCAAATCGGACATGAAGTCGACGATCATCCCGTATGGGAATCTGGAAGAGATTATGTTTGAAAAAGGGTGGTTCAGCGGTAAGATCATCCTGGAGGGGACCTCAATGAATGCCTTCAGCGGGCTGCCGGGCACGGAGCCGGGCAGCCGTACGCTGAAGATAAACCGAAAGCACCGCGATGAGGCCGAAAAGCTGGTTTCACACGCGCGCATGCGACTTTCCGAGTACCGGCTTGACGCGATGGAAGGGGAGGGCGAATTCTGAAATCCCGGTCCGGGGTATGAAATAAGCCATCCAGGATACGAGAAGCCGTGTCCGGAATTCGGGGTCAGGGCCCCGGGATCCAGTATTCGCCACTCACGATTCATTACTCACGACTCATTTACTAAAATACCCCTTTGCCGCTAACAGTTCGCCATTTAGTATGGCTCCGCCTGCCGCACCCCGGATCGTGTTATGGGCCATCGTCACATAGCCCAAATCCATGACGGTTCCCTTGCGAAGGCGTCCCACAGCCGTTTGCATGCCTCCCTCGCGATCGGCATGCAGCCGGGGCTGGGGGTATCGCTCTTCTTCATACAGGCGAACGGGAAGTTCGGGAGAAGAGGGCAAGTCGAGATCTGCAATGGGGTTGTCCCACTCCGTAAAAGCCCTTCTTGCATCTTCAATATCAGACGGCGGATCTAGCAGTTTCACCGAAACCGAGAGCAAGTGTCCCTCTATTGTCGGCACGCGAACGGCCGTCGCCTGGATCGGGAAATTGCTGTATTCGGTCGTGTCTCCATTGATATGACCGAGCAGCTTGTTGGATTCAACTTGAACTTTCGGCTCTTCACCGCTGATATACGGGACAACATTGGCAACGATATCAAGACTGGGAACGCCGGGGTAGCCTGCTCCCGAGACCGACTGCATGGAAGTAACCACCACCGAATCGATGCCAAAAGCATCGGCCAGCGGCTTGAGCGACATGGTCAGGGGCACCGAAACACAGTTGGGATTGGTGACAATCCACCCACTGCCGTTGCTGCTGAAGGTCTGTTTTTTGATCAATTCAGCATGGTCGGGGTTGACCTCGGGAATCAGCAGGGGCACCTGGTCGTGCATGCGGTAGTTTTTGGCGTTGGAGATAACGGGAATGCCGGCCGCGGCAAATTCCTGTTCGATATCGCCGGCCACGGAAGAATCCAGGCCCGAGAACACAAAGTCAATATCCGTGAATTCCGAAGCCCGGCAGTCGGAAACAGTGATGTCTGCTATAGCGGACGGCAACTCGGTTTTTTCGATCCAATGGGCGGCCTGTTTGTATTTCTTGCCGGACGATCGGGTGGAAGCTCCCAGTTTGGTAATGGTAAACCAGGGATGGTTTTCGAGTAAACGAATGAATTTTTGTCCGACAGCGCCGGTGGCGCCGAGTATACCGATTTGATATGAATGCATTTTTTTCGTCAAGTTTGGGTTATTTACTTACTAAGTTTTAGGTACCAGGTATGAGGGCCCGTTACCTGCCAGCGGCCCTGAAAATAAGAATAAAAGGAGAATTAATTAAAGGCGTATTTTTTACTATCTTTGGTCGTCTTTGAATTTTTCAATTACAAACCTACTGAAGCCACATGTCAGTTACTGAACTCGAAAACCTGGATACCATTGTCTCGCTGGCGAAAGCCCGTGGATTTATTTACCAATCATCGGAAATTTACGGCGGACTGGGGGCCGTCTATGACTACGGTCCGCTTGGGACGGAGTTAAAGCGTAATATTCGTGATTTCTGGTGGACAGAGATGACCCGGCGCCATGATAATATCGTGGGACTGGATGCCGCTATCCTGATGCACCCGAAGGTGTGGGAGGCCAGTGGACATGTAGAGGGCTTCAACGACCCGATGATTGATGACAAACAGTCGAACAAGCGGTACCGGGCCGATATGCTGGTAGAGGGACATATTGCCAGGCTGAGAGGCAAAGGCAAAGCAGAGGAAGCCGACGAGCTCCAGCAGCTGCTGGACACGGCCGGTTCCCGGAATGGCTTGTGCGAGGATCTCCACCAGATTATCATGGATCACGAAATCCGGGCTCCTGAGTCGGGCGCCTTCGAGTGGACCGACGTGCGGCAGTTCAATTTGATGTTCAAAACCCAGTTCGGGGCTACCTCGTCCGGGGACGACGGCGATGTGGTGTACCTGCGTCCCGAAACCGCCCAGGGCATCTTCGTGAATTTTAAGAATGTGATGGATACGGCGCGCCAGCAGGTGCCGTTCGGCATCGCCCAGGTGGGGAAGGCGTTTCGCAATGAGGTGGTGGCCCGGCAGTTTATATTCCGCATGCGTGAGTTTGAGCAGATGGAGATGCAGTATTTTGTAGAGCCCGGCACCGATGAGGAGAGCTATGACACCTGGCTAAATAAGCGCCTGGAGTGGCACAAGGCGCTGGGCATTCGCCAGCACAAGCTGCGAATCCACCCGCATCCCGAAGACAAGCTGGCCCACTACGCCGCGGATGCCGCTGATATTCAATATGAATATCCTATCGGGTGGCAAGAAGTGGAGGGCATCCATAACCGGACGGATTTCGACCTTTCCCAGCATCACGAGTATTCCGGCAAGAAGCTGGAATATTATGATCAGAAAAAGCAGAAACGGTATATACCGTATGTGATTGAAACGTCCATCGGGCTGGACCGTACGGTCATGATGGCGCTCTGTGATGCCTATCGCGAGGAAGAAGTGGATGGTGATACCCGAACGGTGCTGAAACTTAATCCGGAGATTGCGCCGACAGAAGTGGGGATTTTCCCGCTCATTAAGAAGGACAAGCTGCAGGACCTGGCCCACAAGATCGAAGAGGATCTGCGCGGGGACTATAAGGTACTATACGACGAATCGGGATCTATCGGTAAGCGCTATCGTCGCCAGGATGAAGCCGGTACGCCCTTTTGCATTACGGTGGATTTCGACGGCGTGGAGTCTGAGGGTGAAGATACGGTAACCATCCGCTATCGCGACGACATGACACAGGACCGCGTGCCGGTGAGCCGCCTCCGCGAGGTGATCAGCGACCAAACAAAAAGCTGGAAACCGGAGTAGGAGTTATGGTGCTATCTTTTCTCAATCAGCTGTTGAGGGCGGCGTCAGAGGAAAAGTCGTTAGTCATCTCCTTAGCAATGCTTTTACCGAGGTATGCAAAAGATAAGAACCATTAAAAAGCGAGTTCGAACCGCTATATCATACAGAGCCAGTACCCTGCGATGGATGGGTGCGGGTATTGCTGGTCCGGTTTCGCTGCTGTTCGTTGCCGCTATTTTTTCAGTTATTCCTCTGTCCTGTGCCGTTTTGATCGGTGAGCGTGGATCTGTTCCCCGGTATGACTGGCGTGTAGTGAACGTGTTTCCCCATGATACGACAGCTTTTACCCAGGGATTAGTTTTTCACGGCGGATGGCTATATGAAAGCACGGGCAGGAGAGGGGAGTCGGAGATCAGGAAAATTCGTCTGGAAACCGGGGAGATCGTTCGCCGGCGAAAGATGGAAGATGAATATTTTGGCGAAGGACTCACCATTTTGAATAATCGTATGATTCAGCTCACCTTGAGTTCGGGCAAGGGGTTCGTTTATGATCAGAAATCATTCGGGCTCCTTAATACGTTTCCGATTGCCGGGGCGGGATGGGGACTGACAGACGACGGCAAACAACTGATTATGAGCGACGGATCCGCCATCCTTCATTTCCTTGATTCCGAAACGTTCCGGAAAGTCCGGCAGATAACCGTTACGGACAGTGGAGAGCCGGTATCAAAATTAAATGAACTGGAGATGATCGGTGGCAAGATATTTGCCAATGTATCAACATCTGATGAGATTTTAATCATTGATCCCGGGAGCGCGGAAGTTACAGGACGCATTGATCTGGAGAGGCTTGTCAGCCGCGTAAAAAAAGAATATGCGGTAAATATCCTTAATGGCATTGCATACGACTCCCTCAACGACCGGGTTTTTATTACCGGGAAGTTGTGGCCGAATATCTATGAGATCAAGTTCCAGGTGCCCCCGGATTCAGCAAAATTAAGGAACCGCAGGTAAGTCTATTACCTGCGGTTCTTATTAAGAAGCAAAAATCGTTATTTACAACGTTTTTTATTCCGTATTGGCAATGCCAATCACGCCGCATCCCAGGCGCGGGCCAGCAGCACCGGTGGGCTGTGACTCGAGGTCATCTTCTCCGGCGTGGATGATGATACCGTGGCCGATGATACTGTTGGGACCATTGAGCGTGATCTTGGAGTCGACATAGTCTTTGGTTGCTACGCCCTCCGCATCGGCCTCGATGTTACCCATATCACCCACGTGCCGGGTATCGGCATCCGGACCGGCGTGCTCCGTTCCTTCCGGGTTATAATGTCCGCCTGCGGACGTCCCGTCAGGTGCGGTACAGTCGCCGTACTGGTGGATATGGAAGCCGTGCTTGCCCTCTTCAATTCCTTCTATTTCGGCCTGAACCTGTACGCCGTCGCCGGTAGCCGTAAAGGTAACGGTACCCGACGCCTCATTTCCTTCGGTAGGATGGATGACGGCTACCGCTTTAGAATAGTCGGTAGCAGCACCTGACATGGTTTGCTCCGCTTCCTGCTGCATTTGCGGTTCAGACTGGGGTTCTTGCTCCGGCGTGTCTTGCTGAGCACAACCAACGGCCAAAAGCATTGCACACAGACTTATGGAAATATTTTTAAATAATGTCATAACTGATAAAAGATTTATTTTTTGATTAAAACTTACTGTTCACAACAAAGGATGAATTTTTGGCATTCCTGCTTAATTGGATAAACAGGATGCTGATGCATAAATACCATCTTTTTTACCCATCAGCAAGTGAGGATGTTCCCTTCGAGCGGCCGCCCATTGATCCGGATATCCGCATACCGATACCAGTGGTAAGAACAAGGTCACTATTCGCCCTTATTCCATATCCCGATAAGGGCATAGCATGATGACTGGACACAGCATGGGTACAAAATGCGCGCCGGGCATATGACAGAATAGATCAGGTTCCTTTTTTGAGATCGCTTTCTACGGGTACAATCGAAATTTTATCCAGGGAAAGGCCACTCATAATGGCATCGTAATTGGTCACGTCTTTGGGTATGATGACATCATTTTTATCACTGGCCAGTTTTGAAAGCTGGCTGATATACTGCTCCGCCAGTCGCATCTGCATGGCTTCTTTGCCTTTATCATGTGAAAGGGCTTCGGCGATCTCTTCAATGGAAACAGCAGTAGCTTCGGCGATGGACTCGATCTCTTCGGCGACTCCTTCGGCTTCGTTAATTTGACGCTGCATCTCACCTTCAGATTTATTAATGATCTCTTCCTTTTCTCCTTCCGCATCATTAATCGTCGACTGCATGATACCCTCAGATTTGGCAATCGTTGCACGCCGGTTGCGTTCCGCCGTCATTTGCCGTTCCATCGCATTTTGAATGGTTTTGGGCGTGTAAATATTTTTGATCTCGTATCGCAGTACCCGGATGCCCCATGCCTTTTCCATCTCACTGAGCACGTTAACCACCTCCTTGTTAATGATGGCCCGGTCCTCAAAGGTATCGTCCAGGTCCATTTTCCCGATAATCGACCGCGTAGTGGTCTGGGCAAGCTGCACGGCGGCAAAACGGTAGTTGGTGATGCCGTAACTGGCATTCACCGGATCAATGACGGCAAGGTAAATGACGCCGTCCACTTCTACCTTCACATTATCCCTGGTGAAGCATTCCTGCGGTTCCACTTCAATGGTTTCCTCCCGCAGGTCCTGCTTGTACTGCACCTTGTCAAAAAACGGTACCAGCGCGTGGAATCCGGGTCCCAGGGTCTTGTGGTAGTTCCCCAGTCGTTCCACAACATAGGCCCGCTGGGTGGGGACCAGCTGAATGGACTGGATAAATTTGAAGAGTACATAGATGCTTAGAAGTCCTAATACGGCCTGGCTTATGAGTTCAATCATGGTTAACCTCTTGTGGGGTTGGTATTGGCAGAAGAGGGCGTATGATCGCTTACCTTGTCAACGCCTTCAAAAAATGTTTTTAAATTAGCGGTTTCAGTGGGCAGCACGGAGACGTTGGAGTGTTCGATAACATGGCCCAGCTGGTTGATAAACTGTTCAATAAGCTGGGTTTTAACGGCGAGGTCTCCGCCCGGTTTGGCGATGGCTTCCGATACGCGTTTGATGCCTTTGGAAGTCGCTCTGGCAATAAGTTCGATCTCCTTGGCCTTCCCCTTGGCTTCGTTAATTCTTTTTTGGCGCCTGGCCTCCGATATCAGGATCGCTTCCTGGCGTTCGCCCTGTGATTCATTGATCTTAAAATCCCGCGTCCCGGTAGAGGTCGTAATTTCGGCCCGTTTGTCCCGCTCAGCTTCCATCTGCTTTTCAAGGGTATTGATGAGATTGTCAGAGGGACGAATGTTGCGGATTTCGTAACGTAATACTTTAATGCCCCAGGGATCGGAAGCTTTATCGATTTCACGGACAATATTTTCATTCATCTGCTCCCGCTCCGAAAAGGTGTCGTCCAGCGTAATCTTACCGATTTCGCTGCGCATGGTGGTCTGGGCCAGGTTGATCGCGGCCAGCTGGTAGTTATGAATGCCATAGCTGGCCTTGTAGGAGTCCATGACCTTGACGTACACCAGGCCGTCCACCTCCACTTCTATGTTATCCTTGGTGATGCAGGTCTGGCTGGGCACATCGATGACCTGCTCGCGCATCTCCTGGCGGTAGGCCGGGCGATCGACAAAAGGGATCAGAAAATGGAGGCCCGGCTTTAAGGTCTCGGTATATTTTCCAAGGCGTTCCTTGATCACTTCTTCGCGCATCTCTACGATAATGAATACTTTGGTGAAGATAAAGACGCCTATGGCGATGATGATGAGTAGGGTCGTCCACATAAGTATTGGGGGTTTAGATGATAATTAACATAAAGAAGGCTTTGGAAAATTGTTCATTTAGCCAACCGCTGCATGTTCGCGCATTCAACATCCTCACATATACCTTGCAGGGGGGATTCACTCAGCCTTTGATATTGACTATAGTTCCCGGTTTTACAAAGCCTTTATAAAATGGGTAACTATTGTATTAGCTTATTCTTCCAGCTCGTCAACGGGCTCCACGATCCAGGTGACATTATCGCGATAGCGTATCTTTGCCTTGGAACCGGCGGGAATTTCCCCTTCAAGGGTTTTGGCCTGCCAGGAGATCCCCTGGAAGCGAATGCGTCCGCTGTTGTCCTGGGCGTTGACCGGTTCAACCACATCCACCACCTCGTCCATGGCTTCAACATCCTCATTCGCTAATTTAAAGCTGCTTTCCCCGCCCCAGTATTTCATAAGCAGGGGACGCATAGCCAATATCAGGGCAACGGAGGTGAAAAGCCAGGCTACCACCGAAGCGGCGGGATCCTCAAGAATCCCAAACCAGCGTAACCCGCCAACCAGCAGTCCGCTGAATCCCAGGAAAAAGGAAACCCCGCCCGGTACGAGCGTTTCGATAATCATGAGCGCGACGCCCCCGATAAAAAATATCATTGTGAGTGTTTCACCATCCATTGGTCGCTTCTTTTATAGTCATTTTGTTCAAATAATAGATAAAATTTTTATCTCTGCAAACATCTAATAATACAAATATCGCCCTGTTGTACGGGTACGCTGATAATAAAAGCAATGGAAATTCAGGTGGTGAAATACACCTAATTAAAACTCTACGTGAAATGCTTTTTATTGTTTCAAAAGAAGGCAGATATCTGCTATTCCATGCTGAATTCAACGTGGGTATGAGCATGTCTTCCGGATACTTGCTTGCCTTTGGAGTGAGAAAAGTTACGGATTATAAAGGGGCATCGGGAACAATTTAAGCTCAAGGGATACTATAAGTGAATGAATCCTAACAAGAATTCAGGCTACTATGAAAAAACTATTACTAATACCATTATTTGCATTTTTATTCACACCATTCGAATCCCATGCTCAAACCAGCTCAGACGACACTATTTCCAATACCCTGGGCATCGGTCCCCGGTTGGGCTATTATAAAGCCGAGGACGCTGAGGAGGGCAGCTTTTACGGCGGAGCCCAGATCCGCGCACGGCTGGGCCGGGTTGTCGGTATTGAGGGCGCAATCGACTATCGCACCGCCCAGGAGTACGATTTGGGCGAATATTCGGTGGACGTCCGCCAGATTCCGGTAACGGCCTCGGCATTGCTCTTTCTGCCGGTCAGCGAGCACTTCCAGCCCTATGGCGTAGCCGGCCTGGGCGCTTATTACGATATGCTTGATTTCAGCGAAGAAGCAGAAAACCTGCCGGGCATTGAAGATGATCATACCGTGGATTTCGGTTACCACCTCGGCTTTGGGTTGGAACTGCCGTTCAACAAGAATACGGCCCTGAATGTTGATTACCGGTATATCTTCCTGGACCCCGGAAGTGATAGTTTCGGAGATGTGGAAGAGGCCGATTTCAGCGGCAATGTATTGACGGTGGGACTCATGTTCTACATGTAGATAGATATCATTTAAATATCATTAACAGGGAAGCTAAAGCGGATGTTGATAATATGGGCCGAAGCAACTGTCGTTTTAACCTACCTGCTTACTTTTTCCATAGCGCGGGAATCCATTCCCGCGCTATCTTTATTTTAATTCATTGTTTAGCGCCTAAAGTTTCAGGGGGGACCCTCGATTGATATTTGGGCGCTCAATTAAAACCTGTCCATCCGGCCTGATAAATTGTGCTGAGGAGAGTCACCGGAGCCAAAGCGGCCAAACAATATGACAATTCGCACTTGTTTCTTTCCGTTAACCTTTACAACTTCATAGGCATTTAAATTAAATCTAAATAACAGTCGCGTGCCTGTAACCATGTCTGAAATAAAGCTTCCAGAAGTAGAGCTTAACATATACACTCCGAGAGAACCCGTTGAAGCGACGATCGTTGAAAATCGGCTCTGTACCAAGGAAAGCAGCCCCAATTTTGTGCGGCATGTCACCTTTGATATTTCGGGGACCGAGCTGGAGGGACATGTACAGGTCGGCCAGTCTATCGGTATCCTGCCGCCGGGGGAAGATGAGAACGGCCGCCCGCACAAACTGCGGCTGTACTCGGTATCTTCCCCCACGGAAGGAGAGGACGGGCAGCCCCACCTTATTTCAACGACGGTGAAGCGAACGATCGAGGAGTTTGATAATAATGAACTCTATCTGGGCGTGTGTTCCAATTACCTGGCCGACCTGCAGCCGGGGGACAAGGTCAGGATGACCGGTCCCAGCGGGCGGCGATTTTTGCTGCCTCAGAATGCGACGGACTTTAACTATGTCATGTTTGCGACCGGGACGGGCATTGCGCCCTACCGGGGCATGATCAAGGAGCTGCTGAAGGCGGGTATTGAAAACGATATTGTGCTTATTTTCGGCTGTCCGTATCGCACGGACCTGCTTTATGCCGATTATTTTGAGCCGCTGGACGAAGAACATCCCAACTTTCATTACCTGCCGCATATCTCCCGTGAGGCACGGCGGGCGGACGGCACAAAAAAATATGTTCAAACCTGCCTGTGGGATGCCGCAGAGCTGCTGGATCCACTGCTCGAACAGGAAAATACGCTGTTATATATTTGCGGGCTCAAGGGGATGGAAGCAGGTATCTACCGGGCGTTGGGAAAGAAGAAGCTGACACAGTACCTGGATATCCGCGAACCTGCAGTGAACAAAAAACCGGAGGACTGGGATGAAAAAGACCTGAAGCGATACGTAAAGCCTTCGGCGCGGACTTTTGTGGAGGTGTATTAGTCATGAGCGAAAAGGGTCGAGCAGAAAAGCAGAAGCCAATAAAAAAATTTCTAAATCAACTCTTGACAGCGTTTTCGAAAATGGACAGCCTCTGATAGCTGATAGCTGATAGCTGATAGCTGATAGCTGATAGCTGATAGCTGATAGCTGATAGCTGATAGCTGATAGCTGGATCATGAAGCTTCTATGTTCGATATTCCGCCGGAAATAACATATTTCATGGCATCGGCAGAGTCGAGTTCTAAAGGACGCACATTCTCGGAAGGGACGAAGTAAAGGTTGCCCGAGAAGTTGTATGAATGCGGGCAATACACCGCAACCCTGCCCGTAATCCCCAGGTCAGACAGGTCTTCCTGCGTGATAAATCCCATCCGTTGTACGGACATACCTCCGAAATCAACCACCACGGGCTTATTAAAGCGTTTTTTATCGCCAACGAATGCTTCCGTCAAGTCCTTGAGGGCGGTGTAAATGATCTTGATAATGGGGACCCGCTTTACCAGGTCCTCAAAATAGGTTACAAGGGGGCGCGTAAACGTGAGCGAAAAAATATAGCCGATCACGGCAATACCCAGGAAGACCGTGATTATTCCCAGTCCCGGTATGTCAACGCTCAGCCACTGAAACAGCAGGTCGTTGAGCACATTGTTTGACCAGACGACGGCTGAATAGATGATATAAGCAGTGGCTCCGAGGGGGAAGACCAACAGCAGGCCACGGAAAAAATTGTTCAAGAGGGGACGCATAAATATGTGGGGTTAATTATGAATGATCTGCGGGATTCTAATGATATATATGGCAACTCCCAAATTTGTAGGTTATTGGGATGAGTTCAATACTATTTTTTACTATTTTCAACGTCTGTAAAATCTGCAATTAAGTAAACATTATTTTCATGTCTCACAAGAGCTCTGCTCAGATACGCCAGGAATTCCTGGATTTCTTCAAGTCCAAACAGCATCTGCCGGTACCCAGTGCTCCGGTGGCCCCGAAAGATGATCCCACGCTGCTGTTTACCAATGCCGGGATGAACCAGTTCAAGCCTATTTTCCTGGGGGAACAACCGGGCTATAAAAAAGAGGGGGAAGTCTGGCGCCGGGTGGTTGACAGCCAGCGCTGTATCCGCGTGAGTGGCAAACACAATGACCTTGAGGAAGTCGGTCGCGATACCTATCACCATACGCTCTTTGAGATGCTGGGCAACTGGTCGTTCGGTGACTATTTTAAGCGTGAGGCCATCCGGTGGGCCTGGGAACTGTTGGTGGATGAGTGGGACCTCGAGCCCGATCGCCTGTATGCCACAGTATTCGGGGGAGATGAGGAAGACGGTCTGCCGGTGGATGAGGAGTCGATAGCACTCTGGAAAGAAGAGACCGGTATAGCGGAAGATCATATTCTGAAGTTTGATAAAACGGATAATTTCTGGGAAATGGGGAGCACCGGGCCCTGCGGACCCTGCTCGGAAGTGCATATCGACTTGCGTCCCGATAAAGAGCGGGACCAAAAACCGGGTGCCGAGCTGGTTAATATGGACGATCCCAAAGTGATGGAGATCTGGAACCTGGTCTTCATCCAGTTCAACCGGCAGTCGGATGGATCGCTGGAGAAGCTGCCGGCCCGGCACGTGGACACCGGCATGGGTTTTGAGCGGATGTGCGCGGTATTACAACAGAAAAGATCGAATTACGATACGGACCTGTTTACCCGGCTGCTGGATAAAATCGGAGCGCTCGCCGAGCTATCCTATGGCAACGATGAGCAGACTGATATTGCGATGCGCGTAATTGCGGATCATATCCGGGCGGTCAGCTTTTCTATTGCCGATGGGGTTTCCCCCGGCAACGACGGCCGGGGCTATGTAGTGCGGCGTATTTTGCGGCGGGCCATTCGTTATGGCTGGGACCGCCTGGAGCTCAAAGAACCTTTTTTCCATAAACTGGTGCCGGTGCTCGCCGAGCAGTTTGCCGATGTATTCCCCGTTCTGATTCAACAGCAGGAGTATGTGATCAATGTCATCCGCTCCGAAGAGCAGAGTTTTCTAAACACGCTGGGACAGGGTATCGAGCTCTTTGAAGAGATGACGAAAGAGAGCGACCGGATTTCCGGAGAGCAGGCATTTAAGCTGCATGATACGTACGGCTTTCCCATCGACTTGACCCAGCTTATGGCGCGGGAACGGGGGGTGGAAGTGGACCGGGAAGGCTTTAAAGAGCGGATGAAACAGCAGAAAGAACGGGCCCGGGCGGCCGGAAAGTTTACGGTGGATCAGTCATCGCAAAAGCAGTGGATTACGGTTCACGATACCGGGGAATTCGAGTTTACCGGTTATGACGAGCTTTTCTCCGACGTCCGGATTAAAGCACTGCGCAAGGGAGAGAATCAGAACGCCATCATCCTGGACCGGTCGCCCTTTTATGCCGAGAGCGGGGGACAGGTGGCCGATACCGGGGTCATAAGCAACGGGGAGGAGCATCTTCGCGTGCTGGATGTTCAACAGTCGCCCGAGGGCTATATCCACAGCGTGGATCAGCTGCCGGATGATCCGGGAGGCAATTGGCAGGCGTTGGTGGACCGGGAGCGCCGTCGCGAAATCCAAAAACATCATACGGCCACTCACCTGGTCCATGCGGCGCTGAAGCTGGTGCTGGGCGATCATATCGCACAGAAAGGCTCGCTGGTGGATGAACGGCACCTGCGGTTTGACTTTTCTCATTTTGAGCAGATTACCACGAAAGAATTGGGACAGATTGAGGAGACGGTCAATGACAAAGTACAGCAAAATATTCCCAAACGGGAGGAACGGCAGGTTCCCATTGATGAAGCCCGGCAGCGGGGAGCTACCATGCTGTTCGGCGAGAAATACGGCGAGAAGGTACGTGTTATAGCCTTCGATCCGGAATACTCCATGGAGCTTTGTGGCGGCACTCACGTAGAAGCTACCGGGGAAATCGGTTATTTCCGGTTGTTAAGTGAATCCTCTGCGGCCGCCGGGGTACGTCGCATTGAGGCGAAAGCCGGAAAGAGCGCGGACCATCATCTGCGTTCGGAGCATGAGCTGGTGAACCGGATACGGGCTGAAATAGGACAAAGCGACCATATCGTCCGTGATATCCGGCAGCTGATAGAAGAACGCAAGTTGCTGGAACGCGAGGTCGAAAAGCTGCAGCATCAGCAGAGTCTGGCCCGCCTGAACGAGCTTTTCGCACACCCGGCGGCACTGGAAAATGGAGTGCAGCTTGTGAGCGGGGAAATTCCCCATGCCGATATGGACCTGCTGAAACAGCTGGGCTATGAAGCACTTGAAAAAGCAAAAGAGGCAACGATTACGGTTTTGGGCGCCCGCGATGAGGATGAAGGCAAAGTCTATATTGCCGCGGCTGTTACGGATGATCTGATCCGCGAAAAGAATCTCAAAGCCGGGGCACTGGTCAGTACCCTGGGACGAATGCTCGGCGGGGGAGGCGGCGGACAACCCAACCTTGCAACAGCGGGGGGACGCAAACCGGAGAAGCTCAACGAACTGTTCGATCAGCTCCCGGCTACTATTTCCAAAGAGTTGGATGAGGCATAATGACCACATCCGACGAATGCCGATAACGTTTTTTAACGTAAACAATCTGTAATATTCAAGAATTTTAAGTATATTTTGAAACTATAAATTTTAAAAATTTTAATGTTAATCGTTGAAGCTACACTTGTTGGCGTAAATAGTTGCTATGGCTGATAAAAAGAAAGAAGAACAAGAAGAAGTACAGTTTACACCCTCTGGGACGGGGATTCGTACCAACGGACAGGTGGTCCGAAGTACGGAATTACCGTCGCCTACGCGGAAAAAACACAAGTCGCTCGGTCTTTCGGAAGAGGACGTCGTGGATATGTTTGAACTGATGTATCTGCAGCGCCGTTTCGAGGAGCGGGCCATGCAGATGTACCAGAAAGGAAAATTCGGGGGATTCCTTCATCTCTATATGGGGCAGGAAGCCATTTCTACGGGTACCGCCTATGCCCTGAATGATGACGATGATATTATTACGGCCTATCGCGATCATGGCTGGGGACTGGTCCGCGGCGTGTCGCCCAAAGCGGGAATGGCCGAACTGTACGGGAAGGTTACCGGCTGCTCGCAAGGCAAGGGGGGATCTATGCACTTCGCCAATGTAAAGGATCATTTTTGGGGAGGGCATGGAATTGTCGGTGGCAGTATTCCGCTGGGTGGAGGTATTGCTTTGGCTAACAAGTATAAGCAGAACGGCCGTGTTACCGCTTCTTTTTTGGGGGATGGGGCCGTGGACCAGGGCGTCTTGCATGAGACCATGAATATGAGTCAGAACTGGAATCTGCCCTGTATCTTTGCAGTGGAGAATAACGGCTATGCGATGGGGACCGCCGTACATCGCCACTCGGTGGGCGAATTGGTGGACCGCGCCAAAGGATTTGATATGAAAAGTGCGGTGATCAACGGGATGGATGTGTTTACCGTCTATGAAAAGATGAAAGAAGTCGCCGAGGATGTCCGGGAGCATTCCAATCCCTGGTTTTTGGAGATCCGTACCTATCGCTACCGGGGACACTCAATGTCGGATCCGATGAAATATCGAACCAAAGATGAGCTCAGGGAATATGAGGAGCTTGACCCGATCGAACGCATTAAAGGCTACCTGCTGGACAACGATATAATTGATGAGGATAAGGTCGAGGATATCCAGGATTCGGTGGAAGATACGGTTATGGAGGCTATCGATTTTGCCGAGGAGAGTGATTTTCCCGACAAGAGTCATTTATATAAAGATGTGTTTGTGGAAGATGACTATCCGTTTCATACGTAATTGAAATTCGGAAGTTCTTTTTTCAGTAACAGCTGATTAGAGGGATTTGAAAAACCGGGAATGTTGATCAATATCAACCCCTGAACGGATTCAAAACTTCCGCATATATTAAGGCACAGGTACGCATGTTGAATGCGCGGAAATACAGGTATTGGCCAAAAGAACGGTTTTACAAAGCTCTTGATTAAATATATCTAAAAAATCTATTACTAAACTTGAAAATATGGCTGAACTACAATTCAGAGAAGCAATACGGGCTGCCATTGATGAAGAGATGCAGCAGGATTCAACTATTTTTGTAATGGGCGAGGAAGTGGCTGAATATGATGGCGCATATAAGGTTACGGAGGGACTCCTTGATAAATACGGTCCCAAACGAATGATTGATACACCTATTTCCGAGCTGGGGTTTGCCGGAATGGGGGTCGGGGCAGCGATGAATGGATTGCGTCCCATCGTGGAGTTCATGACGTTTAATTTTGCGGTGTTAGCGGCAGACCAGATTCTCAATCACGCCTCCAAAATAAGGTATATGACCGGGGGACAGGTTAAAATTCCTATCGTATTTCGGGGTCCGAACGCATCGGCGGGACAGCTGAGTGCGACGCACTCTGTATCCTATGATTCAATGTATGCCCACTTTCCCGGTCTGAAAGTGATTTATACATCTGAGCCGGAGGATGCCAAGGGATTATTGAAATCCGCCATCCGTGATGATAATCCCGTACTGTTTATGGAATCGGAGCAGATGTACGGCTTGAAAGGGGAAGTATCCGATGAGGAGGACTTTACCATTCCGATCGGTAAGGCCAAAGTAAAGCGGGAAGGTAGTGATGTCACCGTGGTTGCCCACGGGAAGATGTATCATGTTGCCAAACAGGCTGCCAGTCAGCTGGAAAAGGAGGACGTGGACATAGAGATTCTCGATCCGCGTACGGTCAAACCCCTGGATATCGAAGCCATTGTGAAGTCAGTCAAAAAGACGAATCGTTGTGTAATCGTGGACGAAGCACATCCGTTTGGCGGACTGGCGGCGGAAGTGGGATATTTGATACAGCGCGAGGCATTTGACTATTTGGATGCCCCTGTGCAACGGGTTACTTTACCGGATACCAGCGCGCCTTTTGCTAAAAATCTTTTTGATGAGTGGCTACCCGGCGCCAATGATGTTATTGAAGCGGTTAATACCGTCACCTATCGCAAGTAATCTAAACGTACAAATTTAATATAGTTACTATGGCAATTAAGGTTGAAATGCCCAAGTTGAGCGATACCATGGAAGAAGGGGTCATCGCCAAGTGGAATGTAGAGGAAGGAGACAATGTGGAATCCGGCGATATCATAGCCGAGGTCGAGACCGACAAGGCTACGATGGAGGTTGAAGTTTTTGACGCCGGGACCATTCTGAAAATACTTGCCAGTGAAGGTGATGCGGTGCCGTTGGGACAGATAATGGCTGTTATTGGCGAAGAAGGGGAAGACATCAGTGATATCCTCAAGGAGGCTGAATCCGGATCTGAAAGTACTTCCGGCGCGGGAAAAGAGGGTACCGACCAGAAGGAGCAGGAAAAGGAAACCCCGGAGAAAGAAAAGGATGACGATTACGATCCTGTTTTTGAGGATTCTGACCAGGGGCAGGGGAAAGCTCCGGCTTCGAAAGATACGGCCGGAAACGGCCGGATCAAGGCATCGCCGCTGGCCCGAAGGATGGCCGAAGAGGAAGGAATTACCCTTGCCAATGTGGAGGGGAGTGGCCCGCAGGGACGGATCATTAAGCGGGATATCGAAAGTTACGAACCTGCCGAAGCGCCGGCTGCGGCAACCGTTTCGCGCGAGGATAAAGAGGTTCGGGTCTCCCAGATGCGCAAAACCATTGCACGCCGGCTTTCAGAAAGCAAGTTCAGCAACCCGCATTATTATGAGACCATATCGGTGGATATGCAAGCGGTGTGGGATGCCCGTAAACAGATTAATGAAGTCAGCGATACAAAGATAAGCTTTAACGATATTGTGGTTAAAGCCTGTGCCGCCGCATTGCGCAAGCATCCGGAAATCAACAGCTCCTGGCACGGAGATAAGATCGTCCAGCACGGCGATGTCAATATTGCAGTGGCGGTAGCCGTTGATGAAGGACTGCTGACACCGGTTATCAATAATACGGATCAAAAAGGGCTGGAACAGCTGCAAATTGAAACCAGAGAGCTGGCTGAAAAAGCGCGGGAACGCAAACTGCAGCCCGAAGAGATGGAGGGCAGTACCTTCACTATCAGTAACCTGGGTATGTTCGGCATCGAAGAATTCACGGCTATTATCAATCCGCCGAATGCCTGTATTCTGGCCGTGGGCGCTATCAAAGAGATACCTGTCGTTGAAGACGGAGAAGTGGTGCCCGGCAAGCGGATGAAGATGACGCTCTCAAGCGATCACCGTATTGTGGACGGAGCCATGGCTGCGCAGTTTCTGAACACCCTCAGGCAGATGCTGGAGAACCCGCTGGGTATCGTGCTGTAGCTTATGATGCATGACAGAATAGCTATAAGAACCCTTTGAAAAACCAGGAACTTCAGTCAATATCAACCTGAACGCATTCAAAACCACCGCCTAAATTCAGGCACAGGTAAGGAATCGGTATGGACGAAAGTGCAGAGATTGGCCAAAAGAACTATTTTCAAAGGTGCTATAAAAGGTTCTGGGTCGTAAGATCCAGTACCTTTTTTTATTTTATATTCCGGAATATTTCATTTGCTTCCGATATTTGACGGGAGCCCGATAAAGGAATGAAGACAAATGAATGTCAACAATCACTATGTTTCGGCGGGACAGTTGTACCGTTCGATGATGGAAGGACGGAAGACCAGCGCCGATACGCAGACATCGTACAAACGAACCCATAAACTTATAGATATCCAGGGAGAGCCTACATGAACATTGTATTGCTGGGAGCAGGGGGACAGCTGGGACGGGAGTGGCAGGTTTTCTTTAAGAAAGGCGAGCACAACCATACCCTGCTTCCCTATACGTCTGCACAACTGGATATTACCCATGAAAGTGAACTTGCTGATGAAATGCGCCAACTGCAGCCCGGGGTGGTCATCAACTGTGCGGCCTATACGGATGTCGACGGAGCCGAGGAGCAGCGGGACCTGGCATGGGAAGTCAATGCGGATGCAGTGGCCCGGCTGGGAGAGCTGAGCGGGGAACTGGGCTTTACACTTGTTCATTACTCTACCGACTATGTATTTCCGGGTGAAGAGGAAGACCGTGAACAGTTTCCCGATGGATATGCGGAAGATCACCCGGCGGACCCGGTAAACTACTATGGACAGACCAAGTGGGAGGGGGAGCAAGCCGTTCGAACATCCTCCGCGCACCACTTGATTCTTCGTATTTCTTGGCTCTGTGGTGTTTTCGGGTCAAATTTTGTAACAACGATGCTTCGGCTGGGCAGCCAGCGCGAGGTGCTGCAGGTAGTGGATGACCAGTGGGGGAGTCCCTCTTTTACAGCCGAGGTGGTACGACATACATGGATGTTGCTCAAAGCAGGGGAAGCAGGCACCTTCCACAGCACCTCGCGTGGACTGATTACCTGGTATGACTTAGCGCAGGCTATTTTTGAAGAAAAGGATATCGATGTTACCGTAAAGCCAGTACCATCCGAAGCTTTTCCCACGGTGGCCGAGCGCCCCCGTTTTTCAAAACTCAATACGCAGAAAATAGAATCGATCCCCGGCTGCACGGTGGAAGAATGGGATGTCGGATTAGCCCGGTTGCTCTATCAATTGCGAACCTAAACTCCTATATTCGCAAACGGAAACAATTTCAGGGGAAACCGATACCATAACCGGGAGACGACTCGTTTCCGGTCCGGTCTGCGGCCCGTGGGTTCAAAGCCGTTTTAACCGTCTTGTAGAAACAGGACGCTATAACTAACCCCGTAGATAATTATGAGGTTCTGCAACAGGAATAAGGAGGAATGGAGATAACAACTACAGACATCCCGGAAGTATTACTGCTGAAACCGGTCGTACATCGCGATAGCCGCGGCTTTTTCCTCGAAACCTATCGCGAAGAACATTTTCGTACTCAGGGGATAGAGGTACATTTTGTGCAGGATAATGTATCAAAATCCCGGCGGGATACGGTGCGGGGACTCCATTACCAGATCGAGCAGCAACAGGATAAACTGCTGACGGTTATGCAGGGTGCTATTTTAGATATAGCCGTTGATCTCCGGCATGCTTCACCGACGTTCGGACAGCATTCGGCTGTGAAACTGACGGAGGATAACAAACACCAGGTTTTTATCCCCAAGGGGTTTGCACACGGTTTTTCCGTACTTTCCGCGGAGGCGCTGGTCTATTATAAATGCAGTGCCTATTATTACCCCGAAGGCGAGCGAGGATTATACTGGAACGATCCGAAGCTGGATATTGATTGGCAGGTAGATGAGCCGGTGGTCTCCGAAAAGGACCAGAATCAGCCGCTGTTACACGAAATTTCTAAAGAAGATCTGTTTTATGAATAAGCGAATTATGGTTACGGGTGGAGCGGGCTTTATAGGTTCCAACCTGCTCTGCTATTTACACGAAAAATATCCCGAGGCTAATTTTCTGAACATCGATAAGCTGAGCTATGCTTCCGACCTGTCGTATTTGAGTTCGATCAAAGATTCCAACCGATATACGTTTAAAAAACTGGATATCGTTGATCGCGACGCCGTGAGGGATATCATCCGTACCTACGAACCGGACGGTGTTTTTCACCTCGCCGCCGAATCGCACGTGGATAACTCTATCAAAGGTCCGGAGCCGTTCATACAGTCGAATATTGTGGGCACCTTTAACCTGATTGAGGAATGCCGACAGTTCTGGCAGCAGTTGGACTCTCACCGGTTTTTACACGTTTCTACCGATGAAGTGTATGGTGAGCTGGGTGATGAGGGTACATTTTCGGAGGAGACGCCGTACGCCCCCAACTCACCGTATTCGGCCTCCAAAGCGGGCAGTGACTTTATTGTCCGGTCTTACTTCCATACGTACGGTATGAATGTGGTGACCACCAACTGCTCGAATAATTTTGGTCCCCACCAGCACGACGAAAAGCTGATCCCCACCGTTATCCGCACCGCTTTGGAAGAGGAGGATATACCGGTATACGGGAAGGGAGAAAATGTGCGTGACTGGCTGTATGTGCAGGATCATTGTGAGGCCCTGGACCTGGCCTACCAGAAGGGCAGGGCAGGAGAGACATATACAATCGGCGGCGATAATGAATGGAAGAATATCGATCTGGTCAAGAAAATATGCGAGATCCTGAATGAGGAGCAGCCTTCCGGTACCTTAAGCGATTACAAGGAGTTGATAACATTTGTGAAGGATCGCCCGGGTCATGATTTCCGCTATGCCATTGACGCCTCGAAGATAAAACGGGAGCTGGGGTGGAGCCGGGAAGATTCCTTTGAGGACCGGCTGCGAGAGACAGTGCAGTGGTATATCCGGCGGTATGGGTAATCTTATCGGCCGATTATATCGATTATATTGATGACAGGTGCCTGTCGGACTTAGCAAAATCTATTGCGAGTCCGTCGGATTTGGCCAGATTCTGAGTTCTTTTTCGTTAAGTAGTCCCCCTATTCGCCTCAAAATGGGAAGCCAATCGTCTGTCTCTCGTTACAATGTTCTATGTTAGACAGGCTTCAAGGGAAAATCTTAATCCTATTCTTCAGGCAGGTCATTCCCGCGGGGCATAAACGCCTGTATACCGGTAATATCCCGGCCCAGTATCAGTCCGTGGATATCATAAGTGCCTTCATAAGTGTTGACCGACTCGAGGTTCATCATGTGGTGGATGACGCGGTAATCGCCGGTAATGCCGTTGGCGCCATGCATATCGCGGGCCGTGCGGGCGATTTCAAGGGCTTTCCCGCAGTTGTTTCGTTTGGCCAGGGATACCATGGAATGGTGCTCGCGCCCTTCATCCCTGAGCTTGCCCAGGCGCCAGGCGAGCAGCTGCATCTGACTGATGTCCGTCAGCATATTTGCCAGCTTGGTTTGGGGCAGCTGGTTGGCCCCGATGGGGTAACCGAACTGGTTGCGGTCCATTACATACTGCCGCGCCTTCCGGTAGCAAAATTCCGCCGCGCCCACCGCTCCCCAGACAATTCCGTAGCGTGCGCTGTTGAGACAAGTAAACGGGCCTTTGAGTCCGGTGATGTCGGGAAAAACATTTTCTTCGGGCACAAACAGATCCTCAAAAACCAGTTCCCCCGTTTCCGATGCCCGAAGCGACATTTTGTATTTTGTTGCCGGTGCGCTGAATCCGTCCATCTCTTTTTCCACGAGAAACCCCCGGATGACACCTTCGTCATCTTCGGTTTCTTTGGCTTTGGCCCAGACCACCGCCACATCGGCGATGGGGGCATTGGTAATCCACATTTTAGCCCCGTTGAGGATCCATCCGTCCCCCGTTTTCACAGCGGTGGTGGTCATGGCTCCCGGATCTGAGCCGTGATCGGGTTCCGTAAGCCCAAAGCATCCAATCAGTCGGCCCGTTGCCAGTTCGGGCAGGAACCTTTTTTTCTGTTCCTCTGTGCCGAACGTTAAAATGGGGAACATCACCAGCGAGGATTGCACGGACATAAAAGAGCGATAGCCGGAATCCACGCGCTCGATCTCCCGGGCAATAAGCCCGTAGGCGGTTTGACTGGCGCCGCTGCCCCCGTACTCGGGATCAATATAGGCCCCTAACAATCCCAGTTCTCCCATCTCCCCGGCAATCTCAGGGTCAAAATATTCTTCCTGGTTGCCTTTTAAAGCCCGGGGTTCCAGCTTGCTCTGGGCGTAGTCGCGGGCGGTCTCCATGATCATGCGATCCTCTTCGTTCAGCTCGGATTCAAACTGAAAGGGATCGTCAATGTTAAAGCTGTTGCGTGACATAAGGAATGGTTTTTGAGCGTAAATTAGTAGGTTGTAAAGTAAGCGGATAGGGGACAAATGTAAATCCCCCGCCTTTATCCCCAGTACTCCTTCTTCAGCTCGCGGGCGATGATCATTCGCTGTACTTCGGAGGTTCCCTCGCCGATAGTCATAAGCTTGGCGTCCCGCAAAAATCGTTCTACATGGTATTCTTTGATGTAGCCGTATCCCCCGTGGATCTGAACGGCCTCGTCGGCTGCCCGTACGGCCAGTTCCGAGGCAAAAAGTTTGCCCATGGAAGCGGCCTGTTTAAAGGGCTTGTCCCGGTCTTTAAGCCAGGCTGCACGATGGACCAAAAAACGGGCCGCGTCAATCTCCGTAGCCATGTCGGCCAGTTTGGTTTCTATGGCCTGGAAATCGCCGATCGGGGAACCGAACTGCTTGCGCTCTCCGGCATAAGTTATGGATTCTTCCAGGGCTCCGCGGGCAATACCTACCGACAGGGCGCCAATGCCGATGCGCCCCCCGTCCAACACTTTCATCGTATCCACAAATCCGTTATTCAATTCGCCCAGCAAGTTTTCTTCCGGCACACGGACATTCTCGAAATAGACTTCCGTCGTATCGCTGGAATTCATACCCAGCTTTTCCATTTTGCCGCCGGATTGAACACCTTCCCATTCACTTTCGACAATAAATGCGCTTATGCCCTTGGTCCCTTTATCCGGATCGGTTTTGGACAGAACGACGAAGATATCTCCCACCGAACCCTGGGTGATAAAAATTTTGGTGCCGTTGAGCATCCAGTGATCCTCCTTTTTTACAGCCGTTGTTTTCAAGCCGGACGCATCACTGCCGGAGCCGGGTTCGGTGAGACACCAGCCGGCGAGTTTTTCACCTCTTGCGAGCGGCGTAAGGTATTTTTCTTTCTGCCGGTCGGTGCCCGCCAGGGCAATATGTCCCGATCCGAGCGAGGTGTGCGAGGCTACAGTCAGGGCCAGGGAGGCATCCCAGCGGGCGATCTCCTCAATGCCGAGACAGTAACTGATGGAATCAATGCCCCCGCCCCCGTATTTTTCAGGATGAACCATTCCCAGAAATCCCTGTTCCGCCAGCATTCGGATGATATCGCGGGGGAATTCTTTTTTTGCGTCGCGTTCTTTAACGCCGGGTGCCACGTGGCGTTCAGTAAAATCTTTGATGCTGTCGCGAATGAGCTGCTGCTCTTCAGAAAGTGTAAAATCCATAGAGAATAGTTGTTAAAGGTTACAGGCTGCGGCATTTTTGTCACTGGCCATAAATGGTCCAGCATTGCATGCCCTCATCGGTTTGAGCAATAAGCTCTGAATAACCATCCTCATCTATATCAGCAACAATGGGATACTGCATACCGGCAGAGGGTACGATATGCAAGCGTTCTCCGTTCGATGATCGCCAGGCATAGAGGCGGGCATAATTAGCCAGCGTCAGGATTTCTTTCTGATCATCACGGTTAAGATCGGTAATCAGGGGGGTAAATGAATCGTCGGCGGGCTGACTCATATTTCGATTTAAAAGAAGTTGTCCGTCCATCGTAAAAACAAAGAATGACCCGTTCGCATCCATCGTTACAATCATCGACTCATCGTAGGTCCGTCCCTCGCTTTGGACACGAAGCGTTTCTATGACCGGACTGCCAACCAGGGAGTTGCTGGAGACATAGATGGCCTCATGATCGGTACTTGAAGAGGGGGATACGTCTAATGAATCCGCAAAAAGCTGATCGGGACCGATAGCATATAGATTCCCATCGGCCGCATTGCCCAGTATTTTTTCTTCATAGAGGATGGGAGACCCCGTTAGCGGGGCATCCACAAAAATAGGAAAGCCCGCCTGGGAAGTCCCGTCAGATCGCCAGGCATGGGTCGCATTCTCGGAAAAAGCCATCACCGTTTTACTTCGCCGAAATTCCCCGACCGTGGGTTTGCCGGAAATCCGGGTATTGGTTGTTACCGGCCAGCCATCGATGTTTTGTCCCCTTTCATTCAGGGCGTGCAGTTCCCGGTTGTCGGTGGCAACGAGTGCGTTCGGGAGGCCGTCTCCGTCAATGTCACTGACCAGGAGGGGGGTAGTGATCGCTTCATCAAGGGTAAAGGGAAACTGAGGCAGGAGTTCTCCCTGTTCATTCCACCCATAGATTTTGTCTCCCGCAGCCAATAAAATAACGTTCTGGTCCGTCCCGTACCAGTCATAGACAACTGGTGATCCGACCGGCTGGTCGCCATCGGTTTCTACTTCAAAAACAGTAGAACCGTCCGCCGCCAGGGCATGGACCACGCCGGCATTTGTGGCAAAGATGATTTCCTGCCGGCTGCTTCCCCCAATATTTGCGAGGGCCGGGGGACCGGAGAGATCGTTTAGCAGGGATAAATGCCAGTTTTCAATATAAGGATCTGTGCGTCCCTCGGTCCGGTGTGTGTTGAGCTGAAACTGAAGATGTTCTTTATTTTCATCCAAAGCGGTATGAGCCGTTAGGAAATCAAATCTTGAAAGCAGGGTATTGGCATAACTTTCAGGATATAGAAACGATTGAATAAAACTTCCAAAATCACTATTGGTAACAAGCAGGCTGCTTACCTGTTCGGGAAGTCCGGCTTTAACATCCCGGAAGGAGCGCTCATAATACATGGTTCTCCTCCGCTCGCTATCGGATTCGATAATTTCGGCAAGTCCCCTCCGTTGGGAGAGGGCTGCAACATCATTGGTGATTTTTAAGTAAAAGCTGGAAAAAGAAGACAGCGGACTCCCGATAAGTTGGGCCAACCCTCTGCTTTGGATAATATAGGTTTCCTCTTGCAGTTCAATAGATTGCCCGTTAACCAGCTGGTCCAGTTCTTTTTTAAAGGCCTGGGGATTCGCCAGTTTTCGAAGAAAAAGATGCTCGCCCGTAGCGAGAAAACCAGATTCGGCATAGGTGACGAGTGCGAATTCCTTGTCCAAATGCTGACTTATGGCCGTATACCGATCCTGCTGATCGATCAACATGGAATCCACGCGGGTGGTATCTGACAGCGACGGGGGTAGCTCCGCCGGAGGTGTTTTTCGAAAAAGTCCGAATGCTGCGGCACTGGACGAGATATAGCGGTCAAGGGTGATCGGCGCGTTTTCACTTGAAACAGCTTCTACAAGCACACTCTTTTCTTCGTTATTAAGAGGAATGGTGCCTGAAAACCGGAATTCCCGATTTTGTCCCTCGCCTTCCCCGGAAAGGGATAATAAGGCCGGTTCGGTCCCCGTGAAAGCATCTTTAATAGCCGGATGGTAGGTAACCTGTGCAAGCTGCCGCAGGGCCTGATCCAGCGAAGGAGTATTCATCATAATATGTCCGGCTTCCAGCTGTAGGTTATCAATATTAGCCCGGGGTCCCTCTCCGGTGTATGCACGGATTGCTTCTTCAACTGCCAGGCTTGATTCCGAGATGATGAGCATATCAGAAAGCTGCGCGGCAAAAAGATTGCGATTCTGAAGTTGTAATTTTTGAATTTCCGTATCCCGGAAGAAATACTCGTTTTGGGCAAATTCCTGGTAATACTGCTTTTCCAGGAGGTCAAGATATTCCGGAGGTGCGTCTGCCATCCAGATGGCCTGCAGCTTATTACCGGTTCCCGGATACAGGATGATCCCATGTAACGCAGCCGATGTCCCGGCCGTTGAATCCACTTCCGACAGCAGTTGTATGGCAGAAGAGGTAATGTCATCAAGAAAAAGAGCCTGCTGCGAGTCAAGAATCGCGCGCAGGGTAGTCTCTTCCCCGGGAATAATAACAAAGGGAGCATCTTGAGGAATGGCCTGGGTCCACGGATCATTACTCACGGAGGAGCAGGAGACAGATGTAATAATGCCAAGCAGAAGAAGTGCTGAATATTTCAGTTTATTCATGAAAAGAAATAAGGTTCTCAGAAGAGTTTATTACTATGGATAAATATAAATTTAGAAGGCTTTGCAAAACCGCTTTTTGACCCATTTTTGTATGTTCGCGCATTCAATATTCTCACATATACCTTATGTGGGGTGGTTTTGAGTGCACTCAGAGGTTGATATTGACTAAAATTCCTGGTTTTTCAAAGTCTTCGTTTAATGACTTATAACAAAGCTGTTCAAAAAAAAGTATATGTCGCCCTCAAAAGTAACAATTATGTAAGATAAATGGACGTCCAAATCCTGGATGCCCAATAATACCATTCATTCTTACAAATTTGAAATACAGAGGTTCCGGACGGTAACAAGAGGGGCTTGTATCGGAGAGCAGCTCCCTGATCTGCTTGGCAAAAAACCCGCTGTACGTTCAGGTTCTCTTCACCCTTAAAAACAGGTTCAGAAATTATATAATGGATTGCGATTTGGCACGTTAAAAAAGAAAAGTAAAAAATAATGATCAGACTGGCTTATTTGTACAACATTGCTTTATTTAAATAAGAACCGTTGATTGATGCGCGGCTATGATCGCTGAATCTATACTTGAAGATATGGCTGGGACAGATTTTAATATTTTCTATTGGTTGATCTTAGGAACCTTTACCCTTGCGGCAGTGTTTTGGGCTACAGCCACCCTGCTCAATGTTGTTCGGCTGCGGAATGTTCGACTGAGCTGGAAGACGGGAAAAGTAAAAGGATATCCGCTTTTTTCAACGCTCTTTTTGCTGGCTACGCTGACGGTGGGTGGCCTGGCCGTTTATCGCGGGGTATCGGCTGAGATTATCGCTTCAGCTCTTTATATATGGCTGGGAGTGAGCTGGTTCGGAACCAGTTATTTTGCAAGTAAACGTTTTATTACCGATTACGGTATCGTTAAAAATGTCAACGAGCCGTCCCAGACGGTAGCCTGGCATCAGATACGCGATTTTGTGGAAAAAGAGAAGGAGGAGCATATTCACTATATTTTTATCTACAGCGCCGATATCTACGACGATTATTCTGATTTAATCCGCCTCGAGCTGGAAGTACCGCACAAGCAGCAGCGGGCGTTTCAGAATTTGATTGCCCATAAACTCGGCCATCGAATTCGTTGTTATGTAAAAGACGACGATACCATAAATGTAGAACAGTTTAATTGATCGCAGCCTTAAATAAATCATAACTTATAGAGTAACAGTCATTTGTTTGAAGAGATACAAAATTCTGATATTGTTCAGGAGCGGGCGCTGCTGGTAGGGATCTACGGTCCCGAGACGCCCCGTATCCAGGCAGAAGAGTATTTGGATGAACTTGAAATGCTTACCCGCACTGCCGGCGGGATAACAATAGACAAGGTGTTGCAGAACCGCATGCATCCTGATCCCTCAACGTATATAGGATCCGGGAAGCTTCGTGAACTGAAACAGATGGTGAGCGAGCACAAGATTGACACCCTCATTTTTGATGATGATCTTTCTCCTACGCAGATTCGCAATATTGAAGATGCGACGAAAGCGAAGTTGTTGGATCGCAGCGGACTTATCCTTGATATTTTTGCATCCCGCGCCCAGACAGCTGCAGCGAAGACACAGGTAGAGCTGGCACAGCTGCAGTACCTGCTACCGCGATTAACACGCTTCTGGACTCACCTCTCACGCCAGCAGGGGGGCATCGGCACGCGGGGGCCCGGGGAAACCCAAATTGAGACCGACCGCCGGCTGATTGACAAACGGATTGCCAATCTCAAGGATAAGCTTGAGAAACTTGACCGGCAGCGGACAACCCAGCGCAAGGGCCGTTCCGAGAATGTGAGGATTTCCCTGGTTGGCTATACCAATGCCGGTAAATCAACACTGATGAATGCGTTGACGGATACCGAGGTACTGGCCGAGGATCGCCTGTTTGCCACCCTGGATTCGACTGTCCGCCGGTGTGAAATTGCGAACTACGATGTTCTTTTGTCCGACACTGTCGGATTTATCCGAAAGTTGCCGCATGACCTGATAGAAAGTTTTAAATCCACGCTGGATGAGGTGCGTGAGGCCGATATCCTGCTTCACGTGGTAGATGCCTCTGCACTGATGCTCGATGATTATATCCAGGTGGTCAACGACACGCTCGAGGATATGAATGCTACCGGGAATAAGAAGATACAGCTGGTGTTTAACAAGATAGATATCCTTGAACCCCGGCAGATCGTTGAGCTGAAGAAGCAGTTTCCCGAGGCCGTATTTGTTTCCGCTGAACGAAATATCGGACTCTTGAAGCTGGAGAAGCAGATTAGAAGTCTTATTGAAGAAGATTTTGTGACGGAAACCATGCGTATCCCTGCGGCAAAATATGAAGGAGTCGCTTTTTTACACCGCGAAGCTAACATTTTGGAAAAAAAATACGTAGGATCTGATGTGAAGCTGACCTTCAGTATCGCCGAACCCGATTTAATGCGGTTGAAAGCGTTACTGGATGATATTGATACGGCTGAATCAGTTGTGTGAGTAAACAATCATGTAAATTGCAGACCGATGCTTGTAAAGAAAAATATCATAAGGTCGAACTTCAATCCGCTGAAGGGGACAGACACCGTTGATGCGGTTAAGAAACGGATGGAAGAGGAAAACATCTCTACGCTGCCCGTCACTGACAGCACGACCCATGCGCTGATCGGACAGGTTACCCGGGATGCATTGGAGGAAGCAGATCCGACAGACTCTGTTGCGGAGATCGATCTTGACGAACCGGTGAAAGTCTACCGGGAACAACACATCTTTGAAGCCGCCCGGCTCATGCTGCAGTATGAGCAGGAAATGTTACCGGTGGTTGATGAAGAGTGGACGCTGTTGGGCATTATTGAAAAGAAACAAGTGCTGGAAAAGATCCCTCAGATGCTTAACGTGACGGAACCGGGATCTGTTATTTCGGTCATGCTCGACCGACGGGATTTATCGATTACCGAAGTTGTGAATATTATGGAAACCGAGGGGGCCAAGATCCTGGGTATGACAGTTGAAAAATCACAGCAACCGGGAGAATCTTTTGAAATATCATTCAAGCTTGACCTTGAAGATGTGAGTCGCGTGGCCGCAGCACTTCGCCGGTATGATTATGTAGTCTCTACCAGCTCTGAAAACGAGGTTTTCAACCAGGATCTCGAAACCCGGGCCGATGAGCTGCTCAAGTTCATCGATATGTGAACATATGGTCATGAGATAGTTTTATTTCCCATCGGATCGTTTGTCTTCCGAAGCAGACTGCCCCCGGGCATAAGGTCGAAACAGAAGGGTTATTAACCCATCCAACGCTGAATTTGTTATCCTGACAGGCAAACCCACCGTGCGATTCCCTCCATCTCTGCCATAAGTGTAAAGATAAAATCCTTTTATACGGTTTTATTCTCTTGAATTAAAGGCTTATTATCCTCCAAATTACGAAAAGTTAACTTTCTAAACTTTAGATCGGGAGTAAATGTTATAATGCTCATATCATTGCATATGCCCAAGTGCGGGGGGACAAGTTTCAAAGAATTGCTTAAGAGACATTTTAAATGGCGGTTTTCTAAAGATTATGATTATCCTATTCACTGGTCGCCCGACAAGCGAAGAAAAGAAGCTATTGAGTCACGAGAAAGGATAAAAAGGAGATACCGGTATTTCTATAGATATCGTTTTACCGAATGCATACACGGTCATTTTCTGCCCTATAAGTACGATTATTTTTACGGCAGGGATGGAATTACGTTCATAACCTGGCTCCGGGACCCGGTAGAGCGACTGGTTTCACATTATTATTTTTGGTTGCGCACCTACGAGACAGCTAAACCAAAGCCGTTGCACAGAAGAGTTGTTGAAGAAGATTGGACCCTTCAGGAGTTCGCTTTTTCTGAGGAACTAAAGAATGTATACTCCGAATTTTTATGGAATTTTCCTGCCCGGCAATTCGACTTTATCGGAATAACGGAACACTATGAAGAAGATGTACGTTATTTTGCCAATCATTATTTGGGATTAAAGGATGTTTCTGTCCCCCAAAAAAACATCAGTCCCCGGAAATCAAAGCCTCTCATTACAGATGAGGGTCTCATAAAAGAACTCAAATCTTTTCATGCACGTGACTATGAGCTCTATGACTATGCCCTTGAAGCCAGGCGGGAAAGGATAAGGTCAAATGAGAGCCAGCAAACGACCGATCATAAATAACCGGCACCCGCGGAATAAGAATAATCTTTTCAGGCACCTTAAAAATCCGTATAATTTGTGGCTGTAAACATGATATTTGTATAAATAAAAAAAGAGGAAAGACTGAGCAAGGAGAACAGACATAGCGATTCGGAATCTTCCGGAGACTCGCCGACACAAGAGCAGCTTTCCGCTAAAGAGTATCGACTTATTCCGGTAGACGAGGAGGGACAAAAGGGAGATAATGCGGTTAATTTGATTGAGCTGTTTCGTTTATTGCGCAATCAGCGCCGGCTCATAGCTAAGATAACGGGCGGGTTTCTTATTCTCGGACTTGCCATAGCACTTTTCAGCCCGGTTGAATATACCTCTGAAGCTTTATTAATGCCTGAGATGAAAAGCAGTGAAAGTTCGGCCGGCGACATGCTGGAAAATTATGGCGGCCTACTGGGGCTGGGCAGTATGGGATCAATGGATTTATCGAAAGAGGGAACTATTGCCCCGGAGGTATATCCTAAAATCGTACAGAGCCTCGGCTTTCAGCATAAACTGCTTAACCAGGATATTTATTTTTCAAAGCTGGATACCACTGTCAACGGTTATAACTATTTCGAGGATATCCGCAACTTGTCGCTCTTTGAAATACTGCTCGAATATACGCTCGGGCTCCCAAGCAAAATCCGCTCTCCCGAACCGCCTGCCCCTCTGCCCGACTGGCTTCGCAAAGAGTTTGACGAGGCCGCCGTTGTTGAGTTAGCAGATGATGAACTTGAAATCATTGGGGCCATGCAGGAACGGATATCCATTGAACTGGAGGGTGAAACCGGGGTACTGACCGTCAAGGCAACGATGCCCGATGCTATTGCTGCCGCCCAGGTAAATGGCACGGTCATCAACATGCTGAAAGAATTTGTTAAATCCTACAGTACACAGAAAGCTAAAGAAGATCTGGTTTTTGCCGAAACACAGCACAAGCAGGCGCGCGATCGTCTTGAGGAAGTCCAGGGAGAACTGGCATCCTTTCTGGATCAAAACGTGAATCTGGCTACGGCTAAATCCCAGGCGCGTGAACAACGCCTGCAGGCAGAATTCGATTTAGCCTACAATATGTATAATAATGTGTCGCAGCAGCTGATGGAAGCCAAAATGAAAGTACAGGAACAAACGCCCGTATTCAAAGCGCTGCAAGCGGCGAATGTACCGACCCAAAAAAGTAAACCGCAGCGCATTCTGATCCTCATCCTGTCGTTTTTTGCAGGACTTATCGCCTCTTTCTTTTATATCACCGGCCGGAATATCTATGATAACGTCAGCCGGCAACTTTAACTACTTTTTGTCCTAAAATCCGTTTGTCGTATCCCCATCGGTTGCCTATTCAAAAATCATGCTTTAATTGTTGAATATAGATGAAGCCATCGTCCAGTTCTTCTACAGAGGAAAAGGGTATATTAGCACAAAATACGCTGGTCAATGTGATGGGGCGGGGTATCCCGCTGCTCTTTGCTGTTATTGCCATACCGTTTGTTATCGATGGGCTGGGAACCGAACGTTTCGGCGTACTTACGATCGTCTGGATCGTAATCGGTTATTTCGGTCTTTTCGACATGGGACTGGGACGGGCCACCACAAAATTTGTGGCGGACGAAGAAGCCCGGGGCGGGGAACAGCTATCGCCCATTATTTTTACTTCTGTTTTTCTATTGATCGGCTTTGGGATCGTAGCCGGACTCCTGATTGTCGCTGCCACCCCGTACCTGGTCAACGGCCTTCTGAATATCCCCGCTGAGCTGACCGGAGAAACCCGGAAAGCATTTTATATCCTCAGTGCGTCCATTCCCCTGGTACTGGGGTCGGTAGGGGGACGGGGTGTCCTGGAGGCCCAGCAGCGCTTCACCCTGGTCAACACGGTAAAAATACCGGCGAGCACGCTCAATTATGTCGGTCCGTTACTCATACTTCCCTTCAGCAATCAGCTACATCACGTGGTGCTGTTGCTGGTAGTCGGTCGCGGGGCCTCATTTGTCATTTACCTCTATTACAGCTGCCGGGATCAGCAGTTTTTGAAGCCATCCGAATACCCCTTTTTCCGGTGGACCAAAAAACTGTTGGGTTTTGGAGCGTGGCTGACCATCAGCAATTTCATCAGTCCTATAATGATTTATATGGATCGCTTCATACTGGGGGCCATCCTAACCATGAGTGCAGTGGCATACTACACCACCCCCTATGAGATGGTAAGTCGTCTCGGCCTCATTTCCGGCGGATTTATGGGAGTGATGTTTCCGGCTTTCAGCGTCTATTCCCTGAAGGATGAGGAGAAGCTTATCGCCCTGCAACAAAAATCAATCCGCTATTTGTTTTTGGTCCTGCTGCCACTGGTTACTTTCTTGATTTTTTCTGCTGAACCGCTGCTCTACTACTGGCTGGGCAACGAATTTGCCGAAAACAGTACCCTCGTTCTGCAAATACTGGCGGCGGGCATGCTGATCAACTGTATGTCGATGGTACCGTCCACGCTTATACAGGCTGTAGGCCGGCCTGATATCCGGGCGAAGCTCCACATGGCCGAGCTGCCGGTATACTTGGTTATGATTTGGGTCTTTGCGCAATACATGGGCGTTGTCGGCGTAGCGCTGGCCTGGCTGCTGCGTGTTGTCATTGACGGCGGATTTCTGCTGTTTTTCTGTAATCGACTGGTGCCGTTTATGAACCGGAATAGAGCCACGCTTTATCGTCAGTTTCTTCTGTATACTGCTGTTTTTACATTCCTTGCCGCACTATTTTACTTCATCGAAGGACGGATTACGGTACTGGCACTCGGCGGCTTCTCTGCTTTGCTCAGTTTGTATCTTATTTGGTCGCGAACGCTTAAACAAGACGAGCGGGAGCAGGTTATCGGGCTGTACCGGGGGATGAAGAAAAAGATTGCATCTAAAGCCGGCAGATAGGTTAATGTTCATATGAATACATCGCTTCATCACGATAACATATTGGTCATTACATGAAAAAAGTTCTTTGTGTATCTTGGTAGCTTCATATAATGGATATCTTTGCCAACGACTTCAGCTAAAAAGTGTGAGTATGACTACAGCAGCAGTACCAAAAGTTTTTATTATCTTAGTCAACTGGAATGGTTGGAAAGATACGACCGAATGCCTCCGATCGCTGGAGGAGCTTGATTATGCCAACTATTCCGTTATCGTTGTGGACAACGGGTCCACCGACCGATCGGTAGAGGAGATCGAGCGACGATACCCCGATATTACACTTCTGAAAAACGATGAAAACCGTGGGTTCGCAGGAGGAAATAACACGGGGATTGAATATGCACTTGACCGGGATACCGATTATGCTTGGCTGCTTAATAACGATACGGTGGTCGACCGGCAGGCCCTTTCGCACCTGGTTGACCGGATGGAAGAAAATCCGGGGATAGGTATCTGTGGATCCAGACTTATTTACTATCACCAGCGTGATACGACTCAAGCGTGGGGCGGGGGAAGATTTAATAAATGGATAGGAACGATCCGGAGTTTTGGCCAGAACAAACCGGTGGATTTAAAACCCAACCGGCAGGCAGTAGAGAAGAAACTGGATTACGTGGTAGGCGCCTCAATGCTGGTCTCAAGGAGGTTTATCGACAGGGTAGGGTTGTTGAGCGAAGAGTATTTTCTGTACTACGAAGAAATAGACTGGGCGATGCGCGGGGAGGGGCAGTTCAGCCTGGGTTTTGCCCCCGGCAGCATGGTCTATCACAAGGAGGGTGCTTCGACCGGGGGACAGCAGATGCAGCAGGCAGTGAGGAGCAAGCAATCCGATTATTATCAGCTGAAGAATCGGCTCAAGTTTACCTATAAGTTTTTTCCGGCCTATTTGCCCGGCGTTTATTTATCCGTTATTTATGCCATGATAAACAGGATGAGGCGTGGCCAGTGGAACAGGATACCGATGATCGCAAAACTGATGTTCACCTTTAATACATAGCCCGGAAGGACCTGTTACTGTGGACCTGCAAAAGAAATTTGTGTTGGGACTCTCACTCGTATCGTTGTACGGTACGGTAACGAACTTCGTTTATCTGAGTCCGTTGCTAACCCTTTTGGTGCCCCTGGGCCTTTATGCCGTGAACAAGGATGAGCTGGCACGACCTGTTGCCTGGCTGTACGGCTTCCTGCTTCTCTTTTTGGTCAGCGTCGTCTTATATCACCCGCTTTCGCTCGTCGAGTTCGGTTTTTACCGGCGCGACGGCAACTTTATCATCTCCTATGCGCCCCTGCTTATTCTGCCGCTGTTTAGCTATGAATTTGAGCTGCGACAATATTTCCGGAAGTTCTACCGGTTCAGTGTTATACTGTATGGATTGTTATTCGTGTATCACCTTTTGACAACTAACTTCTTGGGAAGCATCCATGAAATAGTTTTCAGCGGATTGTTTTATGCGCAAAACGCTGTAGGGGGATTTTTATCCATTTTGGGAGCACTGGGCTTTGCCTACTGGTATCACCGGCGGAGTAAAAAGGAGCTGTTTTGTTTTTTACTTGTTGCGATCATTCTTGTTGCGACCTATTCCCGCGGATCCATCCTGGGCTTGGCATTGGGTATCGCCGGTTGGTACTGTACCGTCACGGGTCGGACCAAGACACTTATTGGTCTTCTGATTATTCCGGTTCTCTTTACGGCTGGTAGCCTGATGATCGGTTACCCGTATTACACCGACCGGTTGGTCACGCAGGATGAAGTCACCAAGGAGATTGACAGTGATGTAGGGCAAAAGAATGCGAATGTTATGATCAGGGTGTTTTATACCTTTCCCAGGGCTTGGTATATGTTTTTGGAGTCGCCCATCCTGGGCAGTGGCGTGGGATCTTATGACGACAGGCCGTACGATCTACAAGAGATTGTTCCATATCTGACCTATAATGCCCAGCCCCAAAAAGCGCATACTGATGCGCATGCTCATCACTCGTATCTCCATATCCTTGCGGAACAGGGGGTAGTGGGACTGACCCTGTTTTTGACGTTTTGGGTATCGCTTTTTTTATACCTCAAGCGGATTAAAACCCAGCCGGTGATCCGCGATTACCTGCTGATTGTTTTTTTTACCGTCACCTTTTCCTCATTTACCGCGCATCGCATTACTACACCTTCACAGATGCTGCCGTTTACCATTTCGCTTGGCCTGTTTATTATGCATAGGGAAGCTTACAAACGGGTTAAAATCAGGGTGCTAAGTGGAGAAGAATCCGACGAGACTCTGTAGGAGGGACGGCCAGCTATAGTGTAGATGGTTTGTCTCTTGTACAAATTATTGGACGTAAGCGGGAAAGAGATCTCCCTAAAATAATTGCTGTTGCTACTACTAACAAAGTCAAGTACTTATAAAAGGCCCGCTTTAACTGGCTTCGAAAGATTCATTGCATTGACGGGTTCATATCACTAAATGGTTGGCCATTTTGCCAATCATTCCAATCAATTACGAAGCTTACACTGCTACCAGAAGCTCCATCTTTTTGTGTGAGAGTAATAGTAGCATCTACAATATTAATTTCCGCTGTAATTTGGGCACTTGAATCATTGTTAATCGCACTTCTCATTTCATAAAGCATCGAATTATAAGGCTCCCCATTGCTATATTGTACGTTTGTAGTATGCGAATCATAGTATACACCAACAGTGGTATTTGAAGTTGGACTATTTATAACCGCCGTTATGGCTGATTTCAAGTCTCCATTTGTTTGATGTATCCATTCCCAATCGGTACCATTACCTTCCATATATTGGGCACCGTTTGTGAGTGTATTCCAGTTTTCATAAACAGTCCCATTTACTACACCAGCATCATGGGTTCTTAAATTAGCATCAAATGTATTATTTTGTATTGTATATTCGGTAGCTGGTTGTTCATTTTCCCCCGTACCATACCAGGTTATATTATAACCGCTTACAGTGTCTTCAAAGGTACAATTTTTAACAAGGCTATAACCGTTTCCACCAAATTGTATTCCTCCACCATGAAATATAGTTGTGTTGTTGTGAACTCCATTTTTTTGAAAAGTACAATTATGAAGTTCAAACCTATTATTTAATCCTTGACTCCATGCAGCCCAAGGCCTAACATTAGATCCTTTTTGATTGCAACGATCTATAGTACAATTATAAGCTTTTATATCTAATACACCGCCATTTTCGGGTGTTTCTGTTTGCCCTATTCCTCCTGCTGTTTTACGAAAAGTACAACTATGTAGTTCAGAACTTGCTTCATCAGAACCTTCTTGCCAAAAACCAGCACCAACCCTATTATTTTCTGAATTATTAGGGGTAAAAGTACCCACAGCAAGACAATCAATATATTTTATATTTGTTGCATTATCTGTACCAAAAAGGGTTATTGGGGAGCTTTTATTAGTAGTTGCACTTTCTGCATAAGATTTACAATTTCTAAAGGTTACGTTATAAGAATGTCCTCCGGCTAAGAATTGAGCCTTACCTGTTACTCTAACTCTTTGCCCATATACTTTACAGTTTTTAAATTCTATGTCATGGGGTGGGTTGTTACTTTCATTTGGTCCTGCTATAAGACTAACTGTAGCTGCATCATCTACCCTTATATTTTCTATCAGTCCGTTTTTTGCTCTATTAACTACCCAAATTCCACCACCGATATCAGCTTCTTTTCCATCAACTTTTAAATCATGTATGTGGAAGTTATCAGCATTTGAAACCTTCATCCAAGCTGCGCCTCCTCCCCAATCCCAATCAACGCAAGGGGGGGATGGTCTTCCAGAAACAGATTTAAATCTAATAGTTGCTGTTCCAGTTTTATTAGGATTAGTACGTAATTCAATATTATCTTTAGTTTGAAAGTACATCATATTGAATTCATAAATACCGGGGTCAAGCTGGATAATATCTCCATTATTTAGAGAATTTCTAAACTCACATATAAATTTATATGAATTGTTTATTGCTCTACTTTCTCCACCGGTTGTCCCTTCAACAATTCCCCAACCGCCATTGGATACGGAATCTGATATTGTTATTGTAGCCATAGCATTTCCTCTTTTAACTTGATGTCGACGAGTAACTACTCAATTAGCTCTCTTCGTAAGCAATAGCAGTTCAGGATGTATTACTACTGCTAAATCCCTAGATTCTATATGTTTTTGTAACCACTCGCCTGTTATTGGTTTAGTATGCTCTTAAACAAATAAACGTAAAGATTCTTGTTATCACTATCAAGAACGCTATATATTTCTTTATCATATGAATATTATATTTCTGTGATTAGGCCTTTATGTCCAAACACCCGTTTTACCAACATTCTATGGAGGGTTGTTTGTAGTAATTCAAGTCTCCCTTAACAAAGGAGTCCGGCTTTATCAACGCGGAGAATTGTGTTTGCCCGGGATTAAGTTTTGCCATTCGGACGGAATAACCCATCTTGATGTTGAGATAACAGGTTGATTAGGGTTTTTAGAATTTTCTATATTCATATGTAGCGATTTCCTTTGATGGTAATAAAAGTTTTACTTTACTATGGAAATCGGAAATTATATACTGTTTAAGATTTTACAATCTATAGCAAGACGAAAATCATGGAGAAAAAGAGTTTGAGTTTTGAAATAACGTCATTGATTCACAACCATGAAGCTACAGTAAAGCAATTATACAGCTTAGTTGATGGTCTTGCAGAAGCTTCAGAGCGCATCTCATCCTGCATAAAGGATGGCGGCAAAATTTTCTGGATGGGAAATGGTGGAAGCGCCTCGGCGTGTCAACATCTGGCAGCAGAGTTTGTGGGACGATTTCAACAGGACCGGGCAGCTCTGCCCTCTATCGCATTGACCACCGATACGTCAATTTTAACAGCTATTTCCAATGACTATGGATTTGAGTCGGTCTTTTCCAGACAAATTGAAGCTTTATGCACGGACCGGGATATTGTAATCGGTCTATCGACCTCCGGGAAGAGTCGGAATATTATCGAAGGAATTAAAAAAGCTAATGAGATGGGAGCACTCACGATAGGGCTAACCGGTCAGGAGTCCAGTCCTTTGGCTCAAATCGCAACCCGTTGTTTAAATATGCCCTCTCAAAATACAGCACGCATCCAGGAAATGCATTTGTTATGCTGCCATATTATTTGTGAGATAGTGGAAAATACCATATTTGATGATTAATTTAGTTTATGTGCAAAGAACTTAAAAATATCGTTTTGCAAGAGTTTACTGACCAGCACATAGTTGTAATCGGAGACCTGATGCTTGACAAGTATTTGATGGGAAGTGTACGCAGGATTTCTCCCGAAGCACCGGTTCCTGTGATGCGACTAAGAGAGGAAAAACTTCTGCTCGGGGGATCGGGAAATGTCGCTTTAAACCTTAAGCGCCTGGGTGTTTCCGTTTCACTAATTGGTTTGGTAGGAACCGATCACAATAGTTCGATTATTAAGGATCTGTTAGAGGAACAACAGATATCCTCTGATCATCTGATTTCTTCCTCAGCAAAACCAACGATTACCAAGACCCGAATCGTAGGCGAAAAACAACAGATTGCACGGATTGACCAGGAAGAACCAAGCCCCGTTAGCAGTGATGTGCAATCACTTCTTATAGAGAAGGTAGCCTCTCTTATTGCTTCCAGATCTGTTGATGCTATTATCATATCAGATTACGCAAAAGGATTAATTACGGATGAGGTTTGTCGATCTATCATCCGAACTGCAAAAGAAAAAAACATTCCCGTCATCGTTGATCCCAAAGGAAAGAATTTTACAAAGTATGAGAATGCTACTGTGCTGATGCCCAATGAAACTGAGTTATCAATCGCGAGCCGTGATAACTGGCAAACGGAAGAAGATTTTACGAAGATAGCAACACAGATGTATAAAGCATTACACGTCGGTTATCTTGCAGTTACGCGCGGACCTAAGGGAATAAGCCTGATTTCTGAAAATAAAAATCGTGACATTCCGACAACAGTCCGGGAGGTTTATGATGTTTCCGGAGCCGGTGATACTGCGGCTGCAGTATTGACTATAGGATTTGTTGCAGGCCTGCCCATTGACAAGGCGATTGAATTAGCAAATATAGCTGCCGGATATGTCGTAAGCAGGTGGGGGACCTATGCGGTATCGTATGCTGAATTGAGCGATGCCATTCAACGTTACGGACAGGAAAATACAAAAAGGTTCACTCTTCCTGAACTTGAGAGTCGTGTCGCAGAGTGGAAGAATCACAACCAAACCATCGTGTTTACAAACGGCTGTTTTGATATCCTGCACCGGGGACACATCCATCTTCTTAGAGAAGCCAAAAAGGAAGGTGACAAGCTTATCGTGGCACTCAATACGGATAAATCTGTTCAACAACTGAAAGGGAAAAACAGACCTTTGAACAACTTAAAAGACCGGGTATCAGTATTGGAGGCTCTCTCCGTCGTTGATGCGATTATTGCCTTTGAAGAACAGACTCCCTTGCGGTTGATCAAACAAATAAGGCCCGATGTGTTGGTCAAGGGTGCTGATTACAGAGAAGAGGAGATCGTCGGTGCCCGGGTCGTCACAACAGGAGGCGGCAAAGTCGTGAGGGTACCACTGGTAGAGGGAAAGAGCACGACCGGATTAATAGAACAGATAGAAAGATCACAGCAATGATTAATTTATTTCAAGAACGAGGGAATGCTTTTCTACGTCTGCTCGATCGGTATATGGGCATTCCTCTTGTGCTGCTCCTGAGCCTCTTCCGAAAGAAAAAGGATTTTGGCAGGAGGCCACAACGCCCCCAAAGCATTGTGTTTTTTAAGATGAGTGGCATCGGAGATTCGATTCTTACCCTTCCTTTTATTCAAAAATTGCGTAACACTTATCAGGATATTGAAATTACGGTGGTCTGCGGCAAAAACAATCAGGTCGTTTATCAAAAATTGTTGGATAAAAAGTATGTATCAAAGGTTATCAGTCTGGATCTCAGCCGGTTTATCTATGATTGGAACTATTTGAGAAAAAAGATTAAAGAGCTCAGAGGATTACGTTACGATTATTGTGTTGATTTTGAACCATGGTCCAGAATAAGTGCGTTTTTGTCGTTTCTTATGAAGGGAAATTATAAGATTGGATTTCGAACAGAGCGACAGTACAAGCATATGCTTTTCGATCATTATGAAGTCCATCAGGACACAAAGCATGAATTCGAGAATTATAAAATGCTTACCTCAGCCATTATCGATCAGGTGCAGGGAGTTCCGACCTATCCGGTGGCGGCACAAGATTCCTTTTATTTTAAAGATTTTATGGACAAGCATGATATTCAGGAGTATATAATCTTCCATCCGTGGGCTTCCGGATATAAAAATACGCTAAAAGAACTCGATAAAGGAGCGATAACCTATATCTGTAATAATTTGGCTGCTAAAGGGTATACGATTATTTTTACAGGTGGTCCTGCAGATAAGGATAAATCTGAAGCTCTTACCTCATATATCGATCGTTCTTATTCTATCGCTGGAAAAACGCATTTAAACGAAACAGCTGTTTTTCTGAAGAATGCGGATTGTGTCATAACGGTAAATACGGGAGTATTACATTTAGCGGCTGCTGTAGGTGCAAACCTGGTATCTATTAATGGCCCCACAGATATCAACCGCTGGGGTCCCCTGTGTGAACAGGCAATTAATATTAAAAGCAGTTTGCACTGTTCTCCTTGTCTCGATCTCGGGTTTGAATATAAATGTAAAGAGCATAACGTCCCTGAAGGATATTGCATGAAAAAAATAGATCTGGATGAAGTCGTAAACACAGCAGTACGTATAATTCGGGGCAGTGAGCCTGCAGACACTCAAAAAGGCTTGGAAAAACCATAACATTGGTCATTCTGAGCTTGTCGATCTGCGCAAGTAGCTCTTCGAGGACCTCCCCGACTTGCGCGTGGGCCAGCCCTTGCCCGTACAGGGCACTGACCATCCGGTCCGTCTCCTCTTGCTGGGCATGTAGCAGCGCTAAGACCTTGGGATAAAATCCCTCCATTGCGATCTCGCGAGTTGGGTATCTAAGTCTCAGTACTATATTTTTTTATAAAACCAAGCATATCATCTATATAGTTATTTGAATTCTCTACCAGTTTTTCTAACTCTATATAATATATATCATCGAATAGTTCTGTATATGTTTTTTTATATTTTTTAATCAGATCAATACATTTGGTATGGTAATATTCAGGCCCTCTCTCTCGCATTATTTTATCATAACCGCATAATTTAGGCCCAAAAGGGTAATGCCCCTTGCGCCAGTGATTAAATTTAAGAAAAGAGTATTTGGTAAAATTAAAAACTTGAGTGGGATGAATTTGCTCGTGTAGCAGCAGCGTATTTCGGGGATATTGTTTTTGTTCTAAATTATATTTATCCGGTTGTGATTTGTATAAAAACTTACTTGGTATAAATCCATTATTTTTTCGAGTTGCCTTTAAATTGGATTGCAAGCAAGCTTGTTCATTTCTCTCGATAAATAATATTTTAGCCTCTGGTAATACATATTTTACTAACTCTGGCCTAAAAAGGTTTGGAGGGGATTTTTCGATGATAATTTTGTTGTGATGGCCTAGTTTTCGTGTGACAAAATTTTTTAATTTGTCATTTCTAACAGGCTTAACTTGATCATATATATTAAACCTGTCGATATTTTTCCACAAGAGATGAGGTTCATTAAATTGTCTACATTCAATGTTATTATAGATTAAATTGGATAAATAAGTGGTTCCGGATCTCGAATAACCAATAACACAGAATATCATTTTTTACTATGGGTAATTTAAAAACAACCTTACTGTAGGTTTTGCAAAACCGTTCTTTTGGTCAATTGCCGTATGTTTATATGTATTCAACATCCTCACAAATGCTTTCTATGCTGTGGTGTTGAATTCGCCCCGTGGTTGATCTTGATTAAAGTTCCTGGTTCAAAAAAACTCTCTTGCTAATGTGAACATATTTATTCGGTGAACATTAATCAAAACAATCTTTTATCTGAGATAATAGAATACCTTTTATACTCAGAACCCAAACGGGAACTCAGATTTCTTTTCCCAGCATATAAATTTCCTACAATGTTAACTACCGGTAGGACACCTGTTCCGTATTAAGCAGGCGATCGAATTGCTGATCTGGGTCTTTAAAATAGACAAAGCTCAAATACTGCTGCCGGACAGGCCGAAAACTTTGTTCGAGAGAAAGGTTGTCAATGGTGTTTTGGGTCACCCGAACGTACTTATAGGCGTATGTTCCCTGTTTAATAAGTGCTTCTGCCTTCCACAGACCTTCAGAGGCATCAAAACGCATCTTATTGGCGTTCGAGATCATCCAGTTATTGAAATCGCCCACAATATGGAGCTCGTCAGAAGGGGACACCGATCGGCCGGCCTCCAATGAAAAACGGACGCGGGCATACCGGCCGCTTCGGTCATCGACCAGTGCACCAATATGTTGTGTGGGCGAAAAGGGCGGATTGAGATCCATATCCAGGTTTTGGACGTCCCTGCGCAGGATAAGGGTAGGGGGACGGGTACCCGGCTGGTATTCTGTGATCCGGCGTCCGTCGGCGTCAAAGGCCCGGATATCCAGCAGTCGAAACGCCTCATCCGCGAGAAAAGCGGCCTCCCGGTCCAGGCGGCCGGTTATGTGCCCCGGTTCGGCCGTGCTCAGGAAATCCGCCGCCCGCATACGTCCCCAAAACTGGTTCTGCACGTACGAGAGGGACAAATCAAATTGGGGAAATTCCACAAACCCGGGATAGCGAAAGGAACTGAGTAGCTGGTGCAAGGGACGGCTGTCCTGTCGTTGGGCAAACAGCGTTTCAATGCGCGTTTCCAGGTATCCCTCATCTTCGGTCACAAAGAAAGGCATGGAAAAAAGAAGCCGGTCACCCTGATATTCATACACTTCAAGCAGATAATTGCCGCTTACTTTCGGTTTCAGCTTGTCATTAGGGAAGGGGTACTCCACGTGCCGGTAGGATGGATCCCGGGTAAGGCTCTGCTCTGATTGTTGAATATGGGTATACGAAAAGCCCTCGAGATACGCAGAGGCGGGAATAGTACTCTGCATCCAGTTCCGGTTGCGATGGGTGACTTGCACCCGGTACTGCCGGCTTTGCGGACTCAGGTCATCGAAGGAAAGGATCAGTTGTTCATCGGTGCCGAGCGTTACGACAGGCGGTCTCCCGGGTCTTTCCCGGGGATGAAGTTGCAGGCTCCGAATATTCTGCGGCGGACTTTGCTGTACCGCTAAGGCAAAAGGTTCCTGATAACCTTCTTCCTGCTGCTGGTCAGCAGTAGCGGTATCGGTTGATTCCGGTACCTTGCAGCCGGCAAATGTGGCAAGTAAAAGGAATGGCAATATGCTACATAAAATAGGTGCCTTCAAAGACAAAATGAGCAGGTCCTTCCAGTTTAAGATTAGCGTAGGTTTGTGTGCGCCGGTCAAAGGAGAAGTAAACCAGCAGGGTTCCTCCCTCTGTTTTGACCTGAAAAGGCTGTTCGGCATCCGGCCGGTTTTCCAGTTCATGCCACACCAGGGCAGCGGCGATGGCGCCGGTCCCGCAGGCCAGCGTGAGGTCTTCGACCCCGCGTTCATAGGTCTGAAGGCGGACTTCGTTATCGCCGGTTCCGCAAATAAAGTTGACGTTGGTACCTTCCGGCTGAAAAGCCGGGTGATAGCGTAGTTTTTCTCCTTCCTGGCGCAGCAGATCTTCCTGCTGAAGCCGCTCCGCATCTACGGGGGTGACGATATGTTCGGTTCCGGTATGGAGTTGCCAGATTTTTTTGCCGTCAAGATTCACGTGCCTGACCTCCGTTTCAACCGGGAATGAAATCCGTACGGTATTCGAGTCCATCACGCTGGCTTTGTACAGCTTGTCGTGGACCGTAAACGTATGATTCTTGTCAAAACCGAGGTTCCGGGCGAAAAGCGCCAGGCACCGGGCGCCGTTCCCGCACATGCCCGCATCGCTGCCGTCCGGGTTGCGGTAAAACATGGTGTAGTTGGCCTCCCCGTGTTCGGCGGGAAACAGGGCAAGCAGTCCGTCGGAACCAATGCCGAATTTTCGGTCACACAGCTTGGGAGCGAGCCGCACCAATTCCTCTTTGGAGAACAGCCGTTCGAGGTTGTTGATAACCACGAAGTCGTTCCCGGTCCCCTGCATCTTGGTAAAAGTGATCGTTGTTCTGTGGGTATCCATAGTTAATCCGAAAAAGCGGGTAAATGTTTATAGGATTCGTCAGATGCTATTTCAAGATCGAGGTCGCGCATCAGGTTTGCAAAGCGCAAAGCCAGGACCGTAAAAACAATTTTGCCCTGCACGTATTGATAAATCATCGGCTTACACTTGTTCACTTCTTCAATCATCGACTGCAGACGGGCCTCATGAAGCGTGTCGCAAAATTTCCGGATAACATCCAGCTGGTCGGCATTGGTAATGAGCGCTTTGTTTTCCGTCGCGCGATACACCAGCAGGTCCCGCAGAAAGACCTCCAGCACGTTTAGTATCGCAATCTGTCCCTCTATATTTTCGCGGCTCTGCCAATCCTGGGCCATCCGGGTGATTTCAACGGCATCCTGGATATAGGAAGCACGCAGGTAATCCACGATTTCCCTGCGGAGGCTTTTGAGCTGGTCGACCTCATAGAAGCGCGTCAGCGCATAATTGCCCCCGGATACGCGTGCCAGGTAGCTCGCATCCTCCCGGGAGAGTCCGTCGTAGTCGATCAGGGCCTGTTCGATCTCTTTTGTTTTTAAAGCAGACAGCGGAATATGCTGGCAACGTGACAGGATCGTGGGCAGCAGGGCTTCGGTATGGCTGGTGGTCAGCAGGAACATAAGATTTTTCGAAGGCTCTTCGAGGAGCTTCAAAAAGGCGTTGGCCGCCTCTTTGCGCATATGTTCAATATCAGTCAGTACAATAATGTTTTTCCGACCCTCATTGGGCTTTAACCGGGCGGCCCGCCGGATATGCTCCCGGAAATAATCAATGGGATAGAATGCCTGCAGGTTCTTGGAACTTGCGTCGTCCGTGAGAGAGGGACGCAGACTGAAGTCCACGATTTCGTAGGGATCCTCGCGCAGCATCTCCAGACGGGGACGCAGTTCCATCTCTACATCGTTCTTGCGAACGGCGCTGGTGGGTACGGGTAAAAAGACATGAATATCCGGGTGGGTAAACCAGGACGATTTTTTGGAGAAGGCCTGGTCCCCCAGCCCGGTGAGGTTGTCAATGCCGTTGATAAGCTCAGCAAAAGCCAGGGCGAAAGCTTTTTTACCGGTGCCGGGAGAGCCTGAGAACAGGTAGGCGTGGCTGATGCGCTCCGATTTCAGGATACGCTTGATCTGCTCGCGCGCAAACTGCTGCCCGACCAGCCGCCGGTCTCCGAAATCAAATGTCAGATGGTTGAGTTCGCTCATAATAGGTTATTCTTCCCAAATGTAATCAAAAAGTAAGATGCCGGCTGTGATGGTCGTGCCCGTATAGCCTACAAGCGCCCAAAAATCGTTGAGATAGTGCTGAGAGAAATCCTCAATGAGCGCCACCTTGGTAAGCTGAACCAAAATAAGGATAAGCGGGAACAAGAGGGGAATGCTCAGGACCGAGAAAATAGCTCCTTTCCGGTCCGCCTGCGAGACGATGGCGCCCAGCATGGTAGCGACGCCGGAAAGACCTGCCGTGCCCACGGTCAAAACCAACAAAAAGGCGCTGTTGTCGGCAATAGATATTCCCAATAAAAAAATATAGGTGATAAAGGTCACACAGTTTACCGACAAAGTAAAGAGATAGTTGAAGCACAGTTTACCCAGGAAAACATCAATGGCGCGACTGTGAAGGCGCAAAAGATCGAACGTTCGCTTGTCTGTTTCCATTACAAATGAACGGGAAAGACTTGAAAGGGCCGCAAAGAGAATGATGATCCATACCAGGGCGCTTTGGGCGCTTTTCGGAAGCCGCTCAGCGTTCAGTGCAAACAGAACAAGCAATAAAGAGGCGCCTACGAATGCCAGGACGGTATTGATAGCGTAGCGCGACCGGAGTTCGATCTGCAGGTCCTTGCTCAGTATGGCGGTTATTCCCTGTAATAAATTCATCAGCAAAGTTTACAAAAAAGTAGTGAAGCATTAACCCGAATTATGTAGACGAGCCCGTTGCAAAACCGTTAATTCGCCCAATCTCTGCATGTTCGCGATTTCAACATCCCCATATCGTTAACATATAGACTGCGGTTTTGAAATCGCTCAGGGTTGGTATTGAACAAGAACCGTGTTTTCAAAGCCCTCTGCAAATAACTGTTTAGCATGACTGCAAGTTTCTAAATATCAATGTTTTCAGTGTATGTTACAATAGGAGCAAAAGATTGCGTGCTGCAGCGGCTGCAACCCCTTCCGTGGGTTCCGGAACCCCCTTTCGGTCTGCGTCATCCGGAGCAGTTCTCATCCGGTTCATACCCTTTGGATCAACCTGCAAAATGACGCCTCACCCATGGCAAAGCCAAAGCATTCGGGAGTGAGAAATGTGGGTTAACAATAATTAGTTAAAGGTAAAAAAGAGCCGGCTGAAAAACGATCATTTTTCTCCATGCTTTCTATACCGGGCTGATAAGTTCTTAAAACATCCATTCAAAAAATATTATAAGATTAGCGGGGTAATGGACTTGTATCGGAAGTAAAACGATGAGTATATTTGAGCAACAGATGAAATGAATAAATTTTAGTCTTTTTCGCATGAATATTTTCAGCTTATTAGAAACCCAAACCGTTTTGCCAAACCTGGAAGCTAACAATAAAGCTGAAATACTGGAGAAATTGGTATTGTCTCTTCAAGGGCAGGTTTCGGAAGAGGAGGCCCAAAAAATCCTGGAAGCGGTCAAGGAGCGAGAAAATATCATGTCCACCGGGGTGGGAAAAGGATTAGCCATACCACATGCCAAAACAGCTGTTATTGAACAGACCTATGCTGCTTTTGCCGTGCTTAAAGAACCTGTGGAATACAATGCGGTTGACAATCAACCTGTTTCGATGGTTTTTTTGCTGGTAGGTCCGCAGTCGAGCAACAGTATGCATATCAAGATGTTGAGCCGTATTTCGCGACTAATGAATGACAGCAGTTTTCGGAATCGACTGAAGGAATGCACAACCGCAGAAGAAATTATCGAACAATTTAAGAAAGAAGAGCATGTGTCTTTCAGTGGATGACTAATTCCAATAAATCACAGTTGTATGGTTGGAAAAAATACGATTTGTACAGGATGGGCTGTTTTGGTTTTGTTCGCGGCCACTGGGGGTGAGGTAAAGGCTCAAAACGCTGTCTTTTCACCTGAAGTTATTCAGACGATCGAAAACAGTCGTGTCTACGATGCTTTTTGGTCGGTCATTGTCCGCGATAGCACGGGCAAAATTCTTGAAGGCTATAATTTTGATAAGATTGTACGTCCCGCTTCCAACCTGAAGCTGTTGACGTCCGCCATGGTGTTGAAGGAGCTGGGGCCCGATTTTCGGTATTCCACGAAAATGTACGGCCTGGGTTCACAGTCCGGTAACTCATGGCAAGGTGATATCATTATTCGGGGAAGCGGCGATCCGTCCATTAGCGGCACATTTTATAACAAGGACCGTTTCCATGTATTTGAAAAGTTTTACCGGGCGCTTGATTCCCTGGGCATCCGGAAGGTACAGGGATCGCTTATCGGCAACGATTCGTATTTCGATCAGCGGGTTTACCCGGAAGGTTGGAGCTGGGATGACCTCACATTTTATTACGGGGTGGAAATTAATGCCTTGTCGTTCAATGAAAATGCAGTCGATCTGCGTGTATATGCCAATAACAGTATAGGAGAAAAACCCCATATTGAATGGTTTCCTTTCGATACCGATTACGTGGAATTTGTTAATAAGCAGGTCATCACCCCGGCCTATTCAGAATATGACGAGTCGTATCGGCGAATTATGGGTACGAACACCATTTTATTGCGCAGCACGCTGCCGCAGAATTATGTTGAGAAAGAGTCGCTGTCCATTATGGACGCACCCCGTTTTTTTGTGGATACCTTTGAAAAGTACCTGTCCCAGGGAAACATAACGTTTAGCAGGCCATTTTCCATTGAAAGTCATACACGGAATTGGGAAAGTAGCCGTTACACGATCCTGGAAGAGCATCAGTCGGTTCCACTTAGGCAGCTGTTACAGGAGGTTAATAAAGAGAGCAATAATTTCTATGCTGAGATGTTGCTTAAAACGGCTGCGGCCGAGCACTATAAAACGGAGGGAAGTACCGAACTCGGTATAAGTCTGATTGAAACTTTTGCTATGGATATGGGTATGGACATAGAGGACTTGGAGATAAGCGACGGATCGGGTTTGGCATCTTCAACTCTTATGACGAGTGAAGACCTGAGCAGGATGCTGGTAAAAATGCGTTCTGCCCCTCACTTTGAGGTGTATAAAAACAGTTTGTCGATTGCCGGGAGAGACGGTACGCTCGAACACCGGTTTCGAAACTCACCAGTCGCAGGGAAACTACACGGTAAAACAGGGTATATTTCGGGCGTTCGAGCTTTGAGCGGATATTTGGAGTCGGCATCGGGACAGCCGCTTGTTGTCAGTATAATAACGAATAATTATACCGAGTCAACCTCTTACGTTGATTCAGTGCAGGAAGAAATTATTCAACAAATTTATTATAAATATTAACATTTATTAACGAAAACGCATGCCGAACAAGCCCCCTACAATACTGGTAACGGATGACGAGGAAAGCATTCGCAATTCGCTCCGGGATATCCTTGAGTTTGAGGGGTATCGTGTACTTGAAGCTGAAGATGGTGAACAGGTGTTTCGAATTTTGTCGGATGATACCGTTGATCTTATGCTCCTGGATATTAAAATGAAAGGGATGGATGGGATGGAGGTACTTTCTAAACTGAAAGAGAATAATTTCCATTTTCCGGTCATAATGATTTCAGGGCACGGGAACATTGAAATTGCGGTGGAAGCCACCAAAAAGGGGGCTTTTGATTTTATCCAGAAGCCACCTGACTTGAACCGGTTGCTGGTAAGTGTACGAAATGCCCTGGATCAACATCGACTGTCGGAAGAAAATGAAACCATACGATCGCGGCTGCCCGGGGTACCCGAAATTATAGGGGAAAGCCGGGCTATTGAAAAGATCAAGGAAACCATCGATAAAGTTGCCCAGACGAACTCAAGAGTTATGGTGACCGGCGAAAATGGAACGGGAAAGGAACTGGTAGCCCGCTGGATCCATGAAAAAAGTCAGCGCAGCAATGAAGAATTCGTAGAAGTCAACTGTGCTGCCATTCCTGCAGACCTGCTTGAAAGTGAGCTTTTTGGTCATGAGAAGGGCGCTTTTACCGGTGCCAGCAGTCAGCGTATCGGTAAATTCGAACAAGCTGACGGGGGTACGCTTTTCCTGGATGAGGTGGGAGATATGAGTCCCAATGCGCAAGCAAAAGTTCTGCGGGCCCTGCAGGAAAATGCCATCATTCGCGTTGGCGGGACCGAGAAAATAACGGTGGATGTCCGTGTGATCGCGGCAACGAACAAAGATCTGCTGGAAGAGATCGATACAGGCGGTTTCAGAGAAGATCTCTATCACCGTCTGAATGTGATTCCCATTCATGTTCCGCCGCTTCGGCAACGACGTGAAGACATCCCTGCGCTGGCCCGGCGCTGGCTCGAACATCTGGCAGAAAAGGACATTACATTTGCCGGTATTTCGTTTAGTGATGACGCACTGGAGGCGTTAAAAGAACAACAGTGGTCGGGTAATGTGCGGGAGCTTCAAAATGCGGTAGAACGACTGGGACTGCTTGCCGGGGGTACGACGATCTCAGGGAAGGAAGTCGATAGTCTAACGCTCACGGGTTCCCGGAAACCAGAGGGAACCGACAGCCTGCTCGAAAGTATTGATACCTTTCAGGGTTTTAAAGAAGCGTCAGAACGATTATTTTTGCTGCGAAAACTGAATGAAAATGATTGGAATATCTCCCAGACGGCCGAGGCGATCGATATCCAGCGAAGCCACATGTACAATAAAATGAAAAAGTACGATATTGAACGGTAAATACGGGATGTCAATAACCGGTGCCCGGGGTTCATTCAGTTTGACTACTCATTTCATTACTCATAACACAAGACCATAAGATGTCCGCTAAAATTATTGACGGTAAGAAAGTAGCAGCAATAACAAGAGATGAAGTTCGTGAAGATGTGGAAGATTGGCTCGAAGCGGGACACCGTCCCCCTTTTCTGCAGGTAATACTGGTGGGCAATGATCCCGCTTCAAATGTATATGTGGGAGCTAAGACCCGTGCCTGCAAAGAAGTAGGTATTGAAACCGATACCCGGCAACTGCCTGATACGGTTTCTGCCAAAGAGCTGAAAAAGACCATACAGTATTATAATGAGAACAGCGAGGTGGATGGAATCCTGGTACAGCTTCCCCTGCCGTCCCACCTTTCTTCGCACGACGTAATAGAGGCTATTGACCACCGCAAGGACATCGATGGTTTTCATCCCATGAATGTAGGCCGGCTTACCGTGGGGCAACCCAGCTTTCGTTCCTGCACGCCCGCGGGTATCTTTGAACTGTTTAAATATTACAGCATTCCCACCAAGGGGAAACACGCCGTTGTGGTGGGAGCGAGCGATATTGTCGGGAGACCGATCTCCGTTATGCTTTCCAAAGAGGATGCAGGAGGAAAGGCAACTACGACTGTTTGCCACAAGTACACCAAAGACCTGACGGCTCATACCATCTCCGCCGATATACTGGTGGTAGCCGCAGGTCAACCTAATTTAATCAGGGGGGAGATGGTGAAAGAAGGGGTTGTGGTGATTGATGTAGGCATTAACCGCGTAGCCGACGAGACCCGGAAAAAGGGGTACAGCCTCGTTGGCGACTGTCATTTCGAAAGCGTAAAAGAAAAGGCAAGCTGGATCACGCCGGTCCCCGGCGGCGTGGGTCCCATGACCGTAGCTATGCTGATGAAGAATACGCTGCTGGCCGCCAAAAAATCGATTTACCCGGAGTAATCCTCCCCGCGGGAGGCGCTAAGATTCCGCTGGATATCCTTTTTACAGGCACTGTTCCGGATCGTCGGGATCCAGGTGGCAGCTGTCGGACTGCAGGCTGCGTCCCAGTCGAACCTCATGGTGTAGCTCTTCCAGAAAGTCTTCAATTTCTGCCGGCGACGACCACGTCTGGTGGCCATCGTCGAGTAGGGGCAACTTATTTTCGTTCACTTCTTCAGGCAGGGAGTCGTTTAGGGCGATCCGGATGACCTTATGCGCAATAACCATATCCCTGAGTTTTTGCTCTACGCGATCCGTAAATTGATCAGACGTACCTTTATAAAATGTCAGCATGATTAGCAGTCGGCTGTTCTTTAATGTACACCCTGGCAACACTGCTGGGGCTTCGGAGGTTCCATGATTATCGAATCCACTCTTGAATAAGGTCGCTGCATGCCGTGGAAGGTACGATTCTTTTCCTTCCCTCCCCCTGATGCGGGAAGGCAGGATTTTTTTTTAAAGAGGGGTGACATACTGCTGTCAGTCTGCTTGGTTACATTTATAATGAAGATTAATTAAACAAAGAGACCAGTTATGAATGCAGCAGTTAATATTTCCGACCAGCAGGTTACCGCAAACATGGAGCCGGTGCTTCGCAAAGTGCTCAAAGAAGCAGAGCAGGAGCATCAGGAATTGCAACAGATGTTTAAGCTGATGGGCTGGGGAGACCTGCCGGATGCGCTTAAAATTGAAATTAAAGATGATGTGTCGGCGCTGGTCGATGAGCTGCAGGGACAGTATTCCAGCTGTGATCCCGCGGTCGCCCGTCGCCGGCAGCGGGTCGTCCACTGGGTCGACAGTTATAAAGATGACTTGTGTTCTCTGCAGACGGCTGTGGAGGCGCTGAGGGTTCGCAGTTTGTAAGATTTACTTCAGGTTATATACAGAGGCTGCCCCACGCGAGCTGGCTGATGCCGCTCTTTAGTGTAAAACCACTAATTTTAAATTTAATAATTATTGTTTTTCACGTAGAATCTTTGAAGACCAGGAATTTTGGTCAATATCAAGGCCGGAGGGAGGTTGGGATCGCAGCATGTAGCCATACGTGTGGATTTGAACCACCCGGTAACGCCGCCATGGGGTAAAAGAGCGGTTTTGCAAAGACCTCTATTCGTAAGCTATTAATAAGGGAGAGGCTCTTGGGCAGCCTAAGCATGTGGGTGACCTTGACTATTAACAAATTTTTTAGGAAATCTGTTAAGCAGGTCGCCCACATTTTTTTTATCTTTGCCCAAACCTGAATCCAAATACTGGCAGACCTACTCTATCATGCAATCTTCCTCTCCTTTTGATCGGATTACGCGGCAGGGCCTGACTTATGATGACGTGCTTCTGGTACCGGGCTACTCGAAAACACTGCCCCGTGACGCCAATACGAGCATAGACCTTACCGACGACCTGACCCTCAATGTGCCTATTATCAGCGCAGCGATGGATACTGTTTCTGAGTATCGACTGGCTATTGCGTTGGCCCGGGAGGGGGGGATTGCGATGCTGCACAAGAATATGTCGATTCAGGACCAGGCGGATCAGGTACGCATGGTAAAGCGCAGCGAGAGCGGTATGATTGTAGACCCTGTTACACTGGGCCAGAATTCGACGGTAAGGAAAGCGCGGTCACTGATGAAAAAGCATAAAATCGGCGGTATTCCTATTGTTGAGGACGATAATACGCTTATCGGCATCGTCACCAACCGGGACCTGCGCTTCGAGCACTACGTTGATAAAAAGCTGAGTACGATCATGACCAGCGACAACCTGATTACGGCACGGGAGGGGACCACCCTGGAGGAAGCTGAAAAGCTTTTACAGGAGCATAAAGTTGAAAAACTGCCCATTGTGGATGATAATACCAAACTGGTGGGACTGATTACCTTTAAGGATATTGAAAAGAAAATGAATTTCCCTCATGCCTGTAAGGATGACATGGGACGGCTGCGTGTGGGGGCTGCTGTAGGAGTAACGGAGGATACGATGGAGCGTGTCGATGCGCTGGTGGAATCGGGCGTGGATGTTATTACGGTGGATACCGCCCATGGCCATTCGACGGGTGTATTGGAAATGGTAGAGAAAATTAAGGCGGCCTATCCCGATCTGAGCCTCATCGGGGGCAATATTGCTACCAGGGACGCGGCCAAGGCGCTGGTCGATGCCGGTGCGGATGTCCTGAAAGTGGGGGTCGGCCCGGGGTCGATCTGTACAACCCGGGTGGTTACCGGGGTAGGCGTACCGCAGTTAAGTGCTGTTATGGAGGTGGCCGAGCTGGCCCACAAAGCGGGCGTCGGGCTCATTGCCGACGGCGGAATCAAGCAGACGGGCGATATCCCAAAAGCAATAGCCGGAGGCGCCGACGCGGTGATGATGGGATCGATGTTCGCCGGCGTGGATGAAAGTCCCGGTGAAACGATTATCTACGAATCCCGAAAGTATAAATCCTACCGCGGAATGGGCAGTATCGGAGCCATGGAGAAAGGATCAAAGGATCGCTATTTCCAGGATGTGGAGGATAATATCAATAAGTTGGTGCCTGAAGGGATTGAGGGACGCGTACCCTATAAGGGATATCTCAGTGAAGTGGTCCACCAGATGGTCGGGGGATTGCGGGCAGCGATGGGCTATGTCGGAGCGGCGGATATTTCTGAGCTGAAGAAAGCGGAGTTTGTACAGATTTCAGCAGCCGCCTATAAAGAAAGCCACCCGCATTCCGTCCAGATTACCAAAGAGTCGCCCAACTATTCGGTCAGCTAAACCGAGTCATTTACGCATGAATGAATGTGAAATAATTTATTCTCCAGCTTCGCCTTGTCCTGAATTTCTTGATGAATAATCCGGGCCAGGCTGAGGGGCGTGCATTATGAGGTATGAGAGTAAAAATAAGATGTAAAGCGCAGCAGGAATCCTCATTTCCGGGCCCTGAACAGTGCTCCGAGGCCAACAAGCAGGAAAATAAGGTGCGGAAGAACAGCGGCCAGCAGCGGAGGTATTTCTCCGGTCCCCCCAAAGGGTTCAATAACTTTCATCAGGGCCAGATAGATAAAACTCACCCCCAGTCCCGACGCAATATAAAATCCTTTCCCCCCCTCACGGCGTACGGAGGCCAGCGAAAAGCCCACGATAATAACTACAATGATTGAAAAAGGATAGGCGTAGCGTCCGTATAGCTGAACTTTGGGCGACTCTACATTGCCGGCCCCGCTGCGCTCGATAGCCTGGATATATTCACGGGCTTTGGGATAGGTCAGCTGGTAGATGTCCGAAGTGGTTCGGGCCAGATCGCGGGGATAAATATTCAGGGTGGTGTCCATGGAATCGACGTACACATGTTCATAACCCAGGGGCGTCATAATGCGTTTATCGACACTTTCGAGCTTCCACAACTGTTCTTGTTCCTTCCAGATCATGCGCTGGATGTACATGGTTTCTTTAATACTGTCGCCGGCAAAGGTCGTAGCGTCAACACGATGACCGGTATTCTCATCGGCATTGAAAAAGCCGATTTTGAAGATTGTCTGGTCCGATTCCTGCCGGAAGATCTGGTTATTATCAACTTTTTCGGATTTTCCCTGAAGGTATTTCGACTCGAAGGCGATCCGTTTTTTATTGGCGTCGGGAATGAGATATCCATCCATGTAACTGACAATACCCGTAATGATAAAACCAAAGATAAGATACGGAAGCAGCAGCCGGTAAAGACTGACGCCCGCTGCCTTGAGTGCTACAATTTCGAGTCGCTCGGTCATCTGTCCCGTCAGGTACAAACAGGCAATAAAGACTGCAACGGGAATAATAAGTCGTATAATCTCCGGAATGTAATTTAAATAATAGACCCCGAATATTTCGGCAAAAGCTGCCCCCTTGTCGGTAAAGTCCTCGCTGTTTTCAGAGAAATCAAAGATAATGAATATAAAAATAAGCATCAGCAGCATAAAAATGGTGATAACAAAAAGCCGGCTGATGATATATCGGTCAATCTTTTTAATCACGATCGCTCCAGAGATTTGTAATTTTAAAGGGAGTGGAGATGCGAATAACCAGATAAAGACCGACCAGGCCTAATAAGACATTGGAGTACCACATGCCGGTGGCCGGTGCGATAAACATGCGGTCGGCCAGTTTCTCTCCCTGGATGATGGAGATCCAGTAAAAAGTCAAAAACAGGGCGCCGATAAGGGCCGCATACCCCAGATTTCCCCTCTTGGTAAACATTCCGATGGGAGCGCCCAGCAGGACAAAGATAATACAGGCAAACGGAATGGCGAATTTTTTATGGATTTCCACCATATATCGCGCAATTTTATTGATGCGCCATTCGGTGTCAACGGATACATCCTCGACAAGGGATTGGTAGCCCCGCAGTTTGGAGAGCGTTAAGTCATGCAGTGTCCGCTGTTCAGACTTGGAATCCAGTATGTTGAGGGCAACATACCGGCTTGAATAGGGCGCTTTTTTCAGGGAGTCGGGCTGCGTGAGAAAACGCCGGGAAACACTTTGCTGCTCACCATCCTCTGTTTGGGTTCTCGGCACAAAATAATTGTCGTTATCGAGGATCAGCTGTTTCTGGGAAGAAACTTCTTCGTGTAATGAATCCACCAGGGCTTTCATGGCCTGGACGTTCATCGTCCGGTCATTGCGTGAACGTTCCTGCGGGTTGGACCGGGAGAACGAAAGATCAGAGAGATCAAAGCTGATGCGGTACCGGTCGAAATCGGTCTCCTCGAGAACCGTTATTTTTTTTCCTTCTTTCCTTCGATCCAAAAAACGAAGTATGGATCCGTCGTGAAGATACAGGTTCATCGTCTGTCCCTGATGCTCACTTTCCAACCGCCCCTTTTGGGCTTTGATAAAGGCCTCTTTCCGGTTACGGTTGGGCTGCTGGTAAACGGTAACATCGCGCAGGGTATCAGACTCATTGGTCATATCCTGGACCAAAAAGGTATAGCCGTCAATGCCATCATAAAATTCACCGGGCTTGAGGTCGAAGCCGGGCTTTTTGAGCCGGATATCGATAAACAGCGATCGTGCCCGCTGATTGGCATCGGGGAGCACATCGTTTGAAAACCAAACTAAAAAAACAGACAGCAGAATCCCCGCCACGAGAACCGGTTTGACCAGGTGGATGGGATTGATGCCCGCTGCCTTAAGGGCCGCCAGTTCATTTAGTTCGGTAATTTTTCCGAATGCCATCAGGCAGGAGACTAACACGGCCATCGGCATGGCCAATACCACCATGGAAGCCAAATTGGTGATAATAAGTTCTATGATAATACCCAACGGCAGTCCCTTACCGACCAGCATGTCGATATACAGAATCAAAAACTGCATGAGCAGCAGAAACATCAGGGTGAGAAAGCAGAATACAAAGGGTCCCGCGTGCCTCTTCAGAACATCAAGCTGTAGTTTGTTGGGTATCAATCGCATATCATCTATTCTATTGAACAAGCCTTAAATTACGCCTATACTCCCTCTTTACAAAATAGTATGATTTTACAGTTCTGAGGCAAGGGTTTCTACTTTCAAGAAAAAAGTTTAACATTTATCATCCTTATTAACGGATTTCACAATTTGAAAATTGTTCAAAGGAGGCTGCGTATAGCTTAGCGATACTATTTCTTTGGTTGACAGATCAACAAAAATATATTCAACACTATACGTGCAGCTTAAAGCAAAAATATTTTGTGTTTCTCTTTTTCTGCTTTGCTTTATCAGCATAACCGTGTCCTTTAGCCAGGAGAGGCCGCCCGGCTTTTCTGGCAGGCTTGCCTCGCCCGCTGCCGGTGATACCCTTCCGCGGCTGTTGCCTCCGGAGCCCATTTCTTATCCTTTTGTGTTTCCCCTGCCTCGTCTTTTTTATATTCGTCTGCCGGATGAGAGGATTTCTGTGCAGCGCGATTCGCTGGGTCATTATCGAAGCCAGCGTATGCTGTTTCACCGGCCGGTGGCCCTTCCGTATGTGATGAATTTTAATGAATATGCAAGACAATACAGGCAACATGCGATCCGGGAAAACTGGAATCAAATCATGGAGGAACAGAGCCCGGAACAGGCGCGTGAGGGACTGCTGGATTTCAAGGTGGATGTCCCCGGAGGTGAGCAGTCCACCTTTACAACTATTTTCGGCAAGCCGGAGGTTAATTTAAGCATTAACGGGACAGCCAATATGAATATCGGGGCGTCTATTCAAAAAACGGAAAATCCCGGTATTCCGCCTGACCGGCAAACCCAGGTTGATCCTACCTTCGAGCAAAATCTGCAGCTCAATATTCAGGGGACGATCGGAGATAAGCTCTCAATACAGACGGACTGGGATACCGAGCGGGCATTTGACTTTATGAACCGGGTCAATATCCTGTATGAGGGCTATGAAGATGAAATAATACAGCACCTGGAGATGGGAAACGTGTCGATGCAGACCGGTAATTCGCTCATCCGCGGGGGCAGTGCTCTTTTTGGAGTGAAGTCCATCGTGAAGCTTGGATCGCTCAGATTAACTTCGGTGCTCTCTCAGCAGGAAGGCGAGGAAAGAACCGAAACCATTACCGGCGGCGCCCAGGAAAAAGAGCTTGCCATTCGTCCTGTGGATTACGAGGATGATCGGCACTTTTTTATGGACTTTTTTACGCGCCAGCAGTATGAGGAGAATGTTTCGAATCCGCAGCAATTGGGACAAGCGCTGGAACTCACGGAAGTGAATGTGTGGGCGCTGCGGGAAACTTCGCAGCCGGCGGAAGGCGAACGGCAGGCTATAGCGCTTGCCGACCTGGGGGTTGTGCAACATGCTGACAGCAGCTACGGGGCCCCGGATCAGGATGAAGATATTTTTCCGGAAAGCCTGCTCGACCAGTTTCGGGACCCGTCACTGGGGGTTTCCGCCGGGGATTTTGGCGTGGATCCCGCCGCCTTTGTGGAAGGATATTTTATTCCTCTCGAGGAGGGCGTGGACTACGAACTGGATCGTTACCTGGGATATATTTCTCTGAAGCGAAACCTGAGTTCACGACAGGCCCTGGCTATCTCATTTAAGTATGCAGATCCCCAAACAGGACAGACGGTCAGCATCGGTGATGTAAGTCCGGGCGGCGGTAATCGCATCTACCTGAAGCTCATCCGTCCCCAGACCGTGACCACCAGCAATCCGCTGTGGGACCTGATGATGAAAAACGTCTATTCCCTCGGGGCCACTAACCTGACGCCTGACGGGCTGGATCTGGATGTAAAGTATACCGAACAGAATGTGCCGAGCAGTTCTCTGCCGGCGCGCAATTCGATTTTGTTGCAGGACCTGGGACTCGACCGGGTAGACCAGCAGGGGGCCCTTAATCCGGATAATAAAATTGATTTCAGTACCAGCGTTCTTAATCCCGCTACCGGTAAAATTGTCTTCCCGTATTTACAACCGTTTGGTGACCGGGTGGAAGAGTTGTTGGTAGAAAGCGGACTGGGACAGGAGGAGGTAAGGGCTATTGCATACGATGAACTGTATACCCAGCGAAAAGAAAACGCCAGTCAAAACTCAAAAAATAACTTTTATCTGATTGAGGGAGAAGCCAGAGGAGCGACCTCCGCCAGCTATAGTCTCGGATATTCGCTGGTAGAGGGATCCGTCAGGGTGTTTGCGGGGGGACAAGAGCTGCAGGAGGGGACCGATTACGCGGTGGATTATTCCATTGGCAGCATCACCATACTGAACGAGCAGTACCTGCAGAGGGGACAGCAAATACGGATTGAGTATGAAAATAACCGGCTGGCGCAAATAGGACAGAAAAATTTTACCGGCCTGCGCGCTGAATACAGTATTACGGATAATTTCAACATCGGGAGCACCTATTTTAAATTAAAAGAGAAGCCGCTGCAGGATAAAATTCGCATCGGGGACGAGCCGGTCAGCAATGCCGTGCTGGGCCTGGATGCCAACGCTTATTTTGACGCTCCATGGCTGACGCGATTGATCGATCGCGTTCCCCTGCTGCATACCAAAGAACCTTCAGCCATAAGCCTGAGTGGTGAATTCGCACAACTTCGTCCCGATGTCTCAAGAACCGCCGCCGTCAATGATGCGATCAGCGATAACCGTCTTTTTGAAGATGAAGAAAACGGGCTCTCCTTTATTGATGATTTCGAAGGCTCTGAAGTGGGACTTAGTTTTGTGAACCCGTCGCAGTGGAATCTTGCGGCTGCTCCGGCGGCGCTGCCGGGTTACCAGCCTGATGCGATCTTTTTTGAGGATAATCCCCCGACCAATCCTTCCAACACGATTACGGATAAGATTGGCCGGTCTGATCTGCGCAGCTCTTTTTCATGGTATACCATACCCCAAAATATTGATGATATCCTCAATGGCGCCCAGCGTACACCGGAATCACAGCTTGTCAAAGTGACGGATGTATTTCCAAACAGGGATGTCTTGACCGAGGAAAATTTTATCCGGACTCTCGATCTCTATTATGATCCCACCGAACGGGGACCGTATAACTACAACAGGAATCTTCGTGACCTGCTGGAGAATGAGCCGGAGCGCAGCTGGGGAGGGATGACGACGACACTTCCAGCCGGGCAGGAGGACCTTACGCAGAATAACATTGAATTCCTGGAATTTTGGGTGCAGTCGGTCCTGCCCGGGGGACGTGCACCGACGGTGCAGGATCTGGAGGATTACGAGGGGAAAATGTATATCGATATCGGGGTTGTTTCCGAGGATGTCGTGCCCAATTTCAAGACCAATACAGAGGATGGATTAGCCCGCCGTCCCGATGATCTGCAGCAAGACAATATAAGCAATGATCCCCGTTCGTACCTTCCTGTTCCGCCTCCCGCACCGGAGGGACAGTTTTCCAATGAGACCCGGGAACTGGAAGATGTAGGGCTGGATGGAGCCCCCAACACCGAGGGCTTTGATGATAAAAACGAACAGACGCTTTTTTTTGATTTCGTCAATGCGATGAACGCAGCGTATGGGGCCGGCAGCAGTGAGTACAACGCCATAAAGTCTGATCCCTCCAATGACGATTATGTGTACTATGGCGAGGAAAAGGTTAATGGGTTGCCCCTCCATGAACGTTTTCACCGGATGCACGGGTACCACGACGGCAATAGTCCGTCCAACACCGGCGACAAGCGTGCGGTCACGAATAGGCCGGACACAGAGGGACTTATTACACCTTCGATCGTGGAGCAAAACAATGCCTATTTTCAGTACGAAGTGGACTGGAATCCCGCTGAGATAGATGAGGTGCCGGTCGGGACAGAGGATGGTTTTATTGTCGATAAAGTTGACGGCCCCAATCAGCACGATCGCTGGTACCAGGTGCGCATTCCGTTGGAAGATTGGATCCGCAAGGTTGGAAATATCGAAAATTTCCAAAATGTTTCGTACATCAGGCTGTGGCTGTCGGGTTACGAAAAGCCGTTTACCCTGCGCTTTGCCACGTTCGAACTGGTCGGCAGCCAGTGGCGTAATGCCGACAATGTGGACCAGGAGCAGGGTCCGTTGCAGGGGGAGATGAATGTCTCCTCCGTCAATATCGAAGAAAATAGCCAGCGCCGACCCATACCGTACCGGCAGCCGGAGGGCGCCATTCGTGCTACCAACCGGGGACGTCAACGGCAGACCATCGCCAATGAGCAGTCGATTGCGATGGGAATCCGGGATTTGGGTCCCGGTGAGCTGAAAATGATGAAGCGGGTGTATCCCGGGGGACTGAATATGATTCACTACTCCAACGTGCGGATGTATGTCCATGGAGAGGGATATGACTATCGAGGAGATGCGGAGCTTGTCGTGCGCTACGGAACCGACCTGACCAACAACTACTATGAATATCGTCAGCCCATATCGCCATCGGATCCGGATTACCCGTATAGCCGGAAACCGTCGAGTGAGTTAAGCAGCGGGGAGTTGTACGAGGAGGCCGAACAGGTATGGCTGTACGACGAAAACAGCATGAATATTTTGTTGCGGGCATTCAACGAACTCAAACAGCTGCGCAATCAGCAGGGAGAGAATCCCTCCGAGCTTTATGAGCGTTCGGATCTTCTTGAAGAAGCTCCCCCCGGAGCGGTGATCGCAGTACAAGGCAATCCCTCGCTGGACCGGATCGGTGAAATCGGGATCGGCATTCAAAACCCGTTTGATCCGCAAAATCCAGGTAACGGGGGCGTGTCTTCCCTGGACGGACAGTTCTGGGTTAACGAGCTGCGCGTCTCGGGCTTTGATAACCGGTCGGGCTGGGCGGCCAATGCCAAAGCGGATATACAATTGGCCGATTTTGCCTCCTTCAACGCGAACCTGAATCGGGAAACGGACGGCTTCGGCGCCCTGAATTCGAGACTGGGTCAGCGAAGATTATCCGACGTGATAGCGTATGATCTCAATTCGACCGTCAACATGCACAAATTCATACCCAGCCGGTATGGATGGAATATTCCCGTGACACTATCCACCCGGCAATCCAATTCGACACCGCGTTACCTGCCCAATCAGGGAGATATACGATTGGAAGATTATAAAAATGCCGTACATGCCCGCTCTGATCTCAGCGAGGTACAAAAAGAGCGGTTGATTGAAGAGCAAGTGTTAGAGAGTCAGACGGATGTCGAAAGCTATTCGTTGAATATATCCAATGCCACAAAAACCCGTTCTCAATCTACACTCGCACGATATACGCTGGACAAAACGACGCTCAACTATGTGTACAATACAACCGAACGAAGAAACCCGCAATATTCCCGGCAGGATAACTGGAATTTCAGCGGCTCGCTCCGGTATAACCTGAATTTCCGAAGTACCAGGCTTTTTCGTCCCTTCGATTTCCTGGGAGATCTGCCCCTGCTGCATCCGCTGGCGGGACTAAAACTGGGGTATACGCCCGCTTCTATTACCGCTTCGGTGGGCATTGACCGGGAATACAATGAACAGTTGCGGAGGATGTCAGCCGGACAAACGGACAACCTGTTACAGCAGTCCCACAGCTTTACCTATGACACGGAATTTGGCCTCGGCTATAACCTTACGCCTTCGCTCAAGACCTCCTTCCAGACGCATTCCGTTTTCGACCTCTCCCGGTCGGGCATAGACCGCGATGCAACAGGTTTTTCCGGTGATTTCAACCGCTACGGGGTGCGACCGAGTTTCCAGGTACTGGAGGAGCTGGTTTTCGATACGCTGTCTTCGCGAAGAAGCAACTACCAGGAAGCCTATACGGCCGGCTGGCAGCCTGATCTTAATGCCATCGAGGCCCTGAGCTGGGCCAACTACTCAGCCAACTACGGCGGCGGCTACCAGTGGAGAAATAGTCCCCTCGGATCGGAGCTGGGCGCCAATTTATCCAACAATATATCGCTGAATCAATCCCTTGACCTGGACCTTCAGGCGCTGCTGGAGCGGATACCGGGGTATCGCAGCCTGAGGGAAGATAACGACGGCTATCGTGTGCAAAGGGACGCAACAGCGGATACCTCTGACTCTGAAAGTAACAGGGAACTACAGCGTTTTGCCCGAAAGGGACTTCGGGCTCTGCTAAGCATCCAATCGCTTGATGTATCCTTTAATATTTCCAAAAGTTCAATGCAGAGCGGTTATGCCGGGGGATCGCAGTTCTTCCACATGTTTAACAGCGGGGGAAGCCGGTTTTCGCCGCCTTTCTCATACCGGACCGGCTTTGCCGATGACATCGGTTTTTCCAAGCTTATCGACAATCCCGGCCAGAACAGCGTACAGCTGCCTTCGAACCGGAATTTGTCGGATGATCTAACGGTGGGAGCTCAATTCCGTCCCTTCGAAAATTTGACGATCGATTTCACCTGGAACACGCAATGGAATAAAACCAACACCGAATCCATAACAATTAATCCGGATGAGACCCTCAACGCGGTGCGTACGGAAAGCGGGCGAATAAGTTCCAGTATCTGGGCTTTTGGCGGGGGGTACGGTTCCCTTTTTCGCAGACAACTGCAGACGGCTTTTGCCGATATCGATGCCCAGAGTAACGTAATTTCCGATTCTACCGGTAACAGGGACGGACGTTCGGTATTGGGCAAGGGGGCCCTTCAGGAGGACTTTCGCAGGGCCTATCTGGGAGTGGGTACCGGTACGGTCGGCAGTCGAAACTTTACGCCCTTTCCCTTACCCGGATGGCGTGTTACATGGACCGGCCTGGAATCCTTCATTCCTTTTGTGGGCGAGCGGATGACAAGAGCTTCGGTTACCCATAGCTACAGGGGCTTGTACAGGTTGGGCTGGATTTTTAATGCAAGCCGGGATTTGTTGCCCGATATCTCACTGGGAAATTATGCGGTCCGGAACCGGCGCCCTGCCTATGAAGCAAACACCATCAATATCGAGAAGAGATTCAGTCCCCTGCTGGGATTAAATGTTACCTGGGAATCGAACCTGCGTTCCAACCTGCAATACGAATACAGCAAGGTAGCCAGCCTGGCGTTGTCGAACTCAACCGTCATAGAACGCCTCTCGCGGGGACTTAGGTTTACCTTTGCCTATACGGTCCGCGACTTTAAGGTCCCTTTCTTCCCGCGCATAGAAAATGCGGTCGATTTTACAATCAACGGCAGTTTTATCGAAGATGAGGAAAAGAAATATTCCCTTGATTCGGATATAGGAAGTGTTCTTGAAGGGGGAGGCGGTACCGGAGGGGATGTTGATCAGTATGATTACTCCAGGAGCTTTACCGGGGGACAGTCACGGATCAATGGATCGGCAGTGGTCGGTTATCAATTTTCCCAGACCATCCAGGCCAATTTTGAATATACCTATAACCGGTTGATCCCGAAGTCCTCCAATATCTATGCCCGCACCGATCACGATATTCGCTTTAACATCGTGGTGTCCATTCGCTCGGATTAATAGAAAGGAGGCTTTGTTTAAAACAGGACTCAGAGGGGTTTTAAGTTCTGGAGTGCTTATCGTCAGCTAATTAAAGGCTCCATTCCCTTCCGGACTTATACGTGGTGCTGAATCAAGTAACCGGATCGCAACGGCTATAATTATTTCTATAAGAGGACCAGCGGACGATCTATTCAGTATAAATTATACCGTTTCCCGGCCTTGAAAAGTCAGTGCTCCGGGTGGCGGACGCAAGGCGGAGAAATAAGAAAAATATTTGTCTGAGCCCGACTTTGTCGGGTGAGTTTATATTTTTCTCTGGAGCCGACGCGACCGCCGGACGCTGAGTTTTCTCAGCCTTGACCTTTTATGGCCCTTTTGGGTCAAGCCAAAAGGGGCGTAAGGATTTTTTAGCGTATGTGCAGGGAAGGCCAGCACCATGTATTAGGCCGGGTTTGCATTGGAGTTTTTTTGTCGATTATCTGTGAGAAATACATAACCGAGGCCGGCAAAGGCAAGCAGAAGCAACCCGACAGGCAGCCAGTCTCCGAAACGGGCATAAAGCGTCCGGGAGGTAAGCACCGGCACGTCATGGCGAAAAGCGGTGGTTTCCCCGTACGATGTTTGCACTTTTACAAACCCGTCGGCATCAATAATACCGGAAATGCCGTTATTGGCGCTGCGCACGATCCAGCGATCGAACTCAATGGCGCGCAACCGGGCATAGGCAAAATGCTGGGCGTGTCCGCTGGTGTCGCCCCACCAGCCGTCGTTGGTGATGATGGTCAGGTACCCGGCCCCCTGTTGCACAAATGTGCGTATCCAGCTGGGATAGACCGAGTCGTAACAGATGAGGGCCGGGGTTTTTGTATCTTCCACTGCAAACTGTTTGGCTTGCATTCCTTTGCCATAGCCTTGGATTTGGCTCCAGTTCACCCATCCGAAGACGTCAACCGCATGTAGGAAATGGACAAAGGGGATGCGTTCAACAATGGGAACGAGATTATGCTTGCGGTAAACTTGCATGGATTGATCGGGCTGAAAATGCAAGGCGGCATTAAATGGCAGGTAAGGGCGATTTTGAGAATCGTAGTTGGGCAGGGGAGGTGCATTACCGGAATTATAAAATTCGATGTACGTTGAGCCTGCAAGGAGCGTAACGTCCCAATCCCGGGCTTTTTGGGAAAGCAACCGTTTGGTACTGCGGGGCTCTCCGCCGGAACGATTGCGGTTGAAGATATTCGCTTGAACAGCATTTTCCGGCCAGACGACCAGATCGGTACCCGGGGTACGGAGGGAGTCGCTGAGCCGGAGCAGGTGGTCGGTTGCCCGGGCAGTGGTGGCAAAGCCGCCAAAGCGTTCATACGAGTCAAAATTGGGCTGTACGACCACGACCTCGTGAGTGGCCTCTGTCTCCCGGTCGGCTGAGGGGCCCGTCCAGAGCATGGCAAGGGAAAGCAGGGGAAAGGAAAAAAACAGCGTGCCGAGCGGAATTACGGTACGGCAGCTTGTATGGATAATCGCCTGGTAGGCCAAACCGGCCGTGAACAATATCCAGAAAGAAACGCCCCAGAAGCCGGTCAGGGAAATGTATTGGATGAGCTGGGGGACATTAGCCCAGGCATTGGCTGCCGTCAGCCACGGCCAGGCGAGGTCCCAGTGATGATGAAGGTATTCGAAGCCGACCCAACAGGAGGCCTGAAGCAGAGCGGTGAGCCAGGGAGAAAGGCCAGAGCGCTGACAGTGATACTGTGCCATCACCGGGATGGTCATCACGGCAGCGTTAGCCAGGATGGCAGCCATCCCGCCGGCTAAGGTAGCCAGCATCAGCCAGTAAGTGGCAATGAGGTTCCAGAGAAGAAATCCGGGATAGGCCCAATAGGCCGCCTCGCGAGCCGACGAGGAGAGGTCGATAATCCGGAAGATGCACAGAAAGGCCGGAAAGATCAGGAAAGGCAGGGGAAAAGGGGGATAGCTCAGCCCGAGCAGCAGTCCCGCTGCAAGGGTTAACGTCCACTGTGTGTTCCAAAAGCGATCTAAGATGCGTTTCATTCGCTGTAGTCTTTTGGGGCAATGACGACGACTATTTCCCCTTTAATTTCATCTCTTACTTCAAATCGGTCGACAACAGATTTCAACGGACCGCGTACGACTTCCTCAAACTTTTTGGTGAGTTCGCGGCACACGGCCGCCATCCGTTGATCCCCCATATAGGACCGCAGCTCGCTGAGGAGCTTTTGGAGGCGGTAGGGACTTTCGAAGAGTACGACGGATCGATCCTCTTCCGCCAGTTGTCGGAGCCGTTTTTGGCGGCCCTTCTTTTGCGGTAAAAAACCTTCAAACACATATTTGTCGCAGGGAAGTCCGCTGGCTACCAGGGCCGTGGTGGCGGCATCGGGACCCGGAATGACTATGACCGTATGTCCCCCGAGGTGGGCCGCCCGGACGGCTAAAAAGCCGGGGTCTGAAATGCCCGGCATCCCGGCGTCGGAAATGATAGCGACATTCTGGCGGGCATCCAGGATGTTCATGATATGATTCACCTTCTGATGTTCATTGTGCTGGTGAAAGGCGAAGGTTGAGGCATGGATTCCCAGGTGATTGAGCAGTACGCCGGAGGTCCGCGTGTCTTCGCAGGCGATATAGGCTACGGACTCGAGCACGTCAGCCGCACGCGTTGAGATGTCTTTTAAGTTCCCGATAGGGGTTGCAACAATGTAAAGCGTACTCAAAGTCGAATATGGAAATTATGATTAAACATAAGGGCCGGCCAATAAATAAATCGCACCGGAGATTTACGCGGTATATATTAATAAATTATGAGGGAGGTTGTTATTCCAAAATGAAAAAAGATCGATAAAATCGCATCTCCTGTATCTTACGGTTCAGCTTGTAGTCTTTCGAGGGACAAAACCGGGCCTGGGGGCAGCTCAAAAACAGAAGTAAGCATATAACGCCACCGGGCGACAGATAAGAATCGGTCTGTGGATGAACTTTAATGGTAAAAAGGCTATACTAAGCTGCCCTGATAACAGGGTAAAACACAGCCGTTAACACTATTTAATGGAGAAAGTATTATGACAGATTTTAATCCTTCGGGTATTAATCACATAACGATTCGCGTGAATGATATTGAGCGTGCAGAAGAATTCTATGGCGATATTTTGGGCTTTGAACTCGTACGAAAAATGGGCAAAAGCATGGCCGTCTACCGTGTAGGCGGGGAAGATACGCTGGTGCTGGTAGAGGCGGAAACAAGTTATGATCCTTCTTCGCGGGATTACCGGGTCGATCATTTCGGATTCTTTTTGGATTCGGAAGATGAAGTTGACGAGATGGCGGCATACCTGCGCCAGAAGGAAGTGACGGTGCTCAGCGGACCTGCAAACCGGAAGCGGGGACGATTTGTATTTGCTTCCGACCCCGACGGCAATATGATTGAGTTTTTCTACGAGGAGGATGAAAAGTAGACGATCATCGAACTAAATCCGTATTTTATAACCATCCTGACAGTCTGAACCATTTTATAAGACGGACAGAGCAACCTACGTAACTTTGTCAGCAGAGAAAGCGGGCTGTCTTTATGGCATGTTATTTGCATATTTCCATCCCAAGGAAAGAAACAGTGTTTAACAGAAGAATTATTGACAAACAAATGAGTGATAAAAACGAAAAAGAAGTAAAAGAACCATCGGTCGGGGAACAAAAACAGCAGTCGGCCGAAGCTGAGAAGGAACGGGACAGCCGCTACGAGGACTTGGGAGAAGAGGAGCTCCGGGAGTTGCTGGCAGAAAAAGAGCAAAAAATAGACGTGCTTGAAGAAGACCTTTCCGAAGCTAAAAATATGCATCTTCGAAAGGCAGCGGAATTAGAAAATTATCGCAAACGGGTGCAGCGAGAGCGTTCACAGCTGTATGAAACAGCAAAAGCCAATGCGCTGGAAGACTTTCTGGATGTGAACGACGACCTGCAGCGGACCCTCAAGGCAGCAGAGGACCTGGATGTCAATGAGACGTTTTTGGATGGCGTACTGCTGGTAGCCAATAAGTTTGAAGAAATTCTAAGGAAAAATGACGTTGAACGTATTGATGAAGTGGGTGTTCCTTTTAATGTGGATTACCATGACGCGATGATGCGCCATAAGCCCGGGGATGATGATATTGACAGCGATATTGTTCTCGAGGTAGTCGAAAACGGATATCGCATGGGGGATCGTACGATCCGTCACGCTAAAGTGATTGTAAGCGAATAATTTTTATAAGGTTAAGTAAGTTTTTTCATGTCCAAGAAAGACTATTACGATATACTCGGTGTCAGTAAAGATGCATCGGAGTCTGAGATTAAAAAGGCCTACCGCAAGCGGGCCATGAAATTTCATCCTGACCGGAATTCTGATGACCCGGAAGCGGAACGGAAGTTCAAGGAGGCCTCTGAGGCCTATGAAATACTTAGCGACTCCGAAAAGCGCCAGCGATACGACCAGTTCGGCCATCAGGGCCTGAACGGCGGATTCGGAGGCCGCGGTGGCGCCGGATTTGAGGATATCGGGTTTGAAGATATTTTCAGCCGGTTCAGTGACATCTTCGGCGGGGGTGATCCTTTCGGAGGCGGGGGACAGTCGCGAGGCCGCCGTTCCCCGGGACAGCCCGGATCGGATATGAAGCTCCGCATCGAGTTAAGTCTGGAGGAGATCGCTTTCGGAACCGAGAAGAAATTGAAAGTGAAAAAGCAGATCGAATGCGATGCCTGTAACGGAACCGGCGCTGAAACGGAAAGTGATTTTGAGACCTGCAGTACCTGTGACGGGATGGGGCAAGTACGGCAGGTGCGAAAAACGATGCTGGGACAGATGGTAAACGTTCAACCCTGTCCGGAGTGCCGGGGCGAGGGACGCATTATCACGAAGAAATGTTCCAAATGCAGTGGAGAAGGCCGGTACAGAGGTGAGGAGAAGGTTCAGGTACGGGTGCCGTCCGGCGTTTCTGAAGGAAATTACATCACGATGCGCGGCCAGGGTAACGCCGGTAAACGCGGTGGAGAAGCCGGCGATCTTGTGGTTCTCATTGAGGAGAAAGAGCACGAACATTTTGAACGCGACGGTAATGATATTTACTATGATCTGGTACTGAGCGTCCCCGATGCCATTTTAGGGACCGAAGTGAAGGTGCCTACCCTGAAAGGTCAGGCCAAGATCAGGATTGAAGAGGGTATACAGCCCGGTAAGCTTCTGCGTATGAAAGAGAAAGGAATTCACGGTCTCAAGCGTTCGGGCATCGGCGACCAGTATGTGCGCGTAAATGTCTATATCCCCGGGGACCTCACCGGGGAGGAGCGCGAGCATATCGAAGCCCTGCAGGGAAGCGATCACTTTGAGGCATCCAATAAAGAGGATGACGGGAAAGGATTCTTTTCCAAGATTAAGGATGTGTTTACGTAGCTTCTTACCGCATCCAGCGGTCAAACACAGCGGCAAATCGCCGCGGTGATGCCGAATCCATGTTAAAGTAGAGTGAGGGTTCGATGAGTTCCAGCTCCATGAGGGCAAAGGCATGGTTGCTCGTGCGAACCAAGTCGATGCGTGTATACAGGGGATCCGGTTCTATGAGTTCAAGAATCTGCCGTCCGGTGGCAAGAAGCTGTTCGCCGGCCTCTATTTTTTGAAGCTGCCCGCCAAACTCTTCCTGTACCCGGAAATCATTTTTCTTTGGGGTTTTCAGGATGGTGTGGCTGTAGGTATTCCCGAAATAGAAGAGGGAAAATTCTCCTTCGCTGACAACAGACGGCATAAAAGGCTGCACAATAAACGGCCGCCGGGAAAAAATACCGGACAATTGTTCCGCATACTTCTCCCCCTCGGATTTCCTCAGCCGGAAGGTATCTTCTGCGCCGGCACTGATGGTGGGCTTTATGATGATCTCCTCCGCCGATAGCCCGGAAAAAAAGGAGTCCCAGTCTCTGCTGTCAAAACGATCCTTCCACAGGCTTGGTACAATTTCTATGCCTTCCTGCTGAAGGTCGCGCAGATAGGTTTTGTCAATATTCCATTCCACCAGCTCGAGGGTGTTTTCCAGAATGGCGGACGACCGGTCTATTTCCTGGAGAACCCGGAAGAATTTCTGTGGGTCCTGCTGGTAATCCCACGGGCTCCGGATAAGAACCACATCGAACCGGTTCCAGTCCACCTGCCCGTTGCGCCAGGAGACTTCTTCGGCCGACCATCCCCGCTCGGCCAGCGGGTCGAAGAGCAGGTGATCGTAACATTCATAGCCGTCAAGGCTGTCCATGGAGAGGAAGGCACACTTTTTCATGAGGCAGAGTTTTTCCAAGTAAAATAGTTATAGAGCTTTGCAAAACCGTTCTTTTGGCCAATTTCTGTATTATTGCGCATACAACATCCTTACATATGCTTTTGTGTATATGCTACTGCGGGTTTGAATTCCGCGAGGCTTTGATAGTGATCAAAATTCCTGGTTTTTTAAAATTCTCTTATATTAACAGCAGGAAGAAGATAGGATTTCTGCTTCTATAAATAAATAGACTATTGTGTTGTATTTAGTGCGTCATCCAGATCAGTATTTTCGAGTTGAACAGTCGTATGTTCAATGCCAAATTTTTCATGGAGCTCACGTTTAAGTCTTTTTAAAAGATCGTCCGAGACCGGATTGACCACCAAATGCACGGATAGCGCATTTTCGGTAGTACTCATGGCCCGGATATGAAGATCATGCACAGCTTTTACATGCTCATGACCTTGTAGAAATTTCCTGACGTCATCATAGTCAATATCTTTGGGTACGGCATCCAGGGCAAGGTTAATAGAATCGATGAAGAGTTTCCACGTTCCATAAACAATGATAATGAGGATAAAAAAGCTGGTTAGCGGATCAATCCAGTTTTTACCGGTTAGATTGATAAGCAAGCCTGAAATGACTACTCCCACCGATACGCCGGCATCTGCAGCCATATGTAAAAAAGCTCCTTTAATATTTAAGTCCTTTTCCTGTCCCTTGATAAAAAGCAGGGCCGTAACTGTATTTACAACAATTCCAATGCCTGCTACGATCATCACCTGAGTGCCGGCTATTTGCACAGGTTCAAATAATTTTTGCCAGGCTTTCCATCCGATAACAGCCGCAGCTCCAAATAATAATAAGGCATTGAGAATAGAAACCAAGATGGTGCTTCGTCGCAGGCCATAGGTATATTTAATGGAAGGCTTTTTCTGAGCAACCGCCATTGCAAACCATGCAAAAACGAGACTCAACACATCGCTTGCATTATGCCCGGCATCGGCTAACAGAGCAGAGGAATCAATAATTAAACCATAAATAACTTCAACAGCTACATAGGCTATGTTTAAGCCAATGCCGATACCAAAAGCTTTGCCATAGACCTGAGTATATGATGAATGGTCGTGTCCCATTATAGTGCAGTAAAGTATGTTTAGGAGTTATAATATTTTAAAAAGTATAGAGCTTTAGATTCATTAAAATTTGCAGTCTGCTTATTTTATATAGTATAATAACCTGTTTAAACTACACCTGTAGCCACGTAAACAGCACCAAAATAGAATTCTTGCATGTACAATTTTCGAAAATATTTCTCCATGGATAGCCAGGGAGTTCTCTTGGAGTGTTCGTAGCGGGTTCCATAAGAATGTAAAAGCTTAATCATAGCCTTAACCAACCATTTCGGCCATTTTTCAGGCCGTTTTAATTCAAAGATCGCCATCTTTTTTCTTGTTTCCAATGTATGAGCGACTCTTTCTATTATGCGATCATAGTCCGGAGACATCGATATTGCCAACGTAGATAAAATGGCATCTGCATTAGAAGGAATATGGTATTCAGACATATCTGCCTGAATCAACTTAATATTATTCAATCCCGAGTCTTGTATACGGTCTTGCGCCTGCTGAAGCATGTTTTTCGATAGGTCTACCCCAATAATAGTTCCCTGTTTTCCAACATGATTGTTGAGTAACGGGAAGTTGAGTCCCGTTCCACATCCCAGATCGACTACTGTATCTCCCGGATTGAGATTAAGGCTTTGAACTGCTTTTTTTCGATAGGTTTTTATCCTGAAGCCTAACAAACGATACAGTAACAGTGAATGGTCATAATGTGTAGCTAAACTATCGCTGTAGATCTCTTTGATTTCGTCAAGGCTTAAAATTTGCTGCTCCATGTTACTTTACTTTAATTAACTCTTGTAGCGTAATGCCGGGGGCATCCTCAAGGTTTTCAAGGGCATCAATGACATAATCGATCATGTTGGTTCGAATAAAAGCTTTGATCTCTTTCATAATATTTGATGGTTATATTGGACCTGCCAGGTCTTGAAAACCTAACAGGTCTGTTGTTTAAAATTTAGACTTCGGCGTGGGTGACCGGTTCGGCAAACCACTTGTAGATGGTCGGCAGTACCACCAGCGTAAGCAGAGTGCTGGTAAACAACCCCCCTACAACCACCGCTGCCAGCGGACGCTGCACGTTGGAACCGATATCATTGGCCAGCAGTAGCGGCAACAGCCCAAGACCGGTGGTCAAGGCCGTCATTAATACAGGACGCAATCGCAAGAGCGAAGCCTGTACGACCGATCTCTCGGTGGACATGCCTTCCTCACGCAGCTGATTGATGTAGGATACAATGACCAGTCCGTTGAGCACCGCAATACCAAAGATGGCGATAAAGCCTACTGCTGCCGGTACCGACAGGTACAGCCCGGATATCCATAGGGCAAAGATCCCCCCGATGGTCGCAAAGGGGATGTTCAGGAAGATGAGCACTGCATAACGCCAGCTTCCGAAGGTGGAAAACAGCATGAAGAAGATCAGTCCCAGGGTAATGGGCACCACCACCATCAGTCGGTTCATAGCCCGCTGCTGGTTTTCAAACTGTCCGCCGTATTCGATGAAATAGCCAGCGGGCAGAGCCACTTGCGCCTCTACTTTCCGGCGGATGTCACTGACCACACTTCCCATGTCCCGACCGCGTACATTCAGTTGCACATAAGTACGGCGGCTCGCTTTATTGCGGGATATTTGTTTGGGTCCGGTAAAAACCTCCACATCTGCAATCTGGGAGAGCGGTACCAGCGAACCTTTAGCGGTACGAACGGGCAACTCCCGAACCTGTTCAATGCGTTTGCGCTGGTTCTCCTGCAGGCGCACAAAGATATCGAAGCGGCGAATGCCCTCGAATACCTGTCCGGCTACCGAGCCCCCGATACCGGTTTCTACGGTATTCAGAAAATTATCGATGCTGATGCCCAGTCGTGCCAGCTGATCTCGGTCCGGCCGCACCAGGATTTGCGGTTTGCCGCCCTGTTGCTGGGCGCGGACATCCACGGCTCCATCCACGCTTTTGGCAACCTCGGCAATCTCCTGGGCCTTTTGAGCTAAGGTATCCAGGTCATCCCCGTAAAGACTGGCAACTACCTGGGCGCGAACGCCACTGAGCAGCTCATCGGTACGAAGCTGGATGGGCTGGGAAAAGTTAGAAGCTACGCCCGGCAGATCTTCATTCAATTTTACAGCCATGGCCGACTGCAGTTCTTCATAGCTGTGTCCGGCGTCCCACTCATCAAGCGGCTTTAGGTTCACCACGTTAAAGACCACGTTTACGGGTTCGGGATCACCACCCACCTCGGCACGCCCCACGCGGGAATAGATACCCTGCACTTCAGGAAAGGTTTGCATCGACTCCTGAATACGCTTCGTGTATTCTTTGGTGGTCGGGAGGTTTGCACCCGGAGGCAGCACAGACCGTACCGCAAAGGTCCCTTCCCGCAAGGTCGGCTGAAACTCGGTTCCCAGGAATGGGAACACGGCCATGCTTGCGGCAAATAACACCAAGGCTCCGCCAAAGACCATCTTTGGAAATTTGGTGGCTTTTTCAATCAGCGGGCGGCTGTATCCTTTCACCTTGCGGACCAACCACGGCTCTTTGTCCATCCCCTTATCCGGCAGGATGAAACTGGAAATGACCGGGATGTAGGTCAAAGCCAGAAAAATGGCTCCGGCTAAGGCAAAGGTAATTGTGTAGGCCAGCGGCTTAAACATTTTACCCTCGACGCCTTCCAGCGAAAAGAGTGGGATGAATACAATAATAATAATGCTGGTCGCAAAGATCACCGGGCGTATCACTTCGCGGGCTGCTTCGCCTACCATACGTACCAGGGATACGTTCTCGGTATCCCGTTCTTCCAGCAGGCGGTAGGTATTTTCCACGATCACGGTGGCACTGTCCCCGATCATACCAATGCTGATCGCCAGCCCCCCCAAACTCATTAGGTTGGCCGATATGCCCATGAGGTTCATCCCAATGAAGGCCATGAGAAACGCAATGGGAACGGTGGATATAATAATGAGCGTGGAGCGAAGATCCCCCATAAAAAAATAGAGGATGACCAGCACGAGAATGGCCCCGATGTACAGGGCATTGCTTACCGTACCTACAGCTTTGTTGACGAGCTGTCCCTGCGAGTAGAAAGGTATCATTACCATGCCATCAGGCAGCGCCTGGTTAATGGCGTCAATCTTTTGATCAACCTGGGCCAGCAGGTCCTGCGTATTTGTACCAATCAGTTTTAGCACAAAACCACCCACCGATTCCTCCTGGTCTTTAATAAGGGTACCCCGCTTAATCTCGGAGCCGAATTCCACCTTGGCGACATCCTTGACATAAATGGGCGTACCGGCAGAGTTTTTGACAATGATGTTTCTGATGTCTTCTAAGCCCTGCTTGTCCGGTTGAATCCAACCGTAGCCGCGGACGAGGTATTCTTCACCGCCTCGCTCCAAAAAAGAAGCGCCTACATTACGATTGTTGCTGTTGATGGCTTTTTCCAGATCCTCCAGGGTAAGTCCGCGTGAAATAAGGGCGTTCATATCCGCATTGACCTGGAACTGGCGGACATCCCCGCCCAGGGAAAGTACCCCTGTTACACCGGGCACTGTTCGCAGTTGGGGTTTTACGATCCAGTCCTGGGCCGTGCGAAGCTCCATCAGGGAGTGGTTGGCGGTATCGGCATTGGTCACTTCATACATCATGATCGTCCCAAGTCCCGTGGTAATGGGCCCCAGTTGTGGATTTCCCAGTCCGGGCGGGATTTCTTCCCGTGCTTTGGAAAGTCGTTCCATGACCAGCCGACGCGCAAAATAAATATCGGTGCCGTCTTCGAAGTATATGTTTACCCGTGAAAGCCCGAAGATAGAGGTGCTCTGCACGCGATCCAGCTTGGGCAGCCCATACATCGAGATTTCAATGGGGTAGCTGATCTGTGTCTCCACATCCACCGGAGAAAGCCCGGGACTGGAGGTAAACACCTGCACCATGGTGGGCGATACGTCCGGGAAGGAGTCGATAGGGACCTCCTCAAAGGAGAAGTATCCATAGACGCCAACGGCCGCCACCAGAATGAGGATCGTCAAACGATTCTTTAATACTTTGTCTATTATTTGTTGAAGCATAAGTCAAAATTCTTTAGTCGTTAAATTCAATCTCCCTAAATCCCTCTTCTCCAAGAGGGACTTAAAGTATCATGTTAGGCTAAATTTATTTCAGCCTAAGAGTTCCTCTTGGAGAAGGAGGACAGGCCCTGTGAAATGCCACTAAAGTGGCCTCCCGATGCAATGGGAGATTCCACGAGGGCAGGAGGATTGATAGAATCCAGTTATAGCACTTTGAATGATCATACTAACAGTGCTCAGGAGTGTTTTACCGGGTCCTTAATGTCCGTGGGATGCGTTTCTTCCTTGAGCGGTAAGGGCCGATTTCAGGTCAAAGGCTCCGGCGATGACGGCTTGCTGGCCGGGCTTCAGTCCCGATGCAATTTCCACGTAGCCCTCATTTTCACTGCCCAGCATTACCTCAACCGGCTTATAGCTGTCATCCTTTTTGCCGGGGACAAAGACCACCTGTTCACCCTCAATCGTTTGTACCGCGTCAATGGGAATCATAGCTATGTTACGTTCTTTCCCTGTTGATATGCGAGCGGTACCGAACATCCCGGCCCTCAGCTTTCGATTTGGGTTTTCAACAACCGCGCGAACCGGCATGGTGCGCGTCTGTTTTTCCAGGCTATAAGAGACCCAGTCTGTCTTCCCCTCAAAGGTCTGTCCGGGGATGCTTCTAACCGAGAGGCTTACTTGTTGGCCTTTGTCCAGATACCGGATATCCTGCTCGTAGGCATCGATCATGACCCACATTTTGGAGAGGTTCGCTACGTGGATGGGCGTCTCACTGGGACTAATGGTTTGTCCCGGTGAAATATCCCGCTCCTGTATAACCCCGTTGAGTGGACTTGTCAGGTAGAAATGGGATAAGGGCTGATCACTGCCCGCTTCAATGTTTTGAACATCTACTTTACTTAGTCCATAAAGGCGAAGCGATTCGGCTGCCGCATTATAAGCAGCCTTTGCTTCCTGGTAATGGGCTTCCGCTTGCAACATTTCGGCACGACTCGATATCTCCTGTTCATAAAGAGATTTTTCTCGTTCATAGTGTGCCTTTTCAGCTTTTAACTCGGTTCGCAGTCGAATATATTCGGCTTTGGCTTTCCCCAGACCTACACTGCTCATGAGCGCAATCGGTTCATCCTGCTTGACTCGATCTCCCAGGTCTTTTATGACTTTCACTACCTTTGCTTCGATCCGGGGACCCACTTTAGCAATTTGATCCAGATCGTATCCGACGCTGGCGGGACGTGAAATGGTTGAAGAAGCACTTCCTTCGGACAGCGTTTCCACTTTGATGCCGAGGTTACCTTCTTGCTGCTCAGTCAGATGCACTTCGCGAGCATGCTGTCCGGATTCTTCATTGTGCTGTCCAGCTTCCTCGGTATGCTGCTCGGTCTCTTCACTGTGTTGCGATTCGGGTTGATGCTGTTCGGTTTGCGTGTTGGCTTGGGAATCGGAATCAGATCCACAGCCTGCTAAAAGACATCCTAATAGAAGTCCGGTAAGTGTTAATATTGTTAGATTCTTCATGATTGGTGATTCCATATTCATTCAAAAATTAGTTTGCTGAAATTTCAGAGAGAGGCGTGCCGATGAGGCGTTCCACTTCGGCTACGGCCCGGTTGTATTCGGCCAGGGCCCGGATGTAGCGAGTGCGCGTCGAAAACAGCGTGCGCTGGGCATCCAGTACTTCCAGGTAATCGAACTTACCCTGCCGGTAACCGGTCTGGGCCGCCTCAAAAGCCGTTTGAGCGCCGGGTAGTACCTGTTCTTGCAGCTGGTTGACTTCGTTGGCAGCTGCTTCCAGCCGGTTATAAGCTGTTTGCAGGGCCTTGTAGGTTTGTGAGACAGCCGCTTCCCGTTGGGCTTCCTCTCGACTGAGTTCATACTTAGCCGCCTTGATATTTCCCTGATTGCGATCAAAAAAAGGCAGTGGGATGGAAACACCCACGATAGCGGCGCTGGCTCCCAAATCTTCAGCGCGTTTGTATCCGCCGCTCACGGTGATGTCGGGAATGCCTCTGGCTTGTGCGAGGTCAAGGGCTGATTCGCGCTGCTGCAGTTCGGTAGCCCAGCGCGCTATATCGGGATTGCGCTGGATATAAGCTTGCACTTTGGCGTAAGCAGGAACCGCCGAGGGCATGCTCAGCTGCCCTTTTAACTGCTTAAACTCCGGTTGCTCACTTCCCCAGTAAGAGGCCAGCGAGCTACGAGCGGATTCCCACTGGTTGCGGGCATTCTCCAGATCTATTTTAGCACGGGAAAGCTCTACTTGTGCTTTGATCTGTGCCAGTTTGGAGACTTTTCCGGCCTCTACTTGGGCAGTTATGGAATCGTACAGGTTTTGGGCTACATCGACGAGCTCTTTTTGTTGCTGCCACTGTCGCTGAGCTTCCAGTGCTGAGATATAAGCTTTGGTAACGCCGGTGAGCACGTCAAGCCGTTGGGCTTCATAATCCCAGCCGGCCAGTTTTTTGGTGGCATCGGCCAATCGTTTGCGCTTGAGTCGATCAGCACCCAGCAGGATCTTTTGTCCCAATTTGACAGTCACTTCTCGTCCGTCGTACCCTTCGAAGGGACCCGTGCCGCCAAAGTTTTCCATTTCGGCATTCAGCCGCGGATTCGGAAGCAGGGAAGCCTGAATACGTTCGGCTTCCTTCACGCGTACTTGCCAGCCGTAGCTTTGCAGCCGCGGATTTTCCAGCAGGGCTTTGGACAGCGCATCTGAGAAGGTCAGCGTATCTGAAATAGTAACCCTGGATGCGGTATCCAGCGGATTAACATTCTGATTTAGAGCGAGAGACGCCTCATAGGTTTGGTCTCCCAGTGTGCTTTCCGATGGTGGTTCGATAAGTGTTTCTTCTGTGGCGCAACCGGCAGCAAGCACGAGCATGCCGAGGGCCAGTAGTGGGGCAAATAATTTCATATAATCCAGCCACTTTTTTAAACGTTATAGAGAGGCAAGAAAAGGCCGGCTATCAATTATCTCTGTCACCACTATGGATGGCAGTAATAAAGCTGCATAAGGAATACAGCTTTATAACAGAAAATCGATGAAGAATACAGTTGTGATAATCCGGCCGACTTGCTGGTAAAGGGTATAGCCCGTATTGCTCATTCCGAAAATAAAGCCAGTCATAGCGCCAAAATTGGCTTGTGGACTGCCCAGATCTTATCAAATATTCGCGTCCGGGAGTGAGAAATACGGGATAGGTAAGGCTGGATTGGCCTAATTCAGCAGAACGACTGTCTTGAGAGAAGTAACAATTACACTTTCAATAGCAGGAGGGACAAAAGATATGAATTGAAAAACTCGCGACCGAGACAGTTCCTCAACTTTTGTATTCAGTATTCCATTCAGAGCACGTAGCGTTCGGTCCTGGTCAAATCGTGTTATTTGTTGTTTTTTGGAACAAATAAATGAGAGGGGAACATCGTTATGGCTATCCCGGGGGGAACCGATAGTAGGTGTTTCATGATGATGCGAAGCATCGGCATGAATAGTATCTTCTGAGGGAATAGAGAGAAAAGATCCTGCTTCGGACTCTATATTTACCTTTCCATCATCTTCAATACATAGCACCAAAGCATCTGTGAAGCCATGGATGCTAAAAAAATGCAGACTGAACAGTACCAGATAGAACAGGGTAATCCTTTTGATTCCTTTTCGGTATGTGGATCTGAACTGGTGCATTCACATCATTGGTGCGTCAATTAACAATTCTGAATATAGAAAATTTCAGTACCGATTAAAATCTACCTATGCAAAGCTTCGATAGTCTATAATTATTTTCTCCCTATCCCATGTCGTGGGCGTGGAAGGATAACGCGTTTTCTTATCCAATTTTTCGACCTTTTCCCCAAAGGATAATGGCAATGGTCAGGGAAGGAGTGACCCGCAGGTTACTGTGCCAAAGGATCGGGGCGAAGCTGGAATTTATAGACTTTGCTCGTCGTGCCTTTGCCGCCTTCCATGTGAAAGGGCGCACGGGTGCTGACGGTTGCCCAGATACCGCGTCCCTTCCAGCCGGCATCCGGGTCGTCAATCCGTCCGTCCATCCATTTGGTATAGAATCCCATCGGGTAGGGGACGCGGAGTACGATCCATTCCCCGTCTTTCAGGACTAACAGACCTTCTGATTCATTACCGGTATTGATCGGAGTGTTCTCGCCGAGGCCCAGTGTGTTAAATTGATCCACCCATGTGTAGTAGCTGGATTCCGCGCTGCCGGAACCATCCACCCCGTTAACCTGGGGGAGAGGCTCGGTGTAAAATGTCCACCCTTCGCGGCAGTGCTGTCCCGTTGCTCCCGGACCGTTAAGCGGTCCCTCGCACTTCTCCCGGTCAAAGCTGGCCATGTGCCCGCTTGCAAGCGCCACCCAGGCCACCCCGTTGCGGTCGATATCCATGCCGCGGGGAGAAAAGCCTTCTATGGGCTCGCCTTCGTTATTCAGGGGCAGCTCGTAGAGTTCAGCCAACGCTGTCTCAGAGGGATTATTGCCGGGCTCCAGCCTGACGACCGCTCCGGGATAGCCCAGCGAAGATCCCCAGACCGAACCGTCCGGGGCCGGGGCAACAGCGTAAAAGCCGTTTGTAATGCGCTTGTCCATCGTCGAATCGACAGGTTCGCCGGGTTCCACATAGTCATCCCGCCGGCCGTTGCCGTTGGTATCGAGAATAAGGGGGGTCCACCCCTGCGAGGCCTCCTCGTCCCCGGTTTCATCGAATTTTTTGGTATCGAGCCAGCCGACCACTTCGCCGCCGCCGCTCGTCCACAGCGTATTATTCTTATCCTCGGCAAACATCAGGTGATGCGTGCTGAAGCAGGTGCTGATATGCGTATAGTCCTTTGTCTCCGGGTCATAGACTCCGAGGTGCCGGTATGCCCGGTCCAGGGGAAACTGTTGAGCTGAGGGGTGATCCGATCCTTCTTTACAGAAATCAGGGTTGTCAGGGGGACGAACGGTGGCGGTCACCCAAACGCGTCCCTCTCCGTCAAACATGGGATTGTGGACATTGGCCTTGCTGTCCCACAGCAGTTCGTCGCCCCAGTACGGCGAAGGCTGCGGCATCGACTGCGCTGCCGCCGGCTTAGTCTCCGGGTCGCGTACGGTCAGCGGCACCCGGCTCGTATCGTGTATTACCGGGTCCAGCACCGGCAGGTAATCTGCACTCAGCTCCAGGGCGCCATAGAGCCGGCCGTTGGCGTTGACGGTGGGGTCCCTCCGGTCGGTGGAGACCAGGTCGTGCAGGTAGGCCTCCGGGTCGGCCCAATCCCACTGTGTAATGACGACATTCCGCTCCACCCCCTCGGGCCGTGGCGGCTGCGGGGGTACTTCTCCCGCGGAAATACGGTCGGTCCAGTCTGCAAACATTTCGAGGGTTGCCTCGCTGCCCAGCCGCTGGACGCTCGAGATCATACTGCCTCCGGCCTGTCCCGACTGCAGGCGCCGCCTCCAGGCATCTTCCGAAGAATTGAAGTTATCAAGATCAAAGGAATCATGAAACTCCCGCGTCCCTTTGCTGCCAAGCTGGTGACAGGCCATGCAATTGCCCGACTTGATGTTTCGAAGGTAATCGGCCTGGGTTTCGATGTTGGGGGAGAGGCCATTGCCGTCGGGGCCACTGCCCGGGAATTCCTCTTCGCCGGGGACGTCAATCAGGGAAAACCAGTAGCCGGCCGGGTAGTATTCCGCCGCGGCCTGTTCATCGGGAGCTTGCACCGCTTCGAGGTCAAGGTTTTTGCCGGGCGTGGCATCTTGCTTCGGCGAGTCCACCAGCCCGTAGCCACGTACCCATACGCTATAGTTGGCGTCCGGGAGATCGGGGATAAGGTAACGTCCTTCTGCATCGGTGACTACAATCCTGGCGAACCGGGTGGAGAGGTCATAGGTCTCCGCAATCACCCAGACCCCTGCTTCCGGTCCGTCGGGACCGGTGACCACGCCTCCGAGGTCATTATCATCCACCTGTAGCGGTGCCTGCTGGGTGCCGGAATTACAGGCGATTAATCCTGAAAGGAGGATGACCATTGTGACGTAGTGCAAGGTCTTTGATATGATATTGCGTAGCTCCCTATGAAAATTATGAAATACTGAATTGTATGGTAGTGATGGAGAGGGGTTGTCTGGATTCATGGCCATTGTTTCTTTTGAGTAAAAAGGTTAGAGCGTACCGGCAGAAGATCAACGTGAAAGTTGGTATCCAGCAGCTACCAAAGCAGCCATCAGATCATTATTTAAATGTTTATGCCCTCACGTTCCCGGATCCATAAACAGATTACAGATATTAAGATTATGCTATTTTCCCTGTGTTGTCAATTTCTCAAACCGCATAACGTATCCCGTGCTTATAAAGGACGTGATGCTTATGAACTATTTATGGTATATAGCAACACTGAAAGAATACTATTTGTAAAGGCCATAGGCAAGTAAAGGGAGAAAAGAGATTTCTCTCAGCTGGTTGTATCGCACCACTTTGGCGAACCAAAAATAGTCGTGGAATAGGAGATTAAATTAACTGAACCGACCGCTTAGCCGACTTTGGATTTCTTGCCGGATTTGACTTCCCGGCGGCGGGAACACGCTTCTTCATCCTCGCAGGTGCCGAAGAAATGCAGCGAATGGCCGGAGATATTGAAATCATGGATCTTCTCCATCATCGTCTGGATCTCCTGGATGCGGGGATCACAGAATTCTATCACCGCCCCGCATTCCTGGCAGATAATATGATCGTGCTGCTGGTAGGCATACGCGCGCTCGTAGTAATACTGGTTTTCGCCGAACTGCTGGCGCTGTACCAGTCCGCATTCCACCAGCAGGTCCAGCGTATTATAGACCGTGGCCCGTGAAACCCGGGTGCCGCCATCCTTCATGTTAAAAAAAATGTCATCGGCATCGAAGTGACCGTCGGCCCGGTAAATTTCACCGAGCACCATAAAGCGCTCAGGCGTCTGTCGCTGGTTGTGTTCTTTCAAATAGGAGCTGAAAATCTCCTTTACCAAATCAATTGTTTCTTCGTTTGCTGGATGAGCCATGAGAGTATATTTTCTTTTACTATTGAAAGTAATATAAGGAATTGGCACACCTTATAAAACACTATTGCGGCCGGGCTTTGGTATATATTGCTGAACTTTCCATTCAGAATGTTATATTCGGTTTGTAAGCGCCGTTTTGTGATCAGGTCACACAGGTAACGATAATTAACCGAAGAGATTTATGCCAACTGTTGTAGCGTTTGAAACTCTGACGGAGTTGTTTCTTAATCTAAAGAAAAAGTATGAAGAGGATACGAAGAAAACGGCTTTTGCCCGAAAACCTTCGTCGGATGAACCGTATGAGACGATTTCGTGGGATGAGGTTGCCGGCGATGTTCAGACGCTGTCCGCATACCTGGTAAGACATGGTATTGAGGCCGGCGACCGTGTGGCCATCCTCAGTGAAAACCGCTACGAGTGGGCGGTTTTTGATCTGGCGCTTCAGCTGATTGGCGCCGTTAATGTGTCGCTGTATACGTCGCTGCCTGCGGGACAGGTTAAATATATTCTTCAGAACTCGGAGGCGAAGATGTTTTTCGTCTCTACGGGTATTCAGCTGAAAAAAGCCCGGGAAATTTTTGAGGATTGCGAACATCTCAATCGCATTATAGCATTTGATAAGCCCAATATTGAGAGCTACCTGGATGGTCCGTACGTCATGCTGTTTGATGAGGTAATGGCAGAGGGACTAAAGTTATATCCACAGCTCGAGCAGGAGATCGATAACCGGAGCAAAGCGGTGGAGCCGGAAGACCTGGCAACCCTTATTTACACGTCCGGCACGACGGGTCAGCCGAAAGGCGCTATGCTGACCCATCGCAATATCGTGAGCAATATCAAGGCGGCTCACCAGATGATTCATATCACCGAAAAGGACCGCTGCCTCTCTTTTTTGCCGCTCTGCCACTCGTTCGAACGCACGGCGGGACATTATGCCATGATGGCTGCCGGGGCGGAGATCTATTATGCCGAGAGCGTCGATACGGTTGCTAAAAACATGACCGAAGCACAGCCCACCATCATCATAAGCGTACCACGGCTGTTTGAAAAAATTTACAACCTGGTGAAAAAAAGTGTGGAAGAGGGGACGGCTATCAAGCAGAAGATATTTGAATGGGCCCAGAGGGTGGGACAAGAGTATGCAGGCGGGGAGCGGGGATGGGTCTCAGTCCAGAAAAAAGTGGCGGACAAACTGGTATTTGACAAGCTGAAAGAGCGTACCGGCGGAAGAATCCGCTTTTTTGTCTCGGGAGGGGCCGCCCTGCCTCCAAAGATCGGTGATTTCTTTATGGGCGCGGGACTGCATATTATAGAAGGATATGGCCTCACGGAAACGTCCCCCATCATGTGTTGCAATACGCTCGGAGATGAACGGATGGGTACGGTGGGCAAGGTGCTGCCAGGCGTCACGGTAGCCATACAGCGCCTTGAAGACAGTAAGATTGTGGCCGAAATGAGTGGGGAAGACTATCCGACCGACCTTAATTCGGAGCAGGGGGAGATCCTCTGCAGGGGACCCAATGTGATGGAAGGCTATTGGAAAAATGATCAGGCCACCCGTGAGATGATTGATGAAGACGATTTCCTGCATACCGGCGATGTGGGACGTTTTACAGAGGGGAATCTGCAAATCACGGATCGCATTAAGCACATGATCGTAAACGCCGGCGGTAAAAATATCTACCCGGGTCCCATCGAAGACCTGTTTAAAACGAGCAAATGGATTGATCAGCTTATGATGGTCGGGGAGCGGCGGACCTATATGGCGGCGTTGATCGTCCCCGATTTTGAGGCGCTTCAAGATTTTGCCAGGGAGGGGGAATTACGCTATGATTCAACAGAGGAGCTAATTGCCAAGGAAGAGGTCCAAAATATCTACCGCAGGGAGATTCGGAATCAATCGCGTGAGCTGGCTTCCCACGAGAAAATTCGGGATTTCCGGCTGGTGCCAAACGAGTTTACGGTGGAGACCGGTGAGCTAACGCCGACGTTAAAGATTAAACGACGGATTGTCGAAGATAAGTACGACTATTTAATCGATGATATCTTTGATAATGATGATTGATTGTAGGTAGGCAGATATTCAACCGGTATTATGTTCATGTCCTATTCGATTTTCTATTGGGTCCATATTGTTTCTTATATAGCTTGGCTGTTTGCGTTGGCGGCAAGTCTTTTTTTAGCCTCCAAAGTCCGCGCGGAGAAGAATGACCGCCGGAAACAACTATATATGAAGTGGGAACGGCTGGCCACCGATACCGGGGCCCATCTGGGAGCGATTGGTATTTTAATTTCGGGCGCCGCTATGGCCTCTCTTCCCGTTGGCCCCCGATGGGGGTGGTTTAATGTTCAGCTTTATCCCTGGCTGGCACTGAAGCAGGGGTTCTTTATACTTATTTTGGTGCTGGTAGTGCTATCGATGCGCCGCAGCAGCGCTTTTAGAAAGGCACTGAAGCGGGAACGGGAGGAAAAAGAGCGAACAAATGATACCATTCGCAAGCGATGGTCGTCCGCCTACCGGATGTCGCTGCTGGTGTACCTGCTGGTAGTGATCAATACCTTTTTGGGACTGGTGAAACCGTATCTGTTGGGTTAAGGAATCCGGTCTTCTGTAACCCCGCAGGGCGAAGTATAAAATGGAAGGTTGAACGTGACAGGTTCAGCGGCTTGGCAGTACATATGGTCATGCGGGCGTTGCTTTCGCCATGCGGTTTACCACGACTTCGAGCTTCTCAACAAGAAAGTCGATATCTTCCGTTGTATTATCTTTACCCATGCTGATGCGAATGCTGGAGTTGGCCACCTCGGGCTTAAGCCCGATACCGTCGAGTACATGCGAGGGTTCCACCGTCCCGGAGGTACAGGCCGATCCGTTGGATACGCAGATGCCCTCCACATCCAGATTCAGGAGCAGCATTTCACCATCAAGTCCCCCCTGGGTATTGGGGAACGCAAGGTTGACGATGTGAGGCACGGCGGCTTCGGTGGCACCGTTAACCTGGTAGCGCCCGCCGAACGTGTCATCAAGTGCTGTTACCAGGTGTTGCCGCAACTGCTTAAAGTGCGCACGGTGTTGCTGCATCTCTTCCACGCACAGCTCAAATGCTTTAGCCAGTCCCACAATGCCCGGCACATTCAGCGTACCGCCCCGGCGGCGTCGCTCCTGGGAACCACCGTGCATCCAGGGAAGCCATGGGGTAGCGTGGCGCATATAAAGCACACCGATACCCTTGGGGCCATAGATCTTATGGCCGCTTATGCTGAGGAAATCAAGTCCCAGGTCATTCACATCCACCGGCAGTTTTCCGATGCTTTGGACCGTATCCGAATGAAAGGGGACCTGGCGTGCTTCGCAGACTTCCGAAATCTCTTTCAACGGGTTAATGGTACCGATTTCGTTGTTTACATGCATCAGTGAAACGAGGGCCGTGTCGTCGGTGATGGCTTCGGCCACTTTTTCCGGCTGAATGATGCCGTCGGCATCCGGCTCAACATAGACCGGCCGGACTCCCTTTCGTTTGAGCGCTTCGGCCGTATGAAGAACCGCATGGTGCTCCAGGGGCGAGGTAATAATTTCTGTTTTGCCCGTTGCGTTGACAGCGCCCTTGATTGCAGCGTTGTCGCTTTCCGTGCCACCGCTGGTAAAAATAATTTCCGCGGGCTCTGCCCCGATGAGTTCTGCAATGGTTTCCCGCGCCTCTTCGACGGCTACCTTGGCTTTATTACCCCGCTGGTGGGCGGAATTGGCATTGCCATAGTGTTCGGTGAAATAAGGCTTCATTGCTTTCAATACGCGCTCGTCAAGCGGCGTTGTGGCAGCATGGTCAAAATAAACGGTTTTCATGACTCCGGTTTTACTCATTAAAATTACCCGGTTAAGATATCCAAAATTGAACAGAAAAGCAGGCTATCCCGGATTTCTCACAGAAATATTACAACCGTTTGTAAAGTAATAAGTTGCATTCATATTTAATTCGTTTAAAAATAACAAGGTGTTTTTCCTGCGAAATTTATCTTTCAGCTGTGTTAAAGATACCATGGTGTGCTTAATGTGCCCAAGTACATTTCCGCGAACCTGTTATTTTTGCCTTGCTGACGGAAAAATTTCCTGGTGAGAAAAGCGGACTATATGATTTTTCCAGGTTCGGGGGGGGCAAAAGGGAGTAAATTTAATTTTGATTCATCGTTGATCAATGTACCTTGCTACCGTATTTTGAAACAAATTTAAATTTAAATATTCAAAGTCCGCAAAAGGGATTTCTGTTTATGATGAATCGTCTCTTTTTATTTTCCATAGGAATTTGTCTGGCTTAGAGGACGCGGGGAAGCCGGGTGGGTTGAGTCAGATTTTGGGTCTTTTGAGGCAAATAGTGGGTCTATTTAGCGAAAAAGAGCTCGGAATCCGGCCAAATCCTGCGAACTCGCAGTAGATTTTGCTAAGTCTGACAGACTTTTTGGAGGAGATATTCTTTTGTGGAGCCTGAGATCAAAACGGACAAATAGTTATTATGGATAAGATGACGCTTAAGGATGTGGATATAGAAGGTAAAACGGTACTGATGCGTGTAGATTTTAACGTGCCGATTAAAGATGGAAAAATTGGTGATGACAACCGGATCGTCCAGGCGCTGCCTTCCATTGAATATGTGATCGCAAACGGCGGCAGGCTGGTCCTCATGAGTCATCTGGGTCGCCCGGGCGGATCGGTTGACCCGTCACTGAGCCTTCGTCCCGTATTCGAACACCTGCAGACGCTGGTTGATACGGATGTCTATTTTGCGGAAGACTGCATCGGTGAGCAGGCAACCTCCGTTATTGAACAGGCCGAAGAAGGAGAGATCGTATTATTGGAAAATGTGCGGTTCCACGAGGGAGAAAAAGCCAATGACAAAGCGTTTTGCAAGCAGCTGGCTGCGCACGGAGATCTTTTTTGTAATGATGCATTCGGGAGCAGCCATCGCGCTCACTCCTCCGTTGCCGGGGTTACCCGTTTTTTGCAGCCGGCGGTTTCGGGCTTTCTGCTGGAAAAGGAGATAAAATACCTGAACGATTCGGTCAATAATCCCCGGCGCCCGTTTGTCGCCATACTGGGAGGAGCCAAAGTGTCCGACAAAATAGGCGTCATTGAGAATCTGCTGGGTAAAGTGGACACTATTATTGTCGGCGGGGGCATGACCTACACCTTTTACAAAGCCAAAGGATGGTCGATCGGTGATTCGCTGGTCGAGGACGAGAAAGTGGAGCTGGCCTCGGAGTTGATGGAGAAGGCCGGGGAGCAGGGCATTAAATTTATGCTGCCGGTCGACTCGGTGGTAGCCAAAGAATTTAAGAATGATACGGAACACAAGGTCGTGGACGAAGAGGGCATCGAAGACGGCTGGATGGGACTGGATATCGGTCCCCAGTCCTCCATCGCGTTTGGCAATATCATAAAAAATGCCCAGACGGTGGTATGGAACGGCCCTATGGGGGTGTTCGAAATGGAAAGTTTTGCCGACGGCACCAATGCGGTGGCCCGGGCGCTGGCCGAAGCGACCGAACGGGGAGCGACTACGATTATCGGCGGTGGTGATTCAGCGTCGGCTATCAAGCAGGCGGGACTGGAAGAAAAAGTTTCGCACGTCTCTACCGGTGGCGGGGCCAGCCTGATGTTTTTGGAAGGCAAAGAGCTTCCCGGTGTGGCGGCGCTGACAGATAAGTAGTTTTGTATAGAGGGTTTCTGAATCTGCGTCCTCGGTATTTCCAAAGTACCGGGGACTTTTTTCTATAGATCATCGGTTGAAAAGCAACGGTACTCTTCCAGTTGAAGCGATGGAATGGTAGCATTCCTATAGAAAGATAAGTCATTGGCCTGCAATTGATAATAAAAAACCTGAACAGTGAACATCCTGCTACAAATGTCACAGAGAGCAGGATTATACAGATCCATTTGTTCATAGCTATTATTTCAGATAGAAAGTTGACAGGAGACCGGAAAACAAAGATCGATCCCTGCGCACGCTTCGGTCCGGATGACCATCCAGAGTGCACTAAGGAACATCAAATAACGACCAAATTTCCTGGTGAATAATCCGGGTTATTATGCTGCGGTTTTGAATACGGTCAGGGGTTGATAGGGATCAATCTCCTGTTTTTTTAAAAAATCCTCTGATAGGACGAGCCTTTCTTCTTGTGATAAATATTATGATGTGAAGCCGCTATGCTATCCAAATTGATTGTACACAGGGAACCTGCCGGGAGAAAACAGAGCGGAACGCTTAGTGAAGGGGATTTTCGCTACATGTGAAAATAGTTTAGAAAACTGGGAATTTTCAAGTAGCTATTGCTTGCAGGCTTAACTTATATATAAACGTAAAGTCAAATGTACTTAACATGCGGTGCTCATCTTGTATATCTAAATATAATTTGAGTTAACTATAAAGGTAATGGTGAGTAATAAATCGGTCGGGATTATGGAAAAAAGATATAAATATGATAAAGGTGTTTTTTCGGAAAAAACAGGTATCAGGAATAGCGTGAGGCTTTTAATGGTCGTATGCATTTCTTTATTTTTTTCAGCTAATGTATGGGCTCAACAGAATGAGAGGGTAAGTGGGATTGTTACCGATGCTTCAAACGGGGAGCCCTTACCGGGAGTGAATATTATGGTGAAGGGGACCACAATGGGTACTTCTACGGATGCAGAGGGGGAATACTCGCTAAGGGTCCCTTCCTTAACCGAGACCCTGGTCGTCTCCTATATCGGCTATGCTACCCGGGAGCTGAATATTGACGGCAGGTCAACTATTGATATTGAATTAGAGCCGAGTGCCCAGGCACTGGACCAGGTTGTGGTGACAGCCCTTGGAATTTCAAGAGCACAGCAATCACTCGGATATGCTGTGGAGGAAGTGAGTGGAGATGAGTTGAACCAGGTAGTACAGGAAAATGTATTAAACTCTCTGTCAGGAAAAATGTCCGGTGTCAGTATTAATTCCACCGGCGGGGCTGCAAGCTCTTCGGTGAGTATGGTCATCCGCGGGGCCACTTCGCTGACAGGAGATGATCAGCCTCTATTTGTCATTGACGGGGTGCCGGTAAGCAATTCCCTTTCAGGAAATTCAAACCAGTTCGGAGATCGTAACGTCGTAGACTACGGAAATGCCATTTCCGACTTAAATGCCTCCGATATTGAAAGCGTCTCCGTTTTGAAGGGAGCCAGTGCGGCCGCCCTATACGGTTCGCGGGCAGGGAATGGCGTGGTACTGATTACAACGAAAGAAGGAGATCGAAATCAGGATATGCAGGTTTCAGTCAGCACCAGTACCGTTTTTGACCGACCGTATAAGTATTTGAAGATGCACAGTACCTTTGCTACCGGGGTTACCCCGTTCACTGAAGAACAATGGGAGGAGCTCACGGGGGGACCCCTGGTAATTGATGAAGGAAGTGCAGCACGGCTGGGTCCGCAACTCGATATCGGGCAGGAAGCGGTCCAGTGGAACAGTCCGGTCGATGAAAACGGGAATCCCATACCCACTCCCCTGGTTTCGCACCCGGACAATATTAAGAATTTTGTCCAGACCGGCATCACCAATACCAATAATATGGCGATCAGCGGCGGTACAGAAAACACGGCTTTCAGGGTTTCTTATACGAATATGAACAACCGGGGCATCGTACCCAATTCGGATCTGTTCCGTAACTCGTTAAATGTGAACGGTACCTATCATGTCAGTCCGAAGTTGAGTTTCAATACCAAAGTTAACGTTGGTCGCACGAACTCTAACAACATTCCGGCGAACAACCGGGGGACCAACCCGCTGCAGGCGGCCTACGAGGTATCCCCTCATATTAATATCCTGGATTATGAGGATTACTGGGTAGCGGGACAGGAGGGGATCCAGCAGCTTGCGGTACCGGATCATAACAACCCTTATTTCATGGCGTATGAAGTCAATAACTCGTTCTTCCGGGACCGGGTATTCGGTAGTGCAAACATGGATTGGAAAATTGCCCCTGCTGTTTCGGCAACGGCAAGCTACTCACTGGATCGCTTTAATGAACAGCGCGAAACGGAAATTCCCTACAGCTATACCCGTAACCCGAGAGGTACCTACGGCATCCAAAAGATAAACAGGGCCGAACATAACACCTCTGTTTCTTTGGACTATGACGAGGATTTCACGGACTTTTCATTACGGGCGTCCCTGGGCGGTAATTATTTGTACCGGTACAACTCCAGCAATTCAAACTCGTCGGGCGGGGGCGGATTGACTATCCCGGAGCTGTACACGCTTTCGAATATTGCTCCTGAAGATCTGAATTATGGAAGCAGCTGGAGTCAGAAAGCAATCTACAGCGTATATGGACTGGCAAGCCTGGGATACAATGATATGCTGTACCTCGATGTAACGGCGCGTAACGACTGGTCCAGTACCCTGCCCTCTGACAACCGTTCATATTTTTATCCTTCTGTTTCAATGAGTGCCATCGTGAGCAATATGGTGGATATGGGCGACGCGGTGGATATGATCAAGCTGCGCGCCGGCTGGGCACAGGTTGGAAATGATACGGACCCGTACAGGCTGGAGCAGACCTTGTACAACGCCGGGGCCTGGGGGGACGTGACCCGGCTGGGGACCCCGGGCACCTTGTTGACCCCTGATTTGAAACCGGAGATTATTACGTCCATAGAAGTAGGGACCGAATGGATTTTCTTCCAGGATCGATTCCGTTTCGAGGGGACCTATTATGAGACAGAAAACGAGAATCAGATCCTGCCGCTGAGTCTCCCGCAGTCATCAGGGTACGGCAGCAAGCTGATCAATGCGGGATTGGTTTCCAGCCGTGGGGTCGAACTTTCGGTCGGATCCACGCTGTTATCGACCTCTGATTACCAGTTTGATGTCGACCTGAACTACACCTATACCCGGGCGCGGATCGAAGAGCTGGCCGAGGGCATCGACTATTACGAATTCTGGACGGATGCCAAAGGAGGCGCTTATTCCTGGATCGGCGAGGATATCGGGAATATCTACGACCGGAAACTGGTAACCGTAGAAGATGAGAGCTCTCCCTATTATGGCTGGCCGGTGTTGGATGAGTCGGGAAGCTGGCAGAGCCGGAGCGGGATCAATGACTTGGTGAAGATCGGGAACTTCAACCCGGATTTTACCATCGGCATGCAGACCTCTTTTTCCTACAAGAACTTTTCCTTTTCGGCCAACCTGGACTGGCGGCAGGGCGGTGAGTTTGTATCCCAGACGTATCGATACCAGGAATCGGACTGGTCGACCCAGCGGCAGCTGGATGAAATTATCAACCCGGATGAAATCAACGGGGATATTGCGGAATATCTTAGAAACAATGCGGACGGTATTATCAGGGGAGAAACCCCGCGGGTGGGGGGACCCACTCCCGAGATGGGGGGCTATGAATTTAACTATGAGGGAATTCCGGTTGGCAGCGGGACGTTCAATCCCGGCGTTATCGCCGAGTACGATGATCAGGGTAACCTGATCGGCTACACCGAGAATCTCGGGGGTCCCGGCACGAGATATATTCCCATGGCGGACAATTATCCCTGGGATTTCACGAAGACGGCGCTCTTTGACGCCTCTTTCGTCAAGCTCAGAGAGGTGTCCATGACCTACCGGCTTCCTCGGGGCTGGATGGAAAGGCTGAATATAGGAATGAGAAATATGGCGGTGACGCTCTATAGCCGTAACATTGTTCTGTGGACGAAGGCAAAAATCGGCATAGATCCTGAACGTGCCTTCCAGCCGGAAGGAAATGGATTCTTCAAGCAAGGGATTGAACGCTACAACGTAACGCCCTTCGTTCTGCCGGTCGGAATTAAATTATCTGCAAATTTCTAAGCCCCTTTAATCATGAATTACTTCTATAATAATATATCGACGATTATTCTGGTCCTGTCTCTTAGTTTATGCGTGCAATCCTGCAAGGATTTGACAGAGCTCAATGAAAATCCCAACGGTGTTCCCGAAGAGAAGGCAAATGCAGATCTTATCCTGTCCACGGTGCTGACGGAGACTGCTTCCACCTATACGGATCTGGGGTACCAGGATGCTGCCGGCGTTATGCAGCATACCCAAAAGGATGCCTGGTTCAGCGGACACAATAGCTATGACTGGGGCCCGAGGGACTGGGGCAATTATTACAGCATGTTGCGGAATAACCAAACGGTCTATAAAAAAGCCGTGGAAAACGACATGGAATTTCACCAGGGGGTCTCGCTGGTTATGAAATCCTTTATCTATGCCCAGATTACGGATCTGTGGGGCGACGCCCCGTACGGTAATGCATTGAAAGGCGACTTGGGGGGCGATGAAAATATCAGCCCCGATTACGATACCCAGGAAGCTATTTACCAGGGTATTATCGCCGATTTGAAGGAAGCATCCCAGCTGTTGTCGGGAAGCAAGAATTCCTATCCTGAAATTTTTGCTGAAACAGAGAAAGCGGATGTCATCTATAACGGGGATCCGGCCAAATGGCAAAAATTTGCCAACTCCCTTTTGCTGAGATACCTGATGCGGATATCTGAAAAAACGGATGTAAGCAGTGATTTTGCAGATATCGTTCAAAACCAGCCGCTATTTGAAAGCAACGCCGATAATGCCCTTATGAATTTCCCCGGATCCAATGAACGATCTTCGTGGCCAAAAAATACGGTATTTGATGGGACCGACGGCAGCGATTTCCGGAGAATACGTCCCGCTGAAACGCTGGTGGAAGCGCTGAGGGAGCGTGAAGACCCGAGAATAGGCGTGTGGTTTGCGGAGGTTGAAATTCCTACAAGAATAAGTGATGAATATCCCCACAATGAAATAGTGAATGGTGTTCGTTACCTGCACGCTGACCAGGTGGATGAAAGCCAGGTAAATACGAATCCGGATTATGTGGGCATCCCGACTCAGATGACCACGCCTTCGGGCTATAATTTGAATCCGACGCCGGGACAGACGTCCAATAACCCGTTTGTCTCTTACCTGAATGACCGGTACCGGGCGGCGAGCGGACCGCTGCTGAATGCAAGACTGATGACGTACGCCGAATTAAACTTTTTGCTGGCAGAAGCAGCCCATAAAGGATGGCTGGCTGCTGATGCCGAGGGATATTATAACGCCGGCGTGCGGGCTTCCCTGGAGGAATGGGAGGTGGGGGATCAGGCGGATACGTACCTGAACCAGCAGACAGTGGCTTATGATGGCAGCCTGGAGCGTATCATGAAACAGAAATGGATTGCCAGCTGGACCGCCACCCAGGAAGCCTGGTTTGATTACCGGCGAACCGGGTTGCCGGACCTTGAAACGGGAGTTGCCGCCCCAAGGGATGCATTACCCCTGAGGTTTCAGTACGGAAGTAATGAGCTGAATTTTAATCCCGAAAATGTAAACGCAGCTATAGAAAGATTGGAGTCTACCCAATTTTCACAGGGAGAAGAAAACAGCCAGTGGGATAAAATGTGGATCCTGGCCGGCACGGGCAAACCCTACTAATGGATATTAGCTGCAGGATATAAGATTGAATTCCCGGAAAAATCGTTACATGATGAATAACACTCGTTGGATAATTGCAGTACTCTTTGTAGCCGCAACTATCATTCAGTGCCAGCAAAGTAAAACAGAGGACCATTCAACCGTACAAACCGAAGAGGTGACAACGCCGGATAATGCGCTGGAACAGTATTTGCAGCAGCCGGATGATTCCTACGGATGGGAGCTGGAAAATACGGTAGAGCAGGAGGAGAGCACGCTATACCAGCTTGCATTAACCTCACAGACCTGGCGGGATCTGGTCTGGGAGCACTCCCTGAGTATTGTTATACCCCGGGAACGCAATGAGGAAGCTGAGGATGCCCTGCTTTTTATTTCCGGGGGCCATAACAAAGGCACGCATCTTCATCCCGATGCGGATGACGGGCCCTTACAGGCCATAACCAGGATAGCACGGGAGAACCGGGCGGTTACTGCGTTGATAAAGCAAGTACCCAATCAGCCTTTGTTCGGAGGCAAGACCGAAGACGAAATTATTTCTTACACCCTGCATAATTATAAAGAGGACGGCGACTTCACCTGGCCGCTGCTTTTTCCCATGGTCAAGAGCGTGGTAAAAGGGATGGATGCGGTTCAGGCGTTTGCAGAGCAGCAGGAATATTCTGTCAGGCACTTCCTGTTAACCGGCTATTCCAAACGCGGGTGGACGAGCTGGCTGGCCGGAGCCAGCGACGAACGGGTAAAGGCCATCGCTCCCAGCGTTATCGATGTGCTGAATATGCCGCTGAATGTGGACTACCAGGTCAAGACATGGGGGGATTACAGCGTTGAAATTCAGGATTACGTCCGACTCGGCATTGCGCAGGATATTAGTTCCCCTTCCGGCAAAGAGCTGGTAACAATGATCGATCCCTTTTCCTACCGGGAGAAACTGGACATGCCCAAATTGATTTTAATCGGCACAAACGATCCTTACTGGCCGGCTGACGCGGTAAAACACTATTTTAATCAGCTGCCGGGTGAAAATTATATTTTTTATACACCCGATGCCGGTCACGATTTGAGGGGAGGAGAGGAGGCGACCCCCATCCTCAGTGAGTTTTTTAACGATATGCTCAGCGATGCGGCCTATCCGGAATTTCAGTATGATTATACCGAAGAGGAGCAGGGGTTTTCCATATCCATAACCTCGGATCAGCCGGTTGCATCCATTGAACGATGGACGGCACATTCAACCGACCGGGATTTCAGGGATGAAAAATGGTCTGTGCAGCAAACCTCAGCCGGCGGGACCGGGACGTTCTCCGCAACCGTTCATCGTCCACAGAAAGGGTATCTCGCCACGTACTGGAATGTGGTCTACGAGGGAGACCTCATCCCCCGCTACCCGCTGAGCACCCGTATGTTCGTGGCAGGCAAAGATTCCGTTTACCTTGATGCCATGGAGTAGCGCGACGAATCCATGCCCACCGACTGTTACGATGGTATTCGTAACCTGTCTGGCCTCTATTGCAGTAGAAAAGAATAGTTGTGAGGCGAGGCTGTCTGGTGACGTCTTTCTGCTGCATACGGGGTAGATACTCGCGAAAACATGGTATGGGTTCGTAAACGATCGTCCAATTGGCTTTGAACCTGCAGTTTTTGGGTTTAAGAATGTCCTTTAAAAACAACTGGGATAAAAACCAAAAAGATGAGAAGAGTATATTATAAGAGTATTGGCTTGATCCCCATTGCTCTTTTTGAATACCCCGGCATTGATATGGAGTACATATTCGTTTATGCCGAAAGATTAGCTCTTGTTGGTACGCTGGATACCTGCAAAGTTGATGTCATATTGAAGCACAAGCAGGAGATTTATCAAAATGGTATCACAACTAAACGGATCGGCCGGTACCTGACGTCCGGCTGTGAAATCATAAATATGTGAAAGAGTAACGGTACAAAGTCCACATTGATGTTAAAGAGAATAGGCATCCTATTTATTCTGGTTCTCTGTGCACATATGTTGTCATGGGGAAACAGTGCTGTAATTATCAAGAGCGTATATCTTGATCCCGGCCTGGGGGATGCGGATATCTTCGTGCCGCTGGAATTTCTGTTGGAAGAAGTTGACAAGCGAACGTCCGACCCTTTGGAACAATCGGATCAGGTGGAGGGGGAAGGGGGACAAATACTGCTGGTGGCCCCTTCGTTTTCCGACTGGCCCGCCGGGTCGCAGGACCTGCGGCAGGCTTACCCGCTGCCGGGTGAAAAAGAAGGATACCGGATTTTGTCGATCGGTCGGCAAATTTACGTGCAGGGAACCGACTTCAGGGGTCTGCTGTACGGGATTGGTTATTTCCTGCGAAAGGCTGTCTACGCCGGTACCCTGCAATGGGAGGGAGCAAGCATCAGCACTGCCCCCGACAAGCCTGTTCGCGGCCACCAGATAGGCTTTCGCAATACGGCCAACTCCTATGATGCGTGGACGCCCGGGCAGTATGAGCAATACTTGCGAGATATGATCGTTTTCGGGACCAACAGCATTGAAAATACGCCCAGTTACGGAGAACAATCCCCTCACTTTACGCTGTCAAGGCGGCGAATGAATGTAGAACTGAGCCGTCTCAGCAAGAAGTACCGGCTGGATTACTGGATATGGACACCCATTGAATTTGATCTCAGGAACAGGGAAAAAGCCGGGGCCTATCTGCGTCGGCAGGAGGAGCTGTACCGGGCGCTGCCCCGGCTGGATGCCGTTTTTATACCGGGGGGCGACCCCGGGGACAATCCCCCGGAGCGGGTGCTGCCGATGATGGAGCAGATGGCGAGAACCCTCAAAAAGCATCACCCGGAGGCCCGTCTGTGGCTTTCGCTGCAGGGATTTAGCCCGCAAGAAAGCCAGTTCGTCTACGACTACCTGGCGAGACAATCTCCCCGGTGGATGGGCGGGCTGGTCGCCGGTCCCGGCAGTCCCCCGATGGCTGAAACCCGCGCGGCGTTGCCGGAACAGTATGCCCTTCGTCACTACCCGGATATTACCCATACCGTTCGGTGTCAATATCCCAACTGGTGGTGGGACCCGGCCTATAACTTTACCCTCGGCCGGGAGCCGATCAATCCACAGCCGCGGCGATACCGGAATATTGTTCGCCATACAGAGGAATATACCGATGGGTTCATCACCTATTCCGATGGCATGCATGACGACCTGAATAAGATGATATGGTCCCAGCTGGGGTGGGATAAGGCAACAGATCCCGGTGATTTGGTAAAAGACTACGCCAACTACTTCCTGGATTCCCACATGGCCGATCGCATCGCAGACGCACTTTTCGCTCTTGAGCAAAATTGGGATGGTGCGGTAAAATATAACGGCTCCGTTACCGGAACGCTCCGGTTGTGGCAAACTGTGAGTCGCGACCGGGAGCTTGATAATACGGGCAATGAGTGGCGCTGGAACATGTATCTGCTGCGGGCCTATTACGATGCGCTGGTTAGAAAGCGCTTTATCTATGAGGAGAAACTGGAGCAACAGGCGAATGCCGTGATGCAAAAAAGCAAAGAACTGGGGTCGGCAGCCGTAATAGATTCTGTGAAGGGGATATTGAACCGTGCGGAATCCTATGTTGAACATGATCCCTGGAAAGACCGGATTTACAGCCTTGCCGATGAGCTGTTCAGGGAGATCGGTTACCAGTCGAGCGTACCGCTGTACCGGGCAAAAAACCCGGAGCGGAGCGCTATCCTGGATTTTGTCGATCGTCCCCTGAACAACCGGTGGTGGATCGAATCCGAATTTGAGCGGATATCCGGCTGGACGGAATCCAGGAAGGTAGAGCGCCTGGTTCAAGTGGGAAGCTGGGAAACACCTGGAAAGGGAAGCTTCTACGACGATGTCGGAAACGTGTACAAAAGTCCCCACGTCGTAAAACTGCAGGCTCCTGATAACGACCCGTTGTTTGAGCTGAGTGATAACCCTGGTTTCGATTGGTGGGAGGAGGGGTACAGCAAGGCACGGCTTTCCTGGATGAGCAGCATGCGCTGGCCGGTTATGCAGTACCGGGGGCTGGATCCCGGTGCTCGCTACATTATACGTCTGACGGGAGTGGGGGAGTTTTACACCTATGCTGACGGCCAGCCACTGGAGGCGGTCACAGAACGAAAAGAAACCGGCGAGATCATAGAGCTGGATGTCCCCCGTACCCTTACCAGGGACGGGACTCTGAGGCTCACATGGCAGAACAAAGATGAGCGTCACCTGAACTGGCGGCAGCACTCGCGGTTGAACGAAATTTGGTTAATCAAAGAAGCGCTTTGAAAACTGCGCCGCGGTTGTTTTTGGTGTCCGAAGGCAGCATAATTTAAAAGGATATATATATATATGACCGTTCAATTGCGACATGAAGCGGTAAAGCAGAGTGGTAGAATTTTTTTAAATAAAGGCTTTGAATGCACAAAAATACAGATTTTGCCATAAGATCGGTTTTGCAAAAAGTTCTAAGTAGTTGTGGGTCTTTTGTGGTTAAAATATTAAACGATTCAGTGGAAAAATATACGGTAACAAACAAAAATTTTAGACATAAAAGAGATGATTAAGACAACTTGGTTTTTGGTTCTGTTATTACTGCTGCAATGGACGGGGATAAACGCGCAATCCTTTGAGGATAGCGCCTATCCCCAGCCGGTGTCGAAGAAATACGCGGTTCGGGAGACAGATGGAGATCTCCGGATGAAAAAAATGGTCATTGACCGGGATGACAATGTGTTTGCGCTCACCAACCAGGGATTGTTTGTTATAATTGAAGATCAGCTGGTCCCCGACCGGCGATACCGTCCCCTTGCCGACAAAAATCCGGTGGATATAACCATCCAGTCCGGGACCGGAATACTGTATTATTTATATGACGACCATTACCTGTCGAATGCCCATGCCGGCAAACCCTACGGGTCATTTGCGTCACAGGAGTATACGGATATCGCCGTCAATGAAAGCGGGGATGTGCTGCTTGCGGGAGATAAGCATATCGCACTTGATACGAACCGGGGCCGGGAGACCGGGACCCTGGAGGAACCTATACGGGCTATCAAAAGTCATGGAGACGATTTCTTTTTGCAAACCGGTACGGGGATCCACCGGTATGAGAACGGGCAGGCCCGGCAAGTGGTCGAGGATGCGCATATTATGGACTGGACATTCGGCGGGGAGGCGTTGTTTGTTTCCAACGAAAAAGGATACTATGCTGTATCTGCCGAAAGCTGGGAGGAAAAAGAATCACTGAGGACGAAGATACCGGTGATCCCGGCTACCTCCCTGGCATACCGGGAGGGACGCCTGTGGGCCGGCTCCGACATCGGGATGTACGCCACACAAAACCTGGAGGATTACCGGTACTACGCCTCCCGGAGATGGCTGCAGGACGACCGGGTGCTGGATGTGGCCGTAGATTCGGAGGGGAACGCTTATGCGCTGACGGAGCAGGGAATATCGGAGGTGCATTTTAAAGAGATGACCCTGAAGGACAAAGCCGACTATTTTTATGACCGGATCCGGAAACGGCACCTGCGGTACGGTTTGATAGGCGAGGTGAGAATGAGTGAGCCCGGCGACCTGACAACGATGGAGATGCACGATACGGATAATGACGGGCTGTGGACCTCCTTCTACCTGGGCAGTGAGGTATTCAGGTATGCTGCGACGGGGGCCGAAGAAGCCAAAGAGCACGCCCTTGAGTCGTTCGAAGCATTTGAACGGCTGATTTCCATAAATCCGCTGGAGGGCTTTCCGGCACGGACTTTCGAGCGGAAAGGATACCGGGTGTCCGGGGGACCTGAGGACTGGCGTCCCGGCGTGGATGAAAAGTGGGAGTGGAAAGGTACAACCAGCAGTGATGAATTCGTGGCCTACATATGGGTCGCCGGTATCATCAATCAATACCTTGATTTGACTGCCAGGGAGGAAGACCGGGTCGCCCGGTTTATCGATCAGATTATGAGTCATATCATTGACAATGACTACTATTTCGTCGATATCGATGGGGAGCCAACGCTCTGGGGACGCTGGAACCCGGAATATGTCAACTGGTATCCCGAAACGGTGGTGGACCGCAAGCTGGGCAGTACAACGATTACGGCGGGACTCCAACTGGCCTATAAGCTGACGGGAAAAGAGATCTATAAAGAGGAGATGCAGCGCTTGTTCGAGGAGCATGGCTACCTGGATAATATTAAGATACCATTGGAAAAAATCGGTCCCACGCCGGGATATATCTATAAAGGACACGATATGGGTGACGGGGGCTGGAACCACTCCGATGATGAAATGGCCTTTCTTACCTATTGGGTGTTATATCATTACGCCCTGAACGATGAGCTTCAGCAAACGTATGCGGAGGTCATCACCGACCACTGGGATATCGAAAAGCCGGAGCGCAATGCCCTGTGGAACCTGATCACCTACGGCACGTCCGGGGATATCGACCTTTCTTCGGTGCAATGGCACCTCAGAGAATTTCAGCTCGATATGATTCGGTGGGATGTCAAAAACTCGCACCGCAAGGATCTGGAATTCCTGGAGCCTAATTTCAGGGGACAAACAACCAGGGAATTGCTTCCGCCCGGGGAACGGGAAACGCACCGGCATAATGCCAATCCCTTTGACCTTGATGAGGGGAACGGGGGACTCAGATCCCTGGCCGGCGATGAGTATTTGCTGCCGTACTGGATGGGCAGATACCTGGATGTCATTGTTCCTGTAACCAACGCAAAGCATTAAACTATGACTGACAAACCGCTTTCAAAACGATTGATCTCCCTGGATTTTTTCCGCGGCATAACCATAGGGGCCATGATTATTGTCAACACCCCGGGGGCGCATGAGTATGTTTTTGGTCCCCTCGCCCATGCCGAGTGGAACGGCATAACGCCTACGGACTATATTTTCCCCTTTTTTATTTTCATCGTAGGCGTTTCCATAGTCCTTGCGTACACCAAGTATCTTTCCAGGGGAAGAAAGCGGGGCGAGATGGTACCGAAAATCGTAAAGCGGAGCCTCATTATTTTCGGGCTTGGATTGTTTCTGAATTTATTTCCGGGCTTTGACTTTGCGAATATCCGCATTCCGGGGGTACTGCAGCGGATTGCTCTTGTATTCTTTGCCTGTGCGCTGATGTTCCTGTATACGTCACGGCGAACGCAGTGGTGGATTGGCGGGGGCCTACTGGTCGCATACTGGCTGATCATTGCCTTGATTCCCCACCCGGAACAGGGGCTGTCGCTGGCTGAGCCCGGAAAGAATATTGCTGCGTGGATCGATCATACCTTCATTCCGGGCAGTTTATACCAGGGGACGTGGGACCCCGAGGGTATTCTCAGTACGCTGCCGGCTATTGTTACAGGTATAACGGGCATGATTGCCGGATATGTCATTGTGAGTGACCGGCCGAGTGAGCGAAAAGTTATCGCGTTGATGGTGGGAGGACTCCTTGCCTTTGTGCTGGGCAATATGTGGGGCTGGGCCTTCCCGCTGAACAAGCACCTGTGGACGAGCTCATTTGTGCTGTATACCTCCGGACTTGCTTCCATGGTGCTTGGGGCCTGTTATTACTGGATTGATATTCTGGACAAATCCGAAGGTACGTTTGCGGGCGTGGTTTTCGGAACCAATGCGATTACCGCTTACGTCATTTCGGGTATCCTTCCCGTGGTGACGCACTCGGCCTGGCTGGGAGACGCAAGCTTGCGGTCGCTGTTTATGTCGGGGGGGACGGGAGTCGGACTGAATCCCTACCTCGTCTCTTTCCTGTGGGCGCTATTCTTCTGTTTCCTCTGCTATATCCCGGTATATTACCTGTACAAGAACAGAATATTCATAAAAGTTTGACTTATTTTTTCGTTGGATTCAAGGACCTTATTTAAATAAAATACAGAACATCAAAAAAACGATTATGAGATATTTGCTATGTTTGTATATGTTGACCTTTCTGCTGTTTGCAGTGGCTTCCACTCCTCTTCAGGCCCAGCAGGATACCTACGCTGAAAAACTGGGATATCCCCGGGACGCAAAAGTGTTGATTATGCATGTAGACGATGCCGGGATGTCCTGGGATTCGAATAAGGGTACCCGGGAGGCCATCGAAAACGGCGCAGCCAACTCGTTCAGTATTATGATGCCCTGTCCCTGGGTGCCGGGCATCGTAAAATATGTTAAAGAAAATCCCCGATCCGATGCCGGATTGCACCTGACACTTACATCGGAATGGGATGACTATCGCTGGGGACCGCTAATGGGCAAGCCGGCGGTGCCGGGACTGGTGGATAAAGAAGGCTGCTTCTGGGGGTCGGTCGACCAGGTCGTTGAGCACGCTTCGCCGGATGAGGTTGAAGCAGAGATCAGAGCCCAGGTCGAGCGGGCGCTCACCATGGGATTTCGTCCCACGCACCTGGATTCCCATATGGGGACCCTCTTCGCGGACCGTGCGTTCCTGGAGCGTTATATCAGAGTCGGTGCGGACTACAATATTCCCGTTATGTTTCCCGGGGGACACCTGTCATTTTTGAAGGAGGACTACCGGCAGGAAACGATCCGCGAACTGAAGGAAAGCGGACAGTGGAAAGAGGGGATGGAAGTGCCTACGCCCGATCTGCTGGATCAGGCGCCTGAAATGGGAAAAAAAATATGGTCGATGGGACTGCCGGTACTCGATGATCTTCATAACGTCAGCGGCTGGAAGTACCCGGGGGATAAAAAGCCTACGGACGAGCAGCTGCAGCGGTTCCATACGGAGAAATATATTGAGACGATTGATGAATTGAAGCCCGGACTGACGATGGTCATAATGCACTGTACGGATCCGTCGGAGATATTCGGGGATATTTCCTCCTCCGGGCTGCGTCGCAAGGGCGATCTGCTGGCGATGACGGATCCCGCGTTGAAGCGATACCTAGAGGAGGAAAACATCATCCTGACCACATGGCGGGAAGCAATGGAGCGGCGGCAAAAGGTCAATTAGTTTAATGCCGGGCAGGGGCCGCTGTGCTAAGGGGTCGGATAAGGCTGATAAAGACTGTGATAGGATATGATACACAGCATTTATTATTGACGAGAGTTTTGAAAACTCATCGAATAGGCTGACCTGCCGTCCGTTGAGCGTCTCATTTTAACTGACCGCAGCGCGAATACCCGGGACAGGCGGTACTGCAAGGGTTTCTTAACATACATAAAAAAGAAAGAGCATGATGATATACCCACTTTTAACGACAAACAGACTTTTTTTCAACATTTCCAGGCTCGTTTTATGCTGTATGTGGATGGCCGGCGCACTGCTCTTTGCCGGCTGCCAGTCATCAGAATCCCGGCAAGAATCCACCGGTGATTTGCCGGTAAAGGATTTTGTGTTTGAGAAAAGTAAAGGTTTTGACCAGGCCCATGCTTCGACCATTGCCAACCTCAATGAGGAGGAATTTGTCGTTGCCTGGTTCGGCGGTACCGAAGAAAAGCATGATGACGTAGGAATATGGATTTCCAGGGGACATCCCGGGAACTGGTCAACTCCCCGGGAACTGGTGAAGGTACGGGAGGATCCTCACTGGAATCCGGTGCTGTTCAGAACACCCGGCGGAGAAATTATCTTGTACTTTAAAGTGGGAAAAGAAATTCCCGAATGGGAGACCTGGTATACGGTCTCTTCCGATGGAGGAGACACATGGAGCAAGGCCCGGGAACTGGTTCCGGGAGACAAAGGCGGACGGGGACCGGTTAAAAATAAGCCGATTGTGCTCTCGAATGGCGACTGGCTGGCACCGGCCTCACACGAGGGCGACCGGTGGCGGGTTTTTGTCGACCGAAGTAGCGACAGCGGCGAAAGCTGGACGGCCGGCGATTATATCCCCATAGATACCTCCGAGTTCCGGGGCAAGGGTGCCATTCAGCCCACGCTGTGGGAGTCGCAACCGGGTCATGTTCATATGCTGGTGCGAACATCCGCCGGGGTCATCGGCAGAAGCGATTCCGAAGATTACGGGAAAAGCTGGTCACCGCTCTATGAGACATCGCTGCCGAATCCCAACAGCGGTATCGACCTGGCCAAGCTACCGGACGGTACCCTGGTCCTGGCCTATAACCCGGATGATGAGAACTGGGGCGACCGGGCACCGCTGACACTGGCCGTCTCGGAGGATAACGGGGAGAGCTGGCCGTACAAACTGGATATCGAAACGGGAGATCCGGAGGATGAATTTTCCTATCCCTCTGTTATTTCCCGGGGAGACACGGTAGCCGTCGTGTATACCTGGCAGCGCCGGAGAGTCGCTTTCTGGTCGGGTACGACAGAACAAATTAAAGCACAAACAGCTGACGACAACCAGTAAAATGCTGACACCGAAGCAAGATAAACGCCTGGCTATATTTATGGTTATGCTGACGCTGGGAACAGCATGGGCTATTCGCGGGAGTTTCGGACATGAATTCGGGGCGGCCTGGGCCGGTTCCATCGGGGTTCTTTCAGTGGTAGTGGTTTCAGGAAGAAAAGACTGGATGCAGAACTGGCCGGCGATAGCGGCAATAGGGGCTGTCGGCTGGGGAGTGACGGGCATGATCAGCTACGGACAAGTGGTGGGTTACGGAAAGAGTACTGATTTCCTGAACGTCTCATATGGGCTGCTGAGTCTGTTTTTGATCGGGGGGTTGTTCGGCTTTCTGGGCGGCGGTTTGACGGGACTGGTGCTGGAGACCTCAAAAGATAAAAAAGCAAACTGGCCCGCTCTGATTACCCAGATGGTGGCCGGGGCTTATATTGTTTGGGGATATTTGATTTATCAGTTGGAGTGGTATATGACGCCGCCGCGATCCGAGTTATGGGCGGCCTGTCTGGGCGCTTCGGCCGCATTGGGCTGGTACCTGCACCGACATCATTTTAAGAATGCCTGGTATGTGGCGTTTTCGACGATGCTGGGGGCCGGCTTCGGTTTCGCCTTCGGGAACGTTATGCAGGTCACGGGGAGCGCCAGCGGTATTGCTTTTAACTGGTGGAATGTTATGGAATATTCGATCGGCTTTTTTGGGGGACTTGGTATGGCTGCCGGGGTATTCAACCGAAAGTGGCCCCACATGCGATCGACAACGCTGAAAACCCACGGCTGGGCCATCGCCTTGTTATTCCTGTTTATCCCTCTTGTGACCATTGTGAGTACATTTTCATATGAGGAGATTGCAGAGCTGGGATTACAACTATCGGTACCGGAAGTGCCATCGTTTTATCTCACGCAATGGGGACTGGTTATGGGTGTTAGCGTATTGTCCCTGATAGTTGTTGGCGTACAGTTCCGAAAATTATGGGCGGGTCAAAGCTCCCCGAACCAGGTTGTTGCGGTCCTTTTCACCACGTGGATCTGGTATAAGCTTCTGCAAGTTATTGAATCCGGCGTGTTATATCAGTACCATTTTACCTCTGATGATTTGGCGTTTTTGAATATTGCCGCTGTAGCTTTGATATGGAAGTGGCGGAACGTACATGATCCGTTTGCATTCGCTGCTTCCGATAGAAAATTTAATGCTGTGCTGGTTCGCCTGGTTGCAGGCATTATCCTGGCTTTGCTACTATTATCCGGTATTGTGAGTAACACGCACGGCGAGTTACCGGGACAACAACAACGGTTTACTGTCGAAATCGAAAACATGAATTAATAGAATATGAAATTCGACGTGAGAAAACTATATAAAATACTGCCTGTCATGATGCGCCAGCGTGTGGATGGCTCCCCGCGGAACATGAAGGCGATGACATGTTTCCGTCATCGCAATCGATTGCCAGAGCGACCGAGATTATTCCGACGTGCTGATAATTCCTGGCAGCGTTTTTCCGGGCTTTTCATGGTGATGAAAATAGTGGTTCTGGGGTTAGTCTTTTTAAACGGATGTCACAGCAGTGCCGTATTGATGCAGGATACCACGAGTCCCCGCCGGATTATGATCAATCCCCTGGAATCGGGGAACACCGGCGTGGCAATAACCTGGCGGAATGCCCTGGATGTGCAAGACAATTTTGTCCAGTTCGGCATCGCACATCCGCATCCCCTAAACGATCTTTCGGGTTTCAGGCGTCAAAAGGCTGACAGCAGATTGGATACGATAAACTATAAAGGTACGACTGCAGTGTATAAAAGTTTTAGGACTAACATTTCGGATTTGCAGCCCGGGCAAGAATATCTGTACAGGGTGGGAAGTGATTCAAAGGGCTGGAGCGAGTGGATCCAGTTTGATCTGCCGGAAGCCCACCCCGACTCCGCCCTGACCTTTATTTATCTTGGGGACCCGCAGAATGATCTGAAAAGCCAGTGGTCACGGACCGTACGACAGGCCTATGCCACGGCGCCTGATGCTTCTTTTCTCCTGTATGCCGGGGATTTGGTCAATCGCGGGTATAACGACCGGGAGTGGAGGGACTGGTATGAGGCGGGCGATTTTATCCACAGGATGATCCCCTCCATCATGACGCCCGGGAATCACGAGTATGAATACCCGGATCTTACCCCGTTGTGGCGCACGAATTTTACCTTTCCCGGGAACGGACCGGAAGGCTACGGGGAATTGTACGGGGCCTGCTATTATATCGATTATCCGGCGGTTCGAGTGATATCCCTGGACGGCACCACGAGCGAAAAAGACGAGCACCTGCGGTCGGTTCAGGCAGAATGGCTGGAAAAGGTGCTGAAAAATACCGATAAAAAGTGGACCGTATTGACGCTGCACCAGCCTTTTTACAGTACGAAAGAGACACGTGACAATCCCCAGATTCGGGACGCGTACCGGTCGCTTATTGAACAACACGGGGTCGATATCGTATTGCAGGGTCACGATCACGCCTACGGGCGGGGCATGTTGGACGAAGGAGCCCGGCGACCCGGACGCACCGGTATCATGTATGTGGTATCGGTGAGCGGACCCAAAATGTACGAGATAGGGGAGGGGAAAAACTGGATTCAGCAGCAAAGGGGAAATACGCAGCTATACCAGGTAGTAACGATTCGGGATAACCAGCTTAACTTCAAAAGCTATACGGCTACCGGGGAACAGTCGGATGAATTCACGCTGAAAAAAACTCCGCAGGGGAATGTCCTGCAATAACAGTTGGAGGATCCGGATGAATTGGAGTTACCTGTAAGTCGCGAAATTGACGGCAGGCGGGAAATCTATCTTGAGCAGGGCAGGCATCCGTTCCGGATTGAGTATTATACCGATCGTCCCTATAGTTATATGCGGTTTGAATATACCGGTCCAGACAACGTCAGGAAGCCGGTTTCGGAGCTGGAATTTTATCATGAATAATACTATGAAACGGGTATTTTCATTCTTATTGGTTGCCTTTCGGGATGCCGGGCCATCACTTGATGATCTCTGATACAAGATTAGGAAAATGTATAGTCATCCAAATAATATTATCATTTGTTTCACAGTGGTATTGTTATCTCTGGGCAATGCTGACCAAATTCGGGCCCGGCATACACCGGCCGGATCAAAACCGAATATTATTTTTATCATGGCGGATGACCTTGGATACGGGGACCTGGGAAGCTATGGGCAGTCGATGATACAAACGCCCCATATCGATCGACTGGCGAGAGAAGGGATTCGTTTTACCCAGGCATATGCGGGGGGACCCGCTTGTACGCCTTCGAGAAGCGTGCTCATGACCGGACAGCATAACGGTCACACCGCCGCCCGCGATAATATTCCCCACTACCACACGTACTTGCAGAAAGAAGATACCACGGTTGCGGAAGTGCTGCAAGACGCCGGTTATCGTACCGGTGGCGTGGGCAAGTGGTCGCTGGGTGATGCCGGCACGGTCGGGAGGGCGACCAACCAGGGCTTTGATATGTGGCTGGGATATTTAAATCAGGATCATGCTCATTACTACTATACCGACTACCTTGACTATAATGAGCGGCGGCTTGAACTTTCCGGAAATGCCGTATTGAGAGAACATTACAGTCACGATATTTTGACGAACAAGGCGTTGCAGTTTATCCGAAAATCAAAGGATGACCCATTCTTTTTATATGCAGCCTTTACGTTACCTCATTTTTCCTCGGAGTCCGAGGATGAACATGGACTCACGGTTCCTTCCACGGTTCCCTACACGGATAAAGACTGGCCGGAAAGTGCCAGGAAATATGCGGCGATGGTCCATATGCTTGACCGGGATGTCGGTCGCATTGTTGAACTTGTTGACGAGCTGGGACTCGGGAAAAAGACATTGATTATATTCACCAGCGATAATGGAGGTCACCGTACCATTTGGAAAGAGTTTGATACGAATGGTCCGCTCCGGGGCTATAAACGAAATCTGACGGAGGGAGGAATCCGGGTGCCCTTTATTGCAAGATGGACGGGCACCGTGCCTGCAGGCAGGGTTAGTAAGGAAGTGATATCATTTCAGGATATGATGCCGACTTTCGCAGAGTTGGCCGGGGTTGCGAGCCCCCCGCAATATTGATGGAATATCAGTACTTGGAGCGCTTGCCGGAGATACAATCAAAGAGCCCCGTAACTATCTGTATTGGGATTACGGGCATACCCGGGTCAGGTATGACCAGGCCGTTCGCATGGGAGCGTGGAAAGGAATACGCCTGGGAGAGGAAGGTGAAATCCAGTTGTATCACCTGGGGAAAGACATCAAAGAGAAAAATAACGTAGCAGACCAATACCCGGATATCGTACGCAACATTGATGAGATTATGGAAACGGCCCATGAACCTGATGAGCGCTATCCGATCGGGGAAGAGTATACGGGGGATCCCATCTGGAGAAAACAGCAATAGTTTTTGAGGCGTCGTCCGTTAACTCGGGGAAACGATGGGGTTCAGCAAGGCTTTCATCCCTCCTGATGGCCGGTGTTAAAATAGTTTAGAAGACCGGGAATTTTCCAGTAGTCATTCCGCTGACGTTTAAGTTATATATAACCGTTGCGTCAAAAGCACCTAACAGTTAATGCTCATTTTCTGGATCAGAATATTAAGACAATAGCAAGATATAAAACGATCGGATTATGAAAAAAAGAGACAGATATCAAAAAAGTGTTTGTTCAGGGAAAGCAGTTTTTACGATAGCCAATTTTTTGATGGCTATAGTCGTTTGTTTGTTTTATCAAGTATCAACTGCCAGGGCTCAACAGACAGGACCGGCTGAAACGGTAAACGGAATCATCACGGATGCTTCTAATGGTGAACCACTGCCGGGTGTTAATATTAGCGTGAAAGGGACGACCACAGGTACGGCCAGCGATTCAAACGGTGCCTATTCGCTTGAAGTCGCATCACTTGCCGATACGTTGATCTTCTCCTTTGTCGGTTTTGAGACCCGGGAGATTCCGATAGAAGGTCGTTCCGAAATAAATATTGAGCTCACACCATCCGCAGAAGCACTGGATGAAGTGGTGGTCACAGCACTGGGAATTTCCAGAGAGACGAGATCCCTCGGTTATTCGGTGGAGGAAGTCTCCGGAGATGAGATATCGACTACATCACTTGAGAATGTGACCAGCGGACTGGCCGGCAGAGTCGCGGGGGTGACGTTGAACCAGACCAGCGGAGTGGGGTCTTCGGTCAGTGTGGTGATCCGCGGATTAACGTCACTTACGACCGACAACCAACCCCTGTATGTAATAGATGGAGTGCCGATGACCAGCGGATTGAACAATGTTTCAAATATGGGAGACGGCAATGAAGTTGACTATGGAAATGCCATCAGTGATCTCAATCCCGCTGATATTGAAGATATGACCGTATTAAAAGGTCCGAGTGCTGCTGCTCTTTATGGATCCCGCGCGGCCAACGGCGTCGTATTAATTACTACCAAGGCTGGAGAAGAGGGTCAGCCCCAGAGAGTCTCTTTCAGCAGCAGCAATGTCTTTGAGAGACCCATGGAGTTTCTCGATTTCCATTATCGATATGCAACAGGTAACCGGAATGCTCTTCTGGATGAGAGCTCGAACTATTGGGCGGGGCCCGAACTGGACGTTGGCAATGAGGCGGTGCAGTGGAACAGTCCGCTGGATGAAAACGGTAATCCCATACCAATGGAACTGCGTTCTTATCCCGATAATATGAAGAATTTTCTGGAAACCGGATTTACCACGTCCAACAATATTTCTCTGAGCGGATCCACCGATGGCTCCGTGTATCGGTTTTCATTTAACAATATGATGCATAACGGGATGATTCCGAATTCCAACCTGAAGCGAAATACGTTTTCCTCGAAATATACGAGAACTATTTCGCCAAATTTAAGTTTGGATGTAAATATTAATTATTCCCGGTCAGGTTCCGATGACCGGCCATCCACTGCGAGCAGAGATGCCAATCCGGCTGAGGCCATCTATACAATTCCTCATACGGATATCCGGGATATGGAGCAGTATTGGGAGGAGGGTCTTGAAGGCATTCAGCAGCGATCCTTTGATCAGGGTAAAGACAATCCGTATTTCCTGGCCTATGGTATTAATAATGGTTTTGAACGGGATAGGATATACGGGAGTGTAAGACTTGACTGGGAAATATTAACCGGATTGAGTGCTTTCGGCCGTTTCTCGCTGAATTCCAGAGATGAAACCCGTGAAACGAAGATACCCTGGAGTTATACCGAGATGGAGCAGGGGGGATACTTTTACAATGAACTCGGTGGAGAAGAGATAAATACCGATTTTCTTGTCACCTATGAAACCAGACTGAATGATTTTGATTTCAGTGTCTCCGGAGGTGGAAACTATATGATAGAAACCTCGACAAGGGTGAATACCGGAACCAGTAATAATAACAGGGGCCTGGAAGTTCCGAACCTGTATCGCATATCCAATATACCTTCGGATGTATTGTCCGTAAACAACAGCACTTCCGAGAAAAAGATTTACAGTCTGTATGCCACGGGATCCATCGGGTTTAAAGATCAGCTTTACCTCGATCTGACCGCACGGAACGACTGGTCCAGTACGCTGCCTGCCGACAACCGGTCCTATTTCTATCCGTCTGCATCCGTCAGCTGGCTTGCCCAGGAGACATTGCAGCTGCCGGATCAGGTCTCCATGCTGAAACTGAGAGGCGGCTGGGCTCAGGTAGGGAATGATGCGGATCCCTACCAGCTGGAGCCATCGCTGGGAGTGGGTAACCTGCCGGGTTTCGGCTTGCCGTCCATATCAATGCCTACGACCTTGCTGAATCCCGATCTAAAGCCTGAAATTGCAACATCTGTGGAGGGGGGCATGGACCTGGCCCTTTTTGATAACCGGCTGAGATTCGAGGGAACCTATTATACGGTTGAAAACAAAAACCAGATTTTGAATGTAAATACTCCGGCCTCTTCCGGCGCAACCAGCAAATTGATTAACGCAGGTATCATTGAGAGTAAAGGCTGGGAGCTCAGTTTTGGAGCTACTCCTGTCCGTACACAGGACTGGATATGGGATTTCCAGGTTAACTTTACCAGAAACCGTACTAAGTTAGTGGAACTCGATGATGAGATTGACCGCCTGCAGTTATGGGGCGCCAATGGAGGAGGTGCCTATACGGAAGTAGGAGAAGAGATTGGCAACCTGTACAGCAGCGGGTATGCGAAAGTGGATGATCCATCCTCAGAATATCACAATTGGCCCATACTCGGCAGTAATGGCTATTGGCAGGAACTGTCTGATCCGGACGACCGCATTAAAGTGGGAAACTTTAATCCGTGGGGTATTGTCGGAGCTCAGACGTCTGTATCATACAAGCGATTTACGCTGAGTGCCAATATAGACTGGCGAATCGGCGGCGATTTCATCTCATTTACCTATCGCTATGGCGAGTCGGACTGGAAGTCGCAGAGACAGATAGACAATATGATACCGGGCGGCCTCTACGGTACGGAAGAATTGATCGAGCTCATGAAATCGGATCCTGAACGCTATATTATCCCCCGAAACGGTAATTTTCCAAGAGTCGGAGGATATACCGAGGAAACAGGCGGTTATTATGTCGATGAAGGTGCTCCCGGTTATGACGGGGGATTCATTCCGGGTGTTCAGGAAGTGGATGGGGAATATGTGGAACATCTCGGGGGAGAAGGAACCAATTACCGGCCGATATCAACATTGTATCCATGGAGCTTTAACCAGCAGGTTACATTTGATGCGTCCTTTGTAAAATTGAGGGATATCACTCTGGGATACGATATCCCTTCGGTACCCGTGGTGGAAAGTATGAGTGTTTCGGTGTATGCCAGAAACCTGCTGTTATGGACGGCTGCAGGTATAGGCATCGATCCTGAACGAGCATTTACGGCCCAGGCCTCTCCACAGGGGGATACAAACATGATGTTCAGGCAGGGACTGGAATGGCAAAATGTACTTCCCCACTCAATGTCACTGGGATTTAACGTAGACATTAACTTTTAAAAAGGAGCCAGAATATTATGAATATGACAAGTACATACAGCAAATGGTTAGTACTGATTATCATAGTAGGCTTTTTGGTCAGCTGTGATGAGGATCTGACAAAAACCAATATCAATCCGAATGGCGTGAGTCCGGAGTCGGCGAATGCCAGCCTGCTGCTCCCGAACTTAATGCGTGATTTTGCGCGCGAGTATACCGAGCTCGGAGAGGGGCATATTGCAGGGGTCGTTCAGCATATGCAGGAAGATGCCTGGAATGAGGAGTATAACGACTATGACTGGGAACCCAGGGACTGGGATAATTACTATAACATGCTTCGTAATAATCAGTTCGTGTATGAAAAATCTGTAGAGCAGGAACAGGAAGCTCTGCAGGCTATCTCTTTGACCATGAAAAGCCTGATATTTGGTCATATAACGGACCTCTGGGGCGATGCACCATACTCAGAGGCTTTAAAAGTTAGTGATGATGATCCCGTTTTAACACCTGTATTTGACAGCCAGGAAGACATTTATCTCGGAGTGATCGAAGACCTCAAAGAGGCAGCGTCGCTGTTTGATTCCGGAGCCGCATTGGGGAATACGGATGCGGACCTCTTTTTTGGAGGTAATATGGAAAAATGGCACAAGTTTGCCCATTCCCTGATCCTGCGATATTCCCTGAGGATATCGGAAAAGCTTCCCGATCTCGCCCGGGATAATATCCGGGAAGTCTATCAAAGCGGAATATATCTGGGAAGTGTAAGTGATGACGTGAGTATACCGTATAATGACGCTGATCCCTGGATAACGGCAGCTACGGGCACGGATGCCAGTAACTTCCGGAGAAGAAGACCGGCGAATACCCTGCTCGATAAATTAACGGCCTATAGCGATCCCCGGCTGGAGGTCTGGTTTGCCCCTGTTCATGTACAATGGGTCGAGGATACCTCTCTGGAGGTTGCTGTGGAGCCTACAATCCGTAGGAATGGAGAGCCAACTGATATCGTATCCATGACCGAAGAAGAGTATTATGCGGAGGTTAATGCGGGCAACGAGTTTACAAGACATTTTAACCCGGAACTTGCAGATACCGAGTACGATACAAGCGAATATGTCGGTTTGCCAACGGCTTTATTGGAGCCTACGGCATATAACGGCAATCCAACTCCGGGTCAGCAGGTGCAAAATCAGCATGTCTCCCAGCTGGGTGACATTTTCAGGCAAACAAGTCACGAGTTGGTTCAATCCAGGGTTATGACTGCGGCTGAAGTGCATTTTATTCTCGCGGAAGCGGCCTTCAAAGGCTGGATCAGTGCGAATGCCGAAGAGCATTATAACGACGCGATCCAGCAGGCGCTCAATATCTGGGGAGTTGGCGATAGATATGAGGACTATATTGCGACGGAGGGAGTCTCCTATGAGGGGACATTAGAGCAGATCATGGAACAAAAATGGATCAGCTCTTTTACAATCGCCACGGAATCGTGGTTCGACTGGCGCAGAACCGGCTATCCTGAACTGAAAGCAGGTCCCGCCGCCGTGCGTCCCGTACCACCCCTGAGATTTATGTATGGAAATAATGAACTGGATACCAACAGTTCAAACGCCGACACCGCCGTTGAACGGCTGGAAGAAACAGAATATGCCAACGTCGGAAAGAACAGCTCCTGGTCCAAGCCATGGCTCCTGCAAGACACCGAACATCCATCCTGGTAGAGATTTTGATCTTTTGATTCGTTGTATTCAAGTAGTATCATGAAAGGGACGTTGGGAAACCTGAAGTCTCGAGATCCCGCTTGGGTCAGGCGATGGTGCGGCTGCGGAGGTCCGGGTATCCCGCACGCATGATACCTGTTGTTGTACAGGTATCATGCGGCTCTTAAAGAAGCGTAACCATGCAGGCATATAGCCGCAGGAGTTGTTGATATTGACTGGTTGCCATCCTGGTGGCGAATGAGTAGAGAATTTTTGTTAAAATAAATGCGAGTACCAGCTTCTAATATTAATAGGGTATATGTGGCCAGCGGTCGAACACGAGCGGTATGCGTTATTTTAAATCTCTTATATATATGTTTATATCTGACTTTCACCGGCTGTCGGGCCGAAAGAGGTGGTGATAAACGCAGTGATCGCTACGATTCTGTAAGTATCGGATTGTTGCCGGACACGCAGGGAGACGGCGATGCGGTTTCGATACATCCCATGAAGGCGGTGCTGGACAAGCTTCAGGCGTCGGGCGTGGATATCGTTATCCCGGTCGGTGACCTGACCAATCACGGGACAACCGCTGAGTTTGACCAGTGGACCAGCGTTGCGGAACAATACCGGAAGGAGGGCATAGAGTTTCTTCCCCTAATGGGAAACCATGAAACCAGTTATGCCTACGCGGTCGAATGGATTGAGTATATGAAAGAGTATATCCCGGAGGATGCGGTTCACATGGCCGGCGCACAATACCAGAACTACTATGTGGTGAGAGAAAACGTGCTGATTGTTTTGCTGCGGTACTACAACCTGCCCATTGCTTTTCAATGGATTAAGGAGGTGGTGGATAACCGCGTGGATGAAGTGGACCATATCGTTATTGCGAGTCACGACGGACTCATCGGCGCAAAGTACGGGGAAACCCGGGAGATGATTGTCGAGGGAACCAGGGGAGACCATCTTCTGATGGAGCAGTGGGATGAAATCAGGTCGTTCTTTTCGAGGCATGATGTGATATGGGTACAGGGACACGAACACATGTACCAGCGCTCCGTTATTTCAGCGCCTGTTCATGTAAACCCCTCATCCTGGAGAACCTCGGACCGGAACTACCGGTTGCCCCAGTATACTCAGATTGTTGCCGGTAATGCATCCTACAAAGGGTACGAATTCCGGTACGGGGAACGAGAAAAGGTTCAGGCAATTCTTCAGCAGAAGATGAATACCCGTGAGAAGGGATCTGAAGCGTATGATGTTAACGCCTCCGTGTTGTCTTTTGACCGTACTCAGGTTGATTTTGAAGCGTATTTCACTTCTCATACCATTAGCAGCAATAGGGAGGGAAAAAAGGAGCTTGAAAATCCGATCTGGGTATTGATGGACCGGTTTTCAAGGACGACGGATCGATGCGAGCGTATTGTATACCCGAATTCCATCCCTGCGGGTACGCGTCCGGTGTTGCGTCACGATGTGTTTTATCGAACCAGTGATTGTCGCGCTCCCGGGGGCTCTGCGGCAAAAATAGTGGACGGCGTCAATAATACGTTCAACCGCGTTGAAAGTACTCCACAGACCTTGAGCTGGCGCCAGGGATTCAGCCGCGCAGAAAGTCAGATGGATCTGATGCGGCTGGCCTACCAGTACCTGTTTCAGTATCATCAACCATGGACCCCTAATCTCAACAGCGGCCGGAGGCTTGTTCCCGCTGGTAACGGGCAACAGGTGGAAGTACCGGCGACCACCATCGATTTGAAAGAACACATGACGCTCAGCTGGTCGCCCCGGACAGCGGAAACCCTGTCTGATATCCTTATTGTGAGCGGCACGCAGGTACAGACCGGCATGTATAGCAGTGCCTACGGGATGAAAAAAAACATTGAAGAAGATCCCGGCCTTGACGGGAGTCAGCCTGACGGTTCGGCCAAGAAGCCCCACGACTTGCCGGAATCGGCGACAAAAAGCTGGGATATAACATCTGCCGCGGCGGATCCCTATGTCCTGCAGTTTGAAAACGATGTCGCCAGTCGGGACAATGCAACGCTTGCGTATTATGAGGAGGGCAGCTGGAAGCCCTTCACCCGGGAGGAATGTGTGATGAAATCCGCATATGAGTCCGGTTTTTTAAATAGATCCGCTCCTGTTCGGAAGGGGGAATGCAGGGGGGAAGCCCTGGTGGGTTTTGATAATAAGTACAATAACAGTAACCGCTGGTGGGTTCTCCTGCAAAGGGACGTAAAAGTGGCCCTGGTTGAGAAGTAAAAAACGATGAATTATTATCGGAGCTGGCACCTACCGGTCGGTTTGTTTATGTTAAAATACATCTGCCTAAAGTATTGAATTAGCCTGAAGTGTTACACACCTGACATAATCTGGAAATATTTTATGAATCCGACCGTACAGATTTCTTTGGACCTGACCAACATTGATGAAGCTCTCGAAACCGCCTCCATGGCCAAGCGGGCGGGCGTGGACTGGCTGGAGGCGGGCACGCCGCTGATCCTGGCCGAGGGGCTCCACGGGGTTCGGCGACTCCATGAGGCGTTCCCGGATACCCCTATTGTGGCCGACCTGAAAACCATGGACGGGGGCTACCTGGAGGCGGAGATGATGGCCCGGGCGGGAGCCACGCATGTCGTAGTTATGGCCCGGGCGCATGAGGAAACGATCAAGTGCGTGGTGGAAGCCGGCCGGGATTTTGGGGTAAAGGTGATGGGTGATAACCTGGGATGTCCGGATATGGTGGCCGGAGCGGAGCGCCTGGAGGCTCTGGGCTGCGATTATGTGATCCATCATATCGGCTATGACCAGCGCCGGGGGCTGGCCGCGCAGGGCCGGAGAAAACCCAGTCCCATGGACCAGCTGCAGGAGGTGGTCGACGCGGTGGAGGTCCCGGTACAGGCCGTAGGAGGGTTAAGTCTCGAGCAGGCGGTCCGGTGTCCCGCCCTGGGCGCGCCCCTTGTGGTACTGGGGGCGCCTCTGACGATCGACGCGGAGGCTTTTAAGACCGCCGAGGGGGACCTGGAAGACTCGCTTCGGCTGATTTGCGAGAAAGTGCACGGTTATGGAACGGGAGAGGCGGATCGGCAGTCCCCCGGCCACCCGGGTTGAAGAAATCTTATGGCGGGGAGTTGGTAAGGCCTGAGCTTAAATATGATGACGGAATACCAGGGGTTTAGCTATCTACTATAATTATACTATAAACAAACTTTCCCATGAAATCAGCAGCTGTTGTTAATTATGCCCCGGAAAAAGGGGCCGTTGAACTTCGTGAAGTCGATCAGCCATCCATAGGCGGGGAGGATGTCCTGCTGGACGTGTCCCACGTCGGAGTGTGCGGAAGCGACCTGCACCAGTGGACGGCCGACCACAGCTGGCCGGTGAACTACCCGGTGGTGCTGGGCCATGAATTCGCAGGCCACGTCGCAGCGATCGGGGATGAGGTGGAGGAGTGGCAGGAAGGCGACCGGGTGGTCAGCGAGACGGCTGCGATCATTGACCGGGGCAATCCGATGAGCCGTCAGGGACTGTACAACCTCGATCCCACCCGAAAAGGTTTTGGTTACGGGGTTGACGGGGCGATGACCCGCTACGTGCGGGTGCCCGCACGCTGCCTGCATCTGGTGCCGCCGGGAATTCCGTTCGAACACGCTTGCCTGACCGAGCCCTGCAGCGTGGCCTATAACGCCGTGGTGGAAAATACCGGCATCAGGCCCGGGGATCGCGTGTTGGTGCTGGGACCGGGAACCATCGGCCTGATGTGTGCGGCGATCGCCCGGATCGGCGGCGCGCAGGTCGCCGTGGTGGGACTGGAAGCCGACCGGCATCGCCTGGAGATCTCGCGCCGCTACGACTGTGAATCCATCACCGGCGATAAGGATGCGTCCGCCTGGGCGAAGGAATATGACGGACTCGGCGCCGACTGCGTGGTCGATGCGACCGGGGTCAGCGGTGCCCTCAAGGCAGCCCTGGAGCTGGTCCGACCCAATGGTAAGATCACCAAGGTGGGATGGGGCCCGCAGCCCCTGGGCTATTCGCTGGACCCCCTGGTGCAGAAAAACGTGACTCTCCAGGGGAGTTTCAGCCACAACTGGCCGGTGTGGGAGCGGGTGCTGGCCCTGATGGACAGCGGCCAGCTGGATGTGGAGCCGATCGTCGGCGGAATATGGCCGATTAGCGAATGGCATACCGCCTTCGAAAAGATGCACAGTGGAGCCATTGTCAAAAGCATTCTTAAACCGGAATAGGATACAGGAAACAAGGACTATGCGATTAGAGGATAAGGTTATTATCGTTACAGGGAGCACCACCGGTATCGGCAAAGCGATTGCCACCCGGTGCGTAGCCGAGGGCGCAAAAGTCATTGTCAACGGACGCAGTCGCGGGGACGGGGAGGCCGTTGTGGCCGAACTGGGGAGCGGCAAGGCCGCCCTGCATATCGGTGATATAAGTGACCCGGACACCCCGAAAGCCCTTGTTGACAGCGCCCTGCAGGCTTTTGGTCGCCTGGACGCGGTGGTCAACAACGCCGCGATGATTGTAACCTCAAACATTCATACCACCGATAAAGATCACCTGCACCGCGTATTTGATGTGAACGCGGCCGGCCCGCTTGCCCTCATCAAGGCCGCCCTGCCGCAGCTTCGCAAGCGACAGGGATGCGTGCTCAACATAGGATCGGTCAATGCCTACAGCGGGGAGCCCGACTTGCTGGCCTATAGCATGTCGAAGGGGGCCTTGATGACAATGACCCGTAACCTGGGGGACGTACTGCTGCGGGAGGAGGGCGTGCGGGTGAACCAGATCAATCCGGGCTGGGTGCTTACCAGGAACGAGGCCGTCCGAAAAAGCGAGCAGGGAATGGTTGAGGGTTGGCAGGAAGAAATTCCCGCCGCCTATGCCCCGGCCGGACGCCTTCTGCGTCCCGAAGAGATTGCCGCGGCGGCCCTCTACTGGCTGAGCGATGAGAGCGGTCCGGTCTCCGGACAGGTCGTGGAGATTGAGCAGTACCCGTATATCGGCCGCAACGTCCCCAAAGATGAAAGTACCGTTTCCGGGAAAGGTAAGGGCTAGCCTGTATGGTTCACTCTCGGAGATTGAGAAGATTCAACACAGCCACGAACCATTTCGCAGCCCCGAACATTCGGGGTAAGAAATACGGAATAGTTCTTCTCCTGTAATAAACCAGGCAAGTTATGGGTGAAGGCATTTGAGTGGAATGAAAAATTATAAATGAGGAAATGAAAAATAATATTCCAGGGACTATTATCCTTCGGACTCGTTCTACGTTATACTTTCTGCTAATAATTCATTACTAATTATTAACTCATGCCCAAATTAGCTGTATTTCCCAAAGCGTTTATGTCCCAACTTTGCCGGGACGGAACCATGACCGTTTCCGAATGGATCGAAATAGCGGTGCAGCTGGATATTGACGGGCTGGAGTGGTATGCCGGCTTTCTGGAGATGGAGGACCGTTCCAATTGGTCCCGGTTTCGCCGCCAGGTCGAAGCGCACGGAAAAACCATTCCCATGATGTGCTGTTCACCCGATTTTACCCACCGGGATCCGGACTTCCGGGCGAAGGAGATTCAAAAGCAGAAGCAGTGGATCGATATGATCCACGCCTTGGGGGGGTCCTACTGCCGGGTCCTGTCGGGACAGCGACGGCCGGGGTTGTCTATCGAAGAGGGACTCATCTTTGCCGCTGAAAGCATACGGGCATGTCTGCCGTATGCCGCCGAGCGTGATATTACCCTGATCCTGGAAAATCACTACAAAGATGATTTCTGGGAATATCCTGAATTTGCCCAGCAGATGGACGTGTTTTGCCGGCTGGTAGATCAAATTCATCATCCGAATTTCGGAGTCAACTACGATCCCAGCAACGCCTACCTGGCCGGGGACGATCCCCTTGAGCTTCTCGGTCGCGTATCAGACCGCGTGGTGACTATGCATGCCAGCGACCGGCAGCTGACGGAGGGCACGCTGGAGGATCTGCGCCGGGAGGAAGCAGGAGCCCGGGGCTACGCCCGGCGGCTCAGCCACGGGGAGATCGGGCAGGGACTGAATGACTACGATGCCATATTCAGGGAGCTGAAAAGCGCAGGATTTGACGGCTGGATCAGCATCGAAGACGGGGTGGACGGGATGGAGCAGCTGCGGCGGAGCGTCACCTTCCTGAGAGATAAAATCTCCCAGTACTGGTCCTGCTAAATACTACAACAGGGGGGTAAAAAGTAGAATGGTTGAATGTAACAGGTATAAAGGTCAGCAATGTCAGCTCAAATAATTTTGGCCGGGAAATTAAGAAACCAGCAGCTTTTTATAACTGATAACTGCTCAAGAGGCGGCGACCACTTTCTGGGATCTTTTTCTGTACTTTCCGGGCGTCGTACCCTTTACTTCTTTAAACTGGGTATTGAAATGGGCCAGGGTATTGTATCCGCTTTCATAGCATATTTCGGTTACCGTTTTGTTGGTAACGTTAAGCAATTTGCAAGCGTAACCTATGCGTACTTCTTTTAAGAAGCTAAAAAGAGTTTTTCCCGTTTTATTCTTAAAATACCGGCAAAATGCTCCCGGAGTGATATTGACTAATTCAGCTACTTCTTCGAGGGTAATATCTTCCTGAAAGTTCACAAAAATATACTCATATATTTTATTAATCTTATTGAAGTCCGATTGATTGGCTTGTTTAATATATCCGGGTGTTGACAGGTACGTGTATTCTTCAAATTCGAGGAGCAGGCCGAATACCTCTAAAAGCCTGATCAGGCTATTCAGTCCGTCCAGCTGTAACATTTTTTCCAGGCGATCCCTGACATCAATAATTTGAGGCCCCTTAAATCGAAGTCCCTGGGAAGAGTCTCGCAGGAGTTCAAGTACCGGCTTTAGCTCCGGGGTATTTATAAACTCAGATCCCAAAAATTCTTCCTGGAAATGAATGACAATACACTTGGGATGTTTTTCCTGATAAGTTCCCTTTACTTCCCAGCAGTGGGGAATATTGGGTCCCATTAAGACCAGATCACCTGCCTGAAAACTGGAAATATTATCTCCGACATATCGTCTGCCCCATCCGCGCTTTATAAAATTCAATTCATAGTTGCCATGAGAATGAATTTTTGAGGTATGTGAACCTAACTCATGTTCTCTGACAAGAAAAGAGTTTTTATCGGGAACCAGTATCTTCTCAACAAAAAAATCCATAAGTACGCGGGGATTTTATTTTTAGGATTCTTTTAAAACGTCAAAATGTGAATATACTTTAATTATAAGGTAATATTTATAAGTTTATGAACCCGTTATGCCTGATAATTAAAATAAAATTAACAATAAGTCAAATTAATTAAATGTTAAGGTCTAATATATTTTTGAATATATCGGGGATATAAACCTGACAATTAAGGCATATATTCGGACGATCCGATACCGGGAAAACAGAGGGCAGGTTGTAATAATTGATGAAAGAATTTTAACCGTGATGAAAAACAGCAATTTAATTGTTAAAATCGGGAAGTGCCGCCCGCAAGCAGTTAAAATACTTTAAGTATCAGATAATTTTCACATGGCTTTTCTCACAGTTGATTAGGTAATTAACGGTAGGTTTTTTATCTGTAGTAATCAGTGGGTTAGCATTCGTAACAATAACACGGATTAACTGAACGTTTCCTGTTTTCTTTTGGGGTTATATAAATATGACAAGTATTGATGTAATTATATTTTTTGTCTATTTGATCGGCATCACCATTTTTGGGAGCTCTTTTTATCGGCAGAACAAAACGTCCTCCGCATTTACTCTCGGTGACAATACTATACCGGGCTGGGTCATAGGAATGTCTATTTTTGCCACTTTTGTGAGCAGTATCAGCTATCTTGCTCTTCCCGGACAGGCTTTTATGACTAATTGGAACGCCTTTGTCTTTAGCCTTTCCATTCCTGTTGCGATGATCGTTGCCGTAAAAATATTTGTGCCTCATTATCGCAAAGTCAACAGTCCTTCGGCCTATACGTATCTGGAAAATAGATTTGGTTCCTGGGCTCGAATTTATGTGTCCACCTGCTACCTTCTTACCCAGTTAATGCGCATAGGGATTATTTTGTACTTGCTGGCGCTGGCTATAGAAGCAATATTCGGATGGGATATCGCCACGATCATCATTGTGACGGGTTTAACCGTTATTGTCTATTCTGTTTTGGGGGGTATCCAGGCGGTCGTGTGGACCGACGCCATCCAGGGGATTATTTTAATAGCCGGCGCCCTGTTTTGTACGGGATATATCCTGCTTGATCTGCCCGGTGGTCCTGAACAGCTGTTTACTATTGCCTTAGAGCAGGATAAGTTCAGCCTGGGCAGTTTTGATTTGAATATTTATGAATCCACATTTTGGGTCGTTTTTGTATATGGCATATTCATAAACCTGCAGAACTACGGCATTGATCAGAACTATGTACAGCGGTATGTAGCGGCCCGGTCAGACAGGGAAGCCAAACGCTCAGCACTATACGGGGGCTTGCTGTATATCCCCGTTTCCATGTTGTTTTTGTTTATCGGGACAGCGCTCTTTGTTTTTTACACTACCTCTGCGGCACAACTGCCCGCCGAACTGATGGACCCCAATCAGAGCGATCGTGTTTTTCCATATTTTATTGTCCGGGAATTACCGGCCGGGATTACCGGTCTGCTTATTGCCTCCATATTTGCTGCGGGTATGAGTACCATCTCCACCAGTTTAAACAGTTCAGCAACGGTGTTTCTGACCGACTACTATGAACGTCACTTTAAGCGAGTGGCCACAGAAAAAGACTCCATGCGGGTATTGTATACATCCTCTTTTTTAATTGGAATCATCGGAATTTGTATAGGCTTGTCGCTCATCAATGTAACGAGTGCACTGGATGCCTGGTGGAAACTTTCTTCTATTTTCAGCGGGGGCATGCTTGGTCTTTTTCTGCTTGGCATTTTTACCCATACCCAAAATACGCTTGGGGCTATAGCGGGTGTCTTGGTGGGAATATTAGTCATCGCCTGGTTAAGCCTTTCCAAACTTTTCCAGCTGGAGGAAACGCTGGGGTATCAGATCCATTCCTATTTAACTATTGTATTGGGTACCACCGCCATCTTTCTGGTTGGATTTCTTTTTTCATATTTCAAAAAAAGCTCTGAATCAAATAAAACCGAACATGTCACTAAATAATATTGGATCCTTGCCAAAGGGACTCTGGCCCGTAATGATTACGCCCTTCAATGAGGATCAAACCATTGATTATAAAGCACTGGAAATCCTTACCGATTTTTATCTTGACTCCGGTTCCTCGGGGCTTTTTGTGAACTGCCTGTCGAGTGAAATGTATTACCTGACGCCTGAAGAGCGCTTGCAATTAACCGAGAGGGTCGTCAATCATGTGGAGGAGCGGGTCCCCGTCATTTCTACCGGCACCTTTGGAGGAAGCATCAGGGAACAGGTTGAATTTATTAAAAAAATGTCCGATAAAGGGGTGGAAGCTGTGGTCCTGGTGACCAGTCTTTTGGCTAAAAAAGAGGAAGAGGATGAAATACTGTTGACGAGGCTCGATCAAATTTCTGAGGCTACCGGCGAAATTCGTTTGGGTATTTACGAGTGTCCCACACCCTACAAGCGTTTGATAAGTCCATCTGTCATGCAGTGGCTGGTTGACTCCGGCCGATTTTATTATCACAAGGACACCTCCTGTAATATTAACGATATTAAAGAAAAAATTGAGCTGACTCGTAATTCAAACCTGAATTTTTATAACGCAAATACGCCGACCGCTTATGAATCGTTACAACTGGGAGGGGACGGGTTATCACCCATATCCGCAAATTTTTACCCGGAATTGTATTCCTACCTATGTGAACATTTCAGAAACGGGAGCAGAGAATCCAGTATCAATTACTTGCAGAGAATGTTAACCCTTCTGGATGGGATTACCCGGAATAAATATCCGTTGATGGCGAAAGCTTTTTTGCGAAAAAGAGGAATACCGATAAAATTAGAGTTGCGAATAAGCCAGGAAAATCTAACGTACGAAGAGGAAAGAATAATGGATAGTCTTTTTGTAGCGGTTGAGGAGATACGTAAAGAGTTGGGTATTGATGAACCGTTATATGTAGCTAAATGAACCTGACACAGGTATGGAAGGAGTTGACTGAGAAGTCAGTAGGCTGTCATGCCTTTCCTTTACCGAATTAATCGTTCGTTAGATCCTAAAGCAAGAAAGAAAACCGATTAGCTATCATTATGAATAACAAGCAGATGTTCAAGCCCGCAACTCCCCAGGATCAACCGCGCGTAATCGGACGTGTCCCAAAGGTGGGAGTCCGGCCGGTCATCGACGGTCGCCGGCAGGGGGTACGTGAATCGCTGGAAGCTCAAACTATGGATATGGCCCGCCGGGCAGCGGCATTTATCACCGATAACCTACGCCACCCACACGGGGCGCCGGTGGAGTGCGTGATCGCCGACACCTGCATCGGCGGAGCAGCCGAAGCAGCGCGTGCGGCTGAAAAATTTGAACGCAGAGGGGTCGGGCTGTCACTGACCGTAACCCCGTGCTGGTGCTATGGGGCAGAGACGATGGATATGCACCCGTGGTATCCAAAAGCGATCTGGGGCTTCAACGGGAGTGAACGTCCGGGTGCGGTGTACCTGGCGGCCACCAAGGCGGCCCACGAGCAGAAGGGACTGCCGGTATTCGGTATATACGGCAGCGAGGTGCAGGATGCCGGGGAGGAGACCATCCCCGGGGATGTGCAGGAAAAGCTGTTGCGTTTTGTGAGGGCGGGTCTGAGCGTGGCCCGGATACGCGGCAAATCATACCTGTCTATCGGTTCGGTATCGATGGGCATTGCCGGGTCTATGATACAGGAGGACTTTTTTGAGGAGTACCTGGGCATGCGTTGCGAGGCGGTCGATATGTCGGAACTGACCCGGCGCCTGGAGGAGCAGATCTATGACGGGGAGGAATTTGAACGTGCAATGCAATGGGTGGAGGAATACTGCCGGGAAGGCGAGGATATCAATCCGGAGGAAAAGCAGCTCAGCCGCCGGGAGAAGGATCAAAACTGGGAGACGGTAGTAAAGATGACGCTTATCATCCGGGATCTCATGGTGGGCAACCCCAAACTGGAGGAGACAGGATACGGAGAGGAGGCATTGGGACATAATGCTATCGCTTCGGGCTTTCAGGGACAGCGGCAGTGGACCGATCATTTTCCCAACGGGGACTTCCCGGAAGCGATCCTGAACTCTTCCTTCGACTGGAACGGGATCAGGGAGCCCTATGTGGTAGCTACCGAAAATGACACCCTGAATGCAGTTTGCATGTTGCTTGGCCACCAGCTGACCAACAGGGCCCAGGTTTTCGGGGACATCCGCACGTACTGGAGTCCGGAGTCGGTCAAGCGGGTGACGGGACATACCCTGAACGGCAGAGCAGCTAACGGAATTATCCATTTCCTCAACTCCGGGTCCGCCTCTTTGGACGGCACCGGCCGGCAAAACCGCGAGGGAAATCCGGTGATGAAGCCGTATTGGAATATTCATCCGGACGAAGCAGAAGCCTGCCTCGAGGCCACGCGCTGGTGTCCCGCCAACCTGGAATATTTCAGAGGGGGCGGGTTTTCCTCCCAGTTTTTGACCAGGGGAGGCATGCCGGTGACCATGACCCGCATTAATATCATCAAGGGGCAGGGACCCGTGTTACAAATTGCCGAGGGACACACGGCAGAGCTGCCGGAAGAGGTTCACCGGACCCTGAACCGGCGGACCGATCCCACCTGGCCTACGACCTGGTTTGCGCCGCGGCTAACGGGCCGGGATGAATTCAGCGACGTGTACTCGGTGATGAACAACTGGGGTTCCAACCACGGGGTTTTGTGCCACGGCCATGTGGGTGATGGGTTTATCACGCTGGCGTCGCTGCTTCGTATTCCTGTTTCCATGCACAATGTGCCTAAGAAGCGCATCTTTCGTCCCTCTTCCTGGGCGGCCTTCGGGACCAAAGAGCTGGAGAGCGCCGACTACCGCGCCTGCCGCGCCTATGGTCCCCGCTACGGCACGACCATTGTATAGGCGAACTACGTTTGGCAATGTTAACCTGGCCAGCTAAAACCAGCAGCGTTCAGGCAATTTTCACGGCGACTCTGATTGCTTGGTATAATCGGTCTGCCTGTCAATGACTGGGTTATTTTTTTTCAAAAAATTTGAGTAGTCTGGAGATCTATCCGACTCTCCTTATATTGAATGACCAGGTATAGAATGGCTAATTTTTAAAAAGAAATAAGCCCGATAGGATATACATGGCACTCGTAACCCTAATAAATTAATAATTTCTTGGTCATGGATTCCCAAAAATTTTCCCGTAAACAGTTTCTCGCAACAGCAGCAACCGGTTCACTCGCCTTCGTAGCCTCGCCCTCCTTTCCGGCACTGGGAAATACGTCGGGCCGTGGCGGAGAATTAGCCGTTCTTGGCGGGGAGCCCGTCCGAAAAGGGATGAGCTGGCCGGACTGGCCCTATGTGGATGCCGACGTGGTAAAAAATGTGGTGGATACCACCTCAAGTGGGATTTGGTCGAGAATTCAGTCGTCAACCGGGAAGGTCGCAACCTTTGAAAAAGAGTATCCAAAACTGATGGGTATGGAATATGCGGTGGCTACCGGTTCGGGAACCCAGGCGCTCAGTACGTGTGTGGAGGCCTTGGGCATCGGTCCGGGCGATGAAGTTATTACCTCGCCCTATACGGATATGGGAACGATTGCGTCTATCCTGATGAGTCGCGCCCTTCCGGTGATGGCCGACCTGGACCGGGAGTCGTTTCAGATGGACCCCGATGACATCGAACGGAAGGTCAATGAACGAACCAAGGCCATCATGCCGGTGCATATTATGGGCTACCCGTGTGATATGGATCGTATTATGGATATTGCCGCGCAAAATGATCTGAAAGTGATCGAAGATGCCTGTCAGGCTCATCTCGCGGAATACAAGGGGCAAAAACTGGGGACCATCGGCGATTTGGGATGTTTCAGTTTTCAGGCCAGCAAGCAGGTGGCATGTGGGGAGGGGGGGATGATCGTAGGTCACGATAAAGAGCTGATAGACCGGTGTTACGCTGTTCACAACCGTGGGGCGGACAAACAGGGATCCAACTCGGTTATCGGGACTAAGTACCGGATGAATGAGTTTGAAGGGGCGGTGCTGATGGGACAGTTGCCCGGTATTGTGGACCGGTTCGAGAAGCGGGAGGAGAACGCCCGATATCTCACGTCTAAAATCAAAGATATCCCCGGCATTATCCCGCAAAAGCTGTATGAAGGCACCGGAAGCGGGGCTCACTATAAATATGCCATGAGATACGACAAGCGAGCGTTTGACAACATTGACCGCAGCAAGTTTTTGAAAGCAGTTCGGGCTGAAGGCGTGGGCCTCAGCGGATATATTCGGACCGGGCTTCACAGCGAACCGTGGACCGATCATATACTGGATCTGGACGTATACAAAGAGATGTATCCTTCCGCCCGGCTGCGAAGGTACCGGGACGATCTGGCGTGTCCCGATTGTGAACGCGTGGTAGAGGAGATGCTTGTCATGAACGGGCCGGGACCGCTTCTGGGAAGCAGGGAGGATATGGATTCCGTAGTTGACGCCATTGCGAAAGTCTACGAGAATCGGGACAAACTCGATTCTATTTGAACGGCACCGGCGGTAAAACGGCCGGAGAACAGTAGGACTCATTTTTGCGATCTATATAACTAAGGGGTATTCAAAAATAGCCGGAAAGCAGGATAAATTATATCAACGTACGGCCCTACTAAATTAAATTTGACTTCGGTCGTTATTTTTATAGCTTTAAACACGGGTAAAGTATCTTATGGTATATGTATTGGGTAGATTATTTAAAAAAGGTTGAATGAAATGTAACAATAGTATTTAAGGTAAAGGGCAATTCTCAGTTTGGAAACTATGGATCCAAAGAAGCAGGGTAAGGGCAGGAGAAACACAGAACATATCGATAAAGATAAAGTATGGGAACGGTTTGTTGCCGGCCATGATACATACTTCAAAAGCGTCTTTGACCATTACTATACATCCATGTATGGGTATGGAGTGAAACTGTGCAACCGTCCGGAGCTGGTAAAAGATTGTATTCAGGAATTGTTTCGCAATATTTGGGAGAGGCGCGAGGAACTCGATCATATTGAATCGCCCAACGTTTACCTGTTTGTCTCCCTGCGCCGTAAAATATTGAAGAAAATAAAGGCCCGGCGAAAAACAGGGGGAGATCTGGAAGAACTGGATGAACGGATATTCATCCAGTTTGGCAAAGAGGAACTCATCATCAGGGATGAAATACGATTTCAGAAAAAAAGCGAGCTCCAGCAAGCATTAAATCAGTTGTCCAACCGTCAAAAGGAAGTCATTTATCTGCACTATTACAACGGGATGAGCTACGGGGAAATAGAAAAAATCTTATCGATCAACCGCCAGTCGGTCCATAACCACATGTATCGGGCCATGGAAACCCTTCGCACCCTGCTGGATACGGAGATCATGAAGCTGGTGGTCACACTCCTGATCTCTTTTCTATTATTTTTATAGACGTAATGTAAGGTCCCGCTGGTCTAATAATTACATGATAATTTTTCCCAATGCCAATCTTTTCCTTATTCCTGAACTGTACGTGTTATTGGTCAAGCATCGATCCGGGAGTTTACCGGAGCTGAGTCTGTCCGACATGGTAAAATCTACTGCGGGTCCGCCGAATTAAGGCAGATTGCGAGTTTTTGTTACAGAGGGCACTATCTGACTTATCAGATTCCTGAATACGTTTTAAACTGACCCATCTTCGTTACGTTTTCCAAAGTCCGACTAAGGGCTGGTAAATGGTTATGACAGCACATTCATAATACCAGCTTATATTTTTTTCAAAATAAAATGAGTAGGCACGGGATCATTCCGACTCTCCTTTACTGACTTAACCGGAATGATCAAGGATATGTAAAGTACTATCAAACGTGCATAGAAAAAAATATACCGTAGACGAACTGGTTCAAAATCCATCCTTTCGCCAGATGGTAAAAGGTACCGCCAGCGCTGAAGAAGTCAGTCGATGGAATGACTGGATTGAAGCGAGTGATCAGAACAGGGCAAAAGCCAGGCAGGCCATTAGCGAAATAGCAGGTTTTGAGTTTGACGATCCCGCCCGGGGGGACGTAGATGAGGAAGTGGAGTGGAGCCGGTTATATGAGGCTACTGTGGGAAAGTCTGACACTAAAATACAACAACAATACATTCAGGGAAGAGACTCCTCTGCAAAATGGTGGTATCGCGTAGCTGCTATCTTGATCCTGGGAAGTATTATAGGTGCAGGATTATATCTGTATCCGGAAACGGATAAGGTATCAACGGGGGTGGAACAGATTACCCGGGAACAAACGGTCAGAACGGACTCGGGAGAACAAAAGACCATACGATTTTCCAATGGATCCAAAATTATTCTGAACAGTAATGCAACGGTAACCTATAGCCTGGGACTGTTGCACAGTCAAACTATTGAAGTAACCCTGGAAGGGGAAGCCTTTTTTGACGCGGAAAGCAAATCGGGCGAAAATGAACCAGTGTTTGCAATACAGACTCCGGATGGAACAATACGGGACATCGGAACGGAGTTCCTGGTAAGCGTTGGGGATGATTATTCCCGGGTGATACTGCAGGAGGGGACCGTTGAGGTCACGCCGCGGGAACCGGTAAATGAGGACCGGCGTATCGCCGTACAAAAAGGGGAAATGCTCGAGTTCAACCGGTCAGAAGTGCTAAAGAAACAAGGCGTAAATGCCACATTCTATACCTCATGGGCCACGGGATCCATGGAGTTTGATAAAACAACCGTTCAGGAATTTGCTGGTTTTGTGGAGCAGCGGTTTTATGTAGAAGTGCAGGTTGCCGATCCTGACCTGGCAGAGATAAGGATTGACGGGGCGGTCTATTTTAAATCACTGGAAGGACTGGTTCGGTCTGTTTCTGACATTATCAAGATTCCGGTATACCAGTCGGAAGACCGGGAAACAGTCTATATCGGTGATAAAGTCGGCGACCCCCGGACTGAACAGTAAATAATAATTATTTTGTTAAATAACTTAAAAGGATGCAGTCATGAAAAATGTTGTAAATTGTTCTATAAAGATAGCATTGGCAATTGTTTTGATATCCTTGACGGGTGCTTTTGCGCAAGCCCAGAAGCTGGGCTCCTTGCATTTGCCTTCTGGATTGAGTCAGGAGAAGGAACTCATGATAGAAGAGGGGGTTTCCATGAAAGAGGCTCTGAAACGCGTTGAAGAACGGTTCCATGTCGTATTCTTATATCGCACGGATACCATGAGAGGGAAAAAAGTGGACAGTGCCAAAATCCTACCCCGGAATGTCAAGCAAGCGCTGGAGATGCTGTTAGATGGTCAGGGACTTTCCTTCAAGTATCTGAATCCCAAAACATATGGAATATATGCCAGTCAGAAGAGACAAATAAAGAATCAAGTGCAAGAGGGTTCATTATCCGGGACTATTGTAGATCGTAAAAATGGCGAAGTATTAGTAGGCGCAAATGTGTATATAGAAGAGTTAGAACGGGGAGTATCGACTGATATAAACGGCGAGTACTCACTTGAATCTCTGCCGACGGGTGAATATACATTACGCATTACCTATGTGGGATATCGGGAAGAGACCGTAACCATTACGATTGGTGATGGAGAAAACAGGTTGAATATCGAATTACAGCCTGACCTTTTCGGCTTGGATGAAGTTGTAGTTACAGGGGTAGTAGGTGACACCGAAACGAAAAATTTACCTTTTACTGTGCAACGTGTTACCAGCAGCGACCTGGAAAAGGTGCCGAGTCTGAGTGCTGAAAGCGCTATTAGGGGCAAGGTTCCCGGCGTTACGATCCTGCAGGGCAGTGGAGAGCCCGGGGCGGGCGGAATGTCTGTAATGTTGCGTGGAGCAACGTCGATATCCGGCTCCAATGAACCACTTTATATCGTGGATGGTGTAATACTGGGAAGCGATATGCGTGACATTGAATCGCTCGATATAGAGAGTGTTGAAGTTATCAAAGGAGCTGCCGCCGCCACGCTGTACGGTTCCAGGGCGGCTAATGGAGTCATACAGATACGGACCAAAAGAGGAAAATATATGCGAGAAGACGCAACGCAGGTAAAATTACGGAATGAAGTTGGATTTAATGAGCTTCCCCGAACACTGGGTATGAACCAGTCTCATGCCTATTACAGGAGCGGCGATCCGGATAAACCATGGATCGGACCGGATGGCAACCCGACCGATGACAGGGTGGCACGGACCACAAAACCGGGAGCCACATCATTTTTGGATCAGGAATACCCGGTTCCAATTTACGATCACACGGAACGCTTTTTTGTTTCCAGGCCTTTTTATTCGAATTATATCTCAATAGCTCGCAATATTGGACAAACAAACTACGCACTTTCCTTCAATAATACCAAAAATGCCGGTGTTCTTGAAGACTCGGATGGTCATAACCGAAAAAATATACGGTTGAATATTGACAGCGAGATTTTTGGAAACTTGCAAACCTCATCGAGTATTTATTATGCGTCTTCGGTAAGAGATGACGTTGGAGGAGTTACCCCATTTTTCGATTTGTTATTTCAGCAACCCGATGTCGACCTCGCGGAGCGGGATGAAAATGGAAGGTATAAATATGAAGGGGATCCGACCTCGAACTACAACAATCCCCTCTATGATGTCGCATATATCGACCGTCAGCGAGATCGAAGCCGGATCATGGGTAGTTTTGATGTTAGGTATAACCCTTTTGAATGGCTTGAACTGGCCGGTAATTTCAGCTATGACCGGACTGATACTAAAAGTTCAGACTACTGGCCGACCTTCTACAATCATGTCAACAACACAAGCTACGAAGAGGGGGGATTATCTTTGAGCGAGGGATTGAATGAAGCCATCAATTCAAGTTTAACAGCTACTGTTGACAAAGGTTTCGGAAACCTGGCGACCCGGACCCAATTCAGGTATTTGCTTGAATCTACGGATAATGAGTATCTGTCCGCCGGTGGCCAGCGATTTCTGGTAGATGGTGCCCGCACATTAGGGGCCACGGATAATACCAGACAAAACCTTGTATCTTCCATGTCGACGATAAAAGCCGAAGGATATTACCTGTTGACAAATTTAAACTATCAGGACAAATATATCGTTGATGTGATGGGACGAAGGGATGGCAGTTCACTTTTCGGAGCAGATGAGCGGTGGCACAGCTACTATCGATTAAGCGGTGCTTACAGGATATCCGAAGAAGATTGGTTTAATATTCAGCCGATAAATGAGTTTAAATTGAATGCATCGTATGGAACGGCCGGGGGCCGTCCGGGATTTTCTTATCAGTATGAAACATGGAGTGTGTCGGGTTCGTCGGTGAGCAAAGGGAATCTGGGCAACAGAAATTTAAAGCCGGAATCGGCCAGTGAATTGGAATTTGGTCTTGATTTGGGACTTTATGACCAGTTTTTCCTGGATCTTAATTATGCAGAATCGGTCACCGAAGATCAGATTCTGCTTGTTCCTTTGGAAAGTTACTATGGGTTCAATAGTCAATGGCAGAATGCTGGGACGGTGGAAAGCAATACTTTTGAAGCAAGTTTGAGAGCTTATCCCCTGCAACGGCCCAATACCAGTCTATCTTTTACGTTCAATTTCGCCCGAACACGTTCCGTGATGTCTGAGTTTGATCGGCCTCCCCAAACGGTTTCCCTTTATTTTCAGAGGAGAGACAATGAGCCGTTTGGTAATCTGTACGGGGGACGATTCATAACGGATTATGCTGATTTGGAAGAGACTTATGGTGGCGACTACAGCGCCTACTTTGAAAAAAACGACGATGGATACCTGGTTCCCGTCGGTACAGGCAATTCCTGGCAGTCCATGATGTGGGGGGAAACCGTTGTGGCCGAAGACGGAACGGAGTTGGGGACTTGGGGACATCCGGTCCTTTATCACGATGATAATGCCTTGATCGGGAACACGGCCCCTGATTTCAGTCTTTCTCTTGGTACTAATTTTGATTACAAGGGACTGTCACTCTATACCTTGTTTCAGGGTGAGTTCGGCCATGATATTTATAACAGGACCCGGGCGTGGCTCTACAGAGATAATCTTGCTGCTGAACAAGATCAGCGGGGTAAAGCTGAAGAGGCCAAGAAACCGATCAATTATTACCAGACGCTGTATCGATCCGGTAATCCAAGCAGTCACATGGTCGAAGACGGTACCTATCTTAAACTTCGGGAGGTTTCGGTGAGTTACAGTTTTGACAGCACTCAGCTTAGTTCCATATTCGGAGGAGTGATTAGTACTATTAACATTGGTCTCATTGGACGAAATCTTATTACATGGACAAGCTATTCGGGATACGATCCGGAAGTGGGTAACCATCCGTTGCAAAGAGTGGATCACAGGGTCTATCCTAATTTCAGAACCATTTCGGGTAATCTTGAAATTCAATTTTAAATTTGAAAAGAATTTAACCTCATGAAATATCTTAAATTAGTTACAAGTTTAATGGTGATCACATTTTGTACGCTGGGTTGCACAGACCTGAGTGTAGATAATGAAATGAATCCAAATACAGAGGAAGCACTATCCCAGGTAGAGGATATTGAAGCTCTGGTGGGGAATCAGTTTCGGCAGTGGGTACAAGGGGTACAGAACCGGGGGGTCAATGACAGGATGACCCTGATGGGACTGGAGATGACAAATGGATATTCTTTTGTTTCTGATTACCTGAAATTCCCGCAGGAGCCGTTCAATAACTCCTCTTCCTACCGGTATAATAATATTGTAACATCACCGTGGTCGAATTTATATACGGCAATCTCTTCTTCAAATGACGGACTTGAAGCAATTGATCAAAGAGGAATGGAATTGGCCACGGAGGCTGAAACCCAGAGAATGAGGGCTTTCGCGAAATTTATACAGGGGATGTCCTATGCGTTTCTGGCAAACGAGTTTGATCAGGCCATCCTGATCGATGAAACAAACGATCTGGAGAACTTTGAACCCGAACTACATCCGTATCAGGAAGTGCTTAACTTTGCTCTTGGAAAGCTGGAAGATGCCCGATCAATTGCCCAACAGTATTCTTTTACGCTTCCCAATGAATGGATTCTCGGGAATCCTCTCACATCCGAGGAGTTTGTACGTCTGATTAATTCGTATGAAGCACGTTTTATCCTGCAGAATGCGAGAACTCCCGACGACCGGGATAATGTGGACTGGCAGCGAATCCGACAGTTAATTGAAAACGGTATCGAGGAAGATTTGATTATTGAAGCAGACGGATCGGTTTGGAGTATTTTTGCCGGCATTTTACAGGGCGGTGTTTTTCGTGCCAGCTATTACCTGATCGGTCGTACGGATGAAAGCGGTAAGTTTGAGGAGTGGAGAACCACACCGGCTGCGGAACGCTCCGAGTTCGTACTTGAGACGTCTGACAAAAGAATCGCCGGACAGGAAACAGTGCAAGGTACCGACTATTCCGGTACCGTAATGACCCTCGAGGCCCGTAAAAGAGCTCCCGGGACAGACTTCAAATGGGCCGGTCCTTCACTCTGGCCGGATGCTAACGGAGGATGGTATGGGTCCCAGTATTATTACCACAGAACGGACCAGGCTTGGAATAATGGGGGCGTGGGTCCCGTTCCGTATATGAGGAAAGCAGAAATGGATCTATATCTTGCCGAAGCCCTTCTTCGAGAAAGTGAACCTGTAGTCGATCCGGAGGCGGTTGAATTAATTAACCAGACGCGTGTTGAGCGAGGGGGACTGGAGCCCGTTTCGGTCAATGACTCTTTTGATAAAGTTTGGAATGCTATGCGATATGAATTTGATATTGAGACTGCTGCTACTGGTGGTGGGTTGGCTTATTTTACTAAAAGAGGTATGGGCGATCTAAGAGGAAAAGATTGGGGGGGACTGATTGAAGGGACGCCCTTGCATCTGCCCCTTCCCGCTGAAGAACTCGATCTGCTTGGCATGCCTCACTACACATTTGGAGGCGCGGGGACGGAAGGAGCAGCCCCTTAGCAGGAGGGAAAATGATCGTCAGTCAATGCAATGAAAATGACAGGTTTCCCGCTGCAGTATATTAGAGGGCCCCTGCTGATACTGAACTTAGAATACCTGATGAAATACCCCAGGTTGATGATTTCCAACGCAAAATAAGATGTACAAGAAAAATATATTCCTGATATTCTTCATACTTACCCTTTTCGCGGTCCCTTATACGGGGTATGAGCTTCAAGCTCAAGAAAACTCTTTCGATTTTTTTTCCGCGCCCTATAGTTTGGACTATGAAAGAGAGATGGAAGACGATATTCTATCGGGTATTAATAATTATTTGACCCGTTATACCGAGAAGATTATAGAGAGACGGCATGAGTATTGGGATCGAAATACCCGGTCTATTGAAGCATACCGGGAATCCGTAGCTCCGAATCGTAACAAATTAAAAGAAATATTAGGGGTCGTTGATCCCAGGGCCCCCGTCCGTATGGTATCGGAGGGCATGGAAACAAAAGCTCCGGTAGTGGGAGAATCCGCGAATAGTACGATCTATAGCGTTCGCTGGACGGTGATGGATGGCCTGACATCCGAAGGATTACTATTGGTACCCAAGGGAAATATCACGGCTTCTGCGGTCGTAATACCTGATGCTGAGGAAGACCCTGAGATGTATGCGGGGCTAAAAGAAGGTCCCGGTACAGCGCTTTCGCTTGCAGAGTCCGGTGTTCAGGTATTGATACCCCAGCTGGTCGACCGCCGTTCGGACTATTCAGGGAGCAAGAAGTTGGTACCCAGAAAACCCTGGACCGGTAATGCGGAACCGGTTGCCGTGTCAACCAATCAGTCTCACAGGGAGTGGATATACCGGCAGGGATATATCATGGGCAGACACATTATCGGCTTAGAAATTCAAAAGGTTCTCACAGCCGTAGACTGGCTGGAAGAAAACGCCCATGATTCCTCATTGCCTGTTGGTGTTATGGGGTACGGGGAAGGGGGACTTCTGGCTTTTTATTCATCCGCTATTGATGAGCGGATTGAAGCAAGCTGGATCAGCGGTTACTTTGGTCCCCGCGATGAGTTATGGAAGGAACCAATCGATCGGAATATTTGGGGACTCTTGACTGAATTTGGGGATGCTGAGATAGCAAGCCTGATTGCTCCCAGAAAAATGATTATTGAACACGTTCCTGTTCCGGATGTGGAAGAACCTCTCCCCGTCAAGGGGGATCAGCTGGATTACGGTCTCCCGGGCAAGCTTACTACGCCGGACCGGAAGCAGGTTGAAGAGGAGCTTGACCGGTTGTATGACTTTTTTCCGGACGCGGGTCATGTACAGCCCGATGTGGAGTTCATCAGCTCTACAAGTCACGGATCTACAAAGGCATTGGCTTCCTTTGGCAGGGCGCTGGGAAGCAAAACTGTTCCCGATTCCGATGCATCGCTGCAGCGGTCGGTCTGTGCAGATGCTTCTTCATTTATTGAAAATCGTGCCCATCGCGTATTTAATAATATGCAGGAGTATATACAGGATATGATTCCTGCTTCAGATCAGCGTCGCTACGAATTTTTGCAGGGGGATATTTCGTCCGCGGATTCATGGGATAAGGATATGGAACCCTATCGCCGGGAATTCTATGAAGAGGTGATGGGTAAAATTCCCGAACCCCTGCTTGCTATGAATCCCCGCATGAGGCAAGTTTATAACGAACCCGGATGGGATGGATATGAAGTGGTCCTGGATGTTTGGCCAGGGGTGGTCTCCTGGGGTATTCTGGCCGTTCCCAAAGATCTTTCTGACGATGAGAAGCGACCGGCAGTAGTCATGCAACACGGGGCCAGTGGACTTCCGAGCACACCGATTATTGTAGACAGCTACTTCCAGGTGCTCCCGGCTTTGGTTAACCGGGGTTTTGTCGTCTTTGCGCCCTATAATCCCTATCAGTTTAATATACGAAAAGCGAATGCTGTCAAGGCAGGCACCTTTTCTGTTATCATTCCCCAACACAAGCAGATTCTTAATTTTCTTCAGTCCCTCGACTATGTTGACGGAGAGCGAATTGCCTTGTATGGGAAAAGTTGGGGAGGTCGTACGGCCCAGACTGTCCCCATCGTCCTGGACCGTTATAAAGTGGCTATCAGTTCTGCCTACTTTAATGACTGGGTAAGGAAGATTGCCAGTGTGGATTACCGGAATTCCTATTATTTTACAAAATCAACGGGAGTCTATCACTGGAATATGGGAAATACGTTTACCCATGCCGAGATGGCATCCCTTATTGCGCCCAGGCCGTTTATGGTAGAGAGTGGTTACCTGGATGGCGTAGCTGCTCATGAAATGGTCGCCTATGAGTTCGCAAAAGTTAAACGTCTCTATTCCCATCTGGGCATTGGGGATCGCGCGGAACTGGAGTTTTTTATGGGGGGACACGATATAAACGGGCAGGGAACATTCCGTTTTCTTCATAAGCATCTGGAATGGCCGGCCCCGGATAACCCCACAGAACACCAAATGATTTCTCCTCCCTGATAATTTCTAATGTAAATCACAACAGTGATTAGATTATCCCTTTAGCAGTTTCGAAGCAACCTAAATACTACTGGTCAAAAACCTTATAAATTAACTACGATAATTAACAAACATAGCTTATGAGTGTTAACCGACGCCGCTTTTTAAAAAAATCTCTCTGGGGTATGACGGCCACCCTGGGAGCTCCTGTTTCTGGTATATTACAAAAGTTTGACCGCTCCGATGATACGGAGCCTGTGGCCCCGGAGGGCCTGGTTATCGATACCAATGTCCATATTTCCGAGTGGCCGTTCCGGGATCTGAAATATAGCGAGACCAGTGCCATGGTCGATAAGCTGCGGAAGCACGGGATCCGGGAGGCATGGACCGGCAGCTACGACGCGCTGTTCCACAAGAATATCGACAGCGTCAATGCCCGCCTGGCCGAGGCCTGTCAACAAGAAGGCGAGGGACTGCTGGTACCTTTTGGTACGGTCAATCCGCGGTGGCCGGACTGGAAGGAGGATCTGAGGCGATGTGACGAAGCCTACGGCATGCCGGGTATCCGCTTGTATCCGGGCTACCAGAACTATACCCTCGAACTCCCGGAATTTGCGGAATTACTGAAAGAAGCATCGGGCCGGGGAATGGTGGTACAGATTGCCATCGACCAGGAAGATGAGCGAATGCAGCACCCCCGGGTGGAAATCCCCGCCGTGGATGTGTCCCCGCTGCCTGCTGTCCTGGAGTCTGTTCCTGATGTGACCGTCCAGCTTCTCAATCCCTTCCGCCATGTCCGCGGTGATAATCTCGAATCGGTTATTAAAGAAACGGACGTTCTGTTTGATATCTCTAATCTGGACGGGAATGGGGGACTTGAACGTATCATGGCCGGTAATCACTGGTATCTCGGCAGTACCCCGATTCCGTCCGCCCGCCTTCTCATGGGCTCACACGTACCCTTTCGCCCGGTCGAAAACGTCTTGTTCAAGCTCATGGAATCCGCATTGGATGAGGAGGATGCCGCTGCTATCATGTCCGGAAATGCTGCCCGGATGCTCAGGACGGCATAAAATAATATTATAGATCCATCGAATGTTAAAGCTAACATAACTCATTTCATTTATGTCACATTCAGATTATAGCTTTACGGTTGATCCTGCTGCACTCGGCCTGCCATCACGAGACGAACTGGTCGATATGCGCATCTGGGACAGCCATTATCACGGGACCGGAAGCCATGAAGAAATCGTGAAGTATATCAAACGTATGGGTATTGAACGCGTTATTTCTCTGGATATCGGAGGAGGAGTTACTTCTGAGGACCCGGAACGCGATAAAAGACACCGGTCGCTCCTGAAAGAATGGCGGAAACTCCTGAGTGGTATTACCCGAATTGATCCTGGTTATCCCCATAAGAGCCTTAAGAAAATGGAACGATGGATCCGAAACGGTCCGTGCATCGGTATTAAGTACAGCGGGCTTATTGAACTGGATGTCACCTGCGACCACCCGAATAGTGACCCTATTATCGAGCTGGCCGAGGAACTGGGAGCCGTAATCTATATACATACCTGGATCAAGGTCGGAGGCAATCCCCGCTATGCAGGTGGGGGGAATTATACAGGCGAGTCGACGCCCATGGATGTCGCCAAACTCGCGGAGCGTTTCCCGGATGTACAGATGATCTGCGGCCATCAGGGCGGCGACTGGGAACTGGGAATCCGGGCCATACGGCCCCACGAAAATGTTTTATTGGAGTTTTCCGGGGCCCTGCCGACCTCCGGGGCGGTGGATCTGGCGGTCAATGAGCTGGGGACCGATCGTCTTGTCTGGGGGGGACACGGCCCGAGCCGATCCTATGCCAATGAGCTCTCGAAAGTCTATGACGCCGATCTTTCAGACGAGGAGCGCATGAAAATATTCGGGACAAATTATCGGCGACTTGCCGCCCCGATCATGCGCGAGAAAGGGTATTCTGTAAAAATCTAATGAGAAGGAATTCAGCTTATATGTTGCATTACACCCACAATCCAAACCATAGAAAGAGATGATCATGAATAGTGAACACAGATTGTTTGCTGCTTTCCTTGTTTTACTTGTTACTATGCTTACGGCCTGTACGCAGAAAAATTCAGATACAGATGAAAAATCAGCAGACGGTAATGAAGAGTCTATCAGATATATCGAGCCGAACGCGGCCACAGGTACCTCGATGGGGACTGTAGTATCAGGCAAGCTGCCACTGGCTCACACCGGGCAGTTTCTGGCGCTCGATAAAGACGGAAAGCTTGTGGGCACCGATAACACCGGGCAGCAAATCCAACAGGTGCTGAAGAATGTTCGCCTGGCATTGACGGAGGTCGGTGCCGGGCTGGAAAATCTGGTCAAGCTCAACGTATACGTTGCCAGCAACGAGGTCGCCGAGCAAGTGCGGACCTATTTCGCTGATACGTTCACCGGCGAGGCCAAACCGGCCGTCTCTTTTGTGGTGACGAAGCTGCCACGCCAGAAAGCGCTGGTGGCGATGGACGCAGTGGCGGCCGGCGTAGAAGCCCGGGACCAGAGCGAGGTGCTTCATGCTGACTCGCTCTACGGGGTCCCGAACCGGGGACACGTGGCCATCCTGCCGGTGGGGGAGAGGGTATACCTCTCCGGCCAAGTCGACCCGGGCGATCTGCTGACAGCCACACGCGGAACAATAGAGAGCTTGCATGGCACGCTGGCGTATTTAGGGCTCAGTGCTGAGGATGTGGCCCAAGTAAAAGCCTATCTTCCTGACGCCTCCAGAGTTGATGAGGTGGAAAAGGTCATTGCCGAGTACTATCGGGAGAAGCCCGTTCCACCCGTCGTTTTCGTTGAATGGAGTGAAGGTGATTATTTAAGGTATCTCTCCACTGATGGGGAGAAGGCTACCCCTATAGAAATTAGCTTGATTACTTCTGGAAAGGCATCTACTGAGGATACTACATATGCCAGAGACAGCCCCAACTACCTTACCTATCCGGGTTTGACCGATTACCCGGGCTATAGTCGGATCGTGACGGTGCCACAAGCGGATCTCGTTTACACATCGGGACTGTATGGCGGGCCTTCGAGGGACGCCGCCGGTCAGGTCCAAGACATTTTCCGCAAAATGAAAGATATCCTGAAGAAGGCTGGCTCAGACTTCGATCATCTCGTTAAAGGAACCTACTATGTGACGGGTGAGGAGAGTAGCGATAAACTTGGTGACATCCGGAAAGACTTATTTAATCCAGATCGTTTTCCCGCCTCAGACAAGATGCCAGTACGAGGTGTCGGAGAAAAGGAGGTGACTATTACTATAGAGATGGTTGGTATGGTGCCGAAATAGCACCTCTCCGCTAACGTTAAAATAATTTTACTCTTAAATAATTTCGCTATGATCAGAAGAATACTGTTTGTTGTCGTATTACTCTTTGTTAGCGTATGGCCGCTATCTGCTCAGCACATTCCGTCTGATGAGGAGATACGCATCGGCATTATTGGACTTGATACGTCTCACAGTCTGGCCTACGCTAAGTTGATTAATCAGACGGACAGCTCATCACTGGCAGGACTCCGGGTGGTCGCTGCCTATCCGAAAGGCAACCCCGACCTCGCGACGGGTGAACGCATCCCTGAGTTTACTGAGGACGTCCGTAAGCTGGGTATTGAAATTGTTGGCTCGATTGACGAACTGCTGGCGCGTGTGGATGTCGTCATGCTGGAGACACGTGATGGGCGCATGCACTTGGAGCAGGCGCTGCCTGTCCTCAAAGCAGGCAAGCCTCTGTACATTGATGCGCCGCTCGCCGGCTCCCTTGGTGAGGCCATTGCTATTTATGAGGCAGCCCAGCGCTACAACGTTCCCGTGTTTACGGCAGAGCCGCTGCGTTATACGCCCAAAACGCAAGCCATTGCAGAGGGCAAGGTGGGGGAGATCATTGGCGCTGCCACATACAGTCCGGCGCCCACGCATCCGACCCACTCAGATTTGTTTTGGTATGGTGGACACGGCGTTGCCATGCTGTACACCGTTATGGGTCCCGGCTGCGAGGTCTTATGGCGCGTTCACACGCAGGGTACAGATGCTGTGATTTGCAGGTGGGAGGACGACCGTCTCGGTACATACCGGGGTATCCGCAGTGGAAAGCGTGGCTACGGCGGGACCGCGTTTGGCACTGACGGAATTGTTCGCTTGGGCGGCTTTGAGGACTATCTTCCTGTAGTTCTTAAGGTTGGCTCGTTTTTCAAAAGCGGTAAGCCGCCTGTGTCTGCTGAGGAGAGCCTGGAGATCTATGCCTTTATGGCGGCAGCGGACAAAAGTAAGCGCTTAGGCGGCCAGCCAGTATATCTCGAGAAGATGCTGGCCAACACACGGAAAGAGGCCAGGCAGAAGCTGGAGCAGATATTAAGCGAACGTAATTGAGTGCTTTCAGAGTGAATAACGAGAAACATAACGCTCAAATCGCATCCGGAGTACCCATTACCAAGGTTTTTTAACCAGGGGAGGGCGCAAACCGTTTTAACAGAATGAGGAAATGCTTTTTTACGTGAAGCAGATGGGGCCCGAGCGGGTCATTTCCCTTGATACAATCGGTCATATTCGCAATGCTATAGTCCCGACCCCTTGGAATGCCAGGAGACTAAAGTATCCGGAAAAGTATAAAGAGCAAAGCAAGTGGAATAGCTTCTGGAAACGTCTGCATCCTCATTTTCCATTACAAAGGATAGAAACCGGAGTTTGAATAGTGAAGTACTGAGTTTTTGATGGTATTCTCTTCAACGATGATAAAATCTTTCCAGGTCGTAGGCAGCGAAAATGCGTTAATTTAATCAAAAAAAATCCCCGCAGGCTTGCCTCGGGGCGAGGAGGAAAGTTTGAAAACCTAAGGTTTCATTAAGACAAAAAAGAACTTCTTCCTGTTTAATACCTCGGGGCTCTGCCCCGAGGATTGTTTATTAAAATTTTGAGTCGCATTATTAATAACCAAATAAAATTCAAAGATTCAATTATGATTCAGCAGCTTAAAATATTTTTTCTCAATAGCCTGTCTTGTAAAAGGGAGGCTCAAATGCCCACAACATCCGAGGGTTTATTACAGAACCGGCGACTCGGGACTGTTTTATTGCTGTTGGGGATGGCGTGTTTTTTTATTCAATGTGCGAGAAATGATATAGAGAATTCCGGTGATCCATCCTTTGAAACCTACTTCAGGGCGGATTCTACGTACATTGGTATTAGCACGGTTGCGGAAAAATTAGATGTACCTTGGGAGATAACATGGGGTCCGAACGGCTGGATATGGATGACCGAACATGGAGGAACTGTAAGTAAAATTGATCCGACCTCGGGGCAGAGGAAAAAGATGCTAAAATTGCAGAATGTGTACGAGGGAACAACGCCGGGATTGCTGGGCATGGTGGTCCATCCGAATCAGGAGCGTTTTCCGTACCTTTTTTTGGTATACAATTCCAAAAAAGAAGGTGGAACCATTTATTGGAATGTCGATCGGTACAAAATTGGAGCGGATACCCTCAGAGACCGCAAAAATTTGTTAAAGATAAAAGGAGGCGATGGTCGCCAGGGTTCGAGAATAAGAATTTCACCGAAAGGAAAACTGATTGTTGCAAATGGCGTTGGATTCTCAAATTCCCAGGATGTGGATTTGTTGGCCGGAAAGATTCTTAGGCTGAATATTGATGGCAGTATTCCCGAAGATAACCCCTTTCCAGATAGCCCGGTTTGGGCTTGGGGATTCAAAAATCAACAGGGGTTAACCTTTGGTAAAGATAGTATTTTATATGCTTCAGACCATGGGATGGCCACGGATGACGAAGTTAGTATCATCAAGAAAGGGCGAAATCATGGATGGCCAACGGTAGAAGGGTACTGCGACAAACCGAAAGAAAAAGCATTTTGTGCCGACTCGTCTGTAGTGGAACCTATTAAAGCGTGGTCGCCCACTATTGCGCCGTCGGGACTTGCCTATTATGGATATGATAACATACCGGAATGGCAACATTCACTCCTTTTGACCACACTCCGCAATGTTTCCTTACACGTTTTATCGCTTGATAAGTCTGGCCGTACTGTCGAGAAGGAAATGGTTTATTTGTCTGATAAATATGGACGATTGAGAGATGTAACGATTTCACCTGAGGGTGATGTTTATATCTCCACCAGCAACCGAGACTGGAAACATAATTCTGAAGAAGAGTGGCCTAAACCAAATGACGACCGGATCCTTCGGCTTTCAGGAATTCAAGACAGTTCATCTCTGAAAGGCGTTCCCCCAATAAAACAAGTGGCAACGTATGCATCCACGATGATGAAACGATTGTCAAATTCAAAAGGAGGACGTATTTATAAGAAGCGCTGTGTCTCTTGCCACCAGCCTGATGGAAAGGGAATCAGGGGTAGCTTTCCTTCCTTAGAAGGGGATAAGCATATACCCAAGGCCCGGTTAATATCGATCGTGTTAGAAGGTAAGGACTCGGAGGAATACACGGAAAAAATGCCTGCTTTTAGATCTTTGAGTGACCAAAAAGTTGCCCGCGTGCTTACCTTTATCCGTTCCCATTTTTCAAACCGTGGTTCGAAAATTACAGAAGAGCAGGTAAAAGTGATCCGGGATAGTATTTCCGTTAAACATGACAAATAGCATATTTTTTTGGCAATGTTTGCATTCTATTTGAGATCACCAGTGTCCCGTTAAAAGTCGAAGAGCCCCAATTGGTTAAGAAATTGGGATTATATTGCGTGGGGGGACTGGTCGGAAAATAGCTCTTTAAGCGGCATACGCAGTAATAGGGCGACACTAAGAACCTGCATCATGACGAGTTCCTCCTATTATATTTATATGGAGAAGGAAATCATCGCACCGTATTATACTATCATGAATTACGATAACAACAGATCTTTTTTTCCCGTTGTCATAGTAATAGCCGCCTGTCTGTTTGTTGTACAGGCCTGCGAATCAGAAGAATCCGAACAACCCCTCGGCAAAACCTGCCTTACGCTTTCGGCCGGATTACAGAATGCCCCGGTAGATGATCCCGGCGAGGCCTATAATTATAAAGAATTCTCTGACCTGCCAACACCACCGCTGCCTCCGGAGCAGGCGCTGGAGCGATTCGAACTGGAGGAGGGGTTTCGTATCGAGCTGGTTGCACATGAACCCATGCTTACCGATCCCGTTGCCATGGATATTGACGCAGACGGACGCCTTTGGGTGATCGATATGCCTTCCTATTTGCCGGAACACGACCGCAGTGAAGCCGAAACAATTCCGCTGCAGCAGGTGCCGGAATCGAGAGTGGTGATTCTCGAGGATACCAACGGGGACGGGAAGATGAACTCGTTCAGGGTGTTTGTGGAGGATCTGAAAATGCCCCGGGCTATCAAAGTACTCAATGACGGCATACTGGTGGGCGAACCTCCCAACGCGTGGTTCATCCAGGATACGAATGGAGACGGTAAAGGCGATTCCAGGGAGGTGGTCTACCGTACGTATGGAGATCCGATGGTTGACAATGTACAGAACATGCCTAATAATTTTTTGTGGGGGATGGATAACTGGATCCACAGTTCGCATGATAATGTGGAAAGCCTGCGGAGGATTGACGGGGAGTGGCATACCCGGAATTTTAAACGGTTGGGGCAGTGGGGGATGAACCAGGACGACTGGGGCCGCCTCTACTCTGCGACCAATACCAGTCCGCTCCAGACTCATCTGGTACCGCATGGCTATAGTGAAAGGCATCCCGGTTTTGAGGTCAGTAACGGTATCAATGTAAATATTGCCCGGAAGGCACCCATGTGGCCGGCTCACCCGACCGGGGTAAACCGCGGTTACCGGGTGGGACAGGTGGTACGGGAGGACGGCACTCTCAAAACCGCTACTGCCACAACGGCCCCTGTCATCTACCGGGGAGATCAATTCGGGGAAAAATACCGTGGAAATGCATTTACCCCGGAGCCCGCAGGCAACCTGATCAAACGATATATTCTGGAAGCCGATCCGGCAGAGATCGAGGCTGAGGCAGATTTTGCCTATGAAGGCCGCGAATTCCTCACCTCAACGGATGAGCGGTTCCGCCCGATTAACATGTACAATGCCCCGGACGGTTCCATTTACGTGGTTGACATGTACAGGGGACTCTTTGAGACGGCGCTGTCGCTGACGGATCATCTCAGAGAGTACGCGGTGGAACAGGGACTCCACAAACCGGTTGGAGAGTTCGGGCGAATCTGGCGTATTGTGCGTGAAGACCGGGATATTGATTATGAAACCCCGGAGTTTAGCATGCTGACACCGTCTGAGGTGGTGGAGTACCTGCAGCATGAGAACGGACAGCTGCGCGACCAGGCGCAACAGGTGCTGGTCCAGTGTTCGCCGCCGGAGGTTGTTTCAAGACTCGAAGAGATGACCGCAGCGGGGGATGCGAAAGCAGACTGGACCCGCCTTCATGCGCTGTGGACCCTGGAGGGATTTGACCGGTCGGTCTACGGGCAGGGTGAACTCAGCCGGACAGCTCTGGAGGCCCTCAATGATCCCCATCCCCGGGTTCGGGCTTCGGGTATACGCATCCTTGAACGCTCCATGGACCGGAATTCCTCCGAAATATTCCCCCGCCTGGAAGAGCTGGCGGAAAAAGAGCAGGCGGCCTATGTCCGCCTTCAGCTGCTGGCCTCGCTGGGTGAATCCGACACCGGCCGGGCTCTACGGCTGATAGCGTCCCTCCTCGATGAGCATGCCGACAGCCCGTATTTCCGGGAGATGGCACTGTCCGGTGCGTACCAGCGCGAGGAACAGTTGGCCGGCATACTCCGCCGCGAATACAACTGGGGCAGCGAGCGGGGGGAAGCGCATGCGCAGCTGCTGAACCAGCTATCGGAAGCTGGAGAGCAGCGGTCGGGAACCGATTTGAGTCATTTGACCCAGGCGCAGCGGGAGCGGTACGAAAAGGGTCGTCCGCTTTACCGTACCTGTATGGCCTGCCATGGGAAGAACGGGGAGGGACAGTCCGGGGTAGGCGCCCGGCTGTCCGGCAGCAAATGGGTGCAGGAAGATCCGGAGGCGTTGGTACGTATCGTACTGCAGGGATTTTCAGGGAGAGCCGAAGAGCGTGGAGAGGAGATGACGTCCGTCATGCCGGGACACGATTACCTGTCCAATGAGGATCTTGCGGCAATCCTGACTTATATACGCAATGCGTGGGACAACAAAGCCTCGCCGATAGACCCGGAAACGGTCCGCGAGGTACGCGAAGAGACCCGGGATAAATCCGGTACCTGGTCCCCTGATGAGCTGCGTGACGTTATCAAGTAGATCATCGCTACCTGGATGAAACTGTTCAGCCCCATTTTGCAATGAACACCTATTTCTTATTTCGGAAAAAATAAAATACTCTTCCTGAAACGAGGCGGTCTTAAGAGGCCGATCGGGAAATCGTAAACTTGTATTCACAATGGTGGGTTATTTTGTCCCCCGATTGCCGGACCCTCGCTGAGTCAGAAATTGCCGGCCGGGGGTAACTCCTGCGTTTAACCTGACTCAGTCCATAATAATAGTTTGCCCTGCTCCACCACGAAGGCCATACAGGAGAAACTTAAGAACAGGATCTCTCTGAAGAAAAGCCGGATATGTTTGCCGATATTAAAGTGCGACGGAAAGAATGGAAACGGGAGATGGACCACGCTCCTCCTTGTGGCCCATTTCAGGATTATCTAATAATTGAGGATATGGGTCACCGGCCAAAATTTAACAAAGTATCTATTATAAATATATGATTGTATATTCAATTTGTAGAGGACTTTGAAAAACCAGGAATTTTGATCATTATCAAACCCTGAGCGTATTCAAAACCTCCGTATATAAGGCATAGGTTAGGAGCTTGAAAGCGCTAAAATGCAGAGATTGACAAAAGAACGGTTTTGCAAAGCGCTCCTGTATACAGGCTGGATTAAAATCCCAAAAACTCCAGTCTTCTAAAGAGGCACCTATTTAAAATTAGCACAGAATTATATGGATAATAAAGAAATGGACAGCGATGTGCCGATAAGTCGTCGCGTATTTTTAAAGTACACTGGGGCGGCCATGGCAATGACGATGGTTGGTCTCCCCGGGCGTTTTGATACACATTCATCTAAAAAGAGATATATCATGGGAAATATACGAATAAGGAATGTTCAATCTAACTTTGAGCGTATTCCTTTGAATCCTTATCGGTTTAAGGGAGGAGCGAGCACCGAAATGTGGAACGCAATTGCCTGTATGGAAAGTGAAACAGGTACACGGAAAATTGGATTGGGTCCACAAGGTGTGCTCTGGTCGGACGCTTCTGTAGCGGCTGCTCATTCAGAGGCTGGGGGCAACGCTTTAATGTATTCCGTGAGCGAACGAGCTTTACAAATGCTCAAAGGAGAATCATTTAAAAGTCCGGTACAGTTATTAGATGATATTTTCCCGGACGTGTACGGGTATGCAAAGGAAATTACCCGGATTGAGGATCTCAGCAAAACCTTTGCCTTGAATGCCTTGGTTTGTGTGGATAATGCAGCCTGGCTGCTCTATGCGGCAGAAAATGATATCCGCCATTTTGATGAGATGATCCCGGAGCCGTACAGACCGGGCTTGTCACATAAACACGAAGGAGTTGCGAGCATGCCTTCTTTTCCTTCCGGTACTCCGATAGGGAAAGTGAACGAAGCTGCGGAAGAGGGTTATTTTATCATGAAACTGAAGATCGGAGCAGCCGGTACACAGCAGGAGATGCTGGAAAAGGATAAAGAATTTTTAACGGCAGTGCATAATGCCCTTGGGGACAGGAGAACTTCGTATACCAAGAACGGCAGGATCCCGTATTATTTGGATGCCAACGGTCGCTATGAGAAAAAAGAAACGCTTCTAAAGCTGTTGGATCATGCAAAGAAAATCGGAGCATTTGATCACATTGCGGTCATCGAAGAGCCTTTCCCGGAGCATAATAACAATTATGTGGACGATATGGGGGTTCGTGTCGCCGCAGATGAGCGGGCCCATACAGTAGAAGAAGCCAAGGAATGCATTGAGCTGGGATATACCGCTTTTGCGGTGAAGGCCATTGCAAAGACCCTGAGTATGACCATGAAGATTACTCAATTGGCGTACGAACACGATATCCCGTGTTTTTGTGCGGATTTGACCGTGTCTCCGATATTACTGGAGTGGAATAAAAATATAGCTGCAAGACTAAAACCGTTGCCGGAGCTTACTGTAGGTCTGCAGGAAGCCAATGGTCACCAATATTATAAGGACTGGGATAAACAGATGAGTTATCATCCGATGCCTGAAGCGGAATGGGTAGAACCTCAAAAAGGAATATATCATACTGGAGAATCCTTTTATGAGCATAGCGGAGGGATATTCAAGCCATCAAATCATTATGAAGCGTTGTTTAAAAATATGTAATAATACTACTACATAAAATAAATGATACGAAGCTATTCGGTATTTCTTTTATGCCTTTTTATAATTGTCGGCTGTACAGATCCCAATTCTGACGCTGATATGAAAAGCGGTGAAACCGAGTCTGATCAGAACAACCAGGCAGGCTCTTATGAAGTGATGGACTACGGACCCGTTATTTCCGAATCCATCCGGAAGGCTTGGCCTGAAGGTAGTATCGTGCGAAAGGGACTGGCGATCCGGCTGGATCACGGCGCCGCCTTTATCTTTGATACCGATCTTGTGGGAATGGCCGCAGCAGCGGCAGGTGGCTGGCTGGATATTTCAAAGACAGATTATACCAGCTATAAAGGGTCGGATATAGCCGCCGTGGAGGGCCGGCAGGTGTTCGGCAGCCCGGAAATAGCCGGCTGGGCGCAGGACGGTACGTTTAACGCTCCGCGCGCGAGTGGCCTAGGCAGCATTCCACGTGACTGGGCGCATTATAAGGGCTACTATCGGAATGGGGATAAGATCGTACTCTCCTATAGGGTCGGGGGGACCGATATTCTGGAATATCCCGAAGCTATAAAAGAAGATGGAAAACTTGTTTTTGCGCGAAATATTAACATTCCGGAAACCGAGCACTCCCTGCAGGCGCTGTTGCTGGAGAAGCGGGACGGCTGGTCGCTTATCCAGGACGGGACCAGGGAAATCGGACTAAGCACAGGGGATGGCGCCCTGGTTGTTCGCCTGGCTGGTACCTCGGGCCATGCCCGTTTGCATTATGAGGAGGGGCGCGTGGAGCTCCATATTCCCCCGCAAGAAGAGCCGGCAACTACGCGGGTATTAATCTATGAGGCAAGTGATTATACCAATCGGTTTAGGGACCTTCCGGCCGAACTGGCCGATATTACAGATCCGGAACCGCTAACCCATGGGGGACCCGCCCGGTGGGAGCAGGAACTGGTGGTATCGGGGAATAAAGGCCAGGGTGCGTTTGCTTATGCGGTGGATCAAATACCGGTGCCTTTTGACAATCCCTGGGGATCGTGGATGCGACTTTCCGGTATCGATTTTTTTGAAGATGGAAAACGCGCGGCCATATCGACCTGGAATGGGGATGTGTGGGTGGTTTCCGGAATTGATAACGAGCTCGAAGAGGTCTCCTGGCGTCGTTATGCCTCGGGATTGTTTTATCCGATGGGACTGGCGGTGGTCGATGGTAAAATTTATGTTAACGAACGCAGCCAGCTGACCCGGCTTCATGATCTTAACAGCGATGGTGAGGCTGATTATTATGAAAATTTCAATAATGATAGACTGGTCTATCCGAGGGCTCATTCTCTTGAGCTACAGGTCGATTCGGAGGGCTATTTCTACTTCTTTAAAAATGGGAACAGGGTCCCCGGGGAAGTCCCCGGGCACGGGGCGCTCATGCGTGTTTCCCCGGATGGCAGCGAACGGCAACAATATGCCAGCGGTTTGCGGGGGGCAAACACATTGGGTATTGGACCGGATAAGACCATTCTTTCCGCCGATCAGCAGGGGAACTGGGTGCCGGTTGAACGGATAGATTTGATCAAACCCAATAGCTTTTACGGTTTTCGTCCCCACGGGGGAACAGGTCGCCCCGTCGGGTCGTTCGAGCCCCCGGTGGCCTGGATCCCCTACGATGTCAACAACTCCTCGGGCTCGCTGACCTACACTGACGAGGACCGGTGGGGACCGCTTTCCGGGCGATGGGTTCTGGGTTCTTATGGACAGGCGGACCTGCAGGTGGTGCTAACGCAAGAGTTGGCGGAAGGCAAGATGCAGGGCGCCACCGTTAAATTGCCGGTCGAATCAAAATCCGGTTTGATTCGGGGTACGGTAAATCCGGCAGACGGGCAGCTGTACCTGGTCGGATTGCGCGGGTGGACGACGCTCGGCAAAGCGGACGGAAGTTTTGAGCGCATCCGCTATACCGGCGGGAAGGTGTATCTGCCGACGGATTTCAGGATTACGCCCCGTGGAGTGGAATTGACATTTTCAGAACCCCTGGATCCCGGCAGTGCTGAAAACAGGCAAAATTACCACCTTCAGCGATGGGAATATATCTATTCGCAGCAATACGGGTCTCCTGAAATATCCCTCAGGAATCCGGAGGCAGAGGGACGCGATTCAGTAACGGTGCAATCAGCCAAGCTCTCTGAGGACGGACGATCCGTGTTTCTGGAGATCCCGGATATGCGCTCGGTTATGCAGATGAAGGTTGAGTATGACTTGGCGTTTGAGGATGGTAAATCTGCCTCCAATGCCCTTTATCCGACGGTAAACTGGTTATCGAAAGAAGAGGCCGATAAGCGGCCGGAGTGGCAACAGCGGATGATCGCCCGGCACCGGCAGAAAGCAAGTGATAAGGAGGAAATAGTAGAAGAAGAGTCAGGTCAACAATTTATATCGGAAAAATTTCAACAGGGAAAAGAGATCTTTCAACAAAATTGTGCTTCCTGCCACGTGCGCGGGGGAGCGGCCCCGTCGTTGGATGAATCTGAGTGGGCCGGCTCTTCTCCGGAAGCTGTTGTACGGATCTTATTACATGGCAAGCGGGGGAACAGAGGTATTATGACCCCTTTTGAATGGATGGATAATGAGCAAATTGCCTCGGTAGTCAGCTTTATACGGCAAAATTGGCATGAGAAAGAGCCCATAACCAGCGCCCAGGTGGAAGAAATAAGGAGGGATACGAGAAACCGGGAAGAACTATGGACCGAAGAGGAGCTTAAAAATTTAGAGTAGTGGTGAGAAGATTGATGTTATTTATTGCTGAAGGTCTCTAAAAACAGGATATAGTAGGAGAATTTGCGCCTCGGATAGCCGCTACCCCCCCCCTATCTTTGCCAACTGGCCGGAAGACAAGTCATCGGATATAAAAAATTCATTTTAGAGTAGTTACTCCCTGCCTTTCCTGTGTAGATACCATGTAGAACAGGTGATTATGGCAGGACTATAGCTTTGGCGTACTTTTTATTCTTATTCATTTGGGAAAAAGTACCCTTTGCTGCGTCATTATTCGCAGGTTGGAATCGGAGAATATTCTTTTTGTGAACGAGAACTGATTCCTGTTCATGTGAATATGAGGGCACGATGCAAAACCATCCAGGTCATGCTGAAATAAACTCAGGATGATGACATATAGGTTTTACAATAGCCTCTCTCTATGAATAAATCCTGAGTCATCACTACCACGGTTCAGAGAAACGATTCATTTAGCCAGAAAGGGCGGTAGGGATCGAAATTCAAATATCATGAACAGCATAGCAGAACCATGATATCAAGAGGAAGTCAACAGGCAATACTTTTAACAGTTATATGCATTATAGCTGTATGTACCATCTCATCTTGTCGTAATGATGCCAAAGTTTCGGCTAACGGAGTGATGACAGATCGGATTCATAACGAGCCCACAACAGGCCCCGGGGCAGAGATCGAAGGGGAGGAGGAGAGCAGGTCATGGTATCTTCCGGGCAAAGAGCCGTTTCCGCCGCGGAGGAATACCAATAAGAGCGGCAATCCTGTGGGGGTATTGTACTTGGGATTCAGTAATGAAATTAAGGTACAGCTTTTCAGTGAATTCCTGTCCGTCACCTTCAGAGAAGGGGATTTTGTATTCAGGGTGTATAAAAACTGTAGAGTGGAATTTGTTATATGATTTTTGGAGTATGCAATAGTTATCCTGCCTCCTTTATGTGTAGTAGGTATAGGTCACCGATCATATCAACAAAACTTATTCCATGATGAAATATCTTATAGTAACGCTTGCGGTCTTTTTTACGACTCTCACCGTGACGGGATGCGAAATGAACCAGGTGGATGAAGAGGAGACTGAACCGTTTGAACGCCGTGAACTTCCGCGTATGCTTTCCGAGCAGGAAGCTGAACTGTCAGAAGGGGCCGGTGATTTCGGATTGGACCTGATGCATCGTCTGGTGGAAGAGAAACCGAACCAGAACCATTTTATTTCCCCCTTAAGTATCCAGATGGCCTACGGGATGACGATGAACGGGGCAGGGGGAGCAACGTATAATCAGATACAGAAAACCCTCGGTCTGGAGGGAATGAGCCGTGAGGAAATTAATGAGGCGGCCCGTAACCTGATCGAGCTGTTGTCCGGCTTTGATGAGGATGTACAGTTTAATATTGCCAATTCAATCTGGTATCGGGATACGTTTACCGTGGAAGAGGATTTTCTGGAGACCAACGAAAGCTACTACGATGCGATCATTGAAGCGGCGGATTTCGGAGATCCCGGAACTGTCGACCGGATCAACAGCTGGGTAGGCGATAAGACGGGGGGACTGATTGATGAGATCGTACAGGGACCTATTGATCCGCTGACCGTTATGTACCTGATTAATGCCATGTATTTCAATGGTGACTGGACGGTACCCTTTGATTCCGAACATACAACCCGGCAACCTTTCTACCGTCCCGATGGCTCTGCGGTGGATGTGGACATGATGCGCATGGAGGAGCAGGAACGAATGCTCTACCGGCAGGGGGAAAATTATGAGGCCGTGAATCTCTATTATGGCGATGCCGGCTTTGCCATGACCCTGGTGCTGCCCGATGAGGAAGTGGGACTCGAAAGCTGGGTACAGGACCTGAACCGGGAGCAGTGGCGGGAGCTGACCGGCGGGTTTAACCGGGTAACGCTTATGATGGACCTGCCCAGGTTCGAGACAGCATATGAGATTGAGGATTTTAAGGAAGTTCTGCAGGACATGGGGATCACCGCTGCATTTGAACCGGCAAAATCGGATTTCAGCGGTATCAATCCGGAACACGATGATCTGCATATCAGTGATACACGGCATAAAACGTTTATCCGGGTGAATGAGGAAGGAACTGAAGCAGCCGCCGCCACTTCTGTCGAGATAGGCTTGGTCAGTATGCCAGCATCCGTACAAATCAGTTTCGACCGCCCCTTTTTCTATGTCATCCGCGAGGTGGAATCGGAGACCATTCTTTTCATGGGGACCATGACCGATCCTTCCTAAGAGGGATAAGAAAGAGGGCTTTGAAAAACCGGGAATCTTGGTCAATACCAAAGCATGAGCGTATTCAAAACCATAGCATAAAAGGCATGTGTGAGGATTTTGGATGCATGAAAATGCAGTGATTGGGTAAAACAACAGTTTTGCAAAGGTCTATGAAAATGAGTCCATTCATAATTTTGACTCTTGATGTTGCTGTGATATTTTACCGGGGCAAATATATTTCCAGGAACGCTTTTTTAACCATCAAGCATATTATCTGTCATGGACTCCAATAATAAATCTTCTTTTAATCAATCGGTTGCCAACCGGCTTTTTAAGTCACGCATTGTTATTATCAACGGTGAAATCACCCAGGAACTGGTGGGCAAGGTTGCCGGTCAGCTGTTAGCCCTTTCCGCCGAATCCAACGATCCGATCACTTTGTTTATTCACTCGCAGGGGGGGCATGTGGACTCCGGGCACGCGATCTACGATGCCATCAGGTTTATCGATGCGCGCGTTCGCATGGTGGGAAACGGCTGGGTGGCCAGTGCCGGAGCGCTCATCTATGTTTCGGTCCCCAGGGAGGACCGGTATTGCCTGCCGAACACCCGGTTTTTGCTGCATCAGCCGAGCGGAGGGGTGCAGGGCAGCGGCAGTGATATCGCCATCGAGGCAGAGGAGATCGTAAAAATGCGGAAGCGGCTGAATGAGATCCTTGCTGAGGCTACCGGAAAGCCCCTTGAAGAAGTAGAGGAAGATACCCAGCGCAATTTCTGGCTAACGGCTGAGGAAGCCAAGGAGTATGGCCTTGTAGGTTCGATTATCGAGCGTATTTCCGAGGTGGATTAATGTTGAGAAGCCGAAATTTCGCTTCTTTAAACGCTCCTTGGTAACGAAGCAGATTTCCCAAGTGCGTATAACCGGAGGCTACATCCGGGTGTCCATAGGAACTGTCGTTGGAACGGGATTGGTAAAAGCGAGAATCGACCGTCGGAGCAGGATAAATAGCAGTGCCAGACTCAACAGCAGCATCCCGGCTCCCCAAAAAAGAGTACTGAGTCCTAATCCCGTGACGACTGGTTGTCCGGCAATTGGGGAAATAAACTGCCCGAGGAATACAGCGGTGGTTAATCCGCCTACGGCACGCCCGCGCAGAGCTATCGGGGTTTCAGAAGTCAGCCAAACATTGAGGTTCGGAAACATCAGCCCCATACCGAGGCCGCATATCGCCAGTCCCGTCAGAACGATCAGATAGCTGCTCCCCATTCCAATGAACAGATAACCGGTTCCCATCAGGCCAAAATTCAACCCTAGAATGGAGAGATATCCGATCCGGTCTCTAATTCGGCCGTAGGTCAGGGAAGTTACCATCCCGAATAGCGTAGATACGGCAATCGCCATCCCGCTGATGGTGGGACCTGCCCCCAGCAGCGTTTCCAGGTAAAAGGGAACCTGCAGGGGAATAAAATAGAAAATGACCATTCCCAGAAAAGCGATACCATAGATCAGGGGTAGCAGCCTGCCGGGTTTTCCTGCAGGGGATTCATCTTCATCTCTCGGATAGGATGATTCATCGCTTTGGGTGGGTTCGGTGAGTGAAAAGGTCACCAGGGGCACGAGCAGGAGGGGAAAGAGGTAAATTGTAAAAGGCCAGCGCCAGCCCAGTTCCGCCAATCCGCCGCCGGCCGTTAGAAATACGACACCGCCGAAACTCATAAAAGCCGCCTGCCAGCCCATGAACTGCGACCGCTCCGGTCCCTCATAATAATCGGCTACCAGCGTTGTTGCACTGGTCATAATGCCGGCTACGGCTACTCCCAGCAGGGCCCGTCCCGCCAGGATAGTACCGAGGGAATCGAGATAGAGCCCAGAACTGCCGGCCAGGGCGTAAATAACCATTGCAGGAATAAGCAGCTTAAGTCGTCCGTTCTGGTCCAGGAACCATCCCACAAACGGACCTGCCAAAACAATAAACAGAGCCGGGAGCGTGAGTACCAGCCGGATCAGAAACCCGGCGTGTTCCACCTCCGAAAAGTAGTTCTGCATGGACGGCAGGGCAGGGGCGATGGTTGCCCCGGCCATGACTGTCAGGCTGCTGATCAGCAGCAGTGTTGCTTTTGTTGAAAAGTTATCCGTGTTCATTTTTGTCTATGTTTGATCTTGCAAAAGGTATCATTACGGCCGGCGGATCTATTGCAAAAAAGCGACCTTTCTTCCTTTTCGAAATGGTGGTAGGTTTAACCAATGATATCTCCACCCACCGCATAGCCGTTTTCAGAGGTTTCATGTATCCGTATGTTCACAAACTCTTTCACCTGCTCATTTTTTTCTGTGATATAAAATTCGCTGATTGATTCTGTTAGCTGTTGAACTAGTTGTGATTTTTGATTTTGGTCAAGATCGTCCCGGGGAATAGTTACTTGTATCGTAGGCATATTTTCCAGTCTTATGAGTTATAAAGAATGTTTTGTCTGGTGTTATTCTGAAATTTGTTTAAGAATCTTACATGATGAATAACCGTTCTTATGATATTTTGTTAGATCAACGTAATAAGCTCTTTGAGATCCCGGGTCGGAATCCGGGATGTCACAGAAACAGTTCGTTGGTTCTCTGCTATTAATGTAATACTATCCTATCATGGGTGTCAGTTACCGTTATCCTCAATAAGCTGGGATAATTTTTTATCCAGCCCGTTTTCTTCGGGAAGCGAAAGCAGAAAATGAGTTTCGAGCACCTCCCGAATTTCGCTGGTTGTTTCGAGGGGTTGTTTCTCTGTTTCCCCATTCAGATGGTGGATGGAGAACCGGTTATCCCGCAAAGCATATCGGCGTCCCGGCACCGGACGCGCGGCAATCAGTCCCGTCACGAAATGTGATTCCGGGTGATTTGACAGGTACCAGTTGGTGATTTCGTAATCAGGCACATAGTTCTCAACCAGATTAAACTGATAGACGTCCTTCCACTCGTCGCGCACCAGCGTCTGCATGAGATAATCCTCTCCCTTGCGGTCCAGCCGGTACGGCTCATGCGGGGTTTCTTGTATAATACCGGTTTCCAATCGTAAGGGAGCGGTGAGTGTGAGACCGCCGAACCCCACGTCGGCAATATACTTTTGATCATCGATTTCTATCAGCAGAAGCATATGTCCGCGTGCTGAAATTTCCACTTCCGGCCTGTTCCACCGGATGCGCGCCGCCAGTCCTTGTGCGTCAAATCCAATCGACCGGAGTACCTCCCGAAACAACAGATTCTGTTCAAAACAATAGCCGCCTCTTTTATGGGGGATCATCTTTTGTTCCAGGGATTGGGGATCCAACTTGACCTCCATCCCCAGAAACGGATTCAAATTCTCAAAAGGAATATTTTCCGTGTGCTTCCGGTGAAGCGTTTTCAGCGTATCCAGCGTAGGAGAGTCAGGTCCCTCATACCCGATACGTTCAAAATAGTTGTCGAGATTGATTGAAGTACTCATGCGACCTCCTCTTCATATTCCTGATCTTCGGTTTTCTTTTGATGGAGGGCATCGGCGAACCAGAGAAATTCGTCCAGGAAATTTTTGGTCGACTTGATGATATGTTCGTTTTGTGGCTCGAAAGAATCATCGAATGCCTGGTGGATACGGGGCACCAGCAAATTCAGCGGCATCGGATAGGCTCCCACTCCCAGGATGATCTGCTGCAGGTGAGTAGAAGCATTAATCCCGCCGAATCCTCCGGCTGAAGCAGCGACAACACCAATCGGTTTTTTCTGAAATTCACTCCAAAAATAATCGATCGCATTTTTGAGTACACCTGAGACACTGCCGTGGTATTCCGGCGTTACTAGCAGCAGGGCATCCGCCTCGTGGAGTCGCTCGCTGATATCCATCACATTTTCCGGCGGATCGGGATGATGTCCCACCCGCTCTTTAAGTACGGGCAGAGGATCCTCAGCCAGATCGATGAGGTCGGTTTCTATGGTGCGATTTGTGAGTCTTTCTTTAAGATAGTAGGCAGCTTTGTGGGTTTGACGCCCCATCCGGACGCTGCCCAGTAAGATTGCGACTTTCATAATACTATTTAGTTTGGTTTAACTTATAATGATATGTTCGTTCTATTTTTAAAGTGAAACCCGAATACTTTTAGATACCTGTTATTTTTATTTCTTCAGCGGATCCATAGTGAAGTCAGTTCTTGTTTTATTCTATTTGTGCTCCGGTTTTTTTGGCAGTTTTGTGTTTTTTCCTGTATGTATCCTGAACATCAAATTGCGGTAAGCGATCGAATCGATGAGGGTGTGCTTCCGACTTTTCTCCATTTATCATCGGTCCGGCGAAGAATGTGACCGTTGCGTGTTCCCGCGAAGACGGTTTCTCTTTCCGTATCAGCTACGGTCCACGCCAACACCAGATCTTCCGGTTGTCCCGCATATGCTACGGAATGAAAGGTATCCCCCCCGTCCGCAGACTCAAACAGAGCGGCGTCAGCTCCTTGCTCGCCGCCCCATGCCGGAGGGGCCGAGCGGGCAGCCGCGGCGTATAATCGTCCCCCCACAACAAATGCTTCACGGAAGTAGGTGTGGTCTAATTTATTATCCAGGCGGGTCCAGGTACGCCCGGCATTTCGTGAGCGGTAGAGGCCGCCGCCAGTTGAGGCGATATATTCATCAGCTTCTGTAATGAGCACATGGTGAATGTCATCATGCAGCCCATCGCGTCGTTCCGTCCAGGTTTTCCCGCCATCCTCACTGACATGCACACCACCGACTTCGATACCGGCTATGAGTCTTCCGGGGGCATCGGCATGTCCGCCCAGACTACGCACATGAGCTTCATTGCGGTGGCGGGGGGTATGCCAGGTGTTGCGGGAAGGCAGACTCTGCAGGCCTTCTAATTCACGCCAGGATTCCCCTCCGTCGTCGGAGAGGTAAAGGTGAGCCGGATGAGTGCCCGCATACAGCTTTTTGTTTTGGACCTCCTGATATACGGAGTAAACTTCTTTCCGGGGGACGTTGAGATTCACCCAGCTTTCGCCGCGGTCTGTAGAGCGAAACAAACCCGCCCGGGTGGCTGCAAGTATTTCCTCGCCGAACCGCCGCACCCGCAAAACGTGTTTTGTGTCGAGGACTTGTTTCGCCTCATCCATCTTATCAATCGGGACACGGTAGACGCCCCGGTTGGTTCCGATAAGCAGGATATGTTGATCTGAATTGGCAATCATAATTTCCTCTCCTTTCGTTAGTGTTTTGGTTGCGGTATGAAGTTGATTTAGGTTCCGGACTGATCTTATTAGCTTCCTGTTCACTCACTAATCTAAAAATTATGGATAATAAACAAAATAATTACTTTGTTTATTATGTTATTTGTTTCTTATGGAGCTCATAGATAATTTCAAACACACCTGTGAAGCTTAGAAGGGGGTTGTGATTTGTTTTTTTATCCGGAATGATTATCATAAAAAGATTTTCAAATTAATTGCTTTGTTTATTATGAAAAATAAGCTGCCTGATCACGAACGTGCGGTATCGATTCTTAAAGCAAAAGGACCGAAGTCGGTCAAAGACCTGGCCGGCGAAATGGATATTACTACGGAAGGGGCCCGCTTTCACCTGATGAAGCTCGAAAAAGAGGGACTGGTTCAGTCAGAGTCAGTGGTAGAGGGACGGGGCCGGCCGAAGCAGATCTGGTCGCTCACTGAAAAAGGACATAATCGCTTTCCGGATGCACATGCGGATCTTACGGCAAATCTTATTGCGATGATGCGGGAAACACTGGGACAAACGGCCGTGGATGAGGTGATCGGGACGCATGAAAAGAAAACACTTTCTCGTTACCGTAAAGAATTGGAAGATACTGATACGTTGGAAGACCGAGTGGCAAGGCTCACTGAAATTCGCACTAAAGAAGGGTATATGGCGGAGTACAAAAAGGATGAAGAGGGATTTCTTCTTATTGAGAATCACTGTCCCATTTGCACCGCTGCCAAAGCATGCCAGGGATTCTGCCAGGCGGAATTGAATGTATTCCGGGAGGTACTGGGAGAGGCGGCGGAAGTAGAGCGTACCGAGCATATTATCAAAGGAGCGCGCAGGTGCGCTTATCGGGTGACAGAGAATACACGGTAACTTATTTTCTAATAATTTCGATTTGTCTCTGAGTGACTCGTTATTTGTCAAACATAGTCACTTTTCAAAAGCTTACTCATGAAGACACAATACTATACAACAACCAGTATCGACGGCTTTATGACTGATGGAAATCACTCTCTCGATTGGTTCTTCCAGTTTGGAGAAGTCGAAAGCATGACGGGGGCGCCGCTGTTGCCACGCAATATTACCACTCCGCCCATAAAATTGATTGACGTTCAGCAGCATGGCGGATTTTTTGCAGTTATGAAGTTCATAGAAAGTTATAATACCCATCAAACCGCATAAACGTCCGGATCGGGCGCAAAATTGAATATCACAGAATTATGACTGACACAAGTAGACCTTCAGATCATCACGATTTAAACCGATGGCTAGATGATACGCCTGGCTGCAGCCACCGGATTCATCTCAACAATGCCGGGGCCGGATTGATGCCTGTACCTGTTATCAATGCCGTCCGGGATTATTTGGAAAAGGAGGCACGCTATGGCGGGTATGAGGCGGCGGATGCTGCCTCCGGGGAGATCCATTCCTGCTATGAAGCGATCGGTCGGCTTATCGGCACAACAGCCTCCAATATTGCTATTGTGGAAAATGCCACCGTCGCGGTCTCGCAGGTGCTCAGTGCCTTTGAATTTCAGAGGGGGGATACGATTGTCACCACCAATGTGGTGTATTCCTCCAACCAGATTATGCTGCTTAACCTGGTCAATCGATTTGGGATTAAAATTATCCGTGCGAAAGATCTGCCCGAGGGCGGGGTGGATCCGGACTCGGTTCGCTCGCTGATTGAAAAGCACAGCCCGCGTCTTGTGATGATGAGCTGGGTGCCCACCAACTCCGGACTCGTTCAGGATGCCCGGTCGGTCGGGGAAATATGCCGGGAAGCTGAGGTCCCTTTTGTGCTTGATGCCTGCCAGGCCGTGGGACAACTGCCGGTGGATGTCAAGGAACTGAAGTGCGACTTCCTGGCCGCCACTTCTCGCAAATTTTTACGTGGTCCCCGGGGATTGGGCTTTTTATATGTTTCCGATCATATGCTGGAGCAAGGGATGTTGCCGATGTTTCCTGATACCCGCGGCGCTAAATGGACGGGCGTTGAAGAGTTCCGGGCGGAATCGGATGCCAAACGATTTGAAAACTGGGAATTTCCCTATGCACTTGTGTTGGGATTGGGGGCGGCCGCAAGGTACCTTCAGTCCGTCGGCGTTGAAACAGCAAGCCGGCGGGCCCTTGATCTGGCTGCGTACACGCGTGAAAAATTAGCCGGTCTCGAAAGGGTGCGGGTACTGGATCGGGGACAGAACCAATGTGCAATAGTAACGGCTGCGATCAGGGGCATGGCTGCTCCTGAAGTGGTGGAAAAACTGCGGGCTAAAAAAATTAATACCTCAGCCTCCATGCGGCACCACGGGATCATTGACATGGATGCCAAGGGAGTGGAGACGGCCTTGCGGATTTCCCCGCATTATTACAATACCAGGGAAGAGATTGACAGGACGACCGATGTCCTGAAAAATGTGGTGTAGTTGATAACCGCGTCGGGATGATTATGACTATTTAACCTCGTCTTAAAAGAGGAATTTTCTGTTCCTTTTCACATGACTCGATTAAGATTTGAAGCCGACGCTGCCGGGTCTTCTCTTTTTTGGCGCTCATCACCCAGTGGATGGAGGTCCGGGTATAGCCCGGCGCCAGCTCCTGGAAGAACGCCCACGCTTTGGGATTGGTTCTGATCTTTTCCTTGTATTCCTTTTTCAAACTGACCTCTTCCTGCTCATATGAGGCCTGGGCCGACTTTTCCTCATCGCGCTGCCGGTACGCCCGGAGTCCGGCCGGGTGCATGCGGCCATCTGCCTTGAGCCGTTCTACCGTTTCTATGTTTTTACGGCTCCAGTGGCTGTCCGGTTTTCGGGGGCTGAATCGAATCGTCTGGCTCGCTTACAGGTTCTTCACCCCAGTTATCGATGTTGAAGGAGCTGGTGGTTTGGGTACTCATATCAGAATTCCGTTCGTGAATTTTTGTTTTAAAAAAATTGACTTCGATCAAATATTATGATTGCTTTTGAATATATATTGTAAAAAACCGACAGTAGCATTATGGCGAAACCTAAAAAAGAAAACCCGAGAGGCGTGCTGAATCCCCATGAAGGGAAACATCATTTTGATCTTTCCCGTTTTCATCCGCCGGACGATCTGCAATATTTTTTGGAGCACTTTTGGATTGTGGAAGTGACAGGTAAATTTACTACTCCACTCAACAGATGATTGAAAAGATAAAAATTTTTAATTTTCTGTTACGCTGTACTGATAATCCAAGAGAACGAAATGGATAAATTCCCTGCCTTAGAAACAGATAGACTCCGGCTCCGCAAACCTGCGGCAAAAGATCTGCCAGATATTATCGAATATGCCGGCAACCCGAAGATTGCGGAAATGACGTTAAACATTCCATATCCCTACCGCGAGAAAGATGCCATATTTTTTCTTAATAAAGCCAATCAGGGGGTTGAAGATGAATCTGAATATATATTTGCGATCTGTCTGCAGCCCGATGATCAATTGGTGGGAGTAACCGGATTGAAGATCAATCCCCGGTTCGACCGGGGGATGTTGGGATATTGGATTGGAGAACCTTTCTGGAATAACGGCTATGCTACGGAAGCAATAGAAGCCATATTAACGTTTGGTTTCAGAGAAATAAGACTTAACAAAATTGTTGCTACTCACTTTCCAGAGAATCCCGCATCCGGGAAAGTAATGTCTAAAAATGGAATGAAAAAAGAAGCCAGGCTTACCGAACATGTAAAGAAACAGGGTGTATATAAGGATGTTGTCCAATACCGATTGACCCGTACTGAATTTCTGGAAAGACCATGATGGTTGTTCATAATCACAGTAACAATAAAGTTCATTTCTAAATATCTTGGTGCTATGAGTATAACCCCGTTTTCAGATAAGTATCATACCGCAACGCCCTACTTGTTGGTGGAAGGAGTTGCTGGACTGGTCGATTTTTTAGCGAATGCATTCGGAGCGGAGAAAACTATATGGCTCGAACGAAATAACGGATCAATCATGCATGTAGAAGTGCAAATTGGGGATTCCATCATCATGATGGGAGAGCCGACGGATGAATTCGATTCCATGCCCGGCTCGATCTACCTGCGTGTTGAGGACTGTGATGCCACCTACCAAAAGGCACTCGAATCTGGCGGAGAATCGATCATGGAGCCTACCGACATGCATCATGCAGGAGAGCGGTATGGCGGAATCAAAGACCCGGCAGGAAATATCTGGTGGATTGCGACTCATATCGAAGATGTGTCACCAGAGGAACAGCAGCGACGAATTAAGGAGAGTGGAACATTATGAGAATACTCAATCTCTGGCACACCCTGCATAACTGTACATGAACTGCAGGACAGCAGCCGCTAACTTTGGAATGAATTGAAATCAAAAACGGAAGGTCATTCATATGGATTGGCTCGATAAAATGAACGGGGCGATGAACTATATCGAGGACAACCTGACGACTGAGATTGACTATTGGGAAATAGCCAGGAGTGCTTGTTGTTCGGAATATCACCTTCGCAGAATGTTCCCCTTTATTACCGGTGTTTCTCTTTCGGAGTACATTCGCCGGAGACGCCTTAGCCTGGCGGCTTTTGAGCTGAATAGCAATAATATTGCTGTTCGAGATGTCGCCACGAAGTATGGGTATAGCTCTCCCGATGCATTTACAAGAGCATTCAAAAACTGGCATGGAATAACTCCATCCGATGCTCGAAAGCATGGGGAGCAGCTGAAAGCCTATCCCAGAATGATCTTTCATCTATCCATAGAAGGAGGAGTTGAAATGAATTATCGAATTGAAGAAAAGAACACATTTAATATCGTTGGAATTATGAAAAGAGTTCCGATCGTGTTCGAGGGACCTAATCCTGAAATTGAATCGATGTGGAAAGAGCTTGATGAACAGCAGTTAGCGCGACTTAAAGAGCTATCGAATGTAGATCCCAAAGGAATAATTAGTGCATCGACCAATTTTTCTGAGGGTCGTATGGAAGAAGAAGGAGAGCTGGATCACTATATCGGGGTAGCGACCACAAATAAAGCGGGCGATAACTTTGCCCAACTAACAGTCCCTGTTTCTACATGGGCGGTATTTGAATCGATAGGTTCATTTCCTGAAACACTGCAGGAAACATGGGGACGCATTTATTCCGAATGGTTCCCTACTTCAAATTATGAGTTAGCCAAAGGTCCGGAAATGCTTTGGAACGAGAATAAAGATACGGATTCTGCGACGTTCAAAAGTGAAATCTGGATTCCTGTATCAGAAAAATAATCCATTAAATTAACGGGTATACCCGGCACTTGCTGGTGTACCCGTTATTTAAAATTCTAAAAGATGAAAATTTGTGTAGCCCAAACGCATCCTGTGAAGGCAGAGGTGGAGAAAAATATCCAGAATCATAAAAGAATCATTAAGACAGCTCTCGACCACGAGGCGGAGATGATTATATTTCCCGAATTATCACTAACTGGATATGAACCGGAGCTTGCCGAACAGCTGGCAACCACCAAAGATGATACCCGCTTTAATGATTTCCAAAAACTTAGTAATAAGCATCAAGTTACAATCGGTGCTGGCATGCCGCTAAAATCTGACCATGGAATTATTATAGGGATGGTGATTTTCCAACCCGAAGAAGAACGCCGGGTATATGGCAAGAAATATTTGCATGCTGATGAGGAGCCTTTCTTTGTAAGTGGTTCGCATTTACCGGAACTGCTGGGGGAGCAAAAAAATATAGCACCGGCTATTTGTTATGAGCTGTCGGTTCCGGAACATTCGGAGCAAGCTTATGAAGCTGGATCGAGTATTTACATAGCGAGTGTGGCAAAATTTCAAAATGGTGTTGAAAAAGCCAAGGAACAATTGTCAACCATTGCCAAGAAATATTCGATGACGGTGCTGATGGCCAATGCCGTGGGACAAGCAGATGGTGATATCTGCGCCGGTCAATCTGCGGTTTGGAATAAGAAAGGGGAGTTGCTCGGGCAGTTGGATGAGACTGAAGCAGGCAAAATTATATTCGATACAGAATCCAATAATATGACCCAAAGATCTCATTTTCCTGATTCCAGGCCGTAATGCTTTAAGCTAAACTGCTCCTCGAAACCCAGTTTCACATACAATCCCTTGCCCATATCTGAGGCCTGCAGGGTAGCATAGTCCTTGCCGGTTTCAATGGCCTGGTTCAACAGGTGCTTCATGATTTTTCCGGCAAATCCACGTCTCCGCATTTCGGGGATAACACCCATACCGTGAATACCCGAGACGTTTGCTGTATTGAACTGTATGGCCGTTCCTACCGGCTGGCCCTGGTAGGAGGCCAGGTAGAAATTGATATCACCGAAGGTTTTCAGGAGGATTTCGGGGCTTATTCGATATCCAAACGCCTCAGGATAAATTTCAGCCCATGATTTCGCTTTCTCTTCGCTCGAAACAAGCTGGATATCTAAGCGTCCCTGCTCTTCAAAGGGATCAGCCAGTTCAAGCGACATGCCCAGCAGTTCAAATTGCTCGGTGCAGCCGTTGGCCTCCAGCTGCTCATGGTATCCGTCGCTGTCATCAATATCCCAAACGGGAAGCACGAGGTCTGTGGATGTCGATCTCATTATATCCAATGCCTTCCTTACAGTTTTCTCGTTTTTGATTTCCCCATTAAACCACAGCCGGTTAGGCCAGTCCGAATTGGGGACCAGACAATAGTCAAAGTCAGATCCTTTGACATAGGAGTCAAACGGAATACCCGCGGTCTTCCAAAGGGAGGTAAGGTTTTTGATGTTCGCTTGTATAAGTTCTGAATTCTTCATTTTAACTGGATTAATACGATTCCGATTATCATTGATATTACGCCGATTACTCGTCGTATAGTGATCGGTTCGGTCGGCAGGTTCAGCCAGCCGAAATGTCCCGCGATAACGGAGAAAATAAGCTGTCCGCAAAGCCCGAGCGAGATCATGGTGGAGATGCCCAGTTTCGGGATGGTGTAGTAGTACAGGCTGATTCCCAGCACGCTGAAGAGTCCGCCCGCAAACCACTTGTACCAGGGGATTTGGGACAGTCCCTTCCAGCTGGGCAACTGTTCAACACTAACGGCGGCAACCACTATGGCAAACAACGTGCTGAAAAAGAACGCCACAACCGAAGCCAGCAGGGGATTTTTAAGCAGCACACCCAGATGGGCGTTGAGAGCGCCCTGCATGGCCAGGAAAACACCACCGACAAACGCTAATGTGATCAGAAACAGGTAATTCATTGGTTAAAAAGCTTGTTTTGGTTTCTTGATTACGATCTGTGATCAAGATATTGCAGCTGATATACCTTTGCATTTACATAGGTTGATTCAGCGGTTATTATTCAGCTTTTTTCTGATGCGGCTGAGCTGGGTGGGCGTAATGCCCAGGTGGGCGGCAATATGCCTTTGCGCGATACGATTATCAATATCCGGGTGCCTGTCCAGGAGTTTCTGGTATCGCTGGGTGGCATTTTCCATGACGAGGGAGATCTCCCGCTGCTCCTTGTCAAGGATCCAGTTTTTCTCCAGGTAGGCGATATAAAAGTCTTTCAGATCCTGGTGCTCATCAATGAGTTTCCGGTACTTGAAATAATCCAGGTTGATGATAATGGAATCTTCAAGCGCTTCCAGGGTAAACTCAGATGGGGCTTTTTTGAGCAAAGAGACTTTGGATCCGGCAAATCGCCCATCCAGAAATAGGTTCTTGTTATAAACATTGCCATCATAATCGGTGACAAATGCCCGAAGTGCTCCCTTGCAAATAAAGTGAAAGTCCCGCGCCACCTGTCCCTCACGAAGCAATATTTCGCCTTCTTCCAGGGTTTGGAAGCGTACGAGGGATTCAATCATCGCCCATGAATTGTCACTGACACGGGAATAGCTTTCAAACTTGGTTCTCAGTTTCGATATATATTTTTCTTTGTTGATTTCCATCTCTTCTCAACTTCGTCAGATTACTTCAAACAATTGATGTTCGGGTTTCCTCACCTTATCCGCAAATTGTCGTTGATCATTGGCGGTGCGATAACCAATGGTAGCAATGACCGAAGCATTCAGTCCTTGTTCTTCCAGTCCCAGTATCTTATTGTATTGATCAGGTTCAAACCCCTCCATGGGGCAGGCGTCAATTTTCAGCTCGGCGCAGGCGGTCAGCAGATTCCCCAGCGCCAGGTACGTTTGCCGGGCTGTCCAGTGAGGCTTCTCAATATTCGATTTATTATTGATATCATCTTTCATAAAATCACCGTAATCTACCAAATCCTGCATGTCGATATTTTGTATTTTTGACTTCCGTTCCAGGAATTCATCCACATGATGGTCTTTAACCTCCGTATAATTGCAGAATACGATCAAATGAGAAGAATCCGTAATTTGGTCTTGTTCAAATGAGGCAGGTTTTAGTCTTTTCTTAAGCTCCTGATCCCCGATGATCAACACCTTATAGAGCTGAAGTCCGTACGAAGAAACAGACAGTTGTACTGCTTTTTTAATCTTTTCCAGATCTTCTGCGGGAACTTTTCTTGTGGGATCAAATTGTTTGGTGGCATATCGCCATTTCAAATGTTCGATCAATTGCATTGCTAATATTACTTTTTTTTGGGATTCAAGTGAATTCGTCCAAAAAGTATGTGAGGGATTAAAGCCTTGCATTTACATATGTTGATTTAACTCGTCGATCGGAACGTTAGCAGCAATCGGCGCCGGCACGGATAGTAAACGTTGCTTCCATTGGCCAGCAAGCCCTGGACTTTGACAATCTGATGCTGGAGAATGGCTACTCCGGTAATCGCGCCTATTGCCAGAGCAAGCTAGCGCAGATCATGTTTACCATAGAGCTGGGCGATCGGCTGGGAGACTCTCAGGTCACCGTCAACGCCCTGCACCCGGCAACTTACATGGACACCAATATGGTCCGCGAGGCGGGCATCAGTCCCGCAAACAGTGTTGAGAAAGGAGCTGAAGCGGTAGCATATGTCGCAACTTCTCCGGAACTGGCGGGCGTTACCGGCGAATTTTTTAACGTTAAACGCCACTCGCAGGCCAACAGTCAGGCCTATGATAAAAAGGCACGGCAACGTTTATGGGATATCTCTGAAGAGTTGAGGGGGCAGATCAAACATCTGAATACTTAATATGTTTTTGAAAAAATTACAGCCACCGCCACCTCTCACAAGTATCGTACGGTAATATTGGATCCTGGAAGGCCGCCCGAACAGATCAAAAGGGATGGGTGTACGTAAACGAAGAAAGCCTACAGACAAAAGCTGAGTTTAACTATTGGGTGGATCTGGCGCTTGACTTCAATCAAAATTAGTTTGAAAATGTGCGTATCGTATCAAAAATACGGCAGCTAAAATCATGATCAAGGATAGTGTAGTTTTAATCGTAATAAGCTCATCGGCTAATACCCATCCTAAGAATACAGCTACCATTGGATGTACATATGCATAGGTTCCTACAAGCGCTGGGGAGTATTCTTTCAGCAGCCATAAATAGGCCAAATAGCCAATGATGGAACTAAATACGATTAAAAATACCAAAGCGAATATTGAATTATATGTAACATCAAAAATAGAGAGCAATGTGTGCTCGCCAAAGAAAAATCCGATCAGGTACAAAAGAAAACCGGCCGTACCCATTTGGATGGCCAAATTCATAGGCAGAGAAACATTTTTGTTCGTTTTCTTGGAAAAAAGCGAACCCCAAGACCAGCACAAGGTTCCACCTAAAAGCACGATCAAGCCTACATAAAAAAGTTCTCGGTTATCGGACAGGTAGCCAAGCGTGTTGTAATCAGATAAAAGGGCGACACCGATCACTCCGATTCCAAGTCCCGCCCCTATATAAGGATTGTTGAAATTTTTTTTCCACCTTTCTTTATCAAAAACGACCATCCAAAGGGGGACTGTTGCCAATACGATGGCGGCCAGTCCGGAGGGGATATACTGCTCGGACCAGACAAGTCCTCCCGTCCCCAGTACATTCAGCCATATCCCCTGCTTGACAGACGGCAGGGCTGCTTTAAAAGTAGGTCTTGTCTCACCTCTGAATCGAATCCATAGGTATATGATTATTCCTGCAACAAAAAAACGGGTACCTGCCATCAAAAAAGGAGGAATAGACTCAATAGCAATCCGGATAGCCACAAAGTTAGCCCCCCAGACAAAATAAACAACTCCGAATGCCAGAAGGCCAATCCAACGATTTGAGATAGACGTCATAAATTTTTTACTGACTAATTTAATTTTAATAGTAAAAATATAATTATTTTATTTTTCTTGGCAATATTGTTTTATGAGTGATAGTAATTTCAACATTGGTAATCATTACTGGATCGGGATGCATTTTGCTACACTTCAGCTGGATAAGAGCTGTATTATATCGAAGTCCGGCCTGGATAGTATTTTCCTCGGAGTTATTGGTGCGTATGGTTTTGATGCGTAATTGGAATTGACTATAGCCCGAGCCTATTTCCCTGGATTAATAACCCGTATCCTGTAAAGGTACTCTGACAGGCTATTTTTTCGTTACCTTATAATGGCGGACATGTTCTTCAAATTCCAAGAGGAAGTCTTGATCTTCGGGATAATATTTGGCCTTAAGGACTTCACTGCCGGCAAATTTTTTTATAGCTTCTTCAGAAGTCCAGAATGTCAGCGTTTCAAAATGGGCGATCTCTTCTTCGATTCGATGTAAAATGGTTATCTTCAAACATCCATTAACCCTTTCATAATCCGGAATCGCCCGTTTTTGGAGAAATTCGAGATACTCATTTGCTTTTTCTGCAGGTGTAATTCCATGCCAAATACGTGCTATCATAACTAAGTATATTTTAGAGTAAATTAATGATCAGTTCCGTCATAAATCCACATAGGGATCGTATTTCCAGCTCGGTTGAATCCACAGGATTTGTAAAATCCTACTGCTTCCTTATCTGCTATTAACATATGTTGATGGTAGTCTTCATATTTTTTTGTGAGTAGCTTAAAGATATTCTTGCCAATTCCCCGGTTCTGAAATGAGGGAAGTACAAGGAGGTGCGGGTAATAAACGACACGAGATAGCCATCCGAAATGGCATTTCCAATACCTATCAGTTGGTTCTTACTCCAGGCAGAGACCAACGAGTGAGAATTGATTAATGCTTTATGAAGTTTGTTGGGTTTTTTAGCGGATGACCAATCATTTTGTTTATAGAGCGGTATAATTTGGTCAGGCGAAATCTCCTTTGTTTTACTATACTTAATATTCGTTGCTTTTTGCATTTGATGAAGTGGCTTGGACTTTGAAGTAAAAACAGGCTCCAGCTTAAGGAAAAGGACCCTTTTTTGTACGATGTCGTGCCAGTGGTGTGATTTTTTTATTTATTTTTTATGAAAATCGATGTGTTGGAACTATTTGATAAGACTCAGATCCTTAAATGGGAATAGTTTGTAGGAGTAGTTCATGGGACCAGGCTTGGCCTGATGTTTTCGTTGGTTCATTTTTTTGATTAATACAACTTGACCTAAATGATAGAGATCATGTTGAATAATCCCGTTCAACAGGTATCTGAAGGAATAGGATTGCCCTCCCACCGTTTTATCAAGGATGCTACCATCGCTTTCCCGTAATATTGACAATAGGTGTTGATGCTCGGTGGTAAGCTTGCCCATCAGATTATCCCAGGCATCTTTTTTTTCGGGATAAAGCCTTTGCCAACGAAAGCTATTTTCTTGACTGACATAATAATCATTATCGCCGAGTAGTCGCCTTGTGGCAAATACCCGATAGGTAATCAGATGAGCAACCAATTCTCCAATGGAGTGAATCCCTTCAGTGGGAGACTCAAATACATTATCCGGATCCACGGATTTCAGAATGGAATGGATAGGTTCGCCATACCAGGGATTTTTATCAAAAGTTTGGTCGAGTTGATTTATAATGTATGATATTTCGGAAGCATGCATAATGCTCGTTACTATTTTTTACTGTTAAAATAATTTATACCAGTAAAAAATTAATATAAAATGTCTTTACTTCCAAAATTGTTTTCAGTAGTAATATTATTATATTGAAAACAGTCAGCTAATTGTAATTTTGATTGATTTCAGATGAGTAAAGAACGCAGCATACAAACTTTGTCATTAGACGGGAACTGTCTTTGTTTCAATTTTATAAATACCGTCCACGACAGGAGTGAGGGAGTAGAGTCTTTTGAATATCTGAGCTCCTGTGAAAAATTGCTGGAGTGGTGTGAGCGTCTTACAGTAATCAACAAGCGACTGGTTGTTAATTAATTTATTTGAAATTAATTATTAGAACCAAATGAGAAATAGCCTTTAGACCTATAAAATGAAATACAAATTATGATCTCAAGACATTGGACAGGAGTTGCGAAAAAAGCAAGGGCAGATGAATATGTTCATCATCTTAAAACGGATACCTTTAAACAGATAGAGCAGATAGCTGGATTCATTTCAGCACAAATCCTAAAAAGAGAAGTCGAAGAAGGCATAGAATTTCTCATTATTACGGAGTGTGAGAGCCTTGATGCAATAAAACAATTTGCAGGAGAAAAGCTTGACAGAGCAGTAGTTCCACCCCCTGTTCAGGATATTATGGTACAGTATGATGATAAAGTCAGACATTATAAGGAGAGTTATAAAACCGCTTAATTAGAAAGTGAACGAATTGGATATGAGTGATCTCAAAATACAACCCGCAATAGTATCTGATGTTCCATTAATTCTTTCCCTGATAAAAGAGCTTGCAGCGGTGGAAGAGTTTCCGTTTGAAGTTACCGTGACTGCCGAAGATCTCAAGAAGAATTTGTTTGGCAAGCATCCATCGGCTGAGGCCTTATTGGTTTATGCAGGTGATGATCTTGCCGGCTTTGCAGTATTTTACCAAACGTTCGCTACAACAACGGGGCAACCCGGACTCCATCTCGATGACCTGTACATACGATCAGAATTCCAGGGGAGAGGTATCGGAAGAAAGGTTTTAGCCCATCTTGCCCGTATTGCAAAACAGCGCGATTGTGTCAGATTCGAGTGGTGGGTTTTGGAGTCAAATGTCCGGGCCAAAAATTTCTACGAAAAAATCGGAGCTCGGGAACTGGAGGAACTGGAAATTTATCGCCTCCGAGAAAATGGTATCGATGAACTTTCAAATAAGCTTGATAGGTAACGAGTAGTTACGGACAAGTCTTATATTTCCTTGCCAACCTAATTTTTTATGATTAATCTTTCATTTGTAAATAATTTCAACACATCGGCGACCGCAGCTTATGCGACCGGTCGTTCTATCACAGACTCATACTTTCGAAAATAGTTGAAATCCCCCTTACATCAATCATATCCTTTTTTTTATGATACCTGGAAGAACGTGTGCTTCCAAGCGATTATCCTTGCCATTGTTGTAACGCTCTTTCAGTATATTTTCGAACCTTTTACCTATGAATTTGGGGAACACCGGTTCTCATTTTTTACAATTTCACTACTTAACGGATTACTCGTCGGTTTAATCTTTCTTGGTTTTATAACCATTTCGAAAACTCTGGTCCCGAACTTTTTTCAAAGGTGGCAATGGACAGTAGGGAAAGAAATAGGATTTTGGGCCGGGCTTCTGTTGATAATTGGTGTTGGTATGTTTTTTCGGCGGGAACTGATATACGATAATCCGAATAATTTCTCTTTCAGATACTTGATAGCAGAAGTTGTCAACACATTTCTTGTTGGCTCGCTGATTATCGCCATTAGTGTAATGATCAATTATATACAACTGCTGAAATCAACTGCCAATAGGGAAAAAACATGGGATAAACTGGTCCGGGATTTTCAGAAAAGGCAGTATGAAAATCCGGAAATAATTATTAGAGCCCAAAGCCCTCAGGATAATATCAGGTTCCGGCTTTCTGATTTTATGTACGCCATGTCCGACGGAAACTATGTGAAATTCTATCTTCAAGACCAGGATGGTAACACCTCGCGACATATAAAAAGAAATACACTTTCAAATACCGAGGAGCAGTGCAGTAATTACCCAACTATCTTGAGAGTCCATCGCTCCTACATCGTAAATATACATAAGATCGACTCGGTCAGCGGAAATGCCCAGGGATATAAACTGACACTTGCAGATATTGAAGCTCAAATACCTGTATCCCGTAGCTATATTGATTCTTTTGAAGCAGCTGTGAAAGACTGATCGCAGCTTGTTGTACTACGGCTTTTACATCCACCACAAAATCTTTTCCATTCGTCCCATTCCCCTTTCTTGTAGTCTGAGGGTTACTAATTTAGCCCAAGGTCAGACTTCATTTCATTCCAACATAAACGTATCCCTAATCCATGAATACCATACTTTACCATCTGTTCGTATTTGTATTGATTGCTTCCGCGTTCCATCCAGTTCAAGCCCAACAAACACCGTCAGCAACTAATGACTCGGTTCAAAATACAGAAGGAGGTCCCACAGAGTGGGCGGCATACGGTCGAGATTTACAGGGAAGCCGGTATTTACCGGTATCAAAAATTAACCGGGACAATATTCACCAGCTTCATGTTGCCTGGTCCTATCGAACCGGCGAGGCAGAGTCTGAATATGCTACGGAAAAGCCGGCGTCTTTTCAGGCTACACCCGTTATGGTGGATGGGACCCTGTACCTCAGTACTCCCCTGGGACGAGTGGTTGCACTTGACCCGGCAACCGGGGAAGAGCTTTGGGAGTTCGATCCAAATATTGACCGCGATATTCGATATGGAGATTTTGCCAATCGCGGGGTTTCCGTCTGGTTGGATAAATCAGCATCGGAAAACGATCCATGCAGACGCAGAATTTTCGTGGGCACGGCACAATCGCAATTGATAGCATTGGATGCAAAGGAGGGCAAGCGTTGCAGTGGTTTCGGGCGAAATGGATCGGTAAATCTTTTGGAAGGGCTTCGAATACCGCCTCGTGAACCGGCGGCATTTACTCTCACGTCACCGCCACTCGCAGCAAACGGGCTGGTGGTGGTTGGTTCATCTATCGCGGACAACACCTGGCCCGATCCCGCAAGCGGTGAGGTCCGGGCCTATGATGCTCGTACCGGGGAGTTGGTATGGAGCTGGGATCCGGTTCCTCAAAATCCGGATGATCCCCCCTATGATGAATGGCGGGGAGAAATGGCGCACAAAACCGGCGGGGCGAACGCGTGGTCTGTTCTCTCTGCGGATCCGGATCGCGATCTTGTTTTTATTCCTACGTCCAGTGCGGCCCCGGACTACTATGGGGTCCTGCGACTGGGCGATAACCGGTATGCCAATTCGATTGTCGCACTCCGGCTTTCCACAGGAGTACGGGTATGGTCATTTCAAACGGTTCACCACGACTTGTGGGATTATGATAATGCCGCCCCGCCCGCGCTTACAACCATTCGAAAAGACGACGCAGAAATTCCCGCAGTGATACAGGCCACAAAAACCGGTATGATGTATATCCTCAACCGGGAGACTGGAAAACCGATTTTTCCTGTCCAGGAAAGGCCGGTCCCCGGTAGCGATATTCCGCTGGAAGAAGCTTCTCCCACGCAGCCTTTTACTGAAGTGACACCATCGCTCAGTCCCCACCAGTTCTCCCTCGAGCAGGTATGGGGTATTACCGAAGAGGATCGTTCTGCATGTTATGAAACGGTCAAAGGACTGCGGAATGAGGGCATTTTTACCCCGCCAAGCGAACAGGGCACATTGGTTATGCCATCGAATATTGGCGGTGCGCACTGGGGTGGGGTTGCAGTAGACCCTGTAAAGCAAATAGCCGTGGTTCCTGTCAACAGGACAGCAGCAATGGTGCAGCTGATTCCGCGTGAGAAGTATGATCCGGATCAATTGGGAGAAGAGGATAAACGCCTTGGTCACGATTATGAATACAACCCGATGTATGGCACGCCCTATGTGATGCGCCGCCGGCTGCTGTTGAGTCCGTCGGGGCTGCCATGCAGTCCGCCTCCATTTGGCTCGCTGGTTGCTATTAATCTGAAAACAGGTGACAAGCTCTGGGATGTTCCTCTTGGTTCTATGTCTCGGTTTGCCAAATCTGATAAAGCGGATTATATCCGTCAGATGGAGAGCTGGGGATCTGTCAATCTCGGTGGACCGATTATCACAGAGGGAGGGCTTGTGTTTATTGGAGCGGCGTTGAATGACCGGCTGCATGCTTTTGATATTGAAACGGGCCAACTGCTCTGGACCGGAACACTACCCGCAAGCGGTCGGGCTACTCCGATGAGTTATCAGCTTGCTTCCGGTGAACAGTTTGTGGTGATTTCGGTAGGCGGAGGCGGCTCGTTTGGAGAAGGAGATTATGTTGTGGCATTTCGGTTGAACCGTGATAGTCTTCGTATTGATTGAAGAAAACCAGCAGGTTAATGATTCTGCACTTATTGGATCTCTGATTACGGCATTGTTTGGGGAACTTGCATCGTGTGAGTTTTGAAATTTATCCGGATGGAATGCTCCCGGCTAAAGAAACTGTCGCTACTCTAAGAATTATTTTCGATTCATCTTTTCATATCAAACGTTGTTTTTGGTCAGAATGTTTGCTCCATCGTAGAGTATGATTCATATAAGATCAATTACCTCTCAGGTAATGAATTTTTATCGATTGCAGAAGTTTGATCATTATACTTTCGGGTAGGATAGACTAACAATTTTTTTAAAAGGACGTAGATAAGTAATTCTAATGAAAAGACGAAGATGAGAAAATCTTATACTACCTACAGTTTATACCATTTTTCTGCATTTTTATAGAAGATTTGTTCCTGCTGCTCTTTCGAGAAATGGTCTTTAATCAGGTCAATATCTCCAGAAGAAAAGGGTTCTTTTGCTCTTGTCGAAGGTAAGTCGGTACCAAATAATAAGGCTTCTGCATTAATGGAATATATTTTTTTCATTAGTGCAATGGGACTGAAGTCAAGTCTCCCGAAACCTGTGGCCTTTACCTTTATGCCCTGATCCACTAATTCAAATAGTTTATCTATCCCATCTTTGGTTAGACCCAGATGATCAATGGAAAAGGGGGGAAGCTGCTGCAGTATATCCCATATATTTTGCAGCGAATTATTTCTGATATATAATTCTGAATGCCAGCCAAATTTCTCGTGCAACCGGTTGGAAAGGTTAACCATCGTCTCTAATTGTTTCGGGCTTCCCCGAACGATATTAAAACGAACGGCCCGGACTCCCGCCTCAGCAAGTTGAACTAATTTTTCGTGGGAAATGTCTGCAGGAATATTTGCAACGCCCACAAAATTAGATCCTAATTGGTTCAGCGCATGGAGAAGGTACGTCTGATCAAACGCTTGAAACGAGCCGGAAACAAGGGCGCCCCCGGACACCTCGTAATCATTCATCCTGGTTTTATAGTCGTCAATAGTAAATTCGGGAGGCAGATATCCCTTGTTTTCCACAAGGGGAAAATCAAAATTAACAATGTGAAAATGAGCGTCAAATATCTTCATAAATTTATAAATAGTACGGTATTTGGATAATAAGCAGTATTCGTCGATAGCTTGTACAACAGCGAATCTTTTAAGGGGTTGACCATTGCCTACGCACGGCTATATCGCACCTGCTATTTGATAGTTTGCCGAATCTAAGCTACCATATGCTTATAATCTATTCAAAAATTCATTATAACAAGAACTCGGAATGGCTGCTCAAAATCGATCCCAATACCGTGAATTTTCACCACCGCCTTCTCTTTCGAAACAGATTCTTTGCGTCTGGACACAAAAAATTGAAGAAAAGGATGGTCCATATTGTCACTCTATTCTTCCCGACGGTTGCGTGGATATTGTCTGGATTGGAGATATGGAACCCATGGTAGCCGGACCGGCAACTCACCGTATCCTTGCTCAGCTCCCGGCTGGTACAAATGTTATGGGTGCACGCTTTCAGCCTGGCTGGGCCGGTAGTTTTCTTGGCCTGCCCGCAGAGGAGCTACTCAACCAACATGTTTCATTAACTGAAATTGCACATCCGGCTGCCCGACAATTGTCTCAAGAAGTTTTTAATTACAGATCGGAATCTTCGAGGTTGACTGCCATTATGGAAACATTGGAATCTTACCTGAAAAAGGAACCCTGCATTGATCCTGCGATCCAGGCTTGCGTTACCTGGCTTGTCCGTCACCCGGCGGGTCGTATATCTGATCTTGCTTCGCAAACGGGTCTGAGCAATAGGCAAATACGACGGAAGTTTAATGCTGCTGTAGGCTATGCCCCCAAAACCTTTCAGCGCATCGCACGTTTTCAACGGTTTCTGATGTTGTCTGAAGACGGACCTCTTGGAGTACAAGACCTGGCGGGTTTGGCTTATGTGGCAGGATATGCGGATCAGGCCCATATGGGTCGTGAGGTGAAGTTGCTGTCTGGTGACCCCCCACAGGTTCTATTGGAAAATAATGCTGTCAGTACATTGGCCATGTTTGATTTATTTGACGCTCAGGTAACACGGCAAAATTAATAATATAATGAAAATTGAAGACAGGCAGATGATCACATAGAGTTTTGCTGTTCATTATCTACTGCTGATAAAAAAGAAAATTCATCAATATATTTACCCGATAGAAACGAGATTTATAGCTTTCGGGTTTGTATTTACTCATCCTGTTTACAAAAGTGAATCATGTCTCAAATCAATATATTCCGGGAAATTGACGATTACATCAGAACGCTGGATTTAAATGTGGAGGCCAAACGCTCCGACTTTCTTGTATTCGATTATGAGCATGCCAACTGGGAGCATTATGACCGGTTGTCGACTTACAGGCAACATTATTTTGAGATCAATCTGGATATCACCAAAGGTTGTGATTCTCATGTTGATCAGTTCGAGTTGCCCACCATCACCAACCGGCTTACACTAATCAGTCCCCATCGATTGCAGACCACCGGATCTCACGAAGAAATGGAAAATGCATGCAAGGGGTATGGTATGTTTTTCAAGCCGGAGTTTATCCATGCTAATCCTGCCAACAATACTTTTTTGAAGGATTTTCCTTTTTTCAGCCACTTGAATCCACCGGTCATTTCACTAAATAACGACGAGATCGACCTGCTGGCGGATATTATCCGGAAACTTAAATATGAGTATGATACTCGGAGCGTTTTTAGTAAAGAGATCATTAAAAACTATCTGAACATTCTATTCCTTAAAGCAAAAGAGCTTTATTCATCTCCCTCAAATCGATATAAAAACACGAGTCGTAATCAGCAGATCTATGATGAGTTCAGATGGCTGGTTCAACAACATTTTCTGGAGCTGACGTCAGTCCGAGCGTACGCGGATGAGATGCACCTTACTCCCAAGTACCTGTCCGAAACGGTTAAAGATGTCAGCGGGCAGGGAGCGCTCGATATTATTCATCAAACACAACTTAACCATGCCAAGGCCCTGCTTAGGCAAACGCCAAAGACCGTAAAAGAAGTGGCCTATGCGCTCAATTTTGATAATCCGGAATACTTTTCTGTTTTCTTTAAGCGGCTAAGTGGAGAGAGTCCCTCTCAATTTCGCATCTCTGAGTGAAGGAATTTCTCAAATATTAGAAATCTTGGGTGGCATACCGTTGACTTTGAAGCTATTCCCATTCCCAATTCCGTAATTTTCAAAGCCTTTCCCGAGATTTTCTCAAGGCGTTTTTCTATCTGATTTCTGATGTTTGCAAGGGAATCAAATTGAGTAATAAAAACATGACAATAGCATGGACCAACCAGATTATAATATACCAGCCAACATGAAAGCCATCGCCATAGACCGTTTTGGTGGCGCCGGCGAACTCAAACTTCAGACGTTGCCGGTCCCCGAGATCGTTCCCGACGAAGTTCTGATTCGCATCGAGTGGGCAGGCTTGGGATCGTGGGATGTTGAAGAGCGGGAGGGACAATATGCCGAGTATCTTGGAGAGCCGACATTTCCCTACGTGCTTGGCTGGGAAGGAGCGGGCAGAGTCGCTGCCGTCGGTGAGCGGGTCAGCCGCTTTAAGCAAGGCGACCGGGTGTATGCCGCCAACTTCCCGAAACATAACGGCGGTGGGTTCTACGCCATGTACGCTGCGGTAAAGGCCGACTGCGTCTCCCATATTCCTGAGAATCTTCCTTCTAATCAGGCGGGGGTGATGACCGTTGATGCCATAACTGCGCTGACCGGTTTAGATAATGTGCTCAACCTGAAACAGGATCAATCACTCATGATCTTTGGCGCCAGCGGTGGTATTGGGCATATGGCCGTGCAACTTGCAAAACAGATGGGGGCGCGGGTTTTTGCAGTAGCTTCCGGCGATGATGGCGTGGAGTTCGTTCAACAGCTCGGTGCCGATGTTGCCGTAGATGGTCGGCGCGAAGATGTTGTAAAAGCCGCAAAAGATTTTGCACCAGAAGGACTTGATAAGGCGCTTGCCACTGCGGGTGGTGAAGCAGAAGACCGGGCATTGACAACCGTTCGTGAAGGAGGACGCGTAATTTATCCCAATGGAGTAATTCCCAAACCGAATGTTACTACCGGCATAAATCTCCAGAACTACGACATGCTGCCCATTGGTCGACAGTCGATTGACAAACTAACCTATCTGATTAACGAGGGACCGTTCAAAGTCCATATTGGAGGCACATTTTTACCTGAAGAGATCAAAAAAGCGCACCGGGCGCTTGACGGACATTATCTCGGGAAACTTGTTCTCACATTCCCTAACGGTGAAGATTGATACGGTTCATGTGAGATGCATGAAAACATTGTTCATGTACCAGCCAAACAGATCCGAATTCGGATCACGGCAGGCTTGTAGCAGGGCATTGTGCAACTTGTCCTTATTAAACCCAAGCCAGTTTGTTGTGTCAGCAAAAATTTATCTTACTTATTGAGCACTCGAAATACTATCCAAGAAGTTGCACTCATTAATCGGATTCGGCATATTACCCACGAACGAAGTCGAATATTTCGTTATTGACTTCATCGGATGACAGATTATGTCCAAGTCCTTTGGTTACTATTAAATCTGCATCCGACCATTTTCGATCCAATTCTTCTGCATATGCGAACGGAGCAAAACGGTCGTTTCTGTCATGAATGATCAGTCCCGGTAGATCAAGCTGTTCGGCAAATCGGGATATGGCAATATTCTCTAAATCCACACCCGTTTCTTTTTCAAAATAGTTTCGAATACAGCGAAGCGCTTTTTTATTCAGGTCAAGACGCTGCTTAAAATAGGAGAGAAAATCCTCTGTTTTTCCCGGCGTCCCGATAACAACCAGATGTTCCGCTTTGGGCAGGTTAAATCTGCTGACTGCATAAAACGTGGAAAATGCACCCAGCGAGTGTCCGATGATCGTATCCAGCTTACCAATCTGTTGACCAAATTGCATAATGACTTCTCCGTACAGGGGCGCTGAGAAAAAATGTCCCCCGGACTGCCCGTGACCCGGGGCATCAATGGCATATACCGTATACTGCGAAGTCGGAAATAGGCGGACCAACTCCTTCCACCTGGCTGAATGGCTCTGCCAGCCATGCAGTAGCAAGATCTTTTTAGGTCCGTATCCCCATTGGTATCCCCGGAGGTTAAGTTCACAATGCTGAAACGAAATCGCTTTCGAACGGTCCAAAAACTGTTGTCCGGCAGGCGTAATATTTTTCTTTGCAGGCCAACCGAACAGTTTAAATCCGAGCCTGCCCGCATGATTCGGAGCAATATCTGCCATAGCGTTCAAATAGGTTCCGATAGTTCGTTCAATTTTTCGTCTCATTGTATAGTGTTCTATTAGATACCGATCGGTATTTATGGGGTTAAATTTTTTTAGTCTTCGATATCCGAAATCATACCATTTAAATGTTGTACTGTACTATCCATATCTGCAGTATCGTTTTTCAAACGGCTCATCATGATAGCTCCTTCAAGAAGGGCAATCATTACGCTGCTAAAATGTTCAGTATTTAAATCGCTCTTTAATTGGTTGTTTCTTTTTCCATTTTCAAGGATTCTCTGAAGGGACGATTCAATCATTCCCAAAAACCGAACGGCTTTTTTTCTCAGCACAGGATTAGCATCGTCGGCTTCCACGGCGGTGTTCAGCAGGGGACAACCGCCCTGGATGCAGGGGTGAGTCACATAAGTTTTATAAAAGCTGACAATCGCTCGCAGTTTTTCCGGAGCGGTTTCTGCCATTTTTATTTTTTGCCCGAGCTTATCCATCACCAGCTTAGCCATTTCGTCGAAAGCTGCCTCTTCCAGCTTCTCCTTATTCTGAAAATGCTTGTAGATCGCACCTTTGGTCAGCCCCGCGGCCTTGGTGATATCACTCAGCGAGGTGGCTTTATACCCTTTGGTATTAAACAAGCTGCCTGAGTGAGTCAGGATTTTTTCTTTTGTGCGTTCTGGATTTCTCATATATACAAGATACCGATCGGTATCGTAAGGTTCAATATATTTTACTGATATATGTCCGATTTATTCAATACTCAAGATTTTCATATAAGTAATTTTGTCTATCAGTTACTCATATATTAAAATTCTGTATGAAAATAGAACTAATAACCGAAGGTAAACAAAATGAAATCCAGAATAACTGTTATTACCATTGGCGTTGATGACTTGGAACAATCTCTTCAATTTTATCGCGACGGACTTGGTTTGTCTACAGAAGGGATCGTCGGAGAAGAATTTGAACACGGGGCGGTGGCCTTCTTTGATCTGCAGAACGGACTCAGATTAGCCATTTGGCCGCGTGAAAGTATCGCTCACGATACGGGTCTTTCTGAGAGTGAACCCAATCCTGCGGAATTCACTCTTGGCCATAATGTTTCTTCCAAAGCGGAAGTGGACGAGGTTATGAAACAGGCGGAAAATGCGGGTGCCCGAATCGCAAAACAAGCTCAGGACACGTTCTGGGGTGGGTATGCCGGCTATTTTCAGGATCCTGATGGTCATTTGTGGGAGGTCGTTTGGAATCCAGAGATGTTACCGGAGGATTAAACGCCAGAGATGGTCAGCAAATTTAGTAAGTATCCTTTCTGGGATTTTAAGGATAACTAATTGGATAAAAAATTATGAAAGAGAAATACCTTCATTTGGCACCAGCCCGCCTCCTTAGTCTTACTACTATCATCTTCGACTAACGCAAAAGGCGTTAAGCCGGATTCGATCAGATCAAATATGGGTTTTTGATCTATATCAAAAAATATATATAGCCTTAGTCACCACTTGCTATTATTGTGTAATAAAAAGTGAAGACTCGGCGATGATTTATTGGTGGACATTCCTATGCACAATTCGAAATTTAAAAATACTACTACAAAAACAACCCAATGGTTTATCTTACATTTTTGTTCATCTTGTTTACAAGTTTTCAGGAGACTCCTGCGGACCAATCAAGCCATATTGATTAATACCATTTCAGGCAAAGTTCGCGCCCGGGATACCGGAGAGACCCTGCCCAACGCCTCCGTTCAGGTAAAAGGGACGCAAATCGGTACCACAACGAATGCGGATGGCCGGTTTGCGCTGGTTGGTCTTGAAGCGGATTCCATTACCATTCGGATTTCCTATGTTGGGTACCGGGCCGAAGAACTTGAATAGTCAATTTCAACATTTCAAGCGCCCGCCGCGTAAGCGCAGGGCATGATAAGGAGCACTGCTGCTCGACAACTAACCCAATAGTGAGATGAGTTCAGATTTTTCAAACCTCGAAAGGCCGAAACATCCCATGCCGAAGTTCGTCAAAAAGGCGCTGGAAGAGCGGGGTCTGATGGAGGATTACAGGGAGCGTCCCGCTTACCAGCAAAACGACTATATCGGTTGGATAAACAAGGCGAAACGTCAGGAAACCAAACAGAAAAGACTCCGCCAGATGCTGCATGAACTCGAAGTGGGCGGGGTATATATGAAGATGGATCATCCTCCCTCGAAAAAAGAATAAAAAAAGTTCCTTGCACTCGTTCCCAACGTCCTGGTTGGGAATGCATAGCCGGAGCTCTTGGTCTCCGAGATGGTTGATCAGGCAACTGCGAATTTGCGAAATATTGATGTCACCGCACGCCTTACCCATTCCCCAAAACATGTTCCTTGCCCCAACTTGCCATTTCTTTAAACACAGGGGATAGGCTTTCACCTAACTCAGTTAGCGAATACTCTACACGGGGCGGTATCTCGTTGTATTCTTTTCGTTTGATAAGCCCGTCTTTTTCCAGTTGTCTCAACTGCTCGGTCAGGACTTTTCTTGAAATGCCCGGAATACGGACATCAATTTGGCCAAATCGCCTTGTACCTGAGGTGAGATTGTATAAGATGATCGGTTTCCACTTTCCACCAATGAGTTCAAGCATTGCTGTAATCGGACATTCTATGTTTTCTTGTGCATCAGTCATATTAGTTACCCTGACGTTACCACTTTTTGCCAGTTACCCAGAGGTAACCTGTTACTTTTTGTAACTATCATAAGTACCTTTTCGAAACCATAATAAATCATTCAATTTAAACATTCAAAGGATATGGTTTTGGTAGCAGGAGCAACAACACATTTAGGCGCGGCAACCATGGCATATTTGTTGAAAACACACCAGCCTACAACAGGGTGGTGTTTGCAAGAGACGAAAACAAAACAAGACGCTAATGGCAGACACAAGACGAAAGTGAGGGCTAACATCTGATTTGGTGATGGCCATTATCGTATTGTTTTCTCTTACGTCTTGCTCTGACAAGGAAACCATTGAAACGACTATAAATCAACCGTAACAAAAAGCGAATGCTATGAAGAACGTATTAATCATCGGTATGGATCCTCATACCATCGACTTTACAAATCCTGAAATCCCGGAAGGTCTGACCGCAGAGAAAATTGAAAGAGGGACCCAGACTACACTGGAGAAATTACATTCTTTGGGCTATGAGGCCGAACTATTTTTAATAGAAACAGGTGCTACTGATTTAAATAACCTTGAAGAACACCTATCCAAAAAAAACTTCGACGGAATTGTCATAGGAAACGGCATACGAAGCATAGCCACCAACTTCATTTTATTTGAACAAATTGTCAATACTGTACATGCCAATGCTCCAACATCTAAAATTATTTTTAATACTCTGCCCACCAACACCGATGAGGCGGTAAAACGCTGGTTGTAGAATGGGATAACCGAATCGGGACAAACTATCCATTTAAAGAGTTATGGCTCTTAAAGAGAAACTACAAATGCCGTCAAGGGTAGTGTTGATTTCACCGTGGTTAAATCTTAAGTGCAATACGGAGTCGCATAAAAGAAGAAAGGAAATGGACCCGATTCTTACCACGGATATGTTGCTGGAATATGCGAACTACTATGCCGGTGATGACCTTGATGAAGCTGATCCAAGTCAATTGAGCTTCACCAGCTTTCCCCCTTTGTTCATTCTGGTCGGCAGTAATGAAATACTGTTTGGTGATTCAAAACTTTTTTACGAAAAGGTAAAATCGTTGCAACCTCGCACGAAAATGAAAGAATATGAAGATCAAAACCACGTGTGGCTGCTGGCCGATATAGGATCTCAAGCCTCGCAAGATGCTTTGACAGATATAGAAAAGTTTATTGCCAAAGCAACAAACCGCTAACAAAGCAAATGGACGTGTTTTTCAGATCAGCTAAAGACACCACAAGAGACCGACCCAAAGCAGGACTTGATCAGGCATCGATCTATCTTTTTTGATCTGCATCAAATGAAATACCGACTTATTTTTTCATTTTGTAAATGGAATTTTAAGTAACTGAACAAAAATGAAAATCCGGACTTTACATTATTTCTCAGGGTTACTGATTGTCGTTTTTACAGCACTGCATCTGTTCAATCATTTATTCAGCATAGTTGGAGCTGATACCCATATCCAAATGATGGAGTTGCTGCGCACAGTCTATCGCAATAGTTTTGTTGAGTTTGTACTGTTGCTTGCAGTAGGGGTACAAATTTTCAGCGGACTTGCTCTTGTCTCAAGAAACAAAAGAAGTACTAATATATGGGAAAAAATGCATATTTATTCCGGACTGTATTTAGCATTTTTTTTAGCGATTCATACATCAGCAGTACTAACAGGACGATTTCTTCTGGAGCTTGATACCAATGTTTATTTCGGGGCCTCAGGGTTAAATTCTTTTCCTTATGTCCTGTTTTTTATTCCTTACTACGGATTAGCTATTAGTAGTTTTTTTGTACATATCGCCTGTATTCACTACAAAAGGATGAATAACCAGTTAGCTGGGCTCACCGTCGAAAGGCAATCAATACTGATTATTATTACAGGAGTTATCATAACTGTAATCATTTTTTATGGATTAACTGATGGGTTTAGAGGGCTTGAAATTCCAACAGAATACCAATTCCAAAATTTAAATTGTTGAATTGATAAGTAGCGGCACGATTTATAATAATAACTATATTGATGTAATTGTTGATCCATATGAACTGATTTTATCCTGTATTCGAAATACCAAACTGAAATATATCATGGTATTAGTTGACTATGCCTAAAAATCACCCATTTTTTCTCTGCTTATTACTCCTATGCTCTGTATCGATATCGCTAAGAGCACAGAGCGACAGCGTGTCTGATATGCAGCCCGTAGAGTCAGAAGCATTTGAAGTGATGCAGCAATTCTTTGACTATGACCAAACGGTACCTCTGGAAGCTGATGTAATTGGCCGGCTTGAAAAACCGGGATATATCCGTGAGAGGATATCCTTTCGGGGTGCACTTGGCAGCAAGGTTCCGGGATATTTGGCGCTGCCAACAAACAAAATGGGGCCTTATCCGGTGGTACTTTTGTTGCACGGGGTTACCAGCTCAAAAGAAAGTTGGTGGGAAGAAAACAGCACGATGAGGAAGTTAACCATTCAACTACTTGAATCCGGTTATGCTGCGCTTTCACTGGATACAGAATATCACGGAGAGCGTTCGTCGAATAACGAGTTGGATTCTCCAATAGCACTACTCGAGAATGAGCGATTTGTGCAGTACCGAGACATGATCATGCGATCCACTATTGATTACCGACGCGGGATGGATTATCTGACTACCCGCACGGAGATTGATACCACCCGAATCGGAATGATTGGATACAGTATGGGCGGTATGATGACTTTTATGCTCAGCGCTGTAGATTCCCGGATCAAAACCTCGGTAGCATGCGTTTCGCCGATTGTGACGGTTCCGTACCTCCCGACAGGAGTCCACCATCACGCTCCTTACATCCATGAAGTTCCCTTTCTCATGTTAATGGGGAAAAATGATGGACAAAATTATACCGAGGCGCAAGCCCGTCAGCTTCACGATTTAATCGGCAGTGATACCAAGGAGTTAATTTTCTTTGACAGCGGGCATATGCTGCCTGCTGAGTGGACTGACCGGGCCGTATATTGGATAGGTAAACACTTAAACTAAGTTTAGCACAGAAATAGCGATCTGTTTTTAGTAAAAGTGAAATAAAAAATGAGAGAAACTATTTATGAAAACCTTGAAAAATAAAACAGCACTGGTCACAGGAGCAAGCCGAGGCATTGGCCGTGGTATAGCCTTGGCTTTGTCGGAAGCTGGAGTTCAGGTAGCCGTCAATTATTACCAACCAAACGTTCAATATAGATGGGGATTTTATCCTTCATAATAGGGAAGAGCATTATTCCTCTAATTGGGTTGTCTAATTGTTTATCATGAGCTATAAATCATTATTACAATATATCGGCCGTCACATTACGCTTACGGATAAAGAGTCAGAGCTATTACAGTCTTTAACCCGGATCTTTAATCAGTTCTACTTTATGTTGGCGAACCATATACGAAAGTGGATAACAATAAGGCCGGAGAACATTTTTAACGGGCTCTTTCACATGCCAGGACAGGGTCCAAAAACATGTGATTCAGAGGAAGTTTGACAACCTGTAATTGATCGAATAAAATAATTTTGTGAACTATTCAGGCTGGCATTTTGAATGGTATCCTTCACATTTTGGTTACAAATATATGTCCTAACATGTTTACCGGTTAGCAATAGATCTGCGAATCAGTATTTGACCGCTGACCGTTAACGGTGATCTGTTGTACTTCTATCGTTGATGATAGAGTGGTCTGCGGGTAAAGTCATTAAAGGTTTTCGCTCTTTAAGCCAACCGATAAATGTGTTATTCCATTTAAATACTGCTTCTTTTTTTAGACAGTCTATCACATGCAATATCGAGAAATAGATCCTCCGTCAGACTTGCAACACATCATTCGGTTCTTATGGATTGCCAGGGCAGATGCCCTCCCTTCGGATTCGGTAGCCTATCGAATCGTTGCAGACGGTTGTCCGGGGATTATCTTTCAAAAAAGTAATTCCAGTTTTGCTCCGGAAGTCGAGGAGGAAAGCCCACTTCCGAATCTGTTTGTATATGGACAGACCACCAAACATGGGATCCTTCGTTCCTCCGGCAACGCCTATACCATAGGAGTGAATTTTTATCCATATGCCTTAAAAACCATTTTTGGATTCGATGCCGATGAAGCGATGGATGAGCTGATTAGTCTGGATGCGTTTGACAACTATTTATACGAGAAGTTGAACGATGCCGATACCACGGAAGACCGGATTGATCATATCTGCGATTTTATCCGTAAGCAGATGGAAAAGCATGCCTATAAAGATGGTGCTGTAATGCATAGCATTTTGCAGATCAAAAAGAACAGGGGTGATCTCCCGGTATATACCCTCTATAATGATTTGCAAATATCCGAACGTCAATTTCAGCGGCGATTTAAGCGACAAGTTGGCGTAACCCCCAAACTGTTTACCCGGATCATCCGTTTTCAATCGGCCTTCAACCAGGTTCGCACCCAGAATTACCGGCAACTTTCGGATGTGGCCTTCGACAACGGTTATGCCGACCAGTCCCACTTTATCCGGGATTTTAAGGAATTTTCAGGATTGAATCCCGGTGCCTACGAAAACCGCCGGTTGTCGTTTATTTGCCAACACCGCGAGTGGAATGTGGCGTTTAGTCAGCAGTTAAGATCTTAATATTTACCTTTCTAAATAATGCTGGATTGGAATCCAAAGTATCACTCTATTTTGGATGATATTGAGAATGAATCCTACAAAATGAGACATAATCCAGAATAATAGTTATTTAAATCAGATAGTATTTTTATCTTATTTCAATCTATAACGTCATCAAATAATTGTGTACAAAAGATTAAATATCCGGCAATTTTATCGCCCGTTGCAACCCGCTGTAAGTGGGACAAACGGCAAAGTAACGTATTCTGAGATCCAACCAGATGAAAGGTTGCAAGATTTTATCTATTGCTATTGGCAACTCCAAACAAACGAAGAACTGGAGGATTCCTTTTGTTATCGAGTGGTTGCTGATGGCTGCATCGATATCTTTTTTGAGTTTGAAAATCCTGATGAATCGTATGTTATGGGATTTTCAAATCGCTTTGCCGAATTTTCGCTTGGCAAGTCGTTTAATTACGTAGGCATTCGTTTTTTACCGACGGCATTTGCAGAGCTTTTCGAGATCAACGTCTCGGAGCTGACAAATGTTTCCGAATCGTTGGGTAATGTCATTCCCGAAACGGCTGTTTTTATTTCCGGGAATATGCACCGGCAAATGGCGCTCATCGATCAGAAACAAATATTGGATCAATATTTTTGCAATCATATTTATCAGTCAATCATCGAGGGTGACCACAGGATTTGGAATGCACTGCATTTAATCTTGGCCAACCGGGGGGATATACAGCTTTCAAAAGATCTGGATGCTGGCGTAAGTCCGCGTCAATTGCGAAGGTTGTTCAAACAAAAAATTGGCGGGACCGTCAAAACGTTCAGCCGAATTGTTCGCTTTCAACATACCTTAGAATTAGTTCAGGGGGACAAACTATCTGGATCTGAATTCTTTGACGCCGGTTATTACGATCAGTCGCACTTTATCAAAGAATTCAACCAGCTGTATGGGAAAACACCATCCGAGGTGTTGGTTAGCTAACCGGCATTCTACTGGTATTTGGGGTAAAATCATATAAGCTATTGATAGAGGACTTTGCAAAACGCTCAAAAATCAAACGTGTCATTGTCCCGATAGTTCGGGAAAGTAATCTCCACTTAGAGACTAAAAAAGAGATCGCCGCACTACATTCGCGATGACAATAAGGTTTTGCAAAGTCCTCTGACAGGGAAGAAATGCGGGCTAAAATTGTCCGTTTTTTACAATACCGGCTGTACTACTGATGTTAAGTTTGTATCAACCTAAAATTGATACTTATGAAATCATCTTTCCTGTGTTTTCTTATTGGATTATTAACCACCATGCATGTTCAAGCACAAACACAAAAACAGTCAGCGATGAAACTGAATGCCGGAATTATCACTGAAAAGCTACCCGAGACCAAAGCATTCTATACCGAAATTCTTGGTTTTGGTATAACGTATGAAAATGAGTTTTATCTCTTAATGCATACGCCAAATAAACAGGCAGAAATCAGTTTTTTATTGCCGGATCACCCGTCCCAGCAGCCGCTATTCAAAGATGCATTTTCAGGCAAAGGCGTTTATCTTACGATAGAAGTAGAGGATGTAGATGCAAAATACCAAGAGCTAAAAGAAAAGGGCGCCGATATTAAAATTGATCTGCGCGATGAACCGTGGGGAGATCGCCATTTTGCCATTGAGGATCCCAATGGCGTAGGTATTGATATTGTAGAATATCATCAGCCGTAACATCCAAATGAATATCGGTATATTTTTATGAAAAGCGGGAAATGTGCTTGGAGGGGATAATGTCAATTATTTTCTATTTTTTCCCGATGCATCTCACCCCAGTCCGACATTTTTTCTAACATACTTTTCATGGAATGTCCGAGTTCTGTAAGCTCGTACTCCACACGCGGCGGTACTTCCGGGTGCACGATGCGGTTGATCAGTTGATCCTCCTCCAGCTCATCCAATTGTTTGGCCAACATGCGCTCGGAAATGCCGGTCAGCAGGTCGCGCAGCTGACTGAATCGCAATCGCTCATCTTCCATCAATGCCCAGAGAATACTTCCTTTCCACCGATCGCCGATTAAATTCAGGGTGTAAGCCATGCCGCAGGTCGCCTTAAGTCGCTCTTCGTTAAGCCAGTTTGTAGAGGTCTGTTTTCTCATATGATTTATTCGATTTCAGCATGAAAAGATTTATCAAGAATACAATCAAAGTTGATGAGGAAAGCGTTCGCCTATTTTGAATGCAAATCAGATAATTGCTCTTTCAAGTCCATAGTGCCAATACTTACAAAATTGTAAGCTTCTATAAATTCTGTAAGGTCTTCTAAAACTATTTCCTAGCTCTTAGTTTCGCCTTCACATTAATATTTAACAACCAAAATTATAGACTAATGAGTTTAGTAATACAAGCAATACATTGGATTTCAATTACAGCTTTCAGTTTCATATTTGGGTATGCCGGAGTAAAGAAATTGTACCAGGAAGAAACCATGATGATGGGGATGGAGGAATTGGGTTTCGGGGTAACCTGGACTTTTGCGATTGGCTTGGCAGAAGTTCTGGGCACTATTGGAGTGCTTGCTGGCATCTTTGTTCATCCCGTCAAAATCATTTCTGTACTCCTGTTGATGCCGTTTGCCATCGGAGCATTTACCATGCATATGGGGCATCAGCATCCATTCAGTATCTACTGGCAGTCTTTGGCGGTTTGTGTACTCAGTATCGTTATCCTCTGGACAGATGATAGCTTTAAGCTGGTGCTTTAATTTTGATGCTGTCAAAAAAAACCTTGCGTGTCGGTTTTATTCTATTTCAGAAGCTTTAGTTCTCATACTCTTTCACTTTAAAATAAAGATTTAAAAAAAATACAAGATCCAAAATGAATCGTCTACATCTATGGGGAAACACGCATTTTTATGAAGATTTAAATCAGGATAAAAACGAGACGATAGTCTTGGTTCATGGACATCCCTTTACCCATACCATGTGGAAATATCAGTATGGTGTGCTGAATGATTTTAGACTCGTCTTGCCTGATCTAAAGGGATATGGCAAAACCGATTATAAGTTCAGAAAAATATATATAGAAGAGCATGCACTTGATCTGGCGATGCTGTTAGATCGTCTGGATATCGAGCAGGTACACTTAATTGGGTTATCTATGGGAACACAAATCATCGTAGAATTTGCAAGGTTGTTTCCCCATCGTATTAAATCCTTGGTGATTTGTGCAGGCAGCCCCAGGGCTGAAAATGAAACATCCTACAATGAACGACTTACATTGGCTGAGCAAATAAGTTCTGAGGGGATGAAAGCGTATACTGAGCAGGATATCCATAAGTATATCCATCCCGAAACAATGAAAGAAAAAGGTGAAGTATACCAGCACTTATATGATATGATGGTCAACACTGAAATGGAGGATGCTGCTGCTTCACACCGGGGAAGAGCTGAGCGAAGAGATAACTTTGATTATCTAAATCGTATTGAAGTTCCAGCGTTAGTTATTGCCGGAAAAGAGGATTATTTCTTTGAGGTTTCGGATGTCAAAGAAGTAGCCGAGCAAATTCCTCATTCTTCGTTTAAGATTAATGAGCAATCCGGACACCTGCCGAATATGGAACAACCAGATATCTTTAATTCCTATTTGACAGAATTTTATAAAGAAAATGATTTTAAATAGGTGGTAAACTTACCATCACGAAGGAATTCCAATAAAAGTATATAAGTATAATTTTTAGTCACTATATAGAATGAAGGAAAGAATTAATAAACACAATTCAGTGCAAAATAAGACAGCATTTATTACGGGAGCTACCAGCGGTATTGGAGAAGCTACGGCCGATCATTTGACCAATAAACCAGTTCCTTCAGTAACCCTAAATACCACTGACCGAGCTACTGTTGATCTATCGAATATTACAGGGCGTGTAGTTGTCTATTGTTTTCCGAAGATGGGACGTTCGGCTGATGAAAAAGATCCAGACGGATGGAGTCAAATACCGGGGGCATATGGGTGTACTCAGGAATCGTGTAGTTTCAGGGATCACTATCAAGAATTGAGAGATCTCGGTGTGAATGAGGTATTCGGCCTTTCCCTGCAGTCAATTAATCATCAGCGTGAGGCACGCGACCGAGTCCAGTTACCATTTGAACTTTTGAGTGATGTTGATCACGAATTTACCAATCAGTTACAGCTACCCACCTTTGAAGTTGAGGGTGAGACTTATCACAAACGTCTTACTATGGTACTTGCTGATGGGACCATCGAACATGTATTTTATCCTGTCTTTCCGCCCGACGAGCATGCGAATGAGGTAGTGGAGTGGCTAACGAAATATTAAGGAAATGTTTAATTCGCTGAACGGAAATAATTCTCAAATAGATTAATGGATTGCCCAGTTTCCGTTGGTTATTGAAGCGCCCAGCAATTTATCCGTTTCTCTCGTGATCTTGGGTTATTCGACTACATGGAAATGTTAGTCGATTTTCCTAATGGAAGCAAATAACATGTTAGTCGATATAGTCGAGACATATCTTTTTCGAAAAAAGCTAGGTATAGATAGATTATTCTTAATTCTCATATATTGTTAGCTGAGTATAAAGGCTCTTTACCTTGTGCATATCGATTGATATTGTCAACGACGATGCGGGCTGTTCCTTTGAATGATGCATTTGTAACACCTCCAATATGCGGAGTAGCAATAACATTGTGTTGGAATAGAGGATGATCGGGATTAACGGGCTCTTCGGCAAAAACATCTAATCCTGCACCCGCCAGGTGCTCTGTTTGGAGTATGTGAAGCAAGGCATCGTGGTTGAGAAACCCACCACGGGCAATATTAATGAAAAAGGCACCGGGTTTTATAGCCTGTAATTCAGGCTTATCGATAAAATGATGACGGGAAACCCTGTAGTTGAGACACAATATCACATAGTCGGCGTTATGTACGGCTTCGGTATAGTCCGATAAGCCAAAGAGCCTATCAACTCCGGATGGCACTCCACGTTCTGGGTACTCATGGATGCCGGTAACATGCATATCCAGGCTATGGAGGCGTCTGGCAAGTGCCCTGCCAATACCCCCCAGTCCTATGATGCACGCCCTTTTTCCGAAAAGAGTCTGTCCTATGGGTCTACCGACCTCTCTGGCTTGCAGGACATTCTGGATCTCATGAAACTTTCTGGACAGCATCATCATAAGCATGATCGCATGTTCTGCTACAGATTCGGCATTTCCTGATTCTGCACTCGGCACACGTGCCACCCATATTTTATTTCGAGTGGCAGCTTCGATATCAACAACTCCTAATCCAACGCCGAATTGCTGTACTAGACCAAAATTCCCCTGTTTCATAAGTTTTTCATCGACATTCGTAATAAAAGGGATGATTACATCGGTCTTTGCAACATGATCCTGAACCCTATTTTCGGGACAGATGCGTAAATTATAGTCTGAAAGAAGTGGCTTTAGGTGGTCAATTGCATTTGAAAAGCCTTCACCACAAAAAAGAATATTCATAACTTGAGAATATGCCTGCTCTTAGTAGGAAATTAGTCTTTTATCCAAAATAAGTAGCATCGTTAATAAATCGTTTTAATAAATTGTAAAGGATAGGGGGTAAGATCATCCGCCCATTTTTATTTAGATTAAAAGGTATGGGATTGGTGATTTTTTTATCAGAACAAACAAATGAATCTACAACTCAGCATATAGACATTATTTTTTCGGATATCGAGATGCCGGATCTGTCGGGGATCGACTTTCCCATTTTATTCAGTTGTTTGTAAAGCATGTGTCCAGATATGCTGTCGATCAGTAGATCATATACAGCATTACTTCCGGTTTTAGCCGATTACTGTCAGATTCTGGACGAACCAGAGGGTTGAACTGGTTTAGTTATATTCTTTTTGATAGTCTGATCTTCCTTCTTTGATGATATAAAACAGTAGTATCCTCGACATGCGTTTTTCCTCCATATTCTGTAGGAGCGTGTGCAGGATGTTACGGGGTTCATTGAACATTTCCCCCTGCTGAAAAATTGCTTCCGGTTTACCTTTGAGCTTAATTTTTACACTGCCATCCAGCACATAGCCAAATAGTTCGGCATCGTGCCGATGGGCAACGGTATCGGTAAACGCCGGCGGGACCTCAAGCACCTTGCTGTAAAGCTCATATCCTTCGAGCTCTGGATCAGAAAGGGCTTGTCTCAAGACCGGGACATGTCCGAGTTCCTGCTTCTCCGATTGACCGGTAGAATCATCCGGTGATAGGAATACCAATAGAATGCAAGCTATGACTACTATTCCAAGCTGTTGATTAAATCGTCTCATATGTTGAAAATATTTTTAGACTTAATTGAATAACAATTTCTAATCCTTTTCCGGCATTAGGTGAGAGGATATGGCAATACGGTTCCAGCTGTTGATGGTGATGGCCGTAAATACTACTTGCGCAAATTGTTGTTCGCCCAACACGGCGATGGCTTCTTCATATACCTCATCCGGGATCCCCCCGTCTGAAATCGTCGTCACCTCTTCGGTCACCTTCAGGGCAATTTCTTCTTGTTCAGTAAAGAAAGGGGTTTCCCACCAGGCGCTGAGGCCGTAAAGTCGCTGTTCGGTTTCTCCCAGGTCACGAGCATCTTTGGTGTGCATGTTTATACAGAATCCGCAGCCGTTCATTTGGGAGGCCCTTATTTTAATCAGCTCTTTGAGTTTGGGATCAAGGTCAAACGCCTCCAACTGGGTTTCTGCTACGGACATCGCTTCGTAAATGCGCGGTTCTGTTTTCTTAAAAAGACTCATATTCTATCTTCTGTTCTTTGTGGTGATTTGTTTGCTTGAGTATATTTATTTATTGGACTATCATTATAGACCAATATGAATAAACCAGATAGACCAGAATGCTTCCGCTGGATAAACTCATTACAATTGACAAGTCATCCAATACGGCCGTTTATCTGCAGATATCCAACACGATGATTCACCAAATTCGTAGCGGACGGCTACGTAAGGGAACAAAACTGCCGGGATCCCGAAAATTAGCAGAGTCGTTACAGGTTCACCGGAATACCTTGCTGGCAGCATACGACGAGCTGCAGGCCCAGGGATGGATAGAGACGGAACCCCGAAAAGGAACGTTTGTAGTACAGGATTTGCCGGACATCCAGCCGCAGGGTATTGTTCAAACAACTCCAAAGGCAACGTATCCCAGGGAAACCGCATTCACAGTTGATGAAAGCAGGATTGTGCAGTTTCCCTCTGGCCAACCGTCGCATGAGTTTGAATTGACCATCGACGATGGATTTCCCGACATACGAGAAGCCCCCATAGAAGCGTATACGCGTGAGTTGCGAAGCCTTTCCAGGCGAAGTGTATTCAATAAGTATTACCGGTACGGTAGCCCGGAGGGAGTGAACTATCTCCGGGAAACGCTATCTTCCTTTTTGAATGATTCCAGGGGACTGCCGATTTCGCCCGGAAATATTATGATAACAAACGGGGCACAAATGGGCATTTATCTGACCGCTCGCCTTCTCATCCGGCCCGGAGATCATGTCATTGTTGGTGATCCCTGTTTCTGGGGAGCAACCCGGACCTTACAGCAAACGGGAGCCGAGATTAACAGGGTTCCGGTCGATGGTTCGGGCATGGATATAGATGCGGTTGAAAGGCTTTGTAAGAAAAAGGAGATCAAATTGCTGTATATTATTACCCATCACCAGCATCCGACCACGGTTACCCTTTCGCCCAAACGGAGGATTCGTCTGCTTGAATTGGCCGCTGAATATGATTTTGCTATTATTGAAGATGACTACGACTACAATTTTCATTATGCCAGCAGTCCCATTCTGCCGATGGCCAGCCTAGATCAACACGGAAACGTTATTTATATTGGAACACTGAGTAAGACCCTGGTCCCATCCATCCGGATGGGGTTTGTCGTTGCACCTGAAAATTTCATAACAGCTGTTTCTCACCAGCGAAGAGCCGTGGACTGGCAAGGAGACAGTTTGAAGGAGGTAGCTATCGCCAGGCTATATGAGAATGGAACAATGGATCGGCATATAAAAAAGATGATTCGTCTTTACCGGGAGCGGCGTGATCGTTTTTGCGGGCTCTTGCAACAAAAAATCGGAGATCGCGTTTCATTTGACAAACCAGACGGCGGCATGTCCGCCTGGGCAACCTTTCTTGATAATGATCTGAACACTGTTGAAGAAAAATCCAGGGAAAGAGGTTTGCGAATTCCCAACAGCAGGGTCTACAATAAGGGGTCGGTCTATAATACCATCCGTCTGGGTTTTGCTTCCCTCAACTTCAAAGAGCAGGAAAGAGCTGTTGAAATATTATCTAAGTCGCTCAGCTAAGGTTGTTATAGATTGACCACGTAAACTATTCGTAGCCGTGCCCCAAGAGTTAAATACCAATTGACAGACTTTGGGGAAGAGCTCTGTGAGATATTACAATCTCTTTGCGACTGGACGAAAGCACTCGAAGAATCGGTGGGTGGATAAGTAGTTTAAAATCTCACGCTAATTCCCGGCGTATTCTGCTGAAGGATTGCTGGGTGATCTGCAGGTAGGAAGCGATGTATTGCTGGGGGACCTTAAAACCAATGAGGTTGGATATCTTGCCGATGGACAAGAAATGATCACCCGGCTTGTAGGTCTTGGCTTCATAGAGTCCTGCTACATAATCCAGCTCTTTATCAGAGAGAATCCCGCCAAAACTCAACGCGTTGATAAGATTTTCCATCGTTATTAACAGTAAGGTTTATACTAGTCCAAACTCGTTAACGCTCTTGGCACAAGAGAGCACAGCTTCACGGTTGGGCAATGGTTTCCAATCTAACAAATTTTGGGCTTTCGAGTAATCGACTTTTCGTTCCACTCCCAGATCAATGAGTATTGGCTGAAGTGAAGCATCGAAATAGGATAACAGTCGAACCAGGAAATCTGGCAGTATTCGTTTGGGGATCTTTTTGTCTGGGTACTCCTGACGCAGCATGTCAGCTACCTCTTTAAACTTCAGGAAACCAGCCGAGCCAATAAAGCGTTCGTTGGCAGCTTCAGGATGTTCCATTGCCCGGATCAGCAGAACGGCAACAGACCGTACATCCACAATGTCAAAACCGATGTCGGGCATGCTGCCGTCCAGCATTTTTATGACGATATTAGCAGAAGTTCCGAAATCCTTCTCCAATACCGGTCCCAGTATGGCACCCGGGCAGACGGTTGTCAGTTCCATGCCACTGTGATCTTGGTCCATAAATTCCCAGCTGGCTTTTTCAGCGATGGTTTTACTGCGAAAATAAGGTGTCGTATCCTCTTTGTTTTGGGTGTTCGTCCAGTCGGATTCGGAATACATGCCGCTACGGTCACCGTTGTTTCTTCCATAAATGATGGAACCGACTGATGAAGTGAGTACCACTCTTTTTACATTATGGGCTGCCGCGGCCTTGAGTACAATCAGCGTGCCGTTTTTGGCTGGGATGATCAGATCATCTTCGTTGTCCGGGAGCTCCCGTGGAAAAGGAGAGGCAATATGCTGAACGAATTCCATGCCGGGCATCAGCGCCGGGCATCAGCTTGTCCCAAACTTGGTCATCTGTCAGATCGGCCTCGGCAAAATGTAAACGGCCCATATGCGAAGTATGCCGAGAGATTGTCTTTTGATGCTTTTCGCCCGATCCATATTCCGTAGCGTGCCAGTGACTTCTTACCCTTTTTCCAGCAGTTGAATAGTGGTGTGTGATCCCAAAAATCCAGTGATCCCGGTGAGGAGCACTTTTTTTGGTTTACCTTCCATAGTGTTAGTTAGCTTAGAATTAAAATGACACTACCAAGATAAAGACTAAGGCAGTCATTTCTTTTAACATTTGGTAAGAAATGGCGGTTTATTAGGGCAGCTGATCATATATCCAATGGATGCGATGCTCAAAAAGTAAGTCTAAAAATGAGATTCAATTTATGAGTGATATCAGATACCCAAGTATGGCTGTAAATTTTTTCCTTCGAAAAGGGGGCGCTTAAGAAGTAGAATTGGGGAAATAATCCGCAAGAATCGGATTTTCTTCTCCGCCAACCATTGCTAACTTCATATTAAAATAAAGATATCATAAGTCATGATTGATTATCAGCGTGTAGCTAAAGCCATTACCTATATAAAAGAACATGCCATCGAGCAGCCCAACCTGGATGATGTTGCTGAAGCGGTGCATCTCAGTCCTTACCATTTCCATCGGATGTTCAAAGAGTGGGCTGGTGTCACACCGAAGGAATTTTTGCAGTATATTAGCTTGAACCATGCCAAAAGGTTGTTAGATAAAAACCAAACCATCGAAGAAGCGATCTTTCACACCGGGCTTTCCAGCAGCAGCCGACTGCATGATCTGTTTGTCAATATCGAAGGCATGACGCCCGGGGAGTTTAAAAATCAGGGGCAATCGCTTGATATCCGCTATCATTTCAGTGAAAGTCCCTTTGGCCATATCCTGGTTGCTTCGACAGGCAAAGGCATTGGCGAATACCGCTGGGGCAGCACGCGTAAGACGGCTATTATTGGATGGGAGGCTGCACAAATATTTGAAGAAAATCATGCTCAGACAGATTAAGTTAGGTGTCACAACCTCGGCTCAAAAACGAAGAATCCGGTCGCTCATTAAAGGTGGTCAAATCACGCTGGCCGGAAACCGAAATTTAAAAATATACGGTCAGCTGGATTGCAGCTCGGGCAAGCGGATGAAAGCTGAAAACCGGGTATTTTTCAGAAATCGAGAAGGCGCGATACGACAAGGCTACCGTCCCTGCGGACACTGCATGGGAGAAGAATATAAAAAATGGCAGAAAAAGAGTTAATTTAAGGTCAGCTCGATGAAAGAAAGGAGGGCTTTTATACTGACAATGAACAATTTCCGACTACCATTGGTCCCACCTCCCCTCGACTCAATCCAAAAAAGTAGTTCATGAAAGGGGCTCTCCCTAACCACTTATTCCTGTATGTAGAAACCTTTCTTTCCCAAGGTATTCCGCAAGAATCGGGTGTTAGAATAACCACAACCATCCGACATTTAGTTGTATTATAATTGTAAATATTAAAAAAGATTACAATGGATAAGCAAGACAAAACAGTTCTTATAACAGGCGGAACAAGTGGAATGGGATTGGCTACAGCCCGGGCATTTATCCAGGATGGAGCTGAAGTGATTATCACCGGCCGCCACCAGGATACGATCAATAAAACCGTCAACGAGTTGGGGACGGGAGCCCATGGCATTGTTTCTGATGCAGGAAATATGTTGGACCTCAACATGCTACAAGAACAAATAAAAGAAATTACATCTTATGTAGATATTCTGTTTGTAAACGCTGGATACGGAAAGTTTGCCCCTGTTGAAGCTGTTACAGAAGAACACTTCGATGAGCTGTTTAATGTGTTAGTTAAAGGCACCTTTTTTACGGTCCAGCAAGTGTTACCTTTGATAAAGGAAGGTGGTGCCATTATCCTCAATACCTCTGTGGTTACAGAGGCAGGATTTTCAAACATGTCAGTATACTCCGCGGCGAAGTCGGCGGTACAATCTTTCATTAAAACTATGGCTGCCGAATGTGCGGCCAAAAATATCCGGGTTAATGGCGTAAGTCCCGGGTATATTGACACCAATATCTGGGAGAAGACCGGTCTTTCGGCCGAACAAATCGAAGGGCAAATTGAAGCCATAACACCCACTATTCCCTTTAATCGTTTTGGAGATCCTGATGAAGTGGCTGAAGCGGTCTGTTTCCTGGCTTCTGATGAGGCCTCTTATATTCATGGAACAGAAATTGTTATCGATGGAGGTTATTCTGAGATCAACGGAAGTTAATCTCAAATACTAACTCAGTTTTCTCCAGAGATAAATATTCAGATATGATTCCCACCCGCGAAAAGGCTTGAAAAAGTTTTCTATTTCACTTCGGGTGGGTTTTCTATCTAAGTTCATGATCGATGAGACCGCACTTTGTAAGCCAGTATCCCCATACGTAATACAGTTCATTTTCTGGAGTGATTTCATCAGCACATAATTGGCCGTCCAATCCCCCACCCCTCTGATTGTTTTCAGCTGCGTTACCATTTGCTGGTATGTTTCCTGATTTTGCAGCTGCTGTTTCGAGAAATCGCCGCGGACAAACTGCCGCGCAATACCAATGATATATTCCGCTTTACGACGCGAAAACTGCATATCCCTGAGGGATTCTACCGATAAAGCTGCCAACACTTCTGGCTCGGGAAAGAAGTAATGTTTTGTGGAATCATGCTTCAAAAAGCTACCATAGTTTTCAACCAGCCTCCGCTTTAATTTATATGCAAAGGTAAGGTTAATCTGCTGACCAATGACGCACCAGCACAGGGCCTCAAAAAGGTCGGGGATGCCCATCAGCCGCAGGCCATGATACCGGGTGCTCATCCACGAAAACTGTTCGTGTTGGTCCAGCAATTGATAGAAAGGCTGCAGTTCTCGTTTTAGATCGAACCACTCGGTTACATATTGCGTTGCTTTTGTCAGATTCAGCTCTCCTGCAATCCGCTCTACTTTCAGTGTATCTGATCTTGGAGAGATTTTAATCAATCCCTGCTCTTTGCCAATGCGAAGTGGTTTTAACACCGCTTTACCTTCAATGGTGTAAAGGCAGTCATCATAGCCGCGATCCAGGAAATGAAGGCATTCGGCAAAGTTAAAAATATGCGGCGTGTTCAGCTGAGCGGTATCATGGTGAAATTCCATAGCCTGTAGTATAACCAACCGACCTCTTAATACCACCCACTTTTTGCGGGATTCGTATGATATACTTGTATAACCAGACAGCTATGTATTGGTAATCAAATAGTTAGATAACTAAACTACAAGGAATTGGTTTTAATGCAGCGAGATGTATTTCAAGCAATAGCTGATCCTACACGCAGGGGCATCTTAGATCTTCTGGCTGAACAGAAACTGCCAGCCAATAAAGTAGCCAGTAATTTTGATATGTTGTGACCGACGATATCCTATTAAAGTTCAAACAATAATTATTGCTTACCATTCTTATATAGCGGATAATCGGTATATCCTTCCGCCCCTCCGCCGAAATAGGTATCCGGATCTCCCTGAGCCAATGGGAAATCGTGTTTCAGCCGATAGGGTAAATCCGGATTGGCAATAAATGGCCGTCCGAAACCAATCATATCCGCCCAGCCTTGCTCGAGGGCAGAGACCGCTTTTTGTTTGTTGTATTTCCCCGAATAAATCATAGTACCGGAAAAGGCGTCCCGCAGTGACTGTTTAAATGCCACGGGCATGAGCGGTGCATCATCCCAATCCGCTTCTGCTATATGGATATACGCTATATCGAACTCGTCCAGCATTTCAGCCACGGCAAGATAGGTTTCTTTGGGATGGTCATCTTTTGTGCCATTTAAGGTTGTTAACGGCGCCAAGCGGACACCCACTTTTTTGGGTCCGAGTACATCCACAACTTCGCGGGTAACCTCCCGGAGAAAACGGAGCCTGTTTTTCAGGGAGCCTCCGTATTTATCTGTTCTGTTACTGGATTGTGAGTCCAGGAATTGATTGATCAGGTAGCCATTGGCCCCGTGCAGTTCAATACCATCAAAGCCGGCCTCTTGTGCGTTTGTAGCCGCTTTCCCAAAATCTTTGATCGTCTGTTTGATTTCAGGGATGGTAAGTGCTCGTGGCTTCGAATGTTGCACCATTTTGCCGATACCTGATTCAGGCCCCTTTCCATCCGGTGCGACATACACTTCAACGCCGTCAGCGACCAGTGCAGAAGAAGAGACGGGAGCTTTTTGTTCGGGTTGAAAAGAGGTGTGGGAAAGGCGGCCAACATGCCACAGCTGGGCAAAAATGAGCCCATCTTTTTCATGAACGGCGTCGGTAACTTTACGCCATCCTGCAACCTGCTTGGGGGAATGAATGCCCGGCGTCCAGGCGTAGCCCTGTCCCTGCTGACTGATTTGCGTACCCTCAGTAATAACCAATCCGGCTTCCGCTCGCTGTTGATAATAACGTGCCATCAGGTCGGTTGCTACATTACCTTTGCCCGCCCGTGAACGAGTCATGGGCGGCATTACAATTCGGTTTGTTGTTTTGTAAGATCCTAATGAATGAGATGTAAATAGAATATTGAAATCGCTACTCATGGATAAATAACTTTTTTGAATTTTGATGGGAGGTTAGACTAATGGCGGATTAAGCTTCCTAAATCCTTCCTGCCGACGATAGGGCCAGTAGGGGTAAGCGGCCGGTTTTTCACTGACGTCATCCAGCCGGGCCACCTGTTCTGGGCTAAGATTCCAGCCTACCGCGCCAAGGTTATCGCGAAGTTGTTCCTCGTTTCGGGCCCCAATGATTACAGAAGAAACGGTAGGTCGTTGCAGTAACCAGTTGATAGCAATTTGCGGGATCGATTTGCCCGTTTCTTCCGCAATTTCATCCATAACATCAACCACATCGTACAGCAATTCATCATTGACGGGAGGACCGGCATTGGCGGTCTCATGCAGACGACTTTTTTCAGGTAGTGGCTGGTCGCGGCGGATCTTTCCAGTCAGTCGTCCCCAACCCAGCGGACTCCAGACCATCGCACCTACACCCTGATCCTGTCCCAGCGGCATGAGTTCCCACTCATAATCACGTCCCACCAGCGAGTAATAGCTTTGGTTGACGACATAGCGCGGGTAGCCGTATCTCTCGGAGATGGCAAGTGATTTCATCAGTTGCCAGCCCGAGAAATTCGAGACGCCCACGTAGCGCACCTTGCCGGAGCGTATAAGATCGTCAAGCGTGGAAAGAACTTCCTTAATTGGTGTTGACCCGTCAAAAGCGTGGATTTGCAGCAGGTCGATGTAGTCGGTTTGGAGGCGTTTTAGAGACGCATTCACGGCGCGGAGCAGCCGGTGGCGTGAAGATCCCGCATCATGCGGACCGTCACCCATCGGCAGGGTCGTTTTGGTGGAGATCATGAGTTGGTCTCGTCGTCCCTTGATGGCTTCGCCCAGGATCTCTTCCGAAGCGCCATTGGAATAAACATCAGCCGTATCAAATAAATTTACCCCGGCTTCCAGGCAGATATCGATCAACCGGCGGGCCTGCTCAACGTCTGTATCACCCCAGTGGCTAAACAGGGGACCGTTACCGCCAAATGTTCCGGCTCCAAAACTCAGGGCGGGTACCTTCAGTCCCGAGGCGCCAAGATTTCGATACTCCATGTTGTTGTCAGATTGTGACTCCATTTTTGTGTAAGTTTTGTTTGTATTTTTGATTGAAACTATCTCAATGCAGTGTTGTACCTCAATAAACGGCATGAAGACGTACCGGCCGTTGTATAATTTTGATATCCTTTTGTAAACAGACAGCATAATGAAGCGATACGTACAGTTTGAGCCTTTCATCATTGAAGATTTTGAGACGGATCACTGGGATCACCCGAAACACCGGCATAATCATTTTGAGGTTATCCTCATCATGCACGGGAGCGGAAAGCATATCGTTGATGAGCATGAAATGGATTATACGGGTGGAGATCTTTTCCTGCTACGGCCGGAGGATTCTCATGAGTTTAACGTCGATCAAACCACGCGTTTTATCTACTTCAAATTCACGCAGCTGTATGTTTCTAACAATAATTTCCAAGTGCCCGAAAATTGGAATCGAGAGATAGACCTGCTTCTGCGGAAATCACAAGTATCCCACGGAAGCCTGATTCATTCTGCCGAAGATATAGCAATGACCCGAAAGCTAATGGAGATGATATCCATGGAATGGCAACGTTCTGCAAAGCGGTATAAGGAAACTATCTTTCAACTATTCTCAGTGATACTGACGCTGATCAAGCGCAATCAATCGCAACCTTACGAAAAATTCGAAGGGGATGATACTTCCAGGATTGAATCGATCCTCTACTACATCGAATGCAATATTCATGATCCCGATGCCTTAAGCGCAGCAAAGATTGCGGATGAGTTTTACTTATCGCCCAATTATATCGGCTCCTTTTTCAAACGAAATATGGAAGTAACACTGAGCGACTATATTTCAGAATACCGCTATAAATTAATTGAACAACGGCTCCGCTATAGCCAGGATTCCATCAGCGAGATTGCAATGGACTTTGGTTTTTTCGACGCCAGTCATCTGAATAAGTTTTTTAAAAAGCATTTCGGGGATAGTCCTTCTGATTACCGTATAGACGTGGAGCAAAAAGATTAGCAATTCTTAAATTTGATGTCGGTTTTATTCTATTCTACAGTGAATGAGGCAGATATCTTAACCTAATCAGAAATACTACTGTGAATTTTCTGCCAGAGGTTATGATGAGAGAAACTAATGAGATCCCACTAATAAGCAGGGAGAATTACCAAAAAAGGTATTACAAAAATGAAGAAAGTCGAGTGGGGCCTATCTCCTTACAACACTTTGCGATAGATTGTAGGTCAAAGCTCCGGGATACCATTGAGCCCCACCGCCTCAATTTTTATCAGATGTTTATTGTTACCGGTGGTGAAGGTGTCCAAACGTTTGGTATCAATCGGCACTATCTTCGGGAAAACATGCTGTGCTTTGTTAGTCCTGATATGATTACATCATGGCAGTCTGAAGTCGATAAACATGACGGTTATATATGCTCTTTTTCGAGCGATTTTTTTAATCTGGGCAGAGAAGATAAGCGATTACTGAAAGAACTCCCCTTCTTTCGGATTGATTGTGGTTCCGTTTTACACTTGACAGATGAGCAAACACAGGATTACCTGTCGCTATTTGAGTCGATGTATCAGGAGCTTAATCACCACAGTACTATTTCTGAGGATATTCTCCGCAGCTCTCTTCAACTGTTGTTGCATAAAGCTCATGCGTTATACGAAAATAATGAATGTGAGGTTGTTCAGGCTGTTAACAAAACAGAACTGCGGCTTATGAAGTCTTTCCAAGAGTTGTATTTAAAAGATTTTGATCCACTAAAAGAACATCAGCCAGTATCCATAAAAAAGGTAGCCGAATATGCGGATGACCTTGGAGTTACTCAAAACCATCTTAACGATACCGTAAAATCTGTGACTGGAAAATCGGCCGGGCGTCTTATCAAAGATCAACTCATAAAGCAGGCCACCATGTACCTCAAGCAATCCTCGCTTGATATAAGTGAAATTGCCTTTCGACTGGGATACGAAGATCCATCCTACTTTTCCCGGTACTTTAAAAAGCATACCGGGCGAACCCCTTCCTCTGTTCGGTAATCTGTATTTTCTACTATCATACCTGTAAAACCTACTAACAAAGATCTGGCACGTTCTTATATGTTGTTCGCAAATGAATTATATGGTAAACGAACAGCATATTATGACTTCAGAAAAACTTTTTCTCCCACATACAGTAGGATCCTATACGACTGAAAACCACATTGTGATGCCCCCGATGACCCGTTCCCGTGCCGAAGCGGGAAATGTGCCCACGGAATTAATGGCTGAATATTATCGCCAACGGGCCAGTGCGGGCTTAATCATTACTGAAGGCACACAAATCAGTCAACAGGGGCAGGGGTATGCCTGGACGCCCGGAATCTATTCTTCCGAGCAGATAGCAGGATGGCGCAAAGTTACCGAGGCCGTTCATGAAAAGGATGGACTCATCTTTGCTCAACTATGGCATGTGGGCCGAGTTTCTCATACTTCATTTCAACCCAATGGTGAAGCCCCGGTGTCTTCTTCACCGCTTGTGGCCGAAGGCGTCAAGGTATATGTAGCTCCAGAGGGAAAGGGACCTGAATCGAAAGCAGGGAAAATGGTGCAGCACTCGAAACCCCGAGCATTAACTATCCCTGAGATACAAGATATAATTGACGATTTTGCCCAGGCAGCTTTAAATGCCCAAAAGGCGGGCTTTGATGGCGTAGAAATTCTGGGAGCTTATGGTTATCTGATCAATCAGTTTTTGGATTCCCAGGTTAATAATCGAACCGACAGGTATGGTGGCTCCCTGCATAACAGGCTCCGTTTTTTGCGAGAGGTCACGGAGGCAGTGGTTGCCATCTTGGGGAGAAACAAGGTGGGGATTCGCCTGGATCCGTTAACCTCATTGAACGGGTCTAAGGATGATCACCCGAAAGAAACCTACTTGGCTGTAATTGAAATGCTTGAAGAAATAGGTATTGCCTATGTTCATATTGCAGAAGCTGATTCCGACTCGTATGAAGTCCCTCCGATGCCGGCATCGTTTCGGGAATCAATGAGAGAAGCATTCTCAGGCACTATAATTTGTACTGGGCTATACGATAAGGAAAAGGCCCAACACGCACTGAAGAATAACTGGGCTGACATGATTGGTTTTGGACGCCCATTTATTGCCAATCCTGATTTGCCCTACCGCCTGCGGTATGATCTCCCGCTGGCTGAGGCAGACCCAGACACTTTTTATGGAGGTGGTGCTAAAGGATATACTGATTATCCTACGATATCTAAAGTTAACAGTAAAATGGAAGCATAGATATCCAAATAAACTTATGTCGGTTTTATTCTATTTCCCGATTCCCAGATCAGATACCTTGCGATAAGTCAGAATAGAAACTAAGATCATGAATACCATGAAACTACTGGTTTTTGGTGCTACCGGCAGCATCGGTAGTCAGATCATTGAGCAGGCACTGGAGCAGGGGCACCGGGTAACGGCATTTTCCCGTTCCGCATCTAAGTTGGATTTCGATCCAAATCTTGAAACGGTGGAAGGTAATGTGCTGGATTTTGATTCGGTTGCGGAAGCTATGCCTGATTATGAAGCTGTTTTTGTGGCGCTGGGAGCCGGCAGTAAGGGGACCGTACGATCCGAAGGAACCCGAAATATCATTGGGGCGATGCAACAACAGGGCGTCCGCCGGTTGATCTGTCTCTCCACGCTGGGAGTGGGAGAGAGCCGGGGTAACCTTAACTTCTTCTGGAAGTATATCATGTTTGGGCTACTGCTTCGGAAGGCGTTTGCCGATCATCAGAAGCAGGAGCAACTTGTCAAAGATAGTGATTTGGACTGGACGATTGTGCGTCCCGGAGCTTTTACGGATGATGGATTAACAGGAGAATATAAACACGGCTTTCCGGGAGATGACAAAAGTGTTGAGCTAAAAATCTCCCGTGCAGATGTAGCTGATTTCATGCTAAAGCAACTTCATGATGATCAATATCTGCACAAAACGCCGGGGGTATCGTATTGAACTTGAATATTTCAACTTATCAATCAATAAAGTTATAATGATGGATTCTATAGAAGAGAACACAAGCGAAAATCATAGCGGATTACTGGCTTTGGGAGTCGTTTTTCTAGCCGTAGGTGCCACCTTTTTGGCGACTTCTACTGTCAGTACCTGGATCTCATGGGCTTTTATTGTTGTATCGGGGATTTATTTGCTAAAATATTTGGGTAAAAGGATTGGCGATACATTGAGAGGCTAAGTAAATGGAATTATATTTTTTGATTTTACATCCTCTCGTCATGTTGGGCAGCGGGCTCATGGCGGGCCTCTTTTTCATTTTCTCCACGTGCGTAATGAAGGCGCTTGAGGGACTCCGTCCACCCGAAGGAATTACGGCCATGCAATCCATCAACCGAACGATCAAAAACCCGCTGTTTGCCTTGGTCTTCTGGGGTACGCCGGTGGCCTGCTTGTTATTGATGATCTCAACACTTTTCCACTGGCAGGGACTCCCCTCCATCTTTCTTCTTGCAGGCGGTGTATGTTACCTGGCTGGTGGATTGCTAGTTACGTTGATCATCCATGTACCGATGAATAATAAGCTGGCTACACTCCACAGGGATGCCCCAAATGCTGCTAATTTCTGGGCCAATTATGTTAGCCGGTGGACAAGGTGGAATCACCTGCGAACGGTAATGACATTGATAGCATTGACCCTGTTTCTTTGGTATGCTATGTCAATAAACTAAATCCATTTGATTCAAATGAGGTTTGTATGAGTCAGTTATCACCAAATATTAGTTTGCGAATAGCTACGCCTGATGATCAGGCTTTGTTAGAGCATTGGGATAAGCAGCCTCATGTGGAAGCAGCAGCCCCTAATGATGACCTGGATTGGGAGCAGGAATTGAATAGAAAATCTAAATGGGAAGAAAGGTTTATTGCCGAGCTCAATGGACGTCCCATTGGTTTTCTGCAGATTATCGATGCGGCGCGGGAAGAAACCCATTACTGGGGCGAAACAGAGGAGGGACACAAGGCCATTGATATTTGGATCGGCGAAGCAGATGACCTCGGAAGAGGTTACGGAACCGAAATGATGAAATTGGCACTGGACAGGTGTTTTTCTGATCCTGAAGTAAAAGCTGTGCTCATCGATCCGCTTGAGAGTAATACCAAAGCACATAAGTTTTATCGACGCCTGGGATTTCAATTCGTAGAACGTCGCCGGTTTGGTGAGGACGATTGCCTGGTGTTCAGGCTGTATCGTGACATTGGAATTTTACAGTTATGAAAGCAAACAATAATGAAGGCGTTCAGCAGCCAGAAGATCCTCCGATTATTCTTATTAACTAATAACCACACTGGGTTTGTCACGTTTGGGGTAGGTATTTTGTCTTACTATATAACTGTAGCTTTTAATAGGTCATTTTGACAATGAAGGACTATCAAAACCTACTCTTTCCGTACGCCTATAATGTATTGGGTTCGAAAGCCGATGCCAGAGATGCTATTCAGGATGTAATGACAAAGTATGCCGGATTAGATTCGGAGGTGAAGAATGAAAAAAGTTATTTGATCCGAGCTGTTATTAATCAGTCAATTAACCTAAAGGACAAGCAAAAGCGAAAAACCAGTCTTGAGGATTCCTGGTTGCCTGAACCCATAGAAACAACCACGGCCGATGAAAATATTATTGCAGAAGATATCCTTTCCTATTCCTTGCTGTTTCTGTTAGAGCAGCTAAATCCTAAGGAACGTGCCGTTTTTATTCTTAAAGAGGCATTTGCCTATTCCCATAAGGAGATTGCCGAAGTTCTGTCTGTGAAGGTCGCATATTCCAGGAAATTACTGAGTAGGGCAAGGGCGAAAGTCAGAAAAACAGATCAAAAGCCCGGAGATATTCAGGGTTTTGGGGCATACCGGAATCAGATCGAGCGATATATCAAAGCTATTCGGAGCCGGGATACTGAGAAGCTCCAAAGTATGCTTGCTGATGATGTTACGCTTTATGCTGATGGCGGGGATGAAATCAATGTTGTGCAGCGAATATGCAGAGGACGCCCGGAAGTGGCCGACCTGTTGGTATTTGCATATCACAAATTTCAACGTTCACAGTCACTGAGGTTTACAGAGATCAATCACCAGCCCGCGCTGTTATTTTGTGAGGGAGACGAGATAAAAGCATGTCAGGTGTATCATTTTGGTGAAGATGGACAGACTATCCGCCGGATTTGTAACATTCTGGATCCGGATAAGCTAAAGGATATTGTTTAATGTAGATCACCTGTCACGTTTGACCTTTCTTGCCTGTCTTATGTACTGAAGTAATCACATAAATGCTAAAACCTAAAAAGAGGTAACAATGACAGAACGAATATCATATCAAGATGTCGTACCAGAATTAATCAAAGGGTTAAATAACATCGAACAGCAACTAAAAAAAACCGGTCTCGATTTAAAATTACTGGAGCTTGTAAAGTATCGTGTCTCGCAGATCAATGGCTGTGCATATTGCCTGGATATGCATCACAAAGAGCTTTTAGAAATGGGAGAGGAAGAGCTGCGGATGCATTCGCTTCCGGCGTGGAGAGAATGCCTCTTTTATACGGACAAAGAAAGAGCCGTTTTAGCTTTTGCTGAAGCCGTGACAAAAGCCGATTCTGAAGGGGTAGATGACCAGGTCTTTGAGTCATTGACTAAATTTTATTCCAAATCAGAGATTGCTGCTTTAACAGTGGGAATAACGCAGATAAATACGTGGAATCGAATCAACAAAGTCTTTGGGACCACCCCGGGAAACTATATTGTTGGACAGCAGGGGTAATCTGGCAACTTTTTATTAATGTCGGTTTTATTCAATTGCCGAGCTTGCTCTTCTTATATATTTCCAATGCTGAACTGTTACAATTAGTCAGCTACAATAGCTTGACTCTCTTGATCACACCTAAATAAATACACACTCTTGCAGAGCGGTGGAAGCTCTGCAAGGTTTTTAAACAATTGAAGCCAAATATGGACAGTCAACGTTTTAACAATAAAGTAGTACTTGTAACGGGTGGTAGCTCAGGAATGGGATTTGCTTCCGCGAAGTTGTTTGCTGATGAGGGTGCGGATGTCGTCATCACAGGCCGAAACCTGGAAAAGCTTGAATCTGCAGCCGAAAAAATTGACAGTGAAAAGGTGCTGTCCGTTCAGGGTGATGTTGGCGATATGAATCACCTTGATAATTTGGCACAAAAGATTCATGACACCTTCGGCAAACTGGATATTCTCTTTGCCAATGCGGGTTAGTACACGTGAAAGGTTAGAATTGAAATTTGTCTCTATATTTAGCGAATGAGACATAATTCTACGTAGATACTCGTATGAAAAAGATACAAAAAAAAAGACTAAAATGACCATAAAATGAAGAATAAAAAAGTACTCGTTGTTGGAGGTAGCTTCGGTATTGGGCTCACTGTAGCCAAACAGGCTCAAGGGCATGGTGCTTACGTCATCATAGCTTCGCGTAATACAACCGAGAGAAAGAAGGAACTACTCCAAGAGCTGCCGGAAGAATCAATTGATCTCTATGATTTGGATATAACATCGTCATCAGCCCAGAACGATTTATTTGCACAAATAAGTGAAATTGATCATCTGGTTATTACGGTGAAGCCCGAAATCAGTTCTGCTCCTTTTCAAGAAACCAGTGTTCAAGAAGCCAAAGAGGCTTTCGAGACTAAGTTGTGGGGAGCCTATCAGCTGATTCAGGCAGCCCAACCCTTTATCGCCGAAAATGGCAGTATTATTCTGACAAGCGGAATTGCCGGGGAAAAGATATTCCGGGGTGCATCTACCATTGCTCTCATCAACAGTGCTACGGAAACATTAGGGCGATCGCTGGCCGTGGAATTGGCTCCGGTGAGGGTTAATGTGGTAAGTCCCGGATTTGTTAAACCAAAGCCCCAAGCCCTGCAGAATATGGCCAACAATTTTCCCGTTCCCCGATTGGCTTCCCCTGATGAGATTGCCTCAGCTTATCTAAGACTCATGGAGAACCAATATGTGACCGGAACAGTAACGGTTGTAGATGGTGGTGCTACGTTGATTTGATGGTGAATACATTATAAATAATAATTTGAAATTGCTTAAATAGGCAACGTAATGTATCCTGTTTTCGATTAAGAAAATGTTTTTATAAAAATGTAAGGTGGTTTAAATAATGCTTAACAGAATTTGTGTGTACTGTGGATCAAGTCCCGGGAAAAGGGAAGAATATACGGCGGGTGCAAAAAAGCTGGCCGAATTATTAGTACAACAGAATGTTGAATTAGTATATGGCGGAGCCAGTGTAGGAATAATGGGAGCGCTTGCCGATACGGTTTTGGAAAATGGTGGAAAGGTAACCGGTATCATCCCGGAAGATCTGGTGAAAAAAGAAGTCGCTCATAAGGGACTAACAGATTTGCAGGTCGTCTCGTCCATGCATGAAAGAAAGTTTGCAATGGCGGAACAGTCGGATGGGTTTATTGCCTTGCCCGGCGGACTTGGAACCATTGAGGAACTATTCGAAGTACTTACGTGGAGTCAGCTTGGATTTCACCAAAAACCCGTCGGACTGCTCAACGTTTGCGGGTATTATGATCATCTTTCTTCATTTTTAGACCATGCCGTTTCTGAGGAGTTTGTAAAACAAGACCACCGTCAGATACTGATGGTGGAAGATAATCCCAAAGCATTGGTTAGTCGGTTTGAACATTATGAAGCTCCGGCGGTAGATAAGTGGATAAGCAGAGACAGCACATAGTTTCAAAAAATTTTTCTGACTTCCCGTGAATTTTCCCGACTACAGCAAGTAAAACGGAATGTTCACGTATGTCATATTTTATGAATTGTATTTATCGCGCTATACGTATCCACCGCGCCCGTAAAAAACTGCGCGGTCTGTTTACCACCTGTTGCCACATCCGGTTTGATGCCAATGGAGAGTTTGCCGGCTGTACTATTAAGGATCACTGTGGGCCCCTCTAGGAACTGCAAGATCAGTTGTGCGACATGAACAATTGAGATGTCGGTTTTATTCAATCGCTAAGGAATCCACTTGCCTATCTTTTTCTTGAGCGGAGTTACGAAACCGTTCTAATTGGACTCCAGAATTAATGACACTGATAACTTAACAAGTAGTATTCTATGGCCTCATTTAAACCTATACCCGTAAAACGATCGATTACCGAACGTCTTTTAGATTCAAGGATCGTCATAATCAATGGAGAAATTACCCAGGAACTGGTGGGTAAGGTGGCCGGTAAGTTGCTGGCTTTGTCGGCAGAATCCAATGAGCCGATTACCCTGTTTATTCACTCGCAGGGCGGACATGTTGATTCCGGTCATGCCATTTATGATGCCATTCGCTTTGTGGATGCGCAGGTGCGCATCGTTGGAAACGGCTGGGTAGCCAGCGCCGGGGCCTTAATCTACGTTTCTGTCTCCAAAGAAAACCGATATTGCCTGCCGAATACGCGATTTCTGCTTCACCAACCGAGTGGTGGTGTGCAGGGAAGTGGCAGTGATATTGCCATTGAAGCTGAGGAAATTGTAAAAATGAGACAGCGATTGAACGACATTATTGCTGATGCCACAGGTCAACCTTTGGAGAAAGTGGAACAAGATACTCAGCGCAACTTCTGGCTGACAGCTGAAGAGGCGAAGGAGTATGGACTGGTGGGAACTATTGTCGAGCATGTATCAGAAGTAAGCTGAAATGGTAATGTCGCAAACCACCCGCAGAGTTGCCGTAATCTTACCGTACTAAGTGTTCCATGAAATTTTATTCTTATTGATAGCAAAGAAGCGAAAAGTTGAATGAAACCCCAATTTTATGATAACGAATGTAATCCAGGTAACCATTTTTGTAAAAGATCAGGAAGAAGCCAAAAAATTCTATACTGAAAAGCTGGGATTTGTAGTGCGCAATGAAATGGATTTCGGGGAAGATTGGAAATATCTGACTGTTGCTCCGAATGAATCCAATGAGACTGTTCTTGAACTGGCACAAGCTGACAGCACGGAGAAGCAAGCATTAATTGGTAACCAGGCAGGAGATCTTCCCGTGGTTATGTTTAAATCCGATGATATTGAGAAAGGTTATGAGGAGCTGCATGAGCGAGACGTTCAATTTGAAGGTCAGCCCAAAGAAGTGCCCGGCGGTAAAGGGGTCAGGTTTCAGGATCTGGACGGCAACCTGTTTGATCTTTATGAACCACAACAATGACAGGTAAATATGGGACGGATCAGATCTAAAGATGGCTCGGCTATGTATTTTGAGCGGAAGGGAGAAGGTCCACCGCTTATTCTTATGCCATACTTGATTTATTTTGTTAATTCTTAGTTTGAACAAATTATGAGTGATCACAAACGAAAAGTCATAATCTATGTGGGAGAAAGGTCAACAACGAATCTTGTAAAACAAGGTGAGAATAAGATTATTCTGGTACGTGCTCCTGATCCTGCCTCGGCTGCAGAGCTGGCCGTTGATCAGGTTAATCAGGGAGCTGATTGCATTGAATTATGTGGTGGAACAGGTTTTAAGTGGCTCACAGCCGTAAAGTCAGCAATAGATAATCGGATTCCTATTGGACTGGTAACCTATCCTTTTGAGTCAATTACCGGGGCGGCGAATTTTAAAGCAAGATATGAGTCAGGTGGTAGCCAACAAAAGGAAGGGGAGGTTTTTCTTGTATTAGCTGATAAAGCAAATCCCAATATGGACCGGATAAAACAGAAGCATGAGGCCGGATGGACGACCTTTGTTGCGGTTTCGGGCAAATCCGAAGCGGCAGAAGAAGCGAAGAATCTCCATAAAAAAGGTGCTACCCTGATTGAATTGTATGGCGGACTAAATTTTACGGACGCGGATATAATTCATGAAGCAACAGATGGCCAGGTTCCTGTTGGAGTTGCTTCGTACTATGTAAATGACAAAAGATAGACACCCATGCTAAGAAATAAAGACCGATCGGCATCCCGATCAATTTGAATGAGTTTTTTCAGGAGGTGTAATTCTTGCACAACTGGATTACTTAATGTCTTAAAACTGGATTATTTAGCTCATCCAAAAAAGTAGTACATTTTTATTGAAATAAACAGTAATGGAAATTCAAACCATGAAGTCTCATAAAGACATTGCAACTTTTCTTATGCGTTTAGCATTGGCAGCTACCTTTTTGTAAGCAGTAGCTTCTCGCTTGGGTTTATGGGGAGAGCATTCGGCTGGGTGGAATAGTTTTTTAGCTTACACTGCAGATGTTAACTCTTATGCACCACCAGAGATTGTGCCATTTTTAGCCATTGCAGCTACAGTGTTAGAGATAACTTTTTCAGTGTTGCTAATCACAGGGTATAAAACCCGACTGGCCGCCTATGGAGCTTCTGTGCTGACTCTTCTTTTTGCCTGCATTTGATGATCAAGAGAGACTTTGAAGTACCTTCTTATCAATCCACTTGTTTACAAGGGAGGGATTTGGGGAAAAGTGGTAGTATAATGGTCTCTATGAAAGAATCTTTTCCCAGTTTTGTTTCCCGAAATCATCCAGAATCACATCAGCTTTGCTTAAATCCTGATCCCCCGAATGGGGATTTCTATAACCGATGCACCTCATTCCGGCTGCTTTGGCAGCACGTACGCCATTTTCCGAGTCCTCAATGACACAACATTGCTCTGGAGGAGTTTGGCTCAATGTTGATGCCTTGAGAAATATCATCGGATCAGGTTTGGATCGCTCCAGTTCGGCTCCACTGATGGTAATTGGAAAATATGTTTTAAGATTAAGTTTATTGAGGACAAACTTGATCTCTTCGCGTGTTGCTGATGATGCAAGAACCAGGCTTTTATTGTGTTTATAAAAATGTCGGATCAGACGCTTTATCCCGGAAATATGGTTTAACTTTTCCGTATTGGAAAGATGCTTCAGGTATCGTTGCTGCTTTTCGGCAAGGATTTTATCGGCGGATACGGGGAGTTGGTATTTATCAATTATATCCTCCCACATTTCATGGGCCGAGGTACCAACGTATTGCCAGTGTTCCTCTGTTGTAATTTCTAATCCCAGTTCATGAAATAACTCTTGTTCAATCTTCATATGAATGGGTTCGCTGTCAACAATAACCCCGTCCATATCGAAAATAATGGTCGTTATTTGTTTCATGGACTCAATTTTTGATTGTTAACGGTTTTATTATTATAGGAGTCTGCCGGACTTAGAGGACACGGGGAGCGCCAGACAATTTGAGTCAGGTTTTGGGGTCTTTTGAGGCGAATAGTGGGCCTATTTAACGAAAGAGAGCTCGGAAACCGGCCAAACATACGACTGACTCGTAGTAGATATTGCTAAGTCCGACAGACGCCCGGGACTCAGTTATCCCAATCGTAGACTGACGCTCTTTCTTTTCTACGGCTGGGATTATTCCTCACAAATTTCTTGATCGGTCAGCTATCGGGATGATGCTCCATTTCGTGCTCCATTTGGTTTATAATCTAATAATTTTTTTTGATACCGTTCCGGATAAGTTCAAATGCACTCAATTTGGCATATTTCCTGAGGATTAAATGCAGGATCAGGGTCATCCCAAAGATGGTCAGGGCTATGCCTCCGGGGATGAGGGCAGGGGAAAGGAATTCTGAAGGGAGCGAGAGCGGTACGACAAACTCCAGGACTATAGCAGCCAAAAAAGGAATTCCAAAGACAATCTCGAAAGTCTGCCACCAATTCCTGTGTGCGACATCGTTTGCTGTTGCTTCTGACTTGTTGTTCATAGCTGGTATCTCAGATCTCGGCTTAAGGCATCGAATGCAGATTGCAGACATTGTTTTAGTAGTAAAAGTCTACATACGTTCAGTTGGTTTCACTGATATATCCGTTTTCACCGAATTGGCAATAAAACACTGCTCATGGGCTTCGTGATGAATGTCACTCTCCTCTTTTTCAGTGGGTTGACTTCTTTTTGCGTACTGCACTTCCGGCTTCAGGGTTACTTCGGTGATAGCTAATTTTCCCTCTCCGTTTTTCTGCATCACTCCCTTTGCCTTATCTTCGTATTTTTCCACGACAAATCCCCGCCTGGCGGCAATGGACAGAAACCACAGCATATGGCAACTGGAAAGAGAGGCGATGAATGCCTCCTCGGGATCTATAGCCGATTCGTCTGAATAGGGTATAGGCACTACCTGTGGCGAGGAGGAGGCGCGCAGGGTTTCGCCACCGTCAAAATGCCAGTTGTGGGCGCGGGAATAACGGCTGTCAGTAAATTTCTCATCATCGTGAAGGGACCAGGAAATGGTGGCAGAATAGAGAGACATGATTAACTCTTTGTGATGTTATGCTTGAAGGATATGATTTAATATCAGCAATTATGAGAGCTGTTTTTTGGCTGTACCGAGTTTATTGGGATTTAGCACTACGTATATGCTTTCTATTTTTTGCTCTTCTATATGAAAAGACCAAACATTATACAACTGGCCTTCCACCCGGATAATCATGCCGGGCTCACCATTAACGGAAGTGTATTCGAGCCACCATTTTTTACCTTCGGGTGCTTGTTTTTGAATACCCACCAGAAAGCGGGCAATTTTGTTGCTTCCGTAAATCGGCTTTCGGGCAGCGGTTACCTTACCGCCGCCGTCAGAGTAGAGAACAGAGTCCTCGGCCAGCAAGGCTTCTACTTCCGCCAAGTCCTGGCGCTGGACTGCCTCCAGCAAAGCTTTGACGAGCCCCTGCTGTGCGGCCGGCTTACGTTCGAACACTGGCTTTCGATCGTGAATCTGATCCCGTGCCCGCTGGGCAATTTTACGGCAGTGTGCGGTCGACTTGTTTACAACGTCCGAAATGGTTTCATAGTCATATTCGAACAATTCCCGGAGAATAAATACGGCCCGCTGAACCGGCGAAAGCTCATCCAGGATCACCAGCATGGCCATAGAAAGCGATTCGGCCAGTTCCAGTTCTTCATCGGGAGTCCGGGTGGGTGCTTCCAGCAGGGGTTCCGGGAGGTTGGGGCCGATATACCTCTCCCGCTGGTGGCGGGCTTTCTTCAGCTCATCGAGGCATATACGGTGTACCACCGTTGAAAAAAAAGCTGCCGGCGACCGGATGGTTTCCATATCCTGCTTTTGCCAGCGCAGCCAGGCTTCCTGCACGACATCCTCGGCGGGAGCGACCCTGCCCAGCATTCCGTAGGCTTGCCGAAACAGACGGAGACGTTGCTGTTCAAAAATATCGGTGAGCTTATGTTGTTTAGTCATATTGGATGTTATCGGGTAACGCCCTGTCGGGTTGAAAAAAAACCGGCAGTGCCGCAATGCGTTTCCAAATTATGTTAATAAAATATTTACTGATTATCCGCCCAAATCGCGCACAATTCATCAGAGCCGATGTTCACCGGGGCGTTCATCAGGTTAAAGAAATTTTCAATGGCATTAAGCATTGTAATTTGTACGATTTCCCGTTCGCTGAACTGGGCTTGCAGACGCTCAAACGTTTCGTCTGAAACATGTTTGTTTCGTGTGGCTTCATCCGCATAAGCGAGGGCTGCTTTTTCGGCCGGTGTGAACCGATCACTGTTTTCAAACCGGAGCAGGTCTTTGAATTTTTTTTCATCGAGTTCGTTCTTGTGGGCCGATGCCTTAGCGATATCAACGCAAAAAGCACAACCGTTCAAGGTAGCTACATAGACCTTAATCAGGTGTTTTAGCGTTTCATCAAGTTCAATGGCTTCTTCTGTTTGCATGATTTTCCGGGACAGGCCCAGCGCCTTCGGAAACCGTGCATAGTGTACTTTCAGTGGGGTAATGACTTTGCCCATTAAGCGCTTGCTGTACCAGTAGGCTATTTTCAATTTCAGCGACGCTGGCTGTTCGATGGGTTCGAGCCGGGGAGTGGAAACTTGCTGGTTCAGGGATGAAATAGCAGTATTCATAATTTTGATTGGTTATGTTTTGGGAGAATATTCATCTTCCAGTATTCCGGATCCGCCAGATTTCGTAAAATCCACTTTCCCAGACAAATACGTACAGGTTGAAATCTGACGGATCTTGTAGGGCTTTACTATAGTGACGAGCCAGCCCTTTCATTTGTGACACCAAACTTTTAGAAACCCTTGCAAAACCGTTTTTTTGGCCAATATCGGCGTTATCGGCCGGTTGAAATTCTCGTATATAAGCTATATGCCCCGAGGGCACCCTCCATCTGGTCGTGACCCTGAACAAAATCCTGGTTATTCAAAGGCTTCTGTTAATCAGTTTTATTTCAAAGAAAAGATCCTGTAGTTGCCGGGCAGTCAATTGTATTTACCTTCAAACGGTCAACTTCAGGGAAGCTTATATGATACAATTTTTATTTACTGTAGTTGCTCTGCTTATCCGTTTTTGTTGAGAAAAGGACTACTATTCTGTAATAGGAAAAGTTGCGGGAATTGATATTTGCACTAATAAAGTCTGGGTTATTCAGGTAGAATTTAACGAGTATAGACAATACATTACATTAAGAATGTTGTTATGCAGGAAAATTTTATGTCATCTACAAGACTTGCCAAAGGATAACCGGTTACCTGCTTACTAAGACGCCAACCGTTCTCGAATCTAAACGCGTCGTATTATGTCAGTAAAGAACATTGACCTATTTTTTAAAGAAAATCCGAATCCGATGTGAATTTATGATCTGGAGAGCCTTCGGATTCTTGATGTTAATGGAGCCGCCCTGTCATTATACGGTTATTCCAGGCAGGAAATGCTTTCTCTTACCATCAAAGATCTTGGTCCCCGGCAGGAGGTACCCAAATTACTCGAATTTCTGAAGGAACAAAAAAACGCTTTCGATGATGCGGGCATCTGGAGACATCAAGCGAAGGATGGGCAAGACCTTTACGTCAATATTATGTCGCATCCAATTAAGACAGAGGAGAAAAAATGTGAGTTGATCGTTGCCAGGGATGTAACCAAACAGGTAAAGACAGAAGCCAAACACAGGGAAGAGCAACAGATACTTGACTTACTTACGGAGAAATTACCCGGTACGTTTTACCTCTTCGATACCGAGGGTAATATGCTTCGTTGGAATGACTATACGGAAGAGGTTACCGGGTACACATCGGAAGAAATTTCCGATATGAATGTGTTGGATTTTTTCGCTCCCCAGGATCGACCTATTATAGCCTCCGCTATACAACAAGTATTGAGGAAAGGATATACTGAATTAGAAGGTAGACTAAAAGACAAATCAGGCTCACACATTCCGCTTTATTTAAAAGCCAGCAGGGTTCAGATGAAGGGGAAAGACAGAATCCTGGGTATCGGGATCGATATATCGTCTTTACGAGAGACGCAGAACAAACTGGAGGAAGCCAATGAAAAGCTGAATACGGCTCAGCGAATTGCAAAAATGGGGTACTGGGCTCATAATCTGATTGAGAATGAATCAGAATGGTCTGAGGAAGTGTATAACATTTGGGAGGTTGATCCTGATACGTTAGAGCCCAGTTTCGAGAGTCTGCTTGAGACCATCCATCCGGAGGACAGAGAACTGTTCTTGAGAGATGTGGAAGAAGCTTTTCCGGATGAGGATTTTTATGACTCGGAACATAGAATCATTACTCCGGAAGGCAAAGTAAAGTGGATACTGGAACGAATAACACTCAACCGGGATGAAAACGGAAAGCCGCTGATGTTGGAAGGCATCGCCCAGGACATTACCGAAAAGAAAAAGCATGAACAAGCGATCAGTGAGTCATTGGAAGAGAAAGACACTCTTCTTGCAGAAATTCACCACAGGGTTAAAAATAATCTCGCAATCATTTCCGGGTTAATGGAACTGGAAGCGATGGAATCGGACAGCGGTGAGCTAAAACAAAGGCTTAGGGACAGCCAAACCCGCATCAACTCTATTGCCCTGACACATGAAATTCTGTACCAACAGCAACATTTTGCCAGGATTGAATTCGGGGAAAATATAAAGCGGCTGGTTGTAAAGACGGTGAAGACTTTTAATGGCAATGTGGAGCTGAGATACGATACGGCTTCAGTGGAACTAAATATTAATCAGGCACTGCCTTGTGCGTTGATCGTGAATGAATTGGTAACGAATGCTTTAAAACATGCCTTCTACGGTGGCAACGGTGCGGTTCTGGAAATCGAGCTGTATTCTGAAAACGAGGAAGTGTATCTGAGAGTCAGCGACAACGGCAAAGGACTACCAGAAAATATCGACGTTGAAAATCCTAAGACTCTCGGCATGCAATTGGTGGATACGTTAAAAGATCAACTTGATGCAGAGCTTAACATAAGTACCGGAAACGGAACCACATTTGAATTAAGGTTTAAAAAAACGATACAAAAGGAATTGGAAGCTCTTTTAAAAGTATGCCGATATCGAGACTTGATTCATTTTAAACTAATTGGAAGATGTATACCCTTAATAAGTGTAGTTATCATTGTATTGGAGTTGTGCTAATGAGCAGTATTACCTTAACACCCTCTAACGGCATCACAAAAACTAATATTCAGGAGTAAAGTGGAAACTATTGAGTGGAGTGATTTTAAAAAAGTAGATATTATAGGGGCTTTGCAGAACCCCTTATTTTCGATGTTGACGTTCATAATTTGTAGATTTCGGTTACATTTTCCAATATAGCCATTAACATTCCTGTTTATCATGAATAACCGCCATCAACTCAGCATTCTGGATCAATGGGCTAGCGAGTCAGGTCAGGTTTCGCGCTCGAGGCGGCGGCTGGCCGAGGCCCCCTCGGGCCAAATCGATACCGATGCCGATGCCACCCAGAAAGGCGGCACCCACTATTTTGGGTACAAAGGCCATATTGGCGTGGATGTGGGCAGCAAACTGATTCGTCAGGTGAGCTTTACGGGCGCCTCCCCCCATGACAGCACCGAGCTGGAGGCGCTGCTGTCCGGCGACGAGCGGGCGGTCTTCGGCGACAAGGCCTATCCCTCTAAGGACGTTAAGATAACATGTCGCGAGCAAGGCGTCTATTACGGTATCTCTGGACAAGGCCTACCGCAACAATCCGCTCAGCGCGGCCCAAAAGCAGCGCAACAAGCGCAAGCGTCGGGTGCGGCGCTACGTCGAGCACCCGTTTGCGGCGATCAAAGATCGCTACGGAATGCGCTGGGCCACCGCCAAAAACAAGCTGCGCAACAAAGCCCGGTCCACCGGGAGCGCAATCTGCTGGAACATCGAGCGCTCCATCAGCTGGGCCAAAAAGAAACCAAACGTGCTCCCGGCCAGAGTCGGCTAATGGGTGAGGTGTACCCAATAGCGGCTAAAATGGCCACTTGGCCCGATTTTCCGGGCCAAAAACTGAGATATTATTATGGTTAAGCTAAATTTAGCCCGTTTTAGAAACATAAAACCACGAAAATTCAGAAAACCCGAAAAGGGTCAGTAATTCAAAGCCCCCTAATAATCAACCAAATTACGGATCCAGCTATACCTATTACTAGCAGTGCTAAAAATATAAATGTCTTCGATTTCATAAGATTTATCTGAATTTATTTCGAGCTTGTTAGTGCGTATGCCTTTCACTTTGTAAAAAGTCATCACCGGTTTTTCCACTTCGGATATGAATCGATTGCGATACCGGGGTTACATAGATAATTCCATCTCCGGGCTGACCGCTTCGGGCGTGGTTTTGGATAATCTTAATAACTTCTTCCGTGTCGTCCTGGCTGCAGACCACAACCAGTTTTACAATATCAGAGAACCGTTCGGCAATGCTGATCGAAAGTTGCGCTTTTTGGGGATCGGACATGCGACCGAGGCCCATAACATCAATGAGGGTCATGCAACAGAAGCCCTGGGCTTCCAGTCCGTCAATAACTTCTTCTGCTTTTCGTTTGCGAATAAATGCTTTTATTTCATTCATAGTTGCCACCGTTTATTGAAATATGGGGACTCCCCAAAGCGAGGAGCCCATAATTTGTTAATTGGTTATTTGTTGGTCTTCGCTTGTCGCTGCTAATTTCTTTACTTCCCGGCTTTTCCATAGGTAGTAGATGACCGGCAACACAACCAGGCTGAGTACGGTTGCCGATATCATTCCGCCCACCATTGGGGCCGCTATCCGTTTCATTACTGTTGCCCCGGTCCCCGTACCCCACATAATTGGGAGCAGCCCGCCGGTGATGGCACAAACCGTCATAAATATCGGGCGGATACGCTGAGCTGACCCCTCAAAGATGGCTTGCTTAAGGTCGTCGAGATTCTTCATCTTGTCGTTATATTTGCGATTGTTATATGCATTATCCAGGTAGGTAAGCATGATCACGCCAATCTCGGCGGCCACACCGGCAAGGGCGATAGCACCCACTCCTACGGCTACACTGAGGTTATACCCCAGGATATACATCAGCCAGAAGGAGCCGACCAGCGAAAAGGGTAGTGTGAGCAGCACAATCAGGCTTTCCTGCAGGTTTTTAAAGTTAAAATACAGCAGCAAGAAAATGATTAGCAGAGTAATCGGGACCACCACCTGCAGACGCTTTTTGGCGCGTTCCATGTACTCGTATTGACCGCTCCAGGCCAGGCTGTAGCCGGAGGGCAGGTCCAGGCGCTGGTCTACCGTCTGTCGAGCCTGTTCTACATAGCCTCCTATGTCAGAGGTGGTGAGATCTACGTACACCCAACTGGAATAGCGGGCGTTCTCGGTTTTGATCACCGGGGCGTCTTTGCGAATCTGCAGGTCGGCCACGTATTCAATGGGTATTTGCGCTCCAGATGGGGTAGGAATTAACACCCGACCGAGGTCCGTAAGGTTTTCACGGGTCTCACGGGCGTACCGCACGTTAACGGGATAGCGTTCCAGTCCCTCCACAGTTTCGGTCACGTTCATACCACCGATGGCTGACTGAATTACATCCTGCACGTCACCGGTCGTCAGGCCGTACCGGGCGGCTTCCCTTCGGTTGATATTGAAGTCCAGATAATTGCCGCCCGTCGTCTTATCGGCAAACACACTCAGTGTACCGGGTACATCGCGCACCACTGAGGCGATATCCTGGCTGAGATCCGAAAGCGTCTGCAGGTTGGGTCCGGTTACCTTGATGCCGATTGGCGTCTTAATTCCGGTCGAAAGCATATCGATCCGGGTTTTAATCGGCATGGTCCAGGCGTTGGTAAGGCCTGGAATCTTGATGGCCTCGTCCATCTGTTGCTTTAGTTTGTCCATCGTCATGCCCTCGCGCCACTGTTCTTCAGGCTTGAGTTGGATGATAGTCTCGAACATGGAGAGCGGGGCCGGGTCGGTTGAGGTCTGTGCACGTCCCGATTTGCCAAATACCGATTCTACTTCCGGGAAGCTGGCAATGATCTTGTCAGTCTGCTGCAGCAGCTCTTTCGCCTTGGTGATGCTAATGCCGGGATCGGTAGTGGGCATATAAAGAAGGTCACCCTCTTCGATGGGAGGCATAAACTCCGAACCCAGTCGCTGCAGGGGCACAATGGAAATGGCCAGTATAGCTATAGAGGCGATGACAGTGGTCCATTTAAAACGCAGAGCCAAATTGATTACCGGCCTGTAGATCCAAATCAGAAACCGGTTGACCGGGTTCTTGTGTTCCGGCTGAATTTTTCCGCGAATCAGGTACCCCATTAGCACCGGGACGAGTGTGACCGAGAGCAGGGCCGCTGCGGCCATAGCATAGGTTTTGGTAAAGGCCAGGGGCTTAAAGAGCCGGCCTTCCTGCCCCTCGAGGGCAAAGATCGGCAGGAATGAGACTGTGATGATCAGCAGGGAGAAAAACAGGGCGGGGCCCACCTCTTTGGACGCATCGATAATAATTCGCCAGTGTCCTTTCTTCCCCCGATCCTTCTCCAGGTGTTTATGGGCATTTTCCACCATCACGATGGCTGCATCCACCATGGCCCCGATTGCAATAGCAATGCCGCTCAGCGACATGATGTTGGCGTTGATACCCTGGAAGTACATCACCAGGAAGGCTGCCAAAATACCGATCGGCAAGCTGATAATAGCCACCAGTGAACTCCTGAAGTGCAGCAGGAATATCATGACGATAATGGCAACGACAATACTTTCTTCCAAGAGTTTGTGCTCCAAGAAAGCAATAGCTCGGTTGATCAGGCTGGACCGGTCGTAGGCCGTTTTAATGGTTACGCCTTCGGGCAGGCCGCTTTTGAGCTCTTCCAGCTTCTTCTTCACGTTGTCAATGGTTTGCAGAGCATTTTCGCCGTAGCGCATTACGACCACGCCACCGACCGTTTCTCCCTCACCGTTCCAGTCAGCTACACCGCGGCGCAGGTCTGGACCTATTTGAACATTGGCCACATTGCGAATAGTCACCGGGGTGCCGTTACCATCGCTGCCGATCGGTACATCTTCTACATCTGCTACAGTCTGAATGTACCCCTTGCCACGGACCATAAACTCGGTTTCACTCATCTCCACCAGGCGGCCACCTACGTCATTGTTACTGCGCTTGATAGCCATTTTCACTTTCGACAATGGGATATCATAGGCCAGCAGTTTATCCGGATCCACTTCGACCTGATACTGTTTGACGTGTCCTCCCACACTGGCAACTTCAGCTACCCCATCCACACTGAGTAGTTCGTATTTCAGGAACCAATCCTGGATAGAGCGCAATTGCTGGAGATCGTATTGGTCGCCTCCGTCCAATACATACTCGTAAACCCATCCAACACCGGTAGCATCCGGACCGAGGGTGGGGGTAACGCCCTCAGGCAGGTTGCTTCCTGCCGTATTGAGATATTCCAGTACCCGGCTTCGGGCCCAGTACATATCGGTATCATCCTCAAAAATGATATAGATAAAGGAAAGTCCGAAGAAGGAGTAGCCACGTACTGTTTTTGTATTGGGAACCGACATCATGGTGGTGGTCAGCGGATAAGTAACCTGATCTTCGACCACCTGCGGGGCCTGGCCGGGATACTTGGTGAATACAATGACCTGGACATCACTGAGGTCCGGAATGGCGTCCACCGGGGTTTGGTACATCACATAGGTGCCGCCTGCCAGCAAGAGAATGCTGGCGATAATTACCATAAAGCGGTTGTTGACGGATAGTTCAATTATTTTCTGTAGCATGTTCTTAAATCTCCAAAATAGTTAATGGGGGGTTGTGCTATAGCTTTGTCTGTGGAATCACATATTCATGTTTGAATGATCGGTAGTGTCTTCCGGCATCTCCTTATGGTTCATTTCACTACCCGAGCTGTCCATGGTCTCCATTTCCATGTCAGGGGTATCTTGTTTTTGCTGGAGCATTTTCTGGATGGCTTCCTGCAGACGGCTCTCGCTGTCAAAGAGGAACTGGGCTGAGGTTACAATCTTTTCGCCTGGCTGCACGCCTTCCAGTATCTCAATTTCATTATTGCGCTGGCCGCCTTCCATGCCCAAAGTCACTTCACGTGGCTCAAAAGCTCCTTCTCCCTTGGCAACAAAAACGATATTTCGTTCCCCGGTTCGGATGATGGCCTCATTGGGAATGACCGTAACATTGTTCTTGGGACGCGATTGGATACGGACGTTGGTGAACATTCCTGGTTTCAATTCAAGGTTGGGATTTGTAAACTCCAGGCGCACTTGAACGGTTCTGGTCTTCTGGTCCAGGCTGGGATATACGTAGCCCACAGTTCCCTGGTAGGTTTTGCCCGGCTGGTAGGAAAGTTCCATCCGGGCGGGTTGTCCTTCTTTAATCCAGGGCACTTCGTAGTCGTATATGCTGGTTTGCACCCAAACAGTTGAAAGATCAGCAATTTTATAGGCCGGTGTACCTGATTTGATAAATTCACCTTCCACCGCATTCTTGTGAAGTACAACGCCGGTAGCAGGAGACTTTAATGTCACCGCTTTTTTAACTTCGCCGCTTTGTTCGAGTTCTTTTATCTCGGAATCAGGAATATCCCAGTATTCCAGTCGCTTTCGGGTGGCTTCAAGTAGGCTGTTACCTCCGGCGCGGATTTGGTCAAAACTGCTGGAACCCACTTTGTCTCTTGTTTTGAGAGCCAGCAGGTATTCTCGCTGGGTGGTAACCAGCTCCGGTGAATAGATGCTAAATAACGGTTGTCCCCGTTGGACCATTTTACCCGTGTAATCTACATGAAGTTGTTCTACCCATCCGGAGACTTTGGGATTTACGTTGTACAGCTTTTGCTCATCATATTCGACCTTGCCAACGGCACTGACCGTAGTGGAAAGATCTTTTTGCTGAACCGTTGCCGTTCGCACATTCATATTTTGGACAACGACCGGATTGATTGTAACCATCCCTTCCGAACTGTTGGCTTCATCAGCATAAACGGGCACCAGGTCCATTCCCATCTTGGATTTGCCCGGTTTGTCGTATATCTCACTGGGATTCATCGGGGCCTGCCAATACAGTATTTCTCGGTCTCCCTTTTGGGAGGCTTCTGATTGCGTATCCTTCTGAATATCATCATGCTGCATCTCTTCAGCAGCCTGAGGAATTGAAGCAGTCGTATCTGTTGATTGTGTCCCCAGCCAGTAGCCGCCCAGTGTAAAGATGGCAATTACACCCAGGGAAAGAAGTATAGATTTGGTATTCATGGTGTTGGTTCTCATTGTTCTGTTTTTCTAAAATGGTTTAAAGGTCGGTGCCGGTTAGGGCTTCCAGTTCTGCTACAGCCTTATGGTAATCGGCCACAAATCGATGGTAATCGAGGCGAAATTCAAAAAGTGTTAGCTCACTGTCGAGCAGGGAAAGGAAGTCCACTTTATCATTTTGATAACCGGCCATCGAAGATTCCAGCGACTCTTCGGCCTGCGGAATAATGCCGGTTTTATAGAGGTCAACCAGCCTCCGGTGTTTTTCAAGGTTGGTCAACGACTGCTGGAGCATTTGTTCAACGGAGTTTGCTACATTTCGGTAGCGATATTCCACGGAAGATTGCCTAATGCGGGTCTCCTGCACCTTCTTGTCCTGCTTTTTGTTGTAAAAGAGTGGAATCTTGACATTGAACATGGCTGAAACAAAATCGTAGCCCGCCATTCCGTTTTGAAGTTCATTGCGTTGGGTATAGGCCAGCCCTACCGCAAAATCGGGATAGCGGTCTTTCTGGGCCAAATCTACCTGTTGCCCACTTTGTTTTACAGCCGTTTTCCATGCAGAGAGCATGGGACTGGTGCTGTCGGCTTGCTGGATGAGTGAGCTTAATTCGTACTCCTCCGGTTTCGGTTCGGAAGCCAACGCTCTCCCAAGCGGGGCATCTGCCGGCTGATTTATCAGTGTGTTAATTTGGGCCTGCATCGCTTCACGCTGCTGGCGAAGTTTGAGTTCGCGGTCAATCATCTTGGAAAGGGCCACCTGTGCTCGCAGTACATCTTGCTGAATGCCCTTGCCCACGCCATATCGCGTTTCCGCGATTTCCACGAATTCCCTGAGCAACTCCTGATTGCCGGCGACGGTAGCCAGGGCTTGATCTATGTAATAGAGATCGTAATAGGCCTGCTTGGTTTTCTTTATCAGCTGATTTTTGAGCTCCTGATATTGGTGCAAAGTTATGTCCGACTCACTGCGCGCAATGTCTCCTTTCAGCCCGAGCTTACCCGGGAAAGGAAAAGGCTGCATCAGGGAAATTTGCTTGCCGGTCATCGGTTCCTGGTCCAGGGCAAAGCTGTTGACCGGCAAATTCATTAGATTTAAGCCCAGTGTCGGATCGGGCAACGCTTCCTGCTGCGATATTCGGGTTTTGCTGGCCTCCCATCCCTGAAAGGAAGATTGTAGTTCAGGATTTTGGACCAATACTTTTTGGATCAGTTCATCCAGAACAAGCGTTGAATCATTAGTCTGTCCTTTTACTGCCAATGGGGATATCAACAATAATGAAAGGAGTACTATCAGGGGCGCAAAGATGATTTTGTTCATAGTTATTGCTGTGTATTTAATTCAGTCAATGGTAAAAAAGAGTTTTTTATCTTATTTCTGACTAAGCTAACACCAACTTCCTTAAATGAACCTTAAATCATCCCGGGGTTTTCAATAAAAAGCAAAATAAATCCTGTACTTTTCCCTAACATTTAAGATTTGAAAGAAACCCAATAATTTACTTCATTTTTGGTATTAATAGCCCATTTGACTATAATTGGACGTGTCTAACCAAAAAGCCCATACCGCCAAAACAATTTTATCCCAAGTTGTATTGCTTGGATGTCTTTTCTGTGTGTTGTTTGGGCAAGGCACGCATTTCCATGAAATCATTTTACATCTGGATGATCATCTTGATATACATGCTCACGTACATGCGCATGAAAGTAATGATCAACCCTTTCAGGCAGACTCTGAACGAGACACTCATCAACATGAGGTAAACAAAGCTACTGATATTATTGGTACGCTTACGACCTCAATTCAGGTTACCCCTGATGTTAAGACGCATGCGATACTTTCATTTGATGAAGGTCATGAGCTGTCTAACCGGGTGATCGATGAAACACCTTCCATATTTGATCTGCCGCCACCAAGGTCGGTAGGCAATCAATATTACCTCTCTTCTTTTTCTCTTCGTGGCCCTCCTTTAGCTTAACTTTCCCTTATCTAGGGACTTCCCTTTCCTAATTGTACCATTTAAAAAAACAACTTAACCACCATGACAAGGTATATACGGTGGACTCTATTGCTGTTATTATTTCCAGCGATGGTCCATGCCCAATCAACATCTATTTCACTCGAAGAAGCCGTCGAGCTTTTTAAGCAAAACAGTCTCCAGCAGGAACTGGCCCGATATGATCAACTCCGCAAACAGGGAGAAGCCATTCGGTACAAGGCGTATCCCAATCCCCAGGTAAGCGTGTACCGCGAGCAGCTAAATGCCGGCACGCTCGACTACCAGGAAACCACTTACCAGGTTTCTCAACCTATTGAGCTGTTGGGGCAACCCTTCCTGCGCAGTCGCAGTGCTTCCAAATCACAAAAGGCGGCCCAGCTACAATTTGAATATGATCGGCTCCAGCTGATCCGGCAGGTAAAAACCTTATATGCCGAGTACTGGCAACTGTCAGAAAAGCTCGACATATACAGTCGTGCACTGGAGGTTATTCGAAAAGCACGTTCCGCTGCCAAGGCACGCCAGGCGGAGGGCACGTTCTCTGGGCTACAGGTGCAGCGCTTTAACGTGGAACTCAGTCGATATCGGAAACAACGCGACCAGGTTCAACTGAATCTCCAGCAAACAGGCAATCGGTTGGCCACTTATTTGTTTTCAGGGCAAGCCTTGGGTACCCAGATCCAACCTTCAGATAGCTTATCAATTATGCCCATCAACATACAAGAGCAGGCGCTCATTCAATATGCGCTTGCCAATAGGGCAGACCTGGTAGCCCTAGAGCAAATGCTCGGGGCCTCCGAGCTGCAATACAAGGTTGAAAAACGGGATCGTTTGCCCGACCTGAATGTTAATTTCGGTTATAAAAATCAGTCGGACGGCTCCGAGGGATTTGTCATTGGCGGCTCCATCAAGCTTCCCATCTTTAACCAAAACAGGGGCAATGTAACGATTACCCGGGCGCAGACGCGTTCGCGCCAGACCGAACTGACCTTAAAGCAGCAAGCGGTACGCAACCAGGTTGCAACGGCTTACGAGCGAGTCGAACTCGTGTTGGAGCAGTGGCAGTCGATGCAGGAAGACGCGATGGACGTGTCCATGCTGGAAGCAGCACGCGCGGCCTACCAGCAGGGACGCTATTCGCTGGTTGAATTGCTCGATGCTACCCAGGCTTACGTTGATGGTCAGACGATGATTTATGAAACCATAGCCGATTATAACCAGGCACTTTTTGAATTGGACCTGCAGTCGGCAGGACGAATCTCAGAATCTCAAAACAACTAATACTATGAAACGCTTACTTCTTATTCTTTCAATCGCAGCAGGACTAACGATAACAGGATGTGGCTCAGACGATTCCGGACACAGCCACGGCGAAGGTGCTGACCACTCTCATGGTCAGGAAACCGAACAGCATGCTCCACATAATGAGATGGATGAGGCCCATCAGCATGAAAATGAAGAAGAACACGGACACCCGCATGACACAGCGGATAATACAGATACACAATCTGAAAGCGAGGAGGAGCATTCTCACTCCGGCGAATCAGATCACGAGCATTAGTGTCTGTTAAATCTGTAAAACGACAACAAATTTTCTGAAATATAAAATATTCAATAACTATGAAACGCTTATTTGTAACAACCTCTATTTTAGTCGGCTTGCTGTTAGCCGGATGTGGTTCGGGTGACTCCGGGCATAGCCACGGCGAAGGATCTGACCATTCTCACGGTCAAGAGACGCAAACGGAGCAGCAATCTTCGCAAGAAACACAAGAAGGGCACGGCCACCCCCACCCCGGTGAAGACGAGAGCCAAACGGAAGAAGACGGCCAGCATTCCCATGATGTTGAGACCCATACAGATCATGCAAACGATAATGAAACGGGCTCCCAGGCAGCCGTAGTGGAGTCGGAAGGTGCCGGTGCGGTGACCCACTGGACCAACGAGACCGAACTCTTTATGGAGTACCCGGAAATCATCGTTGGCCAGGAAGCCACGTTTGCGGTTCACCTAACCCGGTTATCTGATTTTGCCCCTTTATCCAATTCTACCGTTACGTTTGCGTTGGAATCTTCCGAGGGTGCACAATTGTCAGTGACCGAAAATGAGGTGCAGATCCCCGGTATTTATGGTCCGGATTTAACCTTTGACCAGGCGGGTCGTTATGATTTAACCATTATGATCAGTGGTATGGTGAACGATACGATGCAGGTCAATGGCATTCCTGTGTATAACTCTGCTAGTGAAATTCCACAAACGCACGCCGAGGAAGATCCCAATCTGATCACCTTTTTAAAGGAGCAGCAGTGGGATATTCCATTTGGTACGCAGGAGGTCCAGCAACGAACGCTTACCGAGACCGTAGATGCCACCGGTGAAATTATGGCGGCGCAGAATAGCCAGGCCGTTGTTTCCGCTCCTTTTTCAGGCATTATCCTGTCCAGCCAAAACGGCAACCTGCCGGTTGTCGGACAGCAGCTGCAAAAAGGAGCTTCAATGGCGGTATTAAATCCTGCGATCCAATCGGGAGGCGGCGACAATTACGCCCAGCAGTTTATCAATGCCCAGTCTGAGCTGGAGCTGGCCGAGGCCAGTCTGGAACGCTCCAAGCGTTTGTACCAAAAAGAGGCGATTCCACAGATCGAACTTCATAAGGCTCGCATTGAGTACCGACAGGCATTGACGCGCTACCAGACGATCAATGAAGTAATACAGGTGGATACGGCTGCTGTCGAAGGCTATGGTAAATCAGCCGAATCCTACCGGTTTGCGCTCAAGGCTCCCCTCAGTGGGACTATTATTCAGTCCTATGTCACGCCCGGCATGCAGGTTGAGGCGGGTCAGCCGTTGTATCGCATTGCAAATGCCTCCAGGGTGTGGCTCAAGGCCCATGTTCCCGCTGCCCAGCAGAGCCGTATTGCCAATGCCAACCAGGCGGCATTTCGGGTGCAGGGTGATAACCGACTGTATGAAGTTAGTGAGCTGGATGGACGATTAATCAGCCGCGGGAATAGCATTGATCCGAAAAATCGCACATTGTCCCTGATTTATGAGCTCGACAATACTCAAAATAGGTTGCCCTTAGGCATGTTCTCTACGGTACATATCAATACTGATACCAAAGAGAATGTTATGGCAATTCCGCAGTCCGCGTTAATTGAGGAGGAAGGAAACTACAACGTGTACGTGCATGTCTCCGGTGAATCCTTTCGAAAGCAGCGGGTTACGACCGGCATTGAACATCGCGGATGGGTGGAAATTACCTCCGGCCTGCAAGGTGGAGAGCATGTAGTGACCGAAAATGCCTATCAGGTAAAACTGGCTTCGCTTTCGTCGGAAGCTCCCTCCCACGGACACTCTCACTAATTGAGCATAGAAATTTAAAATTTATTAAACAGAACTGATATGTTAGATGCAATTATTAAAGGATCGCTGAAACAGCGGCTTTTTGTGGTCATCGGTTCCCTGGCTTTGCTTATTGCGGGGATCTATGTGGTCATCAAGATGCCCGTTGATGTGTTCCCTGATCTGACGGCTCCCACCGTGACGGTGATGACCGAAGCGCATGGTATGGCCCCGGAGGAAGTGGAGCAGCTTGTAACTCTGCCGATTGAAACGGCTACCAATGGTGCCAGCGGCGTGCGACGGGTGCGCTCGGCTACCTCCAAAGGATTCTCCATCGTCTGGGTAGAATTCGAATGGGGCACCGATATTTATCAAGCCCGCCAAATCGTCAATGAAAAACTCTCGCTGGTAAGCAATAGATTGCCGGAAGAAGTGCCGCCACCGGTGATGGCGCCGATCTCTTCCATTATGGGAGAAATTATGCTGGTGAGTGTAGAAAGCGACCGGCATTCGGAACTGGAAATACGGACCGCTGCCGACTGGGAAATACGACGCCGCCTGCTGGCGATTCCCGGGGTGGCCCAGGTGGTGCCCATTGGCGGCGGACTCAAGCAGTACCAGGTCCGCGTTGATCCGGACAAGCTGAAAGCCTACGATGTAACACTGGACCAGGTGATGGAGGCTACCGAATCCTCCAACCAAAACTTTTCTGGGGGGTTTTTCCAGGAGTACAGCCAGCAATATACCATTCGTGGTATTGGACGGGCTAACTCGCTGGAAGATATCAGGCAATCGGTAGTGACTGAACGCAACAACCAACCGATTACTATCGGCGATGTTGCTAATGTAACGATTGATGCCGCTCAGAAAATTGGTGACGCTTCTGTCAATGGGGATCAGGCGGTAATTATCTCGATCAAGAAACAGCCGGATATCAATACCCTTGATCTAACGGATCGCGTCGATGAAACGCTGGCACAAATTGAGCAGAATTTGCCTGAAGGGTTTACCATCAATACCCATATTTTCCGGCAGGCTGACTTTATCGACCTGGCTATTGAAAACGTCATTGAGGCGTTACGGGATGGAGCTATACTCGTGGTGATTATCCTGCTGCTTTTCCTGGCTAACTTCCGTACGACGATGATTTCCCTCACGGCCATACCGTTGGCGCTCATTACCTCGGTATTTGTACTCGAGTTTTTCGATATCACCATCAATACGATGACCTTAGGGGGAATGGCGATTGCTATCGGGGTGATTGTGGATGATGCGATCATTGATGTCGAGAACGTGTTCAGGCGGCTTCGGGAGAATGCCAAGCTCCCGGAGTCGGAGCAGAAATCGGCGATGCAGGTGGTGTTTGAAGGATCCAAGGAAATACGGACCTCGATTATTAATGCCACACTGATCATCATGATCGTCTTTATTCCACTCTTTTTTTTGAGTGGGCTGCAGGGACGTATGCTAAAGCCACTAGGGCTCTCCTATATCGTGTCCATCGGAGCCTCCCTGGTCATTGCAATGACGGTAACGCCCGTGCTTTGTTACTACCTGTTGCCGGGACAGGCGGCAAAAGGCAAGCTGGAAGAAAGCTGGTTTACCAAAAAACTTAAATCCGGTTATGATCGTGTGCTGAATAGCGTTCTTCGCTATAAAAAAAGTGTGCTGACCGGCACGCTGGTCCTGTTTTTGGGTACACTGGTTATGGTACCGTACCTGGGTAGCTCTTTTCTGCCAGAATTTAATGAAGGCACACTGGTGATCAGCGCCGTCACTATTCCCGGCACCGGGCTGGATGAGTCCAACGAAATTGGAAAGCGCATTGAGAATATTCTGCTGGACCATCCGGCGGTTACCAGTACGGCACGGCGTACGGGCCGTGCGGAGCTTTCCGAACATGCGCAAGGGGTTAATGCCTCTGAAATTAATGTGGATTTAGATATTCCGGAAGGCACGACCAAGGAGCAGGTCCTGGAAGAGCTGCGGTCTGATTTAAGCATAGTCTCCGGAACCAATATCACGATTGGTCAACCTCTTGGACACCGTATTGACCACATGCTCTCGGGAACGCGGGCCAACATCGCTGTGAAGATTTTTGGACCCGATCTGTACCGCTTGCGTACACTGGCCGAGCAGGTACGAGGCCAGATGGAGGGCGTCCAAGGCGTTGTGGACCTCTCAGTTGAACAGCAGCAGAATGTCCCACAAATCCAGATTCGTCCCGATCGACGAGCTCTGGCGCGTTATGGCATGAACATCGGCGACCTGTCAGAAAAAGTAGACGTGGCCTTTGCTGGGGAAACGGTCTCCCAGATTATTGAAGGGGACCGGTTGTTTGACCTGATGGTTCGCTACGATGAGGAACACAGAGGAAGTATCCAGGCTGTGAAAAATGCTGAATTAACGCTTGAAGACGGGACTGTGGTTCCGCTTTCAGAGTTGGCCAGCATCAAATCGCGCAGCGGTCCGAATACCATCAGCCGCGAGAACGTGCAGCGTAAAATTGTGGTTTCGGCCAACGTGGCCGGGCGCGACCTGAGGGGTACCGTGAATGCGATCAGCGCCAATGTCTCAGAGAATGTCAATTTTCCACAGGGCTACTTTGTGGAATATGGCGGACAGTTTGAGAGTCAGGCACAAGCCACCCGTACCATCTCACTGCTGAGTATCGTTGCGATTCTGCTCATTTATATGCTGCTGTATCTGGAGTTCAGCTCCCTTAAAACAGCTCTGCTGGTGATGGTCAACCTGCCCTTTGCCCTGATCGGCGGTATTTTTATCGTGTGGTTTACCAGCGGTATCGTATCCATCGCCTCATTAGTTGGGTTTATTACGCTGTTCGGTATTGCCACAAGAAACGGAATACTGATTGTTTCCCACTACCAGTACCTGCGTTGGGAGGAAGGCAAATCTTTCATGGATGCTATCCGCCAAGGTGCCATGGAGAGGCTCAACCCCATCCTGATGACAGCGCTCACTGCTGGGCTTGCCTTGATCCCGTTGGCACTGGCAGCCGGTGAGCCGGGCAACGAGATACAGTCACCCATGGCACAGGTAATTCTGGGTGGACTCATAAGTTCCACCTTACTTAACATGATTGTGATACCTGCTTTGTTGGCACAATTTGAAAAAAATGATTCTGTAGCGTTGTCCTAACATGTTACCTGCAGAAATCGGGGAGTTAACCAACGATGTCATACGACCGGGATATTCCCCGAGGCTGTTACTGTTTGACCGCAGTAACAGCCTTTTTATTATTAGTTTGATATTACTGGATCGTAAATTATTGGTAAATAAAGACTAGGATTATGAAATTTCTCATTCTAAAATATGCAGTGACGGCCTTTGTCATCGTCTTGGTTTCGGAAGTGGCCAAGAGAACCGACCGGTTGGGCGCGCTCTTGGCTTCGCTTCCCTTTGTTACTATCATGGTGATGGTTTGGCTCTATATTGAAGGACAGGGAGACGAAAAAATCAGTAATCATGCCTTCTATACCTTTTGGTATGTGATTCCTACGCTGCCGATGTTTCTGGCTATGCCGGTGCTATTAAAGAATGGCATTAGCTTTTGGTGGTCGCTCGCCGCTTGTGTAGGAATCACCGTTATTTGCTTCGTTATTACCGCTTTTGTTGCGAAAAATTTTGGGATAACTTTGATTCCTTAGGAATGTACTACATGCTTTAGGGACCTGAATTAACTTTTAATTTCGACTGGCCGAGGACCAATGGAGTGCGGTGATTTGGCAATGCCCTTCTTCCTTCTTAAGAACAGCCAGTTCGAGACTGTTTAGATCCAATTTTCTATCGCTGTAGGTGCCCCAAGTTCGCGAGTGAGTTGAGACCCAGGCGGTATTGCGGCGGTATTGCCTTTAATCGTCACATTTCGTGCTTCAACTTCCCGTTTCATGGCACTCAGAAATTTCCCGTCAGAATGAAAGTGGTGAGACAAGTATTCCTCCTTTGTTTCAATATTGCCACCTTCAAGGATTCGTACAGATTCTGATAGCAGGTTTTGGGCTGTCTGACTGTCATTATCGATAATGGCCCGATGGAATGCGTCAAGCGTCTTGATTACACTTTTCTCTGATGCAGAAGGCTGACTTACAGATATAGAAGTTCCTATTATAAATAATAGAGCTGCAGTTAATGATATTCGAGTAAACATAACGTAGTTTTAATGATTAATTGAGTTGCGTTAAGGTCATCCGATCAATAAGTATGGTTCCAGTTCCATTTAGCTTTAGCCCCACACTTCCAGCCTCGGGAGCATCGCCATGTCCATGGACCACCATCTCTTTGTTGATGTAGCCGCGGAAATGCGTGCCGTTGCCAACCGTACGAATAAAGAGCATGCCCGAAGCTGAATAGGATTCTTCGGCAAATACTTGACGGTTGCCCCCGCTTACCCGTCCCTGGGATACGGTGCCATCAGAAGACAGCATCACAAAATCATAATTTTGGGCATCTTGCATGTGGTTGACGAGAGATATCTCTCCATTGAAATCAGACAGATCCAGGTAGTAATCGACCTGCACGTTTTGGAATGACTCTTTCCCAACAAAGAAATTCGTGGTAGAGTCAGCAGATATTTTAAGCAGGTAATTGTTGCCGCTATTCACGATGGTTGGTTGCAGCTGGGAGGCTGACCCTTCCAGCCACCGGAACCGGGAAAGCAGGGTGCTTACCCCATTCGGACCGATCTTCCACGACCAGTTGCCATTATCACTGACCCTGAAGGTGGTGTTTGCTTGTTGCAAACTATCCGTGGAAACCGAGGCAGTGCTTTGTTGCTCTACCAATTGACCGGTACCCGCTCCATAGCCAAAGACCATTTCAGCACCGTGATCACCGGTTTCATAAAGGAAGAATACCCCAGGCAAGGCAAGAACAAACAGGCCGATTCGAATGGTCTGCTGATCCATCTTTTGATACCAGTGGAGCAGAATCCGTAGCAGGGCATAAATTCCAAAGAACCAGACGGTCCACAGGGCCCAGTCGGCATGTTCATTTAAAACCGATTGCGCTCCCGACGGCAAAAACACGCTGTCGGCCGCCCAGGTCCCGGTATAGTAAGCGGCAATAGCTGAGACAGCACCTATACCGTAAAGGATGGTCGATTTGAGATCATCCCACCAGTTATCGGGTAGAAAGAAGTTCAGCAAGTCCATCAATACTGCCAGCAGGATAATGGCTATTGGGAAATGAACAAGGATCGGATGTATGTTGGGGGCCCACTCGGGAATCAATTCCATAAAAATCCTCAAACCTCAACGTTTAAATTGTAAATAACATCACATTTAATGGTGATTACAGAAAATGACAGTCTGCGAAACTTAAAAGATAATGTACCAACCTTAAATTAAGCTTAAACCAGGAATTGACATAAGCTTTGGGTACGATGAAAAAGGATGAGTTACGTATTTAACTCCACCACTGAAGCTTTTATTAAATAGGTGTCATTATTTCCTATTTGTGGGTTTCCGACTGAGGTGCATTTCCAACGCCAGTTGGATGTTACCTGTTTAATGATCTTACCATTAGTTTTTACGTTCATGGCTTGCCAACAGGAGATCAAGCCTTTTCTTGAGCCTCAACCAGTCCTCTTCCCGGTAGTCAATCTCGTACTCCTGCACTTTTTTTCGGAAAAGTTCTTCAAAGGCATCATCGGCTTCATTGTCATGTTCAAACATGTCAGTCACCTTTAGGTCTATGCTTAGTAGCTATTGTAGAAAAAAGAATAACTCGAATGTGCTCTAAAGTTATGACAGCATAAATATAATACCTGCACCTTAAATTAAGCTTAAACTCTTCTCATAGTGTAATCAGCTATTTACAGAAGCTAGATTGCAGTAACCAAAAATGAAATAAGTCCACCGCAAAGAATAGCGATAAACAGGTAAACGGCGGTTTTCTTAATCTTGCCACCGCCTTCCATATCCATCATCTTCATCTGGTGGCTCTGCAGGTATTTTTTATGCAGCCACACCAAGGCTCCCGCAATCCACACAAAAAAAAGGTTCATCCAGAAGGTGTAGTCGATTTTGAATTGAGTGATCTCCGAAACTACGCGCCTGCTTTCCGGTACGATGCCCAGGAATGAGAAGAGCCCGTTCAGAATCAAGGCCGTCAGTACAATGCTGACAAACATGATTCCTGCAATATAGAGAGCGACCCGCCAGCCGTAGTATTTGGCGTTAATGTGCACCAGCGGCGGTACCATCAGGTCGGAGTAGAACCCATGATACCGGCCAAACAGTACCCCGTTTTGATTGAGGACCGTTGCCAGCGGGATGTTGCCCATCGAGCCGATAAAAGTGGAGGCTGCCACAAACGGGGCCACCATCGCATTTTCTAGCGTCACCAGCCAGTTGGGCAGATGCCGGGCATCCGCCAGGAAGAGCGTGGTCCAGAACGATTCGGGCACCAGCACGGCTACGAAGCCAGCAATAGTAAAACCAATCAAAATATCCTCCCAGGCCATCTTCCAGTCGTTGACAAATTTATGACCAACCAGCTGCCATCCTTCTTTGCTGGTGATACGGTCTTTCCAGTCGAAATCCTCGGTCAGTCCATCGTCATCTTGTTCCACCTTTTCACGGGCCGCTTGCAGCCAGCTTTCGGGATAGGTCCATTTGATGAGTAGGCTGCTGATGGCAATAAGGACAAGTCCGTCCACAATTTCGGCCGCCAAAAACTGCCAGCCCAGGAAAATCATAATCAGAATCCCCAGCTCGATAACAAGGTTGGTGGAGGCAAACGTAAAGGCCACCGCCGCAATGAAATGAGCTCAAATTAATTGTCAAGCAAATCCAAAGGGTCTTCCGCATGTCCGATAATTGTTTCCAGGGCATCAGTCAGGGTCACCAGACCTACCGTATGACCATTTTCTTGTACCAATGCCAGTTCGTGATGTTGTTCCTGGAATCGGTCGATGAGCTTGCTGACCGGAAGATTGTGCTGAACAGTCAGTTTCGGCCAGTCGAAGTCGTCCAGTTCCCGCCCCCCGTTTAACAACTCTTCCATGTTGGCTGTTATTTGCGGGGTGTATAGAATGCCCCTGAAATCGTCAATCGTTTCTCCCACCAGCGGGTACCGTGCTTGCATATGGCTGCGGATGGTTTCCAAATTATCATAGAACGGTTTTTGAGTAGTCAGGGTCACGATCTTTTCGCGCGGTATCATAATTTCACTGACTGGTATATGCTCGATATCCAGCGCGTTGATGACTTCCTCGCGCCGTTCTCCTTCCACTCCACCCGTTTTGAGCAGGTCTACCATGGCCGAGCGAATATCACTTGACGCGGATTCACCTTCACTCTGGAGCCATGTTCTTTTCATCTCAACACCGAACAGTCGCAGCGTGGCCTTGGTTATATAGTCGCCGAGAAGCAGGAATGGATAAATGGCGTAGGTCCACCAGTACAGAGGAGAGGCACAGTACCGGGCTACCCCTTTGGCCCGCTCAACCCCCAGGTAGGTCGGGGCCTGCTCACCCCAGATTGTGTGTACAAAATTTATTACGGTTACCGACAGGATAACAGAGATGGTATGAGCGGATATTGAACCAATCGCTTCCACGGCAAACATCAATTCAATCAATTCGGTAACGGCCGGCTCGGCAATAACCCCAAGCAGGATACTGGTGGAAGTGATTCCAATCTGGCAAGAGGTGAGATAGATCTCCAGGGTTTCTGTCATTTGCCACGCACGATTCAACCCGGCACTATCGTCAAGTTCATCTCGATTGTACTGGCGCAGGCGGGTCAGGGCAAACTCTGTAGCCACAAAAAAGGCATTGAGGGCTAAGAGGATGAATCCACCAAATAGTCGTAGGTATAATTCCATAAACAAATAAGACTGGCGATATTAACCAGATGAGAGCTATATCTTTATAAGAACATTAATCGATATTATGTATTCTTCATCCTTTAATGAGCATGTGTAAAATGCGTCCGGCTGTATCAGAACCGAGCGCACATTTTGGGGGTACAAATGAATGTTAGGGAAATTGTGCTAATGGTGATTCTTTTGATATAGAGCAAACCGGTGTTTGCTTAACCGCTGAAAAATTTTCCGGGAATTAAAACCACATGCGAACTCCGCCAACCAGGCCGAATACACTTGCATCACCACCTTCTCCCCGGGTAAAATCGGCGGTCTGCCCGAGTTTGCGGTTCCAGGAGATACCGACATAGGGGGCAAATTCCCGTTTAATTTCATACCGCAACCGAAAGCCCAGCTGCACATTGTTGAATCCGGAACCGACGCCCCACTGTTCGACTTCCTGCACGGCCAGGCTGGTTTCAAACCGTGGTTGTCCCCAAAGACGCTGGGTAATAGGAAAATCGTATTCCGCTTCCAGGCTGGCCGATATATCCCCGGCTTCGCTGACAAAAAGGGCACCGTCCAGTTCAAACAGGTAGGGGGCCAGTCCCTGCAGGCCGATTACGGCAAAGCCTCTCGACTGGCTGTCGTCGGCGTTGTAGGCCACATCGTACCGGATGCCCGCCTGCACGTCGAAATAAGCGGAAATGGCTTTGCTGTAGAGCCCCTGAAGCTCCATTTCACCTTCAGCTTCGGCGGTTAATGCTTCGCCTTCCGCCTTAAACCAAAACTTGTTCAGGTCCTTGCCGATATAGCCCTGGGCGTCGAGCACCAGTGGGTTTAATCCGCTGTTCATATTGTACTCAAACCGGTCGGCCATAAAAAAGACATAGGTGTGGTTGTCCATCATGATGTCATTGCTGAATGGCGGGGCTTTTTGTGCCAGGACGGAACTTTGGGTGAATGCAATGATTGCAAACATAGTAAGAATGAAGGTTGCTGTGCGGTTTATCATGGTCATTGTTATGGAAATTTGTATATCAGATAAAATTCGTTCGTAAAGATTTGGTTAGACTTATTTATGCATAATCTTGCCCATAAATATTGCCGTCTTCATCGGCTACCTGTACCACGCGGAACATGCCCCGCTCCATATGATAGAGGATGTGGCAGTGGAAGGCCCAGCGCCCTTTGTCTCGCGGGGTAACAAGGGCAGATATGCGCTGTGCAGGCTGCAACAGCAATGTATGCTTGCGCGGGTTATAAATACCGTTGCCGTTCTCCATCTCCATCCACATGCCGTGCAGGTGAATGGGGTGCTCCATCATGGTGTCATTGACCAGCGTCAGCCGCAGGCGTTCGTTGTGTTCGAATTCGATGGGGCCGTCCACCTGATGAAACTGCTTGCCATCAAACGACCACATGTAGCGCTCCATGTTGCCGGTCAGGTGCAGTTCAACTTCACGCTGGGCCGGCCGTTCGTCGATATTTGGTTCCAGACTTTTAAGATCGTTATAAACCAGCACATTGCGCCCATCGTTGCCCAGGCCAATGCCAGGCTCGCCCATCCGGTCAAACTGGTTTTGTGCGATAGCGGCAGCACCGGGCCCGTGTTTGTCAGGACCGTGCTTGACGGGCGTTTCTTTCATGGCGGACATGTTCATGTCGCTATGATCCATGTTTCCATGATCCATATCCCCATGATCCATCTCCATCATGCTGTCACCTTCCATGTCCATTCCATCCATGTCCATCATCATACCCATATCTCTATGGCTGCGCTTGGGGCGAGGTCGAAGTTCAGGTACTGCCCCCATCATGCCTTTGCGGGGCGCTATAGTACCGCGGGCATAGCCGCTGCGGTCCAGTGATTCGGCAAAAATGGTAAATGGTTTCTCTTCTTTTGGTTCGACGATCACATCATACGTTTCTGCAATACCAATGCGAAATTCCTCGATAGAGACGGGTTCCACGTTTTGCCCATCGACCTGCACTACGGTCATCTCCAAACCGGGAATGCGAACGTCAAAGGCCGTGGTACCGGCCGAGGCATTGATAAAGCGCAGGCGCACTTTTTCGCCTTTCTTGAACAGGGCGTTCCAGTTGGAGTCGGGGCCGTGGCCGTTCATCAAGAAAGTATAAGTGGCCCCGGTAACGTCCAGCAGGTCAGTGGCACTCATACGCATTTGACCCCATGAGAGGTAATCTTTCATTGTACTTCCAAAACCTTTCTTGTTTACATCATTAAAGAATTCACCTACATCTCGGCGCTGGTAATTATAGTACCCCTCCATCTTAACATTTTTTTCGAGCACGTTGTAAGGATTCTCAAACGTCCAGTCGGAGAGCACCACCGGGTATTCGCGGTCATACTCAACCGGATCTTCATCAGCCGGATCAATAATCATAGGTCCATAATGGCCGAGCTGCTCCTGCAGGCCGGAGTGGCTGTGATACCAGTAGGTGCCGCTCTGCCGGACCGGGTACCGGTATTCAAAGGTCGTTCCCGGTTCAATACCGTCAAAACTCACACCCGGCACACCATCCATCTGGAACGGCAGAAGAATTCCGTGCCAGTGGATAGAGGTGGTTTCATCCAGTTCATTTTTCACGCGGAGCAGCACATCCTGTCCCTCTTTGAGGCGAATAAGAGGAGCCGGCACGCTGCCGTTAATGCCAATGGCTTCTCCTCGCTTTCCATCGATCACTTTGGGCATTCTTCCGATGGTCAGGTCGATGACATTGTCAGGGCCTTGAGGGGTTAACACTTCTCTCTTCTCACTGCCGAAGCCCGCCAAGGCGTAACCCGGCAATACCGCACTTGCACCAGCAAAAGCCGCCAGGGAGCCGGCATATCGGAGAAAAGTGCGACGGTCCATATTGTTATTGTTGTTGTCACTCATAAATCAGCGTAACTTATTTTTTTTAATTAGCTAAAGCGTCGGTTTCCAAATATCGAACTGAAACATACAAAACGAACCTTAAATTAAGCTGAAAATACGAAGAGTGTTTTTAAAAAATGTAGGCAAATTGAAAAGGCTCAGTCCGCCATTATCCATATCATCATTCCGGTCATGACAGCGCCACCGGCTATCCAGGGGATGATAGTATACCTATTTGTGGATGAGTATGATGCAGCAACCGGCCGCTTAGCCGAAATATCGATGGAAGATGCCGATGATTTTTGGGCCCGGAAGTTTATGGTAAAGGTGACCTCGTAGTTTCCGGGTTCGTGAAAACGATAGGGAAATACCCACCGGTTGTAGCCGGAGAGGGTAGGGGCAGGTTTCAGTTCTGTGTACGTGTTATCGGTATTGCCTCTTTCCGTTCTGTGGATTTGCAGTGATACCGATTCAACAATGTCTGTTGCAACCGTGTCATCCTCCGACGCTTCAATTTCGGACAGTACCCGTTCATTTGCTACAGCATGGGGAATTTTGCTCTAAGTGTTCGGTTCTCTACTCGATGCTCTTTAACCAAAGTCTGCTGTGGGTACTGACTTTCAGGGCGATTAGCTCCGTGAAAACCGCCCCATCCCATAGTCATGCATCCGCTAAGCAACAGAGGTAATATGATTAGGGAAAGTAAGTGAGGAGATCGGATTTTCATTATAGTCGGCCGTTATAAATTATCAACGTTATGTTATCTTTCTTCTTTCTTTGATTTAATTATGTCCTCCGCCCATCATGCCGCCGTGTCCGCGTCCACCGTTTTCCCAGTGATCACTCATGCCGTTTTGATTTCCATCCACAAAGCCGGGGCCGTGCCAGGTGGGGCTGCCGTCCTGGGCAAGGTCACAAATTCCGTCTCCGTCCGCATCAATAAATTTATGGCCTGCTCCCCAATGCATTTCCTCCTCGAAATAATCGTTGATATGGTTTTCATTCTCATCGTGAAAGCGCATTCCCTCGTGCCGGCTATGCATGGAATGGGATTCATCCCAGTAGTCGCAAATACCGTTGTCATTACCATCAATAAAACCCGGGCCGTGCCAGCTCGGGCTGCCATCCTGGGCATAATCGCAGATACCATCTTCATTGTCATCGGTAAAGGAATGCCCGGGTTCACCATGAGAGTTACCATTATCTGTGGAGCTTTTTGATGATACCGTGCCCGGACCCGGATCGTGCGTTGTCTGCTCTACATAATCATTGATACTGTTTGCATTGTTATCCACAAACATTGGATATACCGGTTCGGCCTCATTGGGAGCGGTGGAGCGGCAACTCCCAAAGAATAGAAACCCGGGCAGGATGAGAATGGGAAAAATGATTTTTTTCATAATGTATACCCTCTGGTCAACCAAGCTTAATTACTTTGCTGTAGAAATGTGACGATTTTATTCGTCTCTTCAGCCGTCAGGCCGGCGCGGACCCGCATATGGGTGCCGATGGCCTCCCATTGCGTATCGCTGAATGCGGTAGGATCAGGTGCATTATGACAACGGGCACAGTTTTCGCCCCAAAGAACCGCTCCGGACTTTTCTACTTTGAACGAGCCCAGATCTCCGAGATCGTCCCCGCTTGTCTCCTTACTGGTACCGCATCCAAAGGCGATAAACGTGGTTATTGCAACAACTAAGATGAGGGTGAGTTTAAACAGATTTGTTCGTTTCATAATGTAGATACTTAAGGGTTTTAAAATCCTAATGCATAGTGGATGAAGAAGCCGGGAACGGACTCTTCGTTGTCGGTAACCTGGTAAGAGAACTTCAGCGCCGACCGCCAGGTAATCCAGTAGTTGATGCCAAACGCCCATTGGGTACGGTCGCCCTCGGCATGGACTTCCTCCTCTTCACCACCAAGGCTTGAGAGGCCGGCCCCGGAAAGCTTTGCCTTCCCAGGTGGTGCCACTCCCGGCACGATGTCTCCTTCGTCCGCGTGTTCGGCCGGTTCCGTGAGGTCGATGCCCGAATACCGTCCGATAAGCTCAATATTACTTAGAAAGTTACTTTTGGACAACGCCGGACGATAGGCCAGTTGCACGTAGTAGGCGTCGTTTTCCTGGTTTATCGCCTGTTCATCCCCGTCGGGCAGTTCGATATGAAATTCATCCACCTCCACCCGGTTCCACTGGGCTTTCAAATCGAGGTTTCCCTTGATGGCAGCAATACTGTTTTTGACCAGTGAGAGATCGACAGCGTAACCGAACGAAGCAATATCATTGTATTCAGTATTTCTGTCGCCGATCCCGGCGGTATATTGTGTTGAAACCCCAATTTCGAGTGCGGAATTATTAAATGGAAGAAAACCGATTCGCCCGCCGATAGCTTTATCATCGTTGTTATCGTCAAAATTGAGCCCGTTGATACTGGTAGTAGGCGGTTCCAGAGAATCTTCGGCATGGACTTCTAGGAGGGGTCCGTTTGAAACATAAAGCGAGTAGTTGATTTTGGTGTTGCCCAGCGGTGCGCCTCCTCTGAGTTCAGCCCCGAACTCGCGTGTGGGTCCTACCGGGTCGTGCCCCATGCCCAAGGGTGCCGTTGGAAGCTTGTTGATCCAGGCCGGATGCAGCCGTTCGTTGAACGCACCGAAGGGGGTCAGGAAATTTCCGAACCGGAATACTAAATAGTCATTAAGTATATAGGAGATATTGGCATATTCCAGGGCAAACTGAACTCCGTCACCTTCAAATTCTATTTCGAGTTCACTTTCGAACAGAATACGATCGCCCTGTTTCCACAGAAAGATGGGGGCGAATGTACCGCTAACAAAAGAACTGTTGCCATCGATGATTTCAAATCCGGCATGTGAATACCCTCTCATCAAAAAATTGGTGGTGCCGGGCTTGAGCGATTCCAGTTCTTCTTTTGTCTCATCATTATACGTTTGTGCAACTAATGGACCTGCGGATAGCAACAAGGCAAATATTAGTAGTGGTAATTTTTTTCCCATCATTATCTTCCTTTTAATTTATCTTTTGTTTGTATTTACTTATCTGGATGTAACGAGCGGATGTAGTGTACTACCGCCCAAGCCTGCTGTTCGGAAAGTTGACTTTTGAAGCCGGGCATCGGGGGGCGGCCTTCCTGTATTTTCCAGTATATGGCGCCGTCGGTCTGCCCTTGTACCGCATCCGAGGTCAGGTCAGCGGGTTTAGGTTGCAGGGCTGATGCTGTTACCCCGTCTCCTTTTCCTGTTTTTCCGTGACAAACGGTACAAAGCTGATCAAAGATTTGCTTTCCTGCGTTGAGTATGCGGTCAGATTTTTCCATAGGATTTTCCAGTTTTTGAGCTTCTTCCGGGACCTCCCAGGAATTGTTTTGGGCTAAGGCACTTTGTGGGCTTATCCAAAAACTTACTGCAAAAACGAGAAGCAGGATAAAGATTGATTTTGAGGTATCTTTATCTTTTGACATATACATAGAAAGAGTTATTATGGATTATTAAATTAAAGACAAAAGAGTACTAAAAATTTATACAAATTAAGTTACTACACCGAACCTTAACCTGAATCCGTGAGTTATGAGGATAAATTACGTTCTTTGATTTAATTTTTTGAATTTGCTCTGTTCGTTGCCCGCTGACTTGTTCAACGACAACA
>NZ_FQUS01000046.1 GCF_900129315.1 Fodinibius roseus
AGCTCGAAGTCCCCGTACGCCTGATCGGTCATCAGAATCCCACCGTTTCCAGAACCGGGGGGATCCTGCTGGCCCGTAATTACGCCTTGCTCTACGGTCCATCTCCCCCCCGTACCCCCACCGCGATCAAGCTCTCCTATATTCGTATGCCATCCTTCCAGCGTACGGCCATTAAACAGGCTGACGAACTCATCCTGCTCGCTCCCGGCGGCCGCCTTTTCGGGAGCGCCGCCCGGGGCTCCTCCCGGCATCAGCGTGGCAAAAAATTGTTTTCGCGTAACCGTCGTACTATCGTCTTTCATGTATCTCTTCCGTTAGGTTATTATTCATTGATTAGCTACTCATCAAAGCTCCGCGATTGTGTCGAGTTGGTCTACCTCCACGGCCCGGCCCTCCCGGGCTGCAAGAACCGCGCCCTGGCAAATCTGAACGGTTTGCCGCCCCATGTATCCATCCGGATAAGGCTTTGCCTCTCCGGCCAGCACCCGGGCAAAATGTTTCCACTGCCCGACGTTTCCATCTCCCCCGGGCAGGGATTTGTTCTGTGGTTCCGGCACCTCTCCCCGCGTCGGCACGCCTTTAGGCTGCCCGTAACGAATGGAGACCTCTCCGCCGGTAAATTCTACGGACCCGTTCTCCGCGAAAAAGTAGTTCGGGCTATCGGGTCCATAGTTATACAGGTTCCCCCCGTAATTCATAAGCGCACCGTTGGCGTAACGCACGAGGACGCCGGCGTGATCGGTAGAATCCCTGGAACGCAGCGTATGGTTATTCACGCTCTGCATGCTGGTCACCGTGACCGGTTCGCTGTCGAACACCCAGTTGCTGACGTCGATAATGTGAGCGCCCATCTCATAGACGACCCCCCCGCACTTCTGTTGATCCAGCCGCCAGTAATCCACCCCGGGAGGATACTCATCGTTGCCGGGCACCCGCCAGTCGCCCCGGTAAGAGCTGACATCAGATTGCAGGAGCTGCCCCAGCGGAGACTCGCGAATCGTTTCAACCACTACCTTATAATTACTGCTATGGCGCAACTGCGTTCCGATTTGCAGGGCCCTCCGGGAACGTTCAGCGGCGGCCATAATATCGTTGCATTCGGGCACCGTGAGAGCCATAGGCTTCTCTAATAAAACATGTTTGCCTGCCTCCAGGGCAGCAATCGCCGGCTCCGTATGCAGATAATTGGGCAGGACAATCGCCACCGCATCCAGCTCCTGCCGGCCGAACATTTCCTCCATATCGGTATACATCGCTGGCTCAGGGCCCTGATCGATCAGCTCCGCGCGCCGCTTCATTTTATGCGGCACCAAATCACACAGAGCGGCTATGGCAATCTCCGGGACATCATTCAGGGCGGAAATATGGCTCTTACTCCGGTTGCCGCAGCCCAGGATCCCCACCTTGTACTGCTCACCCGGGCCCAGGGGCCTGGTGATCAACGGACTTTTATCCGCCGCCCACAAATCGCTCCCTCCCCAGAAAGTAAGCCCGGCCCCTACGGTTCCCAGCATGCTATTTTTGAGAAACTTCCGACGATCGATTTTATTCGATTCCGAATGGGTCACACGTGTATCTTTACTCATAACAATCAAGTTTTGTTAGCTTTCAGGCAGCTGAATATCTTGTTCCCACTATGGTTATATCCCCTGCAATTACACTTAATAACCTCTGACAACCAAGTATTCAGACGTATATCCCAATTTATGAGCTCCCCAGCATTATGCTACCAATCTTTTGACTTATGAATGTACTTTTATTGCACCTGTCACAGAAAAAGTAACTTTTTATTATTAAACTATCCTGAGGCAGGGCTATCGGGGGAATAAAATTGCCGTTTATAGTTTAAATTAACACCTCTTCCTTCAAATGGACGGTGATTGTGATATGGTTCATATTTCCAATCCCAATGAAACGTGTTTAGTTTCAAGAAAAGCCTCTACTCCTTCGGAACCCAGTTCGCGTCCCCATCCACTTTGTTTGAAGCCACCAAAAGGACATTGGCTGGTACTGGGAACAGCATCATTCAGTCCAATCGTGCCGGCTTCTAATGATTCCATCAGACGAAAAGAACGACTGACATCGCGAGTATAGGCATATGCACACAAGCCATAATGTGTATCATTGGCTTTTTCGATTACTTCAGATTCGGAGTCAAAAGAGCTTACAGGAGCGATAGGTGCAAATGTTTCCTCAGTCATACAGTCGGCATCCGATGGAACATCTGCAAGTATCGTAGGCTTGAGAAAGTATCCCTCCCTATCTATTTGTTCTCCACCACACTTTAATTCTGCTCCAGAACTGACAGCATTCTCAATATGCTCTATGGCTTTAGTTAAGCCCTCTTCATTGAACAAAGGACCAATGTCTACATTGTCTTCCAGGCCTCCTCCAATCTTTAGTGCACGTGTTTTTTCAACGAACAATTCCAGGAAATCTGAGTAAATAGAGCTCTGGACATAAATGCGGTTGGAAGCGATGCATGATTGGCCTGTATTTCGAAATTTAGTAATCATCGCGCCTTCAACCGCTACTTCTAAATCAGCGTCTTCAAAAACGATAAATGGGGCATGTCCCCCCAATTCAAGTGATAACGGTTTAATGCTGACAGCCGCACCTTTTATCAGTATACGACCTACTTCAGTGGAACCGGTAAAAGTAATTTTTTTGCAAATGGGATTATCTAAAAATTCCTGAGAAATCTCAGATGCCGAACCGGCTACAAGTTGAAATACCCCTTGGGGCAAGCCTGCTTTCTCAACACATTTTGCAAGTGCAACTGCGCAAATTGGCGTCTGACTGGATGGTTTCAAAATAACCGGGCAGCCGGCAGCCAATGCTGGCGCTATCTTCCGCAGAGCTAATACCAGTGGGAAATTCCACGGGCTTATTGCTGCTGTAACTCCTACAGGTGTTTTGGTAATGATATGGCGTTTGCCTTCATCTTGATGGGGTACTGTGCGGCCATAAGTACGTCGTGCTTCTCCGGCGAACCATCGTAAATGATCTACTGACATTGCAACTTCACCGGAACTTTGTGCAAGTGGTTTGCCGTTTTCACACGTTATAATGCGGGCGATTTCTTCGCTTTGCTGTTCCAGTTCATCGGCTATTTTTTCCAAATATTCCCCGCGTTTTTTACCGGTAAGTTTACGCCAACCTTGAAAGGCTACTTGTGCATCGTCTAATGCCTTGGCAACTCCCTTTCGATCTACGGTAGACATTTTGGCAAAAACATCGCTGCTGGCAGGGTTGATGATTCCTATGGCTTCATCAGACATAACCCATTGGTTATTAAGAAATAAAGGATAAGTTTTCATAATTTGGATTTATTTGTTTAAAAATTGGTATTAACATTTTCTTATATTAATGCCTGCGATGATTTGGGTTTGGGGAAATTGACAAAGTTTTTGGCTGCATCTCCTTCCAAAACCGAAGTTACATCCTTACATACAGCGGATGTTACACGTTCCTGTGCTTCTTGGGTGAAGGCGGCAATATGAGGAGTCAGGATAACATTATCCATGCGAGAGAGAGGACCTTTTTCAGGCGGTTCTTTTTCGCGTACATCCAATCCTGCCCCGCCAATTTCTCCTTCCTGAAGAGCGCGAATTAATCCCTCTTCATCTACTACCTTCCCGCGTGAAAGATTCAGAAAAAATGCAGTAGACTTCATTCGACAAAATTGCTCATAATTGAAAAAATGCTTTGTTTCAGGGGTTAGCGGCAGGTGACATGATATAAAATCAGCCTGATTTAGCAGCTCTTCTAATCCAACCAGTTCTGCGTGAGTCTCTGTCACGGACGCTGCATCGGGGCTGACGTATATATCATGGGCAAGAATGTTCATTCCCAAAGCATTTGCCCTTAAAGAAGTCAGGAATCCAATACGCCCCAAACCAATCACTCCCAGATTTTTATCATACAATTCAGTGCCCATAAAGCGCTGTCTTTGCCAACCGTCTTCCAGCACATGATCATGTGCTGGCTTCAATTTACGTGCAAGTGATAACATCATACCAAGGGTAAGTTCAGCAACAGAAATTGAATTTTGATCCGGGGTATTGCTAACAACAATTCCCTTTTGGGAGGCGACATCTACATCGATATTATCCAAACCGGCGCCTGCACGACCAATGATTTGTAGTTTTGTTCCCTTGACAAGGATCTTCTTCGATAAATGAGTTTGATTTCTTACGATCACTGCGGAGTAGTCGGGCAGTATGTTTTTAAGTTTGTCAGGGGATTTCCATAGATTCTGTTCAATCCGCACCGTAAATCTTGTTTTCAATTCCTTGATCCACCGACCGTTGATATTTTCCGTAATTAAAATGGCAGGTTTCGTCATTATCTGATTGTAACAAGTTTCCCAGTTTATTAAAGTGTATATTCGATATCGAGTTCATGGCACAGACGTTGCAGTTCTTGTTGCGTAGCTTCTTCAATAATAATTCCTTGCTTGCTATTCTGTTTTGCCGTCTGGTGGGAACGTTCTCCAGGAATTCGAATCTCATTCGCATTGGGACGTTTTTGACATGCCTTTATTTCCTCAATCATTGTATCAATGCGTTGTTTGAATTCACCTATATCCATAAAAGATGAAATATCCAAAAGACAAAAAAAATGACCGACATCCTGCTGGCGATCCATGTCATCATACATAGAGCCCACTGATGGACCAATGGCCGCACCTGACAACACGCCGGAAAAAATCTCCACCATCATGGCCAGGGCGTACCCCTTATGGCCCGCCATTGGAAGCATCGTTCCTGCCAGGGCCTCTGCAGCATCGGTTGTAGGTTCACCCTCTTCGGAAAGTGCCCAATTGCGCGGAATAGATTCTCCCTCTTTTTGAGCAGCAATAATGTTTCCGCGAGCTACCAGAGAAGTGGCAAGATCAATCTTAATTGGATATCCTTTGCCAGTAGGAAATGAACTGGCCAATGGATTCGTCCCGAAATAGGCTTCACTCGCTCCCTTAGGTGCCATCGAAGGCTCGCTATTCGTCGTGGCAAATAGGATCATATGGTTCTTGGCTGCCTGGTTACAATAATAGGACAACGCACCACAATGTTGCGAATTATGGATGGTGCAAGCGGCCACCCCATATTTTCTTGCAACAGGCATGAGTGTTTTAAGAGTCTTAACCGCCTGCACCTGTCCGAGCCCGTTGCCGGCATTGACAACCAAAGTAGCTCCTCGCTGACGCTCGACCTCGAGTTTTGCCGCCGGATCAATAAGTCCTTTTCGAATTCGATCGATATAGATCTTCAGACGAGACACTCCGTGTGTGGAGGTACCCTGCAGATCAGCCTCTATTAGCGCGTCAGCAAATAAACAGGCATCCGATGGTGTAACACCAGATTCTGTAGCAATCGCTATTATGATTTGTCTAACAGATTCTGGTTTGTATCGATTAGCTGGTACAGAGGAGCTCTTCTTTTTATACGTTGTTGAGCTATGACTCATAGTTATGCGCTCCGGTATAATTTGGTTAAAACAAATTCCTCATGTCCAAGTGCTTCAGCCGCGGTTAACCGACCGTTACAGGTACGAACCATCAAGTCAATTAGTTGATCACCGGCCTCCTCAACCGATATATCGCCCTGTAATAGCCCGCATACGTCCAAATCGATATGTTCCTTCATAGTCGAACAGGTAAGTGGGTTACCCGATAGCTTAATGACGGGCACAATTGGATTGCCCACAATATTACCCTGTCCTGTTGGAAATAGATGAACTACCGCACCCGAGGCCGCCCATAAGGTAACGGCTTCGGCAGCAGCAGAAGAGGTATCCATAAACCAGAGGCCTTTATTACTTGGCGCCTCGGCCGGTTTCAAGCAGCCTACGAATTTGTTTTTTTTCCCGAGCTTCTCAATGTTGCCCAACGCCTTTTCTTCAATGGTGGATAATCCACCGCGAATGTTCCCCTTAGTCGGCTGAGAATCAGAGAGGTCATTCGTTTTCTTCTCCAAAATAAAATCGTTATAGCTATTCCACACTTCCATGAACTCTTCAGCGACTTCTTCATCTGAAGCCCTGGCTTTTACAATATGTTCTCCGCCGGTCAGCTCAGAGGTTTCACCGAATGAGGCTGTAGCCCCAAGATCAATCACCTTATCAAATACATTCCCGACGGTAGGGCACGAAGCGAGGCCGGTTGTGGTATCGGATTCCCCGCATTTAGTAGAAATATAAAGCTCGCCAACTTCACACTCCTCCCGCTTTAGTTCACTAGCCCATTGAACGTATTGTTGGGCTTGCCGGGAAACTTTGGCAACTGTCTTTAACTCTCCTGATCGCTCAATAGAAAATCCCTTGACCGGCTTTCCTGTTTCTGCTATACCGTCTACAATTTGTTGGGTCCATTCGGGTTCAATACCAATGACGATGCAAGCCGCAACATTTGGATTGGAGCCCATACCGATCATGGTTCGAAAAAAAAGTTCAAGGTCTTCGCCGAATTGCAAGCGACCGTAGGCGTGAGGCAAAGCTTTTGCACCTTCAATATGATTTGCCACCACTTCACAAGCTCTATTTGATATATCATCGACCGAGAGAATTATGACGTGATTGCGAATGCCGACCCGTCCGTTTTCGCGACGATAGCCTTTAAATGTTGAAATGCTCATACTAATTACCACCTTTTTGTTTTAAGATTGTGAACGTGAACGTGTTCTCCGGTTTTAATTGGCTCAACCACTTGCCCGATATCAACGCCATATTTGATAATTGTATCGCCTGGTTCAAAGTCTCGCAAAGCTATTTTGTGACCAAGCGGAATTTCCGACAATGCTTTAACTTCAGGTGCTCCATTGCCGTGCAAAGTTCGACCTCGGGCAAGTTGGCCGGTATCTATATCCACCACTACAACACCGACATTATCTTCCTCATCATGCATTACGTATTCGATCATTGGTTAACCTATTTATTTTAGTTGTTAGTTAGAATGATTTTCCTCATTAACCTTTCCGGGGTTTCAGGAGGCTTTCCATTATGTTTGTCCCCTTACCAATTACCAAAGTTTTAAATCCTGACAACCGGATACTCAGGAAAAATCTCTAACCAAGGTTATAATCCGTCTCCCTTTATGCTACCAATCTTTTGACTTATAGAGATACTTATTTTGCACTTATAGAAAAACACAGTATTTTTTTTATTTGAAGTCCAAAGAGTTGATTTCTTACAATGAATAATCTACTGCTAAAATAGGGAGGATTAGCATATTAAATGCTCTAACCAAAGGAAGCGTTATCTGAACATAATTATTACCCAAAGAGAACCAATGGTGATACAGATCCAGAGTATTGTAGCTTTAATCAAAGGGCGGAACCCTACTCTTTTTACTACTTTTATAGTTAACCCGCTTCCGATTAGAAATAAGGTAAAGGTCAAACCTTGCTTGGCCAGAGGGACAATCCAAACGGTAATTTCCGAAATTGAGGGTACAAATGTGTTTAACAATGTGGCACCCACAAATAAAAAAATAAAATAAGGAATACTGATCTTATTACTTTTGACTTTGTATACAAGGGAAGCTACGAATGTAAGAGGTAATATCCACAGGGCGCGTCCCAGTTTCACACTTGTAGCAACAGACAAGGCGGTAGATCCATAGCTTGCCGCTGCACCTACCACAGAGCTGGTATCATGAATAGCAAAGGCCGCCCAGTAGCCAAATTGTGTTTGGGATAAGTGCAGGAGATCTCCCACGAATGGAAATATAAATAACGCTACAGAATTAAGAATAAAAACAGTACCCAATGCAGCCGAAATTTGTCGATTATTGGCATCAATAACTGGTGCTATGGCTGCAATGGCGCTTCCTCCACATATGGCTGTTCCGGAAGAGATAAGAGTTGAGGTTTTAGAATCTATCGACAGCTTTTTGGCCAGAAAATATCCCAAGCCAAGAGTACTGACAATAAAGATAATAGTAAAAACCAGTCCATCTTTTCCGACTTCTACCGCATCATTGAAATTCATGCCGAAACCGAGTCCCACTACCGAGGCTTTAAGTAGCCAACTTGCCATATTATCAATTGACTTTTTTTCAAATGTATTTCCAATGGTTACAGCTAAAACAATGCCCAGTAAAAGGGCTAATGGCGGACCTACCCAATGGGTAAGACAAAACAGACTTAAAATAATAAACAATCCTTTTTTATAGACTGCAGTTAAATCCATAAAATGTGCTACCTTCTTCTTGAAAGATATTGAAAATTGAAGGTAGGGAACCTCTTGGCGGGGCACCAATACAGATTAATTATCTGCTATAACTATCAGTTATAACGGCACTTCCAAAACTGGACAAAGCCATTCAATAAATTATATTCAACATCATGTTGGATAATGAAGAAAATTTGCGGGAAATATGAAATAAATCTTGTTGTTCAGGGCGAATGCCTAGGATTGAAAAGCGCTTACTGCTTCGGCATTGAAGTAAAAGTTCAATAACTTCTGTTCAACAAGACAAATATTTTTAATATAAATAATTTGACCTCCCATTCTTCGATACATCCTTGAATGATTTTTCATGACTTGAACTTATTTCTCTAATCATCTATATATCTATTTTGGAGGGAACGGAATTAGTCATCTCTTGGAGTTGATAAAAAGCAAGAAAACCACAGTATCTTAATTTATGTTCTATTTTTTTGACTAATGTATATACTTTTTTTGCATTTACAATAAAATTTTGACTTATAATTCCAAAATTAACAATTTGGTTCAGTATTGCTAAAACATTTACGAAATAGGGATATGATGAAGGCACAACTCATTAATCGAACTATCAATCCGAATAAATCCTTTAACCTGGAAAGCCACTCCTATAAAAGCTTTTTACAAGTATGGCATTATCATCCAGAAGTGGAGCTAACTTTTATTTTGGAGGGTACAGGGACTCGTTTTATCGGAGATAGCATTGAAAAATTTAGTTCCGGAGAGATTGTATTGATAGGAAAAAATCTACCTCACCTGTGGTTGTATGATAATATTTATCTTGAGGAAGATTCTAACCTCAAAGCAAAAAATTATGTTATTCATTTTCATGAACAATTTCCCGAAGGTCTATTAGAAATTCCTGAAATGACTTGTATTAATGACTTATTAGTGAGGGCAAGCCGTGGAATCAGATTTAAGGAAATCTCTTTCAATTACATCTCTCAAACTATTGATAAGATATTTGAACTGCCTAGATATGATAAAGTAATTACCTTGTTGGAACTGCTTAAATATTTGTCTGAACAAAAGGAATTCAGCATGCTATCCAGTGCAGGGTATGTAAACTCTTTTAGGAAAAGGAAAAATAGTAAAATAGTGCCGGTTTATGAATACATCATGAATAATTTTAAAAATGGAATATGCTTGGATAATGCGGCTGAGCTGGCTAACATGAACCCTTCGGCATTCAGCAGGTATTTTAAGCGTATCCACAAAAAAACCTTTACGAGGTACGTAAATGAGGTAAGAATAGGTTATGCATGTAAATTATTAATGGAACAAAAATTTAATATTTCCGAGGTTTGTTATGAATCAGGATTTAATAATGTTTCTAATTTTAACCGGCAGTTTAAATCACTGAAAGAAATGACACCGACTGAATTTATCCAAATGCACGAACGTATTGATTGAAAAAAACCTTATTCTATTTCCGAATAGTGGAATCACAAAAAATGCATTCAGAGTTTGTTCAATATAATTCATTCCAAATAGTATTAGAAAAAATCAGTTAGTGCCAATAGAATGATTGAACTTAGGCTTTAACTTAACGAAATCCTCCCATTTATTTTTTTCAGTGATATAATCATATCCTATATTTTTACAAAATGACTTTATTATAGTGATATAGAGTTTCGACTCTTCTGATAAAGTGCCATTAAACACCAAAATAATTATTTTGACGAACTGGAAAAAAATCATATTAACTTTTTTTGTATTTATTTCCTGCACTATAATTTATCTATGGCTTCATGAGTCCAGCACTCATACACAAAATAACACTACTTCTCAGACTGACAGCAGTAACCTTCAAGACAATCTATATACAACAAAAAAACAATGGAAAGATTTAAGTATTCAACGGGGAAAGGAATTAGCTACCCGGTACTGCCAATCATGCCATAGGCTACCTGATCCTTCTGAGTTAAATAAAGAAAACTGGCAAATAACCCTTGCAATGATGGGACCATATCTGGGTATATTTAATCATAATAGGCAATACTATCGTTTTTATAGTGATGTCGATATGAGTTATTATCCTTCCCGACCAGCTATGACTTCATCCCAGTGGCAAAAAATTATTAATTATTATATGACAAAGGCACCTCAGGTAATGCCACAACAAAACCGAAAAAAACAAATTAAAAGAGGGCTTCCTTACTTTGAATTAGATTTTCCTCCCAAACTGTTTTACAGAAATAAAAATACGGCTTCCTTTATTAAAGTTGATACCTCTGTAAAACCGCATCGAACATTTATACATCGGGCTGAATCAAATACATTTTATCTGATCAACAACAAATTACAGGTTCTGGATTCACTTGAAACTACCGGTCCCATTGTTGATATGGACGTTCAACAAAATAAAATGACAGTCTGTAAAATAGGTTATGATCTATTGGGCAAAAATACTAATGATGGAAGTATAGCACATCTTACTGTAGATGAACAAAACAATATTCAACTTGGGGAACAACAACCACTATTTAATGATTTATACAGACCTGTACATGTTAAATCTACAGATCTTAGTGGTAATCATAAAAATGATTATCTAATTAGTGAGTTTGGACTAGTAAATGGCGGATTATTATGGAAAGAAAACAAAGGCAACGGGAAATTTACAACTCATGAAATTCGTCCCGTAGCAGGGGCTATAAAGACAAATATACTGGATTATAATCACGATGGGCTACCTGACTTATGGACATTATTTGGACAAGGTGAAGAAGGAATATTTCTTTTCACAAATAAAGGGAACAATAAATTTGGTCAAGAACAGGTTCTTCAATTCCCTCCAACCTATGGATCAACCTCGTTTGAACTCGTTGATTTTAACAAGAATGGTTATCCTGATATACTATATACGGCTGGGGACAGAGGAGACGGAATCCCTCAATTAAAGCCTTATCATGGAGTATATATTTTTATAAATAATGGTAATAATGAGTTTACTCAACAGTATTTTTTCCCCCTTAATGGTGCTATAAAAGCAATAGCTCGCGACTTTGATGGAGATGGAAACCTTGATATAGCGGCTATAGGTTTATTTACTGATAGCCAACAACCGGAAGAAGGTTTTATTTACTTAAAGAATAAGGGTAATTTTAATTTCCAACCTTATTCTCTGCCTGTTGAGGCAAATATCAAAAGAGCATTCTCAATGGATGCAGCAGATATAGACAACAATGGAAAATTGGATCTAATAATCGGAAATGCATTTAACGGGGATAAAACAAAGAATAAAAAAGGGGCGCTTTTTATAGTATTAAAAAATACATCTTTTTAAAAAATGTATTTTCTATGGCTGCATTATCCGTGATCCACCACATCTTCTCTTTCATAATATTCAAATCCCTCCGGTCGTGGACACCGCATTTATAGCTATTCGGACATCATTGTGCCATTTTAGATAGGTGCTGTAAGCTTTCAGAATCCTTATCTATATTACCCCCCTATAATCTTAAATATGATTGAATTCGGATATTAGTACCTGATGGCTATTTCTTAGATCATTGTGCCACCCATTTCGGTCATGTTGTGCCAGTTGTTTCGGAGGTCATTGTGCCATTTTAGGTAGGTGATCGCCGGGCCATGGAGCCGG
>NZ_FQUS01000010.1 GCF_900129315.1 Fodinibius roseus
TTATCTTGGGTAGTCATGGTGAATCTGGGTTTAGTGATTAGTTGGTTGCATCTCCTAATCTAACTAAACTGTCAGATTTCATCGTGACTACTTCAGTTGATAGCCTTTAAGGGCTGTATACCTGGATAGGTCATTCTCCCCGCACCTCCACTATTTAATCTTCGGATTATTTCAAATCCCTTCATACGTAATGTGTGAGGGGATTTTTTATTTTTCTCCCTTCATATTTGTTCATCTTTCTTCACATAGCTGGTGACCATTTAGGTTACCTATTGGAATACAGACCTTTAGGTATCAAATTATAAAAATAAATCTAAATGGTTAATTTATGTTTGAGCCCCTCCCCGTAATTCACCCAGTCAGAAGTAGAGAATCGGACGTTATGTGATGTTTCTGAATGTACTCATTCGGAGGCATATCTCCGAGCGAACTGTGAGGCCGGAAGGAGTTATATTCGGTCCTCCAGGCCTCAATTTTCTGGCGGGCATCTTCCAGGGATAAAAACCAATGCAGGTTTAAACATTCATCGCGGAAGCTCCCATTGAAAGACTCAATATAGGGGTTGTCGGTGGGTTTTCCCGGCCTGGAGAAGTCCAGCGTCACCCCGTTGTCATAGGCCCATTGGTTGAGAGCTTTGGAGATAAACTCACTGCCATTGTCGACTTGAATACGCCCCGGCGCTTGCCTTCCCGGCGAAGCAGCACATAAATGCGCCAGAACCCGTAGCGTACCCGCGTCATGGCGATCTCGCGAATCCGGGCGCGAAGGGGGGCGTTATACTTCATTCCGAGCTAACTTCAGAAGAATTTGATTTGAAGTAATTAAAGAAGTCCGGGATAACTGTTAAGGGATAGCTGGAACTGGTATTGATGAGAATACAGATTCCTAATCCATCTTCAGGAGCAAAAGCAATTTCACTGCGGTATCCGTTTACATATCCTCCGTGGTATACAATCTTTTGTCCATGATTGTCAAGCACTCTCCACCCCATTCCATAATGCGATTCGTTCACTCCGCTCCAGTATCGGCTATATCGTCGGTTATGGATGGTAACGAACGGATCATAGATTTCTTGAAGTGTGTTCTCAGAAATAACTTCGGGATGATGACCTGTTAACAGAAGCAGCCATTTCCCCATATCTGAGGCCGAAGCATTAATTCCACCAGAAGAGACCGCATTATAATATTTTTCAGAAATTGAAACAGGTACGCGACCCCGTGAGCGGGAATGATATACATGAGGCAAAGCCGTATTTCCGGAATATCGTATGCTGTCGTAATTTGCCGAAGAGTGATCCATTGCTAACGGCTCAAAAAGCTTTTCATTAAGAAGAGCGTTAAAGTCGGTGTCGGTTTGGACTTCCAGTACTTTTTCTATCGTTGAATATGCTGCATTCTGATAAGCAAGTTGTTTGCCTTCTTTTGATATCAGGGGAACATGTTCCAACCGGGAGATGATGCGGTCTAACGAGAGTCCCTCTTCCACCAAATTTGTATACGCATGACGTGGCAAACCAGACGTATGAGATAACAGGTGCCTGATCCGAACCCGATCGGTTTGTTCCGGATCATGCAGCTTAAATTCTGCCAAATAATTAGATACGGGCTTATCCCAGCTTACGGCTCCTTCTTGCACCATTACTCCCGTTAAAACCGAAGCAAAGCCTTTTGATATACTTCCCAATCTGAATACCGTATTTCCATCTACTTCTTCGGACGTTCCCTTCTCTTTTACCCCAAATCCTTTTTGTAATACAATTCGACCATTCTTTACAATAGCAACCGCTGCCCCGGGGATTTGTTCTTCGTTTAGCCCTTCTTCAAAATCCTGTTCAAATTCTTCGAGGTACTTGGCCAGGGATTCATCCATCTCCCATGCCTCGGGTTCAGGTTCGACAATCTTCGGCTCCGATTTGATATCTGTAAAAGACAGATATGACCCGAAAATAATTATCAGCAAAAAAAGGGTTGAAAAGACTCGGCTCATATAAATGTGTGGGCTAAAAAAGCCATTCCTGTTTCTTGCAAAAACTTTAACCAAGGATACTAAAAAATTGACTTTAATATAAAACAGCATTGAACTAAATTTTATTTCCTGAATTTTGTTTTAACCCTGTAACCGGCTTGTTTTTCAGTAATCGGCCGTCGTTCGGGTATCGCTGCCCTCGACGGTGTTGACGAAAAATCAAATAAAAGAAAGAAGAAGACGTCAACTCGGATCCGTTTCGGGAAGAGGTTAGGCCGGAACGACCGTATTCTTGCTTCAAAAGGCAGTGGTTTTCCGGATAACCATATCCGGAAGTGGAGATTTGGAAAAAAGCTGAATTCCAATTAAATAGCTTGTGAAGCGGTAGCGTTTCACAAGCTTTAAAATGGAGAAGATGATAAAATCATTAGTATGGACAGCGGGAATAATCGCAGCGGGCTATTTATTGATCCTGCTATTGATGTACCTGTTTCAGGCACAGATGGTTTATCATCCGGCGAAGCAAATAGGGGCAGATCCTTCCGCAGCGGGGTTGCCTTTTGAGGAGGTTACTTTCGGGACGGCAGATGGCCTGCAGCTTCACGGGTGGTTTGTGTCAGCCGGGGACAGCGCTTCGACCATCCTCTACTTTCATGGCAATGCCGGCAACATATCGGGACGTTTGGAGACGATCCGGTTGCTTCATGACCTGGGATTGAATGTGTTTATCTTTGACTACCGGGGATACGGACGCAGTGAGGGAACGCCTTCCGAAACCGGCACTTACCGGGATGCTTCGGCCGCGTGGGATTACCTGACCCAAACCCGGGGAATAGGAGAGGGAAGGATCATTACGATGGGACGCTCGCTGGGCGGGTCGATTGCGGCGTGGCTGGCAGCGCGCAAAGACCCTGCGGCGGCTGTCATTGAATCCACTTTCATCTCGGCAGCCCACTTGGCCGCTGATCTCTATCCGTGGCTGCCGGTTCGCTGGCTGTTAAGATTCGACTACCATACAGTAGCGTACCTGCAGAATATCGAAGCGCCTGTATTTATGGCCCACAGCCGGGATGACGAGGTGGTGCCCTTCCGTCACGGAAAAGCCCTGTTTGAGGCGGCCCGGAAGCCTAAAATGTTTATAGCGCTTCGTGGATCGCATGCTTCCGGATTTTTGGATACGGAAATCAAATATCGACGACATCTGCGTGCCTTTTTGGATCAGCACACGCTCCGTAAAGTGCATTAGATTACCAGGAAGTGTATTTGCCGATCAGAAATGTAAAAGTTACTTTCCGAGAGTGTATGCACTATTCATGAATCCCTCTTACTGCCGGCAGGTGCTCGCGCGCCCAAAGTTTGCACTTGGTTATTGTCGGCAAGGGCAGTAGGATTAACCCTGTGTGGATGGGATGTGTTCGCATATGTATGCTTGTCAGGGTTTATTTTTAACCCCTGAATTTGTTATTAGCAAATTAACAGGTACCCCTTATGGATATTCACAGCAAAGAAATTACCGTTGAGGCCGAAGGCTTTTCGGATATTCAAAATATCACGGATGAAGTCCGTTCGTTTGTCCGTAAAAGCGGATATTCGGAGGGATTGATCCACATTTTTCCTATCGGTTCCACCGCTTCTGTCTCGACGATCGAATTTGAACCCGCTTTGGTCCAGGATATGAAAGACAAGCTCGAGGAGTTTGCTCCCGAAGGTCAAACAACCCGGCACGGCGAAACCTGGGGCGATGACAACGGCTTTTCCCATATGAGAGCTACGATGATGGGACCGGGCATCACGGTTCCGCTCCACGATGGCGAGCCGGTATTGGGCACCTGGCAGCAGATTGTAATCATCAACCACGACAATCGTCCCCGCCGGCGACGGATTTTTCTGCAGGTGATGGGATAGGGGGAGCAGAAAGATTCAAGTCGATCATTGGAGGCTGTGGAGTGATTCCTCTGCCTCCCGGTTAAGCGCTGTATCCTAAAATGGTAATAAACCTGGTCAAAAATAATAATGACAATTCTACTTTTTGTTGCTGGTTTAGTCCTTCTCATTTTCGGGGCAGAAATGTTGGTCCGCGGCGCATCAAAGGCAGCCTCGGCCCTGGGTATTTCTCCTCTTGTAGTTGGTTTAACCGTGGTGGCATTCGGGACGAGTTCACCGGAATTGGCCGTCAGTATCGGGGGTGCTCTGTCGGGACAGGCGGATATAGCACTGGGTAATGTTATTGGAAGTAATATTATCAACGTGCTCTTTATTTTGGGTCTGTCAGCGATAATTATCCCCCTGCACGTCTCTCAACAGGTGATTCGTTTTGATGTCCCCCTGATGATCATTGCTTCTGTTGCAGTTTTACTTCTCAGCCTGGACCAGACCATTGACCGTTTTGATGGTGTGTTACTGGCAGCCGGTTTGATCCTTTATCTCGGTGTGTTAGTAGCATTAAGTCTGAGAAATCATTCTTGCAAAAAATCTTCTGATCAAGGACTGCATGCAAATGAAAATTCCAAGAATCAAATAAATTGGTTTGCAACTATATTTCTCATAGTTGCGGGTTTAGCGCTCCTGGTTTTGGGATCCCGGTGGTTTGTTGACAGCGCCGTGAGCTTTGCCGCTTACCTGGGGGTCAGCGAATTGATCATCGGGCTGACGATAGTGGCTGCCGGGACTTCCATGCCTGAAGTTGTCACATCGGTTGTTGCTGCTATTCGGGGCGAGCGTGATATTACGGTCGGCAATGTTGTGGGGAGCAATATTTTCAACATATTGGGTGTTCTTGGCCTGTCTAGCGTGTTTTCTCCTTCGGGTATTCCTGTTTCGGAACCTGTCATCGGGTTTGATCTTCCACTGATGATTGCAGTGGCGATTGCCTGTCTGCCTATCTTCTTTACCAGGGGAGTAATCAGCCGATGGGAGGGTGCTCTGTTTCTGGGGTATTATTTTGCATATACCTTGTATCTCGTGTTTAATGCCACACAACATGACCTGTTGTCGGTATTCAACAATGTAATGCTGTATTTTGTAATCCCCATAACTGCCGTTACCATTATCGTTATCGTGTTTCAGGAATTTCGTAAAAACAGCAATGATACCAGCTGATTTTATAAAAGAAAATGTGAGGCAGACAGATCTCGTCCCTCATTTGAGTTCACCGGAAAGTTTAAATGGCTGTAACGCTTCGGGGATCGCATGCTTGCGGATTTTGGATACGGAAATCAAATACCGGAAACCGCAACGCTAACTTCTCGATAAGCATTTACAATATAAATAAAATCTTTTCACTTACGGGAAATGGGTGGCCCAAAAGGATCAAAATAGCCATCGCATGGAACGGTTTGATGAATGATATGAATATTTGTGTTTTTACCATGATGAAGGTATATTTTAACGTGAAATTTCAGGCAAGTTTATAATAAAAATGACGGACAACTATAATTCCAACATGTGTATGTGCGAGTGTTGTTGTATGGGTATAATGCACCATACCTGTTGGATGAGTAGCGATTGCTTGATTTTTTGTAAAGGAACATGACGACTAAAGAAACTAGCTAAAAGCCCACTCATCATTCAGGTGAGTGGGCTTTTTTATTTTCGAAGGATTCCGTAAAAATTAAATATTAATAACAATAAAGGAGATAAATACAATGGAGAACATTGGATTGAAGGACACCACCGACATTGCCGGGAATAAACATAAAGGAGGCATTCATGCCATCCCCGAACTTGCTCCCCAATGGAAAAAGCTGAACTTGGCGAAAATTCTTAAACGAAAAGCTGCTTTTGCTTCTGTCAGCCAGAATAAATGTCTCTATGAAGAAGAGGGAGCCCTGGGACATGAAAACCACCGGGCGCGGGGAAGTCTTCCCGCCACGATGAAAGTGGTGAAAGCAGCCAGAAAAGCGGATAATTTTGTTTCATTTAACTGGATCGGCTACAATATATACCGGGAGGATTATCCAAAAACTATCTTTGATGAGGTCCAGTACAACACATGGACGGAAGGCCTGGATGTGACAGAGGAAAAAATACGATGGGATAATGAACTTCCCGATGAACTGCAGGAGTTAGTTGCTGCCGAAGACTCTCATTTCCGGGAATGTGTGTTGCAGACAGCCTTTGTCGGTACCCCACTACCTGTGGAATTAGCCAGGAAGGACGTAGAAGTTATTGTGTTTACGGGTCTTCACCTGGATTGGTGCATAGAAGGAAATACCCGTTTGGCCCGTGACCACGGATATTTACCCATTGTTATTGGTGATGCCACTGGTTGTGAGAAACCCGAAGATGAGGCTGCGGCAATGGAACGTATCAATAATATTTTTGCCCCTGTTATTAGTGCCGATAAATTTGTTGAACTCCTTGAACAGCCCGTTTGAAAACGTAAAAGGATCCTTTGCAAAACCGTTGCTTTGCCCAATCTATCTGTTTTCTCGATTTCAGAATCCTCATTTATAGTCTATATACAGCGGTTTCGAAATCGCTCTGATTTTGGTATTGAGCAAACTCCTGGTTTTCAAAGATTTCAAAATATTTCTATAAGGGACGTGATGTTCATTTGTAACTATTTTAATATCGGCACACTACTTTACCATCTTTAACTACAGTTGAAGGTTATAGTTTATTCATGCTGCTTTTAAAAAATCGCTATTGGAAGCCCGGGAGAATCCGACCACAATATTGTTGTCTTCATCTTCTGATAATTAGTCAAAAAGTGTCACCCGATATACCGTTAAACAGAAGGCCGTTAGGTACTTTGATTTTCTATTGCTAAATTTTGCCTGATGAAAAAGCTCACAATAGGGTTCCTCATTATAATTGCTGCTCTTTATGGACTCTGGCAGTTAAGTAATGCCCGGACGTTCCAGGTGGCCGGGAAACTCATATCTCACGTCCAGCTGGCCGCCACCGATTCTCTGGTTGCATTGACGTTTGATGACGGACCTACCCCTGGATACACAGACGAGGTATTACATATTTTAGATCAGTATGAGGTGCCGGCAACGTTTTTTGTGACGGGAAAAGAAACGGAGACCAATATCCGGGAAGCCCGAAAAATTGTTCGGGCCGGACATCAACTGGGGAATCACTCGTATTCCCATCAGCCGATGATACTGAAAAGCTACGATTTTCTTGTGAATGAAGTCGAACGTACGGATCAGGCCATCAGGAGCGCAGGATTTAAAGGGGAGATCTATTTTCGTCCCCCTTACTGCAAAAAACTGTTTCTCCTGCCCTGGGTGCTCTCCCGAAGAAATCAGGTGAGTGTTACCTGGGATATTGAACCGGAATCGGTTGCCGGGGTCAATGACAGTGCGCAAAAAATGGCATCGCATACCGTGCAGAAAGTCAAACCCGGGTCGATCATTCTGCTGCATGTCATGTACGAGGCACGCGAAAAAAGTCGAAAATCACTGCCGCTGATTATTGAGAAGCTAAAGCAGAAAGGGTACCAGTTTGTCACGGTCAAAAAGTTGATTGGAGAAGGAACAGGCGGGGTATAGCCATGTATAAGCTCTCCGAAGCCAACAGCCGGCAGCCGGCTCATCATTGAATTCATAAAATCGAGAAGTTTGGGCTTTACTCTCACACCGTTTGTTTGTACCCTTTACAGGGTGTTACGAGTGGATGTCACTTTCAAAGTTTTTGAAGAAAGGAACTATGACCAATATCAAAGCCTGAGCGAACTCAAAACCACAGCATTCAGGGGCTATGTGAAGATGTTGAATATGCAAAAGGACAGAGATTGTCCAGGAAAACGGTTTTCCAAAGCTTACTTTACTTTAAAGTATTGTTATTTATGGATTTGAGAATGATAGAGATGATGGCCCCGCCTGAAACCACCCGGGAGGCCCGTCAGCTACTGGAGGAGAAAAAGATTATGGGGATGTGGACCGACCATCTCGATGACGGGGGCGCCATCCTGCGGATCTTATCGAATGCGGACCAGACGGAAGTCATCTCCGATCTGCTGAGTGATCAATTCAGTAGTATCGAGGGCTTTCGCATCCTGCTTTTTTCGGTAGAGGCAACGCTACCCCAACCCGATATTGAGGAAGAGGAGGAAGAAGCGGCAGCAAAAGAGGAAATCGAGGGGCCCGGGCGCGTAAGCCGCGAGGAGCTGTATGCCGATGTTACGGCGGATGCTGAACTGACGCCCATTTACCTGGCTATGGTGGTACTTTCTACGCTGGTGGCCGGGGTGGGACTGATCCTGGATGATGTGGCAACGATTATCGGGGCGATGGTGATCGCTCCGCTTCTGGCCCCGAATGTATCGCTTTCACTGGCTTTAACACTGGGAGACCTGGAATTAGGCTGGCGTTCTTTAAAAGCCAACGGGGCGGGACTGGCGGTATCGCTGGTGATCTCTGTAATCATGGGGATCATTTTTACCGTGGATCCGGGGGCGGAAGAAATGATAACCCGAACAATGGTGAATCTGAAGCATATTATTATTGCTCTGGCGGCCGGGAGCGCGGGCGTTCTGGCTTTTACGAGAGGCGTCGCGGCGGCTATTGTCGGGGTTATGGTTGCGGTGGCCCTGTTGCCCCCGCTGGTGGCCGTGGGTCTGCTCCTTGGGGCGGGTTACCTGCAGCTGGCGGTCGGCGCGGGGATATTGACGATTACGAATCTCATCTGTATTAACCTGGCGGGCATCCTTACATTCTTAGTCCAGGGGGTTCGTCCCCGGAGCTGGTGGGAGGAGAAAAAGGCGAAAAAAGCTTCCCGTACGGCGCTCGCTATATGGACGCTGCTGCTGCTTATCTTTGCGGGCATCATCTGGTACTGGGGACAATTTGACGTGGAGGCGCTGATCCCCTAGTTTTTTATCTCCGATATTATTGCTTTTAATATTATGCCAAAGGCAGTAGTGGTGAGTCAGCGCTGTTTCAGAGGAAACTACACTTTGTCGTAATTACGAAGTTTACCCGCTCAAATTAAATTACAAAACTGCAAAAAGGAGAAGGAAAATATAGCGAGGGAAGGAACCTTGAGCTAAAAGACAGGAAGGAGAAGGATCAGGTAACCATGAGTACCGGGCAGTTAAGGTATCCCAGGGTGGTTTCCAACGAGCGCTGTTTAAAAAAAGATTGGTTTTTGGGAGTTACCAGCAATCCCGATTGCTGGCGGTTGACGGCATTTAGAAAATCCGGCAGGTCGGGATGCTCAAGCACGGTCACCGAAACGGGAATGGAGGCGCTCTCCACCATCTTTTCAAGCTTCTGATTGCGTTGCCCTTCGGTATCCTGTCCCTCTTCCAGGATCAGGATACTCAACGTGCTTTCATTTTTTTGGGCCAACGAAAGAGCAAGCCTGAGTGCCGTTTGACTTTCATCGGAGGCATCGAAGACGGTCGTAATCGTTCTTCCCAGGTCTACACCTTTCTTCAATACAAGGATCGGCTTGTCGGCCTTCCGGATGATGGCCCTGGCCGTGGACCCCAGTCTTTCGCCCGGATAAAATGACCGTCCCCGGGTTCCGATGGTTATCAGGTCGGCTTTCCGGGCCGCCTGCAGGATCTCCTCGTCCACTCGTCCCCGGGCCGTTTCCCAGGAATGGGGGATCCGGTTCTCTTTACTGATTTGCTGCAGCTGCCGCTGCAGGCGTTGTTTCAGCAAGTCGATCTCCTGTTCCAGGGCTTTTCCCTTCAGGACATGAGCCTTGCCGGTGAGTTCATTTATGGATGTTACGGAGGGTAAATTGCTGATTTGACTCCAGTGTTCTTCATGCACAAAAAGTCCCCGGATATTGGCCTCCATTAGTTTGGCAAGGGTGGCCGCCGCCCTGAGCGCGGCCCGGCTGTGGGACGAGGAATCAACGGCAACCAGGATTTCGCGAACCAGTATGGGTTGGTTTGCATCTTCGGCCATGATTACTCTTGACTGTTTTCAGATTTGGCAAATGCTTTTCGTTTTTCAGCGAGTTGGTCCAGTTTTTCAGTAATCATATAATTGATGGTGTCCCCGGGATAGGTGCCGTCCTCTTTCGGGGTACCCATTTCCATGCCGGTCAGCACTTCCATGCCTTCGTCAACGGTTTCGATGGAGTGGATATGAAAGTCTCCTTCTTTGACCGCCTCCACGACATCCCCGCGAAGCATCAGGTTTTTTTCATTGGCCCTGGGGATGAGCACGCCCTGCCGGCCGGTGAGTCCGCGCTGGTCGCAGATATCAAAGAAGCCCTCGATCTTTTCATTTACTCCGCCGATAGGCTGTATTTTGCCATGCTGATTGACCGAGCCGGTAACGCTGAAAGACTGCTTCAGCGGGATATCACCGATTGCCGAAAGCAGCGCATACAGTTCCGCCGAGGAAGCGCTGTCGCCGTCAATATGGGAATACGACTGTTCAAATACGAGACTGGCGGAGAGCGAAAGCGGACGTTCCCCGGCGTATCGTTCTCCTAAAAATCCTTTCAGAATCAGTACGCCTTTGGAGTGGATGGACCCGCTCATATCCACTTCACGTTCAATATCGATAATTTCCCCCTTGCCCAGCTGCACGCGGGCGGTAATACGGTTGGGTCGCCCGAACATGAGGTTGCCCACTCGGGCCACTGATAATCCGTTAATTTGTCCGATGGCTTCCCCGGAAGTATCGATAAAAATGGATTCCCGGGTGATGCTTTCCTGAACTTTATCGCGGAGGCGGGAGGAACGATAAATTTTTTGCTCAATCGCTTTTTCTACATCTTCCTTCGTGACCACGTCCCGCTCCTTCCGGCCGGCCCAGTGGTTGGACTCTTTTAGCAAATCAGTGATATCGTTGGTTTGGGCGGACAATTTTTCATTGTCGCCGACCATGCGCGATCCCTGCTCGATAACCCGGGCAACGGCTTTGTTGTCAAAAGCACGAAGTTCATGCTTGGCAATGAGTCCCGCTATGAGCTGCGCGTACCGGTTGTTGTTTTCATCCGTGCGGTCAATTTCATCCTCAAAGTCGGCTTCGACCTTAAACAGCTTGCTGAATTCAGGATCATGCTCACAGAGCAGGTAGTACAACAGGCGCTCACCGGTCAGTATCACCTTCACGTCTAACTGGATGGGCTCGGGCTCCAGGGAGACCGTACTGACCATGCTGTAGGATTCTCCCAGCGATTCAATCTTAAGTTCTCCTGATTTCAGGGCACGCTTTAGTCCTTCCCAGGCAAAAGGTTCGAGCAGGATCTGCCGGGCATCGAGGATCAGGTAGCCGCCGTTTGCCCGATGGAGGGCGCCGGGCTTTATCAGGTTAAAGTTGGTCGACAGGGTCCCCATTTTAGACTGGTATTCGACCCGGCCAATCAGGTTTTTATAATTGGGATTATCTTCATAGATAACCGGAGCCCCTTCCATTTCACTGTTGTCCACCATCACGTTCACCCGGTAGCGGTCCAGAACGGGATTTCTACCCCCTTTCTGCTGCTGAGGCTGCTGTCCACCCATCATCTGAATCAGCTGGTTGCCCCCCTGGCCGGACTGGTTCTGGTTGCCCATGATGGACTGAACGTTTTCAACAATATCAATCTCTACGTCATCCAGGAAGTCCTGAACATCCTCCAGCTCCGAGAAATTATCGCGGATTTCATTAAATAAATCCTTTATGGCATAGGTGGCGATTTCTTCATCGAGCTCTTTCAGTCGTTCCCGGGCCTTGCGCCTGTTGGAGGGCATTTTCTGTATAACTTTTTGCAACTCCTCCTGCAGCTCCCGGGTCTTTTCTTCGAGCTCCTCCCGCTTCTCCTCGGACAGATTCTGGATTTCCTCCTTGCCCATGATCTCTCCCTCCTCGTTTAAAGGGGCAAAGGAAAACCCCGCGGGCGTGCGAACCAGGGCGAGTCCCTTTTCTTTCGCCTTGTTTTTAAGATCTTCGAACGTTTGTCCCTGCTCCTGCTGCACCTGGTCCTGCAGCGATTGCCGCCGGTTTTGATATTCTTCCGTTTCAAAGGCGGAGGTAAGGGTGGGCACCAGGTCATCGACAAGCTGCTCCATCTGTTTGTGTAACTCGCTGCCGCGTCCGGCCGGCAGTTCCAGGACGTCCGGTTTGTAGTGGTCGTCGAAATTATTCACATAGCAGATATCCGGGGGGGCGGGCTGCTCCGCTGCCTTCTCCTCAAAGAATTCTTTCAGATGGTCTTCCTTGTTTATTTTATTCGGTCCGAGCGCAAAGATGTTGAAGCCATCTTTCCCCATACCGTACCCGAACTCCAGGGATGCGGAGAGTCTTTCCTGACCTATTACGGTGGTGGACTCGTCTATTTCTCCGGTGGTCCCGAAAGACAGGGAGTCCGGATCACATTGCCTGTAAAGAGAACCTGCTTCAAGTTTTGTCACCTTATGATGGATTTGGTTGCAACTTAGTAAACCTTAAATGAATATGGCGGAGCAGAAGTTCCCGGATGCAAGAAAAGGAAGTACTTTATTTCAGAAGTTGTTTGTTATGGGTTCTCGGTTATCTGGCTGAAAATTATCCGGCTGCAGACGCCCCGCCGTCTATAGCAATGACGGAGCCCGTAATCCAGGAGGAGTCCTCGCTGGCCAGAAAAAGGACCGTCCGGGCGATATCGTCCGGAGATCCGGTTCGTTTCATAGGCAGGGTTTCGGGCACCTCATCCAGAATGGTATCCGGGTCGGGGAAGGCGGCGGCAGAGTCTTTATACAGTTTGGTTTCCACCGGACCGGGTTGTATCAGGTTAATGCGGATGCCGGGAGCGTAGTCAACGGCTGCCTGGCGGACCAGCGATTCCACGGCTCCTTTCGAGGCACAATAGGCGGCGTGGTTGGGAAAGCCTTTGTGGGCTGCGATGGAGCCGGTGACCACAACCGTACCGGTCATATCCGTTTTTTGCATCTCGGGGATGGCCGCACGGAGCAGGTAAAAGACCGCGTTGAGGTTCGTATCCAGCGTGTGCTGCCAGGTCTCTTCGTCGACGCCGGTGACGGACCCGAGTCCGAGCACCCCGGCATTGGGAATCAGGATATCGAGCGAGCCATAGGCGGTGGCGGCTTTTTCCACCAGCTGCCGGTTGACTTCCGGAGAGCGTACGTCGCCCTGCACAAAAAGCGCTTCCCCGCCGCGTCGGGAGATACTTTCAACGACTTCTTCTCCCCGCTGCTGATTCCGCCCATTGACGACAACGCTGGCCCCTTCTTCGGCAAACAGTTCGGCTACGGCCCGGCCCATACCCCGGGTGCCCCCGGTAATGAGAGCGACTTTATTTTTCAGTTTTTTCATGCTGGTTGTTCTATAGGTTAAGATTGAGACGATAAATTTTTACTTTCCCCTTTACCAATCCCATGCGGTCCTGTTGGGGGAGGGAAACGGGTCCATCGGCTGCAAAGTTAACCAATAATCTGTAAAATTATTTTGGGACAAGGACCAAGATCCCGGGACTTCCTGCTTTCTGCCTGCTACTTTCGGCTAATCACTACTGAATTCCTCCTCGATTTCGCTCATTTTCACGGCCAGCTTTTCCCATTCGGCGTAAACTTCCACCAGCTCGGCTTTCAGCTTTTCATATTCCAGAGAGACCTCTTTAACCCGCTCTTCATCCTCATAAAAGTCAGGTGCCGCCATCAGCTGTTCGATTTCGTTTTTGCGCGCTTCCTTTTGCTCGATGGTTGCTTCGAGGGGATCAATTTTCTTCTTGAAGGGCTTGAGACGCGCATATTTTTTCTGTCGCTTCTGTGCTTCCAGACGCCGCTCTTCTTTTCGGGAGAGCCCGTGTTGGCCGTTTGAACCTGAGGATGTGGATGGAGGCCCGGACCCCGTCACGTCCCTGCCGCTGTTCTCTCGCTCTTCCACCTTTTGCAGGTAGTACGAAACATTGCCCAGGAAGGTATTGGTGGTATTGGGACGCACTTCGAGCACTTTGTTTACAATAGGATCGAGGAAGTCCCGATCGTGGGAGACGATCATAAACGTGCCCTCATACTGCTCCAGCGCCTGCTGAAGAATCTGCTTGGACTGCATGTCCAGGTGGTTCGTCGGCTCATCAAAGATCAGGAGGTTGGCGGGCATCAGCAGCATCCGCGCCAGGGCCAGGCGGCTTTTTTCGCCGCCAGAGAGGACAGAGACCTTCTTAAAGACGTCATCGCCCTGGAAAAGAAAGCATCCCAGAATCGTCCGCAGCCGGGTTTCTTTGGCCTTGGGAGCGGCCTCGCGCATAATCTCAAAGACGGTTTTGTCGAGCTCGAGCTCGTCGGCCTGGTGCTGGGCAAAATAGGATGTCGTCACATTATGGCCCGGCTCGCGGTTGCCGCTGTCGAAGTCTTCGAGACCGGCAATGATGCGAATCATCGTGGATTTGCCGGCGCCGTTGGGTCCAACGACCGCAATTTTATCTCCCCGGTCGACGGCATAGCTGAGATCGTCAAAAACGACATTCGAGTCGTATTGCTTGCGGATCTCCTCGAGCTTCATCACAACGGCCCCGCTTCGCTCCGGCGGGGGAAATCGGAAGGAGATCTCCTCCTCATGCTCATCGAGCTCAATTTTATCCATCTTTTCCAGCTTCTTGATGCGGCTTTGCACCTGCTTGGCCTTGCTCGCCTTGTACCGGAAACGATCGATGAACTCCTGTGTTTCCTTAATCTCTTTCTGCTGGTTTTGATAGGCCTTCCGAAGATGTTCCTGCCGTTCTTTGTCCTTCTCCCGGTAGTAGGAATAGTTGCCGGCATAATCGTGCAGGTCCCCGCGATCCAGGGCCAGCGTCCGGTTGGTTATTTCGTTGAGAAACGCCTTGTCGTGGGATACGATAATGACTGTTCCCTCGTAGTTTTTGAGGAACTGCTCCATCCACCGAAGCGATTCGATGTCCAGGTGGTTGGTCGGCTCGTCCAGTAACAGGTACGTGGGACGCTGGAGCAGGAGCTTGGCCAGGGCAATACGCATCAGCCATCCGCCGCTGAATTCAGTCGTCGACCGGTTGAAATCTCCTGGCGTAAAACCGAGTCCCATCAACACCTTTTCGATATCCGACTGCAGCGTATAGGCGCCCGACTGTTCGAGCTTGCTCTGCATGGTTCCCAGCTGGTCCATTGCCTGCTGATAGTGCGGGGACTCCTTGTCCAGCTGACTCACTTGCTGCTGCTTTTGCCGGACCTGCTGTTCGAGGTTTCGGATTTCCCCGAAGGCGCGTTCGACTTCCTCATAGACCGTGCACGTCGGATCGGGATCGACGCCGTCCTGGGGCAGGTAGCCTATGGTGGCTTCTTTGGAGGTGTTAATCGCCCCCTCATCCGGGGTGATTTCCCCGGCAATGATTTTCAGCAGCGTCGATTTTCCTGCTCCGTTGGGCCCCACCAGGCCGATACGCTCGCCCGGGTTGATGAGCGTACTGATCCCGTTTAATAAATTTTGATCGCCGAACGTAAGTGATATATTATTGAGTGAAAGCAAGATGGTGGTTTTTTGAGTTGGTTCGTAATATAACCATCAATGGGGTAGAGCTAAACCGGATTTTTTGTTTTGGGGTAATCGGACTCATTCAGCGCAGTATTGAGATTAAGTTTGCAGCTCTCTGCCCGGGAGTCTGACGGATTTAGCGAGTCCTACGCATTCGGGAAAAGCAGGGAGAAATGGTTTTTTGGGATTTAATCAACCACTTCTTTTTAAAAAGATACATTTATTCTATTTTTGGCCTATGGGTTTACTTATTTTCTATCTATTACTCGCTATCGGGGTGTCTTTCCTTTGCTCATTGCTGGAGGCGGTACTGCTTTCGGTGAGCCGCTCCTATATCGCTATCATGGAGCGCAAGGGGAGCAGGAGCGGTAAACTGTTGCGCGATTACAAGGAGGATATTGATCGCCCGCTTTCGGCTATCCTCAGCCTTAATACCATTGCACACACCGTGGGTGCGGCCGGCGTGGGAGCTCAGGCACAGGTCTTGTTCGGACAGGGTTATGTTGCAATCACCTCTGCAGTGCTTACCCTGCTTATTTTGGTGTTGTCCGAGATTATCCCGAAAACCATCGGGGCAACGTACTGGCGGAATTTAGCACCTTTTGCGGCTCGGACGCTGCGGTTTTTGCTGATTCTTCTGTACCCGTTTGTGGTGATCTCCCAGGTTATCACACGCTGGCTGTCGGATGATGAGACTCCCAGCTTCAGCAGGGAGGAGTTCGGGGCGCTGGCAGATCTGGGTGTTGAAGAGGGGATCTTTGAGGAGGAGGAATCACGAATTTTTAAAAACCTAATCCGTTTCAGTTCGCTGCGGGTGAAAGATATCATGACGCCGCGGACCGTCGTAGTGGGATTTAAAGAAAATCAGACGGTGGGGGAAGTCAGCGACAATGTGGAGCAGCTGCACTTTTCGAGGCTTCCGGTCTACGGGGAGGCTCGGGATGAGGTAACCGGCTATGTGTTAAAAAACGATCTTCTGCTTATGATGGCCCGCAATGAGATGGCTACGCTACTTAAGGAGTTTAAACGCGATATTTTGATTGTGCCCGAGATGACCCCGCTCCAGGATTTCTTTGAGCGGCTGATGAGAAAGCAGGAACATATTGCCATGGCTGTGGATGAGTATGGCGGCTTCGCGGGGGTTGTCACTATGGAAGACCTGGTGGAAACCCTGCTGGGGATGGAGATTATCGACGAGGTGGATACCATTGAGGATATGCAGAAGATGGCCCGCAAAAAATGGGTGGAGCGGGCCCGGCGGCTGGGGATTGTGGATCCCGCCGAAGAGTCCCCGGGTGGGACGGAATAGCGTCTAACATAAAGGCATTTTGCGGTTGATCTTTTTTATGAGGAACTTTGAATTCCTGTAATAAAGGGGCCATCCTTCTTCTCTTTTTCAGGAGGGAACTAATGATTTGACACCTTTGCTGCGTACAATATGCCACGTAAAAAATCATGGGCTGTCCGATTGAATTGGTATGAGGTGGGATTCATGGAAATTGAATTGAAGATTCTTGTAGGATATAACACGTAATATAAATTGCTAAACAGATAATCTATGGGCCATTCGGATGAGTTTGCGCGGCGATCGTTTTTAAAAAAGCTTGGGCTTGCCACGGCTGGAATATTGGGCACACCATTTCTATCCCACGGATCCGGTACAGGTGGAAACGAGCAAACCCTTGACCCCGGGCCCGGCGATACCAGGCAGTATGCAAAGAACGACCACATTCAGCTGGCCCTGATCGGTGCCGGAAAAATGGGCCAGGGGAACGGGCGGACGGCCCTCGAGCATAACGGGGTTGAGCTTGTAGCAGCATGTGACCTGTATGAGAGCCGGTTGAATCGATGCAGAGAGCTTTTTGGGAGTGATCTTGCCGTCACCACCGACTACCGGGAAATTCTGGACCGAGAGGATGTGGATGCGGTTGTCGTGGCAACGCCCGATCACTGGCACGATACCATTGCTGTCGACGCCTTACGCAGCAATAAAGCGGTCTACCTTGAGAAACCGATGGTTCAGCATATCGAAGAAGGGTACGGAGTCATCGACGCGGCGAAAAAGGGGGGTAGCCCCATCATGGTGGGAAGCACATCCACCAGTGATATCGTATATCGAAAAGCTCGCGAACTGTATCGAAACGGGGAAATCGGAAGGCTGAATTTAGTGGAATCCTACTACGATCGTTATTCTGCCATGGGGGCCTGGCAATATTCTATACCCCCCAGCGCTTCGACCGGGAATGTCGACTGGGATACCTTTTTAAAGGATCTGCCCAAAATCCCGTTCGATCCCAAACGGTTTTTCAGGTGGAGAAACTACCGGGACTACGGTACAGGAGTGGCGGGCGATCTCTTTGTGCACCTGTTTTCCGGGATTCATTTGGTTACCGGCTCGAAGGGGCCGCATCGCATTATGGCGAGGGGAGGGCTAAGGTTTTGGGATGACGGAAGGGATGTTCCGGATCTTATGACGGGCATGTATGAATATCCTCAGACGGAGGCTCACCCGGCCTTTACATTGACGCTCCGGGTGAATTTGGCGGACGGCTCGGGGGGCGGGCGGTTGATGCGTTTTGTAGGTTCCGAGGGAGAAATCGTCATAAGTGGAGACCGGGTAACGCTGAGCAAAGCCAAACTACCGGAAGAACCCGGCATGACGATCTACGAGTTTGGGGAAGAGGTCCGCAACGAATACCGGGAATATTACCATGAGAAATATGGGGATGAGCAGCGACCTTCCTCCGTTGAGCCCGAGGTATTTACATATAAAGCTCCGGAGGGGTATAGTTCGCGCTATGACCACTTTGGCAATTTCTTCGGGGCTGTGCGGAACGGTTCGGCACTGCTGCAGGATGCCAGCTTTGGCTTGCGGGCCGCCGCCCCGGCGCTGGCCAGTAATTTGAGCTATTTTCAGAATGAAATTATTGAATGGGATCCCGAGAACATGGAGCTTCTATAATGGGATTTTTAATGGATTATACGACTTCCCTGGGCAGTTTTGGGGTGCAGCCGGGCTGGGGACAGCATATGAGTTGAAACAGGACCGGACATCATGTCTGAAATTATTTTACATCGAGCGCTGCATACCCGGTGTAAAAAACCCGGGCTAATTAACAACGCTTGTTTACATATGATTAATCAACAGCAATATAAATTAACGAATACTACGATGGAAAATGTGAATAAAATAGTTACGCTGACTTTATTAATGGTGGTATTTGCAGCTTCTGCTGCTTTGGCTCAGCCGGAAACACCGGTAAGTGAATGGAGCGGGAAAACGATTCTGTTGGTTGGGGCGCATCCGGATGATGATTCTCGATCCTACGGCACCCTGTCCATGCTCCGGGAAAATGGCAACGAGGTGTATGTCCTGCTGATGACCACGGGTAATGTAGGGACGAAGGATCCGGACATGACCCGCGACCGGCTGGCCAAGATCAGGAGGGGAGAGGAGCTTCGGGCGCTCAATGAGATCGGAATTCCGGAGGAAAATTATATTAACCTCGGTTATACGGATGGGATGCTTGAGTTTGCGGACAAGGAAGAGGTGGCTCGCCGGCTGGTCAAGTGGTATCGGAAGATAAAGCCGGATGTGCTGTTTGCTTTTGATCCCGGATATGGATATCAAAAATGGCTCAAAACCGATCATCGGCGCGCCTCGTACCTGGCGGTCGACGCAGCCCGGGCGTCGGAATGGCGCCTGATATTTCCGGCTCAGATTACCCAGGATGGACTTGAAGCCCACCTGATTGAGGAGTACATGTTTTTCAGCGGAGTAGAAGAGGATCAGAATACATGGGTGGATATCTCCGGAAAACACGCTGACCGGAAGTTTGAAGCCGTATCTATGCATGTCAGCCAGTTTAGTTCGGCCTGGAATGACTACAACGGGACCGATTTGGAAGCGGAAGATCTGGAGCCGGAGGACCGAAAGGCGTTTCTGAAAAAAATGCGCAGCCGGGTCTATGACAACCAAAAAGATGGGACCGCGGTTGAAGGGTTTCGCTACTACAAGGGAATCCCCGACGGAATCGGCCACCGCGACTAACGGGTGTTCTGCTGTGAGCAGCTCTGTATGTTTGTATACTTATGCTTGAATTCAAAAAAAACTTATAACTAAAAGACAACAGCTATGGATAGGAAAGAATTTGTTCAATTGGGAATGACTGCTGCGGTGTTTACCAGCGTACCGGGTTTGATATCAGCCTGTAACAGTCGGGCGGCCTCCCCGGATCTTTTTTTTGATATTTCACTGGCCGAGTGGAGCCTGCACAACCATCTTTTTGATGGAAAGATCGATCATCTTGATTTTCCCAAAATTACAAAGGAGGAGTTCGGCATCCATGCGGTGGAGTACGTGAACCAGTTCTTTATGGATAAGGCCGAGGATACCTCGTACCTGGACGAAATGAACAGCCGGTGTGCCGACCTGGGTGTCGAGCAGCTTATCATTATGGTCGACGGAGAGGGAGATTTGGCCACCGCGGACCAGTCGGAGCGGACCGAGGCTGTTGAAAATCATTATAAATGGGTGCATGCTGCAGAACACCTGGGCTGTCATTCCATCCGGGTGAATACCCGCGGCGAAGGCACAAGATCTGAACAAAAAAAGGCGGCAGTGGACGGTCTCAGTCGCCTGTCGACCTATGCGGAAGATTTCGGAATTAATGTGATTGTGGAGAATCACGGGGGCTATTCTTCAGACGGACAGTGGCTTTCCGGGGTCATTGAAGAGGTGGGAATGGATAACTGCGGAACCCTGCCCGATTTCGGGAATTTTAGGGTATCGGATGACAATGAATACGATCGTTACAAGGGCGTACAAGAGTTGATGCCCTATGCCATGGGCGTCAGTGCCAAGGGCATGGCGTTTGACGAGCAGGGGAATGAGAAGAATATCGACTATGAACGAATGCTCACGATTGTAAAAGAGGCGGGATATACCGGCTACATAGGTATCGAATATTCGGGTGAACTGGGGGAGTATGAGGGAATACGGGCAACCAAAAAGCTGCTGGAAAAAGCGGGAGCCGCGGTTTCGGAGGGCACGGATAACTGATAACGGATAATGGAGCATACAACTGTTCAATCTTACTGTAGAACATTTCGCCCGGAATGTTCCCGAAAAACGGGATCGCGGGCAAAAGCAAACCATAGACAAGTGCGAGAGAAATGCGGCTTCGCCTTGGCCGGAATAGTATTGTCAAAATAAATCATACAACATATGAAACGGAACTATTACCTCGTAGGACTCATCCTGTTAATATTTTTTGTCATCTCTTTTCTAACCAATATTATCGGTCCTCTCGTTCCGGAGATCATTGAGGATTTCGACCTGAGTCTCACCCTGGTGGCGGTGCTCCCCTTTGCTTTCTTTATTGCCTATGGGGCGATGTCCATTCCTTCGGGATTACTGATTGAGTTTTACAGTGAAAAGAAAATTATGGTGAGTGCATTCCTCGTGGCCTTTAGCGGGGCGCTGCTGTTCGGCCTCTTCCCGAACTACCTGATAGCTATTGTCTCGCTGTTTCTGATTGGGACGGGCATGGCGATGCTGCAGGTGGCTATTAACCCCTTGTTGCGGGAAGCCGGTGGAGAGGAACATTTTGCGTTTAACTCTCAGCTGGGACAGCTGTTTTTCGGGCTCGCCTCTTTTTTGAGTCCCCTGGTCTATTCCTACCTGGTTGTTAATCTGGACAGCGGCGCCACCGAGGGGTTTCTTCTTGCCACGCTTGCTGCGGTCGTCCCCGAGGAGCTGCCCTGGATATCACTCTACTGGATTTTTGCCCTCGTCTCGCTGGTCATGGTGGTTGTCATACTGCTATCCCATTTTCCGGAGGTAGAACGAAAGGAGGATGAGAAAGTGGGGATGCTCGAAACGCTCGAGCTGCTAAAGCAGCCGATGGTGTGGATGTTTTTTCTGGGCATCTTCTGCTATGTGGGATCTGAACAGGGCGTCGCGAACTGGATCTCCGAATTTCTTTCGACCTATCACGGCTATGATCCCCAAACCACGGGTGCCAGTACGGTCTCCTGGTTCTGGGGAATGATGACGGCCGGCACGGTATTGGGGCTCCTGTTGCTGAAGGTGATGGACAGCCGGAAGGTACTGATTTCTTTTACAACCGGGGCCCTGCTTTGCCTGACGCTTGCCCTTTTCGGGAGCGGGGAGATCGCTTTATATGCTTTTCCCGCCATCGGTTTCTTAATAGCGGTGATGTGGCCGGTCATATTTTCACTTGCATTAAACTCTGTTCGGGAGAACCATGGTTCGTTCTCGGGGATTCTGGTGACCGGCATCGTCGGGGGCGCGGTGGTACCGCTGGTTGTCGGTTCGCTCGGGGATGTGCTGGGATTGAGATCCGGCATGTTCTTCCTGTATCTAACGTTCGGATATATCCTGAGCATCGGATTCTGGGCGGATCCCCTGGTTACCAATAAGACGATCGAATTTTCCGGGAAAGAGAAGGGGAAAGGGCGAGGGGAGCAACAGGAAGAAGCATACGTCAGCTAACACTATCTTAAATTACCAGCGGAAACAGTGAATATGAATACAGAGGAAATGAAGCAGCAATCTTTTGTCGGTGTCGACCTCGGAGCTACGAATGTACGGGTGGGGCGTGTCCGTGGAAATAGTATCGAACAGCTGGAGGGAGAGGAGATTGTTGACAGCAACGATCCCTCGGACCTGCTCACACAGATAGAAGTCCTGATCCGAAAAGTTATAACTTCCGATGTTATAGGTGTTGGGATCGGAGTGCCCAGTGTGGTGGATGTGGAGGAAGGCATTGTGTATGATGTCCAGAATATCCCGTCGTGGGAAAAAGTCCCGGTGAAGCGGATCCTTGAAGAAAAATTAAATAAACCGGTATATGTAAACAATGATTCCAACTGTTTTGTGCTGGGAGAGAAGTTTTTCGGCAAAGGCCTCGGGTGCGAATCGGTGGTGGGATTGACGCTCGGGTCCGGTTTCGGTTCGGGACTGATCCTGAATGATCAATTGTATTTCGGTGATCATTGTGGGGCCGGGGAAGTCGGGATGCTTCCCTATAAAGATTCGATATTCGAGCACTATTGCTCCGGGATGTTCTTTGAACGGGCGTATGACGTGTCGGGGAAGCAGGTATATGAGAATGCCCGAAAGGGAAGGGAGAGCGCAAAAAAGATGTATAAAGCCTTTGGCACCCACCTGGGAAATGGGATAAAAGCGGTGATGTATGCGTATGATCCCCAGCTGATTATCCTGGGAGGTACGATTCGCAAGGCCTACCCCTATTTTAAGGAAAGCATGTTCAGGGCGATGCAGGACTTTGCCTATTCGAATTCTCTCGCGTCAATCAGGATAGAGGTATCCGAGCTGGACGAGGTTTCGGTACTGGGAGCCGCAGCCTTGTCGTTTGAGGGGAAGTGATGTTCCATTTTTTTCATCGACGAAAAAAACGGAACCCAAAAAAAGTCGCCGGCTGCGAAAATTAAGCGCCCGGCGGTTGCGGCGGCTCCGGAGAAAAATATAAACTCGCCCGAGAGAATCGGGCTCAAACAAATATTTTTCTTATTCCTCCGCCTTGCATCCGCCACTCCGGGCATTGAATTTTCAAGGCCGGACAATGAGCTCGAAGAGTCTAAACGATTCGCCCTATTCCTTGGCAATGACCTTTTCGCTTCCAGCTCTGCCGCTACTGACCGCTGCTGTTGGTTTTTGTCGCTGAAAAAAAATGGAATGCTCCACATCGATTAAAAAAGAGAAGGAAGAAAGAGGTCTGCCAACAAGAAATTTTGATGATCTTGATAGGAATAGAATTTTACTTTGAAATAGTCAGCTAATAAACCCATGTTATAAAAAAGCTTTAAATGATTTAAATATAACCGCTAAACGCCTTAAATTATTAGCGATAGCAGACTATTGAATACAAACCCGTTTTATTGATTCGGAAATCCGGGCGAACAGGAATATTTTGCCGTGGTTAAAAACAGTTGATGGAAGGAGGGAACGATATTACATATGATTCTGACCAGCATCTTGTGGAGCGTATCCGAGAGGGTGATGAGCAGGCTTTCAAGCGTCTCTTTTTCAACTATTACTACGACCTTTGCGGCTTTGCCTCTCAGATGACCGCCTCCAGGGAACAGGCTAAGGATATCGTTCAAGAGGTCTTTTACAAGGTATGGAAAGGACGGGAGCAGTGGACGATATACAGCTCTTTAAAAGCGTATCTTTTCCAGTCCGTTCGTAACGAGACCCTGAATCAGATGGACCGCGAGCAGCATCGACAGCAGCTGAGAGAGCAGATAGCGACCCGGGAGAAAGGTTACGGTCGGGAGCTGAGAAGCAGGCGTGAGGATGACACTGAAAATGAGGAGTTGCTCAACCGGATATGGAGCCTTGTCGGAGAAATGCCCCGCCGCCGGCGCGCGGTCTTTGTACTGCATCGCAAACATGGTTTGAGTTACAACGAGATTGCGGAGGTGATGGGTATTAGCCGAAAGACCGTAGAAAATCACATGGGACTTGCGCTCAGCCATATTCGGGAACAGATAGAAATCAATCATGACTGAAAGAGCATCCCATCTCTAACAGAGGGGGTGAAAAACCAGGAGTTTTGGTCAGTACCAACACCTGAGCGATTTAAAACCGCTGTATACAGGCTGTTTATAAAGATGTTAAAAACGCCAAAATGCAGAAATTTGGCAAAACAACGGTTTTGCATAGTATCATTTTTTAAAAGAGGATGCCCCGGGAATGCAGAATTCTGAATTTTCTTTTTCATGACTCATGTCCCAGGATTATTGAGATAATCCCAAATCACTTTCACGCGGTGAAAGTCAATTCAAAAAAAATATAATTTTCTTCATATTTCGTTAGGGGGAGCCCGGTTTGCACTTGTCTTATCCATAAAGATCAGTTACTTAATACGGAAGAAGGCTAACATGGAATCTGACCAGCTGAATTATTCATTGCTTGCCCGTTATATGTCCGGTGAATGCAGCAGTCGGGAGGGTGAAATTATAGAACAATGGATGGGGGAAGACCCTCGAAATAAAAAAACAATGGAGGAGTTCCGGCAAATTTGGGAAACATCTGCCCGGAAGCGGGAGACTTCCGAAACGGAATTGGGTATCGGTGGAGAATGGGACAAGCTGAAAAATCGCCTCAGGAAGGAGGGGGAGCTTCGCGGCGATATCGAGAAACGTTCCGGCCCTATCAGAAAGCTTCAGAAGACCTCTTCCGTACATTCCCCGACCCGCCAATTGATGCGTGTAGCCGCGGTACTGCTGATAGCCGGCTTACTGGGCCTGGGTTCATACTGGTACGGCTCACAATCCCAACCGGAAACCGGGGAACAGGCGCTCCGGGAGATCAGTACCGAGAAGGCTCAACGGGCAAACACGACGCTGGGTGACGGCACGCGGGTGCTGTTAAACGCGGATAGTAAAATGACCCTGCCCTCCGAGTTCGCCTCCGATGTACGCGAAGTGTTTCTGGAAGGGGAAGCCTATTTCGATGTGGCCGGCAATCCGGATAAGCCTTTTGTCATTCATGCCGGGGAATCCGTCACCCGCGTCTTGGGGACCTCCTTTTCAGTGCGATCCTATCCGGAGGATGAAGGGGTGCGGGTAGTTGTGCAGGAAGGCCGGGTTTCTTTTGGGGCTGCGGACGCTCAAGATGAGCAGAAGTCAGTTCTCTCCGCTAATGAACTGGGTCGTTATTCCTTGAGAAGCAATCGGATTGAGACCCGGCAGGTCGACGACATGGAGCTTTACTTGAGCTGGAGAGATGGATATTTAAAATTCAGGGAAACACCGATGTACAAAGTGGCAACTGCGCTGGAGCGAAGGTATGGTATTGAGGTTGCTTTTGATCGCCAGGAGCTCCGGGAGAAATCACTTACCGCCCTTCTGAAGAGTCGTTCCATCCGGAATGTACTGGATGTAATAGCGATGTCTCTGAATATCGAGTATGAGCTGAAGGATAATAAGGTCACCTTTTATCAGCAGTGATCGGGTTTTACATCATCAAAGTCATATAATTATAAACCAGAGAATGATGGAAATAATGACACAGGACAAAGAGAAGAGATCAGTTTTATGGAGAATAATGATACTGGCATTTGGCTTCCTCATCAGTCATGGGTTTTATGCCGAAGCCAATGGACAATACCTTACCTCGGCTTCCGTTGAATCCGTTGACCAGTCATTTTACTCCGTCAGTGATTATTCCGACCGCTTGCCGGAACTGCAGCGCCTCGTGTCGGTGGATGCGGAAGAGATCCCGATTCGACAAATACTGGAGGATATTGTAGCCAAAGCGGATCTGGGCCTCGCTTACAATGCCGGACTTCTTTCGCTGAAGCGTCCTGTCACAATACAGCTTCGGTATGTCCCCGTGGGGGAGGCGCTGCAGCAGGTGCTTGCGTTTACAGGGTATGAGGCAACGATATCGAAGATGCGTGAGATCGTATTGCGTAAACGTCTTTACCGGCTTCCCTCACTTATTCGTCTGCAGCAGGAACTATCGGGCAGAGTGACGGACGCTGAAACAGGGGATCCGCTGCCCGGGGTGAATGTGGTCGTTACCGGTGACCCCTCGGTGGGAACTTCGACCGATGAGGATGGGGAATACCGTTTGACTGCCCCCGATGATGCCCAATCGTTAACCTTCTCATTTATTGGTTACCAGGAATTGGAGACCCCGATTGACGGGCGAAGTACGATAAATGCTGAGCTACAACCTCAGGTGCAGACTTTTGAGGATGTGGTTGTGACTGCACTGGGCATTTCGCGGGAGGAACGTTCGATCGGTTACTCTACCCAGCAGGTCGATGGTGAAAACCTGACGTTCTCGAAAGAACAGAATGTGATCGGTTCGCTGGCCGGTAAAATTGCGGGCGTACAGATTACCGGTTCTTCGGGGGCAAGCCTGGGAGGCACCCAGACCATTAAAATCCGGGGGATAAACTCCCTGAGCGGTGAAGGTCAGCCGCTGATTGTGGTTGATGGAACGCCCATCTCGAATGCCAATTTTGCCGGCAGCGCCGGGGCCGATTTCGGAAATCTGGCTCAGGATATCAACCCGAATGATATTGAATCCGTAAACGTGCTGAAGGGACCGGCTGCTTCTGCACTGTACGGGATCCGCGGGCAGTATGGCGTGGTTATGATTACAACCGAGAAAGGGGCCGGCCGTGAAGATTTCCAGGTAGAGTTGAATTCCGGTTTTTCTGTGCAGAAGGCCGCGAATTTTATGGAATTTCAAAACAAGTACGGGGGCGGTTCTTCCCAGGAATGGAATACCCTTGAGAACGGACAGAAGTACGTGCAGACCTGGGTGGACGAGAGCTGGGGCCCGCCGATGGATGGTTCCCCGGTGCGCGAGTATTTCAGTTTTTACCCCCAGGATCCGCAGTACGGGGAAGTGACTCCCTTTGATGCGCATCCGGACAATATCCGGAATTTTTATGAAACCGGATATAAGTTGAACCAGTCGATTACGATTTCAGGAGGAGGTGAGAGCAGCAATTACCGGTTGAGTTTCGATGATTCACGGATTTCAGGGGTCTACCCCAATTCGAATCTGAACCGGAACAACCTGGGGGTCAGCGCCGGTATTGATGTAAGTGACCAATGGAATTTTTCCACCAATCTCAACTATGCCATCAATGATGCCCGGCGTCCCCCGCAGGGGTCTGAGCACGGCTCCCGTTATTTCCGGCAGTGGTTTCAGCGCAACCTGGATATGAGCCGCCTGAAAGATTACCGCTATAGCGACGGGACCGTCAAGCACTGGAATATTTCGGGCTGGGGAGACGGCGAGTCCGGAGCCATGCCGTATCCGGTGTACTGGTCCAATCCTTATTTTGAAGCTCATGAGGATCTTAGTGAAGACAGCCGGAATCGTATTTTCGGAGATGTGGGTGCCACTTTTAATGCCCTGCCGGAACTGTCCGTAAGCGCCTTTATCCGGGGGGATATGTATGTGCAGAATATCGAGTATAAAACCGCTTCCGGCGGCACCGACACTCCTGATTACACGGTCGGCAAATATGAGAACCGGGAGATGAATTACGAGCTCAAGGCGCAGTATTCTCAGAACTGGGACGATTTTTCCCTGGATGCCACGCTCGGAACCAATGTCTACGACCGGAATTACTCCTATTTGTATCAGAGTACGGAAGGGGGACTCACGGCCGATGGCTATTATAATATCGAAGCCTCGGTGGATCGCCCGGAAAATGAATCGTATCTCCTTGAGAAACGGATTTTGAGTGCCTACGCACTGACTTCTCTGGGCTATAACGATACGTATTTTGTCGATGTGAGTATCCGCAATGACAAATCTTCTGCGCTGCCCGAAGACAGCAACTCGTACTGGTATCCTTCCGTATCGGGAAGTTTGGTGTTCAGTGAGCTGGTGGACTGGGATCCTCTTTCTTTCGGTAAATTGAGGCTCAGTTACTCCCGGGCCGGCTCCGATCTGTCTCCCTACCAGACGCAGCCGGTATATGGTGTGGGCACGGTTTATGACGGCCGGAATACTCTGCTTGTACCCGATGAGATTAATAACCCCGATATTGAACCATCATTTTCGACCTCGTATGAGGCGGGTATTGACCTGAACTTCTTTAGCCGGATAGAATTCAATTTTACCTACTATCAGCAAAAGAATGAGAACCAGATTATCCCCCTGAGCATATCGGGCGCCAGTGGATATGAAGAGGCCATCATTAATGCCGGGCTGATAGAAAACGAGGGGATTGAACTCAGCGTATCGGGAACGCCTGTCCGGCAGGAATATTTGTCGTGGGACGCTACCTTTAACCTGGGCAGAAATCAGAATGAGGTGGTCCGGCTCCATCCCGATATCGACCGGTACCAGCATGGTTCAACGGAATATTCAAGTACATGGAGTTACATGAATTCCTACGAGGGAAGAACGTACGGCAGCCTGGTCGGACGAGCGTACCAGCGTGATGAGGCGACGGGGCAAATTCTTCTGGATGATAACAACCTGCCGTTGTGGACCGATGCGACGCATAATTTCGGCTCGGTGCTGCCCGATTTCACGGGGGGAGTTCAAAACGTGCTGCGCTACAGGAACTTCAGCCTGGGCGCCATGATTGATTTCCAGGTGGGGGGACAGTTTTTCAGCCGGTCAAAAATGCTTGCGGTCAGAACCGGCCTGGCCAAAGAAACCGCTGCCCTCAACGACAAGGGAAACAACGTGCGGGATCCGGTTGACGAAGGCGGGGGTGTTAAAGTGGAAGGGATATCGGCATCCACCGGCGAGCCGGTTACGGCTTATGTAGATGCCAGTACCTATTTTGATACCATCGGCGACGAGGTGTATGAAGACTGGGTAATTGATGCTTCCTACGTTAAGCTGAATGAAGTGAGATTCGGTTACACCGTCGACCAGCGAATACTCGAGCGATGGCCGGTGAGGTCGGTGGAGCTGGCCATTTTTGCCAACAATCCGTGGATGATATGGCAGGAAGCGCCACAGGGACTCGATCCGTCTGAGCTCTCTACCGGGGGACAGGATATCACCTGGTACGAATCGGGGCAGTTGAATACGGTGCGTACTTTCGGATTGAACATAAGCTTAACTTTTTAGGGAGAAAATTTATTTATTATGAAGAATGTACTCATACCTTTTACGATCGTAGCTTTTTTGACTTTTAGCTGTGATATCGCAAGCTTTGACGACGATATCAATAAAAATCCCAACGCTCCCAGTGAAGCTTCGGCGCCACAACTTATCGCTAACGCGATGCTTTCTCTGCCGTCGCTGAGTTCCTCCCCGCAGGGACAATATAATGCGCAGTTTTTAGCTAAAACCGATTATGTAAATGATTCGCAGTACCCGGAAGGGGGCACCAGTTTTTACTGGCTGTACCAGGGACCGCTTATTAACCTGCAGGCGGCTATCGATCATTCCAATGTCGATAACCGGATTGCTGTTGCGAGAATATTGAAAGCGTACTATTACTGGCATCTCACCGACCGGTGGGGAGATATACCCTATTCCGAAGCGCTGCGTGGAACCAAAAATTTTACGCCCGCCTATGACACCCAGGAAGCCATCTATACGAGTCTGTTTGACTCGCTGAAAGCAGCCTCCGCCCAAATTAATCCGTCGGGTGGTCTCAGCAACGACATTATGTACGACGGCGATATGAATAAATGGATCAGGTTCAGCAATACGGTTCGCCTGCTGATGGCACTGCGTCTTTCCGAGGTGGATCCGCAACGGGCGGAATCGGAGTTCAATGATGCGCTGAATGACGGAATAATGGAGTCCAATGACGACAATTTCGTCTTCCGGCATCTGCCAGAGGCCAACAATCAAAACTACTGGTACGGGCAGATTGTGGAACCTCCCGTCAGGGAGTGGTGGGCATTGAGTGAAAATCTGGTCGGCATGATGAAGCCGGTGGATGATCCGCGGCTTCCGGTGTATGGCGATGCCACCGCCTCCGGTGATTATGTAGGCTTGCCGTTCGGTACGGATGAGGACGAGGTTCCTTCCCTGGATGAACTCTCCCTGCTGGGAGACGCCATTCATGCTCAGGACGCACCGGTCTATCTGGTAACGTACGCCCAGGTGTTGTTTGCCCGGGCCGAGGCGGCCGAGCGGGACTGGATTGCAGAAAATGCCGGGGAAAATTACAGGCGGGCTATCGAACAATCGCTGTTGCAGTGGACCGGCAGCACGGATGGGTTCGACGAATTTTATGCTCATCCGGAAATATCCTATGATGCCGGCAACGCCATGGAACAGATCGCCTCACAGCGATACATCCATCTGTTTATGCACGGTTATGAAGGCTGGGCGGAATACCGGCGAACGGGTTATCCCGATCATATGGTCAGTCCCAACGGCAGGGAAGTACCCCTGCGCCAAAGTTACGCTTCCGAAGAGGCGCTCAACAACACCGAAAATTATAATGAAGCCGTCCAGCGCCAGTTTGGTGAGGGGAATAATACTCTGTATGGCCGCCTCTGGTGGGATGTGGAATAAACTCTTTTCCTCCTGTAACGGCTAACGAATTCGATGTCGGAAAAAAAGTAAAGATCGAGATCGCTGCGTTTTGTATGTTTAGTATTTTGCGATTTCAAAATCTTTATATACTGCCTGTACACAGCAGTTTCAATCGCTCAGGGGGAAGTGTTGCCTCCCCTGGTTTCCAAAAATCACTAGTAACCAATAACCAAAACCCGACAATGAGATCGCTACCGAAATTATTATCTGCAGCCCTATTGCTCTTAGCGACAGGATCAGGATGTGATCCAGAGCCGAAACCGGAAGTTGAGCAGGTTATCGAAAATACAAAAGTGCATTTCGCCCCTGACAGTCGGGTTGCTTTGTTTGAGGTACAGGCAGAGGAGATAAATGGAGAGTGGTTATTAAAAGGAGAGACCACTATATCCGGAGCGAAGGCGGCCCTGCTGGACTCCCTCTCGGCTCTGGAGCTAACGCTTCGGGATAGCATCCGGGTACTTCCCGCGGCCGACCTGGAGGGACAAACGTATGCTATTGTCAATAATTCGGTTGCCAATATCCGGTCGCGTCCCGCACACCCGGCCCAGCTGGCTACCCAGGCCCTGCTGGGCATGCCGCTGCTGGTGCTCAAAAAAGAGGGCGGCTGGTACCTGGTAAAAACGCCGGACGACTACCTTTCCTGGGTGGATGGCGGGGGTATTGAGCAGATGAACCGGTCGCACTACAAGGCATGGAAAGACGCTCCTAAACTTATTTACCTCAAAACCTATGGCTTTTCTTATCGGGAGCCCGATGAATCGTCGGGAAAAGTGAGTGATCTGGTAGCCGGCAGCCTCCTCAGACTGGAGGGACAAACGGCGTCGTTCTACGAGGTATCCTACCCGGACGGCCGCCGTGGATATGTCCCCGCCAGAGAAGCAAAACCTTTTGAGGAGTGGAATGAGGAGCTGGACACCAGCCAGGCCTCGTTGATTGAAACGTCAAAGACCATGATGGGAGCCCCCTACCTGTGGGGAGGGACCTCTACCAAGGGGATGGATTGCAGCGGGTTTACCAAAACGATCTATTTTATGAACGGGATGATCCTTCCCCGGGATGCTTCTCAACAGATAAAGGCAGGGGCACTGGTTGATAATCAGAAAAACTTCGATCAGTTGCAGGCGGGAGATTTGTTGTTTTTTGGTCGACCGGCAACCAAAACCGAACCGCGCAGGGTCGTTCACGTGGGTATGTGGATAGGCGAGATGCAGTTTATTCATTCCTCGGGACGCGTGCATGTGAGTAGCGTAGACTCATCCGCAGAAAATTTTGATCCCTACAACCTCGACCGCTACCTGGAGTCCCGACGCTACTTGGATCATCGGCAGGGGAATATCATTCTAACGGCGGATATGTACAATTGGTAAAGAGGGAGAAAAACAGGAGTTGAAAAATCTTGGATTAAAAAAGAATGCTCGATACAGGATAATCACGTTTTGTAGTATTTATTTCTGTGAATCATGGTTTATGAGCCTCATGCATACGGGATATTATAATCCTCAGCAAGAACCACAAGGACAGAGTAATGTTTTATCCGTTATGTGAAAAATCAGTGAAACAGCCTGGGAGGAGTGCAGATAGTGCCTGAATAAAGCTATATTATATCGCATGCCGGAAGCTATCGGTATTGGCAACCCAATAATAAATTTCATACTATTATGACATTATCTGTTCGTCTGTTTTATTTGGTATTCGCTATATGGGGAAGCTTCACTTTTTCCGGCCTTGCCCAGGAAACGCAAAGCCCGCTGCAGGGGAAGATCATATGCCTGGATCCGGGTCACGGGGGTACAGCTGATACTGATCAATATCGGGTAGGCCCGAAGGGTGAGCGCGAGGAGTGGATCAACCTGCGGGTGGGACTGGCACTAAGGGAACTCCTTGAAAGAGATGGGGCAACAGTGGTGATGACCCGCACGGAAGACACCGAAGTGACCTTGTCAGAACGATCACAGAAAGCTGTCGAGCAGCAGGCCGACGTTTTTGTTTCTATCCATCATAACGCCACTGCAGATACTTCTGTTAATTTTCCCATCATTTATTTTCACGGCAATGCTTCGGAGAACCAGGCGGGCGTTATGCTGGGTGAATTGCTGATCGAAAGTCTGTCTGAGTACTTATACGATCATCAGAATCCGGCAAGCCTTGTATCCGACCACGTCATCTTTCCGGGGAGCGGGGCCTCGGTTTTGCGTGGGACCTACGGTATACCGGCCGTTTTGGCAGAGGCGTCATTCTTTACGAATCCGGAAGAGGAACAGAGATTGAAAAACCGGGATTATAATCTCCGGGAAGCCCAGGCCTACCGGGAGGCCCTTGAATTGTTTTTTTCAAGGGAAATCCCTCCGGTTTATGATACCGGTTCCCGGGCCAACGTTAAGCCGTTTGAGGTGTTACAGGAGGCTGACCGGATGAAACCGGTCGCCCGTAAATGGAGGTCAAATGTTCGCAAAGGATTACAACAGTACCGGGAGGGCGATACCTCTTCGCTAAAAAAAGCCCTGGAGCTGTTTACCGTTTCGGCGCGCAGTTTTCCTGATTCCTGGATGGCGCGACAGGCGCATCGCTACCGGGCCAAAATATTTGAGGCGCTGGGAGCGTTTGACAAGCAGCGGGAAACGGAAACCCGGGTGGACGAGTACTATATCCGGCTGCAGCAAAACGAGGTATTTTTGAACGCCCTTGAGAAAGAAACAATCGGGAAACGGTGAATCCATATTTTCTACCAACCCGGGTGGAATAATAGACGGATTATCAGACCTGTGCTTTGTGTTTACTTGTGTTTGAAAATAATATATAGCGGGTGCGCCTACCACAGCGACCCCATTTGTTAGCTGTGATCTTTAATTACGCGAGTTATTTCAAATTCTCGTATAGATACCAAATAAATAAATCGGGATAATCATGTGAAGTTCATTTTAGCCAGGCTTTTGATAGAGGATAGCCTTAATAATCGAAGCCGTGCCGGCTGATGACGCCGCTGTTTTCATCAAGGAAAGTACGAATTTCACTGATTGGGATGGCCTGTGTGATACCGTACGATATCCGGTTTTTTTGGCCGAGGAAAACGGTGTCGTTATAGGGACGGACGATGCGTTGCTGACCGCTGCCTCCTCCGTCATCATCGGGTCGGGGAATAAGGACTGTTTCCTGTGAGGACGTGGCAGATCGGGCCATGCCGATCCACTCAAAATTCCTGAAATTGTCTCTGCTGCTGATAACAAGTCCCCCGCTTATGCCCGGGTTAAAGAGCGCATCCATGATAAAGAAACGGTGGGGACGAAGGGCCCGCGTGCTGGCTATCCCGCGGGTAATCATGGGAAATCCTTTGGGAAATCCCAACACATACAGAAAGGAACCCAGCTGGAGATGATCCATGCTGCCCATTTCGAACGGAAGGGAGCGGTGTTCGGACTGAGATTTGGAATTGAGGGTGGCAGAGAGCAGCGCAACATCAGTGAGCCTGTCTTCTGCAATAATTTCAAAGCTGCTCAGCTCACTGGGAGTAAAAAGCAGATTGGTCTGTCGTCTCTTGATACTGATCGTCTCTACAAAAGTGTTGGGAGGATAGGATTCGCCCGAATAATAGCTGATCAGCGTATCGGGGGAATTGACGGCATGAGCACAGGTTACAAGCAAAGCCTTGCCATCACTGTTCAAACTTAAAATGATGGAGGTTCCCGCCGTACTTTCATCGTTGGTATACTGCTGAGATGCTATATTATCCAGCCTGTTTGTTCGTATATCCGTTATTCTGACTTCTGGGTTTTCGAAAACATAACTGTTGTAGTGGGCCGTTGAGATAATTCTGATAATTGCTTGCCGGGCATCCCGGAGATGGTCGGATACATCCCGGTCGGGAAAGGCTGTGGTGTAGGAATCCGATGCTTCGGTATCCCTGGTCTTACTAACAGTGTCTTGTGAACTGCTGCACGCTCCTATCCATGTCAGGAAAAATAAACTGAATATAAGCTGTTGAAATAACTTCATCGTTCAGAGTCCGTTAGTAAGAGAGCTTTGCCAAACCGTTTTTTTCGCGGATTCAGCATTCCCACATATGCTTTATATGCTGCGGCTTTGAATGTGCTCGGTCTTTGATATTGGTCAAAATTTCTGGTTTTTCAAAGCCTTCTACAACTATTACCGTATTTTTTTCAGTTTTCTAACACCTTAAAAGGTAATGTAACAGATTTTTGGATTCCTTTTAATACCGTTTAACGGAAAAAATACTGAAAATGGAATCTTAAAATTAAAAATGGTATTCTTTTATTCCTTAAAAGCTTCTCTAACTTAAACTTCGCTTCATTGTGGATATTTTTTCTGCCGCCCCGCATCATGATATACTGATGCTCGTTATACAGGTGGGTATTTTGTTATTGGCTGCCCGGACATTGGGAGAGGTTGCCCGACGGTTGGGACAACCTTCCGTAGTTGGGGAAATTTTAGCGGGTATTATATTAGGGCCTTCCCTGTTAAGCAGTCTCTTCCCTGAATTCGGGCATTATATGATTCCGCAAAATGAGGTGCAGGGTTACCTGTTGGAGACTGTCAGCCTGCTTGGAGCGATGTTTTTAATGCTCATAACGGGACTGGAGACCGATATTAAACTCATTAAGCGTCACGCCCGCACGGCAATCGGGGTCTCGTTTGGAGGAATTACCATTACCTTTGCCACGGGGTTCTTGCTGGGACAATATCTCCCCGATTTCCTGGTGGCGGATCCCGGTAACCGCCTTATTTTTGAACTGTTTGTAGCGGTATCGCTGTCCATATCCGCTATTCCGGTGATTGCCAAGGTACTGATGGATCTCGATTTGATGCGTCGTGATATTGGCCAGACAATTATTGCTGCAGGGATGAGCGATGATACGACGGGCTGGATTTTGTTATCTATCGTAGCGGGATTGGCAAGCGGGGAGGCAGTGACTGCAGGAACCGTGTTGCAGATTGTAGGCAGCGTAGTGGCATTTATGATTCTGAGTTTTACAGTGGGACGCTGGCTTGTGCGTAAGCTATTAATTTTTGTGCAGGATGAAGTGGAAAGCAGCGACCGCCTCTTGACGCTGGTCGTTGTTATGATGTTCGTGTGGGGTGCTATTACCCAGGCTCTTAATCTGGAAGCGGTATTGGGGGCGTTTGTTGTGGGGATTCTGTTCGGAATGATGCCGCGTCTGCCGGAAAGTGTGATTCATAACCTCGAAAGCGTAGCTCTTGCTGTTTTTGCTCCCATCTTTTTTGCGGTAGCGGGACTAAAAGTCAACATGCTGAACCTCCTGGAGCCTACGCTTATTATGATTACACTGGTGGTGATTGCCGTGGCAACGCTGGGTAAAATTACCGGCACCTATTTCGGGGCGCGTGTAATAGGGGGTAAAGATCACTGGTCGGCCCTCAGCTTTGGTGCGGGCCTCAATGCCCGTGGGGCCATGGAAATTATTATTGCCACTATTGGCTTGAATTTGGGAATTCTTGCTCAGGATATGTTTTCTATCATCGTCGTAATGGCTATGGCTACCTCTCTGATGGCGCCTTCTGCTCTCAGATGGGTGCTAAAACGGGTGGAAATAGGGGCAGAAGAAGAGGAGCGCTTAAAAAAAGAAGAGATGGAAGCGGAAAGCCTTATCGCGGGTGTCCATCGTATACTGTTGCCGGTGCGGTTACGTTCTGGGGATTTGGATAAACTTGCCATCCAGTCCGTTGAAGCGAAAGTGTTGGAATTGTTGGGTCGGGAATCGGAATTGTCGGTTACATTATTTACCGTGGCAAGGGATAACAACGAAGATGAGTGTAAGGATTATTTGGATGAGCTGTCGGAGTATTTTGCGCAGGATGAAATAGTAAAAAAAGTTGTCGCAGAACAGAATATCGGGGATGCGATATTGGATGAAGCCAGGAAAGACTATGAACTTCTGGTACTTGGTGCTACCGAACGACAGACGAATTCTTCTCATCTCTTTAGTCCCCTTATTGACTATTTGGCAAGAGTAGCTCCCTGTCCGACGCTTATTGTACAGGGGCGTAAAATTGATGAACAGTGGAGTCCTGAACGCATCCTGGTCCCGACCAATGGCTCTAAAGCGGCCCGAAATGCCGTTGATTTGGGACTTTTTATTGCTAAATCGGACTCCCTTCATGAAGTTTCCATGTTAAATGTCGTGATAGATAATTATGGAGATACACCTTACCATGTACGGCAGTTTAAAAAGGATAACGAAATTAAAATTGCCAATAACATCATGAGTGACTTGCAGGAAATGGGAGAAGCAATGGGGGTGAAAACACAAACTGTGGTTGAGCGTGGTGAAAGCCCTGAACAGGCGATTTATAATTTTACCGTTGATAACGAGATTGATCTTGTTATTCTGGGTACCAATGTTCGTCCGGGTTCTCACCGGCTCTATCTGGGCCACAGGGTTGAAACGATTCTCGACCAAAGTCCCTGTCCGGTACTTATTTTAAATACCTGAGAAAGCTTTTCGTATTACCAAAATCTGAGCACAATGATGTTCGTTGCAGGTATGGATATAAAAAATATAGTTTTTATGAGAGACAATATGGGGGTACGCCGTATTTTTTGTCCACAACACATGATATATCGATAGATCTGTGTAATAGCAGGCTGTTTTATTTATTATAGCATTTTGATAAATATTCCGCCTTGCCACAGCTGTGCAATGGTTCCATGGACTGCGTTGAATCACAGATGTTTATTCAACGCCGGAAGGTATGCACCATCGCGTATTGGTATTAATGCCCGTTTTTTCGGCCTGATTATAGTCATATATCTTGCCGGGAATAAAGGTCAGGAAGTATCCGAAGCCTGTATAGCCTGAGAGGTGGAAGAGCTGTTTTCTGTACTGTCTTGGATTTCTTCGTTAGTTATTGAAATATAAAAAACTTTGTCCCCTTTGGTTGGCGCCGGGGGATTATTTACCGTGTAGGGATGGATCTCGTTTGTGGAAGTTATTACAAAAAGTGGAATGTATTGTTCTCCTATGGCCTCTTTGAATGAAGCGAAGGTGGAATTATCGGTAATTTTTTGAACGGAGAGCGGTTCATCCCCCTTGATAATAGTTGACATTTTCTCAAAATTGAGTTGTTCATTGAAGAGTGTCCTTCCACTTAGGTGGCTGCTGACATCTTTGTTGCCTTTTTCTCCCCGGGTATTGGGTGGAAGCTGGAAAACATATGACCGGCCGAAGATCTCACTGAAACGGAGCGCTGCCAGCGAATTGACTTCATCGTTCGGGGTAAGGGCCAGTAACCTGCCCACACCGTCCAGATCAATTTTTTCCAGTGCAAATTCGGAAAGTATATTACCGTGATAAGTTCCTATATTTTTGTCTTCTGCTTTGGCTATATTCCTCCAGTTTGAATCTGCCACTAACACCTTGAATCCTTCGCGTTTAATGGCTTCGGCAATTTTCAGAGACCATTCATGAGCCCCTAAAATGAGAATGCCATTGGGAACCGGTTTCGCGACTCCCAATTTACGAGCCACCCAGGAAGCCGGCAGCCCGTAAATCGTTACGGTACTGATAATAACAAGGAATACAATGGGAACAAGCTGATCAGCATGCTCAAAGCCATTCTGAGCCAGGCTGATAGCAAAAATCGAAGAAATGGATGCCGCTACTACACCGCGGGGAGCCATCCAGCAAAGAAAAAGCTTTTCACGCCAATTGATATCTGAAAAAAATGTCGAGATATATACCGCCAGGGGACGTGCTACAAAGATGAGAATGACAAGAAATCCGAAGAGATTCCAGCTTAAATTGGCAAGAAGGCCTTCGAGCTCAACTCGTGCTGCCAATAAAATAAAGAGGGCCGATAACAACAATACCCGCAAATTTTCCTTAAACTCAGTGATATGATTAATGCGGGCTGATGTCTGATTGGCAAGCGCAATGCCCATAAGTGTGGTAGCCCACAGGCCGGACTCGTGCTGAAGCATATTGGATGCTGTAAATACCGTTACGACCACCATTAAACTAATAGGGTTCTGCAGGTAATCGGGCAGGAGATGTCTTTTTAACAGAAAGTAAATCAGTGCAGCTCCGGCCAATCCTACGAGGGTACCGAAGAATATCGTCTTAACAATACTCATTACTGCCAGACTGGTAGCCGCAGAGACACTGGTACTTAAAATGACTTCAAAGACGAGTACGGCCAGCATAGCTCCGATAGGATCGATGACAATCCCTTCCCATTTTAAAATAGATCCCACTTGTCCGGAGGGACGTACTTGCCGGAGCAATGGAATAATTACTGTAGGACCGGTAACAACCAGTATCGCTCCCAGAAGAATGGATAGTTCCCACCCGAAAGGGAATAAATAATGGGCCGACAAGGAAATAATGCCCCATGTAAGTAATACTCCTATACTTACCAGGTTTCCAATAATTCCGCCAATATTTTTTAACTCGGAAAAGCTCAGGCTCAGCCCGCCTTCAAAGAGAATGATCGCAACGGAAACGGAAATAAAAGGAGCTAAAAGATCTCCCATCAAAACATCCGGTTGGAGCAACCCAAAGACCGGACCCGCCATTATACCCGAAATAAGCAGCAACAGGATAGCCGGTAATTTAAACTTCCATGCAATCCATTGAGCACCAATCCCGAAAAGGAGAATGCTGGTAATGCCTATTAGTAAATGTTCTTCCATAAAATAAGATAAATCAAACCACCCGGTGCTACATAATAGAAAGGTGAAAAGTTAATTCATTGTATCGAAGATATAAAAATCAGCAAATGAAATATTATAACCAAAGTTTTTTATGTAATTTTCTGGCAATGGTATAATGCTTAAAAACCAGTAAAGAGGGACTCTTTCTTTATTGGTAAAAAACCAATAAAATAAAAATTGAGAGCACAAGCCAAGGAGGTTTGTGAACATAGAAACGCTGTATCATTAAAATTAGTTGTACAGTTTCATAATGGGCCGGCTATAAATCTATTTATATTTAAATATAAATCTTATGCTATATGAGCAGACCGTTTAAAAAATTTTTTCTATCTGAGTTTCTGTGGCTGATGGGGCTTATTTTGATTGCAGCGGTAGTGGAATACGTCATAATTGTACTGTTTGATCTTCATCCTGTACTAAGTGTGAAAATACAAGGCCTGATAGGCTTAACCGTTATTGCCTATGGGATAAGAATGGTTGCCCGGCTTATGGCCGGCATGCAGGAATCCCCTGAAGAAGAGAAATAAACAAATAGATGGTTTTGAGGCAGGAATGAGGATAACGCTTTAAAGCTCAATTCTTCTGAAAGCTGTTGATTAAATCATTTCCCGATACGGCTGATTAATCAGAAAATTATTTTATATGATCGAGGAGGCTAAAAAACTTAAAAAAAAATTAGGTGCTTTTGACGTCTTTGCCATTGCGACAGGCGCTATGTTTAGCTCTGGCCTTTTTTTACTGCCCGGACTTGCAGCAGGAGAAACGGGTCCTTCTGTTTTCCTGGCATATTTAGTGTCAGGACTATTCGTATTGCCCACCATGCTGAGCAAGGCAGAATTGGCAACCGCTTTTCCACGCGCAGGGGGGACATACTATATTATTGACCGAACACTTGGTCCCCTCATGGGAAGTATCGGGGGAATTGGTTCCTGGCTGTCTCTTGTATTTAAAAGTGCCTTTGCATTGATCGGGATGGGAGCATACATATCCATATTTTTTGAGGTGCCTATTACCCCTGTGGCCATCATTTTAACCGTAGCATTCGGAGCGCTGAATATTTTCGGGGCCAAAGAGACAAGCAAGCTCCAAAATATATTGGTTGTGACATTAATCTCTATCATGGCCTTCTATCTTGTCCAGGGGTTTTCATACCTGTTTTCTCTTGATTTCCTGGATATCCACCGAAAACAGTTCACCCCGTTTTTTACGAATGGCATTCAGGGATTTTTTGCTACGGTTGGTATGGTTTTTGTTTCTTACGCGGGACTTACGAAAGTGGTTAGTGTTGCCGAAGAGGTGGAGAATCCGGATCGCAATATCCCCCGGGGGATGTTTCTTTCTATATTTACAGCTATTACGGTTTATGTGGCAGGGGTATATATTATGACCGCCGTTCTTGAGCCCGCTGCCTTTAGAGAAGATCTAACCCCCGTTGCTACGGCCGGCGAGATTTTCCTGAGTTGGTTGCCTGGTGATATTGGGCTTATCTTGGTTGTTATTGCGGCCATCGCCGCTTTTGCTTCAACAGGAAACGCAGGTATCATGTCTGCGTCCAGATTTCCGTTGGCTATGGCACGGGATAACTTAGTCCATCCTAAACTTGCCCAAATAGGCAAATTTGATACTCCTGCCATATCGATAATAGCTACTACCGGCATGATGGTATTTTTATTACTGGTCTTTAATGTCAAGGAAGTAGCTAAACTGGCCAGTGCATTTAAACTACTTTTGTTTGGGCTGTTGAACCTGGCGGTCATCGTAATGCGTGAAAGTAAAATCAAAGAATATGATCCCGGGTATATAGCCCCATTCTATCCCTGGATTCAGATGATGGGAATATTGATATCGGGCCTGTTAATCCTTGAAATGGGGATATTGTCCATTATGTTTACCGTTGCAATCATGCTTTTATCGGTGGTGTGGTATTATTATTACGCCTATAACCAGATTGACAGGCAGGGTGCCATCTATCATGTCCATGAACGGTTGGGCCAGTTCAAAGACCGGGGTCTGGAACGTGAAATGCGCCGTATTATGCAGGAAAAGGGATTGCGAGAGGAAGATCCTTATGAGTTGGTTGTCAGCAAAGCAGCAGTATTGGATGTGGAAGAGCCTGATGTTACTTATGAATATATTGTGAGGAAGGCCAGTCATAATTTGGCGGCAAGGGTAAACGTGGAGGCGGATCAGTTGTTCCAGGAATTTGAGGAAATGAGTGGTTTTGGGGTTATACCTATTGGAGAAGGGGCTGCATTGAATCATTCAAGACTGAACGTAAAAACAGAACCGGAATTGTTTATCATTCGCGTGAAAGATGGGTTATCAGTGCCGGCCAAACATTTTAAGTCATCAGCCGACGATGAAAAAGCAGGCGAAAATAAATTGTATGCTATTTTCTTTTTAGTCAGCTCTGAGGATAATGCTACCCAACACCTGCGTTTTCTTGCACACTTAGCTGATATGATTGATCAGGACGATTTTTTACAACGCTGGTTAAAAGCAGATAATGAAGGTGAAATAAGAGAAATCCTGTTACGAAATGAACGATTTATTAATCTGAAAATTCGGTCTGACGACGAAACGGGCAGGATGATTGGAAAGAAAATACATGAAATTGAATTGCCCGGCGAGAGCCTTATAGCAATACTTAAACATGAGGATCAGATCAGTATTCCCCATGGCAATACTATTATCCGGGATGGTGATGAGCTCTCAATTATTGGTGAAGCTGATGACATTAAAAGAATTAAAGAGCTTAAAAAAAATTAATCATATATTGTGCTGTTTCCGGCGGGACTTCATGGTATTTTCTCGCAGGTATCTATTCAGAAATAATTTTAAAAGAATATTTATAGTTTTTTGAAGATATGGAGCATGAAACGCTACAAAAACAATTGGGACTTTGGGATGTTTTTGCTATCAGCACCGGAGCTATGTTCAGTTCAGGCTTTTTTCTGCTGCCGGGTCTGGCTGCCGCAGAAACAGGACCGTCGGTGTTTTTAGCTTATTTTTTTGCCGGTGTATTAGTTCTGCCAACGATGTTTAGCGTATCTGAACTATGCACCGCCATGCCTCGCGCAGGGGGGACTTATTATTTCATAGATCGGAGCCTCGGGCCGTTAATGGGAACGATAGGTGGCTTTGGATCGTGGTTGGCACTGGTTTTAAAAAGCGCTTTTGCTCTTATTGGTATGGGGGCCTACATAGGTATATTTATTGAGGTTCCGATAACGTTGGTTGCTGTTGTGCTTACTGTTTTTTTTGGAATAATCAATATTGTAGGGGCCAAGGAATCGAGTTTTCTTCAGAAAATTCTTGTGGCGGCTCTGTTGGGTATTATGTTTTTCTATATACTTCAGGGAGTCTTTCACTTCTTTTCTGTAAATTTCTTTGAACTTGCCCGACAACAGTTTACCCCTTTCTTTACCCATGGTATCAATGGTGTTTTATCAACAATAGGGATGGTTTTTGTTTCCTATGCAGGCCTCACAAAGGTAGCAAGTATTGCTGAGGAGGTAGAAAACCCCGACAAAAATATTCCCCTCGGTATGATACTATCCTTGATAGTGGCGGTTTTTGTCTATGTTGTTGGGGTTTACCTGATGGTGGGCCTTCTTGATCCAGCTGCGCTCCGGGAAGATTTGACACCGGTAGCGACGGCCGGTGAGGTGTTCCTGGATTGGTTGCCTGAGCCCACGGGACTCATACTTGTTGTTATAGCTGCAATAGCCGCGTTTGCTTCTACGGGAAATGCAGGTATTATGTCAGCTTCCCGTTATCCCATGGCGATGGCCCGTGATCGATTGTTGAATAGTCGTTTTTCGGAGGTAAGTTCACGATTTGGCACTCCAAAGATATCTATTTTTGTCACTATCCTGTTAATGATATTTATCCTTCTCGTCTTCAATGTGGAAGCCGTCGCTAAATTGGCCAGTGCCTTTCAGCTACTGCTCTTCGGGCTACTCAATCTTGCCGTTATCGTAATGCGGGAAAGTAAGATTGAAGAGTATGACCCGGGATTCAAGTCGCCCTTGTATCCCTGGATGCATATTGCGGGCATGATTATTTCCGTCTTACTTATTTTAGAAATGGGTTTCCTTTCTATCCTGTTTACAGCTCTTATTGCTGTGTTCAGTGTAGGATGGTACTACTATTATGGTTACGGCAATATTGAACGGGAAGGAGCTATTTTTCACGTGCATGCCAGGCTCGGTAAACGCCGGTACCGGGGACTGGAGTACGAAATGAGAGGTATTCTGCGGGAAAAAGGTCTTCGGGATGATGATCCATATGAAAAAGTGATTGCCCGATCCATCGTTGTCGACGAGACGAATCCTGAGATCAGTTATAAAACGTTGGTAAGAAAAGCATCCGAACATCTTGCTCCCCGTTTTCATATGGAATCCGATGATTTGTTCGAGCTGTTTTGTGAGGCCCAGAATTCGGGGACGATCCCCATTGGCCGGGGAGTCGCCCTTAATCATGTGCGCGTAGACCGGGATCGTCCATCAGAGATTGTTCTGGTAAGAATTCCTGAAACCATATCGATTGAATCGGAGGGCTATGAGCCTCTGAATGAGAATAAGCAAAATTCAGTTGAGGAGCTGCGGGCCATTATCTTTTTAGTGAGTTCGATTGAGCGATCGGGACAACATCTCCGGATTTTAGCACATATTGCAGAGATGGTTGATAATCCCCACTTCATGTCTCGTTGGAAGGGCGCTGGAAATGAGGGAGAACTTCGTGAAATTATGCTTCGTGACGAGCGATTTATAAATATCACGATTAACCCTCATAACGAAACCAAAAAATTAATAGGGAAGAAAATTAAAGACATTTCACTTCCGGGAGAAAGTCTCGTCGCTATTTTAAAACGCGATGGAGAGCTTAAAATTCCTCACGGCTATACTGTTGTAAAAGAGAACGACGAATTGTCTATCATAGGGGAGGTTGATGATATAAGCCTGATTAAGCAATGGAGGGAGGAAGACGAGTGAGTAAATCGACTGCTCCTTACCGGTTGTTGATCACGGGTTCCGAAAGGCTCCCTTCTATCCGTATCGTAATGCCGTCTTCACTCCGGGGAAGCGAAATAGAGAGTAGCTGCTCCACATTTTCCAAAACCCTACTGAATGAATCTGAAAAATCTGTTATGGAAAGCGTTGCATTTTCCAGCGGGGATCTGCCCAGCGGTTGTTGCAGGTCAACCAAGCCGTCGACGGATACCAGGGCAAGCTCGGATTTTAGCTGCGTTTGCACCTGCAGCATTCCGGACTGAGAATGCGGGGTGGACTGAAAGCGCATCGACTGGAAAGGTATGGAATCCGTGGGATAGCCGAATCCCTTGATAAAAAAACCATATTTATTTTGGAAAGCTTCAAAAGGCTTCCAGCTGAGTGAGTCCATGGTAATCTCATGCCGGCCCTCTCTCCAAAAAAATCTATCCCCCGCTGCCACTGTTCCGCTGTATTGGAAGTCTTTGACCTGCAGCCCGGAGATAAGCGTATTGGGAGACTGTAACCGGAGCCGGGATCCCTCGGCATGTATCGTTTGCCGCCGGCTGAAAACGGTATCTGTAACCGCTGCGCGAATACCATCGAGGGCTTCCCCCTCGAAGTGGATATGGAGACTGTCCGAGGAGACTTGCTGAAGGGTGGACTTATTGACATAGGATGGATTCAGCAGCAGCGCTTCGGCCCGGTTCAGGTGCCTCAGGGCATATTCGGTTCCTCCCAAATAAAATTTCAGCACATCAAGATAGCCCAGGTCTACCGTAAGGCGGCCGGCACGCTCTATGTGATTACCCAGTATGATGGTTAGGTCCCGGATAATGATTTTACCTGTAAACGGGGTCACTTCAACGGACGAGTGTGTTACTGAAATTGACTGATCACCCGTTGTCTGCGCTTCGATGAGTTGTATGATTTGCTCTTCGGCCTGACCCGCAGCATAAAAATGATAGCCGATGAAGATGGCAGCTACAACCAACAGCCCTGCTAAATAATAGTTTGTCTTTTTCATAAATGATTGGCCACAGATTTAAACAGATAACACTTAATTTATATGATTATTATTGTATTCTGCCGATCGTAAGCTCAGGAAGCTACGTTCTATGCTGAAAACCAATGGTTCAACTCATTGTTGGTAGCTTTGTACCCACAAAATGGATCTGTATAATGAGACGGCCGAAACACTTGTGAGTATTATTGTAAGCTTTGTCGGGTATCAGGAATATCAGTCAGTTTCCCCAAAATCTCTTCAAATGTATAGGCGTTTTCCTCGCTTTTCTTCATATTGCGAAGGGTGAATTTACCCTCGTTAAGTTCATTTTCACCTACAATAATGGTATGGCGGGCATTCTCTCGGTCCGCATCTTTCATCTGGGCTTTGATAGAACGACCGATATAGTCCATGGAGGCGGAGAGCCCGGCGCTGCGCAATGCCGGCAGATGCCTGAGGGCCCATCTCCGGGCTTTTTCGCCGAGCGTGACAATATACACGTCCAGCGTTTCTTCTTCCGCCAGTTCGATATCCAGCTCTTCGCAGGCAATAAGCAGCCGCTCAATACCCGCTGCAAAACCGACGGCGGGGGTATGTTGTCCCCCGATCTCTTCGATCAGCAAGTCGTATCGTCCACCGCCTCCAAGGGCATCCTGGGCTCCTAAATCGGGACTGATGAGCTCAAAGGCCGTGCGGGTATAATAATCAAGTCCCCGCACCAGGTGAGGGTCTTCCTCAAAAGGAATATTCAGGTCAGCCAGCAGTTCTTTGACTTGTCCGTAGTGGGCGGACGTTTCTTCGGTCAGGTAGTCGGTAATGACCGGCGCATCTTCAATGAAAGATTGATCTTCCTCTTCCTTCGAATCCAGGATACGCAGCGGGTTGTTTTTGAAGCGTTTTTGTGAAATATCGCTCAGCTGTGGAAGGTGGGGACGAAAGTGGTCTTTAAGAGCTTTGGTATAGTTTCTTCGGCTTTCGGGATCTCCGACAGAATTTATTTTCAGCGTGGTATTTGTGATCCCCAGCCGGTCGTAGATGGCCATCATCAGGGCAATAATATCGACATCCGCAGCGGGGGCGTCGGCCCCGATAATTTCGGCACCGAACTGGTGGAACTGTCGCTGGCGGCCTTTTTGAGGCTTTTCGGCACGAAACATGGGGCCGATATAATATAAATTCTGGGTTCCGCCGCGCTGATCCAGGTGATGCTCGACAAAGGCGCGGGCAACGGGGGCTGTGCACTCGGGTCGCAGTACATAGCGGTCATCGCCGCGCTGGAAGGCAAACATCTCCTTGGAGACAATATCGGTAAGCTGACCCACGCCCCGGGCAATGAGCTCGGTCTGCTCCATGATGGGAGTGCGAATTTCCTCAAAATTAAATTTTTTGGCCTCCTCATGGATGATGCGTTCGATAGTTTGCCATTTCCCTACCTCACCGGGCAGGATGTCAACCATTCCCAGGTGCGTACTAAACGTCGGTTGCGCCATGAATTTCCACTGTTTCGATTAAAAATATTTGCTCCTAAGATAAGAGTATGAGCAGAGAATTCCTTAGTCAATTTTGAAAGGAATAGGATGGATTCCACTCTTACTTGTAAGCCCGCAGATTAACATATATAAAACCGATTATTTATGGATACCTGTAAGCATAAAACGCAATTAATTAATTATCCAAAAGTTTCTGGTATTGAGGTGGGCCTCATAATGAATGTTGGAAACGAACCAGAATTCAGGAGAGTTATTGTTGATAAATGAGATAAATAAACCTGCTGATTAATACTGGAAAGACAAGTAATATCAAAAAGATCAGTTTGAAATATGTGGGGATCTGTGACCCGTTACATACCGGTAAGGACCATTTTACCGGTGTTTTTGTTGTTCTGCATGCGCTGGTGGGCTTCTTCGGTTTTCGTCCAGTCAAATGTTGAATCGATCACCGGTTGCAGGGTATTTTCTGCAAAAAGGGAATGGGTTCGGGCGGCAAAATCTTTCGTGAGTTCAATCTTGTATTCCAGCGAACGCGAGCGCAGGGTCGAACCCATAATATGGAGTCGTTTTTTAAGAATGGGAATCAGGCTGAGATCATCCATTTTATGTCCCCCTAAAAAAGAAAGATATACCATGCGCCCATCCATGGCCAGCACCTCCATATTTTTGTGCCAGTACGGTTTGCCGATAAAGTCGATGATGAGATCCACTGCACCGGGCCCCAGCCGGCCGGTGATTTCTTCTGCATAGTTTTGGGTTTGATAGTTGTAGGCGAAATCTGCGCCGAGCTTCCGGGCCGTATCCAGCTTGTGCTGCTTTCCCGCTGTCGTAATGATTTGGGCCCCGAACAGCTGACGGCTCAGCTGGATGGCCGAGGTTCCAACCCCGCTGCCGCCTGCATGGATAAGCACGGTTTCATTTTTTTTCAGCTTTCCCAGCCAGTCGAGAACCTGGAAAGCCGTCAAAAAGGTTTCGGGAATAGCCGCTGCTTCCGGGAACGTGAGGTTCCGCGGAATGGGCATGGCCAGGTCTTCATGGATCGCGCAGTATTCCGCGTATCCTCCGCCGGAGAGCAATCCGAAAACGGGATCACCGGATTGCCATCTGCCGGCCTCATCTCCAACCTCTTCAACGACGCCCGCCATCTCCAGGCCGAGGATCGGGCTGGCGCCTTCGGGGGGCGGGTAGTGGCCGGTGCGCTGAAGCAGGTCGGCACGGTTGACCGCGGTCGCTTTGATGTTGACCAGGACTTCGCGGGGACCGGGTTGGGGGATCGGGGCCTCACGGATTTCAAGCGTTGAATTCTTACCGGGGTTGGACACATGAATGGCTTTCATAGCACAGGTTTTTAAGGAGATATTGAACCGGAAAACGCCCGTTATACCGTTAATTTGGACAAGCGATCATAGCCTTCCGCCAACAGGTTTTTGACGTCATCCGAAAGATTAAACAGCAGGATTAACCCTGTAAACAGGATGGTAATGAGGGCGGATCGAACAATCAAGTCTACAAAGAAGTTGTATAGATACGGGATCTGAAACGAAAGTCCCAGGCAGCCGGCGGCAATCAGCAGTACGAACAGGGCACTCCAGCGAAAAGGCTGCATGGAAAAAGTGATCCAGACGAAAATAAATTTTACAGAATTGTAGATAAATATAGACAGGGCCGTGGCGATGGCGGCACCGAGCATACCGTAAAGCTGAATAAAAAAGTAATTGGTGCCAATCGTAAGGACGATAAGCATAATATTCGTATAGAGGTCAAACCGGTAATGCCTGGAGTTCATGATGATGCTGCCGTTGATACCGGTGGCCATGTTGAAAAGCTTGGCCGCACCCACCACGATAATGATCCATTCGGCTCCCTGGTATTCGGGGGGCAGCAGGTACATAAGGTTATGCATATTTGCCCAGATGCCCACATAGAGCAGCGTGCCCGCAATTATCTGGTTAAGGGAGGTACGCTTGTACAGGCTGTCGATTTCCTCGTACTTTTTTTCTTTCAGCAGTCCGGCCAGCACGGGACTGGCTATCTTGATGATCGAACGCTGGGGGACGGCTATGACCGATCCCACATAGAAGGCGATGGCATAGACGGCGGTGCTGTTGAGATCGATCATCGCCCCGAGCATGATAATATCAATGTTGCCTACCAGCAGGGTCGCGAGTCCCCCGAGCAGGGAGTAGGCCCCGTACACTCCCATTCCTTTTATGAACTTGGAACGTTTTTTTAGTCTGGGAAAAGTCAGCGTCAGTTCTCCCCGCCGGTACAAATAAACCAACAGGTAAACCGGTTGAAGACTATAGATGAGCACAAAGCTAACCATAAACCCGGTAAATGAAATCAAATTATAATGATAGACTACCAGCAGTAGAATGATAAGGGCACGCACAAGCACCTCGTTGACAAAAGAGCCGGTAACGGAATCCTGCAGGGCACGAACGTAGTTGTTAAGCACTTCAAAAAAAAGCGTGGCAAAAACCAGGGGAATAAGATAAAGGTAATAGGCGCCGAAGAGAGCGGATTTATCATCATAATAGGTTAAAAACAGCTCTTGCAGCAACAGGTAGGCCGTGGAAAACAGCAGGAAGCCCCCCAGTGGAACCAGCAGGATAAGTGCAAGCAATTTGCCTTTGGAGCGCCGGGAGTGCTGGAAATAGGGGAAATAGCGTATGACGATATTTTTGACTCCGAGGTGGGCAAACTGTGCAAAAACGAGCGACAGAGAGATCAGCAGCCGGGTCAGCCCGTATTGTTCAGCAAGTAAAAAATTGGGATAGAGCAAAATGGTTGACACAAAGCCCAGGGCAATCCCCAGGTAGGAGATAACCGTGTTTTGAATGCTCTGTCGGATGATTACGCCCAACCGGATCGAAAGTTTAAGTGTTGAGGATAATGTTTTTGTTCCTGTAGTTACGCTTATTATCTGTTTAGATCAAGCCAGGATCCTATCTGGTACTCCAGGGCCTCCGGTTCAAACGGCACGAAGCCGTTACCGGGGTAGTTGGTCATCTCCCCGAAATAGACCGTATTGCGCGGCAGGTAAAGATCGACGCGAATAAAGTTGAAATCCGCCGATAGTTTTTCCGCCACTTCAATAGCTTCGCTGAGACATCCCGGCTCTGGGGTGGTCCCGGTGTAGGGAGGGTAGAGCAGGCGCCCGTCAATTTGGTTAAAGTCCCGGTCGAAGAGATTCCTTTTTTGGGTCCCGAAGCGATCGTAGTCAACCTGGATGAGCTTGACCCGGCCGTCAAAGCAGAAAAATTTGTAGTCTTTGGGAATATTGTTATCGGCATCCAGCAACAGCGTTTCGGCCAGAAGGGTTCTCGGCAGATTATTATAGACCCACTCCCTGCCGATGGTAAAATAATTGGTCTGTTGCCAGCTTTCAGTCTGCTGTCGAATCTCGTCAAACGATTCCTGTTCTTTATCAGACACAATGCGAATCATGCCGCAGCCGTGATTCGCTTTGAGTACGAATCGGGAGGGGAGGGACTTCCAGACAGCTTCGGTCAGCGTGTCAAAGGTGTCCATGAGGGGGATCAGATGTTCCTTTCCCACTTTTTCGGCTACGAAACTTCTCACTTTAGTGCGGTCCGCCACTCTTTTTCGAAGGCCGGTGCGTTCATACAGTTTTATAAACTGGATTTTTTCCGTAAATTTCCGGGGCTGCTCAATATCCGGCCATTCGTCCAGTTCCAGCCAGTACCGGACTTTCGCATATCCCTTGTCCGAGAGAAAATGGCGGGCCACGCCCCAAAAAAATTTTGTTAAAAGCGGATGTAAGAGCTTCTTCATGATAATAAAAAATGCAGCAGTAAAGGACTGTGAATTTTGCTATTCCGGTTGTTTTGCGAAATAACCGTCAATAATCCATTTTCGAAACTTCAAGAGCATCACGCCCTTGGCGGGTTGCAGTGATATCACGTACGGGAGGAAGAGTGCAAGGGAGGCCAACCATTTTCCCAGTTCCAGGATCCACTTTTTTATCTTGATCACGGGCTTGTGTTCCACCTGCAGCGCTATACTCTCTCCCAGGCCCACCGCCTGCCGCCGGATGTACGCTTCGGTCAGCCGCCCTTTGTCCACGCGGTGATAAAGCATCGCTTCGGGCAGGTAATGTATCGCAATGTCCTCCGCTTTGAGTCGCTCGAAAAACTCTTTCTCCTCACTGGCCTTGAGCTGGCTTCCCCTGCGGCCGAGGTTGATATCGAAGGTACCCAGTCGGTCAAATATATTCTTGCGAAACCCCATATTTCCCCCGAACGGATACTTGTTCCGGGGATATGTTTTGGGAGCGCTGCCCAGGTCATGATGTCCCAGCAGAGGCAGCAGGAAATACGACATCCAGGGGGGACGCGGGTCATCGAACTGCACATGGATCTTCCCGCCGCCGGCGACGGCTTCCGGACGGGTTTCGAAGAAGTTCAGCCAGGCGGGGATCAACGTTTCGGTAGCACGAATGTCGTCATCGAGAAATACGACACATGGAGCTTTGGCTTCTGCGATGCCCCGGTTTCGGGCATGGGAGAGGCCCTGATTCGACTCTTTGATATAACGGATGGGATTATGATCTTTGGGATACGCTTGCCGATGCCGCTCGATGATCTGAGGGGTCGCATCGGCAGAGTTATTGTCGACAACGAGCACTTCGGCCGGGAGTTCAGGAAGATGCTGCTGCTTTAATGAACGAAGGGTATCATCGAGATAAGCCCCGCGGTTGTATGTGCATATAATAAATGTGACCTTCGGTTGGTTGTGCATTACGCTGGGATAATCTGCGTTATTGTAAAGCTTGAAAATACATTTTTTAATGCGAATTATGCTAATTTTGATATTTTTGCGAATAATCCCCTTATGAATGAGAAACCGCTTGTATCAGCTATTGTCACTACTCACAACCGGCCGGCACTGTTGCCGCGTGCGCTCGATTCGGTGGCGGTGCAGAGTTATCCCCGTATTGAACTGGTGGTAGTGGACGACGGTTCCGAAGAAGATGTATCACCGGTGGTGGAAGCCTACAGGGAAGCGGTGCCGGTGCGGCTGCTGCGGAACAGGAAGCCAGAGGGGGCCTGCCGGGCACGCAACCGGGGCATTGAAGCGGCTTCCGGGGGCTTTGTAGCGGGACTCGATGACGATGATGCGTGGACCGAGCAGCGGGTTGAGAAGCTTATGGAAGCCTATTCCGACAACTACGCTTTTGTGACCTCTGATGTGCGCATGGTGTATGAAAAGAAGGCACCTGTTTGGCGAAAGCCCGCCGAAATTTCGCTTGATGACCTGCTGTACTCTAACTATGTGGGAAACCAGGGGCTGATCAGGAAGGATCGCCTGCTGGCGGTGGGAGGTTTTGATGAAACATTAGAGGCGGCCCAGGATTATGACCTGTGGATCCGCCTGGCAGAACAGTTTGGCCCGGTAAAAAATGTGCGGGAACCGCTCCAGGATATACATATGGAACACAGCGGGGAGCGCATCTCTAATCCGCGGGACCAGCTCCGGGGCTATCTGAAGTTTTACCAGAAACACAAACCGAAGATGAACCGGAATCAGCGCAAATACCAGCTCTACAATATCCGAAAGGCTACGGGCAAGGTTGCGGGACTTGCTGATTTGATCGGGTGGGTGCCTCCTCACCGCTGGTGGAAGGAGGTGAAAAGTCTGGTAGCAGGGGAAATGCTTGAATAGGAACCCGAACCCTACTATGCGTTATCCGGCTTGTATCTGCATCGATATCAAGCTAAATGTGAATATTGAAACATGATGGGAGGCTTTGCAAAAACCGACGGTCATCCTTAACGTAGCTGAAGAATCTCCCTTTCAAAGTCACAGCTGGTATTTTGGAGATTTCCCGACAGGCTCAGAATGGCAAATTCAACGGTTTTTCAAAGCCTACCAAGGCTGGAATGAAAATATGGGATTTTTAAAACGTGTAATTGATGACATCAGGCTTTATTATCGCTTCAGCTGCCGGAGGCTGGGGGTGCCCGGATACCAGGTGCATCAAATATATTTACCCGAACAGGAGCTCATATATATTCCCATCCCCAAAAACGCCTGCACTTCGATCAAGCATGCCCTGCACGAGATTGAATTCGACCGGCGGTTTGATGCCGGTCTGCCGGCCTTTTCCGACTATCGCGAACACCACGACTATTACAAAAAACGTCCCGCTGCTTTTACGAGTGTATCCGCACTCAAAGAGCAAAAGGATAGCACCCGCTTTGCCCTGGTTCGTGATCCGGTGAGGCGGCTGATCTCCTGCTACCGCAACAGGGTGGTGGATTTAGGAGATTTATGGTCGAGTCGCAAAGTGCTGGAGCGGTCGGATTTGCCTACAGAGCCGGGGATCAATACTTTTATTATGAATTTGGAGGAATACCGGAGGGTTAACAAAAGCATAGAACATCATTCCCGCTTGCAGAGTGAATTTTTAGGCGGCACCCTCGCGTATCTGGACCGGGTATTCACAATGAGGGATATTCCGGAACTGCTGGAAATGCTGCGTACCTACAAACCGGGGTTAAAACTGCGGCAGCGTAAAACCGGCGGTACAAAAATCACGCTGGCTGACCTGTCCGGGAAGGCACTGCGGCATGCCATTGATTTTTACAGCGCAGATTACGAGCTGTTGAATCGCTACTTTAGTCCGCAGGAAATTGTCGGGGAGCACAGAAAGACAAAAAGAAGATAGTATCGGACTGAGTTGTGTAACAACTGCTATTGATCCGGAAGAACCCCGTGATTTAGCTGAATCGAATGAATTGAAGGGGAAGGTAAGGGAATTTCAGGAGAATTCACGAAATGGCTGTATGATTTGGAGTTGATTAGACACACCATCAAAACCAATTATGATCCAATAACTGTATGATGGTATATACTTTTAGCATTCCAAAAATATAGCGTATCCGATTCAAAAGGCTGAAGAATGAAAGGATCGGAGGGGTAGGAACAAGTGCTTCTACAGAGGGGAAAACAACAAAAGCCCTGCAGCTGAAGGGCTTTCTTTCAAGTAACTGTTAACAATATACGAGGATTACCCTATACAGAACAAGTTTTTTTGCTTTAAGGTAGGTAATATGCAAGTAATCTGTAATTAATAGAAACTAATATACTGTTAAAGATGCATTAATAGCTATCGATCTTACTTAATGAGTTAACATAAAAGATCGTATTTCAGCGGTTTCTGTGCCATTTTCTTTGAGAAGGAGAAGGTGGAAAAGTGTGAAGTAAGAATTGCAAATGCAGAAAACAGTTGGTGAATGTGAATCTCCTGCTGTCGGTCATTATGAGGCTATATCGCTTCTTCTGTACCACAGGCCCACAGCTCCGATGCCGGCAACCCACAGGAGAATATGTCCCGTCCAGGCGAGGCGCAGGCCCCAGATATTGGAGGCGGGTTCGAAGGTCATGTGAATGGTATGCTCGCCCGCCGGTACCTGGAGTCCGCGCAGCACAAAATTCGTTTTGAAGATCGTCGCCGGTTCGCTGTCGATCGTAGCCTCCCATCCCGCAGGGTAATAGATTTCACTCAACACCAGGAATCCATCGTCTGCGGAAGAAGTTTCAAGCTCAATGGTTTTGGCGTCGTAGGATGTAACCGAGACCCGGGCCGTTGTGTCTGTCGAGGCCGTTATGGTCTCATCAGTCTCAACAATGGCTCTGTCTGCCGGGTTAAAGTCAGCCGCCGGCTCCATCAGGTCCACGGCTTGTTGGGGAGCCGAAACGGTGGTTACGGAGTTCACAAAGAACGCCTTGGGCAGCACATCATCGTTTCGGTAAACCCGCTGTTCTCCCTGGCTGAAAACCTCGGTGTATCCGTTCCCGTCGCCCAGGGGCAGGGCCTGCCGGGCCGTCACATATTTGACATTGAGCATATCCAGGATCGGTTCATTGATATTGGCTGGACCATCCATGAGGAGGTGGTCGACCATATCCTGGTAGTGAGCGAGTTTGGCCCCGGTATAGCCTCCGATGGTGGGATAAAAATACGCCGGAATAGCGTTATTGAACGGATTTCTCATCAACGGGAAGACCCGGTAGGGATATCCCTTGTTGCTGTTGATATGCTGCATGACAAATTTATCGACCGGCTGTTGCTGCTGCCGGATCAGTTGTTCGGCCTCCAGCCGGTCGGCGGTCATCTGGTCCTCGTTAACATACCGGCTGTCTACGCTCAGCATATCGTAGGTGGCCAGCAACAGGAGGCCCGCCAGGAAATACCCCGGGCTCACCTTTTTCTTCATAAACCCGAAAATAAGTCCCCCTGCCAGAAGCACCAGAACGAGGTAGCGTATGGAATCGCTGCGGGCCATCTCTTTACGTTCCGGCTTGAGGCGGGTATTGATGAAATTACTGACCTGCCGGCGCACCTGTGGATTGTCGGGCGAGACATTGTTTTGTTGCGCCACCTGACGGGTATATTGGTTCACTTCACCGGGCTTTTCAAAGGAAAGCAGCGCATTGCTTCCGAAGGCAAATATAATACCCAATCCCGCTGCGACCCCCAGAGGCAATAACAGATCACTGATAGAGCTTGTTTTGTCCCGGGCCATGTCAAAAAGTGATTCGACCCCGTAAACCGCAAGCACAGAAAAGCAGAAAACCGAAACAACGAGCCACATTTCCGGGGTGCGGAATTTATTGAAGTAGGGCATATGGTTGAACAGGAACTCGTTGAGCAGCGGAAAGTGATAGCCCAGCGAGAACAGGGTAGTCAGCGACCCCACGCCAAAGAAGAGATACTTAATTTTTTTTCGGTATCGAAAGAGTCCGATAAGAGCCAGAAGAAAGGCAATGCCGCCCAGGTAATGCGGACCGCTGGTAAATGATTTGGGTCCCCAGTACGCTTCGCCGGAAGAGCCGCCGTAGAGTCCGGGTATCACCAGCGTCAACAGTTCCCCGATACCCTGCGACCAGCTGAATGCATACTCGAGTGAAAGTCCCCCGGCCTGCGAAGAAGTATCGAGCGTAGAGCCGCCGCGGGTACTGTACCGGGCATATTCGTAGAGCCGCCAGTAGAGATCTATACTGCAAATAATAGCCAGGATGCCGGCTCCGAAGGCAATGCCCGTACGCTGCAGCCAATCGTTGATTTCTTCTCTTTTATAAGCTATCCAGCTGTCATAGATCCACCAGAAGCCGAGCAGGTACAAAAAGTAATAGGTTATCTGTGGATGGTTGGCTCTCAATTGCAGCATGATGGCAAGTGCAAAAATGAAGAACGCCGCCATCTTTTTGCTCGATCTTGATACCAGGTAGTACCCCGCAAACATCCATGGGATAAAGGAGAAAGCCATAAATTTGCTGTAATGGCCCGCTTCTATGATAATGGGCAGATAGGTCGTAAATCCGATCAAGACAGCCCCGAGCGCCGCAGAAAACGGGCGGACCCCCTGAATGATAAAAAAGCAGTAGGCGCCGCTGAGCAGAATCCAGAAGAAGGCCAGGGGATGGGCGTTACCGCCGATCCATTTGAAAAACGTATCGATACTCGGCGGGGAGGGCGGGTTGTGGAGCACATAGGAAGGCATTCCTGAAAACATGTTGGTAGCCCAGTTGGGATGTTCCCCCTCGTGTGTTTCAATATAGTTGATGATCGATTCCGCACCAGCCCGGTACTGCAGTACATCATTTCCCAGGAATTGTTTGCCGCCGAAAAAAATAGCCGAATAGAGCACCAGCGGAAGCAAAAACAGGAGAATTAATGCGATCCCATGCTTCTTGTTTTCTGACAACCGGGAGATGAAATCTTCTTTGAGAGCGTGAGGCTGGGGTTTCGAATTCAAAGCGATTGTTTTGTTGGTTTACTTACTAATGGAAACGCAGGGACGGGAAAGTAAAGGTATCTGCTTGTGCTCCCGTATCTGTCTCTACCGGAATTTATCTGTATATCTATTCATGCCATATCTACAGATAAAAAATATTATTACCTGTCATTCAATCACACGGGGAACGCGAAAGTAGTCGCTGTCGGCGTCGGGAGCATTTTTGAGGGCATCCTCGTGCGGCAGCGGTTCTTCGGCCTTGTCATCACGAAGTCGATATTCCAGATCTATGACATGTTCCAGCGGCTCAACGTCGGAGGTATCTACCTCTTCGAGCGTGGTCATAAAGTCCAGAATTTGATTCATATCGTGCACTAACGACTCGGATTCATCTTCCGTTAGCTGCAGGTGAGCCAGGTCGGCTACATATTTGACATCTTTTTTGGTTACAGACATGAAATTTCGATATTTAGTTCATTTCAAATGAACCATAAATTAACAAAACATATGAGGAATCGGCAATATTAATAATGATGCTTTCAGCCTTGAAATTTTGCTATTTCCTTCATGGATAGTTAGAACAATAATTAGCATCTTAAGCTATAAAGATGAAACAATATGATCAGAGAAAAAGTTAAGATTGTGAATGATGCCGGCCTGCATGCTCGTCCCGCAGCAGCATTGGTGAAGTTAGCCAGCAAATTCAAGTCCGATTTCTTTATTCATATGTATGGATACAGGGTGAACGGAAAAAGTATTTTGGGAGTGATGACATTGGCGGCCGAACAGGGCGCTGAACTGGAACTGGAAATTGATGGCGAGGATGAAGCAGCAGCAGCTGAAGCCATTATAGAACTAATTAATGATGGATTTGGAGAAGTTTACGATGATGAAGGATAGTATTTCAAAAGAAGAGATAGTGCTTTCCGGGGCTCCTGCTGCGCCGGGCATTGCGATGGGAAAAACCAGCCTCTATCAGCGTAGTCGCCCTACCGTTTCTAGTCAGAATATTACCGATGATGAGATTGATCATCAGCTCAGCCAGTTCGAGAAAGCGCTGGGTGAAGCTAAAGAAGAGATCCGGAAGCTTCAGGATACCCAGGAAAACGGCGAGATAAAGGAGCTGCTTCAGGCACATATTGAGATGATAAACGATCCCGATCTGCGAAAACGGGTAGAAATTGAGATCAAAAAATATAACCAGCCTGCTGATGCGGCTATCGAGAAAGTATTTGGTACCTACCTGGATTTGATGGATAACCAGCAGGGGCTGTTACAGGAGCGTTCCATAGATATTGAAGATGTCCGTGACCGCTTGATTCATATTATCAATAATAATGATATTCAGGATGAGATTGAGCAGGGGAGTATCCTGATCGCTCGGGAATTGAGTCCCCGCGAAGTCATTGAGTTTTCAGAACAGAATATCGGTGGTATTGTCATGGATCGCGGGGGGACGACCTCGCACGCTGCTATTTTAGCCCGATCCATGCAGATTCCGACGGTAGTGGGGGTGGAAAATGCGTCAACTTCCATCGCAGGCCGGGAGCTGGTTATTTTGAATGGGGATCGTGGGGAAGTATTGGTAAATCCCACTCCCGCCACACAAGCGAAGTATGAAGAACTGATGGCTCGGGCTGCTGACGAGCAATCCGAGATGGAAAAGATATGCAAGAGTCCGAATACAACCAGCGACGGCGCCTCTTTTTCCCTGCAGGCGAACATTGAGTTTAAGGAAGAACTGGCGGCTGTCCGATCTGTTCGGGCTGAGGGTATCGGGTTATTACGAACGGAATCACTGTACCTGCGGCACGATCAATTCGGTGAGGAAAAGCAGCAAAAGGCATTTTACCACGCTATCCTGGAAGGCACTAACCCGCACCCTGTAACTATCCGCCTGTTTGATGCGGGCGGGGATAAATTTTTTGACCAGGGACAACAGGAGCATAACCCCTTTCTGGGATGGCGGGGTATCCGCATGCTCCTTGATGAACGGGCGCTGTTCCAGGAGCAGTTGCGTGCCATTTTGGAAACGGCAGTTCAATACCCGGGACGCGTACGTCTTTTAGTGCCGATGGTTTCTTCCCTGCAGGAGATTGCGGTGATTAAAGAGGTAATAAAGGAGACAGAAGAAGAGTTGGCAGCGAAAACCAATACTACCCATATTGATATTCAACTGGGTATTATGGTGGAAGTACCTTCCGTAGCCATGCAGGCCGAACATTATGCAGAGCAGGTCGACTTTTTAAGTATCGGTACCAATGACCTTACACAGTACCTGTTGGCGGTAGATCGCGGCAATGAACGCATTTCCGGCTTGTATAGTCAGCGCCATCCCGCGGTATGGAAAATGATTCGGCATGTGTCCGAAGCCGGAAAGGCGACGTCCAGGCCGGTAAGTGTCTGCGGGGAATTGGCTTCCGATCCCGTTGCAGCCTGTTGCCTGTTGGGATTGGGAATAAATGAGCTCAGCATGACGCCCGGGGCGTTACCCATGGTTAAAAAAGCGTTGTGCCGCCATTCTCTCGATGAGATGAGAAAACTGGCCGCCCAGGTTTCCGAAAGTATTACGGTATCCGATGTTGAAGATGCCTTTGTGAAATTTTTAGCAAACGAATAGCTGTTGGAACGATGGATCTATCATTAATACAATCGATTGATACACAAAACATGTGGAGCTTTCTGGAGGCATTCCCGAAGCAGTGGGAAGAAGCCAGAGCACAGACCGAAGAGATCGAATTCACGATTGATGCGGATCGTGTCCGTACGATCTGTTTTGTTGGGATGGGCGGTTCCGCAATAGGGGCTGACTTGATCCGTGCTTACTGTTACGACAGCTGTCCCTATCCCATCCAGATGCTGCGCCATTATGAACTTCCGCGTTGGGTGGATGAGCATACCCTGATTATTGGTTGCAGCTACTCCGGAAACACTGAGGAGACGCTTACTGCTGTGGACAGGGCCCGGGCAAGAGGGGCACAGGCTATGGCCGTCACCTCCGGGGGTGCCCTGATGTTAAAGGCTGCTAAAGAGGGATTTGACTATATTAAAATTCCGGGTGGGCTGACACCCCGTGCTGCCCTCGGATATAATTTTGTACCGCTTTTTCGCATTTGTCAATACCTTGATATTATAAATGAAGATGAAGCGGAGGCGCTGGAGGAAACAAACCAGCTGCTGGCTGAACAAAACGGACTTCTTGCAAACTCTGAAGATAACGAAGCGCTTAGCCTGGCAGAAAAGCTGGATGATACACTGCCGATTGTCTATTCGGATTCCACGATGCTGGAACCGGTCAATCTTCGATGGCGAGAACAGTTTGAAGAAAATGCCAAAACGTTAGCCTACGGCAACACGCTTCCTGAGATGACGCACAACGAAATCGTAGGCTGGGAGCGGATAGTACATTTGACGGGACGTCTTTCAGTTATTATGCTGGTTGACAGGGAGGATAATGAACGAGTGAAACAGCGGATGAAGATTGTGGAAGAGCTGATCAAAGATCAGACAGCATCGTTGCATCTGTTTGAAACGCGCGGAAAGAGTAGGCTTGCCCGTATGTTTTCCCTGATTCAGCTTGCAGATTGGACCAGCTTTTATCTTGCTATACTGAATAGCACCGATCCCACCCCCGTGGCCAAAATTGACCTTTTGAAAAGAAAGCTGGCAGAAGCTTAGGATGAAAATGATAATGAATGAGATGAAGTGTTGAGTGATTCTTTTGATGTGCCTGTTTTTAATAAGAATCTGTCCACCCAGTGGCTGGGCCAGGATTTTCACTATCATGCAGCCTTACCGTCAACGAACACCTATGTTAAAAAGCTTGATGCCGAAGAGATTGAGCACGGTACGGTGGTTCTTACCGATAACCAGCGTAGCGGCCGCGGACAATATGACCGGAAGTGGAAGTCTGAGCCCGGACAAAATCTGACCTTCTCAATGGTGTTTAAGCCGGGGTTAACCGAGGGATTTCATGTATTGACGATGGCCTGTGCGCTGGCGCTGGTCGAGCAATTACAGGAGATTGAGCGGGAAGCCTGTGCCTACATCAAATGGCCCAATGATGTGCTGTATAATAACAAAAAAGTAGCCGGACTGCTGACCGAGGCGGTCTTTCTGGGCAACAAGCTGGACCGCCTTGTTATCGGTATAGGCTTGAATGCCAATCAGCAAACCTATCATGCGGATTTGGCCGGTAAAGCAACCTCCATACGACTGGAAACGGGAAAAAAGGTATTCCGCGAAAATTTTTTAAGCTGCTTGCTACCCCGTATTGAATATAAATATGATTTGTGGCTGCGCAAGAACTCCGGTCTGCTCAGGAAGGTCAACAGGAAAATTGAGGGCTATGGTAAGTGGATTGGCCTGAGCGTTAATGGTGAAAAGAAAGCCAACTCATATAAGTTGTTAGGCGTTAATGAGTCCGGCCGACTGGTGGTGTTAAATAAGGAAGGCGGATTAGAATCTTTTTCTTATGAGCAAATCCGAGTTATCACGGATTGAAAAGAATATTCAAAACCATATAACGGATTTTTTTGAAAGCCGGGATGAACCCCGTTTCGTGGCCGGAGTGAGTGGGGGGATAGACTCTATGAGTATGCTCTACGCCTTTTACCGGCTGGGCATTTCGGTTCATGTCGTACACGTGAACTACCGCAAGCGGGGCGACGCTTCCCGCAAAGATGCCCGCCTGGTTGCCCGCATGGCCCGGGAGTGGGGTTTTGAGTATTCCATTGTCCAGGTAGAACCGGAGGAGGCCGAGGGACAAAATTTTCAGCGGTGGGCCCGTGATCGCCGATATCAGCTGTTTGAAGCAGCGGTCCGCGAACGACAGGCCGAAGGTATTGCCGTTGCTCACAACCGGGATGATCAAATAGAAACGATTTTACAGAAAATGTTTCGCGGGGCGGGACTGGCCAGCTGGTCGGCCATGCAGGTTTGGGACGGGCGGTTATTCCGTCCCCTTCTGAATGTCTCACGGGAGGACATTGCTGCCTTTGCAGATGAAAATGCCATTCCTTACCGGACCGATATGTCAAATCTTGAATCTGATTTTGCGCGTAATTTCCTGCGGAATGAATGGCTGGCGGAGCTCTCTGATTTTTTTCCGGGATGGAAGCAAAATGTATTGCGTATTAGCAAGCAGGCCCGGCATTATGAACAGGCGATTCGCTGGATTGTAAAAGAAATTACGGGCGGGCGGGGTATTGAACGCGAAGCTTTTCATTCGCTTGATTCCGGGATACAAAAAGCTGTGCTCCTGTTTCTGCTGAAACAGCGTAACCCGGATATCCAAATCTCCCGCCACAGCCTCAGCCGGGTCGAAACGATTGATCAGCTGCAAACCGGTAAAGAAGTGCAGCTGACGGGGCAATTTTCGTTGATGCGTGATCGAAATTATTATTGTATCATCGAAAAGGGCCAGCCGGATTCCTTTTCCGGGACGGTATTACATAAAGAAAACCTTGAGCAAACCAGCTGCAGCAAAGCCGGCCTTACATTTGAAATTTTTTCCTGTGCGTCCTACCGCGAGAACGAAACCCTCTGTATGGATTCGGATAAAATTTCCTGGCCGGTAACCCTCCGGTACTGGCGGGAGGGAGACCGCATCCAGCCCCTGGGGATGGATGGCCGCCAGTTGGTATCGGATCACCTGACCAACAGGAAAGTACCCGCCGCCCGAAAACCGGAAGCCCTGGTGGTAGAATCTTTTGAGGAAACCATCTGTGCTGTTATTTTTCCGCCCATAAAAAATAGCGTTTCCGTCGGCACTATTTCGGAACAGGTAAAATACGATGCCGATACCCGGCGATGCTTAAAAATAAGGTATAGCAAATAGCATAGATATTAATACAGATGGCTATATATAAACCTGAAACAGTAGAGTGCAACGGCGAGACCTTTCACGTCTATATAACACAGGAAGAACTGCAGGAACGCGTTTCGGAATTGGGCGAAGAACTTTCCAGGCACTATGAAGGCAGGAATCCCATCTTTATAGGCGTGCTCAACGGGGCATATATTTTTCTTTCTGATTTGATGAGGCACGTGGAGATTTCCTGTGAAGTCGATTTTCTAAAGCTCAGCAGCTACGGTGACGAGAAGGTGTCCTCCGGCGAAGTGACCGACCTCAAGGATATCGATGCCGACATTGAGGATCGAAATGTTATTCTGGTCGAGGATATTGTGGATACGGGACTTTCCATGAAATATATAGTGGAGAAGCTACAGAAGAAAAAGCCCGCCTCCATTGAAACGATAACGCTGCTGCACAAAACGGAAGCTACCCGCCATGATGTGCAGCTGGATTATGTCGGCTTCAGGATTCCTGCGCTCTTTGTACTGGGCTATGGGCTTGATTATGCACAGGAAGGGCGGAATTTAGCCCAGATTTATATTCTTGACGGCGAATAGCACATCCTGTGCAGCATATATCGGCTTATCTTCATCCGCTGACATTTTTAGCATAAATACGTTGATTAAAAAAAGAAACCGGCGTATATTTGCATTCGCCTGGAGAGGTGGCTGAGCGGTCGAAAGCGCTCCCCTGCTAAGGGAGTATACCCCCCAACGGGGTATCGAGGGTTCGAATCCCTCCCTCTCCGCATCCCTTCACACAAGGCCTTTTCCGCTGTATGATCGAGACCTTCGGGTGGCCGATATCCGTTTTCTCTTAGAACAACGCCTTAACCGCGGCGGCAAGCAAAACAGGGCGGTTTGAAGAAGTTTATGTTCAGATTGAAGGTGAATAGGAAAAGCGGGACTGTTGATTTTAAATAGAAATGTTATCTTCCATTCGGTTTTGTCATTGCTGGATGGGGTACAGATCAATTTTGATAGGACATCAATTCGTTGTTTGCACTTCTGTACGAGCCAGCTCCGGATGATCGGTAAGCTCAAGATGTAAATAAAGCTGTTCTGCTTTCTTAAGGTGACGGGATGCCTCTTTTTCCCGATCTAACTTTATCAGAATTTTTGCGAGTAATTGTTTTCGTTCGGCTCGCTCCATAGCACGGCCGGGATAAGTCATAGTGCTAAGCGATTTTTTTATCTTCTGATGAGCCTTCTTTAGACTCCCGGATTCGACGAGACATCGTGCACGGGATTCATAAATTTGAGCCTGGTACACCGGGTTCTCATCATTAGTCTGGCCGTTATCGACGTTCATCTCGTTTAATATGAAGATCCCTTCTTTTGTGTTGCCTGAGCGGCACAGTGCCTCGGCTAAAACTCCGTCCGGGGTATTGTGATACATTGTATAGTGTCCCTGGTCAAAGAAGTCACGAGTTTGTAATAATTTCGGTTTAGCTTCCCGCCATCGGTTCATCTGTCCCAGCATTAATCCTCTGTAAATGTTAGGTACCGGCCAGTTGTCGAGGTCCTTGTTGAGACTGTGCGCCCATTTTTCGTTAGCAATTTCCAAAGCAGAGAGCGCTTCGTCAAATTGACCGGAATATAATTTGGTCGCAGCCAATGCTCCATATGCAACGCTTTCTACACCGGTCGGTTCATCATAGATATGATTAAAAATAGAAATGGCTTCCCGGGCTCTTTTCTCAGCAATATCGAATTGTCCCAATTTATATTTTAAACTGACACTGTTCATAAGGTTTATGCCATAATTAAGACTTTCGCTTCCCTCCAGTTTTTCTATGATTTTTATATTCTCATTTCGTATCCTGTCTGCTTCATGAAGGCGTCCGACTACGCTGTAAAAACCAGAAAGAAAATTGAGGATGTCCATTTTTAATTCAAGATCCGCATCGTTGCGATTTTGAATTTCTTCATAGATCGGTTCGAGTATACGTATTGCCCGTTTATAGTTTTGGTCAAGCCGTTCCACGTAGCTTCTGTCAGCTTGAATATCGGCATAGCGCCTCCAGTGCTTGTCCTTTAAACGTTCAAGGATTTCTGTTGCTTCAATCAGTAAAGCTCTCGATTGATCTACCTTTCCCTCCTGTCTGTTCAAATCTGCCTTTAACTGCAGGGCCCGGGCCAGATCCTGCGGCCACTCGTTTTGTCGTTTGTTTCCAAGGTCTATGGCCTCATCCAGAAGCGGGCGGGCTTCTTCGGTCCATCCTTGCCTCAGATAAATTTCTGAGATTACGTTTAACATACCCAAACGCTCAGCAGGTTGGCCAAGTTCTTCATCAAGAGCCTGTCGGGCTCCGAGCTCCAGTAGTTCTTCGGTACCCGGAAGTTCGTCCGGTGGCCGATTCGGATCTGCCGCCCAGAAAAGTTCCATCAGGAACTCATGCAGCGATTCCGCTTTTGCAAGGGATTGCTCGGATTCGGCTAACGCCCTGGTAGCTTTTTCAGCTTCATTTTGAGCCAGTTCGGCCGCTTGATTTGCTTTTTCTGCCTGCCAAAGGGCAACGCTGGTACCCATTATAAGAGAGAAAAAGATTGCAACAGTAGCGGCTACTCCCCATCGGTGTCGTTTGACGTACTTTTGGATCCGATATCCCAGGGAATCCGGGTGGGCTGTAACCGGCCGACCTTCCAGAAAATTGCGGATGTCGGTGGACAGCTGTTCGACGGAATCATAGCGGCGATCTGGTTCCTTCCGCAGTGTTTTCAATACAATAGTGTCCAGATCACCTGTGAGCCGTTTCCGGAGTTGGGCCGCTTCTGTCTGCCTGTCACGGCTGATATTCGGCAGCAGATGTTTAGTATTATTTTGTTCCGACAGAATGTTTGTAATAGCAGTACTCGGACGGGCAGGCTGCTCTTCGCAGATAATACGCTCCACTTCACCTGGGGTTTTGCCGGAAACCTCGTAGGGACGGCATCCGCACAATAATTCGTAAAGTACGATCCCGAGCTGATAGATGTCGGAGGTGGTGGTGACAGGTTCTCCCCGGACCTGTTCGGGACTTGCATAGGCCGGGGTTAGGGGCATCAGGCCGGTACGCGTGATCGGAGGAGATTTCGATAATAATTCCTCCGGGTTAAGAACTTTGGCAATACCGAAATCCAGTAGTTTTATGGTGCCATCGTTAGTAACCAGGATGTTGGAGGGTTTTACATCGCGATGAATGATCAATTTACGATGTGCATATTGGACGGTTTCACAAACCTTATGAAAAAGAATTAATCTTTCTTTAATCGGGAGAAGATGCGTATTGCAATACCCATCAATCGGCTGTCCGTCGACATGTTCCATGGCAAACCAGGGTTGACCGTCTACGGTAATGCCCCCGTCAAGTAAGCGCGCGATATTTTCATGATTCAGTGTGGCCAGAATCTGCCGTTCGGCCAGGAAACGTCGGGTCTGATTTTCCGAAGTGAAACCGGTTCGAAGTAGTTTGAGCGCTACCTGTCGATCAAACTGGCCGTCGGCACGTTCTGCAAGGTACACGCTGCCCATCCCTCCATGTCCCAATACCTCAATGATTTTATAAGGTCCCACTTGTTCTCCCTTTTTTTCATCGGTTGTATGGTGGGAAAATACGGAGCTTGTGAGTCCTTCCGGTGGAGGATCAAGAACTCCGGGTGTGTCGTATGCGGCAATCAGCGATAATACTTCTTCTTTGAGACTTAGATTTCTACCACACGCTTTATCAAGATAGGCTTCACGTTCAGTATCTTCCAATTCCAGTGCTTCATTAAAGATCCTCTTCAGTTTCTGCCAGTATTGATGGGGCATTCCATCTTCCATGATATCAGTTCGTTTGACTACCCGCTAATTCACGATTCAGCCAGGCTCGGGCCATTTTCCAGTCCCGGCTGACGGTTGCGGTAGATATGTCCAGGGCTTCGGCAGTTTCTTTGAGCGTCATACCGCCAAAAAACCGGCACTCGACAACCCGCACTTGCCGTTCATCTATCTTAGCAAGTTGTTCCAGGGCCTGGTGGATGGAGAGTATATCGTGTAAATTTATTTCGGTAGCGAGATTCTGTTTTCCCAACGTGACCCGCTGTCGGTCTCCCCCTCGCTTTTGGGCCTTTTTTTTGACGGCGTAATCGACGAGAATATTTCTCATTATCTGAGAGGCCATTCCATAAAAATGGCTCCGGTTTTCCCAGTTGATACGATTGAACTGAACCAGCTTTAAGTATGCTTCATGGACCAGATCGGTGGTGTTGAGCGTGTGGCCCGGGCGTTCGCCAAGCAGACGGTAATGGGCCATTTTTCTCAACTGTTTGTACACCAGCGGCATGAGCTCGTCAAGAGCCTGCAGATCTCCTGATGAATGAGCTTTAAGCAGCTCTGTGATCTTGGCTGTGTCCATGGTTTATCACCCTTTGGCAACATTCGGTTGTGAGATTAATACCTCTCTAATCTCTCCGCGGACTAAATTATTTGTTGAAACTGTTTTTTTCGGATTTATATGATAGCGTCTATCCGTTTTTTCAGCTTTATATAATGAGAGGATATCTCAATAGCATAATGCAGTATTGTTATTAATAATAAAACAAACAAACTAACAAACAAACCAGAATTATACTATGCGTAAAATAAAATATCATTTCACAGCGATTTTTTTTATGCTTTTAATTCCAGCAAGCATGCTGGCACAGACAAACGAGCGTGCCTTTACCCGGATTGCTGATGACGAACGTCTTGCGTGGGGACAGTGCCCGGAATTTATGCCGAACAGTTGTAGAATAGCCGTTTTACAAGGTGACCCTGCAAAACCAGATGCAGATGTGTTTTTTAAGATGCAGGGAAATACGGCAGTACCTAACCACTGGCATCATTCGGCTGAACGAATGGTATTAATATCGGGAGAAATGGAAGTGAATTATGAGGGACAGGATCCTGCAGTCATTACTCCGGGCATGTACGCCTATGGACCACCCGAACTTCCACATACAGCATCATGTGAATCCAATGAGCCCTGTGTGCTTTTTATAGCATTTGATAAACCCGTTGATGCTTTTGCTGTTGAGTAGAAGGGGATTGCTGATTGCCCTCTATAACAGATTTCAGAGTTAAATATGTTTAAGTAAAAAATAAAAGGAGGTGATAACCATAAAATATCTTATAACTATGAAACATATTGTTCAAAAGCGTATCAGCAGCAGCACTCGGGGTGCTATTTCTGACCCTCGCTGCATGTAAAACTACAAATAGTGAATCGGATCAGAGGGACATCACGCTGGATCTCGAAACTCTGGAGACGGAGACCGAGTTGGGGGAGGGCTCTGGAAAACCGGGGGTCTTGTTGAATATCCAAGCCTGAGCGAATTTAAAATCGCAGTGTATATATAGGCAGTGTATATATACACTGTCCAAAGGGATGTTGAAATTGCGGAAATATAGCTATTGGCAAAACAATGGTTTTGCAAAGGTCCCTTGGGATAAGAATGGATTTCAAGAAAAGGGTTGGCCCGGGAGTATTTATCCGGGAAAATAGTAACAATAATTTAGAGATATTACTGGATTAGACTGGACTTTCCGGTTTCTATCCTTAATATTATACATGCGAATGGGGTTATTTTACTTAAAAATGAGGGATTAAGGTCCAGAATATAGTTATTTGAAACTCTGGAAAGGGCTTTTTCAGGCAGGGCAGCATAATCTTTTTTAAAAATTTGTAAGGAACACCCTCCGGAAAGCTCTTACTAATAAGAGAAACGAATTTCCTTACTCTTTAAAAGGGATTATCGTAAATAACGCTAAAGCCAGATTAGCGATATGTTATTCTTTCATTACTTAATATATGTTTAGGGATTATTTTTTTCTTGCATTATCGATTTTATTATTTATTCCCTGCCATATCTATGGTCAATCTGAAGCTGATAGCCTGAAAGAAGCATTACATGATAGTCACGGATTACAGCGGGCCGAACTGTTGCTGGAACTCAGTGGATACACACGTCAGACAGACATCGGAGAAGCAATCAATCAGGTAGAAGAGGCACAGAGTATTTCGGAGCGGATGGGAGCCGGGAAGCTGCAGATCGAGAGTCTCAGAAAACTGGGATTTTACCATTCGATACAAGAGCAGGAAGCTGAAGCTTTGGAATATTATTTCAAGGCGCTGGAATTAACGCGGGAACAGGGATATCGGCTTGAAGAAGCTGCGGTTTTACATGCATTAGGCAGGTTTTACACAGGGCAGGAAAATTACAGTAAGGCGTTGGATAATTTTTTTGAGGCTCTCCGGATCAGAGATGCAGAGGGAGATCAAAATGGCTCGGTTTTAACACTCTATTATATTGGTACTGTCTATGACTACCGTGATGATAAAGACGAGGCCAGTACTTTCTATAAACGGGCTTATGAACTGGGCAGGGAAATAAAAAACTACCGACAGATGTCGACCGCAGCCGCCGGGATTGCAATTCTATACCAAGAGCGCGATAGTATAAAAAAAGCGCTCTCAAACTATGAAAAAGCGATGAATGCCGCCGAAAGAATAAACAGTAGCCATGCGCAGGCTACAATATTACTGCACATGAGTTCGGCGTACCAGGATCAGGATCTTATTGAGAAGGCTATAGCTTTAAATAACCGGCAGATTGAGATAGCAAGAGCTGAAAACAGCCGATTTTTGGAGGCCCAGGGACTTGAGAATCTGGCCGAATTATATCAGGATCAGGGTAATATTGAACAGTCTAACCGATATTTCCGGGAGGCTAACTCAATCTATGCAGAGATAGGTTATTCCGAGAGTACTCTCATCACCAGCAACAAGCTGGCTCAGAACTTTTTAGTACAGGAGAGATTTGAAGATGCTGTTGCAGTATGCAGGGAAACCCTGGATCAAGCTAAAGCATCGGGATCGCTGGAGCGAATGGAATCTACGCTTGAGCTCCTTGTCCAGGCCTATATGCAGCAGGGCGACTATTCCAGTGCCTTTAGTACCCAGGAAGAATTAACCGCGGTAAAGGACAGTCTCTTTAATACAGCACAAGAGAAACAGATTGCCGAAATGCAAACCCGCTACGAGACTGAGCAGAAAGAGCAGGAAATAGCATTGCTCCGGACAAAACAGGAGAGAGCTCAGTTGCTTCGGAATGCCCTTATTTCGGGGCTGATTCTTATAATGATTATCGGGGTCCTGATATACAACCGACAGCGCCTGAAGATCCGAAAGAACCGAACAGAACTTGAGAATACACGCCTGAAAGAGCAGAAACTGGAACAGGATCTCGCATTTAAGAACAGGCAGTTGACTACGCACTCACTCCATCTGGTACAGAAAAATGAGACGATGAAAGAGTTGAAAGAGTACATCAGCAACATGGATCAGCAGGGTAACGGGGAAGCCTTGCGCGATTTGCAATCGCTCAAAAACCTGGTCGATTACAGCTTTAACCTGGATGAGGACTGGGAACAGTTCCAGATCTATTTTGAAGAGGTGCATTCCGGTTTTTTTGATACCCTCATAGAACAATATCCTGACCTCACACCGAACGAGCTCCGTCTTTCGGCCCTCGTTAAATTGAACCTTACAAGCAAAGAAATCGCGGTCATTGTGGGGATTACTCCTGATAGTGTAAAAACGGCTCGTTACCGTCTTCGTAAAAAGCTGAATATGGAAACGGAAGAAAATCTCACTGAGTTTATGATGGATATCGAAAAAGAGGCAAGTGAGACGTAAGTAACAAGGCTGAGTCGTGCGTGACGAGAGCCTCGCGATTTAGTATTTTGAATACCAAAGACCTGCCTCTCTCTTTTAAGTCCCCCAACTTCTCACCCTTTCTAAGATAAGGCCTCTTCCGCACGGTATTTTGGGGCTTTTCCCTTTGTTTACTTCTTATTTACGGAATATCTGTCAATGTATACCCATTGTTGACTTCTCTTTTTTTGGGCTTTTGGTATCCTGTAGTAGGTTTTAGATAAGCAATTGAGCGTATTCATACTTGAGCTCATAAAATCCAAAAACAAAAAAACGTTCGGCGAGACAGTTGAGGCTTTTGCCGTCAGGTAGAAAAGAAATTGAGCTTATTGTTCTGAGCAACAGTTTTACGAGCTAAACATTATACATAACAGAAAAAGCAAGGATGATGATTATGAAAGATCCAAACCCGTGTTTCAAGCAATGTTTTACCAGTTTCGCCGCTGTTCTACTGGCAGCCACATGGTTGTTGATAGGATGCGACAGTAGTACGAGCGCAGAAGAACCAAAACCTCAGATTGTTGATGCACTCATCGAGCTGGATGGAGACAGTGGCGAGGCCACTGTTGAAGTGGGAGAAACAGTTACATTTACCGGGTTGGCCCTGACCAAATCCGGAGACAGAGTTCCACTTGACGAGCTCGGGGAAAACTGGGGCTGGGAGTGGGAGTCGACCGATACTGCGGTGTTTACCGTAGATGATGAAGGCAATGCTGTTGGCCAGGAGGAGGGAGAGGCCTATTGCGTGATCACACTAAATGGGCCGGATAACGGCACCGAAAGCAATAGACTTCAGCCGGGCATCTCATTTAAAACGGGCTCGAATCCCGGACTTCCTGAAATGGCTCGGATATTTGTAGGCCGCGACTCGCTATTTGTAACATTTCTAAACTAAATAAATTGCAATAGAAACCATAGATAAACAGATGGAGACAATAAAAGCAGAGCAACTGAATGGGAAGATACATACGCTAAGTGGCGAAGAGATTGATACGTTTGCCGGTCAAATTCGCGGAAAGATCATAACCAGACAAGATGAAAACTACGACGAGGGGCGGTCGATCTATAACGCCATGATCGATAAAAAGCCGGCATTGATTGTCTACTGCAGCAATGTGGCGGATGTGATTACATGCGTGAATTTTGCTCGCGAGCATAATTTATTGACAGCCATTCGCGGCGGCGGACATAACGGTCCCGGTCTGGCGTTGGCCGACGGCGGACTGGTGATTGATCTGTCCCGAATGAACGGCATTCGCGTGGACTCCGAAGAAAAAACTGTCCGCGCAGAAGCCGGTTGCACCTGGGGGGATGTGGATCATGCCACCCATGCATTCGGTCTCGCCACCGTCAGTGGAATTATATCAACTACAGGAATTGCGGGCTTGACACTCGGGGGCGGTCACGGTTATCTCAGCCGAAAATATGGATTAACGGTCGATAATCTGGTTGAAGTAGATGTGGTGTTGGCCGACGGGAGTTTTGTGACCGCCAGTGAAGATGAAAATGAAGATCTTTTTTGGGCCTTGCGGGGCGGGGGAGGAAACTTTGGGGTAGTAACCTCTTTTAAATACCAGCTCCATCCGGTGGATACGGTCGTAGCCGGGCCGATGTTCTGGCGGATCGACCAAACGGAAAAGATGATGCGTTGGTACCGCGATTGGCTGCCCAATGCACCGGAAGACGTGTATGCTTTTTTCCTGACAGCTGAGGTGCCGGGTGATCCTTTTCCTCCGGAAATACACGGGGAGAAAGTTTGCGGTCTGATGTGGTGTTTTACTCTTTCACGCAGAGATCCGGAGTCGGTACTCCAAGAAGCCCGGGAGGTTGAGCAGCCGCTTTTCGAGCATGTGGGTCCCATGCCTTATCCGGCTCTACAGGCTATGTTTGATGATTTGTATCCCAAAGGTTTACAGTGGTACTGGAAGGGTGATTTTATCCGTGAACTTACTGATGAGGCTATTAATGAGCATCTCGAATTCGCCGAAGTGCCAACCACTCATTCCACGATGCACTTGTATCCGATTAACGGGGTTGTACATGAAAAAGATCCGGATGACATGGCCTGGAATTATCGCGATGTCAACTGGTCGATGGTTATTGCGGGCGTATCCCCGGATCCCGAGGAAAATGAAAAAATTACCAGCTGGGCCCGGGATTACTGGGAAGCAATTCATCCCTACAGCGCTGGTGCAGCCTATCTGAATTTTATGATGGAAGAAGGGGAGGAACGAATTCGGGCAACCTATGGCGACAATTATGAACGTCTTCAAGAAATAAAAGCCAGGTATGATCCCGATAATTTTTTCCGGGTCAATCAGAATATTACGCCAGTGAACGGCCAATTGTAACCATAATTAGCCACGGATTTCATTGGTGCTAATCTGTGGTAAAAAATCATAAGTAATTGTGGATGATCCAATAACCATTAAAGAGGCTTTTGAGGGAATGGGAAAACACTGTTGAACAACATGAGACATAGAAATGGACAGCCATTTGATCTTGGTTAAATCAATCATTCCGTAAGTCGCCAAAGCAATTTTTTTCCATGAAACCGAGTCTGCAACGACGCATACAGCGCTACGGGTGGGACAGAGCCGCTCCTCACTACGCGACGGGCTGGCAGGAACAGCTCTGGCCGGCCCAGGAAAGTTTGCTGGCGGAAGCCGACCCTCAGCCGGGGGAGCAAATATTGGATATTTCCTGTGGCACGGGCCTGGTTACGATGCCGGTGGCTGAGATCGTCCACCCGGGCGGATCAGTTACGGGTGTCGATCTATCCGAAGGGATGATTGAAAAGGCCAGAACGGAGAAAGAGCAGAAAGGCATGGATACCGTTTCCTTCCGTCGTATGGATGCCGAGGATCTGGATCTGCCACAAAATTCGTTTGATGTAGTGATTTGTTCGCTGGGATTGATGTATCTCCCGCATCCTGAAAAAGCCTTGAAGGAGATGTTCCGGGTGCTGAAACCCGGCGGTCGGGCGGCAGCACTCGTTTGGGGCGAGCGCAGACATTGCGGCTGGGCCGAAATCTTTGCCATTGTGGACCGGCGCGTACAGTCGGATGTGTGTCCGCTTTTTTTTCAGATGGGCACAGGCAATGCACTCTCAAAAGCTTTTAAAGAGGCGGGGTTTGAGGAACCGAAATCAAAACGTTTTTCTTATGAACTGCACTTTCGGAATGACGAGCAGGCCTGCGTAGCCGCTTTTCTGGGAGGAGCTGTGGCCCTGGCCTACCAGAAGTTTGACAATCAAATCAGAGAAGAGGTTTGCCAGGAATATCTGGATTCCATCAGGCAGTATCGCAATGAAAGGAGTTACAGGGTACCCGGCGAGTTTGTTATTACAAAAGGAGTAAAAACGGAGGCTGGTTAATCAAAAACCTGTAAGTTTTTTTAAGTATGTAGGTAGCTGTTCGAGGTAAAGGTATAGGAACATTACCATGAATATCTGAGCGTTGCCGAATGCCGAAGATATGGTGACAAGCATAAGTATGTGTCTTTCCGGGGAGAAGAAATCTAAAAGTAAAATAAGAAAGACTTAATAATGGGTAATAACTCAAGCACGCCTGCAGATGTAATTACTACCCCCAGGGGTGGCGGTGCCTTAAGTGGTATCGGAGAGAAATTTTCACCAGACCTTTTCACCGGGACGGGTAATTTTACCATACCGATTGAGGTGCCACCGGGTCGAAATGAATTTCACCCCGAACTGAGCCTGGCATACAGCACCGGAAATGGCAACGGGCCGTTTGGTTTGGGCTGGAAGATGAGCGTTCCCGGTGTGAGCCGAAAGACATCAAGAGGTGTTCCTGTTTATGATGAAACAGAGGACACCTTTATCCTTTCGGGTGCTGAAGACCTGGTGGCGATAGAACAATTGGCGAGACAGACGCGCTATCGCCCGCGAACAGAAGGACTGTTTGCCCGAATTATCCGCCATCACGATGCCGACAGTGACTACTGGGAGGTTCGAAGTAAAGACGGGCTGGCGAGTCGCTATGGAACGCCGGTCGCTGCGGGAGAAGATCCGGCTGTCGTAGCCGATCCCGTTGAACGATCCAACGTTTTTTCCTGGAAGCTTACCGAGACCATGGATCCTTTTGGCAACCGAATCGTTTACGAATATGAACGAGACGCCGGTAGGGAAGGTCCGCACCACTGGGATCAGCTCTACCTGAAGCGCATTCGCTATGCGGACTATTCCGAAGAGGAAACCACAAAGTTTCTTGCCGGAGTTACCTTTCATTATGAAGAACGTCGTGATCCCTTTTCACAATACCGGTCTGGGTTTGAGATTCGCACGCGCAAACGGTGCACTCATATTGAAACGCATACAGAAGCAGAGAAGAGACGCCTGGTCCGTACTTATCATCTTCGCTATCAGCAGGATTCTCTGAATGATGTTTCTTTACTCAACAGGATTGATGTCGTCGGCCACGACGGCGATAAAACCGAAAGGCTTCCGCCGCTGGAATTCAGCTACTCACAATTCGAGCCGGAGAATCGGGATTTCTTCCCGGTTGATGGTGAGGAGCTTCCGGCAGAATCGCTTGGCAGCCCGGATCTGGAGTTAGCCGACCTCTCCGGCAACGGACTGCCGGACGTGCTGCAAATGAATGGAACGGTCCGCTACTGGCGCAACTTGGGCGGCGGTAGGTTCGATCGTCCCCGCCGGATGGACAAGGCCCCGGCCGGACTCACGCTCTCTGATCCCGGAGTCCAGCTTATCGATGCTGACGGCGACGGTCGCATCGATCTGATGGTCGATAAAGACCGGCAGTCCGGATACTATCCACTTCAGCCCGACGGAAAATGGGACCGGGATTCTTTTCAGCGTTATAAGCAGGCACCCAGTGTGAACCTGCAAGGTCCGGACGTTAAGATGGTGGATCTGGACGGAGACGGGGTGACCGATGCTGTACGTGCAGGCAGCAGCTTTGATTATTTCTTTAACGATCCGGAAAAAGGCTGGCATGAACACCGCCGGGTGAAACGTCGACCGGTCAAAGACTTTCCGGATGTTACCTTTACCGATGCGCGGGTCCGCTGGGCTGATATGACGGGCGACGGACTCCAGGATATCGTGCTGATTCACGACGGCAATATCGAGTACTGGCCCAACCTCGGGCACGGAAGCTGGGGCAAAAGGAGTGTAATGCGAAACAGTCCTCGTTTTCCTTTCGGTTATGATCCCGAACGCATTTTGATTGGTGATGTGGACGGCGACGGTACGGCCGATCTGATCTACGTAGATAATGGAAAGGTATCGCTTTGGATGAATAAGAGCGGAAACAGCTGGAGCGAAGAACCGATCGAGATCACAGGGACGCCGCCGATCTCGAATCAGGAGGATGTCCGACTCGCAGACCTGCTCGGCAACGGCATCAGCGGTCTGTTGTGGAGCGGAAACGCGCAGGGCACGGGACGCGATCACCTGTTTTTCCTGGATTTCACGGGCGGGACCAAACCGTATTTGCTTGACGAAATGGACAACAACCTAGGTGCTATAACCCGCGTGCGGTACGCTTCTTCCACCCGATTTTATCGCGAAGACCAGCAGCAGCCCGAAACCCGGTGGAAAACAACGCTGCCGTTTCCCGTGCAGGTAGTATCTCAGGTAGAAGTCATCGACGAGCTATCCGGCGGAAAGCTTACGTCCGAATACCGGTATCACCACGGTTACTGGGATGGAGAGGAGCGTGAATTCCGGGGTTTTGGTCTCGTAGAACAGATGGATACAGAGGTTTTTGATGATTACAATCGTTCCGGTATGCATGGCGAGCACGTCGATTTCAACCGGGTTGGAGCGGAGGAACCGCAGCAATTTTCACCTCCTACGCTGAAAAGAACCTGGTTCCATCAGGGACCGGTACGGGATGCATCGGGTGATTGGGAAGAGGTCGACTATCGTGAAGAATTCTGGCCGGAAGATTCCCCGATGTTTGACCGCCCCGCAGCTGTGACGAATTTTCTCAAGGAACTTCCGCGTCGGGACCGGCGGGACGCGCTGCGATCGCTCCGGGGGAATAAACTTCGTACTGAACTCTACGCCCTTGACGGCACGGAGCGTCAGCCCCGTCCTTATACCGTTACCGAATCACTCTACGGCGTGCGTGAAGAAGAGCCGACGGACGGGGAGTCAACCGGCCGGCGGCGGATTTTCTTTCCTCATAAGCTGGCTGACCGGACCACCCGGTGGGAGCGCGGCGACGATCCCATGACCAAGGTTACCTTCACCGAAGATTATGACGAGTTCGGACAGTCCCGCCGGCAGACAAAGATCGCCTGTCCCCGCGGCTGGCGCAGTCCGGATGCTACGCCTGGTGAACCGTTCCTCGCTACCCGTACGACTACGGAGTATGCCCAGCGCATAGATGTAGATGCTAATATTTATATTGCAGATCGGGTGTCGAAGACCACAACTTACGAAATTGAAAATGATGGGAGTCAGCCTCTTTTGGAGCTGAAGGCGCTACCGGTTAATGATTCCGCGCTTAATGTAATTGGCCAGAAGATTCATTTCTACGACGGAGAGGCTTTTGAGGGACTTAAGCTTGGACAACTTGGAAACTTTGGCGCCCTCGTTCGTTCCAAATCGCTGGTCCTGACGGATGCCATCTTGGAAAGCGCTTATCGGGATGCTTCCGCTCTGCCAGATGATAATGGACGACCACCCTGTTTTACGCCCGGTCCACCAGAGTGGACATCGGAATATCCTCAAAAATATCAGGAGCAACTGCCCAAACGGGCCGGATATATTTACCGCGACGGATCTGACTCGGCCGAAGGATATTTTGCTGTTACCAAGCAGTGCAAATATGATGTTCAGGACGAGGCTAACAATCATCCCCGGGGACTTCGAAGAGCAGTGCGGGATCCTCTGGGTAATGAAACAACGATCGGCTACGACGCTTTTGACCTGCTGCCGGTAAAAGTCAAAGATCCGGCCGGACTCATTACCAAAGCCAACTACGACTATCGCACGATGCAGCCCCGACTGGTTACCGGTCCCAACCAAAACCGAACCGCCTTTACCTTTACACCTCTCGGACAATTGGAAAGCAAAGCGGTGATGGGGAAGGAAGGCGAAGACACAGGTGACACCCCGGAAACCCCCGGCACGCGACTGAAATACGATTTCAGGGCTTTCATCGAGCGGGGAGAGCCGGTTTCCGTTCGTACCACTAAGCGGGTGCATCATGCCCGGGATACCGATACGGAGAATCCGGAAGAAACCATTGAGACTGTCGAGTACTCAGACGGTTTCGGCCGGCTGCTGCAAACTCGCTCCCGGGGAGAAGATGTACGCTTTGGCGATGAAGCGTTCGGCGGAGGAGTGCTGCCGCGTGACCAGGAAGATACTCAAAACATGCGAAAAGAGGTTACGGGAACCCGAAATGACGGTCCTGAACATCCCAATGTTGTTGTAAGCGGCTGGAAGATCTACGACAACAAAGGCAGGGTCGTCGAGCAGTACGAGCCATTCTTTTCTACAGGATGGGCCTTTATACCGCCCGCGGAGACACAGTTCGGTCAAAAAGTAAGGAAATTTTACGATCCGAGGGGTGAAGTCATCCGTATCGTTCAACCCGACGGGTCCAAACAGCGCGTAATTCGAGGTATCCCGCACGATCTGACCGATCCGAAATCCTTTGAACCCTCCCCGTGGGAAACCTATACCTACGACGCAAACGACAACGCGGGGCGAACGCATGGAGAAGAAAGCAATTCCTATCACCACCACTGGGATACCCCGGTGAGTGAAACGGTTGATGCTTTAGGCCGTACTGTAGAAGTGATTGAACGCAACCGGACGCTGCCCGAAAATGAGGATGACCCGCTTCCGCCCATGAAAGAAGTCCGAACGCAATCGATCTATGACATCCGGGGCAATCTCCTTACGACGACGGATGCCCTGGCCCGCGAGGCCTTCCGGCACGTATACGATCTGGCAGATAATCCGCTCCGCACCGAAAGTATTGACGCCGGTATCCGGCGCATGGTGCTGGATGCGGCCGGTAATGAAATCGAGCGGCGCGACAGCAAGGGAGCTCTCATCCTGCAGAGTTATGACCACCTTCAGCGACCGGTTCATGTCTGGGGACGGGATGGGGTTGATGAGCCCCTTACGATGCGGGAGCGTCTGATCTATGGAGACACCCCCGGGGCGGGATCGGACGAAGAAGCGCTTAGCGCAAACCTGTTGGGCAAGCTGGTTAAGCACTATGATGAGGCCGGACTAACCACATTCGAGCGTTATGATTTCAAAGGCAACCTCCTGGAGAAATCACGGAAGGTCATAAGCGATGAAACGATACTGGAGGTCTTTACAGGCGACCCGGACACCGCCGGGCAGGTCGAAACGTTCCGGGTGGACTGGCAGCCGCCGGACGAGATGGGGCTGACAGAATATGCCGGCGATCTTCTTGACGTGACCCAGTACCGGACTTCCACGACCTACGATGCCCTGAACCGGGTCCAATCCATGTACTATCCCGAAGATGCAGAGGGCAAACGCAAGAAAATGCAACCAAAGTACAACCGCGCCGGAGCATTGCAGCAAGTCACATTGGACAATGAACTTTTCGTCGAACACATTGCCTACGATGCGAAGGGACAGCGAACGCTGATGGCCCTGGGAAATGGCCTTATGACCCGCTATACCTACGATCCGAAGACCTTCCGCCTGGCCCGTCTGCGCACGGAACGGTATGAGAAACCGGACGCTCTTACCTATAAGCCGGATGGTGCTCCACTGCAGGATTATGCGTATGACTACGACCTGGCGGGCAATGTTACGGGGATTCAGAACCGGAGGCCCGATTCAGGCATTCCCGACACCCAAGATGGTGCCGACGCCCTCGATCGGATTTTTACCTACGATCCGCTCTACCGGCTGACCTCGGCAACAGGCCGCGAGTGCGACCGGCCTGGGAATAATCCGCTTTGGGACGCCGGACCGCTCTGCAGCGATCCGACCCAAGTACGCGCCTATGAGCAGCAGTACGCCTATGACCCGGCCGGGAACATGAAAACCTTGAATCATATAGCGGAAGGCGGACGCTTTACCCGGCAGTTGGACCCGGAAGAGGAGAATAACCGCCTGAGTACCCTGAGAATTGGCAATAGCGACAGCGAGCGAAGATATGATTACAGCTATGACGCCTGCGGCAATCTCATCCGCGAAAACAGCGAGCGGCATTTTGAGTGGGATCACAGCAATCGAATGAAGGCATTCCGAACCCAGCCCGGTGATGCCGAGCCATCGGTTTATGTTCACTATTTATATGATGCCGGCGGCCAGCGAGTGAAGAAGCTGGTCCGCAAGCAGGGCGGACAGGTAGAGTGTAGGGTCTATGTGGACCGTGCCTTTGAGCACCACCGCTGGCAGCAGAACGGCGCCGGCGGAGAGAATAGCCGGCTGCATATTATGGACGGCCAGAAGCGCATCGCCCTGCTGCGCGTGGGGGATCAGCACCCGGATGATAAAGGTCCGTCGCTTCAGTACCATCTGGGCGACCACCTCGGCAGCAACAACCTCGTCATGAACGGCGACGGCAGCTTCATCAGCCGCGAGGAATACACCCCGTACGGCGAAACCAGCTTCGGCAGTTTTGCCAAGAAACGCTACCGCTTCACCGGCAAGGAGCGGGATCCCGAGAGCGGGCTCTACTACCACGGGGCCCGGTATTACGCGCCCTGGCTGGGCCGGTGGATGAGTTGCGACCCGGCCGGGACCGTGGATGGGTTGAATTTGTATCGCTATGTGCGTGGTAATCCATTAAGACTAACAGATCCTAATGGCACTCAATCTGATGATCAGCCAGTTTACCCTGGAGTCAAAATTGACGCCGATGGGGTTTCTGTTGGTGTACAAAATGTTCCGCCAGAACAAAGGGACGAGTTATCATTCTCGCAGTCCTCAGAAAGTCAAGAAGCAGATTCTGTAGACAACCTGACCGAAGGCTTAGACATTCGAATTTCAATCCAGGGAAGGGCTGATGAAGGATCAGCAGAAGAGAGTTTTGGCCAAGGAGCATCCGGTGGAAATATCAATCTAACACCCGGCTTATTGAGTAAAATGGGTAGAGGAATCAAAAGGCAAATTTTTGCAGCAATTTTCAGTACGGTTTTTGGCGGAGAGACCCCGGGGGCAGGTAAAACAGCCGGTGCCGATGAGATGACACATAAGTCGAGTAGACAGCTATCCGCGGAAGGAGAAGAGGACAGAAAGGCACGCAGGCAGGCTGAGAGAAGAGGGAGACGAAACCCACCACCAGATACAAAGAAGCCTAAAGTATATAAACCCGGTTCGGAACAGGCTCGGATCTTGGGAGAAGCAAAATTCGGACCGGCATCGAGTGGTGCTGCTAGCACTACTGTAAAACGTGCAGGTCAGTTTGTAAAAAAAACACCTAAATGGATTCCATTCCTTGGAACAGGTGCAGGAATAGCTTCCGCAGGGCTAAATTTAAAAGAAGGTAATAAAGGAGCTGCTGCTCTTGATATACTTGGCCTTATACCCCTATTTGGAGATGCACTAGATTTGGGTAGATCCATGTATAGCGGACTTTCTGATGTCAATATTGGATTACCCGAAGAACGTGATACTCGATTCCCAAAGGGAAGGAGGGAATACCATCCACCAGCATCAGGAGGGGGATTTATTCCAGAATGGTAGAGAGAAAAGATTATAGGAAAGCAAAAACAAAAAAGAGCAGATAGAATAATTTTTATATCACGTATTTAAAAAAAGGAGACAAATTATGTCAGTACAAATTCATGTAAATATCATTTCGCCGCCAAAAGATAGTGATCATACTGTGGGACCCAAGGGGGTCTCCGTAACCGTTGAAGCCTGGGCCAAAATAAATAGCGGCGGAGGAGGTGGTGGGGGTGGGGGTGGCCCCGTTATTCCCAAGCCTCCGGGAGGAGGCCGTCCCAACGATCCCCACCGTCCTCAACCCTTAGACGATACAGCCGACCGTTCGCCTGAAAGAGGCCAAAAAGATCCAATTAAGATTCTGGGCGGACAAAAAGTAGATGTGGACTCGGTGAAAGTGAAGTTGGGTGACGGTGAATTCAAAACGTTGAGATCAATCGGCAACAATCGCTACACGGGATCAACGGGAGGCGTCAGTAATGGCGGTACCATGGAAATAACGGCAAGGGCTATGCATGCCGGAATTCCGGGTGACGGAGTTGTCCGTTCTTCAGTGGATCATCGTGAAATCAACGTGGTGGTAGACGACACTGGTCCGGAGATTGAGATCACATCACATGATTCCGGAGACAAGATTGAAATGGTCGGTCGTAAAAAAACTATAACAGTAGAAGGACGGTCGTCTGACGATGATTCGGAAGTTGACCGGGTGCATGTGGGTGTCGGCCCGGCAAGCAGCCGGGTTAGCGGATCGCTGTCGAAATGGAGTCATGATGTCAAACTGAAAGGAATCGACAGTCATAAGATTAAAGTACGTGCTGTAGATAGCGTTGGCAATGAAAATGATACGTTTGTTCGTGTTACGACGATTGACGCCGGCAAGCCTTGGCTGGAAATTATTTCACCCCAGCAGGATGCCACATTTGACTGGCCGGCCGACGATAAAGAAGATCTCGTTATTGAAATAGAGGGGAAGGCCGGGGATGAAGAAACGGACGTGAAAGTTGTAGAGTGGCGGCTTGATGATGAAGATGAAGACGACTACAAAGAAGCCGATAATCTCAGCGGTAACTGGTCGCAATGGAAGGCTGAGGTTCCAATACCCCGGCCGGGGGAGCATACCATTCACTTTCGCTGTCTTGACGAGGCAGTTGAAAGCGGTGCAGACGAGCCCAATGACGTTCAAGAAGCTATTACCGTTCACGCTCAGAGGAAGGCAGAATTCAAGGGGGATCCCGCCAGTCGTCGATCGTATCTCAAGGAGTTGATTAAGATGGCTACCCGGCGATTAAAAACTACGGATAACGATGATATAGATGCCCAGGTACTTGCTGAGACTTTTCATCAGCCTTTTGAGCAGCTCAGTCGCGCCGATACAACCGTTCGCAAGATAGCTACCCGGCCGGCTCACCAGATACGTGTCAGTATTGAAGTACTTCGCAGATTTCTCGGTGAAATTACTGGCAAAGCTGAAACAACCTACTGTAGGCTCGCCTATCAATCCATGCTACGAAATCTGGGGACTTCACACAAAGAACTGCACCAAGCTCGTTTGGAGAATAAGGCAAGAAGGAAATCATTGGCGAAGCAGCTGGGGATAGAGCCTGCTCATTTGGATGACCTCATCCTTGATAGCGATACTATCGAAGAAGATGATCTTGAAAGGCTCTTCGGACTGGCAGATACCCGTCATGACCCATTATCAGGCAGTACTGATCCTGTCAGGCAGTCGGAACTACTGAGCTGGCGGAGGGAATATCTGAGAATTATATGGAGACAACGAGACCATACAGGGGGTACTGTAACTCCCATTATTGATCCGGATTTGGTCAGTAGATCTGACCTGAAAAATGAAGACGGTCCCGCATATGGACTATGGAAAAAAAGAGAGCACCAGTTGAATTCCATGTTAACGGATATTGAAGAAGCGCATGATGAGTCTACGGTTGAAGATTTTGACAAGCTGGTCGAAAAATTTTTGAAAGAAGATTTGGATTTCGATTTGCAGGAATTGGCCGGGGAACGGGAAAAAGGAGTTGACATCAAAGAACAGCTCAATGAAGCAGACCTTGACTTGAAGGCCTTCCTGCACCTGTTGCGCATACGCCACACGCTTGACAAGGAAAGAAAGGTTCTCGATTCGGAGTGGACAGATCTCTTTAACATCCTGCTTCAGGTTCAAAAACGCAGGCATTTGTACTCCGAGTGGATGGAAAAGGAACGGGAGAAAGCGCTGACGCTGTCTCCTGACTATTTCAAGATCAGGGAAAATGTTAACGAAGGAAACCAGCAAGAACGATCTGAATGGCGTTCCGGCTACCAGGCACGGCGCAGATGGGAAGAAACTCTGAAAGCACGCATCCGGCAGAGAGGAGATTTGGAGGATTCATTGCGGAAAGCCGTCGAAGCGACCGAAGAGACCGCGCTGCCTGAACTGCGCAAAGTAATGCTGGATAAAGCAGCAGAGGAGCATGAACATATTGACATGTCGAACTGGCTCACAAAACGGCTGTTGATTGATGTCAGCAGTAGTCCCGATCTTAAAACGACCCGGTTACGGCAGGCAATCGAAACCATGCAAAACATCCTTTTTTCCGTTCGTTCCGGCCGATTCAATACGCTTCCTGTATTGGATAAGTATGATATTCCCGAGTTCATCTTTAATCAGGAACAAGATTATACCGCAAGTGACTTTGATCGTGAATGGGAGTGGCTGGGAACATATAAGAGTTTTCAGGCAGGTATGTCTGTTTTCATGTATCCCGAAAATTACCTGCTTCCGAGTACCTGGGCATCGGGTATATCCGGCCAGGAATCAACCCCAGCATTTAAAGAATTGACAGAAAAATTGCGGAATAATATTCGACTCACCCCTGAAGCTGCCCGTGAGCATGCGCAAGAGTATCTTAAAAGAATGAGAACTGATCCGCCTGATAATTTTGGTCTGCCCGAAGGTTTCCAATTGACCGAACGGCGCTCTACCGATGAACTAAAAAAGTACAGTGAAGACATTAAGGAGCTTTTTGATGAGAAGGCTGACGTTAAGAAAGGGGATCACCCGCATCAGGAGACGACGCCAAATTATCTGAAAGAGATTTTCTTTTTCGTACCTGTGCAAATTGCTCTGCAACTTGAAAAGGCGGATGAATATCTTGCTTCTCTTGACTGGTTTCAACTCGTTTATGCCTATGACTTTTCATCTGATGAAAAACGAAAAACCTATTATGGTCTGCAACTTGAAGAGCAAGTGGAGAATGATTACCATGAGCCGGATTGGCTACAGGCGAGTTTTAATCCGCATCAGATTGTTATCTCAACGTCGAAACGAGCCGGTGCCTATACCCGTTTTACGCTCTTGTCTCTGATGCAATGTTTCCTCAATTTTGCCGATGAGGAGTTTGCAAGGGAGACGGCAGAGTCGTTACCCAAAGCCCGAGGTCTGTACATAGCGGTACTGGATCTGTTTGACCTACCGGAGCTGAAGCAGGCGAATAGTGAAAGCGAGGAGGGAAACCCATTTGGTAACAATCCAATGCTCGAGAAGCTGCGCCAGCACGCTGAGAATAATCTGTTAAAGCTTCAACAGGGACGCAACATCGCAGGGCTTGAACGGCCCTCCATGATGATAGGACCAGAAGCTGTTGCAACTGGTGGGCAATCGGGGTTTGGAAGTGAAAATGAGCTCATGGTCTCAGGCAGGGTGTCAGTTCAACCTACTTCGTATCGCTATTCTGTTCTCATTGAGCGTACGAAACAATTGGTGGGTCTGGCTCAACAGCTCGAGGCCTCCTTTCTTTCTGCAATTGAAAAGGGGGAAGACGAAGAGTACACATTGATCCAGGCCGGTCAAGATCTTGACCTGGCCAAAGCAGGGGTTGAACTGCAAAGCTTGCGCGTGCAGGAAGCAGAGAATAGTAGAAATTTGGCCCGGCTCAAGCAGGATCGCGCCAGGATCCGAAAAGATACGTACCAGGGATGGATTGATGAAGGGTTGATGGGCAAAGAAAAAGGAGCCTTGGACTTGATGTCGGGTTCATTACCTGTACCTGATAATGTTAGTGCCACTATTGGTTTTCCACCAGAGCTTCTCAGTATGAGTGTAAGCTACAGTCCGAGTGGAAAGATGAAAACATGGGCAAATATACTCTCTACGAAAGCCAGCTACGAGCGTCGCGAGCAACGGTGGGGACTACAAAAGAGTCTCGCAGAAAAAGATATGCAGATCGGCAGTAAGGAGATTGCACTTGCCGGGGATCGCGTATCCATTACGAAACAGGAGCAGAATATTGCAGAAAAACAGGTTGATCAGGCGGAAGAAGCCAAAAATTTCCTTGCACATGGACAGTTTACAAACGCCGACCTTTATGAATGGATGAGCGGTATTTTGGGACAGGTTTACAACTATTTCCTCCAGCAGGCTGCATCCACGGCCCGGCTCGCGCAGCGCCAGCTTGCCTTTCAACGTCAGGAGTCACCCCCAACCTATATCCGGTCCAACTACTGGCAGGCACCAACCGAAAACAGAGCAACCCAGAATAAAAATGGACAACTATCCGACCGGCGCGGATTGACCGGATCGGCACGCCTGCTGCAAGATATTTATCAGCTCGATCAGTATGCTTATGAAACGAAGGAACGAAAACTCCAGCTTTCGCAAACCTTCTCACTGGCCCGGCTGGCGCCCTTTGAGTTTCAGCGCTTCCGGGAAACGGGCGTACTTCTCTTTGAAACCCCCATGGAGCTTTTCGACCAAGCCTTTCCCGGCCACTACATGCGTCTGATCAAGCGTGTGCGAACGTCGGTTTTGGCCCTGGTTCCGCCCACGGAGGGGATACGCGCTACTCTTTCGGCCTCGGGTATTTCGCGCGTGGTAATCGGGGGTGAATCGTTCCAGACCGCGATCGTGCGTCGCGATCCGGAAGAGATCGCCTTTACATCGCCCGCGAATGCCAGCGGCCTCCTTGAGCTGGAACCCGAAAAGCAGGATTTGTTTTTGCCATTTGAGGGTATGGGGGTAGATACCACATGGGAGCTGCAGATGCCCAAAGCAGCTAATTCATTCGACTACAGCACCATCGCCGACGTGCTGATTACCATCGATTATACTGCGTTTAATAGCCGAGACTACCGCCGCCGGGTCATTCAGAGGCTGGACCGCACCGCCAGCGCTGAACGCTCCTTCAGCTTCCGCAATCAATTCCCGGACCAATGGTACGATCTGCACAATCCCGACCAAACGGATACACCGATGAAGGTACAGTTCGATACGGGACGCCAGGACTTTCCGCCCAATCTCAGCGCGCTGGAGATCCAGCAGATCCTGCTGTACTGCGTGCGTACCGGCGGGTCCTCGTTTGAAATCGATGTGGAGCACCTCCATTTGATTGCAGATGAGACAAGGATCAAAGGCGGAGAAGCGCGAACCGTAGACGGCATCATCAGCACCCGGCGGGCGAACGGGGCCAGTTGGATGCCGTTTACCGGCATCCCCCCGACAGGCACCTGGGAGTTGGCTCTTCCGAACACAACGGAAGTGAAAGATCGCTTCCAAAACGAGGAGGTTGAAGACATCCTCTTTGTCATCAGCTATGAAGGACAAACGCCGGCCTGGCCGGAATAGGATTCCGAAAACCAAGTGAAAGCTATGAAAAAAAATATACATATGAGTCGTCGGTTAGTAAAGGCATTATTTACAATAAATTAAACTTGCTTCGCAATTTTAAATTTAAAAAAGGTGAAACATTATGATTAAAGGCAAGAACAATCCATTAGGTTCAGGAAACGGACCCTTAGACCCAGGAGTTGATCCCGGAGGAGGTCCGCGAGTCTTTTCCACTTCAAGTACTGAATTTGCAGATGCGGGTATTGCAATCAATTTACCGAGGGTCGACTTCGTCGGTCCGAGTTTTCGGGTGGAAGGGACTGCTTTTATCCGTATGCATACCTTAGAGTTTATAAAGTTCGGGGGCGAAGGTAAAACCACTGAGTTCGACACCTTTGTCACGGAAGGTTTTAAAGTTAGTATCCGTATCGGGGATGAAGATCACGAGGCCCATGTCTCGGAACAGAATGATAAGCTGCACTGGTCTCATGAGGTGAAAGATGCTGCATCAGGCGAATTGAATATTACCGCCGAGCTTGAGGGTACCGTTACGGAAAGCCAGTCAAAGACGGTGGGCGGAGAGACGCAACATCACACTGATAACAAATCTGTTCAAAGGACGGATTCGGTGAGTGTAACCGTGGACGGTGAGGGACCCGAGGTACAGGAGGCTAATCTTAAGAATGTCACTATTGGCCCTCCCTACCGGGCTATCATCGAAGGGAAAGCTGAAGATCAGTCCGGTGTAAATTCGGTTCGCTGGCATCTTGGCTCTTCGTCAAAGCGTGCTGAAAATAGCTCTGGCAACTGGTCGGAATGGCGCGCGGAAATTCCCCTGCCCGACCGAACGAAACCCCATACGATCAGGATATCTGCCCGCGATAAAGTGGGACACAGAACATCCGAGGCCGCTAAGGTCACCATCCCGGCTGACGAAGAATCTCCCACTGTAGAGCTAATCTATCCAAAACAAGACCCTTTTATCACGCTTTTCCCTGAAGAGGGGGATGTTTTTACCCTCCCCATCATGGGTACGGCTAGTGATAGCAAGAGCAAAATAGAAACCGTCAGGTGGCGCCTGGACGAAGGCCCGGTGCAGGAAGCCGAAAACATTAAGGGCGACTGGTCAGATTGGCGTATTATGGCCGAGTTCGACAGCCCCGGCTCCTATGATATAACGGTGTGGGCCAGAGATATGGCTGGTAATGGCAGCGAGGATGAGCCGGATGTGCAGCTCGAAGTGGAGTTACAGGTGCTGGATTAACCAGAATAGTAAACAATCAAACAGGAGGACAAAATGTCAGTATTTAATTTGCAGGAATACCTGAAGGACCTGCTCGACTTTGCTAGACTGCGTGTAAGTTTCTCCTCAACGGATAGTCCATCAGATATCGATCAGGTCGCCAGTCGGCTTGCCGATACTTTTTGGCAACCTTTCGACCGCTTGATCAAGGAGGAAAACCGGGCGATCGGTGAACGGCCTGTAGCCCATATTCGGATCGCGGTCGAGATTCTGCGCAGGTATCTTGAGCCGCTATCGGTTACCACAACGAACGCAGACAAACGCTATCTTCTCACTGCATATCAAAGCCTGCTGACGAATCTGGGTACTTCTTATGATGAGCTTAGGATGGTACACGCCGCAGGCGATGATGAGTTGGAGCAGGCTCGCAACTCTCTTGCCGAGCGTCTGGGGATTGACCGGGTCGGCCGGTTGGATGAGCTTTTCATGAAGCCGGACGAGCTGACTGAAGAAAAGTTAGAACATATCTTTGGTCTTATCGCCACCACTCACGATCCTTTTGACTCCCCACCGGCGCAGCCCGTATTATTGAAATGGAGGGCCGATTATTTCAGGAAATGCTGGAAAGAAAAACCAGCTCCGGTACAATCCGATGGGAACAGCCAGATCCCACTTATCGATCCGGATCTTATTCCCGAGCGCATGATCATTGATCCGGATCAGCGTGATGCCATAGATTTTGCCGACTCGGATATCGTGGACACGAGTACGCGTAAAGTGGCATTTGATCTCTGGCACGCCCGGGAACGGAAAGTCGCCGGAATGGTTGAAGAAGTTCAAGCGAAGATTGACGAAGCAACGGGTTCCCAGCCAGACCAGCTTGCGGCCTATGATAGGGTGATTGAGGCGTTCCTGGGGGGGGTAGAACTCGAAACTGTACTCAAATCACGCACAGAAGGAGCAACCAGTCCCCAGCAAGACGGGGAGAGTCTCTTAATGTTGCTGACTCTCACCGCCCTTCGTCGTCTGGTACGGCTTCGCAAACTGGCATCCTCGGGGGCTCTGACTGAGTTGGAATGGGCGGACGCCAAGGCTATTCTGGTCCAATTTACAAAAAAGCAGCAATTCGATACCTGGCTTAAGGAAGAAAAGAAAAAGGGTCTGTTCTTAAGTCCGGATTTTTTCATCCTGCCGGAAGATTTAAAAAGTCAAGCGCTACCTTCCTGGCGGGCGACCAGACGGGCACGACAGAGATGGGAAGATGCGTTGCGGGCGCGCACCGAACAGATGCAGGCAATCGTACAGTCATTACAGTCTGCGATCGATGCCACCGAACATGTTGCGTTGTTCGAGCTCCGGGAGGCACTTATTAGGGCTCTTGCTGAGCATTCAGATCAGTCAGATCATACTTTGTTGGCCGACAAGCTGACCAACCGGCTGATGTTCGATTTTAAAAACAGCGATGAACGCAAAACCACTCGTATGGAACAGGCTATCGAGGCGCTGCGGGGGCTGTTCTTTGCACTGCGAATGGAACGTTCTGTCGACGAAGGCTTACCTGATGATAATCCGGTGAAGGAATGGAATCTGGCAACCGGGAGCGATGATTATTCGGAGGCGGATTTCGACCAGGATTGGCACTGGATGGGCACCTACAAAACGCGGCGGGCGGCCGAGTTTGTCAAGGATCATCCTGAGAATTTTCTGAGACCGGGTCTTCGGAAGGATGAGGCACCACAGCCGCCTACCGCCTCTTTTTCAAACCTGATCAAAGAACTTCGTGCTCGTTCCCGGCTGACAGCCGGTCAGGCGCGCCAGTTGGCCAATGGTGACGATAATACGTTTGGATATTTGAGTCATTTACGAACCAATGGGTCGGATTTACCAGACGAACTTTCCAAGTCATTTAAAATTACTGAACTATTGTCAGAGCATGATCTTGTATCACGTAAAGAGCTGATAAAAGGTTTTTTTGATGAGCGTGAGGATGAGATTTCACGAGAATACACGACCGATGAGGGCGAAGTGATTACGATTCAAGATCCGCACCTGGCCCCGAACTGGCTCCAGGAGATCTTCTATTTCGTCCCCTTGGCCATTGCGCTCCAGCTTCAGCAGTCGGGAGAATATCTCGCCGCGCTGGACTGGTACCAAACGGTATATGCCTACCAGTTCGCTCCCGAAGAGCGCAAAATTTACCATGGACTGGAACTGGAGAGTGTTTTTTCCGATCGCCCCCGGATTACGCCGGATATCTGGCTGCGCGAGGAGTTGAATCCCCACTTCTTTGCGCGACGACGCAAGTTTGCCTATACGCAGTTCACCATCATGTCTGTTGCTCAGTGCCTGCTTGATTATGCCGACTCGGAGTTCACTACGGAAACCGCCGAATCGATCCCGCGGGCGCGCACTTTATATGACACGGTGCTCAATATACTGGATCTCTCAGAGATGTCCGATTCGAACACGGAAATTGAGTCGCTGAACAAGCACGCTGAAGTGAATTTGGAAAAACTGAGAAGCGGCCGCAACATTGCCGGCATGGAAAGGACCTCGGAGTCGTCGGATGCATCGGAAGATGCGGCTAATTTGCCGGTTATCGGCCGTGGCGGGCAGCTCGTGACGAGGAGACGGGCCATTTCACCACCACCCACGCCATATCGTTACCCTGTGCTTGTCGAGAGGGCGAAGGAGCTGGTAAACATCGCCCAGCAGATGGAAACCGCTTTTCTTTCGGCCCAGGAAAAACGAGATGCCGAGGCGTACACTCTTATGCAGGCCGGCCACGATCTGCATCTCAGCCGGGCCAGGGTCAAGGTGCAGGATCTTAGGGTCAGCAAGGCGGATACCGGGGTGACGCTGGCAAAGCTGCAGCAAGATCGGGCCCAAATCCAGAGCGAAACGTTTCAAGAGTGGATTGACACTGGTCTTAACGAATATGAAGAAGCTGTGATAGATAACTACGAGAAAGCCAAAGACGCCAGGCAGGAGGCAGCTCAGTTTCAATATGCGGCCAGGGTCATGAGTGGATTTGGCAACATAACCAACCCGGCCAGTGCCATCGGGTGGTTCGGATCTACCGTTGCGGGTGGTTTAGCAACTGGGGCTAAAACGGAAGCCATCCGTGCAGAAACGGAGGCTCAGAAAGCTTCCATCCGTGCCAGCCATGAACGCCGCAAACAGGAGTGGCAACTGCAAAAGAACCTGGCCGAGAAGGATATAGAAATCGCCGGCCGGCAGATTAAGCAAGCCATGCAGCAGAAGACCATTGCCCGGCAGGAGCGTTTTATCGCCGGCCAACAGGCAGAGTATGCCGAGGCTACGGTCGACTTTCTGGCGAATAAGTTCACCAACGTTGAACTCTACGAGTGGATGAGCGGTGTTCTGAGCCGGGTCTACGGTTACTTCTTGCAGCAGGCCACGGGCATGGCTCAACTGGCTGCGAGTCAGATCGCCTTCGAGCGGCAGGAGCCACCTCCGACCTATATCAGAGCCGATTACTGGCAGCCGCCTTCCGAAACTGAGACTTCGGAAGATTCCGATGGCGAGGCATCTGACCGCAGGGGTCTGACCGGGTCCGCACGCCTGTTACAGGATATCTACCGGCTCGATCAGTACGCCTTTGAGACGAAGGAACGAAAGCTCGAGCTCAGTCAGACGTTGTCGCTTGTGCACCTGTTTCCTTTTGAATTTCAACACTTCCACGAAACCGGTGTTTTGCCTTTTGCCACACCGATGGAACTCTTTGATCGCGGTTTTCCCGGTCATTACCTGCGCCTGATCAAACAGGTGAGCATATCAGTGGTGGCTTTGGTGCCGCCAACGCAGGGGATCAGGGCTACGCTTACGGCATCAGGAAATTCACGTGTAGTTACGGATGGAGGAGTATTCCGAACAACCACGGTGCGGCGCGATCCGGAACTGATCGCCTTCACCTCACCCACTGAGGCCACCGGTTTCTTTGAGCTGGCGGCGGAAGGGGAGATGATGCGGCCCTTCGAAGGAAGAGGAGTAGATACAACCTGGGAGCTGGAGATGCCCAAAGCCGCCAACGCTTTCGACTACAGCTCGATTGCCGACGTGCTGCTCACTATCGAGTACACGGCACTGCATAGCGACGACTACCGGCGGCAGGTAATCCAGCAACTTGATCAGAGCGTGAGCAGCGAGCGGTCTTTCAGTTTCAGTGATAACTTTCCGGATCAATGGTATGATTTGCACAATCCCGACCAGACAGATGCACCGATGGCGGTACAGTTCGATATGAGACGTCAGGACTTTCCGCCCAATTTCAGCGGGCTGGAGATCCAACAGGTCCTGCTGTACTTCGTGCGTACCGGCGGCTCCTCATTTGAGGTCGATGTGAAGCACCTCCATCTGATTGCAGGAGAGACGACGACCAAAGGTGGAAATGCACGAACTACAGAAGGCATTATCAGCACCCGAAGGGGGAATGGCGCCGGCTGGATGCCGCTTATCGGCAGGTCGCCGATCGGTACCTGGGAGCTGGCGTTGCCGAATACGACTGAAGTGAGAGATTATTTCAAAACCGAGGAGATCGAAGACATCCTCTTTGTTATTTCCTATAAAGGTCAGACCCCGCCCTGGCCGGAATAGTACATAACATGTGAGAAAGTATCTCCTTATTTCTATTCAGGATTATCTCGTAACTTCATTGTAGAAAATGGAATTCAAGGAGATCTATAGTAAGATTGGGATTAAGGTCAAAGCACTTTTGGAGATTACCAGCCGCATATTTGACCCTAGATTCGAGATCCTCCGGAAAATATTCCTGTGTATTACTGGTCATCCTCATGTTTTTTTGATTGTTATCAAATGATCATTCTGTTACTTTTTTGAAGAGTGGGATTACAGTTAAGCGGGTAACCGGATAATTAAAATCAAGAGAGGAAATATAATTGGGTGGTAAAATACTGACTTTCATTTACAGGCTAAACGCGAATCCAACTCCCGCCATCAGCCGTTTATAGGTAATATCAGTTTCAATGGTTCTGCTCGTCCCCTCGTGGGTATCAAATTGCGAATGATCAATATTATATCCTATGCTTAGATACCAACAGGGACCGTGTTCGGGGTTAAACTGCAAGCCTATGCCCGGATTCAACATCCATCCGCCGCGGTGATGATCGATCCTCTTCTCGGGATCGGTGGACTGGTAGGGACAACCGGGTAGCTTGCTGGCTGAAAATTCAAAAATATTCTCTTTACGTGATATCAGTTCGGCATTTTGCATATTTGATATATCAAACACCAGCAGGTCACTGTGAGAATCGGCGTACAGCCGGTCTCCCTTTACTGCTATATCTTTGTTGGCCGGTATATTGACGAAGCCAATTTTCGATGGGGAGGAGGGATCCCGGTTGTCAATATTCCCCGAAATTTTCTACAGCTGTATTTTCGGGAAAAGGTAGAGCATTTCGTAACTACACTGCTTACCTCTTGTTTATGGGATCATTTTCCTTGTACACCGAATGGGGCCCCGTTTATTTGAAGCTTAAAAGCGCCAAGGATAAGCTTTCGCTGTTACATCAGATCTTAAAGCCTAAATTATGGGTTCTACTACTATTTATCTGGACCAAACAATAACTTCAAATAGCTATGATAATTCGAAAGTTGCTGGGCGATGACCCTGTTTTCGTTCAGGGATTGCGACAAAACAAACGATCCTTCGAAGATCACCATCAGCATGTCCGCCAGGCTTTCCAGGTCCACGTCACGGCGCGGCGGATGTTCTTGTTCAATCTTTTTGAGCTTGTCGAGAACTCTTGTCCGCCACAACAGCATTGATTCCCGGATGATATCTAAAATGTTGGGGTCGAAAAGTTCCGATTGCTGAAGATAAGAGGCAAACAGGCATCCCGGGAAGGGCTTTTCCAAGGATTCTATTTCCTGCTCAAAAAGCTTTATAAATATAAGCATTTGCTGCAGCGGGTCGTCACTAAGTCCTTCTGCCTTGCGGAGTGTTTGTTCGAGGTGTTCGGCATCCTGATCTGCATAACGTTGTACCAGCTCTTCTCCCAGTTCTGCTTTGCTGGAGAAGTGATGAAAAAAAGCGCCTTTGCTTACCCCTGCCTGTTCAATGACATTACTTACGGTTGTCCCTCCGAATCCTTTATCGAGAATGATCGATTCGGCGGCATTCATAATTTTTGTGCGCGTGCTTTCGGGATCTTTGTTCATAATGGTTGTTTATAACATACTAATCGGTTTGTATCATAATATGATTCAAGATACTGAACACTTCTAATTAAGTAAAATATGATGAATATTTTGATAGATATGAGGGGATAACAATATTTTTCTTGACAAAGTAGATAATAATTTTGTAACATACCGACCAGTTGGTATGTTAATTTTTAAAAAGAGGAAGTTATGTGTAATACAGCAATCACGATGCCTCAAACGGCAAGCAGTGAGACGGGATTCGACGAATGGTTTGTAACGTCACTGAATAACGGTGCTTTAATGATGATGCTTTCAATCGGTCACCGTACCGGTTTGTTTGATACCTTGTCTGAAATGGATTGGACCGACAGTGCCGGACTGGCAAAGCGGGCGGATCTTAATGAGCGATATGTAAGAGAGTGGCTGGGAGCGATGGCCACCGGCGAAGTGGTGGAAGTGGATGAAAACGGCCGTTACAGGTTACCTGGAGACCATGCACAATTTTTAACAAGAGACACGGACCTGGACAACCTGGCGGTTATGGCCCAGTATATCTCGGTACTCGGGAGCGTGGAAGATGATATCGTCGAATGTTTTCGTAACGGCGGGGGCGTTCCGTATGAAAAATATACGCGTTTTCATGAAGTGATGGCCGAAGACAGCGGAATGACGGTAGTGGATGCGCTTGAAGATCATATTCTGCCGTTGATTCCCGGACTTACAGAAAAGCTTCAACATGGTATATCCGTTCTGGATGTGGGATGCGGCCGCGGTCGGGCAATGTTAAAGTTGGCCGGGCTGTTTCCGAAGAGTACTTTCAAAGGCCTGGACCTCTCGGAAGAAGCGATAAGCTGGGCAAGGGCAGAAGCAAAAAAACAAGGGCTGGGCAACGTGGAGTTTGAGATCCGTGACGCCAGTGACTTCGACCAAACAGGGGAGCCGGAGGCCCATGATTTTGTGACCACTTTTGATGCCGTTCACGACTAGGCCAATCCGCAGGCAGTACTCAAAGGGATCAATCGAACCCTGAAGCCGGGCGGCAGGTATCTGATGCAGGATATTTATTCTACCGGACACGTGCATGAAAATATGGATCATCCGCTGGGTCCGGCGCTATATACGGTTTCCTGCATGCACTGCATGTCGGTATCGCTGGCCCAGGATGGGGAGGGACTCGGTGCCATGTGGGGACGCGAAAAAGCACAGGAACTCCTGAAGAATGCGGGTTTTGTAGATATCGATATTCACCAGCTGGACCACGATATCCAGAATGATTACTACGTGATGAGAAAATAAAGACAACCTTAAGGCTATTCATATAAAAGATAAACTTTAAAAAAACATGCAGATACCTATTATGACTATCAATCAACATACATACAACCTGGGTAAGAAATATTCTTGCAGCTTCGCACTTATTCTCGCAGCTATGTTCATATTTATTGGCTGTAAAGATGACGTTACCTCTCCAGAGGATCCTGAGGAAAAGGGAATAGAGAAACTCCGGCAAGCTACCGATCGTTACCACGATGTGGAAGTGGCCATTGAGGATGGATTTGTTCAGGCAGATCCCTGTGTTGAAAATCAGGAGGGGTCCGGAGCGATCGGAATTCCATATGTGAATATGGACCGTCTGGATACGACAATTGACTTGAATAAGCCGGAGGTGCTCTTCTATGAACCACAGCAAGACGGAGATCTGCGATTGGTCGGTGCAGAGCCTGTAGTTCCGCTTGAAGCATGGGATGAAAAGGAAAGTGATCCTCCGTCGCTTTTTGGTCACGAGTTTCACAGAAATGAAGCAGATGGCCTCTATGGACTTCATATGTGGATATGGAAAGAAAACCCGGCAGGCACTATCAGCTTCTGGCACACAGATATATCGTGTGAATATACGGAATAATGCTATCATACCGGTTCAGGATCAGGAATCCCATTCACAATTAAAAGTTAAGAATATTATGGGAACCATAAATATTAGTCAAATAAACTGGAAGCTGTTGCTACCTTCTTTTGCATTGGGTGGCCTACTATTTTTCATCTCCTTTTTGAGTGCCTGTTCGCAACAGCAGTCTGAAAGCAAGCATATTGTAGAGGGACAAATAGCACCGCTGCTTGAGGGGATTGGCAGTCATCATTTTGAGATATCCACTGACGATACCCTGGCGCAGGATTTCTTTAACCAGGGGCTTACCCTTTCCTATGGATTTAACCATAAAGAGGCGAACCGCACGTTCCGGCAAGTTGCCAAACTTGATCCCGAAAACCCGATGGCGTGGTGGGGAGCGGCTTTGGTGTTGGGACCGAATATCAATGCTGCGATGCCCGAGGAGAATATATCGCGGGCATGGGAAGCACTTCAAAAAGCGCAGCAGCTGAAAGACAACAGCACCCAAAAAGAGCAGGATTATATCGAGGCGCTTTCGTATCGGTATGCAGAAGACCCACCCGAAGATCGTACGCCGCTGGATTCAGCTTATGCCGAGGCTATGGGTAAATTGGTTGAAAAATACCCTAATGACCTGGATGCGCGGACCCTCTATGCGGAGGCACTGATGGACCTGCATCCCTGGAACTACTGGAAAGCAAACGGAGAGCCTCAGCCGTGGACGCCGGAAATATTAAGCACACTGGAGTTTGTGATTGAGCGTAATCCCGGTCATCCGGGGGCAAACCATCTCTATATACATGCCGTTGAAGCAGAACAGCCTGAGAAAGCTCTGCCAAGTGCAGATAAATTACGGGAATTAGTACCGGGGGCGGGACATCTCGTACACATGCCGTCCCATATATACATACGAACGGGAGATTACCATGAGGGAACCCTGGCCAATGAACGGGCAGTGAAGGCAGATAACAAATATGTAACACAGTGTCGACAACAGGGCATTTATCCGCTGGCGTATGTACCACACAACTATCACTTTTTATGGGCGACGGCTACCATGGAAGGACGGGCGAATCGCAGTATTGAGGCAGCTCAAAGTACTTCCAGGTTGGTGGATACCGAAACTATGCGCGAGCCCGGGCTTGGCACACTCCAGCACTACTGGGTAATTCCACTGTATGATCACGTCCGTTTTGCCCGCTGGGATAAAATTTTATCTTATCCGGAACCTGCCGATGATCTGATTTATCCGCGCGGTGTTTGGCATTATGCCCGGGGCATGGCACATGTTGGGCAGGGAAATCTCGAAACAGCCCGGCAAGAATTAGAAAATTTAAAAACTATTGCAGCAGATGATACCCTGAAGGAGGTAACAATCTGGGATATAAACACTACACAGGAACTGATGCGAATTGCCAGCCGGGTTCTGGAGGGCGAACTACTTGCAAGGAAAAGTAATTTCAATAAAGCCATTGACTTATTGCAAAAAGCTGTCGAGATTGAAGATCAGCTTACCTATAACGAGCCACCCGACTGGTTTTTCCCGGTGAGACATAATTTGGGATCAATTTTGTTAAACGCTGATCGACCTGCTGAGGCAGAAGAAGTCTATAGGCAGGATTTGAAGAAGTTTCCCGATAATGGCTGGTCTTTGTATGGATTGTGGCAAAGCTTGGAAGCTCAAGGAAAAACCGAAGAAGCGGTTAAGGTAAAAAAGCAATTCAATGATGCTTGGAGACACGCGGATGTGGATCTATCTGCATCCCGAATTATGTAGATTATTTAATATTGAAAGATTTATCTGGTATATGGTAAATAGAAAGATTAATCAAAATTTAAGCTATGGCTGATCCAACAACAATAAAAGAGGCATACGAAAGGAATCGCCGTGCTGTAGAGCTGCGTCCTCAAAAAGGCAAAAGCACCGCAGTTACGAAGATACGGCTCTTTGACGGGACAACGTGTGAGGTGCGGCATAAGCACTGGACATTCAAGGTTGATATCGGCACCTCTGAAGGCGGCAATGACGCCGGACCGGGTCCGGGCATACTGGAACGCGGGGCGCTGGGAAGCTGCCTGGCTATCGCTTATTCACAGCAGGCGGCTGTTATGGGAGTCCCTGTCAACAGGATAGAGGTGGATGTAGAATCCGATTTTGACGCCCGTGGCATGCTTGCCATTGATGATCGTCCGCCGGGCTTCGAGGAGCTTAGGTACAAGGTATACATTGAGAGCACCGCCAGTGAGGAAGAAGTGCAGAAGGTCATCGACAAAGCCGACAGGCACAGTCCGGTACTCGATGATTTTAAACGGGCTATACCGGTTGAGCGGGAAATAACGATAAAAACCATAGAAAAGGAGAGATCATGAGACCTGCACTGCAGCGAAGAGTACAGCGATACGGGTGGGATTACTCCTCACCCTATTATGAGACGGGCTGGCAGCAACAGCTGTGGCCGGCTCAAAAGCGTTTATTAGAAAAGATAAATTTCAATCGGGGTGATAACGTGCTGGATATTTCATGCGGCACGGGATTGGTAACCTTTCCGATTGTCGAAGCGGTTGGCCCGGAAGGTTCGGTTACCGGTATAGACCTTTCGGAGGGCATGATCGACAAAGCGACTTCATTAGCTGATAAAGAGAGTGTTTCCAATGTGTCTTTTCAGCGTATGGACGCCGAAAAGCTGGACCTTTCCGACGATTCCTTTGATGTTGCCGTCAACTCGCTGGGCCTGATGTACTATCCCGATCCGGACAAAGCCATCCGGGAAATGTACCGCGTGGTAAAACCGGAGGGACGTGCCGCAACATTGGTGTGGGGCCGGCGCAATAAATGCGGGTGGAACGAGATTTTCCCGATTGTGGACCGGCGGGTGGAATCGGATGTATGTCCGCTTTTTTTTCAGCTTGGAACCGGGGAAACGCTTCAAAAGACCTTTAAGAAAGCTGGTTTTACAGATATCGCTTCCGAACGATTTGATATGACACTGCACTTTGATTCCGACGAACAGGCGGTCATTGCCGCTTTCCTGGGAGGAGCCGTAGCCCTGGCCTACCGTAAGTTCGATGACCAAACGAAGGAAGAGGCCCATGCAGAGTATTTGGAATCGATTGGTCCCTATCGTGACGAGACTGGCTACGATATTCCCGGTGAGTTTGTGATTGTATTTGGGAGAAAAGGGTAATTACCGGCTCATCTCCTGGGCGGTCTGCAGCGCTCGGAATACGTTTAAAACGCCGTCTGAGGCCGACAGCTCGCTGAACGATACCGATTTGGGTTCTGCATTCGCTTTATGGGGAAGGGTAACCATCTGGTCGGGATAGGTCGTTACGCTTTGGAGGACGGCGTCCCGGATTTGAGCCGGAGACAGATCGGGATAATAGCTCATAAGCAGGGCGGCGGCCCCGCTCACCACGGGGGCAGCCATGCTGGTTCCCTGTTGCCGTTCGTATTTATTATCCGGCATGGTTGAATAGATGTCCACGCCCGGGGCAAACAGATCGACGGTCTGGTCGCCGTAATTACTGAACTCACCTACGAACTCCTCGTTGGGTTTCCATGAACTGGCTCCGACTGTCAGCCAAAGCCCGGCAGTCTCTTTGTTGCCATTTCCCTCTGTGCCGAGAACATCCGTAGGATAACTGACATTCCGGTCTGAGTTTTCTGATGAATTACCCGCGGCATGTATCATCAACACGCCGTTTTCGTCGGCATACCTGACCGCCTGATCCACGACTTCTTTATGAGGGGAGTGCGATTTTCCGAAGCTCATATTAATGATATCAGCCCCGTTATCAACGGCGTACCGAATGGCATTTGCGACATCTTTATCTCGCTCGTCGCCATCGGGTACGGCACGAACGGCCATGAGGCGCACATCGCTTGCGATGCCGTTGACGCCGACACTATTACTGCGTATAGCGCCGATGATTCCGGCTACATGTGTCCCATGGGTGGGATCGGGTCCGCCCACATCATTATTGCCATAATAGCGTTCGGACTTATCCTCGTAGTTGTCACCCACAATATGCCGGGGAGAGAAATCGGGATTATACCCATATTTTGCGAAATGATAGATCTGTTTCTTTTGGTCGGCAATGAGCGTAGAATCGATATCATTTTCCATTACGTAGTTCATGACATTTTTGGCAAAATAGGTCTGCTGATCCCGGGGCTGCATCCCCTGGACATCTTCATAATTGTATTCACCGTCAAAATGCCGGGTCAGGATGTTGTCGGCCTGACTCATGTTTTGCTCCAGCGACTGAATATTGTCGTACTGATTCAACAGTTTTTCAATCTCATAGCGATAGCTCTCCGCAATTTCCCGGTAGTACCGGTATTTTTTTCGTTCCCGGGCATTTAAAACAGTCGTATCCGTATCGCTGTACTTGGGATGAAGCCGGGCATATATGCGCGTAAGCTCAAATGTATCGTGATCCACATTCTCCCCATCGGGTCCGCCTATGAAGTTCCATCCATGCACATCATCCACATAGCCATTTTCGTCATCGTCTTTACCATTGCCGGGTATTTCATCCTCATTGACCCAGATATTTTCTTTGAGATCCTCGTGCCCGATGTCCACCCCGCCGTCAATAACGGCTACTACCACTTCCTGTTCAGGGGATCGCTTATCCAGCACATTTTCGTACGCCAGTTCGCTGCTGATGCCCCGGAATTGCGTAAAATCTTCATCCAGCAGGTGCCAGTCTTCCGGGGGTTCAAGCATTGTGGCGAAATCGACGGAATCAACCGGCTGGGCAGGAGTGGGTTTTACAATTTTTTGGGACGCAGAACAGCCATAGAAAAACAGAATTACGGAGAAAAAAAAGAAAATGCGGGATTTCATAAAGATCATTGACAACTAAAGTTAAGAATGGTGCGGTGCACTACGGCGTATCAACAGCCTGTAAAAAGCGTTCGGAAGCAGCCTTATAGGCCGATTGAATGCTTTGAGAAATGGCCCTGTCCAGCCACTGCCCGGTATCGGATTGCATAAAAGTAACGTATCTGTCGAGAGACCCGGTATCGACATGGTAGTACGTGACCATCAGCCGGTCACTGGTTTGTTGTGAGGCTCCTGCCTCCATTTGGGTACGGAAATTATCGGCCACGGCATCTATTTGCCGGTCACTAAAACTGTGTTGCTCGCTTAGACTGCCCAATGCTTTGATAACCGAGCGCAATATGACAATGGACGATTCGACGGACCCCGCGGCTTCCGAGGTCGTATCTGTTAGTGCTGATATGGCCGAAGATCGTTCCGGAGAGGGAGCCTGCTGCTCCAGCTCATATTTCGTAACGATTCTTTTTCGTTTGCCTTGCAGCGTATAGAATTCCTGTTGCGCATTCGTAACGGCACGGATGTCGGGATCACTCAGCTTTTGAGAGAGCTCGGCTGCGAGCTCATCAGTCAGCTGCTCCCGCAGGGCGGATTTGAAGTCATCCAGCAGCCGCTCGCTCTTGTAAGCATCGGAGAATAACTCCAGCATACGCTTATTTTTTTTAGCAGGTAAGTTCAGCGGGTTTTGTTCAAACTGCATCCGGATATCATCGGGTGCTTCCTCCAGCTGTTGCTGCAGCGCCAGTTGCCTGACCAGCTGATCCGCCAGCGCCTGCTTGCCGTCAGGGGAGGACTGACTAAAGCCTGAGAGCGGAAAACTTAACAGGAATAAAAGAACAGTAGCGTGACAAGCAAACCGGGGAATCAGTTTCATTAATCATTAATCGTTTAGATATTCAAAATATCAGGATAAATTACTAATTATTTTCAGGTCAAAAAAATGAATACACGATAATAAAATAATGTTTCTTACTTTTGCGGACCTTTGCAAGCCGTTCTATTGGCCGATCCCCGTATCTTAACGAATTCAACAGTTTTACATATGCCTTATATGCTGCGGTTTTGATGTTGATATCGATCAACATAGCTGGTTTGCAAAGCCCTCTTCTCTTCCTTACTGCGGGTGACGGTTTTGCCGGGTCATCGGGACGAAACGGACCGGCAGCTGGCGCTCAATCTCTACGTCCCCTTCTTTGTTTTTGGTAACTTTTGTGAGGGTTTGGGTCTGTCCCGCAGCCCCGAGGGGAGCAACTAATATACCACCCGGCTTGAGCTGCTCAATAAGCGGCGGCGGTATTTTTTCAGGGGCCGCAGTTAATATAATAGCATCAAAAGGCGCATGTTCCGGCCATCCCCGGTAGCCATCGCCGATTTTCGTTTCGATGGTATCATAACCGAGTTTATCAAATAACCTCCGTGCCTGTTTCCCCAGCGCTTCAACAATCTCAATCGTAAAAACGCGGGGTGTCAGCTCAGCCAGGACAGCGGCCTGGTAACCGCTTCCGGTACCGATTTCAAGCACTTTTTTACTGGAATCAAGGTCCAGCATCCGGGTCATGTAACCCACGATATAGGGTTGAGAGATCGTCTGATCATAACCAATGGGCAGGGGACGATTTTGATAAGCAAATTGCTGATATTTTTCAGGGACAAACAGGTGGCGGGGCACCTGACGCATCGCCTCCAGCACCTCCGGGTCCGTTACGCCCTGCTGTTCGATACCCTCACGGACCATCTTGTGCCGCTCTTCCTCTCGTTCTGAGAAACGGGGAGGCTGCCACGATATTGTGTCCTCCGGCGTATCGGTTGCCTGGGCCCGGGAAAGGGTGGATGTAAGCGCAGGTGCGCTTATTCCGGGAAGGAGCAGGCCAAAAGTGACTCCGCCCATGATGATTGATCCTATTTTTTTAGATACTGACTTCATAGCAAAAATGCCTTTATTGCATATGTTTCACCAAAATATAGGGATAAACAACCGAGCTGTTGCCAATAGATGGTTGAAACGCCTATTTGGCAACGGGGTTCAAGATATGTTCCCAGTGATTAATCAACCCCTGACAGATTATGTAACAAAAGAATAATATTTTTTAGTTCATTTGCCTTTCCGGTTTTCATAAACTAACATAGAAACCCTGTCTGTTACCTTAATCATAGTATTCGGTTTATGCAGTTTGAAGAACTTTTGGAGAAACAGAATCATGCCCGGCGCCTGGCCAGCCCGGTATCCTCCGGCCCTTTTGGTGATATAAAGGAGCTGTTAGAGGCACGGGCAGACGAGCGCCGCGATTATCTTATCAGTATTACGGATAATAACGAGAACAGCAGGGTTTCGTATGCCGGGTTCTGCCGGCATGTACTGGGATGCGGCCGTTTTTTACAGAATCATGGACTCAGGCGCGGTGACCGGATTGCTACTATAGCCCATAATCACTGGCATACGGCCGTTCAATATTTTGCGGCGTGGTTACTGGGGTTAACGGTCATACCGATTAACCTGGAGGAAAAGGACAAAGACATTGCCTATATACTGGCTGAGAGTAAGATTGAACTGGCCTTCGTGAGAACCGAATACAGGACCCGGTTCCGCAAGATATTGGAATTGTATGATAATCTGAAGCATATCGAATGGATTGTCTGTGAGGGGGAAACAGACAACTTTACGAGTCAAAAAGGTTCGCTCACAATCGACGATTCCTCGCTGGCCGACTCAGAGGCGATGATCGTTTTCAAAACGGGAGATAACGAGGATCCATTGGGCGTCGTACTAACCCAGGCGAACCTGTTGGAAGGAGCCCGGTCCGTTGCAGAGTGCCAAAAAATTCGTGACACAACCCGCCTGATGTGCGTATTGCCGATTTATCATGTGAATATAGTAGTAACGACGCTGCTGACCTCTTTTTTTGTGGGAGGATCAACGGTATTGAGAGGAGTATTCCGTCCCGACTGTTTTTTCAGGGATATTGCTGAAGAACAAGTGAACATCGTGAGTCTGGAAGCCCCGCAACTGCAGTCTCTGAACAGTTACTATGAGGAGGGAATACAGATTGAAACACCCTCTTTGCACTATGTTACAGGGGAGGGGACTCCCTTGCATGCGAAAGAAGCCGAGCGTTTTGAAAAACGGTTTGGGATACCGGTTGTCTCAGCATACAGTCTGCCTGAAACCTCCTCATATGCCTGCTGTATGCCGGTCAACCTCCCGGCCGAAGAACGCAGGAAATGGCGCAGCGCATACGGGTTTCCCAGTATCGGCCGGCCGGTTTCAGCTGATGAAATGGCGATACACAGCCCGGATGGAGAAGTGCTTGGGGAGAAGGAGCGGGGAGAGGTTGTTATTCGTGGCAATAACGTAATGCTTACCTATTATGGGGACAGAAAAGCGAACGAAAAAGCATTTAAGCATGGCTGGTTGCGCAGCGGGGACAAAGGGTTTTACGTTAACGATGAGAAGGGCCGGCCTTATTTCTTTGTTGTCGGTCGTATGGACGATTGATGCCGATTAAGGCGGGATATCCCGGATCCCGACCGGTCCGCCTGTATCTTTTGATGAACGATAAGGTGGGGCTGTCCGCGGATAAATGGCCTGAAAACGGATCCTGCTGCCACAATAAAACCCGCCCCTCTCAGCGTTACTAACTAAGGAACAGGCGATTGTACGTATTGGTTAAATCAAATTACTCAGGTGACTACCATGGAGACTCCCTCATTAACCCTGGAACTCTTTACGGAAGCTCAAAACGATTTCGAGACCTCCCAATACAAAATTCTTGCGGCCTTGAAGGTAATAGCAGAGGATTTCAAGAAGAATAAAATTTATCCTCATTTGAGCCGTCTCATTGAGCTTCACACAACGCTGTGCGATATCCGGGACCGCCTGCGGGATCTGAGGGAAAAGTTTCCCAAGCGTATTAAAAAAATTGATTTTGTAAACCAGGAGATTGAGCATGAGATTGTTTTTGTGGCAGGCTCTGACCTCAGCGAAGTGGAGGATTTAATCGAGTGGGCGCTTCCCCATATCCGGGCAAAAATTGAAGAGGGGAAAACCATTTATGAGTTTGCTGATGAAGAGATCAAGCTCCGGGAAGTGGGCATTATTCCCAACTATACCGACGAGGGATACCTGTTTGTGCCCGATAATAAAGCATCCAAACTGCTTCTTTTCCAGTACGAGGTGTCCGTCTTTGAAAGTTCCACTGATCAGTATCGTTCTCTCAAGACCGCTTTTCTGAAAGCGATTGACAGGGGGATGACCCGTTTGTCGCCCAATGCGATCAAGCTGGATCTGATCAGCGAAAACAGGGAACTGCCCAATCCGGCCACCTATGCATTTGATACGGATCTTCAGTTTCCGTTTCGGGAGACCATTTTCCCTGTCACCAAGCGAAAGCTCATGCGTCAGCTGTATGATTAGTCTTGTATCTAAAAGTTGAGATAGGCCAGAAAATGCCGTCTTGAGATTAAAGCCTGGATAGAGGTTAAGATTTAATCGGACCATGATATAATAAGCAGCCTCACCCGGTAACCAGTAACAAAGAAAAAAACCAATAGCTAATAACCTATTTCTCCTGGATTTCGTTGAGTTTGCCCATGGCGCGATCGTTCAGGTTGTCAAATAATTCCTTATTGATATCCCCGACAGTGTATTTCAGGTGCAGCCATACAACATACGTCGCCATCACGTCTTCGTAGCAGTAGTGTTCGATCTCCGGGAGTTCGTCCCGGCGAAACATATCCAGTACCTCGTTGCCTTCGCCGGTCTGTTTAAACGGAATGCCGATGAGGTATCCCAGATGCTTCAGCTTTGGCCACGAGCTGGCGCCGTAATTACTGAATTCATCCAGCAGATCAATATTATCGTTGCTGTACCGGTATTTAATATCGTAATGGTTGAGGCGGACCGGCATTTGCATGTTATGCTTCATGGCGCGGTAGGTCAGCAGCGGCAGGTCAAACCCCCGGCCGTTGTGATGAATAAGACCGAAATCCTTGTAGGTGCTGAGGGCGTCAAACAGGTTTTTTAGTCCCTCTTGCTCGTCCGTACCGTGCCAGGAGACCTTCTGTTTTGGCATGCCGTTATTTTCAATCCAGAGTCCCACCCAGGAGATGACCCGGTGATACATGGGAGGCAAAAAGCCGGATTTGTTATGAGCCAGCTCTTCGCTTGCCTGCAGCAGCAGGTCATCTTCATTCTCCTCGGGAAGGTCAATAACCTGTCGTACAAATTCAAAATCGGGTACCGTTTCTACGTCGAAGATAAAAAACATAATTATTTCGTTAATTCACCTGCCAGATTCTGCTTGAATTTCCTGCACACCGTGTTATGGTCGGCATGAGCACCTAAAAGATACATTAATTTTGTGAGCGTTGCTTCGGTTGTCATATCAGTAGCGACAGGGACAGTTCTCCGGCCATAATGCAAACATCTCCGGGTAATCCGGGATAGACATGTAACACCTATTCATATTGCGTGAGGCCTGCATTTCAAGTTGAATGCGTATACATGTGATCGTGTAATGCAGTTGGACCAGCCCACAGCCGATTGTGCGGCGTGGCAGGATGTGTTGGCAATATCGGGAGGTTAAGTTAAAACAAGGTATTGAGTTCAAATATTTTTTTGTATTACTTACTAATACAATTCAATTTACCGGGAAAGGCGATGATAATCATATTATTACCAGTACCATGTCGAGCCTGTAGCAGGTATCCGCGAGAGATCACTGTTCCGGTATGTTTATTCTTCCCATCCATTAAAAAAGGAGGTTATATATGAGAGTTTATCCGTCATCCAGAATTAGGAATGTCGTTTTATTGGGACATGCGGGATCAGGGAAAACGACACTTTCCGAGACGATGTTGTTTGAATCCGGGAGCAAGAGCCGAAGGGGGTCCGTGGAACAGCAATCGACCTCCTCCGACTACCACGAGATTGAACATGAAAAGGGGAAGTCGGTATTTGGGACGCTGCTGAACCTCGACTGGCGCGGCAATAAAATAAATTTAATCGACACGCCGGGCACATCCGACTATATCGGGGAAGTTGTGGGGGCCCTGCGGGTGGCGGACACTGCTATTTTTTCGCTAAATGCGGAGTACGGGGTTGAGACGGGAGCCGAGCTGCACTGGAAATACACCGAGCGGTACAATATCCCGTCCCTGTTGATTGTCAACAAACCCGACAGCAGCCAGTCTGAATTCCAAAAGACGGTGGACGGGGCCAAAGAGCGTTTTGGCCGCGGCGTGGTGGTCGTACAGTATCCCTACAGCGAGGGGGAGGACTTCCATGCCATTATTGACGTGCTTAAAATGACGATGTATGAATTTCCGGAGGACGGAGGCAAGCCGGATAAGCTCCCGATACCCGATTCCCACCAGGCCCAGGCGGAGCTGCTGCACAATGAGCTGGTAGAGTCAGTGGCCGAAAATGACGAAACGCTGCTGGACGTTTATTTTGAGCAGGGGATGTTGACAGAGAGTCAGATGCGCGAGGGATTACAGCAGGCCCTGCTCAACAGGGATATCTTCCCGCTCTTCTGCTGCTCGGCCAAACGTAATATGGGGACAGGCCGCGTGATGGGATTCCTGGGGAATGTGGCTCCGAATCCGCTGGAAGCCAACCCGCCGAAAACACCCGGCGGTGAAGATATCCCGTTAAACCCCGAAGCCGATCCGCTGATGTTTATCTTTAAGAACAGCTCGGAGTCGCATATGGGCGATATGCTTTATTTTAAGATGTACGGCGGTACGGCGCAGCCGGGACTGGATCTGGTCAACGGTACCACCGGAAATACGGTTCGCCTGTCGAGCCTGTATTTGATGAACGGGGAGAAGCGCCGGGAAGTCGACCAGGTAAACACCGGCGATATCGGGGCGGCCGTCAAGCTAAAAAATACCAATGTCAATGACCTGCTGCACAGCAAGGATACGGTGGTGGATATTGAGCCTATCCACTTCCCCGAGCCGGTTATTCGCACGGCTGTTGAGCTTAAGCGGGAGGGAGAGGAGGATAAGCTGGGCACGGCGCTGCACCAGCTCCGGCGCGAAGACCCGTCATTGCAGGTGGAGCACAGCCGGGAGTTGAAACAGGTGATTATTCACGGGCAGGGCGAGGAGCACCTGGCGGTCATTAAATATACGCTGGAACACCGGTTTCAGCTCGATTTTGAGTTTGTGGAGCCGCGCATCCCGTATCGGGAGACGATTACGAAGGAGGTACGCACCCATTACAAGCATAAAAAACAGTCGGGCGGGGCGGGACAGTTTGCAAAAATATCGATGCTGATGGAGCCGCTGCGTGATCACATGCCCGAGCACAGCGAGCTTAAGGTGCGCGATGTACGGGAAATTGATCTCGATTGGGGTGGAAAGCTTGTATTCAGGAACTGTATTGTGGGAGGCGTGATTGACAACCGGTTTATGCCTGCCATCCTGAAGGGGATCATGGAAAAAATGGAAAACGGTCCGCTGAGCGACTGCCGGGTACGGGATATCCGGATCTCGGTATACGATGGGGCGATGCATTCGGTTGATTCCAATGATGCGGCCTTTCGTACGGCGGCCCTCATGGCTTTCCGGGAGGGGTTCATGAAAGCGGCTCCCAGGTTACTGGAACCGATCTATGCGATTGAAGTAACCGTGCCTGCTGATTATATGGGGGATGTGATGAGTGATATCAGCACGCGGCGGGGACAAATCATGGGGATGGATGCAGAGGGAGCTATTCAAAAAATAGAGGCGGAGGTGCCACTGGGGGAGCTGGGCCATTATGCCACGCGGCTGAAATCCCTTACCCAGGGCAGCGCCGGCCTCAAAAGGACATTCTCCCATTATGCAGGGGTGCCCCGGGAAATACAGCAGGAGATTGTGAAACAGACCCGGGAGCGGCAGGAAGTGGAGTGAAAGTTGATTTTTTCACAGAGTCTGCCCGGCGGCCTTCAAACAGACACAATCTATCTGCCGGCTGCCCCTGAGCTAACCGGTTGCGGATGTATCTTCCTCTTCATTGATTGGGGAGGGCCTCTCTGTTTCAGGAGGTTTTTTCTCAATACCTTCCTTCGGCCTCCTCGGGCTGTCGGGATGGTTTTGCCGGAGATGTTCGAGGTATCGCTCCGGAAGTTCGAAGAACAGTTCCTCCCCGATGGGAGGAAACCGGCGATTCATGGGTTCTTCCGGTTCCTGGGGACGCTCTTCCGGCGTCCAGTTATAGCCTTCCAGCTGACGTTCGGCCGTTTTTTCATTTTCGGGTAAACGAGAACCCTCATTGGATCCGAGAGCGATCATGGAATCGACTTCCCCCCCCGCAAAGGTAATGCGTATGGAGGGAGCGGAAAGCTCAATCGCTCCGTCGGATTCCTGCTGCCGGTTCTTGATATACCGCAGCAGCCGGGCATTCCGGAACACATGAATCTGGCGAAGCGAGCCCGAACCCTCCGAAAAGTCCGCATGCAGGGTATCGCCGGTAATTTGATTGAGCCGGTCGATGGAGGTATCCTGCTGTACCGAAAAGGGATTGGGATATGATTTCAGGCTGTCGATATTACCGTCTTTGAGAATCGCTTTGATATAAGGACCCGTGAGCTGCACGTTATCGTGCCAGGCCTTGGCATTGGACCAAAGCTCAAAGGTCTGGGTGGCGTCGGTGTACCGGGAGGTATCGGCGATGGCCGAAAAGTCGGGAGACCATATGCGGACATTCCCGTAGCCGTGGGTGATGGTCGTGGTGTCGGCAGCGCCGCGCTGCTCCCGGGACAGGATTGTTTGGGCCCGGATGTGGGTCGTATCGGCTTTGGTGGAGTCTATGCGAGTGGTGTCGGATTGTGTGGTGTCGCTCGTATCCGCTTCAAAATTTTTGAGCCAGGCATTATCCCTGAGCAGCCGACGCCCGGTAGAGTCGGTCTCCAGGTATTCGCCTTTGATCATGGAGTTGTTTTCCCGGTCATAGCCGTAGACCTGGCTGTGCATCTCATAGTATTCTTTGCTTCTGTTGCCGAACAGGGAGTCGGCTTCAAGGTACTGCAGGGAATCCGCAATCTGTACCGTTCCCTTGAATTCAACACTGTCGACGGCCCGGTAATAGTATCCCGAATCGGCTCTAAGCGTGCCGCGGAGGTCCTCCAGCCTGATTTGGTCGATAAAATGGGCGACCTTGTCAGAAAAACGGTAGTCCACACTATGGCCGTAAACAGTAGAACTGTCAGTTTCAATGATCACGCGTCCCCTGAGCTTGCTGAAATCAGCATCCGTATAATAGGTCAACGAGTCTGTCCATATAATCTCTTCCCCCGTATCAATTTCGATATTGCCAAAGGCACGAATTTCACTTTTATCGATAAATTGATAGGCACTGTCGCAGTACATCTCGAGGTCGCCGTGCCGAAGATGGACATTATCCAGGATACGGCGGACCTGCTCGCCCTCGTGGGTGCCGCCGACAATCCGGGAGGCGTTTAGAATATCCACCTGTCTCTGTTGCGCCCGGGCATCGGTAAAGAGGAAGGCTGCACTTAGGAATCCGAAAAAAAGGAAGAACAGACGTTTCGGCATCTTCCGGGCTACGGTGTAGAGGGATGGAAATATCATATCAGTCAACAATGAATTGCCCCGTTGGCTTTTCGATGGTATAATCATCACTCAGGTCCGTCGTGCCTTCAAAACCTGTACCGGAGATGCTGTCGGTGGGTGTGGTGATGATGACAAATTTGGGAGTGGTAATGCGGTTGGTGTTCTGGATCCACTTCAGGTATTCGGATTCCAGGTGACGGTTATCTTCTGTGCTTACCTGTACATCCCCATAGAGTTCAAAAATGGCTTCCTCGGCATTGTAGACGGCGCGGTTACAGCTGGCTCGTGTGGTAACGGCGCCGGTAGAGTCGTACAGCTGAATATCAACCGGACCCTTGATACGGGTGGCATTGCTGTCTTTTGCGGTATAGGTGGCTGCATACGAGCCGGTCAGCCGCATTTTTTTATATCCCTCTTCTATAATTTCCATTTCGACATCCCAGCTTTCCGTAGTCGAGGTCAGAGAGTCTTTGAGTGCTTCATCCACCTGGGTGGCCTGTTCCCTGGAAAGTTCGCCGCAGGAAGCCAGTGCTACCGTCAGCAGGAGGCTGAGCAGCAGTCCATACAGCGTTTTATGTGGTTCCAAAATAGCGATCACCTGCATCACCTAATCCGGGGACGATAAAAGCATCGTCGTTGAGTTTCTCGTCAATGGCAGCCGTAATTGTGTGAACATCGGGATGATTTTCATCGAGTTTTTGTAATCCTTCCGGGGCTGAGATTAACGATATAAAACGTAAATGTTGTGCGCCCTCTTTTTTGAGATAGCTGAGGGCGTCGTCAGCACTCCCCCCGGTGGCCAGCATCGGATCTACGACCAGCACCATTGCCTCTTCAATACCTTCCGGGATGTTGGAATAGTAGTCAACCGGCTGATGAGTCTGCTCATCGCGATACATGCCCAGGTGTCCCACTTTGGCATTGGGAATAAATTGGAGGAGCGCATCCGAAAGGCCCAGTCCCGCCCGCAGTATGGGCACGACAATGATATCCTGGTCAATATCATAGCCGGTGGTTTCACGTACGGGCGTTTCTATGGGGAAGGTGCTGAGGGGCAGCTCCTTGAGGGCATGGTAGGCCAGAATGACAGCGATGCGCTTCAGGGCCCCGCGAAAATCATCGGTCTGCGTGTTGATATCCCGCAGGATCGTAAGATCCCGGGCGATGACAGGATGCTCAATTAATGTGACGCGCTCGAACGGTCGGGAAGTCATGGGAGTAGTCAAGATTTAGCCGGGATTATTCACAAAGAAATTTAATAGTTCCAAATAAGACTTTGTCAGATGTTAAGGCTTTAACAAATAATGGGATCACTAATAATTCCATATTATTCACAAATAATCAGGTTAAGAATCGGGTGTCCTGTGTTCCCTGCTGAAGTAATCCTGGGTGATCTGGTAGATTTTTCCGGAGAGCGCAAAGAGCGCTATGATATTGAAAAAGGCCATTAGTCCGAGCATGACGTCGCCGAAAGCCCAGATGGTGGTAAGGGTGACTACGGCACCGAAAAAGTGCATGCCTACGAAAGCAAGCCGGTACCAGAAGATCGAATCAAAGCCGAACAGATACTGCGCCGCCCGGTCGCCGTAATAGCTCCAGCTGATGGACGTGGAAATGGCAAACAGGAGTACCGCAAAGGTGACGATGTATCCTCCGCCGGGAAATAAAGGCTGAAGGCCGATTTCAAAAGCCCTGATCGTCAGTGGCGCTCCATTTTCCACAATACCGCCGAAGAGCGCGGTAAGTTGCGCTCCATCTTTGGAATAGACCCCGTCAACGCTGTAGCCTTCCTGCGTCTCGGTCAGTTCGATGCGCCCGGTAAAAGGAGTGCTGTAGGAATCGTCGGTATACATGGTATCCACCGGGATATTGTAGTGCTCCATCGTGCCGTTTTCAGGGACTCCTTCACTAAAATAAAGAGCATCGCCCTCGGTGTTTACGGAGCCTTCGGACAGCGAGTAGGTGAAGGAGCCTGCGGCGGGACTCACGGCGGTTTTGTGCTGCATGTCCCAGGCGCCGGTCGAGACAATAACCAGACCGGTCATGGTACAGATAACAAGGGTATCGATAAACGGCTCCAAGAGGGCTACTACGCCTTCGCGCACAGGTTCGTCCGTTTTGGCGGCCGAATGGGCGATCGGTGCAGAACCTTGTCCCGCTTCATTGGAAAAGATACCGCGCTGAACGCCGTAGCTGAGGGTAAAAATAAGGGCGCCGGATCCTACGCCCAGCGCGCCGGCCTGGGGATTAAAGGCATAACCGACAATCATTTGAAGAGAGGGAATGACGGCATCGTAGTTGAGGAACAGAATGATCAGGGCGCCGAATACATAAAGGACACCCATAAAAGGCACCAGCCGCGCGGTCACCCGGCCGATGCGTTTGATGCCGCCCAGGATGACGGCAGCTACCAGGCTGGCGGTAATCAGGCCCGTGATCCACACGGGAATCTGAAAATCACTGTGCATCACATCGGCAACCGTGTTCGCCTGTACCGCGTTGCCGGTCAGGAAGGCACAAATAGCAGCAGAAATGGCGAAAGCCACGGCCAGCCATTTCCAGTTAGCCCCCAGTCCCCGCTCAATATAGTACATCGGTCCCCCCGAAACAGAGCCGTCGGGATTCGTATCGCGGTATTCCTGTGCCAGCGTGACTTCGGTATATTTGATGGCCATTCCGAACACAGCCGTTACCCACATCCAAAATAACGCCCCGGGTCCCCCATAATGGATAGCCAGTGCCACGCCTGCTATGTTTCCAATACCCACCGTAGCGGAGAGGGCCGTTGTTAGCGCCTGAAAGTGGTTGATGTCGCCTTCGTCCTCCGGATCGTCATAAAAGCCCGTTACTACTTTCAGGCCATGCCTGAACCCGCTTACTTGAATGAACCCGAGACGAAAAGTGATATAGATACCGAACGAAAGCAGAAGGCCGACCATCACTGGAAAAGCTTCCGGCGTATTCCAGATTAGGTTTTCCAGGAAATCGATGATACGTTCAAATGCTTGCATACACTTTCGGACTTAAATGAATTTTAGAAAAAGAACCAAGAGGAATGTAAAAAAAGATTTTCGAATTTTTCAGTTTAAATTAAGATGTTAACTATGAGTATCCATAAAAAAACGTTAAAATAAGGTAATTAATAATAGTATAGCTTATAACCGGAAGGATGTACATTGTTCTGAATCTCTGAATTGTTAATCTATACTGGACTCAAAGGTGGTATATTATGACTAAAGCAGATATTGTTGACGTTATTGCCTCATCAACGGGACTAACAAAAGTGGAAACGGAAGCAGTGGTTAATGGCTTTATGGAGACGGTCATCGACGCCATGAAGCGTGGAGAGCATATTGAGCTACGTGGATTCGGAACGTTTAAGGTCGTAAAAAGAGCTCAGCGTGTGGCCCGGAATCCCAAGACCAATGAAGAAGTCATTGTGCCCGAACAGTATGTTCCGGTACTTAAGATGTCGAAGGATTTTAAAAACCAGGTGAATGAGTCGATCATGGAACAGGAGGGTTGACGACCTTCTCAGCTGCCTGATTATGCATACCATGGATTTACACGCCGTTCAATCGCCGATGTTCAATAAAGTAATCGATGAGTTTGTGTTCGGCAGCGACCGGTCTGACCTATGCCAGATATGCAATCAGGGAACAGGCCATAGATCACATAGGGATCGGGAACTCAGGCTGCCACCTGGCTTTCCAGGGTTTGTTCAGCCGACTTTATGACCTTGTTTGATTTAACGAGGAGTTCATGCAGGATCTTCAGCACAAACTGGTGGACCTGATTTAAGCTGGTAAGATCAACAAGCGTATACTGGAAATAGGAGATAAGGTTTACGGCCGACAGGTATTTGCCGCTTTTTGTTCCTTCAACCTCTACGTGCCAGCGCGTAATGATATCATCATCGGCCAGAAGGTCATTTACTTTGCGGGTAATTTCTTCCATCCATAAGCTGGCCGCTTCAACTTTGTGGTAGCCGTTTTGAGCCGCTAATTTGTGGTGGTGCGCCTTTTCATTGAACAGCCAGGTGATTTCAATATCGATGTCCGGTGAGATAGAGGTACTGACCATATGTTTTTCCTGCAGGAAGGGATGTTCTTCCATTCCCTCCAACTGTTTGGCCAACACCGTTTCCCGGAACCGATCCCAGTCAAGATTAATGGAAAGGGCCTTAATGAAATCCGACGATCGCCTTAAATCAATTTCAATTTCCAGTCCCGTCGCATTTATCCTATCTTCATTCCATGTTCGAAACGTATTGATTGAAATCTCTCTGTTGTGAAGGTCATCCTCTATTCGGTTAATAACCGAATTAAAAATTGGGTATGTCATCGCTAAAGTCCTTATTATTATTGGTTTTTCAAACGTCTCTTTACCGAAGTTAGCATGAATAACTTTTATACCTTAATATATTTAAACCGCGAGATAAAAGAAAAGATCCGTGAAGGTTTTTTTAGGTTTGCCATCAGCCCGCATAAAGATGTCTTGCACCTTTATATCCGGAAGGAGGAGGAGACATTCCGGCTCATTTTTAGTGCGAATGCGAGGGAGACGGCGCTGTTTTGGGATGATTATCGTCCCCCGAAAAAGAGAAACGTGACGGAGTTTTTTCCATCGCTTGAAGGAGAAAAAATTACGGCTGTGCAGCTGGCCGATAAAGATCGGCTCATCACTATCGGTTTTGAGAGCGGGCGGCACCTTCTTTTTAAACTTTTCAGCGGACGTCCGAATGTTTTCCTGGTGAAAGCGGATAAGATTACCGGTGCCTTTAAAAATCCGGATGAACTGACAGGCACATCCGCGCCGTCTCCGGTAGCCCCGGATTTCCGGGAGGAAGTGAGTCCCAAACGGACGGCTAAAAACCAGATGACGGAGATAAATCCGCTGTTGCCGCGCAATCTGCTTCCGTATGTTATTAAGCAGCACCAGGTCGAAGAGATGACACCGGATACCGTAAAGTCGTTCACGGAAGCATTGACGGAGGCACTCCTGCATGACCCGCACCCGCGGGTGCTTAAAACAGGAGATTTCTGTTTATGGTCGAGAGAATGGCTGGATATTCCCAGCGAGAAGAACTGCGATCATGCTAATGACTGTGTGGCCTTTGCCTATAAAAATGCAGTGCATTTGCGTCGCCTGCACACCAGGAAAGAAGATGTGATACGGCTTTTAGAACGGGTAAAGGGACAAAAAAAAGAGCTGATTGAGCAGCTGGAACAGGCAGAAAAAAGTTTGGAGCGGGCCGACGAGTATGAAAAATTCGGGCATTTGTTGATGGCTCATGCCCACGAAACCGTTTCACCGGGGAGCGCGGAGCTAACCATCAAGGATTTTTACGAAAATGATGAGGAGATAACGATCCCCCTGAAAAAGAAGGGGGATATCGCCCAAAATGCCGAATACTATTATGAAAAAGCAAAAGATGCCCGAAAGTCATACGAAAATGCCCGGCGGCGGCTCCCGAAAGAGCAACGAGAATGGGAGCAGGTTGTTTCGCTGCTGCAGGAAGCCCGTGAGATCGATCGCCTGTGGAATTTGGAGGACTGGCTGAAGGATCACAGCGAAGCGCTCAGCCACTTTGGGTATGGCAGCGGCGAAGATAACCAACGGTCTTCTCCGTATCGCAAATTCAAGGTAGGCAAGTATGAAGTCTGGATCGGAAAGAATGCCAAAAGTAACGATGCATTAACCAACCTGGCCCATAAAGAGGATATCTGGCTGCATGCCCGCGGGGTGGGCGGCTCGCATGTGGTGATCCGCATGGGCAATCAAAAGGACTACCCGCCAAAGCAGGTGATCCTGCAGGCGGCCGGTTATGCCGCTTTTTACTCCAAGGCCCGGGGAATGAAAACGGCCCCGGTTATGTACACCAAATGCAAATATGTCCGAAAACCGAAAGGGAGTCCCCCGGGCGCGGTTGTACTGGAGCGCGAAGAGGTGGAGATGGTCCCCCCGGTCAATCCCAATAACCATTAACCCTATTTCTCACACAATAATTTAGTGAAGACTCCAGGCCATTGATGTATAGTATATTTCATTTATTTTAGAATTTTGTCACAAATGAGACTCGGTCGTACGCTGCGAAATTTTCCCGTCTGCCGCGTTGTCCCAAAAATGGTGTACTCAGGTACGTTTCCGCCACCATTGCCGCACCGCCTTGCAGACGACCAAATTTCTTGGTGAGAAAAGCGGGGGAACGGCAACCTGAGTTCCAGAGAAAGGATTAAACGGAAAAGTATGGCTTATTGGGTGTCTTCGCTTGAAACAACATAATAATGATTAGCGTGGAGGTTTATCCATAGCAGGAGTACTTTTTTACAGAGCTTTGGTTCATATATCGAAACTCCCCTTAACATTAACCAAATCACGGATCATGGATATAGATGGAGAAATATCTGAAGTCATCTTTTTATGTGGATTTATGGGCGCCGGTAAAACAACTATCGGCCAAAAACTGGCCGCAGAGCTGGGCCGTCCCTTTTTGGATTTGGACGATCGTATCGTAGAAAAGGCGGGAAAGCCGATCCCCGAGATTTTTGAAGCATCCGGGGAAGGCAGGTTTCGGGCCATCGAGCGAAGTGCGCTCCTGGAAGTCGCCCGGCAGTTTAACGGGGTTGTGGCTCTCGGGGGCGGCAGTTTGCAAAATCAGCATCTGCTGGATCATCTGAAATGCAACGGCTTGCTTATATTCATTGAAGCCCCGATACCGGTGATCATAGACCGTATCTCACAGGACGCCAACCGCCCGCTGCTGTTGGATGAACAGGGAGAGCCAAAGGATCGGGATACCCTCAAAAAAGAGCTGAAGATGCTTTATGAAGACCGTCTGCCCTTATACGAGCAGGCAATGATCACCCTGAACATAAAAGCCGGTGAATCCGCCGACCAACAAGTAAAAACACTGATTAATAAAATTCGCAATTATGTCGCATCATAATATAGAAGTTGATATTTCATTTGAAGAACGCTACCGGGTCCGCATCGGACCGGATATCCGGGAAGAGCTGCCCTCTTTTTGTTCACAGCACTATTCGCCGGAGAAAATTATTGTCATCATAGACGAGAAGGTGCACCGGCTGCACCATACCAAAATCCAGGCGATATGCGGCGACTACTTCCGTGAGATCCTTTGGCTGAAGGTTCCCCGGGGCGAAGGGTCAAAGTCCCTGTCGCAATGGCAGCTGATGCTCGACCGGATACTGGAAGAGGGGATAGAGCGCGGTACGCCGCTCCTGGCCGTGGGCGGGGGCGTGACCGGGGATCTGGCCGGTTTTGTGGCGGCATCGACGCTGCGGGGTATCCCATTAATTCATATGCCCACCACCCTGCTCGCTATGGTCGACAGTTCCATCGGCGGAAAGACGGGGCTGAATCATACGACCGGCAAGAACCTGGTCGGAGCATTTTATCAGCCGGATGCGGTTTTTGCGGATGTGGCGTTTCTTCGAACGCTCGAACAAAAAGAGTGGATTACGGGTATGGCGGAAGTCATAAAATATGCTGCCATCAGAAAACCGGAGCTGTTCGATCAGCTGGCCGACCTCACAAAAAGCATCCCGGAGCCGGATGAACGATGGGCAAAAGTAATCAGTGACAGCGTCCGTATCAAAACCGATATCGTGGAAGAAGATGTTCTGGAAGCCGGAAACCGGGCTTTTCTCAATTTTGGACATACATTCGGACACGCATTGGAGAAGGTGGCAGGCTATGGAAACCTGGCACACGGGGAAGCTGTTTTTGCGGGCATGATCGCAGCCACTCATTTCTCCCGACAGCTGGGCCATCCGGTAGACGATATACGTTTTCGTCCCTTCTTACCGTTATACAAGCGTCAGATTGAATCGCTGCCCGCCGACATCGGTGCGCTTATTAAAGCGATGAGGACAGATAAAAAGGTGAAAGATAACACCATACAATTAGTGTTATTGAAAGAGTGGGGTTCGCCTTATATTCTACCTTGCACAGATCTTTCAAAACTGGAAGAATCCTGGCAGTATGCACTGGCACAGTTTACGTAAACAACCATTAGGTCTGAGTGATTTTTGATTCTTCGCTGGTTACATAAAAGCTGGAAGTATTTATGGGGGATTGTCCTTTCCATCCTGTTTGTTTTGCTCATCACAGCAGGAAGTGTCATAGGATTGCTCCAGCTCGACATCGTTCAAAACTACCTGCTTGATCGTATAGAAAACAGGGTGGAGCGCGCGTATAAAGCGGACCTTTCGGTGGGGGATATAGGGGGATTCCTGCCTTTCCGTGTTCAGTTAAGAGATGTGACCCTGGTTTCCCGGGATTCGGTGGCGGCGGACACTATAGCCAGTATTGAAAACATAGAAAATGAAATCGACATCTGGGAGCTCATCCGGAACAAGGTGAGTATTACGGGTTTTGTGATCAATAAACCTGAATTATGGCTGCGCAGGGGAACGGATGGCTCCCTTGTTTTTTTGGAACCCACTTTGCCGGCCCCGGATACCACAGGTCGCGCCAGCGAACTGTGGTTCAGTAATGTGAATGTGGAAGTACTGGCTCCGAGGATGGCTGTTACGGGCGGAAAAATTCACCTGAAAAATGTTACCGGTGATTCCCAAACGGTCCGCCTGCCGTCTTCGGTTACAATATCGGATCTTGATGCTAATTTTTTTCTGGAGTGGACCGGAAACCAGCGTTATCTTGATATCGAAACAATATCGGCGGAGACCGATCTCCCCGATCTCCGGCAATTTACGATGACAGGACAGGTTTATAGCGATCAGCGATTTTTGGAATTTAATTCGTTCTATTTTCATCTCGGTAACTCAGAGCTGATTCTCAATGGCGAAGTGGATGGGGCAGATCTGGGATCTCCTGGCTTTCTAACCCAGCTCTCGGGGGCCCATTACGATCTTAACATGGTATCAACGGCCTTGTATCCCCGCGAACTGCGGGGTATCATTCCCGCTATACCGAATGTGGACGGGCCGATCACGTTCCAGTTGTATACCGAAGGCTCCACCGATTCGCTGAGGGTGGATGAAATCTCCGTAGGCAAGGGAGAAAGTCTGTTTCGGTTGAACGGACTGGTTCAAAATCTCCGGGAACCCGATGCTTTTACCTATCAGGTGAGTATCGACAGCGTCAACCTGCGCCGGCAGGATATCCGGTCGCTGCTGGATACCCTGCAAGCCCCGGAATACCAGGTCCTCGAAGACCTTACCATGAAGGGACGGGCCGAGGGCAGCCTGGATTCGATCGACGTCGACCTGGCTTTTAACTCCCCCCTGGGCATGCTGGACCTGCAGGGCGGTAGTCAGCTAAAGGAGCCCCATCAGTACCAGGGGACCATGTCCGCCCGTGATATGGATGTGAGCTGGCTGATACCCACTACGCTGGATACGACCTCTCTGAATTTTGATGCCCGGCTCTCGGGGGTTGGAGTGACGTTTGATCAGGCAGTTTCGGATTTTGAGGTTACGTTTAAAGAAAGCAGGATAAATCAACAGGAATTTGACCTGCTCCGGTTAACTTCATCGCTTTATAACGGGCGCTGGAACCATCAGTATACCTATCAGAAGGGAGAACAGCGGATGTCGGGCTCGGGGGAGGTGGACTTCAGTCGCGAGCGTCCCCCGCTTACCATGAAGGGTGAAGCCGAGAATATCAACCTGGCAGAGCTGACGGGCGATACGCTGGTGGCCGATACCAGGCTGAACTTTGACTATAAGGTGGAGGCGGAAGACCTTGATCTGAATGATACCGAAGGCCGGGCCAGTTTTGATGTTGCCCCGTCTGTTATTGACGGCGATACGGTGCAGTCTCACCAGTTTTATGCGGATATCAATACCCTGGACAACCGGCGCCGGTCATTCAGGGTGACCAGTTCTCTGCTGGATATGAATGTCCGGGGTCACTTGTATCCCCGTGAGATTATGCGGCAGGCCCGTTTCTGGTCGACCTACCTGAATGATCGATACCGGGCAGAAATTAAACAGGACAGCACGGCCACCCTGTTGCCTCAGGTACCGTTACCGACACAAAACATTGTACTGGATGGCAGTATAACCGCCAAAAATTTAGAGCTTATAAAAGCATATTTCCCGTATTTCCCGTCATTATATACCGATTCCCGTATCAGCTTCAATGTCAATTCAGATCAAAACCGTTTGCTGCTCTCTACCGATATACAAGCTGATACGCTGCAATTTGACCAGTGGAGTATCCGGGACGGACAGTCCCAGCTGACGGCTAACTTCCGCAGTGATCGTCCGCTGAGGGCCTCTTCTTCCATCGATTTTAAAGCGGATGTCGGGACTCTTCACTCCAACCTGACGGATATGGATTCAGTGGGGATCGACTTTGGCCTCAAGCAGGACTCGCTCTACTACCACCAGCGCATCAGGAATATCGGAGAAGATGCCCGCTTTAACCTGGAGCTGTCGGGGGGGATCACGGACAGTTCTGTCATTACTGCTGTCGAAGCATTCTATCTTGGCAATGAAACCTATGCGTGGAGGAATCAGGGCAGGCCGTCACTGCATTTTATGGAGCGGGAACGAATGGTGTTTAACGACTTCAGTTTTGAAAACGAGGATGAGTTTTTTCAGCTCGAGGGAGCGTTGAGCGGCAGCCGGGACGATTCGCTGTCGTATACGCTCAGGGATATCAACCTCTCCCGGATATCAGATCTGGTGAAAGGAGAAATTGATTTCGGAGGGGTGTTAAATGGAGGGTTGATGACACAGTCCCTTGTGGATCAGCCCACGATACAGGGACAGCTTGAGGTCGACCGATTTACGCTAAACGATCGTGTAGTCGGTGATTTATCCTTTAACAGCAGCTATAGTCCGTCGAATGATCGGTTTGACACGCGTATTGAGATTTTTACCGATCCCCAAAAGTATAAATCGTATCTGCAGGAGAATGACGGCGTCCAGCAGCATATTGTACTTGACGGCTATTTTTCGACCGGTGATTCTGCTGCTGAGCAGGATAGCTTATTTTATTTTGACGCTGATTTTAAACAGATCGACATGTGGGTTGTTCGCCTCATCGTGGATAATATTTTCCAGCAGATGGAGGGACAGGCGACGGGCGAAGGATATCTTACCGGCAATTTCGATGAGTTCGATTTTCATGCTGATTTTGAGGCACAGAATGTTTTTGCCAAGCCGGAGTTTGTCAACACGAACTACTTTATCAATGGCCCGGTGACGTTCGACCGGCAGGAGGGTGTGATCCTGGATTCGCTGTCCGTCATTGATACCAAAGGCGGGTCGGGCACGCTTTGGGGCACAATCGACCTGAACGATTTCAATCCACGTACATACCTGGAGCTCTCGCTGGCCATGGACAGGCTCCAGTTCCTGAACAGCAGCATGGATCCTGATGTTCCTTTCTTTGGAAATGTTTCAGGTACGGGTACCGTACGCCTGAGCGGTTCAAATACCGATATGTACATGCGTACCGAAAACCCTGTGCGAGTTACCAATGACTCCCGGATATCCATACCCCTGATGGAGGAAACCCAGCTTACCGAGACCGGCAAGTTCATCCGGTATGTCGACTCCTTTGAAGATCGCGGAAGGACTGGCCGGTCGACATCTGATGGCGATGAGGAATCCCAACAGGAACAGCTGGAGCGACAACTCCAGGATATGACATTTAGCGAACGATTCGATTTGGATCTTCAGTTTAATACCACCGATAATATTGCAGTAAACCTCATCTTTGATCCGGTGACCGGGGAAGAGCTGAACGCCCGGGGCTCGGGACAGATGCGTATTTCCATGCAGGATCAGGAGGTGCAAATGTTTGGGCGGTACCAGATTGCCAGCGGAACATACCAGTTTGTGACTGGTGAAATCATCAGCAGGAGACTGGATCTGCAATCCGGCGGGACGATCGTCTGGGAAGGGCCGCCCGACAATGCCCGCCTCGATATAAGCGCTATTTATCACGCCCGTCCCAATATTTCAACCCTGATCTCAGAGGGTAGGATCGAATCGCAGAACCAGGGCAACAGCCAGCAAGTCCCTGTTGATCTTATCGTAAATATCACGGGAACATTGAATAGTGTTGAAAATAGTTATTATTTTGAGCTGCCGAGTTCGCTGGACCTCTCGTCCAATCCGACGTTGTCGTATACGATAAATCAGATTAACCGTGATGAGCAGCAAAAACTCCTTCAGGCTACCAGTATCCTGTTTACGGGACAATTTATACCGACGCAGGGAGCGGGGAGCGCGACGGCCTCACTCAGTCAGAACCTGACGAGAGGGTCCACGGTACTGAACCCCCTGCTCTCAAACCAGGTAATCAGTCCCCTGCTTTCCAACCAGATTAATGCACTGCTGGACAGTGATGTGAGTCGTATGGACATCGATTTTAACCTGAATGCCTATAACGAAGTTGATTTGGGAATTGCATTGCGTTTGTATAATGACCGCCTCATCTTACGGCGTGAAGGTCAGATAACAGGTGGGGGGCCGCAAACCACGTTAGGAGACCGTATTGGCGACTTGAATGCGACATACCGCATCAGCAGGAGACTCTCGCTGACCGCCTTTCACCGGCAAAACCAGATATTGAGCAATTTCGGGTCACAATCGCAGGCGGGGGACGTAACGCCCAGCGTAGATGGAGTGGGCCTGGAAACCCAGTTTCGGTTTAATACCTGGCAGGAGTTGTGGCATAAAATAACGGGGACTTCCTCCTCTGCGCCTGCCCGCAGTGAGAGGGAGAATGAAGGTAAGAATCAGGATGCGGCGGCAACTGAAGCAGGTAATAATAAAGCACGCAAAGAAAAATAAGAAATTAAAACTATAGAAAGATTTATTTAATGAGTAAAAGCAAAAAAGAAACGTTTGAAGAGATTATTCTCGATATACTAAAGAATAATCCGGAAGCACAGCTTCCATTTGAGGTATTACAGAATATTTTAAAAGTAGACAGCAATAATGATAATAACCGGCTTAAGAGTGCGATCAACAGTTTGTTTGATCGCAATCTGATCGTAAAACGCCGGGGTGGAGCCATTCAACTGGCGTCTTCCAACGGGAATGACGGCCATAATAAGAATATTATAACCGGTAAAATTGATATCAGCCGCCGGGGGACCGGCTACCTTATCACGGAGGAATTTGATGAAGATATTCGGGTCAAATCAAAACACCTGGGCATGGCGCTGCAGGATGACGTGATAAAAGTACAGCTTTTTGACCGGGGCCGGGGCAAGCGGCGCGAAGGGAAAACCGTAGAAATTGTCGAACGTGGGCGCAGTATGTTTGTCGGTACCCTCAGGAAACAGGGCAAGCAAAACTATCTTATAAAGCCGGACGAGAAGTCGGCCCATACTGATTTTTTCGTGCTCCCTGGCAATGTGCGGGACGCCCAATCCGGCGATAAAGTGGCCTTTGAGCTGGTCGACTGGGTTCATCCCCAGTCGCTGCCGGAAGCGCGGGTTATCGAAGTACTGGGCAAAGAGGGGACCAATGATGCCAACCTGCTCTCTATTCTGGCTGAAAATCAGATCAAGGCGGGCTTTCCGGAGGAAGTGGAAGCCTATGCCGAAAGTATTTCAACCGGGGTCCCCGAAAAAGAAATTATGCGGCGTCATGATATACGGGACAAGACGATCTTTACCATCGATCCCGAAGATGCCAAAGATTTTGATGATGCCATCAGTATTGAGATGCTGGATAACGGTAATTTCTACCTGGGCGTCCATATTGCCGATGTCACACATTACATGCCGCGCGAGACCATACTGGATGAGGAAGCCCTGAACCGGGGGACCAGCGTCTACCTGGTAGACCGGGTGATCCCTATGCTGCCGGAAAAACTCAGCAACGGGGTTTGCAGCCTGCGTCCCCATGAGGACAAGCTGGCCTACAGTTGTTTTATGGAGCTTACGCCCAACGGGAAGTTAGTGGGGCATACCATTGAAGAGACGGTCATCCATTCCGATCACCGGTTTACCTACGAGCAGGCGCAGGAAGTGATTGACGGGGCTCGGAGCGCCTATGCCAGTGAGATGAATCTGGCGGCCAGGCTGGCCCGCATACTGCTGAATAAGCGGTTCCAGGAGGGCAGTATTAATTTTGATACCCCCGAGCCCAAGTTTGTGCTCGATGAGAACGGCAAACCGATCGATGTAAAGCTTAAAGAACGATTGTTCGCGCACCGGTTGGTTGAAGAATGTATGCTGATGGCCAACCGGACGGTTGCCCGCCATGTCGACGAGCTGCGTGAGCGCTCCAATAAACCGACGACAAAAGACCTGTTTCCCTTCTTTTACCGCATACACGATCAGCCGGACCTCGACAAGCTGAAGAACATCGAAGACAACGTCAAGCCGTTCGGCATTAACTTTCATATTGACAGTCCCACCGTGAGTTCAAAAGCGATCAACGTGCTGCTGGAACAGATTGAAGATACCTCAATAGAGCTGACGGTCAATGACCTTATGCTGCGTGCTATGGCCAAAGCTGAATACAGTCCGAATAATATCGGGCATTTCGGTCTCGGCTTCGAAAATTATGCACACTTTACCAGCCCGATCCGTCGTTATCCCGATGTAGTGGTGCACCGTCTGCTGAAGAGCTATGCGGGCGGACAGCCAAGCTATTCCTATAATGAACTGAAGCAGCTGGGTACTCATTGCAGCGAACGAGAACGTGCGGCTATTGACGCCGAGCGAGACTCCGTTAAATTAAAGCAGGTGGAATACCTCAGCCAGCACCTCGGTGAGGAATTTCCCGGCGTCATCAGTGGTGTTATGGAGAGTGGTATTTTTGTAGATCTCAAAGATATTCACTGCGAAGGTATGGTGCGTGTGAGTGATCTGGACGATGATTATTATACGTATGATGATAAACAGCATTGCCTGATCGGTAGAAATCACGGCAGAAAATACCAGCTTGGGAAGGAATTGAGGGTAAAAGTTGTTAATACGGATATAAAAGCGCGGCAAATTGATCTTACACTTGTGGATGATGGGGAATAATGTAATATTTTCGTAAAAGAGAACAGCAATAACGATATGGAAAAATCACAATTATTATCCCGTTTCTTAACAGGCCTGTTTGCGATGGTTTTTGTGGCCGGTGCGGTCCATGAAGCCAGCGCCCAGTATTTTTCATTCGGCAAAAACCGGGTACAATACGACACCTTCGACTGGCGGTATATTCAGTCGGAGCACTTTGACGTCTACTACTACACATCCGGGAACTATGACCTGGCGAACTTTACCGCCACTTCCCTGGAAGCGGCCCTCAGGCAGTTCCACGAGGATTTTGACCACCAGATTGCCGATCGGATACAGGTCATTATCTATGATTCGCACAACGACTTTGCGCAGACTAATGTGATCCCTCTTCCGGCCGGTGCGGAAGGGATCGGCGGGGCGACCGATGCCTATAAAAACCGGATTACCATGCCGTTTCAGGGCGATTTTACCCAGTTTCGCAGTACGCTGCATCACGAGCTGGAGCACGCGGTGATCAACGATATGTTTTACGGGGGCAACGTGCAGTCGCGCCTGGGGGGGAATGCCCTTCAGATTCCGCTCTGGTTTAACGAGGGAATGGCCGAATACACTTCCCTCGGGTGGGATACGGAAACGGATATGTGGATCCGTGATGCGATCATTAACGACTACCTGCCCCCGATCCCCCGGCTGGGCGGCTATTTTGCGTATCGCGGGGGACAATCGGTCTGGAACTATATTGTGGAGGAATACGGCCGGCAGAAGATTACCGAAATAATGCAAACCATGAAGACGCAGCGAAGCGTGGAAGCTGCCTTTACCCGTACCACGGGATACAATATTGAAGAGCTGACCGACCAGTGGAGAGATTTTTACCGGAAGCGCTACCTGCCGGAGGTCGCAAACCGGGAAAAAATCGATGACTTCGCCGAGCTGGTGACCGAGAGGGGGAAGTTCGGGACCTATAATACCAGCCCCTCGGTTTCCCCGCAGGGTGATAAAATTGCAATGATTACGAATGCGCGCGGCTACTTTGATGTCGTCGTGGTGAGTGCGCTTACCGGCGAAAAGCTCAAGACGCTCATCAAGGGAGAAGACAACGTTAATTTTGAAGAGCTGAATATTTTAAATCCAAATTTAAGCTGGTCTCCGCAGGGTGATAAGATCGCCCTTTCCTCCAAATCAAAAGGAAACGATAACCTGGCAATCGTAGACTATAACACCGGTAAGGTGCAGCTGATACAGTTCCCCCGGCTGGATGCGATCGGTTCGGTCGCCTGGGCGCCGGATGGCAATAAAATTGCTTTTGACGGCAATATCGGCCCCTACCAGGACATTTACGTGTACAACCTGCAAACGGAAGAATTCAGTAATGTCACCAATGATGTAATATCCGATTACGAGCCGGCATGGGGAGCGGATTCCGAAACGATCTACTTTGTCTCCAGCCGCGGGGATGAGGTGAATCTCAACAGAGTTAAAAATACCAGCAGTCTGCTGCTGACCGATGATCTTTACAGCACCGATATTTATTCGGTGAAGCTGGGGGCGTCCCGCGCAGAGCGGTTAACCATAACGCCCCGGTGGAATGAAAATCAGCCGATAACCACACGGGATGGCGAACTGTTTTTTATCTCGGATGAAAACGGCATTCCCAATGTCTACCAGATGAATTTGAGCGACCGAACCACCTCTCCCCTCACGGATCTGCAGACCGGTGTCATGCAGATGTCGGTGAGTGCCGACGGAAGCCGGCTGGCGGTGAATACGATCAATGAGGGAGCGCTCGACATTTTTATGGTCCGGGCGCCGCTCACCCGGAAGAAGGATCAGCCGCTGGAACCCAACCAGTGGGCGCAGCGACGGGCTCAGGAGACGGAGGCCGAACGGGTACCGGCCACACAGTATGTGCGCGAGATGCTTCTCTCAAAGCCGCTTGGACAGAGCAGTCTTTCCGAGGATGCGGTAAATAATGTGCTGGAAAGAGAGCCCAAACTGGCTGTTGTGGACACCATAAAGACGGACACCACAGCCAGTGAAGTTGCCCAGGCTGATACGGATACCACGAGCGAGGGGGAAGAGAGCGAAGAGATCGATTTTCGTAATTATGTGTTTGATTCGTCAGTAGAGGAAGACACCGTTTTTGCAGCCAAATACCTTGACAAATCGAAATTTGACCTGGAGGGGAACCGCACGGACGACGGGCGGTATATCCCCAGAGATTACCGGCTGAAGTTTTCGACGGATCTGGTGTATGCGGGGGGGAGCTTTTCAACCTATTACGGGACCTACGGGCTGACCCAGATTGTGTTCAGCGATTTGCTGGGCAACCATCAGATAGCGTTCGGAAGTAACCTGAACTTCGATCTCCGTAACAGTAGTTATTTTTTGCAGTACGGTTATATGGAGAAACGGACAAACTGGATTTTTAACTTTTTCCACAACGCCAGCAATTTTCAGGATTTTTCCGGCCGGCTTTATCGCTTCCGGTCCTACGGCGGGGCTGTTAACATGCAGTATCCCATCGATAAATTCCGCCGCATAGATGTGGGATTGTCTGCCATCGGACTGGCCCAGGATTTTTCCGTCGCCTTTTCCGACCAGACCCAGAATGAAACCTCTACTTTTCTCTATCCGCAGATAACCTATACCAGTGATCGGACGCTTCCCGGGTATATTACTCCTGTCGGCGGTTCGCGTTACTCGGTGAGCCTCACGGCAAGTCCGCCCATCACAAGTGAAACGCCGCAGTTTGCCTCGGTTCTGGGCGATTACCGGAAGTATTTTAACCTCGGAAGCCGTTATTCCTTTGCGCTACGCGGTTCCGGAGCCGCTTCCTTCGGCAGCGACTCGCAAACCTACTTTATGGGGGGGATGCTGGGCTGGATCAATCAGAAATGGTCGAATAACTCTCTGCCGCTGGAACGGTTGGGCGATACGTTTTTTACGCTGCCCGCGCTCCCGCTCCGGGGGCATCCCTACAATGCTACCTACGGTGATAAATTCAGCCTGATCAATGCAGAATTTCGTTTCCCGCTCTTTGCGGCTATCTTGCCCGGGCCCATTCCCATACTGCCGCTGTATAATTTGACAGGTGTTGCCTTTTGGGACACGGGTATGGCATGGGGACAAGATGTTGTCTTCGATTACAATGACCTGCAGGGCAATTCCCGGTCGGCGGTATTGAACAGCGGTGATCTCGACTTTAAGGTAAGCGAGCGCGGGGAACGGACATTTAGCACCAGCACCGGTGAACATACGGTACGGGTCAATAACGGAGATATTCTTATGGGCGCCGGCTTCGGGCTTCGTACCATTGTCTTTGGTTTCCCGCTGCGTTATGATGTAGGGTGGCCTTTTTACCGCGGTGGGTTTGACAGCGATCCCATCCATTACGTGACGATCGGAATTGATTTTTAAAAGCCGGCGTGCGCGCCCTGATACCTTTATTACTACCGTACCGTCCGGTTATTTTGATCGTAGTATTTCTAAGCAGCTTGTTACCGCTCTGCCGTTTGCTGTGTACATGCGGGAGAGCAAAGTATTGTTATCAATAGTAAAGCCTGAAAACGCAATATCAAAGACCTTATTGCAAGCCCGTCCTGTTTAACCGGGGCTTCCCGGAAGAAACCAGGGATAGGTGAGTTCTTTTTTTACTATTGACGAAATAGTTCTATATTTGACTTTTGGAGCTACGGCCCGAGTATGGAACTTCAACATAAGTATTGGCTATAAGTATAGTTAGCTACAATTTCTCAATAAATTATTAAGATGGGATATAAAAGCGAGTCGGCTGCCACTAATAATAATATCATCCAAGAGAAATATGAAACGGTCAGGCAAAGTATAGTACAGGAGATGTACGATACGAACATAGCGTCTGTCAATGGCAGAGACAGCAGCTATTCCAAATTTGAGTCGCTGGCGAATAATACGTTTCGGGGCAAAAGGAGCATTGATGTGTTTATCGGCTGCTTTGCTTTTGTCGTTTTTTTGCTGGCATATCCCGTTTTCGCCTTTTTTATAAAGCTCAGCTCAAGGGGTCCTGTGCTATACAAACAGTGGAGAACCGGTCAGCACGGGCATGAGTTTATCTGTTATAAATTTCGGACAATGCATGAGCTGGATTTGCGAAGGATTGACGGCAAACCGGTGGTTACCCAGGAAAATGACAAGCGTGTTTTCTGGTTCGGCAGCTTGCTTCGAATGACGAACCTGGATGAGCTGCCCCAGGTATTAAACGTGCTGAAAGGGGATATGAGCCTTATCGGCCCGCGTCCCTATCAGGTGGAAGAGTGTGCCCACTGGAACAATACCTATAACGACTTTTATTACCGTTATGCGGTAAAGCCCGGTATTTCAGGACTGGCGCAAGTGAAAGGATACCGGGGCGGCACCCTCGATGAGCAGCATATGAGAAAGCGCCTGGACTATGATTTGATATATGTCGAAAAGCAGTGCCTGGGGTTGGATTTAAAAATTCTGGGACAAACGATTTTCAAGATGATCCATTTGGATACGGACGGACATTAGATTACAAAAAGATTAGCATGTATAAGCATCTGCTCCAAGAGATTATGATGGGATTGAAGCCTATCAGCTTCCATTTTTGCTCTGAACCGCGAAAAATCAAACGGCCAGCCACAAATTTAGATTGATGAAAGCCTGTCATGCATAAATACCTCCGTCAAGCGATTGAGAGCAATCAAGAGGATGGATACTTGAAATACCACGCTCCAAGATATGACTATCTGCTTGACCTGCTCCATCGATATTTCACCGGTGAGGAAGATATACTGGAAATAGGCAGAACCTCTTTTACCGGCATCATCTCTCGTTCCTTAGGTGCATCCATAGATACGTTGGGCTTTGAAGCGGATGGTGAAACCGAAGCGGGGCATCACTATCAATTTGATCTGAACGATGCCCAATACCGGGAGGCATGGCGGGAGGACCTGCCGGGATACGATATTATCGTGTTTGCTGAAGTCATCGAACACCTATACACTTCGCCGGAACGGGTGCTCAATTTTTTGAAATCGCTTTTGAAGGAGAGAGGCATAATAATTATCCAAACGCCAAATGCCGTTGCCTTACACAAAAGAATCAAGATGATGTTGGGTAAAAATCCCTATCATCTGATACCTGAAAAAAGAGATGGAGCCAATCACTATCGCGAATACACCGCTGATGAACTTGCAAATTATTGCCGGGCGGCCGGATTTTCTGTCGAAGAACAGATCTTCAAAAACTATTTTGACTACCGGTACCGTAATCACGGCCTTGGTCCTACAAACTATTCTGCCAAAACAAGAAGGTACTACTTACTCAACCTTTTATTTGACCTGTTACCATCGTCATTGCGCCCGGGATTATGCTTTGTTATCCGGGCCGAATAAGATACAATTTGCTATGCGTTCACTCATTAAACGCCTGTACCTGCTAAAACTTTAGATGGTGCAGAAAGACCGGAATCATGGGAGAGAAGGCTTTGCGAAACGGTCCTTTTCCCAATATTTTCATTACCGGGATGTCAAAACCTCTCATACGCCCAATATGCTGCGGTTTTAACATTCCTCTGGCCTTGACCTTGAGCACAAATCCTTATTTTGCATAACCTTCGAAGAGAAAAGATTCCGGCCGGGAAAATTATTTGCGGTCTATCCCATGTTCATCGGCCTTTTCATCAATAAAAGTCTTTATCTGCCGGCGAAAATGCTTTTCATCGAAATGAGTGACAGACTGCCTAACCGTTTCCCGGTCAAACGCCTGCTGTTCAAAGGCGTCGATGGCCCGGCGCAAGCTTCCCGGGGTCTGTTCATCAAAAAAACGCCCGTTAATCTGTTCCCTGATATAATCCCGGGTCCCTCCTTTGGAAAAGCCGATGACCGGGGTGCCCAGGGCCATGGCTTCGACGGGACTCATCCCAAAATCTTCTTCGGCTGCAAAAAGGAAGGCCCTGGCTTTGGCTGTCAGCTCGGTTTTTGTTTCTTCGTCTACGAATCCTAAAAAAGTGATATTGTCAGATTCCGCCAGACCCTTAAGCCTTTCGCTGTCGTTGCCGGCCCCGGCGATCAGTAATTTGCGATTCGGGGTTTGGTTAAAAGCTTCAATCAGCAGATCCACTCTCTTGTAGGGAACGAGTCGGCCCACCGTAATGTAATAATCCTCATCTCCGCAGTCTTTATACTTGTTTTTATAGCGGTCGACTTTGATGGGAGGGTGAATAACCCGGGCTTCTCTGCGATAGATGGATTCTATGCGTCTTTGGACGGTCGTGGAATTGGCGATAAAGTAATCGACCCTGTTGGACGTTGAAACATCCCAAATGCGCAGGTAATTCATAACATACCGCAGGATGAGACGGGTGACCCTGCCGATGTCATTCTCGTTGCGCAGGTACTCGTGATACTTGACCCAAGCCTGACGTATGGGCGTATGCACATAAGATATATGCAGTGTATCGGGGCGACACAGTACGCCTTTGGCCCACAAGTAGGAGCTGGAGATAACCAGGTCGTATCCCGTCAGATCGAAGTCCTCTATATAGGTAGGATAGAGAGGAAGCAGTTTACGGTAGTGCTTACGTTTCCACCGGGAATCCTTGAGTTTGGGATGTTCAAAGACTTTATGGTTGGTAAAGTACGTACTGAGAATCTCCTCTTCTGCTATCATGGTATAGATATCCGCCCCGGGGAAGAGAGAGGCGATCTGGTGAGTGACGATTTCAGCACCGCCATACTGGTTGAGAAAGTCAGTTACAATGGCTGTTTTCAAAATAGCAGGTTCTATGAATTCAAGGTTGCGAAAAAAGCGTAAATATATTTCTGTATCTCTGTTATCTCAAATCAAAGAATATGAGCGGGACTTAGAACAACTTCCCGCCACGGGCAGCCCGTGCCAGCTCGGTCCGTTCTTCTTCGACCATGTGTCCCCCGCCCCGCGTTAATGAAACAGGTACTGCAGCGACAGCTGATACTGCATATTGATAATATCATCTTTATAACGGCTCTTCCAGCTTATGGGGAGTCTTCCGTAATGATGGCGCCCATAGTTATAATGCTTGTTCCAAACTACCTTTGCTCCCAGTAATAGATCGGAGATGCGGTATTTCGCCTTGAAGCCGACATTTAGTTTTACCTGGTGGCGAAACAGATCTTTAAACCCATTTTGCCGATACCAGCGCTGATTCCATTCAAAGTGGTAATGATCATTATCGACCATTCGTTGAACAAACAAGCCGACCATACCTTTAGAGAAATAGCCTTCAGCGCCCACATATTGGCTGCTTGAGCCGGGACCGATAGCCGCTCCCAATACCTGTCCCCGGTTCGTATGTCCCTGTTTCACTCTTTTGTGCGTATAAGGGTAGGTTTGGGGACGAACATCATCTATGAGAGAGGGAATCAGAGAGTTGATTTCCGCATTTATTTTTACAAAATCGATCCGGTTGCTCTGAATGATCTTTTGGGCGCCCAGGGTGTAGGCGCGCCCGTGTTGCGGTTCCATCAGGAAATCACGGAAATTCCAGTTGTGGTCTTCTTTATAGAATTCTCCATACAATTCAGTATTACTTTCCGGGAGGACCCACCGGAAAAAGACCGATGACAGGGCGTTTTTATCCTGGTAATGGCTGGCGTCTCTAAAGCCATTCAGCACTTGTTCATCCGGGTTCGGAAAAGGTTGAAAGATAGCCAGGTAATCCGTCCCGTTGAGTCCTTCGTCCGGAATATACTGGTGGATCACGCGGCTGGTCCCCACATGGAAGTTAGGCAGGAACGATGGGGAATAGATGATATTCAAGCCGTTCATAAACCGTTTTTTGCGGTAAATATGAACGGGCAAATGGGTAAAATAGTCAGAATTTGCGGGCCAGCCCCAGATCCAGCGGAATTGCAGCCGGCCGATATTCCAGGGCAGCTCCAGGGGCTCACGTGTTCCCAGAAAAGCATGAGGTACGCCGGCGGCATTGTTGCTCATCGTGAGCGCATATTGCACGCCGGGCCCCCACCACAGTGGTTCAGAGCTGAGCCCGAGTTCAATATCATGATGATGAAACCGGACCGAAGAATGTCCCCAGTCAAGAGTCGTGTAGCTGTCGGGTCCAAACCGCCACGGGCGGTCGATGCGTTGGGCCATCGAGTCTTCGGGTATGATACCGGGAGCTACATAATGAATGTCACGGTTAATATCGGTTGGTATAAACCGGGGAGGATCAAAGTCCCTGTTCTGTTGATAGATAATGTGGGGTCGAAAGCTGACATCCAGGAAGTCGGAGGTAATATGAAAACCGCCCTGAAATTCGGTATTCAGTCCCCTTCCGTACCAGGCCGCCCCATTGTTTTCGCCATAGGGGAGGTCGCTGTTTCGGGTGCCTCTGATAACCGGCTCGTAAAAACCCAGGGTAAAGTCTTTGGAAAGCTCAATCTTCGGAGACTGAAACGGCCGGGCCCACCAGGAATCTGATGGCCTGTAATTCTGCATGACTTTTTGGTAGCGTTCGCTGCTGACGGGCCGGTTCATAAACGATATTTCGGTGGTAGAGTCGGAAAGCAGCTGCAACAGCCGAACCTGGTCGTCGCGGAAATCACCTACGGGTATCGTTTGGGCTCCGGCCTGACGCAGGGGCAAGAGCACTATTCCTGCCGTGATCAACAGAAAACACGATATGACGCGACCCGTAATTTTACTTGTATGAAATAAAGAGATAGTCAAACTGTATTCTCGTTTTTGGTTCAAAAAGTCGGGCTGTTTGAAGGCCTTATTATCTAAAAAGATAGCGGACGGAGAGCTGCAGCTGCATATTTACTTTGTCGTTTTTGTCAACGGTATCGAAATCAACGTCCAGGTCTCCATAATTATATCGTCCATAGTTATAGTTCTTATTCCAGATTAATTGAGCACCCAACAGGAGGGGACCGGTTTGGTAGGATCCTTTCAGGCCTATATTCAAATTGATGCGATGTCGCCAGATATCCTTATAACCGTTACCGAGTGCGGGTTGGTCGTAGTATACGTAATGGAAAAAGTCGTTCTCGGCCACGCGCTGGATAAAAAGTCCCGCCATCCCTTCATTAAAGTAACCCTCCGCACCAAAATATTGGCTGTCCGAACCGGGACCGATGGCCGCCCCGAGGACTTGTCCCCGGCTGGTATGCCCCTGTTTGATTCTACTGTGGCGGTAATAATAGGTTTGGGGACGCACTTCATCTATTCTGTTGGGGACCAGGGAGTTGAGTTCTGCGTTAAATTTCACGAAATCGATCCAGTTGCTTTCCACAATTTTTTGGGCACCCAGCGTATAGGCCCGGTCGTGGTCCGGCTGCATCAGAAAGTCCCGCAGGTCATAGTTGTGATCTTCCCGGAAATATTCCCCGTAGACCTCAGCATTGCTTTCCGGAAAAACCCATCGAAAGTAGACGGTGGCTAACTGGTTTTTAGCGTCATTCAGTCCGCTGCCGCCTGACTCGTCTTGCTTTACTTTCTGAAAGGCCTGCATAATATCGAAAAAGTCGGAGGCGTCGAGCCCGTCTTCGGGTACATATTGGTGGAAGGTGCGCGTCAATCCCACTGTAAGATTGGGGATAAAGGAGGGAGAGTAGCTGAAGTTGAGCGCATTCATAAACCGCTGGTTGTTGTTGCCGGTAAAATACGCTGAATCGCGGGGCCAGCCCCAGACCCAGCGGAATTCAATCCCCCCGATGCCGAGGGGCAGCGCCAGCGGCTCGCGTGTTCCCAGGAAAAGATGGGGAATACCGGCGGCATTGTTGCTCATCATCAGGGCATATTGTACCCCGGGCCCCCACCAGAGCGATTCGCTGCTGGCACCCGCTTCGATACTTTTGTAGTGGATACGGGCCGAAGAGTGTCCCAGGTCAAAATCGCTGTAGGCATCGGGGCCAAACCGGTAGGGCATATCTATATTGCTGAAAATAGCCCGGTATTGAGGATTCCCTTCACTATCGGTGGGAATGAACCGGGGCTTGGCAAAATCCCGGTTTTGGGTATGAATTACATGGGGACGAAAACTGAGCGTCAGATAATCCGACGTCAGGTACAACCCGCCCTGAAACTCCGTATTAAGTCCGCGTCCATACCATGCAGCGCCGTTATTTTCGCTGTAGGGCAGTTGACTGTTATAGGTGGTGGTCAGCACCGGTTCGTAGACGCCGGCCTCAAAAAAGTTGAAAAACGATGTTTTGGGGCCTTCCAGGGGCTGTGTCCACCAGGCGCCGGGCGATGGATGATTTGTTTCTTCCGCCAGCTTTCGGTAGGTCGACATCCACAGGGGACGGTTGGTCAGCGATGTTTGGATGGTGGAATCCGAAAGCAGCTGCAGTGTCCGGTAATGCTGGTCGTTGACACCACCGACGGGAACAGGCTGTCCAAATATATTTTGCAAAGGATATGCTGATAAGATAACGGCACACAACATCAGCTTTGCAGAAGCTACTATTGTACGATGAAAAAAGGTGGTACGAATCAATGGTTTTTATCAAGGTGATTATTAAAGGGACTAAAGTAAAAGAATGTGGCTAAAATTGCTAAAACCTATTCACAGGATGTCTGAGTCTGCATAGCACTTTTTGGCGTCTTTTGTTCCCGAACCAGTGACCCTGTATTACAGTAAAGGCCCCGAATTTGTCAATCAATGAGAAATTTCAAGACGGAGAAAAGTATTCGATCCTTGATGATCATGCTACCCTTTCAGCCTGTTTTGGAGACCAAAAATGGTACAACTCTTCCCGGATCAGGCAAAAAGGGAGGTGCCTTTTTCGGACCGATACGGGGAACCGAAGCACCATGTATTCAACTGTGACTTTTCGGGCCATTCCGCTTTTTTACAATGAGAACAAACGGTCGGCATCCTGTGAACAACGAGATTAATGAATTTGAAAGCTTCTTATATTTCTTTTTCTTATCTACTTGCTTTGAAAATATAAACCTATCAGAATAGTTCATGACTCTTGCCGGATGGACGGTTATTGCTGTTGTTGTACTGTGTTTAATTCTGTTGATTAAGACCCGCCTTTCCGCCGATGTTGTTTTTTTAGGCGGACTTACGGTCATAATTGTAAGTCAGGTGGTCCCGGTATCCGAAGTACTGGTAGGGTTCTCAAATGAAGGGATGCTCACGGTGGCGGCATTGTACGTTGTGGCAGCGGGACTCAAAGAAACGGGGGCCATCCAGTATGTAATCAACAAAATTATCGGTCGCTCCAGAAGTATCCGTCGCGCTCAGTTGCGGATTATGGCTCCCGTTATGGTGTTCAGCGCTTTTTTAAACAACACCCCGATTGTAGCCTCATTTATCCCCGCCCTGGAAGACTGGGCCCGGAAAAATCGAATTCCGGCTTCTAAAATACTAATTCCTCTCAGCTATGCGGCTATCCTGGGAGGCACCTGTACGCTCATCGGTACCAGTACGAACCTCATAGTAAACGGACTGCTGATCCAGGAAACCGCAACCGGGTCGCTCGGGATCTTCGAACCGGCCCTTATCGGCATTCCGTGTGCTATTGCCGGGTTTGTATACCTGGCCGTTTTCGGCCGAAAGTTGCTGCCCATCCGGGGCTCCGGTTTCGATACGTTTAAAGATCCCCGGGAATATACCATTGAGATGTTGGTGGACCATGGCAGCGAGATAGCGGGACAGACGGTCGAGGAAGCCGGACTGCGTAATCTGCCGGGACTTTTTTTAGTGGAAATCTATCGCGGGGGACAAATACTGGCGGCGGTGGATCCGGAAATAAGCCTACATGATAATGATCGCCTGATCTTTGCAGGTATTGTGGATTCGATTGTCGATCTGCAGCAAATTAAGGGATTGAGTCCCGCTACGGATCAGCTTTTTAAGCTTGATTCGTCGCGCAGAGAGCGTCTTATGATTGAGGCCGTCGTATCGCCGACTCATCCGATCAACGGGCGGACGATCAAAGAGGGACGGTTTCGCAATCTGTATGATGCCGTCGTTCTGGCTGTAGCTCGAAATGGCGAGCGCATTAAAGAGAAGGTGGGTGATATAGAGCTTCGGACCGGTGATACCCTGCTGCTGGAAGCGCACCCCACCTTTCTGGAACAGTATAAAAATTCCAGCGATTACTATTTGATCAGCGGCATCAGCGATTCCAATCCGCCCAATTATGAGAAGTCGGGCATTGCCTGGGCTACGTTAATTGGAATGGTCGGCTCCGTGGCCCTGGGATTTTTGACGATGTTTCAGGCTTCTTTTCTGGCAGCAGGGTTGATGATATTATTTAACTGTTGCGGGGCAACGGAAGCCAAAAGCTACATTGACTGGTCGGTACTGCTGGTTATCGCCGCATCGCTGGGTATAGGCAGCGCCATGCAGGAGACCGGGGCGGCAGCGGTCCTGGCCAAAAGCTTTCTGGGACTGGTGGAATCGAATCCCTACGGGGCTTTGATCGGTACGTACCTGGCAACCTGGATACTGACCGAGATGATTACCAATAACGCTGCTGCGGTTCTGATTTTCCCGATTGCTATTTCAATGGCGGCCTCCTTTGGCGTTAACCATATGCCGTTTGTCATTACCATTATGATGGCGGCCTCAGCCAGTTTCTCTACGCCTATCGGGTACCAGACAAATTTAATGGTTTATGGTCCGGGAGGGTACAAGTTTACGGACTTTACCAAAATCGGCCTTCCCCTGAATTTGATTGTCGCTGTAATCACCATTGTACTTGTCCCGATGATATGGCCTCTGTGATTTTTTTAGTATCTTTGGCGCTGACAGGTCAAAAAAAATAGAAAATGAATTAATAAATATAGATTATAAATTACATGTTGAAGGAAATTATTGCTACAGCGAAACAGGCGGGAGAGGCCATTCTTGACTATTATGAGGATGACGTAGAAGTCATGCACAAAGATGATGACTCTCCGCTTACCAAAGCTGATTTGGCAGCCCACCATATTATTGTGGACGCCCTGAAAAAAATAGATCCGGATACCCCGGTTATTTCGGAAGAATCCGGCATACCCGATTATGACGACCGCAGGGAGTGGACTGCTTTTTGGATTGTAGATCCCCTGGACGGGACCAAAGAGTTTATCAAAAAGAATGGTGAATTTACAGTTAATATCGCGCTTATCGAAAACGGAAAACCGGTTTTGGGGGTGGTTTATGTACCGGATAAAAAGATAACCTATTATGCGACCCGGGAGAAAGGGGCGTTTAAGCAGGTTGGCGATGAGAAGCCACAGCGGATATATTCGGAAGCCAGCAGCACCGAAAGCAGCCTTACGGCCGTGCAAAGTCGCTCACACGGTTCGGATTCGCTGATCAATCAGCTGCAGGATAAGGGCCTTCAGGTAACCGAAACGATACCTGCCGGCAGTTCGATCAAGTTTTGCCTGGTCGCTGAGGGAGCGGCCGATATCTACCCGCGGATGGGACCGACGATGGAATGGGATGTAGCCGCGGGGGACTGTGTCTATCGTTACTCGGCCCGCGATGGGGCCCATCCCTCTCCCCTGACCTATAATAAACCTGATTTGAAAAACAGCGGCTTCCTGATTGGGCTTAATGGGAATGTTGAATTGTAACTTCCATTGTTAAGACCACTCAAGACGCAATAAAAAATAATTCAAAATTCAATATTCAAAACTTACCATTATAGCATGTCAGAAGAAAAGAAACTAAAGCCGGCAGTCCTCTGGTTTACAGGGCTTTCCGGTTCCGGGAAAAGTACCATCTCTGAGAAAGTGTATCCCGCCTTGAAAGAACGAGGCTACCGGGTGGAACACCTCGACGGGGACGCCATTCGTGACATTTTTCCCTCAACCGGATTCAGCAAGGAAGAACGCAACGCGCATATCAGGCGGGTAGGGTATATTGCCAGCCGGCTGCAGGCTCATGGTGTGTTTGTGATCGGGTCTTTTATCTCTCCTTACCAGGAGGCACGGGACTTTGTACGTGACCTGTGCGAGGACTTCGTGGAGATCTATGTATCCACCCCGCTGGAAGTTTGTGAGGAACGGGATGTGAAAGGCCTCTATGCCAGGGCGCGCAAAGGAGAGATTGATAATTTTACCGGAATCAGTGATCCGTATGAGGAACCGGAGAACCCCGAGCTGGAAATCGATACCACGGATATTACTCCCGGGGAGGGGGTACGGATGGTATTGGAGTATCTGGAAAACAGGAATTAGATACCGTCCGTTGCCCCGTGGGGCGTTAAGAATTAATTATCCATATACTTTGAGAGAGCTTTACAAACTCGTGCTTTTGTCCAATGTCAGCATTATCAGTCGGTTGCAATCCTCGCATAGAGGCTATATGCCGTGATCCGCTCCCCTCTGGCCTTGACCCTGAACAATATTCTCCGGTTTTTCAAGCTCTCTTTGAAACATTTCGCAGTGCTGGCGGTTATGAAGGAAGTACCTACAGCACAGGATCCTATTCTTTGATGGTTTTTCTATCTATTAATGCTTAGTTTTAGCAGCTTTATAAAACAAACAATGATTGTCTTGTATGAGAAAGTATAAATTAAGTCACATTCGGCAGTTAGAAGCTGAATCTATTCACATTATGAGGGAGGTTGCCGCCCAGTTTGAGAACCCGGTATTGATGTTCTCGGGCGGAAAAGACTCGATCACGATGGCCCGCCTGGCCGAGAAAGCATTTTGGCCCGGTAAAATCCCTTTCCCTTTCCTGCATGTGGATACCGGCCACAATTTTGATGAGACGATTGAGTTTCGTGATCAGCTGATGGAGCAGCTCGGTGTGAATCTTATAGTGGTCAAGGTTCAGGATCTGATAGATTCCGGACGCGTAAAAGAGGAAAACGGTCCCAATGCAAGCCGTAATAAACTACAGATTCCCGCTTTGCTGGATGCGTTGGAAGAACACGGCTTTGATGCCGCATTCGGCGGTGCCCGGCGGGATGAAGAAAAAGCCCGGGCCAAAGAGCGATTCTTTTCTCACCGCGATGAATTTGGCCAATGGGACCCCAAGAACCAGCGTCCGGAGCTCTGGAATTTGTATAACGGCCGGAAGAATCACGGCGAGCACTTTCGGGTGTTTCCACTGAGCAACTGGACCGAGATGGATGTCTGGCAGTATATTGCCGCGGAGGATATTGATATACCAAGCCTGTATCTTGCCCATGAGCGGGAGGTTGTTGAGCGAGCGGATACGTACCTGGCGAAATCTCAATTTATTTCGCTGGATGAGGATGAAGAATATGAGGTAAAGAAAATACGCTTCCGGACGATCGGCGATATGACGTGTACCGGCGCTTTTAAATCCGAAGCGTCGACCGTGGCACAGATTATTGAAGAGGTCGCTTCGGCACGGATTACCGAACGGGGCAACCGGACGGATGACAAGCGGGCTGAAGCTGCTATGGAAGAACGAAAAAAGCAGGGCTATTTTTAGTGAATGCAGTATTGAAAAGATACATAAGAATTCAGAATCCGGAATAGGTTTATTCCGAATACGAACTTCTGAATTCATAGCATCTCGCCGGAATAGGTTTTAGAAGTTAATTTTAGATTTTAACAAAAGCATGAGTTCGAATACAAAAGAAGCACAAAAATATCTCGATATGGATCTCCTGCGGTTTACGACGGCAGGAAGTGTGGATGACGGCAAAAGTACCCTGATCGGACGTTTGCTCTATGACTCCAAATCCATTTTTGATGATCAGATGGAAGCGATCGAAGAATCGAGCCAGAAAAAGGGGGATGAATATACCAACCTCGCTCTTATAACGGATGGGTTGTCCGCGGAACGCGAGCAGGGTATTACCATCGATGTGGCATACCGTTATTTTTCAACGCCCAATCGAAAGTTCATTATCGCCGACACGCCGGGACATGTTCAGTACACCCGAAACATGGTGACGGGAGCCTCCACGGCAAACCTGGCAGTCATCCTGGTGGATGCCCGAAAGGGAGTGATCGAGCAGACCTGCCGTCACTCGTTTATCGCGTCGCTGCTGCAGATTGATCATATCGTGCTGTGCGTGAATAAAATGGACCTGGTTGACTATAGCGAAGACCGATTCAAGGAAATCCAGGAACAGTTCCGCTCTTTTTCCTCCAAGCTGGATGTCCCCGATATCCATTATATTCCCATCAGCGCGCTTTACGGGGATAACGTGGTCGATAAATCTGAGAACATGCCCTGGTATGGGGGGGCTACGCTGCTCTATACGCTTGAAAATGTACAGGTGGATAGTGATTACAATCATGTGGACAGCCGGTTTCCGGTGCAGTGGGTTACGCGTCCCCAATCGGAAGAATATCCCGATTACCGGGGCTATGCCGGCCAGGTGGCCGGCGGGGTCTTTAAGCCCGGTGACGAAATTATTGCGCTTCCTTCCGGCTTTACCAGCACGATCGATACCGTGGAAACCTATAAGAGCGAAGAGGACGAGGTCTTCCAGCCGATGTCTATTACCATGACACTGGAGGATGAAATTGATATCAGCAGGGGTGATATGATTGCCAAGCCGGATAATCAGCCTACCGTGGGACAGGATATCGATTTGATGGTTTGCTGGCTTAATAAGGAGCCGCTTGACCCGAGAGGGAAGTATGCTATCAAGCATACCACCCAGGATGCCCGTTGCATCATTAAAGAGGTAAAATATAAAGTCAATATTAATACACTGCATCGCGTCGAAGGGGATAAGGAGATCGGGCTGAATGATATCGGTCGCATTCAAATTCGTACGACCAAACCTCTTTTCTATGACAGCTATAAACGCAACCGCGTAACGGGCAGTGTTATTATTATTGATGAATACACTAATGAAACCGTAGGCGCTGGTATGATTATTTGAAAATTATTTGCCCCTTTTGGCTTGACCCAAAAGGGGCGGAAAAGGTCAAGGCTGAGAAAATAGGACGGCAGGCGCCGGAGGTGCTCCGAATAAAAGAAAAAAACTCACCGCTGAAGGCGCCTCAGACAGTTTTTCTTATACCCATTCCTCGCACCTCCTCTGCCTAAAAGGCTCGTCCTATTTTCAAGGCCGTGTGTTTTTTCTCATAAAATAAGAAGCTCTTTTTAAAGGTAATTTCTATATATAACATTATCTTAAGAAAGAAAGCCATCCTTCCGGCGAAGAATCCTCAGCCGGCGACTCATTTTTTTGCGTTTCGCTTTTTTCATCGTTGAAAATATGGAACAACCACCTTGGTGGCATAAAAGAGACAAGTTAAAAAATAGCTGAAATATGTTTAACGTCAAATATACCGCGCGATTATTGCAGCTTTCGGTACTCCGACAGGTGACTTTGATCAATATCGGAGAGCAGCTGGAAGGCTTTGAGCCTGACCTCGGGAGCCGCGTCCTCAAAGATAGCGCTTAATTCGCGATATTTTGTGTTGAAAAACGTATCAAAAAGAAAGTTGGAGGAGGTAGTCCGTTTGGCTTCCTGTATTTTGCCCAGCGCCCCCAGAATCTGTTGCCGCGCTTCCACCGGATGTTCAACAAAACGATCCAATCCCTGTCGGTGATACTGGTATACGGCCAATCGCAGCCCCTCATAGTTCTGGTTAAGAAGATCTGCTACCAACTGCGCCCGGTTTCGACGGTTGATGCCACTGCGTTCCCAGCCACCGGAGGGAGCGGACTGGGCTTGAGAGACAATATTTTGAGCTTGTGCAAAGTAAGGTGTGCCCCCGAGTTCGTTGAAGCTGTCAAAATCGTATCCCAACATCAAGTAGGCGTAAAAGTCTAAAAAACTGGTAAATGCATCGAACTGAAGCTGGTCATGAAGCAGCGTGCGATTGGGCGTGTAGGTAAAGCTCCAGTCCTCTTCGTTATAGAAAAAAAGAACGGTCTCCCGGGTCGTATTATAAATAGGGCGGCGTGAACGAAAAATTACCTGGGCATCGAAGTTGAAATTGTCATCAGCACTCAGTAATGTTATCTGTATATCTACCCTGACCCGTTCTTCTGCCCGGAAGTTCGTATCGGTCCAGGAATATTCATTAAGATAGGTTTCTATTTCATCAGAGAGGTCATCTAAAAAGCTGAGTGAGGTGTTGTTCACCTGGCTGCGGTCTACGGTGACATCCGCACGAATTTCCTGGCCTGCTGCCTTCCAGGGGAGGAGCAGGCAGAGAACGCAGATAAAAAGGGAGCACCACCATTTATCAGGAGAAAAAACATTCATCACAACAAAGAGATAAGGGAATCATTTATCATGAAGCATATTATACTAAACCATCGGCATTGTTACATAACATTTCTGCAACTTCTTTTGCTCGGCATGACCTGGACGGTATGTCCGCCTGCAGAGCTCAAGGCACAGGACGTAATTGGGGCACGTGAGCTGGCGGTGGGACAGGCGACCACGGCACTGCCCCACAGCCCGTGGGCGGTATTTGCCAGTCCCGCCATGATATCTGAAAAGGAGACCACGATCTCCTTTTTCGGGGTCCGCTACTTCGGACTGGCGGAGGTCAGCGATCTTGCAGCATCTGTGACCTATCCCACAAAAGCAGGAGTTTTCGCCGCCGCCGCCCACCGTTACGGCTACGATCTTTTTAGCGAAAATCGCATGCGGGCCGGCTACAAAAATTCGGTCAGGGGATTTCATTACGGTCTCGTGCTCAATTACAGTCATGTAGTGCAGGGCGGGGGGTACGGTTCCGCCGGCGCGCTGGGGATTGACATCGGGCTGGCAGCATCCATCCTGCCGGAGCTGTGGATCGCGGCCAAGGCTACGAATGTCAACCAGCCCACCTACGGCTCGCGCAATGAGGAGGAATTGCCGCGGAATCTCAGCATGGGATTTTCTTACCGGCTTTCGGATATCGCCCTTCTTTCAACGGAGCTCTTTAAGGATGTACGATTCCCGGTGGCATACCGGGGCGGTGTAGAGGTGAACATTTTCAATGGGTTAATGGGCCGGGTGGGTATTACAACGGCGCCACGAACTTTTTCAGCCGGATTCGGATACCTTCATTCCGCATGGAGTGCCAGTGTGGCCGTCCAGCGTCACGCAAATAATGTCCTGGGCTACAGTCCCGCTGTTGATTTTAAAATCAGCTGGTAATGCGCATTCGTGATGTTGGTATATCGGTTTTTGTACTGCTGCTTCCGGTCATTGCCGGGGCCCAGCAGCGCGACTCGACCCGTTCGGAAGTACGGGAAGATCTGGAGCAGGCCCTGGAAGATTTTGATTCCGATAACCTGGACATGAACAGTGAACAGTTAGTCCAGCTTCTGCAGGATATGTCGGCCCGCCCGGTGAATGTCAATCAAGCCGACTTGCACATGCTGATGCAGGTGCCGGGAATCAACCTCAAGACAGCCCGGGCAATTATTCGGTATCGAAGGGACGTAAAACCGTTCGAAGCACTGCAGGAACTGACGAAGGTCACCGGTATCGGCCGGGTTACCTATGAGAAAATTCATCCCTATGTAACCATTGGCAGGGGACTCGAACTCAGCAGTCGGTTGTTCACCGATCGGCGGTACTGGACCAATGGCAGCCGGTTTCAGGCGTTCACAAGATACCAGCGGGATCTGCAGGAATCGCGGGGCTACCGGGAGTCGCCGGAAGAGGGGGGCTACCTGGGGGGACCTGCAAAATATTACCAGCGTATGGACTATCAGAGCGATCACCTGTCGGCAAACCTGACCCAGGAGAAAGATGCCGGCGAAATGCTGCCCGGTCCCATGCAATTCGACCATCAATCCTGGCACCTGGCGCTCGAAAATAACGGCCGGTTGCAAACGCTGGTGGCAGGAGACTACAGCCTGTCATTCGGACAGGGACTTGTGCTCTGGAATGGCGGCGTGTTTGGCAAGGGGAGCAATGTGACCGGCGCGCCCAATCGAAGCGGCCGCGGCATCAAGCCCTACACCTCGGCCCAGGAGACGAACTATTACCGGGGCGCTGCGGTGACGTACGGGGGACGTTTTCAGCTGACCGGCTTTTATTCCTCCCGGCGGCGGACGGCCAGTGAAATTTCGGTCGACACTGTGCGATTTCCGACCGAAAGCGGGTATCACCGCACGATGCGGCAGCAGGCGCGGCGCGGGAATCTGCGGCAGTGTTTGTATGGGGGACATATCCGGGTGGAGCTTCCCGTCGGCTTTATAGGTGCTACCGGCTACCAAACAACATTCGACCGATACGTCGCTGCCAGCGATCAGGATTATGCCAGATATGATTTCGAAGGAATCTCCGCCTCGACCATCGGGATGGATTACAGCCTGCTTTTGGGGCCGGCCGTCGCTTTTGGCGAAGCCGCGCGCAGTAAAAACGGGGGATGGGGGGTCCTCGGCGGTGTGGAAAGTTCCATAGGACCGGATACGGAGGTGGCGCTGGCCTATCGAAATTATCAGAAGGAGTTTCAGTCGATTCTGGGAGACGGATTCGGGGAAGGATCCGGTACGCCCAAAAACGAGGAAGGGATCTATCTTGGCCTGCAGCATACGCATGGCGACAATATTATCCTTACTGCGTATATGGATCAATTCCGATTCCCGTCGGCTCGCTTCGGAACCCATCAGCCGACCAGGGGATATGACTGGCTCGGGAAGGCCGAGATGGAAATTATGCCGGGCGTGGACGCTTACCTGCAGGTCCGGGGCGAAACCAAAGAAGATGAGTACGAAGTGACGGACGAGCTGGGACGCTTTCGCCGGGAGCTGGGGACCAGCCGGCGCAGCAGTATCCGGGGACATATCGAATACTGGGTGAATGATGATGTGCGGCTTCGAAGCCGGGCAGAGTGGGTGCGGAGCCGCGAGGCCGGTGAAACGGCCGAAACGGGACTTCTGCTTTACCAGGATCTGCGGCTGGTTTTAGGCGAAAAACTGACGCTGGATACCCGTATTACGGTTTTCGATACCGGAAGCTATGCCTCGCGGGTTTACCAGTTTGAGAACGACCTGCTCTACGTTTTTGCCAGTCAGCCGCTGTTTGACCGCGGCCAGCGGATGTACCTGCTGGTCAACTACGAGCCGTTTTCCTTTTTGGAGATCTGGGCCAAGGTGGGCCTTACCAAGTATGAAGACCGACAGGTTATCGGCAGCGGACTCAATGAAATCCAGGGCGATACCCGCAGCGAGGTTGGGGTCCAGGCGCGCATCAAGTTTTAGGAAATTCATTTCCCGGTCTTGGCTTGTGAGCTACCCTGAGGGGGATCTACGAGAACCACTCATACATAGGCTTGTGTGAGCGATTGGAGGCTTACTTTATCCGGCGAATGCGTAAAAGATATAGAGATGGGAGTCCTCTTTAACCCAGCCGCCAATGACATGCCCACTCCTGTAGATAAGCCTATAAGATAAGAATTTAATGACTTTTTATTCCCATATATATTTATTGGATGTCCTCTAATATTAAAAAAATTGATATTTAAATAGTTGTTGCCTTGGATTTACGTGTATAATTCATACAACCGCTGTGTAAATTAGTTTCTGTAAAAGTAGGTAAGGATTTGGAAAAAAAGAAAGGCCATGGCTAGGTTTGATTGAATCACCAAAACCCAAACCAAACCATCGATGCCATGACCTCTAAAAAGAAGAATACAAAGAAAAACGGAAAATTTCAGCTGGAAAATTTACTGGCGAACGACAGCGAGAATCTGCTGGCGGAAATTCTGCAATTAGGACTGCAACAACTTATGGAACTCGAACGTGACCACCATATTGGGGCCGACCCTTACGAGCGCAGCGACCAGCGGCGCACCAGTCGTAACGGCTATAAACCGCGACAGCTCTACACGCGGGTGGGGACGTTGCATCTGCGGGTTCCCCAGACCCGGGACGGAGAGTTTTACCCGTCGATCCTGGAGCGTTACCAACGCAGCGAAAAAGCCTTGGTGGCGGCCCTGGCCGAGGCCTACGTGCAGGGTGTTTCGACCCGAAAGATGGCCAAGGTGACCGAGCGGCTGTTGGGCAAAGAATTTTCGGCATCCACCATTAGTCGGTTCTCGGCGGAGTTAGACGCCGAACTGGAGGCCTGGCGGACCCGCCGGCTGAGCGGGGACTATCCCTACGTGAAGATTGACGCCCGATATGAACGTTGTCGGCGGGACGGGATCGTTGTCGATATGGCCGTCTTGGTAGCCATCGGGGTCTCCGAGGATGGCCACCGCCACGTACTGGCCGTGGAGACCGGCTGGGGCGAATCCGAGACGGTATGGAGCGAGTTCATTGGCGGGTTGAAGGCTCGGGGCCTGCAAGGTGTGGAAATGTTTACCAGCGATGCCCATCCGGGGATTCGCAAGGCCCTGCAGGCCCACTTCCCGGGCACCCCGTGGCAGCGTTGCCAGTACCATTTCCAGCGCAATACCTTCGACAAAGCCCCTAAAAAGCGCCAGGATGAGCTGCACCAGGCCTTGCGGGAGATCTGGCGACGAGGCAACAGCTACCGGCAGGCGAAAGCCCGGCTCGGGGAGCTGATCGATCGGTTGGAAGAGCCGTTGCCGGACGTAGCCGACTGGCTCAGCGAGCAGGCCGAGCAAACCTTGACGGTTTTTCAGGTAGCTCCCCCGACCCACCGGCGACGCGTAAGAACCACGAACGCGGTCGAGCGGCTCCACCAAGAGCTAAAGCGACGCAGCAAACCGGTACGGATCTTTCCCAATCCCCAAAGCTGCCTGCGCCTTTTTGGGGCTATGCTCAAGGAGCAGCATGAGGATTGGATCACCGGGCGACGGTACCTGAAGATGAAACAACTTGAAGAATTTAAGAAAAAACGAAAATCTTCTTCGGTGGATCCTCCGAAGAAGATCCATCAACCAGCTATGGCTGAGTAACTTTTACAAAAAAAAACTTGCACAAGCATACAACTAACATCTGAAGCAATCTGTGGAGCAGGTAAAAACTCTTCCGAATATAGGGATTATGGAAGAGTATTTATTATAAAACCTAAACTTTTTGGGGAGGAAAACATAGCATGTTATTCAATAACATATTCTTCGGCTTTGTTTTTCCCGGCACAAAAAGTGCCTTTTCTCAGAGATAGATCCTAATATCAACTTAAAATCATCTCTTAGCTATGAAAGAAAAAAAATATTCCATAATACAGGGGTACAGATCAAGACAAAAATATCTCGTAGGTATTTTGGGAATCTTGTTTATAACAGCAGCGTTATTTTCCTGCGACATGCAGGATTTGGGTACAAATGCAAATCAGAATCTGGAAAATAATTACAGGAGTACCTCTACTTCTGATCAATCAGATTTTAATAATACGGTACAACCCTACACATTTACCCATAACTTGTCGGATAGCGTACCTGTGGTGACCATGCCACCGGTTGAGGTGCAGACACTTCTGTCAGAAGACCGAGCAGAACCACAACAGAACCGATCACCTGTCCCGCCACGTTTTGGCAAGGCCCTGGAGGTTAGCATAGATTCAGAAAATAAAGGCAGGTGGGATGAATTAACCAATGGAGACCGACTCTGGCGGCTGCGCATTGCTTCCGGAGGAGCCTATTGCATCAACTTGATATTTGACCGGTTCGAACTCCCACCGGGCGGAAAGCTATTTATTTATAACGAAGACCAAAGCACCGTCCTCGGCCCTTTTAATGAAGAACATAATAAGTCTTCCGGGCGGTTTTCAACGTTGCCGGTTAGCGGAGCTCAGATCACGCTGGAATACTATGAGCCGGGTGGTCAATGGGACAATACCGAACTGCGGATTGCAAATGTAATTCATGCCTACCGGAATATATTTGGCAGGGATAACGAAAACAGTACCCTGGACCTTGGCGACTCCGGAAGCTGTAACATTAATGTTAATTGCCCGAGCGCTTTAGGTTGGCAAGATGAGAGTCGCTCAGTGGCCATGGTGTTAGTGGATCAAAACACCCGTTTGTGTTCTGGTGCATTGGTCAATAATGTATTAGAAGATCGGACCCCCTATTTTCTTTCGGCCTTTCATTGTGCAGATAGGCTGACACCAAACGGATCACTTTCTTCGGCGGAAATTGCCGATGCAGAAGACTGGCTTTTCTGGTTTAACTATAAAAGCGAGACCTGCTCTGATCCTAACAGCGAGCCGGGCCATAACGCTGTTTCCGGGGCATCATTTCGGGCAGCAAATAGTGATTCAGATTTTCTGCTTCTTGAACTGAGCAATATCCCCCCCCAAGCATAGTGGTTATGATCCATATTTTGCAGGATGGGATGCTACTGGTAACACCCCCAGCTCTTCTGCGAGCATTCATCATCCAAGCGGAGATATCATGAAAATCTCTTTTGATGATGATCCGGCGGTTTCTGGCACTTGGGATTTTTCTCCTTCTGATTCTCACTGGGAAACTGTATTCGATCAAGGGACTGCCGAGCATGGGTCTTCCGGAGCGCCACTATTTAGCAATCACAAAATTGTAGGACAAATTCATGGGACTGATGATCCTGCTTTCGAAGGGGATAATTATTGTGAAGTGCGACATATATGGTCTGGAAAGTTTTCAATGTCTTGGAATAACAGCAGCAATGCTTCCGAACGCCTGAGAGACTGGCTGGATCCCAATAATACCGGTACCCTGACCTTAGATGGAACGGGGGATAATCTCCTGCAGGTACACATCGACGGACCTTATCAGATTCAGACAAACCAGTATTATCAGTTTGAAGCTATAACTGACGGAGGCTATCAGCCTTATAGCTGGCAGTGGCAGCTCGACTATGGGAATGGAAGCGGTCCCTGGCAGAATGTGGGCGGGGATTCCTACACCCATATTTCTTATAACCAGCAGGACTTTTATTTACGGGTTCAGGTGACCGATGCACAGAATGATACCAAGACGTCGACGATACACCCCGTTACAGTGTCACCGGGTGGAGCTGCTTCCCAAGATACAAGCTTAAATGAAGAGGAGAAGTAACGAATGTTGGTTCATTCTGGTAAAGGGGTGAATTCCAATTTTGCAAATTATGTTAATTATTTAAATACTTGGTGATATATTATGAAAACTCTAATTACAACTTTGATCGTGTTCATTTTAGGCATTGCATTGGGAGTAGCTTGCGAAGATACACAGCCATGGGAGGATAATTTGGCCGAAGCTGACACTACTCTGGTTGGGCCCACCTGGCAGCTTATAGCATTTGTGGAAGATGATGGAGATCGAATTCTTGTTGAGGATCTACCCGAATCAGGAAGGATATACTCAGTCGAATTTACGACACAATCCGCCGAAGAGTGCGTTGATACTGAAGATCCTCCGTATGGAACTTGGTGCATGAGAATTGCAGGTCATCCCAATAGTTCGCCTTCTACCACCTATGATTTGGATTCAAAAAACCGATCCCTGAAAATTTATTTTCGAGGAACAACTTTTGTTTACCCTCCCGAGGGAGCTAAAGAAACTAAATTTTTTAAGGCTCTCGACGCCACCACCCATTACCAGATCAATGGCAAAGAGCTCCGCCTCTTCTACAAAAACGAGAAAGTACTGCTGTTCGAACCGGCGGAAGCAGAGCAGGAGTAAGTGAACGGCAGGCGTTGAGGAAGAAAAACTTCCGAACTTGCCGGGTGGCTCCAAATTTTTACCTATCAGATTGCTTCGAGCGATCTGATGGGTTTCCTATTCCTATTATGCAAAATACAGGAGTATTTTAAAACTCTCTCATATGCATTCTGGATAACTCCTCGGATGATTTTTATAATTTTCAAGGGAAAGAAAGAATCTGGCTCTGAAAATGGACGAGTTATTTAAGTAAGGAGAGTTCTTTTCCCGGCTTAATAAATTGTGCTGAGGAGAGTGACCGGAGCTGAAGCGTATAGAAATCACTTCTGTTTTAGAGGAAAGAGAAGCTCAAATCTTGGTTCCAAAAAAACAACGGGGTCTGGGGAATAGCGGGAAAATCTATATTAAAAAAGACTCATGTGGAAGAGCTATCCCCGTTTGATCACTATAGTAAACAGAAGATCTGGCTATTCCCCAGCGACTTTTATTTGGGGTTCCGTTTTTTTCGTCGTTGAAAAAAATGGAACAGCCTCTTTGGTGACAAAAACTGTACAAGTTCAAATAGGCCCTCTCACAACGCCTAACCGCCTTCGAATAGTTATTTTACGTTTCCGGAGGAACATTTTCGGTTTATTTATATACTAATCAACAGCATCACACGTAATAAATGGGCACAATGGCTGGTATTGTGCGCTTGGATTAATGCCTCTTGGTATACTAACGGCTCTAACCGGCTATTTAGACTTATTTCATTCCGTACGGCCAGGCAAGGGGAGTAGAGCTGAGCCAGGGCCGGAAGGCTGGTGAAGTATATATAATACAGGACAGGAGTTTGCGTTTATAGCTCGAGGATATGGGCCGGTAGCCGGGCCCGGCAGTCCTGCTTTGCAGCCCGTACAATGAATACCTTGCGATAAGGTGCAGGCAAATAATAGAGAAACTATAAAATAATAGGTGTGTTCGCAGTTATTTTTTACATTTAGACCTCTTATTATAATCTCATATTATGAGAAGTTCGATGTATACCAGATAATATATTGCTATATTTCTTCGCAACTGAAACAGTAAACGGTTTCCGTATCTCATGGTAAAACGATTCAAATTTTGCGCTTTATTTTTGATATTTGTAATGGGCTATACCGTTCAGCCTCACGCTCAGGAAGTTCAGGAACCCTCTTCCGAATATTATCAACAAGGAATTCAGCTCTTTGACCGGGGACTATATGAAGAGGCGGCCGGTGAACTGGAGCGGTTTGTCAACCGCAGGGAGGATCATGAGCTGGCATTGTCCGCCCGGTTTTATTTGGTGCGGGCCCGGGCAAAGATAGATTCCACGAATAAACAATCTTACTACGAGCGATTTATAGCAGACCACCCGCACACCGATTTTTCTTCTACACTGCTGTTTGATCTGGCTGAACAGGCTGAACAGCAGGGACAGTACAGCAAAGCCATCAATAGCTACCAGCGGTCGCTGGATTTGGGATTACCCCGCAAGAAAGCAGCTGAAGTTTACTACTGGATGGCTGAAGCAGCCATTGCCGGGGGAGATACGGAACAGGCGAGGCGCTATTTTCTGACCGTGGGGGAAGAGTACCCGGATTCGGAGTGGGCCCCCAAAGCGCTCTATACACGCGGGAGATTATTCCTGTCGGAAAACAACTATGATGCTTCCACCGAGGCTTTTGAACTGCTGAAGGAGCAATACCCGAATGCCGATATTACACGCAGAATAGGCATGGCTCTCGGAGAATCGTACTACCAGCAGGGACGCTACGAAGAAGCCATAGGGGCGTTTGAAGATGCCATGCCCTATCTGGATGAAGAGATGACCACGAAGGCGGTATTACTCATTGCCGAGAGTCATAATTATTTACAAAACTATGACGAGGCTTCTAAAACGTATCTTCAGTATATCAACCGCACGAAAGGCACGGATGAGGAGCGATCAGCCCACTATGGACTGGGATGGCTCTACCACAAGCAGGAAATTTACCACTGGGCATCGGATGAGTTCGAAAAAGCTTCGGAAGGATCGGATGAGCTCGCCCGAAAAGCCCTGTATTACAAAGCGGTGAACGAAAAATTGGGGTCAAGATACCGAGAGGCCATGGAAACTTTCCGGAGCTTCGGCGATCGGTTTAGCGAGGGACCGTGGGTGGAAAAGACGTATTATGAGTGGGCTATCACCGCGTATGAGATGGGACGTTATTCGGAGGCCATCGAAGTACTGTTGCCGCTTGTTCGCAATGAAGAGGAGTTGGAATGGGGCGGGAAAGTATACACGCTTCTGGGAGAAGCCTATTTTGCCAATGAAGAGTTTACCCGTTCTATCCAGGCGTTTGAAGCCGCCGAGGATGTAACCGATGTGGACCCGGCGGTCAAACGTCAGGCTCGATTCCAGAAAGCATGGGTACAGTACAGCAACCAGGCGTATGAAGAGGCCCAGGCTATTTTTCAGTCGCTGCATCAGGAAGTGCCCGATGAGGATGTCGGACAGGAAGCCCTTTTCTGGAGCGCTGACGCCTATTATAATATGGAGGAATTCGGTCCGGCTGCCAACCAGTTCAGCCAGTTTATCCAGCAATATCCTGGCCACGAGCTGGTTGGTCCCGCCAGCTACTCGCTGGGATGGAGCTACTTTAAGATGGGTAATTTTGAACAGGCGATCGGTCCTTTCAGGACGTTCCTGCAGGAATACGAAGCTCCCGAGACAGCTCTCTATCCGTATGACACGGATACCCGGCTGCGTATTGGAGATGCTTACTATGCGCTCGGGAATTACAGTGAGGCCATTGCCACCTACAAGCAGGTAGTGGGGGCAGAGCCGGGAGGGGATTACGCCCTGTTCCAGATCGGAAACAGTCATTATCGAAGCGAGCGGACCTATGATGCCGTTACGACGCTCCGGCGGTTTTTGCGAACGTACCCGGACAGCCGGCTTAGCGAGCAGGCGCAATATAACATTGCTTATATCTATCTGAATACCGGCAACTACTCGCAGGCCGTGGAAGAATTTCAGACCGTTATCAATAAATATCCCGGTACCAGCTGGGCGGCGCGGGCACAGTACAATATCGGGGATACCTATTATAACGCCGGTGACTATGATAAAGCCATCGAAGCGTATAAAGAAGTAATGGAAAAGTACCCGGAGAGCGACTATATCATCGAGGCGGCGAATGGTATTGAGTATGCCCAGCTTTCAGCCGGAAATACGGATGCCAGCTCTTCGGTCCTGGAAGATTTCCTGGAGGAAAACCCGCAGACGTCGATGGCCGACCGCCTTCGCTTTCGAAAGGGCGACAAACTTATGCAATCCGGTGACTACGAAGGGGCGATTGAGGAGTTTCAGCAATATATACGGATCACGAATAACCAGGACCTTCTGCCTGATGCCCACTTCAATCTGGCCGATGCCTACGAGCAAACGGATCAGCTTGATCAGGCTGTAAGCACCTACCAGACGATTGTAGAGGAATACCCCGATTCGGAGCGGGCAGGGCCTGCTCTCGCGGCACTGGGACGTATTGCCTATGGGCGGGGTAATTATCAACAGTCACACAGTTATTTCGAGCAGCTGTTGGACCAGGGGGGCAACCGGTATCGACTGGAGGCTTATATCGGAATGGGGGACGCGCAGATTGCGATGGGCAACACCTCTGCGGCCGAGGAGCATTACCGTTCGGCCCTGCAGATTGATGGCGATTACGCCGCGGCTAATGTAGGACTTGCAAAAGTGGCGCTCAATAACGGGGCTTACCAGGATGCCAAGGATCTGCTGAATCTGGTGGCCGAGGCCAATACGACCGAAGTGGGGGCTGAAGCGCAGTACCTGCTGGGGGTAGCGAGTCATGAAAACGGAAATTATGAAGAAGCCGTTCAGCACTACTCCAGGGTAAGCGTTTTATACGGAGCATTCGACAGCTGGATTGCTAAGTCCCTGCTCGGGAGAGCCAGGAGTTTTCTCCGGATGGAACAGCCCGGCGAAGCGCGGTCCGCCTTGAATACCCTTGTTAGCGATTATCCGGATACGCCGGAAGCACAGGAAGCACAACGCCTATTGGAACAGACGAATTAATGGATTATACCGTACAACCGGCTGCGTCGCTGCACGGCATCCTTCAACTGCCGGCTGACAAGTCGATTTCACACCGGGCGGCGATGTTCGCTGCTCTGCATCAAGGCAGGTCAACAATAACCAATTTTTCGGAAGCCGCCGATCCTCACAGCACGCTGGACTGTATGCGCGAGCTGGGCGTGGAGATTGAGGAGCCGGGAAACCATACGCTTATTGTGCACGGGGTGGGGCGCGACGGGCTGCAAACACCTTCCGGTGACCTGGATTGTGGGAACTCAGGGACGACCATGCGGCTGTTGAGCGGCATCATCGCCGGCTCAGGGGTTTCCGCCCGCCTGACGGGAGACGAGTCGTTGTCGGTCCGCACTATGAAGCGTATTATTGAGCCGCTCCGGGCGATGGGCGCACATATTGAAGCCCGGGAAGATGATTTTGCCCCGTTGAACTTCCGCCGGGATGCTGAGCTCAAGCCCCTGCATTTCCCCCTTCCTATTCCCAGCGCACAGCTGAAATCATGTGTGTTGCTGGCCGGACTTTTCGGTGACGGTCCGACTGAGGTGATCGAAACACTGCCCAGCAGAGATCATACCGAACGGTTGCTGAATCTTGCCATTGAGGAAAAAGAAAAAAAACGAATAATCCGGTCCAGCCGTAAAGATGTGGTGCCGGGACAATCCTACCGGGTACCCAACGATTTTTCGGCAGCCGCCTTTTGGCTGGTAGCGGGGGCTATTCATCCTGAAGCGGAAATCAGCCTGCCGGGGGTGGGACTCAATCCCACCCGAACGGGCGCTCTTGGGATCCTGCAGCAGATGGGGGCTGATATGGAAATTACGAACAATGATCACGAGGGAGCGGAGCCGGTAGCCGACATACGAGTAAAAAGCTCGCCATTGAAACCGGTGAAGATAACCGGGGAGGTGGTCCCCAACTGTATTGATGAAATTCCCATTCTGGCCATTGCCATGCTTTTCGCCGATGGAGTGTCACGTGTTTCGGGAGCAGAAGAGCTTCGCCATAAAGAAACCGACCGGCTGAATGCGCTGGCCGAAATGCTGGAATCGGCGGGAGCTGACTTCGAAGAATACAAAGATGGCTTTACCATTAAGGGAGACCCCGACTTCCGGCCTGATCCGGCTGCATTCAGTAGCTTCCATGACCATCGTATTGCAATGGCGGCGGCCGTGCTTGCATTGATGGGACCCGACTCCTCTACTGTCTTGAACGGTCATTGTACCGCCATCTCCTATCCCGGCTTTTGGGAGGACCTGTCATTGCTGACGAATTGATTCTTTAATCCGCAAATTTGACAAAACCTGTCGATTGTGGACGCAATAATGCCAATACGTCATAAAACATTCCTTTCTTTATAGGTTGGCATTGTGATTGCTTTTATAAGAGCGAACATCAACAAATGGTTAGCTCCATGAGTGAATTTACGATCGATATTGAAAAGCAGTTAACAAGACTGGGCAAGGATATACAGGATTTCGTAGAGCGCATTGTGCCGCTCGAAGATAAAGGGCATGATTTTACACCCTCTTGTGATATCATTGAAAGTGACGAAAGCTTTGTCATTAAGCTGGATTTGCCCGGTTTGTCAAAAAATGAAATTAATATCGCTCTTAAGGAACATGTATTAACCGTAAAAGGAGAACGAGCCGGAAAACTGGCCGAAGATGAAACATACCGCCGGCAGGAGCGTTCGACGGGCGTATTTTCACGCTCATTTGCGCTTCCGGAAAATGTGAACACTGCCGAGACGGAGGCCCGGTTTAAGGAGGGCGTTCTCTCTGTTGCGATGCCGAAAACGGATGTCCCGGTTGACGCGACATCCATTCCGATAAAATAATGATGGAAATGTATTTACTGTCAAGCCGGCCCGAGAGTGTTCGGGACGGCGGCGAAAATTTTTAAAAGAATTAATCAACTAACAAATAATCATAAACGACTATTATGGGAAAGATCATAGGAATTGACCTGGGCACAACGAACTCCTGCGTTGCCGTTATGGAGGGGAATGAGCCCACTGTTATTCAAAATTCAGAAGGCGGACGAACAACTCCTTCGGTTGTCGCTTTTTCAAAGGATGGCGAGCGCCTCGTGGGCGCACCCGCTAAGCGACAGGCCATAACGAATCCTGATAAGACAATTTCTTCAATCAAGCGTTTTATGGGCCGCTTTTATGACGAAGTGGAGGAAGAGGCCAAACAGGCTTCCTACAAGATTGTCAAAGGAGATGACAATACCGCCCGTGTGCAGATTGAAGACCGCAAATACGCACCCCAGGAGATTTCTGCGATGGTGCTTCAGAAAATGAAGCAGACCGCGGAAGAGTATCTGGGCGAAGAAGTGACGGATGCTGTTATTACGGTGCCTGCTTATTTTAATGATGCACAGCGTAAAGCCACGCAGGAAGCCGGAGATATTGCCGGACTGAATGTAAAGCGAATTATTAATGAGCCGACCGCAGCTTCGCTGGCGTATGGACTGGACAAGAAAGATGAGGATCAGACGATCGTTGTCTATGACCTGGGCGGGGGGACGTTTGACGTCTCCATCCTGGAGCTGGGCGACGGCGTATTCGAGGTTAAGTCCACCAGTGGTGACACCCATTTGGGGGGCGATGACTTCGATTCGCGTCTGATTGATCACCTGGCCAAGGAGTTCAAGAAAGATGAGGGAATTGATCTGCGGGAAGACCCGATGGCTATGCAGCGACTCAAGGATGCGGCTGAAAAAGCTAAAATAGAACTTTCCAGTTCACAGAAAACGAATGTCAATCTGCCGTTTATCACGGCTACGGATTCGGGCCCCAAGCATCTGAATATAGATGTCAGCCGCTCGCAGTTTGAGAAGCTGATTGATGATCTTGTGCAAAAGACGGTGGGACCGTGCAAGAAAGCACTGGATGATGCCGGATTGAGCAAGAACGAAATCGACCAGGTGATTCTGGTGGGTGGTTCCACGCGCATTCCGAAGATCCAGGAAGTTGTTAAAGATTTCTTTGGCAAAGATCCCAGCAAGGGTGTGAATCCTGATGAAGTGGTTGCTGTAGGCGCTGCCATCCAGGGCGGGGTCATGTCTGGCGATGTCGATGATGTGGTCCTGCTTGACGTTACCCCGCTGTCGCTGGGAATTGAAACCCTGGGCGGCGTGTCAACACAACTGATCGAGGCGAATACCACCATCCCGACCAGCAAGAAAGAGACCTTCTCTACGGCTGCGGATAACCAGACGAGCGTGGAGATTCATATCCTGCAGGGGGAACGGGCCAAGGCACAGGACAACCGAACGCTGGGTCGCTTCCACCTGGATGGCATTCCGCCGGCGCCCCGCGGCGTCCCGCAAATCGAAGTGACGTTCGATATTGATGCCGACGGCGTGCTCAATGTAAGTGCGAAAGACAAGGGTACCGGCAAAGAACAGAGCATCCGCATCGAATCTTCTTCCGGACTGTCTGAAGAAGAGATCGAAAAAATGAAGAAAGCTGCCGAAGAGCATGCGGAAGAGGATGAACGCATCCGCGAGCGGGCCGAGAAGCTCAATAAGGCCGACAGCCTGGTCTTCTCTACACGCAAACAGCTGGATGAGCACGAGGATAAGATCTCGGATGAGAATAAAGAGAAAATTGAAGCTGCCCTTGAAAAAGTTAAAGAGCTGCACGACCAGGAGAAGGTTGATGAGCTCGATGAAGCCATGGAAGAGCTGAATACCGCATGGTCAGCAGCCTCGCAGGAGATCTATCAGTCGGCAGCCCAGGAGCAAGCTCAGCCGGGCGGCCCGGGCGGTCCCGGAGCGGGAGCAGCCGCAGGAGCTTCTAACGGGGCAAGTGATGCGGAAGCGCCAGATGAGGAAGAGGATGATGCAGTAGATGCTGACTTTGAAGTCGTCGATGACGATGAGAAGGAATAAATAGCATCCATCTGATTTTGCATGGACATCAATAACAGAGATAGGTAGATAGTAAAGCCCTTCATCGGTTGATGGAGGGCTTTTTTATTATCTTGGGTAGCTTACCGAATATACCTTATATTTAGGGTGAAATTTTAGAAACCTGTATTACGTGAACAGCACAACCATAAGTACGGATTTTCTCGTCGTCGGCAGCGGTGCAGCCGGCCTTAATGCTGCTTTGCATGCCAGCAGGTATGGCCGTGTCAGTCTGGTAACGAAGTCCGGGCTTGAAGACAGCAGCAGTTATTGGGCCCAGGGGGGGATTGCCGCCGTCTTGAAAGGCGATGATACCTTTGAAAGCCATAGGGAAGATACGCTCCAGGCGGGTCGCGGGTTGTGTGACAGGGAAGCCGTGGACCTGTTGGTTCGCGAGGGCGCCCGGGAAGTAAAGCGATACATCGACCTGGGGATGCGATTCGATGAAACGAACGGGAAGCTGGATCTCGGTCTGGAAGGCGGACACTCCAACCGGCGGGTCTTGCATGCCAACGGGGCGGCAACCGGTAAAGCGCTTATTGAATTTTTGACGAAATTGGTAAAAGCGGAAGAACGCATTACGGTAACGGAACAGGCGTTTGTTTATGAATTGTTCAGGAATGAAAAAGAGGGGCGTTGCCAGGGGGCGGCAGCGTATCTTTACAGGGAACAGGAACTGCTACAGATAGAAAGTCCGGTAACATTGTTAGCTACCGGTGGTTATTCAGGGCTTTTTCAGCGGAGCACCAACCCCCATACCTCGACCGGTGACGGCTTGTGGCTTGGATATGATATCGGCGCAAAGCTGCAGGACCTGGAGTTCGTGCAGTTTCATCCCACGGCTTTCTACGCCAGTGACGGGTCCACCTTTTTGATCAGTGAAGCTGTACGCGGCGAAGGAGCTCAGCTGTATAATGAAAAAGGGGAGCGGTTTATGAATGCATATGATCAGCAGGAGCTGGCTCCCCGCGATGTGGTGTCCCGGGAGATATTTCGTCAAATCCAAAAACAGGAAAATGATTATGTGTTTCTGGATGTGCGTCACCTGGATACGGAAAAGCTGGATGCCCATTTTCCAACCCTGCTCGGTAAGGTTAAGGAGCAGGGAATTGATATCAAAAATGAAGGTATTCCGGTGGCACCCGCTGCCCATTATTGCATCGGGGGACTGGCGACCGATCTGGATGCCCGGACGAATATCAAAGGACTATACGCCTGTGGTGAGGTTGCGGCGACGGGCGTGCACGGGGCCAACCGACTGGCCAGCAATTCGCTGCTGGAATGCCTGGTTTTCAGCAAACGTGCGGTTCAACATGCCTCATCCATAGAGAAAAAGCCGCCAGAAAGTTTTTCCACTGATTTCAGGATCCGTGAAGAGGGAAGTGAAGCATTCACGGCCCTGCAACAGGAAATTTCGGAAGTATTAAGCCGCCATGCGGGTATTCAGCGCAGCAGAAAAGGATTGGAGCAGGCTGCCGAGCGATGTCGGGCGCTGAGAAAGCAGCTGTCGGATGAGCAGAGCGAATATTTTGCCATACGTTCGCGCGGCCTGGTACAGCTGGCCGGGCTGGTCGTACTGTCCGCTTTGCAAAGGGAAGAGAGCCGGGGAGTCCATATACGGACTGATTTTCCGGAATGTTCTTCGGCGTCTGAACATATCGCTTTTCTAAAATCTGTTGAGCATTCGGAAGCTCTATAATATGAATACAGCACTAACTGAAATAATTCCCGAGGAGGTTATCAACCGCCTGATTGACCAGGCATTTGAGGAAGATATCGGAAGAGGTGATGTCACAACCGAGGCTATTATTGATGAACAGGCGCAGGCCGAGGCTACCTGGACGGCCAGGGGCCAGGGAACTATTGCAGGAGTTACCATCGCCAGACAGGTGTTTATAAGGTTGGATCCTGATATCCAATGGAGCCCGAGAGTCGAAGAAGGGGAAGAGGTATCCCCCGACAGTGACATTCTCGCCATGCGCGGGCGGGTTCGTGCTCTTCTGACGGCCGAACGCATCGCCCTGAATATGGTCCAGCGGATGTCGGGCATCGCAACCAAAACCCGTCAGTTTGTAGAAGCCGTAAAAGAATTTGATGCGCAAATTTTAGATACCCGGAAGACGGTGCCCGGCTTGCGCTTGCTGGACAAATATGCCGTCAAGGCGGGCGGGGGACAGAATCATCGGTTGGGGTTATACGATATGGCTATGATTAAGGATAATCATATCATTGCGGCCGGCACTATTGAACAGGCCGTACAAAAGGTGCGCAACCGTCATCCCGAATTGAAAATCGAAGTGGAAACAACGACGATCCGGCAGGTTGAAGAGGCCCTTTCTGCCCGTGCGGATATCATTATGCTCGATAACATGAGTGCTGCTGCAATGCGGAAAGCCGTGGAACTGATCAAAGATCAGGCAAAGACGGAGGCCTCAGGCAACATCACCCTTGAAAGGGTACGTGAAATCGCGGAGACAGGCGTTGACTATATTTCAGTAGGGGCACTTACCCATTCGGTGGATGCATTTGATATCAGCCAAAATTTACAACAACTTAAATAAACAAAATCTCAAACGGTGAGATAATTTTATGAATACCCAAGAGTTAGTAGCAGAAATAAAACAACTGAAAACGGAACGAAATGCCGTCATCCTGGCTCATAACTACCAGGTGCCGGAGGTACAGGATATTGCAGACTATATCGGCGACTCGCTGGGGCTCTCGCATCAGGCCGCCGAGACCGAGGCCGAGGTGATTGTCTTTTGCGGGGTGCATTTCATGGCCGAGACGGCGTCCATCATATCGCCCGATAAAAAAGTACTTATCCCGGACCTGGATGCGGGTTGCTCGCTGGCGGACAGTATTACCGCGGAGCAGCTCCGGGAGTGGAAAGCTGATCATCCCGATGCGGTGGTAGTCACTTATATCAATACGACGGCCGCCGTTAAAGCGGAATGTGATTACTGCTGTACCTCCTCAAACGCGGTCGATATTGTGGAATCGATACCTGAGGAGAATGAGATCCTGTTTCTGCCCGATAAATTTCTTGGTTCCTATGTAGAGATGGTTACGGGCCGCGAGCTGAATATCTGGGATGGGGCCTGTCACGTGCATGAAAAAATCGGGGAGCTAAACCTGGGTGAAAAACAGAAGGAATATCCTGATGCCGAAGTGCTGATCCATCCCGAGTGTGGCTGCTCCACCTCGTGCATGATGAAATCAGCGATGTATTTTGATTGTGAAGACGGGCATATTCACTCCACCAGCGGCATGTTGAATCGTGCCAGTGAGTCGAAGGCTGAAGAGTTTGTGGTGGCTACCGAAACCGGCATTCTGCACCGGATGAAGAAGGAAAATCCGGGAAAGAAATTTTACCCGGCGAATGAAAATGCTGTCTGCGAATATATGAAGATGATCACCCTCGAGAAGCTGTATGAGGCACTTAAGTACGACCAGTTTGAGGTTAAAGTACCTGATGAGCTGGCAGAGCGGGCGCATCTGCCGATCGAAAGGATGCTGAGCGTCGCGTAATCGTAAGTTTTTTTATTGCTTGGTGCGTATTTTATATTTCGATTTACAGGGTCTCCTGGACTAAACAACATCTGTTGCGAGTCCGTCGAATTTGGCCATATTCCGCACTATTTATCGTTATATTGGGCTCTATTCGCCTCAAAAGACCAAAATCTAACTCAAATCGTCTGGCTCTTGACACGATCCTCTAATCCCGGATAAACAGAATACGGACTGCGCAAGACGGCACAGCTTATGAATATCTTAGGTATTGAATCCTCATGCGATGAAACGGCTGCGGCGGTCTATACCGGGAATGGACTGAGATCCAATGTTATCGCCTCTCAGGCTGTCCACGAGCAGTACGGAGGGGTTGTGCCCGAGCTGGCGTCGCGGGCGCATCACAAGACGATCTGGGCGACGGTACAGCAGTCGCTTGAAGAGGCCGGGATTTCGCTTGATCGGATCGATGCGGTTGCTGTGACGCAGGGACCAGGTTTAATGGGGTCGCTGCTGGTGGGACTTTGTTTTGCCAAGGGATTATGTCTGTCCCGCGGCTTTTCGCTTATTGGCGTCAATCATATGGACGCGCATATCTATGCCAACTTTATCGATGATGAGCCCGAATACCCGTTTGTTTCGCTGACGGTTTCCGGAGGACATACGCAGCTGGTGCATGTTTTGGGTCCGTTTGATCATATCCTGCTGGGAGAAACCCGCGATGATGCCGCCGGGGAAGCTTTTGATAAGATCGGGAAGATTTTAGGCCTTCCCTATCCCGCCGGACCGGAGATCGACAAGCACGCAAAGGGGGGGGACCCGCAATTCCATGACTTTCCGCAGGCGATGCTGGATAATAGGTTTGAGTTTAGCTTTTCGGGACTCAAAACCTCGGTAATGTACTACCTGGAGGACCGGGAAGACCGGGAATCATTTTTGGCCGAACATCTCAGCGATGTCTGTGCCAGCGTTTCGCGGGCCATAACGGAAGTACTCGTAAAAAAGCTGGAGAATGCTATCGAACATACCGGCGTGCACACTGTGGTGCTGGCAGGGGGTGTTTCCGCCAATTCCATGCTGCGCGCCAGGGCCCGGCAAATGGCTGGTGAGAAAAATTGCCAACTGCACATCCCCCGCCTGGCCTACTGTACGGATAATGCCGCCATGATTGCGGTTACCGGTTATATGATGGGGCAGCGAGGAATGTACTCCGATATGAATCTAAAACCCTACGCTAATTTAGCAGAAAGTAGATAGTCAAAAGTAGAAGATAGTTTTCTATCTTCGGCTTTCGACTACTTTTACGACTGCTGGAATTTTCTGGAGGCTTCCACCGCCAGCCGGTCAACACGATTGTTGCGCTCATTATCGGAATGACCCTTTACCTTGATCCACTCCACATCATGGGGCTGCATGGCGGTGAGCATCTCTTCCCACAGGTCGCGATTTTCTACCGGCTTTTTATTTGTTTTCTTCCAGCCGCGCTTTAGCCAGCCGTCTACCCATCCCTGTTTAAAAGCATTAACGATGAGGGCGCTGTCGCTGTGAATCTTGACGTGGCACGGCTGATTCAGGGCGTTTAATGCTTCGATGACGGCCCGCATTTCCATCCGGTTGTTGGTTGTGTCGGGGGCTCCGCCGGTGATCTCTTTTTCCTGGCCATTCCACTGGAGCAGCGCTCCCCATCCGCCCGGACCGGGGTTCCCGCTGCAGGCACCATCGGTGAAGACAATAACCGTTTTTTTATCGGTATCAGACATATTTTTTCGTAATTGGGGATAATTGCTGCTTTAGGTTTTTTGCCGACCGGGCCACTTCTTTTGGCCATTGTTGAGATTCGCTGCCCGCATATATAATGCTCCGGCTGGAGTTGATGAGGGGGATTCCCCGGTGATTGGCCAGGGCTTCAGCCAATTCAACAACAGATCCGCCCTGTTTGCCCACCCCCGGAATAAGCAGCGGAGCCGCCGGGAAATGCATGATGACCGGTTGTAGGTCAGGAGCCTTGGTGGCTCCGACCACCATACCGAGGGTCGTGGGGCTTTTATCCTGTCTCTGTCTGAGCCGTTGGGCAATGTAAGCGGAGACCGTGTCGCCGTCCGGCAGTTTTTTGAGCAGTATATCCTCCGCCCCGGGATTGGAGGTCAGGGTCAGGGTATAGACCCCTTTACCGGGTTCTTCCAGGAAGGGATCCAGGGTTTCAAATCCCATCAGCGGGTTAAGCGTAATGGCATCCACATCAAAATGCTCAAAAAAGGCCCTGGCATAATGTTCGGCTGTAGAGCTGATATCCCCCCGTTTGGCATCGGCAATAATTATTTTATCTGGAGGGAGATAATCCACAATTTCCTGGAAAGTGTCCCAGCCGTCCGGACCGAGGGCCTCGAAAAAACCCAAGTTGGGTTTGTAGGCCGCGCAATATTCCCGGGTGACATCGATCACTTTTTTTAAAAAACGGCTGACCTTTGCAGGGTCAGCTATATCCTTATTCCGGAGGCCCGCGGGCAATAAGTCCAGGTTGGGATCAAGCCCCACGCAAAGGGTGGATTCAGCCTCCTGCACTGCTTCTGCTAATTTGTCTTTGAAGGTCATAACATATAGCAATTAAAGTTCAGCAGAAGATACAAACTGCCGGAGGGGATTCGAAATGGTTAACGATAAAAAAGAGCCGTGACGGTACGGCTCCTTTTAGGGGCCTATTGTGGTGTAACATGCGTTCCCGCTTGGTCTCTGTTTCCAAAACAAATAGTCAACCCTCAGTTGCCTGTGGGGATGCCCCGGGGAATGGAGCTGAGATCTATATCCGTGAGGCCGGCGTCGTAGGCGTTGTTAATGGCCTCGATCGTGAGGTTTGCTATAATCCCGTGCCCCTGGTTGCTGGGATGTACCCCGTCAAAGCTAAAGAGTTCTCCGGGGACCGGACGCATCGTTTCTTCCCCGATGGATACCCCTCCGTCTTCAATAATTTGTCCGTATGCCGCGTGGATATCCACCAGGGCATAACCGTGATCGGATGCGGCTGATGCAATCGCATTATTATATTCCTGGACAACCCCGTTGGCCCGGGCCAGCTCGGATTCGCCGGTCGGGGGCGAGGTAACGGGACCGTCCAATACAAGGCTGTCAGGTATGGCGTCGCCCGGGGTGACGGGAGGCGGAGCTTCCCCTGCCTGGATCCGAGCAAAATAACCGGCAGCCGAGAGCAGCAGGAAATCGTTCTGGCGCATGACCCGCGGCCCGCTCGCTGTTTCTATATAAATGGGAAAATTGCCTTCCGCGGTCGCCAGCTGGTACATTCGGGTGGTTTCATCATAAGTGATAGCTCCCTGCTGCTCCAGCTGGGCCCTGAGAAAAAAGACGTAGGGGATGCTTGTCACATCGGGAATATTGTAGAGCACGGCATCCGCTTCCGTCTGGACAATCGCCTGTATAGCAGCCTGGTAGAGACTTTGAAACTCCTGGGGGGGCAGGTAGGGCCGCGTGCCGCCACTGGTCACATATCCCAGGATATCGTTATTGCCCAGCCAAAACATTACGAAGGTAGGCTCCAGGACCTGCAGTTGCTCTGCCTGGGTATTGCCCAGGTCTCTCAATACAATATCAAAGAACGGGTTGCTTTGCCGCCGGTCGGAATAGGGAGCGCCCGGGAGGTCCTGTCCCAGGAAATCGGCCAGGATAGCATTGGGAATGCCCAGGTTGTTATAGGGCCGGTCGAGGTCAGCATTAAGAGGCTGTCCCTCTTCTTCTGTTGGCGTGGGGGAATTGGCCGGGTCCGCGGGAGGGATGGATCCGTCAAGTTCCAAACGTCCCCCGATCCCCGGGTTGCTGATAAGCGGCTGCTCAAATTCCTGAACCGATTCCATTTGTCCCGCTACCAATGAAGGATAGGAGTAGCGCTGGGCCGTTTCAAACAGCGCGCTGCTTTGAAACCCCGCCGTCAGGCTGTTGCCGACAGCTGCCACCGTTGAAAAGTCAGCCTCACCGCTGTCAGATTCAAAACTGACATCATTGAAATCCTTGCAGGAATAAAGTGAAACCGACGCTATGAGGAGCGTCAGGATGAAATGTGCCAATAGTTTGCGAAATTTCATAATAGGACTCCTTTATACTTAAAATTTCATGGTTACACCAAGAGAAGGCAGGTTGGCATGTGTATTGTAGACCCCGTGAAAGCCGTTGACCGATTCGCGGTTGATGCGTTCCTCAGACCTGATGAAGATGTAGGAAGCATCCACGGCCAGGTAATCGGTGAGTTCATAGCTGACGCCCCCCGAGAACAGCCACCGGTCGGCATCGGGCAACGTAGGGTCCATATGTTCGGTAGGCAGAGGCGATCGGTCAAAGGCGATGCCGGCGCGAAGGGAGAGTCCCTGGGTCCAGGCGTCGGTATATTCGCCTCCCACCCGTATTTGCCAGGAATTGTCGTACCCGCGCTCATTTGCAAGCCGGTCTGACCCGAAGGCGGGTATTGTTTCATCAAATTCAATAACCAGTTCGTCGTAACTGGACCAGCCCCACCATACATAATCGGCTTCGAGACTGAGATTTTCGGTCGCTTGCACATTTACGGCCGCCACCCAGTTGGCCGGGAGCTCAAGCGTGGTGCCCCCACCGGCACCGGAAGGAAACAGGGCAGTAGGAAGATCCCCGAAGTCAGCATCTCCGCTGAATTCTGTTTCCACCTTGCTGCGATAGGTAAAGCCGAGCCGCACCATGTCTGTCGGTTCATACAGAAGTCCCACATTATAGCCGATACCCGGCTTGTCGAGTTCCCCGTCTAACGAAAAAATATCATCTTCGACCGCAAAATCTTCGACGGCACGAGAAAGCTTTACGTTTCCATAGGCGGCAATGACCAGGCCGGCCCCGATTTTTACGTCGCCTATGCCAAAGTCCGGCAGCTGGTATCCGATGGTTGGCTGGACAAATATTGTTTCAATAGAGGTTTCGATAGCCTCGGTACGCCCCACCCAGTTGGCATCCCACCTGGTACCCAATCCAAAGGGAGCGTAGACCCCGATACCGGCCGTAAGGCCATCCTCAATTTCATAGGAGGCATAGAAATTGGGTACAAAGAAGTTTTGCTCGTCCATTTCATACCTTTTGTCGCTGCCTGGGTACGCACTGGAACTCGCAAAAGGTCCTCTGAAGGTTGTCCGGGGGGCTATGATGGTTCCACCTGCACTTACACGTATACCATCCAGGCCACTGAGCCCGGCGGGATTATAATAGATTGTAGATATATGATCGGCGTAGGCTGAGAAAGCTCCCAGCATTCCGTTGGCGCGAACGCTGGCTTCATAGATCGAGAAACCGCTGGAATAGGCGGAAGCCGAACATACGAATACAAGGCCAATGGTAGCTATTAATTTTCGCATGAGATCATTATTGAGATTGAGGTTTTCATGGTGTAAGGAGAATGCAGATCCTTAAAAATTATTACTTCTCGTGTAAAATATTCTTACGTAACTTAACACTGTTAAGTTCCAAATGCTAAAAACCAGTCCGGTGACAGAAAGCATTATTTGCAAAAGAGCCTGAACTTTTATTCTTTCGGGTGAAATACTTTTAACATAATCACGTAGAAAGAGGTTCATGGATTGGTTTGAAGAGTGGTTTGACAGTCCCTTATATGAAAAATTATACGCAAACCGGGATGAAGAGGAGGCAGCACAGCTGATCGAACTGCTCGAAGAGACGCTGTCTCTGCAACAATGTTCGAAGATATTGGATCTGGGATGCGGGCGGGGACGTCATTCGATCAACCTGTCTAAAAAAGGATACCAGGTAACGGGTATTGATCTTTCCAAACAGGCCATTGCTACGGCTCGTGAGAAAGCGAGGGCAGAGGGGATTGATAACATCCGGTTCAAGGTTCGGGATATGCGTGACCCGCTGCCGGAAACCTTCGATGCCGTTGTTAATCTCTTTACGACGTTTGGATATTTTAAATCTGATACCGAGAATGCCAGTGTATTTGACAGCGTCAGGCAAATGCTGGTTCCGGGAGGCATTTTCGTGTTGGATTATCTAAATGCTACCCGTGTCCGCACTGCTATACGATCGTCTGAAGAGGGTTCTTTCCATGGTATTCATTATACGATCAGGCGGTATATAAAGGATAATGCGGTGTTCAAGGAGATAGAATTTTCGGGAGACAGGATTGATGGCTCCAAAAACTATGCAGAACGGGTCAAGCTCTATACGCGCTCATGGTTTGAACGTGAGATGGGAAAACGGAATTTAACGATTGACCATACCTACGGGGATTATCAGGGGAGTGACTTTGATCCGGAAAGCAGCGATCGGTTATTGATTATTTCTCACTTGAAAGAAGGAAGTGTCAAGTAACTGTCTGCCAATCTGGTAACCGGTACCGAATAACCGATACCTAAATTAATCCTTGACACGAAGCTTAGAAATTGTCAAACACCGATAACCGATAACCGATAACCGATAACCGATAACCGATAATTACTACGTATCCTTGACATGTGGAGAAGAAATAAAGAGTCTTATATCGGTACCTTATAGCACGGTATCAGCAAACACTTCTTCGGCCCCGTGCGGGGGGCGGTCCAGGGTCCAGGTTTCAAAATAAAAATGCCGTTCTGATCGCATTCGCTTGCTGTTGATGCTGAAGAATCGAAAATGGCTGTCGACCAGGGGTTGGAAAACTTCAAAAAGGGAAGGGTAAATATTTTCTGTGGAGAACAGGTGCAGATCGAAACCGTGATGAGCCTGTTCTTTATATAGAACGTAGTTTCCGGTTTTGAGAACCTTGCTCAGGGCTTCCTTTTTATGTCCCACATTGGACTCCTCGTCAATTCGAAGCGTGCCAAAGTTAACGGATTCTGCTTCGCCGCCGATTATCAATGCCTCTCCAACGCCGGTAGCAGCTAATGCGCTGGACAGGGAATCATAGGTGTCTTCAGCGGTCGTAATATCATCATGGGAGAAAGCCTTACTTATCTGCTGGATGACAGCGTCTCCCTTAGCGAGGGTATCCAGCCCGAACTGTTCTTCTTCCAGCCGCGTACCCGTGAGATAGAACTTGGAGTACGTGGGCGTGGGGTTCATAAAATCAGCCAGCGTGGCCTCGACTTCTTCCGGGGTTTTATTGGCGTTTCGTTTGGCCAGCTTATCGAGACGCAGGTCGTGATCGAAAAAAAGCTTGAAAATATCCATAAAAATATTGCGTGATTGGTAGTGCGTAGAATCAAAGATACGTAATAGGAAGAAAGCAGGAAAATAAGGCTTTAAAAATAAAAACCCGTATCCCGGATGAGCCGGAATACGGGTTTTAAATAAAAAATGAATGTTAGTCTTTAAATCATGGTAGCAATTACGAGGGCTACAACGGACATAAGCTTCAACAAAATATTCAGCGAAGGACCGGAAGTATCTTTAAACGGGTCGCCGACGGTATCGCCGACTACAGCCGCTTTGTGGGCATCGGAGCCTTTGCCGAGCGTTTCACCGCTCACTTCATAACCTTCTTCAATCATCTTCTTGGCATTGTCCCACGCGCCGCCGGCGTTGGATTGAAAGAGAGCCATCAGCACGCCTGAAGCCGTCACGCCGGCAAGCAGACCTCCAAGCATCTCGGGACCGCCGAGGAAGCCGAATGCGACCGGAACGATAACTGCAAGCACCCCGGGAGCAACCATCTCGCGCAGAGAGGCCGTTGTGGAAATAGCAACACATTTTTCATATTCGGCTTTGCCCTCCGCCTTTTCAAAAATGTCGCGGTCTTCTTCCGACCATTTTTCGAGCTTTTGGCCTTCGTTGCGAGCCATCGCATCAAGTCCGGCACGGAGTTCGGGAATATCTTTAAACTGGCGGCGAACTTCTTCAATCATCGACATGGCTGCGCGTCCCACTGCTTTCATAGACAGTGCAGAAAAAAGAAAAGGAAGCATAGCCCCGATAAATAGTGCGGCCATAACATAAGGATCCGTCACACTGATAGATATATTCGTCCCGGGATTGACCGCCTCATACGAGGTGATAAAGGCGGCAAAAAGGGCAAGTGCGGTCAGGGCTGCAGACCCGATAGCAAAGCCTTTACCGATAGCAGCTGTCGTGTTACCAACCGCATCGAGTTTGTCGGTTCGTTCCCGAACTTCATCAGGAAGTTCAGACATTTCAGCAATACCGCCGGCATTGTCTGATATCGGTCCGTATGCATCCACCGCCAGCTGAATTCCGGTATTGGAAAGCATACCTACTGCGGCAATAGCAATACCGTACAGCCCGGCAAAATGGAAGGCCCCGATGATAGCCGTAGCAATGATAATAATCGGAATGGCTGTCGAAATCATACCCACGCCCAGCCCGGCAATAATATTTGTTGCAGAACCGGTGACGGACTGCTCTACAATGGATTTAACGGGATTGGTACCCGTGCCGGTATAATGTTCGGTGATCAACCCGATCAGCAGTCCCGCTGCCAATCCAAAAATAGTAGCAAAAAATACCCCGTTCGGCGTGTACGTAATGTCATTGAATACCCAGGTTTCGGGCAGCATCCAGTGGATGAGGAGGTAGGAAGCTACCAGCATTACGGCGGCAGAAGTAAATTCACCGATGTTCAGCGCAGACTGTGGATTTCCGCCCTCTTTTACACGTACAAAGAACGTGCCCAGGATGGAAGTGAGAATACCCACACCGGCCAGTACAAGCGGTAACAATACGGCGTTTAATCCACCGAAAGCGTTGGTTTCCCCAAAACCGGTAAGCCCGATGAAGGCCGCACCGAGTACCATCGCTCCGATAATAGATCCGACATACGATTCAAAAAGGTCAGCCCCCATGCCTGCAACATCGCCCACGTTATCGCCCACGTTATCGGCGATAGTAGCAGGATTCAGCGGATGATCTTCGGGGATTCCCGCTTCCACCTTTCCCACGAGATCAGCGCCTACATCAGCTGCTTTCGTATAAATTCCACCCCCGACACGAGCAAAAAGGGCAATTGATGATGCGCCAAAAGAAAATCCGGTTACAACCGCCAGTACTCTTTTAACACTCTCGGCTGTTCCGACACCAAATTGATTTCCGAAAAAGAGGAAGAGAACTCCGAGTCCCAACACACCCAAACCTACAACTCCGAGACCCATAACAGAGCCCCCGGCAAAAGCGATGTTCAGACCTTCTCCCAGGCTGCGGCGTGCGGCATTGGTTGTTCGCACATTTGCTTTGGTGGCCACCTTCATGCCTATGAATCCGGCCAGCCCTGAACAGATAGCACCCAAAATAAATGAAATGGCAACCATCCAGCTTGAAAGCTGAGGGTCAGCGCTCCAACCGAGGATGACCGCTACCACAGCCACAAAGACCGCAAGGACCTTGTATTCCGCTTTGAGAAAAGCCATCGCACCTTTGGAAATATGGGAACTGATGGTCGCCATTTTTTTGGTTCCCACTTCTTGTTTTGAAACCCAGGATGATTTAAAGAAGGTATAAAGCAGCGCTATGATACCGCTGAGCGGGATTAAGTAGGTTAGTAATGTATCCATATCTTATTTGGTTAGTTGTCGGATTAGTTAAAGTTATTCATCGCTTCATCGATCCCATCCCTGACAAAGGTATAACTGGCATCGATCGCTTTATCTACGGTAGAAATCATAATGTCTTGTTCTTCTTCGGAAAAAGGGGAGAGGACATACTGTACTTGCTGGCCCCTGGGAAAATCATTTCCAATACCGATGCGCAGGCGGGGGAAAGCATCTGTTCCCAATTTTTGAATGATATCCTTTATCCCGTTATGTCCCCCCGCGCTGCCCCCGGGACGCAGTCGAATAGTACCTATTTCTAAATCGAGATCATCGTAACATACCAGGCAGTTCGCGGCGTCTTCTTTATACCAGTTAAGTAACTGTTGGACGGCATCTCCACTGTTATTCATATAGGTGGTAGGCTTTGCCAGGTAGACATTATGCCCTGCATGGCGCCCTTTGCCAACATGAAAAGGGCCCTTTCCGGGCCCCATTCGCACTGACATTGTCTCAGCCAGCGTGTCAATGAATCTGAATCCAATATTATGACGCGTACCAGCATACTTGCGCCCGGGATTTCCCAGACCTATGATAACAGGCATAACGCAATCACGCTGGTTTGGTCAAAATTACTGTTCGGTTTCGTCTTCCGCACCTTCTTCGGGCTCCTCTCCTTCGGCCGCTTCTTCGCCTTCTTCGAGTTCGCCTTCGATAGGTTCTTCGCCTTCTTCGAGTTCTTCTTCGGCCGGCTCTTCGGTGATAAGGGAAGAGGTAAGCAGTTCTTCGGACTTTGGAGGACGAATAGTGACGATCGTTCGGCTGAGATCATCCAGCGGGGTAATGCCTTCAAGCTCGAGATCACTCACATGCAGCGAATCCCCGATTTTCAGGTCACTTACATCCACGCTGTATACGCCCGGGATAAGATCAGGTGTTACCCGAATGCGTAATATATGCAACGGCTGGAAGATGCGTCCGCCGCCTTCGGTTACCCCTTCGGGCGTTCCTTCGAGATGAATCGGTACGCTGATCGTCACTTTATAATCATCAGCTAATACATAAAAGTCCACATGCACCGGGCGATCCGTAAGCGGATGAAACTCAACTTCCTTGAGAAGTGTCTTGTAGGTTTCGCCGTCAACATCTATTTCAATAATCTGACGTTTACTAACCGACAGTATTTTTTCGAGTTCAAGTTCGTCAATAGAAAAATGAACGTTTTCGTCCACCTTCGGTCCGTACAGTACGCCGGGCACCCGCATGGCATCACGCAGAGCCTCGGCGGCCTTGCGACCGGTTTCTCTTACTTTTCCTTCTAATGTAACAACTTCAGGAGTAGTCATAATTCTTTTAAGTTAGTTTTTACCACTAAGCACAAAATCACCAAATGTGACTTCACTGTATACATATACTGTCTTTCAGAAATGGTTAATCATTATTCAATTCAATAAATACCCGCTATTTGCGAATGATAATGAATGAGTGCTTTCGTGTTTTTGTGGTTACCAGTTAATCGTCAAAAAGTGCACTTATTGTATCGTTGGTATGGATACGCTGAATGGCTTCCGCAAAAATACCGGCAACGCTAAGTACCTTGATTTTATTCGAAGGCTTGCGCAGCGGTACGGTATCCGTTACCAAAAGCTGATCAATAGGTGAATCTTCAATTCGCTGATACGCCGGTCCCGATAAAATGGGGTGCGTACAGGTTGCAATGATATTTAGCGTTCCGCGTTCTCTTAGTGCAGAGGCAGCGTTGGTAAGCGTACCCGCTGTGTCGATAAGGTCGTCGACAATCAGTACGTTTTTACCTTCTACCTCACCGACAATATTCATAACTTCAGCCACATTCTGCTTGGGACGCCGCTTGTCGATAAATGCCAGTCGCGCTCCGAGGCGTTTTGCATAAGAGCGGGCCATTTTCAGGCTGCCCACATCCGGAGCTACCACCACAAGGTTTTCAATCGGGTGTTCGCTAAAATGATCAATAAACAACCGGCTGGCATATAAATGGTCAACCGGAATATCAAAAAAACCCTGAATCTGGGCCGCATGCAAATCCATGGTCAGGATTCGGTCGGCCCCCGCTTCCGTCAGCAAGTTTGCCATCATTTTGGATGCAATAGAGACGCGCGGCTGATCTTTACGATCCTGCCGTGCATAACCGAAATAGGGAATGACCGCCGTTACCCGCTTGGCTGATGCCCGTTTGGCGGCATCCAATAGCAGCAGAAGTTCTATAATGTTGTTGCCCGGCGGGGGGGTGGATTGCACCACAAAAATATCCTCCCCACGTATGCTCTGTTCATACTTTACATAGAGTTCGCCGTCTGAAAAAGGTTTGATTGTAACCTCCCCCAGTGAAGTACCGTACTGTTCTGCAATAGCCCGCGATAAAGCTAAGTTACTGCGTCCGGCAAATATAGCTAAGGGTGTATCCAACGGAGCGGAATTCAGAAGTTCAGTTTATAAAAGAAAAGGATGGCTTTACAGTCATCCTTTATATTTGTGAAATCGATATGTTGCCCGGGGAGGATTCGAACCCCCACTGACGGTACCAAAAACCGCTGTCCTGCCATTAGACGACCGGGCAATCAGGCCCCTTTTTTAACAGATTCAGATAATAGGGATTTACCTGTTTTAAATCAAGGAGAAATCGCATAATTAAAGACAAAACATTTTTGGCATTGGCCCGCCTTACAGTAGTTGCGCAGCTGATGGATGGTTCCCAGTTTTTTGGAGTAGCGGCCCGGGTCGATTGCTGTCTTGTGCAGTGTCTTAAGCAGGGATTTCGGCAGCGGAACACGGTGTGTTTGCCATAAATTCCAGCTTTTATTTTTTAACTTCCCGGACTGGAACAAGCTGCCAAGTGCATAAAGAGCCGGCAAAAACACAACACCGAAAAGAATAGCAGCCCGCTCCTGGCCGAGAGATGGGGTAATATCGATTGATTGTACAAGATGGTCCCATAGTTTTGCTGGTTCTTCCTGCATCCATTGTTCGAAAGGTAGGTGATAGAGATGCCATAACCCCAGCGCGGCCTGCTGAATGCGGTGTTCGGGATGATTGTTTGGCCGGCATCCCTTGTGGTTCCATTGAAAACGAGCGGAGGGACGGTCATCGGCTAAAATGCCCGACACCGCAAGGGCATGATTTCGCAAATTATCGGCTGAGGAATAGGTTTCGATTCGATCAAAGAGCCGCCTGCCGAGTTCGCGCATCGGCTTACGGTTGTGAGAAATTCCCAATCCGTCGAAAAAAGCGATGTTCAACATTTTTAGCCAGGCGCGGGAGGGAGGAAGAGACGGGTCATAAAAGGTTAGCAGATCATCAACCTTTTGTTCAAAGTATTCTTTATGTGTTTTTTCAAGCTGTTTGAGAAAAGCCTCTTCTGAGATAAATGAAAGATATTTGGCACAAGGAAGCTGTGGATGTTTAAGATACTGAATGAGAAACGATTCCAGCGGCTTGGAGAGGTATGGCCCCAGCCAGAGTGTGGGAACAGCCGACTGGTCATGGCGCCGGACCGTCTTGGAGGTTTCTTCAAACACCACGTGTAGGATGACATTATTGTAGCGCGGATCCCGCATATGGGCATGCGATTGCCAGTCAGACAGCTTCCGGTGTATTTCCACATCACCATACCAGCGCAGGCTGCCAATGGTAATTTCAGCACTCCTGAAATCGGGACCGTCCGTCTTATTGAGGCTGCCCGGGTGATGAATCCGTACTTTCAGTCCGGAAACCGTACGCAAATATTGTCTGTTAAATTGAGTGGTTTCCCAAACCCATTGGAGTAATTTTTCGTGATATGAATATTGGCTACTGTTCATTGAGCAGTTCCTGTTCACTTAAATTGATACGCTCGGTAGCTTCATACAGGTCCGGGATGTTTTGTTTCAATCCATCGTGTACGTTTTTCCGGATATGAAGTAGTTTTAACCGGCCTTTTCGCCCGGCACTTATACGCTGACGTTCAATCCAGTTGGTGAGTTCCTCAGCGTGCTCGGATATCCAGGCCCGGCTCTTTCGTCCGCTGTTGGGAGTCAGCAGAACCCCGAGTGTAACCCCGCCGATAAATGAACCGGTGGCCAGAAGAAGAGAGTTGAGGATAGATTTCTTGGTCATAATAAATCTCCTTTTAGAAGGCTTTGCAAAACCCCCTGATTCAGTGCGTTTTTAATGGGATTCTGTTATTTTTCGGTTCATTCTAAATTTTAGTTCATAAAAACATTCA
>NZ_FQUS01000025.1 GCF_900129315.1 Fodinibius roseus
GAGGATATCCGGGAGCAGCGCGACGTAGCCGGCGAGCACCCGGAGGTGGTCGACAGCATCCGGACCATCATGGAGCGCGAGCACACCGTCCCCGAGCTGGAACGGTTTCGCATGGAAGCGCTGGGGGATTAAATCGGAGGATTAAGTGGGACTGCCGGGCGCCGGGATCCGGATGACCGGCGGGAAACGATAGTTATATTTCTATTCGCCTCATCAGCTGTTATCATGCTGTTTCAGGCCGACGCGCACCATTAAAATTTCATTACTGAACAAACAATAAATTTTCATAATACACACAGATCATGGATCGAAAAGAAAGCCTTAAGACCCTCTTGCTGGGGACTGCTTCTCTGCCGTTTTTCAAATCATCTGCAAACAATACCACAAAGGAGGAGGGAGAGCGGGGGGACCCGCCCGCCCGTTCCGAACCGATGCGCAGCCGGTGGTCAGAGTGGCCGGATATGCCCTGGGTGGGTCCCGCCTACTGGGGCAACCGCCTGCAGGACTGGAGCATTTCCGATGGAAAGGCGGCATGCGTCTATTCGGGTCCCAACCGCACGCTTCACAGCCTGACCCACCAGCTGGATGCGTACCACGGACATTTTACCACCCGGGTGGTGACAGAAATCCTCAACAAAACGAAATCGGGGGATGATTACGCCGGTTTCCGGCTGGGCGCCCGGGCCGAAGACGACCCGTGTCCCGTCACCTTTACCGACTATCGCCGCTCGGCCGTCTACGGGGAGGGACTTGACGCCGGGATCACCGGAGAGGGCCGGCTGTTTATCGGCGAAAAAACAAGCGGGCAGACGACAGACCCCGCCGGTGCGGTCCGCCTGACACTGGAAGGCGAACCGTCCGCCCGCTCCTATACCCTTAGGCTATCGGCCGTTGAGGTCTCCAGCGGGAGGCAGGTGGACCAGCTGGCAGTCGAAAACGTTGACCCTGAGACCCTGGTGGGGAATGTTGCCCTGGTGTCTCATTTTGCGTCCGGCGACGGAGCCGAAACGACGACGGCGCGCTTTTCGGACTGGCGGCTCTCGGGCAGCAAAGTCCACTCGAACCCCGGGCAGGTCTACGGCCCGGTGGTCTTTGCCCAGTACACCCTGGATCAGGAGGTCGTGAAACTCACGGCGCAGCTGACGCCCATAGAAACGATCGGGGGACATTCGGTGAGCCTGCAGATCCGGGATGGAGAGGCAGAAGAGGGGGGATGGACCCCATTGCAGGAAACCACCGTCGATGAATTGTCCCGTACCGCCCACTTCCGGCTGGAGGAGTGGTCCCGCGAAGAGGATGTGCCCTACCGCATCCGCGTGGAGCTGCCGCTGGGCGACCAGACCAGGGAATATTTTTACGAGGGGACGATCGCGGCCAATCCCGTCTCGTCCGACCGGCTCAAGGCCGCGGTCTTCAGCTGCAACCAGGAGCACGGGTTTCCCGACAACGAAGTGGTCGAAAACGTCAGCAAGCACCAGCCGGATATGGCGATGTTTCTGGGAGACCAGTTTTACGAGTCTTTCGGCGGGTTCGGCGTGGAGCGATCCCAAAACGTGGAAAAAGCAACCCTCGATTACCTGCGCAAGTGGTACATGTTCGGCTGGTCGTACCGGGATATTTTCCGGCACATCCCCTCCCTGTTCATTCCCGACGACCACGATGTCTTTCACGGGAATATATGGGGACAGGGGGGCAAGGCGGCGGACGTAGACAACGGGTACGGAAGTCCTGCCCAGGATACCGGGGGATACCAGATGCCGGCGGAGTGGGTGAAGATGGTTCAGCGCACCCAGACCAGCCACCTGCCGGATCCCTATGATCCCACCCCCGTTGAGCAGGATATCGGGGTGTATTATACCGACTGGAATTACGGGGGCGTCAGCTTCGCCATTCTCGAGGACCGCAAGTTTAAAACCGCCCCCAAAAACGTGCTGCCGGTCGAAGTGTCGAACGGCTTCGTTCAGGACCCCGATTTTGATATTGCCGGCCACCGGGATATCGATGCCGAGCTGCTGGGAGACCGCCAGGAGCGGTTCCTGGAAGAGTGGGTCGCCGACTGGAGCCAGGGCGCCGAAATGAAAGTGGTGCTCTCCCAGTCTCCGTTCTGCGGGGCCCATACGCTGCCGGAAGGGGCAACCTCTGACCGGATCGTGCCGAGGCGCCCGATACCTGCAAGGGGAGAATACCCGTCCGGCGACGTGCCCGCCCGGGACATGGATACGAATGCGTGGCCCATGGACAAGCGGGACCAGGCGCTGGAAATCATACGCAAAGGCTTTGCACTGCATATCGCCGGGGACCAGCACCTGGCGAGCGTCATCAAATACGGGGTAGAGGAGTACGGGGACTCGGGCTTTGTCTATACTCTCCCCGCCCTGAACAATACCTGGCCCCGGCGCTGGTACCCGACCCTGGGAAACGACCACCGGTCGCTGCTGGGAAATCCGAAATACACCGGCAACTTCAAAGATGCTTTTGATAACCGGATCACCGTCTTTTCAGTGGCCAACCCGGTGCAAACCAACCGCAAACCCGCCATTATCTACGACCGCGCCACCGGCTACGGGATCGTTACCTTTGATAAAACAGAACGAACGGCCCGGCTCGAATGCTGGCCCCGCTACGTGGATCCCCAGGCGAATCCGGAGGGACAGTACGACGGGTGGCCGATGCTGATTGACCAGAAAAACAATTATGACCGCCGCGCTGCCGGCTACCTGCCGGAGCTGCAGGTGAGCGGACTGTCAGACCCGGTCGTCCAGGTCTTCAACCAGGACGAAGGTCAGCTGGAATACGCCCTGCGGATCAAGGGCACGACCTTTGCGCCCCCCGTGTTTGCCGGAGGATCATACAGCGTCCGCGTAGGAGATCCCGACCGGGATGACTGGCAGGAATATGAGAACCTCAGCGCGGTGGGGGAGAAAGAGGGTGAAGGCGAGGTTATCCGGTGTGAGTTTACCTGAGCCCCCCTTATAGTCGCATAATCCCTTCCGGCTGCAGCGCCGGGTTTTTACCCTTTATAAAACCCGGCGCTGCCCGGCTTTTCTGCATTCCCGCCCTTCCCGTTCCCCGGCTGCGAAAGCAAATGATGCTGTTCCTGATGTCATCTCCCCCGGCGGGATCTGCATACCTTCCTGGCTAATTCTGACCTGAAATTAAGATCCCCTCCGGAAAGCGGTGAAAAAATAAGAAGAAGAGGTGGTTCTAAAAACAATAAACTGAAAAAATATTCATGCAGAAAAAAGAAAAAGAAAAAAATGTGCTTGTATTTTATTCAACTTTTTTTAAGTTGTGAACAGGGCAACGAAATATACTCTATATGGAATCTGGTAGGGTACAAATCACATATCAAAACTAAAATAAGGGTAAAAAGATGAATTATATGATGAAAAGGCTACTATCTTTGTTTTCTTTCGTGTTCCTTTTTGCGGTGGTGGGACTACAGGCCCAGAATATTGACGTTTCGGGGCAGGTGGTTGACGCCGCGACCGGCGAGTCGCTGCCGGGGGTGAATATCACGGTCCAGGGAACCACATCGGGAACAACCACGGACATAGACGGGAACTATGAAATAACGGTCCCCTCTGATGCGACCCTGGTTTTCTCCTTTGTAGGCTTCCAGCGGACCGAAATCCCGGTAGAGGGAAGGAGCACGATTGACGTGGAACTCCAGGAGTCAACTGCAGCCCTCGATGAAGTGGTTGTGGTCGGTTTCGGAACCCAGCGCAGGGCGGATGTCACGGGCGCCGTGAGTTCGGTTTCCGCCAGCGAGCTGGAAGAACAGCCGCTGACCAATACCGAGCTGGGCCTTCAGGGCATTTCCCCCGGCCTGACCGTCGAATACGAGGGAGGGCAGCCCGGTGAGGAAAATGCCGTAACGCGCATCCGGGGTACCGGCACCCTGAATAATGCCAATCCGCTGGTCCTGGTTGACGGGGTGGAGCAATCGCTCAGCACGCTCGAGCCCTCCTCCATCGAATCCATATCGGTGCTCAAGGATGCGGCTTCCGCTGCTATCTACGGCTCCCGCGCCGCCAACGGGGTTATTTTGGTTACGACCAAAAGGGGTGCCAATTCCGGCATGACTGTCAAGTATAATACGCATGTCGGCATACAGAATGAGCTGGGATTCCCGGAAGGAGCTTCCAAGGAAGACTGGATGAGACTGGAAAACGAGGCGCAGATCAACGCCGGCGGGTCCCCCATTTACTCGGAAGAATATATAAGTAATGTTGTGGCCGGGACCAACCCGCTGCAGTATCCCTTTGCGGAATGGGAGAAAGGCGTATTCCGGGAAAATGCGCTTGAACACAATCACTCGCTGTCCGTGTCAACGGGAAGCGATGTGGGTCGTATCTACGCACTGGTCAACTATACCAATACGGATGGTGTTATTCAAAGCTTCAATAACGAGGAAGCAAGCATTCGCATCAACAGCGATCTGTACCTGACGGATGAACTGACCGCCAAGGCTAATATCCTGTACCGCAACAGGGACGTATCCGGTCCCGGTTTTACCCCCGCCCGCATAACGCAGGGCATTCTTCACATAAACAGGAATGCGGTAATGAGCTACCCGGACGGACAGGAAGCCACCGGGGATCTCCTGTTTGGCCAGTGGAATCCCTTTATCATGGCTAACTCGGGTGAAACCACGAGAATGAGCAACGATATCGTCGGAACCGTGGGACTCGATTATCAAATTAATGAAATGTTTTCGCTGGAGGGCGACTTTACCGCCAATATAACCAGTACGGATGAGACTGTGTTCCGGGAATCACGCAACGGCATGATTAACTATGTGACCGGCGAACCGGTGGCGGCCAGCGGCTGGTTCGGCACCAACACACTCCAGGAAGGCCGCTATGCGGAACGGGAACTGAGTCAACGGTTGTACCTGAACTACGAGCAAACGGTCGGAGCCCACAATATGAGCGGGGTGGCCGGTTACGAGGAAATCTTTAACCGAACCGAGCAGGTCTCGGCAGCCCGGGCCAACTTCTTTAACAATGAGCTGCGGGCACTGAGCGCGGGCGATGCCGGCAACCAGCGCACCTGTCAGCCGTACGACGACCCGGGTCGGTTCACCGATGGGTGTTACGATAATGAGTGGCGGCTTCGATCCTTCTTCGGACGAGCGAACTACTCCTACGACGACCGGTATTCCCTGCAGGCCAATCTGCGGTACGACGGTTCCTCCCGCTTTGGCGACGGAAACCGGTGGGGACTGTATCCCTCCTTCTCGGCGGGATGGAGAATTTCCAGCGAATCGTTTATGGATAATGTGGATGCGGTCAGCAACCTCCGCCTGAGGGGGTCGTGGGGACAGCTGGGGAACCAGGAAATCGGTCTTTTCCAGTTCATGAATACCTACAACCTGAATCAGCCCTACCAGTTCAACGGCAATGTGGTGCCCGGGGCGGCGGTTACGGACGCCGGGAACCCGATCATTACCTGGGAGACCACCACCATGACCAACATCGGACTGGATGTGGGACTGATGGACGACCGGTTTGAAATCATCGGGGAGTACTTCTGGAACTACACCGATGACATCCTGCTGGATCTGCCGATTCCGCCCACCATCGGAGTGGATCCGCCCACGCAAAACGCTGCCGAAGTCTCGAATATCGGCTGGGAGCTCCAGGTCAACTATAACAGCGTATCGCGGGGCGACGACGCGCTGCAGTACTCGATCGGCGTGAACTTCTCCGACGTTGTCAATGAAATTGAAAGCCTGAGCGGTGAAGGTCCGTTCTATCCCGACAAGTTTACGGTTTGGACCGAAGGGGAATCCATTAATTCGCTGCGGGGCTTTACCTCGCCCGGATTGTACCGGTCCCAGGAGGACTTGAATCAATATCCCGCCCGGATCAACCCGAATGCCGGAATAGGCGATATCATCTATAAGGACCTGAACGGGGACGGCAATCTTTCCCAGTCGCTCGCCGTCGACGGGGGCGACCAGGTGATCATGGGCAATGAAGATCCCCGCTACGAATTCGGGGTGAATTTTAACGCCTCCTACCGGGGATTTGACTTCTCCATGTTCTGGCAGGGCGTCCTGAAACAGCATCATACACTCGACGGGGCGCTTATGGAGGGACCCAACTGGCAGAACTTTATTCCCAAGGTTATGGCCGAGAAAACGTTCCACCCGGAACGAAATCCGGACGGGACCTGGCCTAAAGTGACCGCGGGGAATACCTGGAACCTGCAGGAGTCGGATTTCTGGCTCCAGGACACCAAATACGCCAGGCTCAAAAATGTTCAGCTTGGATACAGAATTCCTCAGTCCGTGGTTACCAATCTTCGGATCTATGTGGCGGGCACGAACTTGTTGACCTTTACGCCCACGGATCTGTTTGATCCTGAGTTGCCGAGGGGACGAAGCCAGTTCTTCCCGCATACCAAGAAATTAACCGTAGGCATGAATGTTACGTTTTAAACATTTATTTAAAGAGGATGTTATTATGAAGAATCGAATTATTATAAGTCTGTTTTTAGGAGTCTTTTTGATCGTCGGATGCGACGATGGCCTGGATATTCTGCCCACCGGCACCGTGGCGGAAGAGGTATACTGGCAGCGGCAAAGTGATGCTGTAACGGCCGTTAATGCGGTGTACCGGGAGCTCGACGATCAAACCATGATCAAGCAGCTCGACGGGGTTACCGATATCGGCTACCGGGCGCCATCGGGACCCGGGACCCTGCATGATGTGGGCGCCGGGAATATTGTGCCGTCCAATGACGCCATAGGAGCCATATGGGACGGGTACTACATCGGCGTCCGGAAGGCCAACGACGTGATTACCAACATCAGCGAGGTGGAGACCGGGGACCCGGAGGTGCTGTCGCGCGTGGAAGCGGAAGCGCGGTTCCTGCGGGCCTATTTCTATACGCAGCTCTCCAGCCTGTGGGGCGGCGTGCCACTCATCGAAGAGCCCCTCGACATCAACCAGCATGTGGGACGTACGGATAAAGAGCAGATTGTCAATTTTATTATTGCCGAGCTGGACCAGATCATCGATAACAACAGCCTCCCCATGAGCTACGAAGGGGAAAATATCGGACGCGCGACGCACGGGGCGGCCCTGGCCCTCAAAGCACGGGTTGCGCTGCGGAACAGCCGCTGGACCACTGCCCGGGACGCCGCCCAGGCCGTGATGGACCTGGATATCTACGAGTTGTACCCGGACTACCAGGGACTCTTTCAGTATGAGGGACAAAATTCCTCGGAGGTCATCTTTGACCGGCAGTATGCGCCGGACGGGCAGACCTACGGTGCTTTCGGCTATTCGGCCGCTTCCATCGGGGGCAGCTCCACGGTGGAACCGCTTCACGGGCTCTATCAACTGATGGAGTTCGACGGTCCCCGGAACCCGGACGATCCCTACGAAAATATCGACCCGCGGTGGAACCACACGGTCTACTATACCGGGCAGCCGATCGGGAATTCTACCTATAACTCACGTCCCGACAGTCCCACCCCGGACCGGGTGCAGGGCAGCGAGGCATCCACCCAGCACGGCTACAACCTGAAAAAATGGGTGGATTACGAGAACGACAACGCCAACCCCTCCAACGGCTCGATCAACCTGATCCATATCCGGTATGCCGACGTGCTGCTGATGTATGCGGAGGCTAAAATCGAGCTGAATGAACTCGACCAGTCGGTGTACGACGCCATTAACGAGGTGCGTCAGCGTCCCACAGTAGATATGCCGCCCATCACGGGAGGCAAGACCCAGGACGAACTGCGGGAAATTCTCCGCAGGGAGCGCGGCGTCGAGCTGGCCTTTGAAGGCCTGCGGCTGTTTGACATGAACCGCTGGGGCATCGGCGAGCGAAAAGCCGGACTGGCCCAGGGCTCCTATTTCTATGACGAGCAGGCCGACGAATGGTACCTGCACGACAGGGGATTTAACCGGTCGTTCAACCCGAACAGGGATACGCTGTGGCCTATTCCCACGGACGAGATGAACAGCAACGATGAAATCACCCAGAATAACCCGGGTTATTAATTGATTTTTAACGTATTGTGCGGTTGCAGGGGGTATCCCCGCAACCGCTCTATTTTTAACAACTAAATCAGTAGTAGTATGAGTAACAAACAACAAAGCCGGCGCGACTTTTTATCAACCGTCACGCTGGGGACCCTGGGCACCTTTGGTGCCGCAGGCGTGTTAAAGGGCTGCTCGGATTCAAATGCCAACAGCAGCAGCATCAGAGAAGATCCGTATGTTTCGCTGAGAGACCGGGCCCCGGACGGCGAGCCGCTGAAGGCCGGGCTGGTCGGATGCGGGGGACGCGGGAGCGGGGCCGCCGTGAATTTTCTGGATGCGGGACCCAATCTCGAGATTGTAGCGCTGGGCGATGCCTTTCAGGACCAGCTGGACAAGTGCCGGACCAACCTCAACAAGGCTCGGGGCGTGGAGGTGGCCGACGAGAACTGCTACGTGGGCTTTGACGCCTACCAGAAAGTGATCGACTCCGGGGTGGATATCGTTCTTTTCGCCACCCCGCCCCATTTTCGCCCCATGCACGTCAGGGCCGCCATCGAGGCGGGCAAGCATGTGTTTCAGGAGAAGCCGGTGGCCGTCGACCCGGTCGGGGCACGGATGATGATGGAGACCACCCAACAGGCCAAAGAGAAGGAGCTTGTCATGGTCAGCGGCACCGTCCACCGCTATCAAAGGGATTATATCGAAACCCGCGAGCGCGTCAGGGACGGTGCCATAGGCGAGGTGGTTGGTGCCACGTTCATCCGCAACGGGGGCGCCCTGTGGTGGGTGGATCGCAAGCCCGGGTGGAGCGACATGGAATACATGCTGCGCAACTGGGGCAACTTCGCCTGGCTGTCCGGCGACCATATCGTGGAAATGTTTATCCACCAGCTGGATACGATGAGCTGGCACATGGGAAGCCACCCGGTCAAGGCGGTCGGCTACGGGGGACGCCAGCAGCGGGTGTCCGGGGACCAGTTTGACCAGTTCAGCATTGTATATGAGTATGAGAACGGGAAAAAAGCGCACTGTGCCACCCGCCAGATCAACGACTGCGACAACCGGATGCAGGAGATGATCACCGGCACCGAAGGGTATATCGATGCCACAGGAGCCATCTATAATCACGACGGCGAGGTCGTATGGGAATACCCCTACCCGGATGAAGAGGACGCCGAATCGCAATGGCACGTAACCAACCCCTTCGTTCAGGAGCATATAGAGCTGGTGACGGCCATACGAACCGGGAACTACCACAATGATTCCGAAGAGCAGGTCAAGTCCTCGCGTATTGCGATCATGGGACGCATGGCCGCCTATACCGGCGAGGAAATTACCTGGGACGAAGTCGTTAATTCCGATCTGCGGCTGGGACCCGATACCTATGAATTCGGTCCGGTGGAAGGCATTCCGGAAGAACCGCCTGTTGTGGGGACGGCTCCGGCACCGACGGACCGTTACAGTTAGTAGTTAATTATATTCTATATTACCGTAAGGCGGATGGTATGTCCGGATCTTACGCCGTTGTCACTTTTAAAAGATACCTTGATTATGAAGAAAAATAACAACCAAAGCCGGAGTCAGTTCCTCTCAAAAATGACCTTCGGGGCGGCGGGCATGCTGTCCTCGAACCGCACGGGATCGGGATCCCGGTCCGCCGCTTTCCAACAGAGCGAGCCGTATGTAACGATGGACGATCAGGCCCCGGACGGCGAGCCGCTGAAGGCGGGCCTGGTGGGCTGTGGGGGACGCGGGAGCGGGGCCGCCGTCAACTTCCTGGATGCGGGACCCAATCTCGAGATTACGGCCCTGGGCGATGTGTTCCGGGACCAGCTGGACAAGTGCCGGGCAAACCTGAACAAGGCGCGGGGCGTGGAGGTGGCCGACGAGCACTGCTATGTGGGCTTTGACGCCTACCAGAAAGTGATCGACTCCGGGGTGGACCTGGTTATCTTTGCCACGCCGCCCCATTTTCGTCCCATGCATGTCAAGGCCGCCATCGAAGCGGACAAGCATGTGTTTCAGGAGAAACCGGTGGCCGTCGACCCGGTCGGGGCGCGGATGATGATGGAGACGACCCAAAAAGCCAAAGAGAAGCAGCTCTGCATGGTCACTGGTACAGCCCTGCGGTACGGGAAGGACTATATCGAAACCCGCGAGCGTGTCAAAGACGGCATGATCGGGGAAATCATATCTGGGCAGGCGCTTCGCAACGGGGGCGCCCTGTGGTGGATCGAACGCAAGCCGGAGTGGAGCGACATGGAGTACATGCTGCGCAACTGGGGCAACTTCGCCTGGCTGTCCGGCGACCATATCGTGGAGATGCACATCCATCACCTGGACCAGATGAACTGGTACCTGGGGGAAAATCCCCGGCTGGCCTATGGCTACGGGGGACGTCAACAGCGGATCTCCGGGGATCAGTACGATTATTTCAGTATACAGTACGAATATGAAAACGGCGTGAAGGTCCACGGCTCCATCCGGCAGATCAACGGGACGGACAGCGGAAGGGTGGAAATGATCAAAGGCACCGAAGGCTATGTCGACTGCGGCGGGGCCATTTACAGTCACGACGGCGAGACGCTGTGGGAATATCCCTATCCCGATGAAGAGGACACCGATTCCCCGTGGGCGGTCAACGACCCGTTTGTGCAGGAGCATGTGGAACTCATCAAGGGAATTCGCACCGGTCCCTACATCAATGACTCGGAACTGCAGGTGAACTCCACACGCATGGCGATTATGGGACGCATGGCCGCCTATACCGGCAGGGAAATCACCTGGGATGAGATCCTCAACTCCGACCTGCGGCTGGGACCCGATACCTATGAATTCGGTCCCGTTTCCGGCATCCCGGAAGAGCCGCCTGTCGTCGGGACAGCCCCGTCGCCGACAAACCGGTATTCATAGTTCGTAGTAGCGCAGCAGGTGCCGCTGCCGGTGAATGCTACCATTCTCCTTCTTGGGGCGACGGTTACGGCGGGGAGACAAGCCTTTTGATGAAACAGAAGAAGCGGTAGGAAGGAAAGAAGATATAAACGAAATGGAATAGTGATACAGAAATTGTACACCTAACACAGACCAGGATCAAAAGATATGATGAATAGAAGGGAGTTTGCTAAAAAAGCGTTCATGGGGTCGGCCATGGCTGCGGCAGCCCCGTTTTTACCCCTATCGAAGGCAGAGGGGAAAGAGACGGATTTTCCCGGCCTCGAAGAGATGGTGCCGCAATTTCGACCCCTGTTTAATGGCAAGAACCTGGATGGCTTCGTCGACATGAATACCTCGGAGGACACCTGGTGGGTGGAAGACGGTATTCTCAAATGCACGGGAGAGCCCATCGGCGTGATGCGAACGGAAAAACAGTATGAAAATTTCATCCTGGATATCGAGTGGAGGCACATGGAGCCGGGCGGAAATTCAGGGGTATTCGTATGGGCCGACGGCACGCCTTACCGGGACAATCCCTTCCCGACGGGCATGGAAGTGCAGATGCTGGACCCGCAGTGGGCGGAAATCAACGACGGGGACCCGGAGTATGCGCACGGACATCTTTTCCCGGTCATGGGTCTCGACACCGCCATCCCCGACAACCCTTCCGAAATAGCAAGGGGGAGAAGCTATTCCCTCGAAAACAGGGTCAGGGGCACGGGCGAGTGGAACCGGTACATCGTCGCCTGTATCGACGGGACGCTGAAGCTGGCCATCAACGGGAAGTTCGTGAACGGCATCCGGTCGCCCAAGCGTAAAAAAGGATATATATGCCCCGAGTCCGAAGGATTTGAAGTACACTTCCGGAAGATGGATATCATGGAACTGCCCGGGGGCGTTCTGAAACCGGAGCAGGCAGCGCCGGTGGTGGATGGGTAGACGGTGAAAGGTAGAAAGGTAGAAAGTATATTAGTAGGTGGAAAGCAGAAGGCAAAAAGCAGTAAGCAGAAAATAGTACCTGCTGGGGCGGGGCCGGGGGTGATATTGAGACGGCTCCGATAACCGGTAATTCAGCAAAAAAACAAATAATGAATAACAAGTAACGAATAACGGTACGTATGAAATATCTCTATTTGGTGTGTTTTTTGGGTTTTATGGTAAGCTGCAGTCAGGGTCAGGGCGATGCGCCGCGGCAGGAATCGTCGGCAGCCGACTACGAAGAGCAGGGGTTTACGGCGCTCTACGGGGATGATCTCTCCCAGTGGAAGGGACAGATTTCGGAAGATCCGCGAAAGCTTCCGGCCATCCTGGACACCCTGGAAGGGGAGCGCCGGGAGCTGCAGGAGAAAGTTGACCAGGAGACCTTTGAACACTGGTACATCCAGGACGGCATGATTCTCTACGACGGCACGCGGGGCATCGGGAACATCGAAACCCGCAGGGAATACGGAAACTTCGAGCTGGTCCTCGACTGGAAAATCGGTCCCAAGGGCGACAGCGGCATTTACCTGCGCAACCTGCCCCAGGTACAGATATGGGACCCCCACCACCAGGGCGTCGGTTCAGGGGGACTCTATAACAATGATCCCCGCAACGAGCCTTCGAAGACGATGGACAGGCCCGCCGGGGAATGGAATACCATGCGCATGAAGATGGTCGGCGATACGGTCTGGGTTACCCTCAACGACGAGCTGATTGTGGACGGCGTCCGGATGGACAACATATGGGGAGACTCCATTCCCGAGGAAGGCCCGATTGTGCTCCAGAGTCACAACACCCCCCTCTGGTTTCGCAATGTCTATATTAAGGAATTGGACTAAAAGAGGTTCTGTAATGGTCTTTTTGTCCACTTTCTTCGTTATCGGGATTTTCAAGTCCGTCAATAAGTTGCGGTTTTAAAATCCCTCTGGCCCTGACCCTGAACAAGGGTATTTATTTTGCAAAATTTTCTAAAAGAGGGGAAAGGGGCGTTTTTTAATAATCAAATTAGTGCTAAATTAAATACGGTCAGTTATTATGGACAGGAAAATAACAATGGATAGCAGTATGAATATGAAAGCAAACCACTTCTTATCACTGTTTTTTGCAGGTATCCTGGGTATTGGTCTCTTCTGCGGATTGACCGCAGGCGAGGCCGCGGCCCAGTCGTCCGACGACCCGCTGCGGATTATCGCTTTTGGCGCTCACCCGGATGATTGTGAGGCCGCGGCGGGCGGCGTGGGAGCCCTTTTTGCCGAAGAGGGACACGCTTTCAAGTGCGTGTCCATGACCAACGGCGACATCGGTCACTTTGGGATGTCCGGGGGCGAGCTGGCACTCCGCCGCATGGAAGAGGTGGAAGAGGCGGCCGACGTGCTCGGGATCGCCGAGACGGAAGTCCTGGATATTCATGACGGGGAGCTGATGCCCACCCTCGAAAACCGGAAAACCGTGGCCCGCAAGATTCGCGAGTGGCAGGCCGACATTGTGATGGTCCACCGCCGCTACGACTATCATGCTGATCACCGCTACGCCGGGGTGCTGGTCGACGACGCCATGGTGCTGGTGATGGCCAAATTCTTTACCCCCGACACCGAACCGCTCAGCAGTCCCCCGGTACAGCTCTACTACAGCGACGGCTTTGAAAGACCGTATCCCTTCGACCCGGCCCTCGTGGTGAGCATTGACGGGACCGCCGGGAAGAAGTACGAGGCCCTGGCACAGATGCCCTCCCAGTTCTCGGACAAGCAGTCGTGGACGTGGGGCACGCGCGACCCTGAGAATGTGCCCGAAGATGAGGAAACCCGGATGAAGATGCGTATCAGCGATTTCAGAGAGGGAGACCGAAATATTGCCGATACGTACAGGGATCAGCTGATTGAGCTCTACGGCCAGCAAAGGGGATCGGAGATTGAATATGCCGAGGCCTTTCAGCTGGGCCAGTACGGGCGACAGGTTTCCGTGGAGGAGCTGAAAGCGATGTTCCCTACGTTCGACTGAGCTGCTTTATTATGTATAGAAGCCTTTGCAAAAACGTTTTTTTGGACCAAAGTCGGCGTTATCGGTCGGTTTAAATGCTCACGCATGGGCTGTATGCTGCGAGGGCAACCTCCCCGGGGCCTTGAGCTTGAACAAAATTCCTGGTTTTTCTAAGGCCTCGTATAGAAAAAAATAAGGGAACGGGTATGTTCGTTCCCTTATTTTAATCATCCTTGTATCCGAATTTTCAGGTACATCCACATCAGCTGCCCCGGTACAGGCACGCGCGGTGGATGCTTCAAGAAATAAAGAGCAGAAAAACAATCACATGATGGAACATCCTCCCGCTTCAGGTACAAATGCTACCCCGGAACACTCTCTTGTGTCCCCTCCTGTCATAAAAATCCCCGCGATACCCCTCCTTCAGCCGCTGATGTGTGCGGCCGCGGCTCTGACCCTGACAGCGCTTTTGTGGTTTCCACAGCCCCTCAGCGCCCAGGAGGTCCAGGTCAGTGAAGCCCCGCAGGTGATCACCACCTACCCGTTCGGGGACCCCAACCCCGTGCCGGTGCTGGCCGGGGGCGACGACCATATCTATCCCTATTTTACGTTTGACCGGTACCACCACAGCAGCACCGAAGAGGAATGGAAGGTCGTGACCCTGGAGAATGAACATATCAAGGTGTCCATGCTCCCCGAAGTCGGCGGCAAAATCCGGGGAGCCGTGGAGAAGTCCACGGGACAGGAGTTTATCTACCTGAACGAGGTCCTCAAGTTTCGCAATATCGCGCTGCGGGGACCCTGGACCTCGGGCGGTATCGAATTCAATTTTGGGATCACCGGTCACACCCCCGCCACCTCCACGCCGGTCGATTACCGGGTTCGCGAGCACGAGGACGGCAGCGCAAGCTATATTGCAGGGGGACTCGATCTGCCGTCGCGTACGCAGTGGCGGGTGACGGTTACCGTGCATCCCGACCAGGCCTTCTTTGAAACGGAAAGCTTCTGGTACAATCCCACCGCGCTCGATCAATCCTATTACGTCTGGATGAACGCGGCGGTGGAAGCCTCCGACGACCTGCAGTTTTTCTTTCCGGGCACCCATTATGTGGGGCACTCCGGCGACGCCCATCCCTGGCCGGTGGATGAGGAGGGACGCGATCTTTCCTACTACCGGAACAACGATTTCGGCTCCAGCAAATCATATCACATACTGGGCAAGCGGACCGACTTTTACGGCGGGTACTGGAACGATGACGACTTCGGCTTCGGCAACTGGTCGCTCTACAGCGACATGCCGGGCAAGAAACTGTGGATATGGTCGCTGTCCCGTTCGGGCGGCATCTGGGAGGACCTGCTGACCGACACCGACGGGCAGTATGTGGAGGTGCAGTCCGGCCGCCTGTTTTCCCAGGCGCAGGGACGCAGTGTGGAAACGCCCTTCGACTATGCGGGCTTCCCGCCGGGGAGGGCCGACCGCTGGGAGGAGCTCTGGTTTCCGGTCCGGGAGACCGGCGGACTTTCGGCCGCCTCGCCTCACGGGGTCCTGCATGTGGAGCCCGACCAGGCCGGCGGAAAACTGGGAATAAGCCTGATGGCCCTTCAGCCGGTGGATGATGAGCTGAAGGTAACGATCGGGGGGGAACAGATCAGCAGCCAGGCCGTTTCGCTGGCACCGATGGAGGTCCACCGCGACACCCTCGATATTGATCCCGCCGGCAGCGGGAGCGGCGGGAAGGAGTTCGGGGATATGGACCTGTCCATCGAACTGGGAGAGGGGAAGCTGACCTACACCCATTCCCCATCCTCCGGGACCGACGGCTTTGATCGTCCCCTCGAAACCCGGCGGGAAACCGAAAAGCTGACGGTTTCCCGGCTCTACCAGCGGGCCAAAAACCAGGCGGACAACAGGAACTATGCCGAAGCCATGGAAACCTTTTCGGAGGTGATCAAACAGGATCCCGCCCACATCGACGCCCATGCGGGACTGGCGGAGCTTTTCTACCGGCGGGGCGAATATTCCACAGCCCTCGAACACTCCCGCAGTGCGCTTTCCTACGACACCTATCACCCGCGGTCCAACTTTATTCACGGGACCATCAAAAAGCGGGCCGGACAGTTGGAAGCGGCGCTGGAAGCACTGGGCTGGTCCGCACGCTCGCCCCGGTACCGCTCGTCCGCCTACGCCGCGATGGCGGAAATATATCTCCGGACCGGCCGCCTGGAACGGGCTGTTGACTTTGCCGGCCGGGCACTGAATAATAACTGGAATAACATCAATGCCTATAAAGTTTTGGCGGTTTGCTACCGTGCGCAGGAGAAGGTCGAAAACGCCCGGTCGATCCTGGATCAGCTGCTGAAAGTCGATCCCCTCAACCATTTTGCCCGCTTTGAGCGGTACCTGCTGGACCCGACGGAGGACCGTCTTGAGGAATTCTCCTCCTTCATCCGCAATGAGCTGCCCCATGAAACCTATCTGGAAATAGCCGCCTTCTACGCCGGTGCGGGGCGGACCTCAGACGCCATAGCGCTGCTGGAGCAGGCCCCGGATCACCCGGTGGTGTGGTACTGGCTGGCGTACCTGAGCAAGGATCAGCAGGGGAACCAGAGCCGGGACTACCTGGAGCGGGCCGCCGCGGCTTCGCCGCACCTGGTCTTTCCCTTCCGCTCCGAAAGCATTCCGGTGCTCCGTTGGGCCAGGGAGCAGGGCGATGCCTGGCAACACGACTACTACCTCGGCCTGCTGTACTGGGGCAAGGGACGCACCGCCGAAGCCGGAGAGCTGTTCGACGGACTGGGGGACCGGCCGGATTACGCTCCTTTTTATCTTACGCGGGCTGAGCTCCGCAAGGAGTTGAACGCGGGGGACAAAGAGGTGCTCGGCGACTATCAGACCGCCCGGCGGATGGACCCGGGCAGCTGGCGGAGCCGGGATGCGCTGGTCAGCCACTATATGGAAGCCGGCGAGCCGGAACAGGCCCTGAAGCACGCCGAAGAGGCCTACGGGCAGTTCCCGGACCGCGACCCCATTGAGATGGGCTATGCACGGGCGCTGCTCGCCACCGGAAATTACGCCGAGGGGGCCGCCCTGCTTGACCGCATGCGTATCCTGCCCTATGAGGGGGCCAGCGAGGGACGCGTGTTGTTCGGACGGACCAACACCTTTCTGGCGCTGCAGCAGATGGAGGCAGGGAATTACGAGGCGTCCCTCCGTTCGCTGAAGAAAGCCCAGACGTGGCCGGAGGAGCTGGGCGTGGGCAAGCCCTATAATCCCGACGTGCGCCTGCAGCGCTACCTGCAGGCCGCGGTGAACGAGGAAATGGGCAACAGCGACCGGGCCCGGGCGCTGATGGAGGAAGTGGCGGATTACACCCGCGAGCATCCGGACCGGCGGGGGGCGGGTCTTTACTTCGGGGCGCTCGCACTGCGGCAGACCGGGCGGGAAGCAGCGGCGCGGTCGCTGCTGGAAGAGTGGCAGAGCGAACAGCCCGGCAACAGGATGTCCGACTGGGCCGTGGCCCGCTTTGACGGAAATTCGTCCCAGGCCGAAGACATAGAAAAGGAGATCCTGTCCGGGCAGATGAACACCGGTTCGGCGTTCCCGCTGCTGATCGAAGCCGCCCGTACCCTGGAGCAGATCAGGTAAAAAGCGCAAGAATACGTACCACGGGTGCCCATTTCCCCGGTGCCGGTCCCAACACGGCCGGGAAGGTTGAAAGTTAGCCTGAAATGTTGTAGGTATTATCTGTTTCGAGCGGGGACTCCCCCCGGAGGAGGGAAGGGGGACCGGGATGCGGGGATCCCGAAGACCGTAAAAAGCACGAAACACCAGGTAATCCGTACGATGCAAAAGAAAAGCCAATAAAATTTTTCGGTACTATGGACAACAGCAGAAGAGAATTTCTGAAGAAAACGGGATTGGCGGGACTCACCCTGACGGGCGCCGGCTTTATCGGCTGTGCGCGGCAGTCGGACAGCGGTGATTCCGCCGCCTCCAACCAAGCCTCCAAAGACTGGCGTTCGGACCCCGAGTGGCGGGAAGTAAAATACGGCCCGTGGAGCGGTCCGGGCGTCCCCTCGGGACCGGGTCCCATGGACCACGTGCTGCTCAAGGATTACGCCCCCCGCTCCACGGTCGTCACCGAAGAAACGTTTATCCCCGAAGCCCGGCACCCGGTCATCGACGTCCACATCCACGACTACCCCTCCCGCCAGGAATCCGGCACCCCCGAAGAGCATCTGTCCCGCTGGGTGGATACCATGGACGAGGTGGGCGTGGAGACCTCCGTGGTGCTGACCGGCGCCACCGGCGAGGAGTTCGACCGGCTGACCGAGCTGTACCTGCAGCCCTACCCCGACCGTTTTCAGCTGTACTGCGGGATCGTAACCGACGGCATCGGTGAGGACGATTACCCGGAGCGGGCGGCCGCGGAGCTGGAGCGCTGCTACGAGCAGGGGGCCCGCGGCATCGGCGAGATTACGGACAAGGGATTCGGCATCACCCGCGACCCGGAGCTGGCCCCCGGGGAGCGGCTGCACCCCGACGACGACCGGCTGGATCCGTACTGGGAGAAAGCCGCCGAGCTGAACCTGCCGGTCAACCTGCACATCGCCGACCACCCCTCGGCCTGGGAGCCGCCGAACGTCTTCCAGGAGCGCACGCCCATCTTCCAGCAGTTCAACCAGCACGGGAGCGAAGGGCTCTCCTACGATGAGCTGATCCCCCTGCTGCCGCGGACCCTGCAGAAGCATCCCGACACCACCTTCATCGCCTGTCACCTGGCCAATCTGGGCAACGACCTCGGGCGGCTCTCGGAGATTATGGACCGGCACGACAACCTGTATGTGGATATTTCGGCGCGGGACTACGAAGTGGGCCGCCAGCCCCGCGGGGCCGCGCGCTTTCTGGAGGACTACCGGGACCGCGTGCTGTTCGGCACCGATATGGGCATGGACAAGGGCATGTACCAGTCGTGGTGGCGGCTGCTGGAGAGCGCCGACGAGCATATGACCGGACGCGTGTGGTGGCGTTACTACGGACTTGACCTCTCCGGGGAAATTCTGGAGTCGCTGTACCGCACCAACGCCCGGCGCATCATGAACTGGGAAGAGGTGTAAGGGGGGGGACAGCATATGGGTATTCATGTAACGTAGTATTCATGAATTAAAGAAAGCAGCTATTTTGCGGGATACCCTCCCGGGAGCCCCCGGAGCGGGGACCGGAACAGGAGGAAGGCCCCGGGTAACCGGATGCGGGGAGGAAGGAATGCGCACGAAGCCGGATTTTTCGATAAAAGGTAAATCTAAATTTTCAGTATTATGGGAAACAATCGCAGAGACTTTCTAAAGCAAGCCGGCCTCGCCGGAGCAGGCATGATGATGGGCGGGTCCGCCGCCGGCCGGCAAACCCCTTTCAAACAAAGCCGCGAGCAAACCTTTAACATGCACGGCTACGCCGCCCCGCCGCTGGAGACCGTCCGCGTGGGCCTGGTCGGCATCGGCGCGCGCGGGTCAGGCACCGTCGAGCGGCTGGCCGTGATCGAAGGCGTGGAGATCAAGGCGCTGTGCGACCTGTACGCCGACCGGGTGAGCGATGCCATCGACTCCATCCGGGAATTTTCGGACCACGATCCCGACGCCTACAGCGGCAGCGAGGACGCCTGGAAGCAGCTGTGCGAGCGGGAGGACATCGACCTGGTCTACACGGCCACCCCGTGGGAGCTGCACGCCCCGATTGCGGTGTATGCCATGGAGCAAGGCAAGCACGTCTTTACCGAGCTGCCGGTGGCCACCACCATCGAGGACTGCTGGAAAGTGGTGGAGACCTCCGAGCGCACCCGCCGGCACTGCTACATGGAGGGCGGGGACTGCCACGACGGGATCGCCGCGGTGCTGCTGAATATGGCCCGCCAGGGATTCTTCGGGGAGCTGGTCCACGGGGAGGGCCACTACATCCACGACCGCGTCTCCGACACCGAGGGACGCTGGGTCCGCGACGAGGACAACCACAACTGGTTCGGCTACCGCCCGTGGCGGCTCAAAGAGAACGTCAACCGTAACGGCAACCTGTATCCCGGCCACGGGCTGGGTCCGCTGGCCCAGATGATGGACCTCAACTACGGCGACCAGATGGACTACATGGTCTCCATCTCCAGCCGCGACTTTACCATGGCCGACAAGATGGAAGAGCTGTCCGAAATGGACGACTACTACGAGGCCTACGAGGGCCTGGAGTTCCGGGGCAACATGAACACGAGCATTATCCGGACCAAACGGGGGCGGACCATCATGCTGCAGCACGACATCAGCACCCCGCGCCCGGGCCGGCGGTTCCACCTGATCAGCGGCGACCAGGGCATCTTCGAGGCGCGTCCCCCGCGCATCGCCACCGGCCACGAAGGCTGGCTCCCGGAGGAGGAGTTCGAGTCGCTGGTCGAGGAGTACACGCCCCCGATCACCCGGATGTTCGAGCAGAAAGTCCGCGCAGCCGGCGGGCGCCGGGGCGAACGCTCCTACGAGCGGGTCACGGCCAGCGACTGGCGGCTGATCGACTGCCTGCGCAACGGGCTGCCCCTCAACAAGGATGTCTACGATGCGGCCCTGTGGAGCTGCATCACGCCCCTGAGCGAGTGGTCGGTGGCCCGGGAGGGCAACACCGTGAAGGTGCCCGACTTTACCGGCGGGTCCTGGAAGACCAACGAGCGCGGGATGGACCTGTCCGTAGCGGAAGGAGGGACCACCAACCTGATATAAAATTAACTATAAGTATATAAAGGTAGATGGGAAAACAACGATCCGAGAACAAGCATAAGAACTCGCTTATCAAAAAAATACTTATTGCCCTGAGCGCGGTGGGACCGGGCCTCTTCCTGATCGGCTACAACATCGGCACCGGCAGCATCACCACGATGGGGATGACCGGGGCCCAGCACGGGATGACCCTGCTGTGGGCGCTGCTGCTGTCGGGACTCTTTACCTATATCCTGATGGTGGCCTTCGGGCACCTGACCCTGGTGACCGGGAAGACCGCCCTGCTGAATTTCAAGCGGGAGATCCCCAGCGTCGGCAAGCCGCTGGCGCTCTACATCATCGGGGCGCTGATCCTCGGGGAGCTGCTGGCGCTGATCGGCATCATGGGCATCGTGGCCGAGCTGATCCAGGAGGGGATCCGCCTGGCCTCCGCCGACGGGGGACTGGTGGTGCAGACCGGCTGGATCATCCTGGTCATCAGTGCGGGAATCTTCGCCGTGCTCTGGTACGGGCAGTACAAGATCTTCGAGAAAATCCTGACCACCTTCGTGATCCTGATGGTCGGCTGCTTTGTGGCGGTCTTTTTTATGGTCACCCCATCCTACTCGGCCATCCTCGAGGGCATGATCCCCGGCATCCCGGATACCTCCGGGTCGTACCGGCTGGTGGCCGCCATTGCCGGCACCACCTGTTCGGCGGCCGTCTTTGTGATCCGAAGCACCGTGGTGGCCGAGAAAGGGTGGACCATCGGGAACCTCAAGGATGAAAAGCGGGACGCCTTCGTGTCGGTGTTCACGATGATCTTCCTGAGCGCCATCGTGATGGCCGTGGGAGCCGGCACCCTGCATGTGATGGGGCTGAAGATGGAGACCACCCTGGAGATGATCCGCCTGCTGGAACCCCTCGGGGGCGACCTGGCGGCCTTCCTGATGATCGTGGGTATCGCCGGGGCGGGGCTGTCGACCATCTTCCCGATCGTACTCATCGCCCCCTGGCTGGTGGCCGACTACATGGGCTGGGAGCGGGATATCCAGTCGCCGATGTTCCGGGGGCTGATCGTGGGGGGACTCCTGTTCGCCTTCGGCTCTATTTTCCTGGAGCAGACGCCGCCGGTGCTGATGGTGCTCTCGCAGGCCTTCCAGGCCGCGATCCTGCCGGCCGTGGCCATCCCGGTCTTTTACCTGCTGAACAAAGAGGAGCTGGTGGGCCCCGATCACCTGCCCTCGCGCAAGTGGAATGCCGGGCTGGTGGCCGTGATCATCTTCTCGCTGGTCACCACCTACTTCGCCGTCCGCGGGTTCTTTTAACCCGAACGTCAACTCATACCCTTAAAAAAACAAAACCATGGAAAACAATCGCAGAGATTTTCTCAAAAAAGCCGGGCTTGCGGGACTGGGACTCGCGGGCGGCGGGGTGTTTAACGAGCTGTTCGCCAACCCGCACAGCTCCCAGGCAATGCCCTCAGCACCGGCAGGCCGAAGCAGCGCGGGATCGATGACCTTCTCCGCCAGTGAAGAAGCCGGAACCAGCCTGATCGGCGCCTACGGGAGCTGGGCGGCCTCGCTGATCGAGGGAGAGCTGCCCGAATTCTCCTACCGGAGGGCGGAATGGGAGGATCTCTCCTCCTGGCGCAGGGCCGCCGGCGAGCGTTTTGAAGAGCGGCTGGCCATCCCCGGCATCGGGGACACCCCGGAAGTTACGGTCCGTGACCGCTACAGCTATGACGGGCTGGAGATCGAAGAGCTGAGCTGGCAGCTCCCGTACGGGCGTCCCACCCGGGCCATCCTGCTGAAGCCCCGGGATGCAAAGGGTCCGCTGCCCGGCATCCTTGGCTTTCACGATCACGGGGGCAACAAATACTTCGGGCGGCGCAAGATTACGCGGACCAGCGACGACCGGCATCCCATGATGGAGACCCACCAGCAGGACTACTACGACGGTTTTGCCTGGGCCAATGAAATAGCCAGGCGGGGCTACGTGGTGCTGGTGCCCGACGCCTTTCCCTTTGCCAGCCGCCGGGTGCTGCTGGAGAACGTCCCCGAGCATCTGCGCGACGGGCTGGACGACCGGAACCCGGAGGAACCCGACAACATACGCGCCTACAACGACTGGGCCGGCGACCACGAGCATGTGATGGCCAAATCGCTGTTCAGCGCCGGCACCACCTGGCCCGGCGTCTTCTTCGCTGAAGATCAGAAAGCCCTCGATATCCTGTGTGCCCGCGGCGACGTCGACGAAGACCGCATCGGATGCGGGGGCTTGTCCGGCGGCGGCATGCGCACCGTATTCATGAGCGGTATGGACGAGCGGATCAGCTGCTCCGTCTGCGTCGGCTTCATGACCACCTGGAAAGATCTCATCCTGGCGAAGTCCTACACCCACACCTGGATGACCTACGTGCCCCTGCTGCCCGGCGAGCTGGATTTCCCCGAAATCCTGGGATTGAAAGTACCGTCATTGTCCCCCCTGGTGCTGAACAACGAAGAAGATCCCCTCTTTACCCTCTCCGAGATGAAAAAGGCGGATACCATCCTGGGGGACGTCTACAGCAAGGCGGGAGCCGGCGACCGGTACCGGTGCTCCTTTTACCCGGGCCCCCACAAATTCGACCGGCCCATGCAGCAGGAAGCCTTCGACTGGTTCGACCGCTGGCTGAAAGGGAAAGGGTAGCCCTATTGATCCAGGTCCAGCAGGGTACCGACAAGTTTTTTCAGCGTTTCATCCATAGAATCGCTGGCCTGGAGCATGAACTTTTTATCGCTCTCAACATGTTCGTCATAGCCCAAAAAAGAAGGGGCGTGAGTCTGAACCGCGTACCTTAAAAACCGCAGTTCGACGTTTTCGCGGTCCGCCCGGATCGCATGTTCAAGCATATTCCTTCCCTTTTTAAAGTGGGATAATTTGGAAAAAGGATTGACAACATGCCTGGCCATCATCATGGTAGCGCTTCCTTTATACCCTAACAGGAGCGGTTTTTCAGAGGCGTTCCGGGATTCTGTCAGTCTGATTAGGGTCTCACATGCCTGCTCCTCTTCCGCCGCTTTCAGGTAAAGCAGTCTGACTTTATTTATGAAGTCGGTTTGGGCATAGCAATTTGCACCGAAAAAAAGCAGGAACCATAACAGCAGCGCTGTGTTCTTCATATCCATTTGAGTTTGCATTGCAAAAGGCTGTTGAGCATCAGTCCCAATTTTTTGCCGTTGTTGATTCTGACCCGTTCATTCAATATCCGGTTGGCCGGCAGTCTCCTTATTTTCCTGAATAACGACCGGTAGGTTACGTAAGCAAGATAAACGCCTCCTTTTGCTGAGGCGGGAAGCTGGCGGATTCCCGTCAGCGCTATATTGAAATCATCTTCAATTTCGTCTTCGATCTGTCTTTTGGATTGTTCGTTGAAATCAGTTAAATCCACTTCGGGGAAATAAACTCTCCCCAGAACATGATAATCTTCCCGCAGGTCCCGTAAAAAATTCACTTTTTGAAAAGCCGCTCCCAGTTTCATGGCATACGGCTTCAGCCTCTCGTACATCTGTTGATCTCCCTCGGTGAAAACCTGCAGGCACATCAGGCCTACTGCTTCCGCCGATCCGAAAATGTATTGTTGATAGGTTGAGGAGGTATAATCCACCTTTTTCAAATCCATCTCCATACTTTGAAAAAAAGCTTCAATCAGGTCAGCATTGATGTTGAACTGATGAACCGTCTGCTGGAATGCATTCAGAACCGGATTAAGCGATATTCCTCTGTCGATGGCCTCGTAGGTTTCTTGCTTGAAATCGGAAAGCAGGTATTTCTGGTCATAGCCTTCAAAACTGTCCACAATTTCATCAGCGAGCCGTACAAAACCGTAGATCGCATGGATATGATCTCTCAGGCGATCGTGCAGAAAATAGATGCCCAGGGAAAAACTGGTACTGTAGGTACGGGTCACATTTTTACTGATCTGCGCCGATAGATTGTCATATAGCCGCTTCATGTGTTCGGTTGTTTAAATATTTGAGTAACTGTTGCGAAGCAATTTTGCCGGAAATAAGTGCCGGCGGTACACCGGGTCCGGGAACGGTAAGTTGTCCCGCATAAAAAAGGTTATCGATTTTTTTATTGCTGACTTTTGGTTTCATAATGGCCGTTTGCCTCAAGGTGTTGGCAAGTCCGTAGGCATTGCCCTTGTAGGAATGGTAATCGTCCATAAAATCACTGACGCAATAGCTTTGTTTGAAATCGATATGGGGAGTAAGCGGGGTGCCCGTGTAGTTCTCCAGGCGGCCCATCATAAGCTGAAAATACTTTTCGCGGACCGCCTCGCCATCCTCCAGTCCCGGTGCGATAGGCATCAGGAGAAACAAATTTTCATGTCCCTCGGGAGCAAGCGTGTCGTCGGTGCGGGAGGGACAGCATGCATAAAAGAGGGGATGCGTGGGCCATTGCGCCTCACGGTATATTTGTCTGGAATGCTGAAGCAGATCCCCCTCAAAGAACAGGGTGTGATGCTGCAGGGATGCGATTCTTTTTGAAATACCCAGGTAAAAAATGAGGCAGGAAGGGGCCAGGGTCTTGTTTTGCCAGTATTTTTCGCTGTAATTGCGGTGCGAGGCGGGAAGCAGCTGATGTTCAACATGATGATAATCCGCCGCTGCGATTACCCCGTCAGAGGGAATGTTCTCTCCGTTGCAGATAATCCCCCTTGCCGAACTGTTTTCGACGACAATATGTTCCACACAGGCGTTAAACCGGAACGTTGCGCCATTGGCGGCCGCTACCTCCATAACGGCCTTGACTACGTTTCCGAACCCCCCTTCGGGATACCAGGTTCCGAGTTTTAAACCGGCATAACTCATCAAACTGTATAAGGCCGGAGTATCCTGCGGCATGCCGCCCAGGAAAAGGACGGGAAACTCCATGAGCGCAATCAGCCTGGGGTGAGAAAAATGGGCACGCACATGCCTGCTGAACGACGAGAACATATCCATGCGCAACGCTTTTTTGATCAACCCGGCATCGGCAAACTCGGTAACAGAGAGGCCGGGCTTGTAGGCCATCTCATGCATCCCCTTTTCGTATTTGTATTCCGCTTCCCGCATGAAGGCCCTCAGCTTCTCCGAACTTCCCGTTTCGACGGATTCAAACAGGCTGCACAGCTCGTCAAAACCCGAAGGGATATTCATAAGGGTTTCCTCGCCGGAAAAGACCATCCCGAAGGAGGGATCGAGCAGTTTCAGCCTGTAAAAGTCCGACGGCCTGTACCCGAAATCACCAAAGAACTGTTCGAATATATCGGGCATCCAGTACCAGCTCGGCCCCATGTCGAACACATAGCCGTTCCCGGGGTTCAGTTGCCGGGCGCGTCCCCCCGGCGCGCCATTCTTTTCATACACGGTCACCTCGTGTCCCGCTGCCGACAGATATGCGGCCGCGCTCAACCCGGAAAAACCAGCGCCTATAATCGATATTCTGGACATGATGTTATGTTGATGTTACTTAAAAAACACAACCGCTATGCGTTTAGCTGTTGCTCGAGATGTTCAACTGATTTCAGCCAGATCATGCTCTTTCCCGTTTTCAGCTGACTAATTAAGTCGCGGTTGCCCGACAGGTATATCGTTTTATCGGGAATGCTGTCCTTTAGCTGATCAAGGTATGTACGGCTATTTTCAGGCAAATCGTTGTGCACTAAAAAAAACAGCAGGCGATCGGACCCCGTATCTGCTACGGCATTTCTGAGCAGCTGCAACGGGACATTGGCCCCGAGGTATATCGCCTGATGGCCGGAACGGCGAATAAGATAATGGGCAAACAGCAATCCCAGCTCGTGAAATTCATTTTCGGGAAGGAACAGCAGCCATTTATCCGCCTCCGGTTCAGCAGGGGGCAGCGAATCGATAGCCGTCAGCAGTTTCTGCCTGAGCAGATTACTTAAAAAATGTTCCTGAACCGGCGGCATACGGTCGCTCGTCCACATCAATCCCAGACGCACCATTACAGGGTATATGATCCTGCTGTAGGCATCCGTCATTCCGTATCGCAGCAGGCAGTGAGAAAATACCTTTTCAAAATATAATTCATCATAGCTCATACCGGCTGCTATAAGCTGCAAAACAAAATATTCATCCGTTTGATCGGTCGTCGTTTGTTCCTGTTCCTCTAAAACCAGTTCGTTCAGCTTTTCATCCGGCATCGCACCCAGTTCCCCCAGCTTATAACCGGCATTTTTGAGGCTTACGATATTCAGCAGCCGACGCAGTTGTGCGTTGCTGTAATACCGGGTGTTGCCCTCCGATCGATTCGGCTTCAGGGCACCGTAGCGCTGTTCCCACATCCGGATGGTATGCGGTTTGACGCCCGAAAATTGCGATATCTGCGATATTGAAAAAGTATCCATGTTAATAATTTGCAACATATATTTAAACAGCATAGTTCCAACTGCGCCTGCTTCCTGCCGCCCGGATGCTGCTGGCGGTATCGGTTCAATGAAAAAGATATAAAACTATGGCGTTATTTACTGTTTAAAAGCGTTTTTCTGTTACCATCCTTTTGACAGGGATATTTGTCAACCCGTTGTTTCGGCCGATCTCTGTATGTTGCGATTTCAACATCCCCGGTATAGGCTCATGCACTGCAGGTGTAAGATCGGGTGGTATTGAAGAAAATCCTGTTTAAAGCCTGTGATAATAAAGCCACGCCCCGGGATACGGGGCGTGGCTAATCAGCGTAGAGATCTTAGTAAGAGTCATTCCATTTCCGGACTACCCTGGCATAAGCACCCCGTCGATGATATGGACCACTCCGTTGGTGCCTTCGAGGTCGGCCTGGGTTACCTGGTAGGTATTGCCTTGCTGGTCGGTCAGCGAAACCGTGTTGTCACCTGCAACTTCGATAGTCAGCTCATCCCCATTAACCGTAGTAACGGTTTGTGAGGAGGCAAGGTCCCCGGACAGGACCTTGCTGTCCAGCACGTGATAAGTCAGCACGTCCTGCAGCTGCTGCTGGGAAAGCCCCGACAGGTCGAGTCCCTCAAACGAAGCGTTATCGGGCGCAAACACCGTAAAGGGTCCCTCGCCCTGCAGGGTGGAAACCAAACCCGCTTGTCCGACCGCCCCTTCGAGGGTTTGCAGGTTATATCGTTTGGCTACAATACCCACCACATCCAGGTAACTGTCGGGGAGCACTACCCGGTCAACGGCGTGAATGACCCCGTTGGAGGCTTCCACATCAGCCGTAACAACCGACGCGTTGTCGTTGACCATGACGTCGCCCCCGGTGGCTGTTACAAAAAGGGCGCCCCCGGCCGCCGCCTCCACCGATTGTTCAGCCTGCAGGTCGCCGGCCATAACCGCTGATCCGGCCACCACGTGGTAGCTCAGGATTTCGGTCAGCTGTTCATTGGACAGGCTTTCCAGCAGACCCTCCGGCAGTGCCTGGAATGCTGCATTGGTAGGGGCAAAGACGGTAAAAGGTCCGTTGCCCTGCAAGGTTGCGGCCAGGCCGGCGTCGGTAACGGCCGAGACCAGCGTGCTGAAATCATCATTGGACTGGGCTACCTCGACAATGTTGCCCGGCCCTTCCGGGGCCGTTGGCCCGTCATCGTCATTTGCGCAAGCCGATAGCATGGTGAATGCCAATAAAACGATAAAGATTGTGATCGCCGGAGTTTTTCTCCCCGCAGCGAATTGTTGTGTTCTGCTTTTCATAAGAAATAGGATTGGATTAGGATGTATTTTATGTATGTTTGTTTAAATATTTTTTATAAAATTTAAACAATGTGATTATATATACACCATTAATCCCTCGAAAGTTCCCGGCTTTTGTCGGTTCACCTATTTTATTGGGAGATTCCTCAGATAGCTATTGCGGCTGGTGTTGTTTTTGCCTCAATGGCCTAACCTGTTCAAACGAAAGGATACATCTGAGTCCCCACAAATTGGAGCGGCCCATGCGCAGGAGGCCTTCGAATGGTTCGCGCGCCGGCTGAAAGGGCAGCCTATTTTCTCTTTCCACCTTCTGGAATAATCAGTATAATGTAATTATTGCTGTACACACCAAGTTAAGAGGTAAGTTATGGAGGATATCAAATGAGGCGTTTTTTTGTTCTTTTCATTCAGGCTCAAGTTTCAGCGGTTGAAAAGAACAGAAGTGATCTGTTCCCTGTTCAGTTACCCTGCTGATGAAATAGAGCGTGATTCCACTGCGATATAGAGCTTTTATGGAAGTTTGGAGCCTTACCAGGATTTAATCGCTAAAGAAATGCTTAAGGATTTTATTGTTGAAACAGTTAATCAAGGGCGAATCAGATGGCAGCGGCATGCGCTTGAACGAATGATGGAGCGTAATATTTTTAGGACTGATGTAAAGCAGGTACTTGTAAAGGGTGAACTTATTGAAGAGCATCCTGATGATAGTCCGTTTCCCAGTGGATTATTTTTAGGGTATATCAATGATAAGCCGCTGCATGTTGTTGTAGGGGGTGATAAAGAAAACAAATGGTGTTATGTTGTGACAGCATATCATCCTGATTTAGAACATTTTGAACCGGATTTTAAAACCAGAAAAAAATGACAGCAAAAAATGCATCTCAATATTGTTATGCTTGTGGAGGTACCCTGGAGCAGGGTGAAACCACATTTACAGCGGATTTTGGGTCCGGCGTTGTAGTAGTACGCAACGTCCCGGCTACAGTGTGTTCACAATGTGGAATGGAATGGATTGACGATGATGCAGCTGAAAAGATTGAAAAGATTGTAAAGGATGCTAAAGAAAAACACAGCGTTGTTGAAGTAATGTCTTTGCCGGCCTAATCTTACCCATCTATAGTTCGACCGCCGGCTGAAAGGGCAGCCTATTTCCTCTTTCCACCTTCTGGAATAATCGGTATAATTTGTTGTACGGGCCAAGTTATGAGGTAAGTTACGGAGCATATCAAACTTTATTCAAAATTAATAGAACTGCCTGATGAGTTAAAGCAGGCAGCAGATGACTTTGTGGAGTTTCTTAAAACAAAAGTTAAAGACAAAAAAATTATCTCAAACTAAAAAGGCTGGTTTAGCAATTGGACTGATAAAGATGCAGGAGGATTTTGATAGGTCGTTAGATAATTTTAAAACCTGTCACGATGAGGAAACGTAAATTTAAATGCTATGACTGACTACCTGAAATCGATACTGAACGCTTTTCACGATCTTCTTTTCGTATTTGCCCCGGACGGCAAAATAGAAGATTACATTGCTACAAACCACGAGGATGAGTTAATTCTGCCCAAGCAGGCTTTTATAGGAAAGCATCACGGGGACGTAATGCCGTCCCACGTGAGCAAACAGATTGAGCGAGCCTTTGACAAATTGGATCAGGGAAAAAAACAAGTTAAGTTCGATTACAGCTTAAAGGTAAAGGGAGAAACCCAGTGGTATAATGCTGTATTGTCAAAAATTGGAAAGGAGAATAAGGATGGAGATAGTCCCCGGTACCTGGGTGCCGTACGAAATATTACGGAGCGAAAGCATCAGGAACTGCTTCTCCAGGGGATTCTAAACACCTCTCCCGGGGGCATTATAGTGCTTGATTCCGTCAGGGATGCCGACGGTGCTCCCATTGATTTTCAGATTACCCGCGTCAATAAATCGGCAGAATTGCTGATCGGGGTACCGGCAGAGCAACTCGTCGGACAAAAGATCACGGCCGTAATTGCCGGCAGCATGCAGGAAAAAATGATGGACCGGTTTGCATCCGTCGTAGAAACCGGGAACCCCATTGAATTTCAATACCAGCATACGTATAAGCAGGATGAAGTCTCCTGGTTTCACAGCAAGGTGGCAAAATATAGAGACGGCGTGGTAAGTACCTTCATGGATATCACAAAGCAGAAAAGTACGGAGAAGGAACTTGCCCGTAAAAATAAAGAGCTGCAGCAGCTGAACAGGCATAAAGACAAACTTTTTTCGGTTATATCGCATGACCTCACCAATGCGGTCGGAGGGGCGCAGGGACTATCTTCCATCTTGTTGGAAGACTATGAGGAACTCCCCAAAGAGGAAATTCTGGAATACCTGAAATTGTTAAACAAAAATGCCAAAGAGACCCAGACCTTGTTTGAGGATCTGCTGACCTGGTCAAAGAATCAATTTCAAAATGTAACGCCGAAGCCTGAACGCGTATCCCTTGCCGATCTAACCTCCGATGTGTTTGATAATCTAAGCTCAAAACCGGAGGACAAGGAGATCAGCCTGAAAAACCAGGTGCCCGGCGCGCTGCATGTACACGCCGATGCCAATATGGTGAAAACCATCCTGAGAAACCTGGTCGCCAACGGCATCAAATTTTCCCATCCGGGAGGAAAGGTTGCGGTACAGGCAGAAAAAACAGGAGACAGCGTACGCATATCGGTGTCGGATGAGGGCGTGGGCATGGACAGGGAGGCACAGGAAAAAATCATGGATACCAATAACAATTATACCACATCCGGGACACAGGGAGAAAAAGGGTCGGGGCTTGGACTGGATCTTTGCATTGATTTTGTTGAGATGCACGGGGGCACTCTTTCGGTGGACAGTGAGCCGGGGCAGGGGAGTACATTTACCTTTACCCTGCCGGCCGGATAGTTCCCCATAAGTTGCTTTGCGATGGTCTATTTAATTCTTTATTAAGGAACTTCCACTGCCTTTCACATCCGCTTTCTCGAAAACTAATTTGAATTGCGTTCCATTTTTATTAGAAAAGTAAACATCCCCCTCTAACTGCTGTTTTAACAAATTGATCAACGTCATCCCGATCGTTGATGCCCCCTCTTGCATAATATTACTGGGGAATCCCACGCCATTATCTGTAATTTCAACCACTACATTGCCATTTTCTTCATATAGCTGAATGCCAATCTCTCCTCTCTTTTGAAGATTAAATGCGTGTTTGTAGGCGTTGGTAACTACTTCGTTAACCATCAGAGCACAGGGAATTGCTTGATTAATATTCATCGGTACCTGCTCAACATCCGAAACTATCGTAATCTGTTTACCGGTGTTATATATTTCCTCTAAATTATGAAGCAACTGCTTTACATGTTCTCCAAAGTTCAAATGCGACAGGCTTTCTGAACTATACAGTAACTCATGGATGGTGGCAATAGTTTGAATGCGCTGCTGGGCAGACCGAAGTGCTCCTTGCAGGTCAATATCCTCCGTTTCCATGGCCTGCAGCTGCATCATGCTGGTAACAATAGCCAAGTTATTCTTTACCCGGTGATGTATTTCAGCTAACAGCGTTTCCTTTTCTGTGAGGGATTCCCTCAGCTGCTGCTGGTAGGTGATCTGTTCGCTAAAATCCAGGGCTTCAATAAAAATACCATAGACCTCTCCCTCTTCATCAAACAGAGGGGCGAACAGTAGATTAAAGATATATTTCTGTTTAGAACCCTCGTTATCTTTGTCAATTTGTACGGGGTCTCCAAAACCTAAATAGGGCTCCCCGGTTTGGTAAACCTTTTCCAGCAGATCGATATAGCCCTGCTCCTCGACTTCCGGAAGCACATCAATGACGGGCCTGCCAACGATATCTTCCTGTCCCACCACCTGGCGGTAGGCTTTGTTGGCTATTACATAGCGAAGCTCCGGACCTTCTAACAAGCATTTGGGAGAGGGCGCTTCTTCGAACATCTCCTTTAGCTTATCCCGATCCGCTTCCGCCTTTTTGCGCTGGGCATGTTCTTCTTGCAAGAGTGAACTAAGCTGCTCTTCAAGCTGTTTTTTCTTCGTGACATCTACCCCTGTACCAATAATATATGTTTGACCACTTTGTTGCAGTCGCTCGGCATTAAACCGGTAGATAGCGGGGGTTCCATCTCCCGTCTTTAAGGTCAGCTCAAACACCCGGTATCCTTCCTCCAGAACGGCTCGTATTTCTTCCGGCACTTTTTCCCGGTCAGATTCATGCACAAACTCAGCAGCTGATCGCCCGATGAACTGGTCTGCAGAAAGGCCAAATACTTCCATGGCATGGTCATTAAAGCGTACCACATGGCCCTGGTGATCCAGGACGTAAAACACCCCCGGCAGACTACTCATGACAGCCTCCGTAAATTCCTTCTCCTCCCGCAGCGCTTGCTGCTGCGCTTTTCGGTCGCTGATATCCCGAAAAATCAAGCTGGTCCGCTTTTCACCAGCGTAGTTCACAAACACCGAAGAGGTGAGCTCAACCGGTATTTTTCGCCCCGACTTATGGATAAAGGTTAGCTCACCGGCAAAAGTGCCCAATTGGGACCGCTGTGATAACGCTTTCTGTAATTTTTCATCCCTGGCAACAATTCCGCCACGACCCTGTGCGGTAATTTCCTGTTCGCTCATTCCCAATATATCACAGGCCGCCTGATTTGCCTGAAGGATCTCCCCATTGGGATTGGTCAGCATGATCCCATCCAGGCTATGCTTAAAGAACATATCATTGCTTAGCCGGGTGTTCATTTCACTGGTAAGATCCTTGTACATAACCAGCTGGAAGTCGTGTTCCTCATTATCGAACGTCACCGGATTCCGCACAACCCGGGCGTAGACATATTCGCCATTCTTTTTTTGATGTTTCCAGACTCCTTCATCGCCTACGCTCTGGTTATCTGCCTGAGACAGGTATTTTTTTATCTTTGGCACTTCTTCCCGGGGACGCAGGTCAAACAAGGTGAAGGAGAGCATCTCTTCCCGCGAATACCCATAGGTATCGGCCATAGCCTGATTGACCTTTTGTATTGAATAATCCTCCGGATCATACACCCACATGGGGATGGGATTATCACGGAAAAACTGATCGAAATTTCTAATCTCCATAACCTGCCCCGTCCCTTGTAATAGCGGTTACTTATATTGCCAATGTTCCTTAATACGATAAGTAATTCAAAATTTTCCGCAATTGCCAATGGTATTGAAAGTGTAGGTATTTCCTTTTTCCACCTTTTGAAATAATCAGTTCCCTTTTCAAATACTTTGCTAACAAATTAGAGCCTGATGCCACTGCCTTATATTTTGATTACTTTCTCCGGATGCTTCGCTAAATTGGGGAGCGATACAAATTAATTGTCAGAAGATATTGTCTCCCTTCAAGTCGAATGGCGAACGTTCCTCGAGCGGATCTCCCAGGATATCCTGGATGTAAAGCCTTTTTACAATGACCATTGTGCATCCGATAAGAGGCATAGCCAGCAGGACCCCCAGGAAACCGATTAAATAATAAAGCAAAAATTGTATGGTAATGATCAGAACGGGAGGGACAGAAATAGCCCGCCGGTGGATCATGGGCGTGATGAAATATCCCTCTATGCCTTGCAGGGTAACATAAAAAATACTGGTATAAACAGCCGTATCCACGCCCACCGTCAGGGCTATCAGTAAAACAGGCACCGCAGCGATGATAGGACCTAAATTGGGAATAAAGGTCATGAAAGCAGTAAAGGATCCAAGCAACAAGGCATACGGCACTCCCAACAGCCACAGTCCCAGGGTTGCCAGCGTACCCAGTATAAGCATTGAGCAGATTTGTCCGACCATCCACCACTGCATGGTCAGCGCAATCTCGTTCATGATATCCACCACTCTTTTTCGCCGGTCCTTCGGGAACATACGAAGAAAGCCTTCGGTGTAGAGCGTTGGTTCAGCCGCAATGTAGACGGCAATCACAAAGACCAGGACCAGGGCGGCGATAATAGTGGCTGTGGCCGATAGATAACCCAGGATACTCTTGGTCATGTCGTAATCTTCGCCGGTACCCTCGGTTTCATCCTCGAAAAAATCAGCGAAATTGGGATTTTCCTGGGCCAGTTCACGTCCCCACTCAAATTGAGATATATGTTCCTTGGTCATCTCCCAGGTTTCAGGGATTTGCCTGTAAAAGGTGTCTGCCTGATTTGCGATATGGGGACCCAGTACGTAAGAGAGGCCTGCAACCAAAGCCAGAAAGGAAACAAGAACCAGCGCCAAAGAGATACTCCGGCTGAATTGCAGTTTCTGGTGGATAAAGTCGCGTGCAGCCCGAAAAATAGTACCCAGCAAAATTCCGGCAAAAATAACAAGAAGCGTATCGATAGCCCGGCCTACGAACATGACCAGCAGCGTTACAGCCAGTGCTATAAGAACAAAAATGAGTACCTTCTTTAAAAAAGAATAGGTAGAGTCGTTGTCACTGGTATCCTGGCTTTCCATCAGCGGTTATCCGTTGGTATCTTTATATATAATTAATGATTATGCAGGTCCAAACATCATGGACCGGTAAAAGTCCCGAAAAAGGTGATACATCCCGTTAAATTCGGCTCGTAAAGATATGCGATTTATGAGAACCGGCCTGTAGCAATTTTGATACATTCCTTGTGACAAAAATAAGTGATATTATGCTATGCTGCCTTATATCATAGTATTTTCCGAAAATGGGAATGCTCCACGGCGTTAACATGTAGTGGGAAGTGGAAAAAAGGTCTCGATCTTCCTCTTTTATGTAGAATAAATTTATGTAGAACAAAACCGGATACCTGCGGTTAAATGACTACAGGCAGGATTCATGTACATAGGATAGAATGATCCGGGCCGCTTTTTATTTTCACTTAATTACAGGATTATGCTGATAAATATAAAGGATTCGCTGATCGATATAACTCCGCAGGATGTGCTTCAGGAAGCACGCGATCGCGGCATGGAAGTAGAGACAGTAGAAGATTATATTGCCACCAATCATATGGACGAGTTAATTCTGTCCAGGGAGGCTTTTATAGGGAAGCATCAAATTTTCCCATCCGGGAGGAAAGGTTACGGTACAGGCAGAAAAAACAGGAGACAGCGTACGCATATCGGTGTCGGATGAGGGCGTGGGCATGGACAGGGAGGCACAGGAAAAAATCATGGATACCAATAACAATTATACCACATCCGGGACACAGGGAGAAAAAGGGTCGGGGCTTGGACTGGATCTTTGCATTGATTTTGTTGAGATGCACGGGGGCACTCTTTCGGTGGACAGTGAGCCGGGGCAGGGGAGTACATTTACCTTTACACTGTCGGCCTGACATTCCCTTTGATGAGGAATTTGAGGCAAATAAGGGGTAAATTTTTTGATTGAGTTTCTGAGTAATTGGAAGTAATCTGGTGGTACGAGGATAGACAGCATAATCGAAGAGAAGTGATATTGATGTAATAGATGTTAACTTAGAACGTCGTATATTTGTATTTGAAAGTATATTTCTGGGTTAAAAATATTTTTGACATTCCTTTCTTTTATTACATACTTAGAATTAAGGGTAAGGGGAAAGCAGAAATATAAATTTAGGGCATGTAACGAGAAGAAGGCAATACGGAAGCCCTATGGGTATGGCAATATGATTATACTGATTCAGGCGGTGGAGCAGGTAGTGCTCTAAATTACCTAAATAACTCCTCCTATTGGACTGTTCAGTGGGATGGCGTTATACAAACTTGGACAGCCCCAGGAAGCCTTCAACTGGTTTGGATGAACTATCCCAACCTTAAAAAGGGTTCTGAATAGGAAACAATCATATGTAGATTTTTAACCGTTTAAATATTATTATTTATAAAATTAACTTGTAACAAATAAAACCATCATATTATGTCAGTTACCATTCATAAAAATGATTCTGACAAAGCTATACGGGAAGCCATTCGCAAAGTAATGAATCAAAGAGAACGGAAGAAAAGTATACCATTAGAAAAATATTTCGGGAAGGTATCTTTCGATACCGACGGCTTAACGTACCAAAAGAAGGTAAGAAATGAGTGGTAATATTCTTGCCGATACCTCTTTATTGGTTAACTTTTTTAATGGTGTTGAAATTGCCAATAAAGTTATGGAAGGGCAACATATTTGGGTTTCGTGTATCACAGAGATTGAATTACTTAGCTATTCCAATTTATCTGAGGATGAAGAAAAATTAATACAGTCATTTCTTGACAAATGCAGCATCGTAGAATTATCTCCTGCAATCAGAAAAGTAGCCATTGACATAAGGAAAACACAGAATTTAAAAGTTCCAGATTCTATTATAGCGGCCACTTCCGAACATATAGGATTTCCACTTGTTACGATGGACTCAGATTTTGAAAAGTTACCCGATATAGATCTGATTTTACTGGAATATTGATATTATACCATCGTTGCCAGGATCTTAACGCCAAGCATTTCTTATCTTAAAAGTAGCTAAAAAAGAATTAGGCTTTATTAAATAATCTGCCGCTTGGGAATTCTTTTAAACCGAACCTCAATTCATTCCCCTAAAAAAACCATGGAAAATAATCGCAGGGATTTTCTCAAAAAAACGGACTCGCGGGACTGGGACTCGCGGGCGGCGGGGTGTTTAAAGATCTGATCGCCACCCCTCGTCCCACCCGGGCCATCCTGCTGAAGCCCCGGGATGCAAAAGGTCCGCTGCCGGCGAGCTGAATTTTCCAAAGAAGTGATTGAAGATACCCAGAACAGTTGCTTCGTAAGTACTGCAACTTTATGGGAAATGGGCATTAAGCCTCTATGACTGAGTACCTGGAATCCATACTGAACGCCTTTCACGATCTGCTTTTTGTATTTACCCCGGATGGCAAAATCATATTGCAACCAACCACGAGGACGAGTTAATTCTGCCCAACCTCAACTCGCCTGTGAATCTAAGAAACAGCCCGGCGTTCAGACCGGGCTGCACGGTTCTTTATTGATTATTCGTCTGCTCAAATTCAGCAGCCTTGGACATGCAAGGCCGGCAATGAAAGTAATTTCGTTTATGCCTGCCGCTACCGCAGACGTACGAGGTTGGAAATATATCCCGGGGTCGTCAGTCCTTCCTCATAGGATCCATCCGGAGCATACTTGATGACCCGGTGTTCCCCCTCATCATTGACTTTTAATGTGCCGTAAAAATCCTCGTTGATCAGGAAGGGTTGTTCAGCGTATGAGGGACCAAGCGGCCGGTCGACTTTGCCGATGACTTCATTTTTAGAAAGATTAATCTCGTAGGTCTCCCAGACCGTATCATAGTAGGTAATCCCTTCCACATTTTCCGACCACTCCAGCTGGTCGGTGTCCAGCACTCTCACGTACCCATTGCCTTCCGTTGGAGCGTTGAACAGGCTTAATCCCACTTCTTTGCCTTCGATCTGATCAATAAAATACGGATCAAAGTCCTGGTCAAAACCGTCGGCCCCGGCTTCTTTTCTCAGGATGCATCCGGCTTTATCTTTTTGCCGGGCCTGCCTGCTGAAATGATAGCGCTCGCTCTGGCCATAGTACACGTCCCCATTCGGCATAAAGGCCGGCTCGGTGGCCAGCGCGCAGCGGGTATCTTCCGTGTAGGAAATCACCTGGTCGGCTTCGGTGTCGACAATAGCCAGCCCGGTCTTGTCCAGGTGCGTAGCGGCCTCAAAGTTCACCCATCCCACCGGAATGCTGAGGCGGTTCCCATTCAGCTGGTACCCGTTGAACCCAAGCTGCGTGGAGTATCCCTGGTACCCTGTTGCAAACTCTTCCGGCAGGTCGAAGGAGCCGGTGATGGCCATCTCTTCAGGATTAAAGATCACAATTTGTCCCTGCGTGTTATCAATATAATAGGCTTTGGTATCGCTCAGGAACACTGTCCGCGCCTGCAGGGACGTTACGCCCTCGTTGGCCAGCGAAAACTTTTCGCCCTCTTCAAAACTTTTTCCCTCCTCGGGAATATTGTACCGGGTGAACGTAAGAGTTTCCCCGTTGCCCGTGAAAAAATACCCGGCCTGCGGCTGGGCATAAAAACGGGACTGTCCGGGGACTTCCAACGCTTCGGCCGGATCAACTTCACCGGCTTCCATCAGATCATTGACCAGGGATACGTAATTCGTGCGTCCGTCGGGGGTCTGCAGGCGCCAGTAGACCGCATAAAGTTCTTCCTCCGGTTCGGGATCGGGATCAGAATCGGTAACGGAATTATCGTCGCATGACGTAACGGCCAAAGCAAGCATAACCATCGCCATTAGCAGTAGTCCGCTGCGCTTGGTAAAGTTTCTTATTGCAGGTAATGAAATAGTCATAATGTTGAAAGGTGTGGTTTGAGGTTAAATTAAAGTTGCGTTGTTATTTTAAGGTAAAAGGCCCGACCCGGCTTCTGTACGCCGAAAAAATCGTAGACCCTGGCATCGGTCAGGTTCTGCACTTCGCCGGTGACGGAAGCCCTCGTCGACTGAAAAGAAAACCCATACGTCAGGCCAAAATTCTGGGTAAACTGCGAGGGAATCTCGTCTTTAAACCGTTCCAGTCCCACGCTTTCCCAACCGCGGTAAAACGAATGCACATACCGGTTGCCCAGGAAGAGATTCAGATCATCCGCATTGCTGAAGGGATCCGGCAAGCGGTATGTTGCCCGGAGGTTCGCAAAAAAGTAGGGACGGTTGGGAATGCGATCCCCTTCAAAGCGACCGAATTCTCCCCTCGAGGAGGTGTTGCGGAAGCTTTGCCAGGTGGTATTTCCTTCGATGGTGATGCTGTTATCGGATGATTTCCAGTACCCCGCGGCTTCCATGCCCGTCGACCGGGCTGCAAATACGTTTTGATATTTGAAAATTTCATTGTCGCTGAGTAAGACGATAAGGCGATCCGTACTCCTGAGAAAGCCGTTGACGCCCACATTCCAGCTGCCCGAATCGGCGCTGCCGGAGTAATCAATCTTCAGGTTCACATTGTGGCTTTTTTCCGGTTCCAGCGCCAGATTCGGCATGATCAGGCTTCCGTTGCCAAACAGCTCATTGGTTTTGGGTAGACGGGTGGCCCATTCGTAGGATGCCTTGACCAGCCACTGTTCACTGATGGTATACCGGATGCTGCTGCCTATCCCCGGCGTATGGAAATTGCGGTTTCGGTTTATCGGTGCGCCGCTGGTCTGCTCTTCCGCCCGCACGTTTTGGATATAGTCTTTGACAAAGAGGATATGCTCGATTTTGTCGTCCCCCGGGCTCCACTGGTACTGCAGGCCGTTCACCCAGTTAAACACCGTCCGCACATCATTCAGGGGATCCACGGTTTCAATCTCCTCCCGCCATCGCTCATCACCCGTTCGCCTCACATAGGTCGGGGCGGAAGAAAAATCAAGAACATTGTTCCGGTTGATCCGATACGAGATAGTAAACCGGCTGTAATAGTTGTTGTCCCACAGCACCTGATCGCTGGCCGTACCCAGCTCGCCCGGCGTGCCCCTTTTGCGAATGTCTCCGTCACTGTCCCTTACCGGCTCTCCATGCCAGTTGTAAATGAAACTGGACGTGTCTGTAAAACTTCTTGTATCGTGAGAGTACCCGCTCGCCAGGTTTAGAGAAAGCTTTTTATTAAGCTCCTGCCGGTATTGGCCCAGCAGGCCGTACGAGGTTTTTCCGGACGTGATTTTCCCGTAGGGGACAGACATCACATTATTGTTTTGAATATCCTTGTCATTATTCGAGAAGAATCCCGTCACCGACAATGCTTCAGCCCAGGCTTTATCGCGTACTCCCATCTCCAGGTTACCGCCATAGGCACTATAACTGTCATGAAACCGTTCGACCGTTGCATCTTCCAGCTTGCCGTTGTTTTGGGGGACTTCCACATCGACGTCATAGTTATTTTGGGCATAGTCGACGAATCCGGCCCCGTTCACGAAGAAGCCTGTTGCCTGATCTTCGTATCCCGCGTTGAGCGATGTTCGATGGGTGCCGAAGGAGCCGATCTGATAAGAAGCCGAACCATGCGCGCCCGGGTACCCTTCCGGGGTAACCAGGTTCACGGCCCCGCCCAGCGCATCGGCGCCAAAGCGGATCGGCACCACCCCCTTGTAAATATCCACCCGCTTGATCAAATTAACGGGTACGTTTGCAATACCGAGTGAGTAGCCCGTAAAATTCAGCGGGATCCCGTCGAGGAAGAAACGGATTTGATCGTCCGTGAGTCCATTCAGGGAGAACCGCGTCCCGGAACCCAGTCCCCCGCTTCGGCGCACGCTCACACCCTGCGTCTGGGCCAGCACCTCCCCCAGGTCAGCCGTTTGCAATTTCGTTTCGCTGAGTCCCACCGCCTCCACGGACTGGGCCGAGAGCTCCAGTTCCCGTCCCTCGGACACCCCCTGCACCACCATCTCATCCAGGGCTGTCGTGGCCTTTTTCAGGGAAATCTCCAGGGTGAGGGTTTTACCGGCTTCTACAGTGATAGTTTTCTTTTGCCGTTCATACCCGACGCTCGTTACCACCAGCGTATAACGGCCGGCCGGAATACCCTTGATGATAAATGTTCCCTCTTCCCCCGTAGCCGCTCCGAGGGCCGTGCCTTCCAGTCCGGCGTTCACACCTTCCAACGGCTGACCGCTTGTAGCAGATACCACGCGGCCTTCGATGGTACCCGTCTGGGAGAATGAAGGATTGTTAAGCAGCAACAGTACCACGACGAGGAAAAATGAACGCATACTGTTTGGAAAAATGGATGCCCGCACTAACGTCTGTAATTCATTCGAAAAACCGTTTATTTAGATCAGATCTAAAATATGAAAAGGAATCCAAAAGGGGAAATATAATTTAGACTAAATATAAACAAGTGAAATAGAAGAATAAAAAAGTCCTTTCGCAAAGTAATGAATCAAAAAGAACGGAAGAGTGGCCCCCACAAATTCAGCCGACCCATCCAGCAGGAAGCCTTCGACTGATTCGACCGCTGATTGAAAGGGTAATCTATTTCTCCTTTCCACCATCTGAAATAATCCGTATCATTAGCGCTTTAGCAAGGTACAGGTTAAAAGCGCCTTATTTTTATTAAACAAAGCCTACATTAAACCGAATTATTAAAACCAAACAGCGCTGAGCAAAGAACACCAACATAACGATAATGAACATCACCAGGTTCGGCGATCTTCGCAGCAGCCCCAGGGCTACTACGGCGGCCCCCCGCCCGAATACGGCTATCGCCCCATCGAAGAAGACGAGATCGACCTGGTCGAGCTCTTCCAGACCTTCTGGAGCAAGCGCATCCTCATCGCCAAAATTGTGGGTGCCTTTTTGGTACTGGGACTTCTCATTGCTCTCCTTAGCCCGGACGAATACACCGCTAGTGCTACGCTTATGCCTGAGGCACAATCATCACAGGGACGCGCGGGAAACCTGCTGCAGCAGTACGGAGGCATACTGGGAATTGGGAGCGGAGGAAACGTTGCAGGTGATAATATCCCGCCTTCTCTTTATCCCGATATTATGGGGAGTATCCCCTACCAGGTAGAATTGATGAATCAACCGGTTTATTTTTCAAAATATGATACGACCGTGAATCCACATGTCTTTTTTAGTGAAATCCATAAACCATTCAATTTAATGGGATTTATTAAAAGTTATACGATTGGATTACCGGGCAAGATTATCGGACTGTTTAGAAGTTCGGGTGACAAAGAAATTGAACCTGTCATCACCGAAGTAGACCGTGATTCAGTATTGCGAATAAGCAAAAGCCAGATGGGGACTATTAATAAACTTAAAAGCAGATTGACGGTAAATACGGAGGGTAATACCATTACTATAAACTCTGAATTTCCGGATCCCCAGGCTGCAGCTGAAATAGCACAAAATGGTATCGTGTTATTAAAAGAGTATGTACGTGACTATCGTACGCAGAAAGCCAATGAGGATTTGAAATATGTAGAAGAACAGCTTGCCAGTGCAAAAAAGCGTTTTGAAGCTGCTCAACAGAAGCTGGCAGAGTTCCGGGATAGTAACGTGAGTCTGGCAACGGCCAAAGCCCGTACCCGCGAGCAAGAGTTGCAGTCGCAATACGACTTGGCTTTTGAAATATACAATTCCCTTAATCAGCGCAGAGAACAGGCACGCCTGCAGGTACAGGAGCAGACGCCGGTCTTTTCAGTGCTGCAGCCGGTAAGCGTGCCACTTAACGATAATTCTTCAGGATTGTTGATACTAATAGTATCGGCTATACTGGGCAGTTTCATCGCCCTCGGATGGGTCCTGGTACAAGGCTGGTGGCAGAATGAAAAAAATCGGTTTAAGGAAATTTAATCATGAAGTTAGATAAGCTGGTTACTGTACCACTGGTTGCTGTTCAACTGTAATTCTTCTTTCCACCATCCCAAATAATCCGTATCATAAAAATTTTGCATAGTTATAGGTTAACTATTGAAAATTATATTTGCTGGTAGCTGTAGACCGACCATCATACCGGGTCTTTTCTTTTCTGGAACAATATTTTAGCCGTTCACCTATACAATTTTTATATTTCCTACTTATTAAAAAAGTAAGCAGAAATAGATAAACGCTACAGAACATGCTGATGTCATTTACAGTTTATAATTCATGATAGAATCATTAAAAAAAATATACACCCTGTTCCCAAGCAGTGATCACTATAAGTTGCTTATATTATTTGGGATGATGCTGTTGGCTTCCTTGCTTGAGGTATTGGGCATAGGAATGATTCCTGTTTTTGTAAGTACGGTAGCTTCACCCGACAAGGTCCTAAATTATCCAGTATTAGGCGACCTGTTGCTAAGTTTAGGCGTATCGGACTCAGAGTCGTTGGTTATTTATGGAGCCTTGCTGCTTATTGGTGTATATATTGTAAAAAATACATATTTGGGTTTTTTCCTCTATATAAAAAAGAGGTTTATAGAAAACAGGGGGGTTTATCTGCAGGATCGTATTTTTCGGGCCTATATGACAGCACCCTATAGCTTCTATATTAATCGAAATTCAGCTGAATTATTGCGTAATGTAACCTCAGAGGTTAATAAAATTATTTCAGGTACTTTAATGCCTTTTATGGAGGTGACCCTAAACTTCACGATGTTTCTATTTATCATCGGAACCTTATTTCTCTTTGAGCCACTTATAACGGTTATTTCTATTGTAGTGTTAGGTGGCGGAGGTTACCTTTTTTTACATTATACCAAACAAAAAACAAAAGAATATGGTAAAGACAACCGGGAGGCACGGAAAGAAAAAAATAAGGCTGTCTTACAGGGATTGAACGGATTTAAAGATGCTCGAGTACTCAACCGGGAAGAAAGTTTTTTGGATCACTATAGGTTTAATGCTGAACGCAGCAAGCGGGCTAATACTTATGAGTATGTGGTGGGAAAAATGCCCAAACCTATTATTGAAACCATTGCTGTCGCTGGCATTTTGAGTATTGCCTTACTGATGGTGTGGCAGGGACGTGATGTAGCGTCTATTATACCGGTTTTATCACTGTTTGGAGCAGCAACTGTAAAATTGATGCCGGTATTAAATCAGGTTATTAATCAGTCGACAAAAATACGTTATAATGCTTATTCAGTCTATGCCATTTATGACGATTTAAAGATTCTGGAGAATGATTATCGCACCTTCCGGATGAAAGTGTTGGGTGACCAGGATAAGATAGCCTTTGACCATCAAATTGTATTAAATTCGGTCACCTATAGTTATCCCAATGCCGATGAAAAGGCGGTTCAGGAGGTATCTATAGATATACCGGAAGGCGGTGTGGTAGCATTTGTTGGCCCCTCGGGGGCGGGCAAGACTACGCTGGTGGATATCATTTTAGGTTTATTAGAACCTCAAAAAGGGACTATTGAAGCCGACGGAGTGGATATATTTGAGCAGATACGGGGCTGGCAAAAAAATATAGGTTATATCCCGCAGTCGATCTATTTACTGGATGATACCATTAAGCGCAATATTGCTTTTGGTATACTTGACGATGAAATTGATGACCAAAAACTGTGGGACGCCATTGAAGCTGCTCAGTTGATCGAACTCGTTGAAAGGCTTGCAGAGGGAGTAGAAACCATTGTGGGAGAGCGGGGTGTTCGTCTTTCGGGGGGGCAACAGCAGCGTATTGGTATAGCCCGTGCCCTGTATGATAATCCACAAGTATTGGTCATGGACGAGGCCACTTCTTCATTGGATAATCTTACTGAGAAATATGTGATTAAAGCTATTGAACGACTTCGCGGAGACCGTACTATTATTATGATTGCTCACCGGTTGAGTACTGTTAAAAATTGTGATGTTATCTATATGATGAAGGAAGGCAAAGTAGTTGATGCAGGAACGTATGAGGAGCTATTAGAACAGAGCGCTGATTTTAGAAAAATGAGTCTGGCTGATTAATCGATTTTAAGGAAAAATATTTACTTGTAATTATAAGAGTTAAAAATTAAATGCTTAATAATAAATCAATTTTGATAACCGGGGGGACTGGCTCCTTTGGAAATAAGTTTGTGGAGACGATTTTAAACAGGTATCCAGAAGTAAATCGTCTGGTAATTTATTCAAGAGATGAAATGAAGCAGTTTCGGATGTCACAGATGTTTTCCAAAAAAGAGTATCCAAGTCTCCGGTATTTTATAGGGGATGTCCGTGATGGAGAGCGACTGAAAAGAGCTTGCGAGGGTATCGATACGATTATCCATGCGGCAGCTTTAAAGCAAGTACCGACGGCCGAGTATAACCCTATGGAGGCTATTAAGACGAATGTATTGGGCGCCCAAAATGTGATTGATGCCGCCATGGATTGTGGAATTAACAAAGTGGTTGCATTATCTACAGATAAAGCAGCTGCCCCTATTAATCTCTATGGCGCTACAAAACTTTGTTCGGACAAACTGTTTATCGCCGCTAATAATATGAAAGGTAAGCGGGATTTAACATTTAATGTAGTTCGCTATGGGAATGTTATGGGATCGCGGGGATCAGTAATGCCGTTCTTTATAAATAAAAGAGAAGATGGTGTATTACCCATTACTGATAAACGAATGACCCGCTTTAACATTTCTTTGCAGGATGGAGTGGACTTGGTCATGTATGCCCTTGAACATGCTTGGGGCGGAGAGCTGTTTGTGCCGAAAATTCCCTCTTATAAAATCACCGATTTGGCTGAAGCTATTGGTCCTGACTGCGAACACCCAGAAGTAGGTATCCGCCCCGGTGAGAAAATTCACGAAGAAATGATTACAGCATCCGACTCTTTTAATACAATTGATTTAGGGAAATATTATGCCATCCTCCCACAACAGCCTAATTGGGATAAACAGGAGTATATAGAATATTTTGATGCAAACTATGTGGAGCCAGGTTTCACCTATAATTCTGGACAAAACGATGAATGGGAAACCGTTGAATCGCTTCGTAAAAAAATTAAAAAATACGTCGATCCATCCTTCTCAGTGAATGAAATGAGATCTGATAGACTATAAATAAATTATGAGTAAGAATACAATGGGTCCCATCCCATATGGCACGCAGCATATTACAGATAAGGATATTGAGGCGGTAACAGAAGTATTGCGGGCTGACTATCTGACTCAGGGACCGCAAATACCACAATTTGAAGAAGCCTTTGCCGACTATATAGGAAGTGATTACGCTGTAGCTGTTTCTAATGGTACGGCGGCTTTACATCTTAGTGTGTTGGCATTAGGAGTAGAACCGGGACAAAAAGTAATTACTACACCCATTACATTCGCTGCCTCGGCCAACTGCGTGAAATATGCAGGGGGAGAAGTTGATTTTGTCGATATTGATCTTGATACATTTTTGATAGATCTGGATTTAGTTGAAGAAAAACTGGTAAATGCTAAGCCAGACGATTATGCCGGAATTATTCCGGTAGATTTTACCGGATTAGCGGTAGATACAGAACGTTTACAGGCTATTGCTGATAAGTACGATTTGTGGATTCTAGAAGATGCCTGTCATGCGCCCGGCGGAAGTTTTGAAGATAGTCAGAGAGAGAATGTATATTGCGGAGATTGCCAGTATGCTGATGCCTCTATTTTTTCCTTTCACCCGGTTAAGCATATTGCCGCTGGAGAAGGAGGGATGATCACCACAAACGATAAAGATTTTAAAAAAAAGTTAGAAGTTTTACGAACCCACGGAATTACCAAAGAAACAAATATATTTAAAAATTCTGTAGCGGTAGCATTAGGGGGAAATAATACTATTGATGGCGCGGAAGGGAAGCAGAAGAAAACTACTCAGCGTTCACCGTCCACTGAATATCCAGGGTGGTATTACGAGATGCAGGAACTGGGATATAACTACAGGCTGACTGATATCCAATGTACCCTGGGGTTATCCCAGCTGCAACGTGCTGACCAAGGGCTCCAAAAACGCAGGGGAATTGCCCGAAGGTATGACGAGGCTTTTAAAAATATTGGTGAAATTATTACTCAGAATGTGAGTCCAGAGGATCAGGAAAATCACCATGCCTATCACTTATACGTTATTCAGGTAGAAAACCGAAAAGAGCTCTATAATTACCTGCGGGAGCAAGAAATATACAGCCAGATCCATTATATACCCGTGCATTTATTACCATATTACCAGCAGTTTGGGTGGGAAAAGGGTAACTTTCCCAAGGCCGAAGAATATTATGAACGTTGCATTAGCCTACCAATGTATCCGACCCTTTCCGACGATCAGCAGGAGTTTGTCATCGAGAAGGTTCTGGAAATAGTAACATGAAAAATTTAGCTATTATACCGGCACGAGGAGGGAGTAAGCGAATTCCGCGAAAGAATATTAAAGATTTTTTAGGAAAACCGATCATAGCCTATTCTATTGAAACGACTTTGGAGAGTGGGCTCTTTGATGAAGTTATGGTATCAACGGATGATGAAGAGATCTCGACCGTGGCAAAGAAGTATGGAGCAAATATTCCGTTTATGCGTTCGGATGAAAATGCTGATGATTATGCCACGACGGTAGATGTATTATTAGAAGTCATTGAGGAGTATAGGAACCGGAAAGTGAATTTTGAAAATATTTGTTGTATTTATCCTACAGCTCCATTTACAACTCCACAGGATTTAAAACGGGGATTAGACTTATTAGAAAATTCGACTTCGGTATTACCCGTAGTCGAATTTGAATTTCCGGTACAGCGTGCGTTAAAAAAAGAAAAGAACCGTATTCATTACGTGTGGCCAGAGCATGAAACAAGCCGCTCGCAAGATCTTGAATCTTATTATCATGATGCAGGGCAATGGTATTGGATAGAGAACAAATCATTGCTAAGAGAGCAAACTCTTATTACTTCTAATTGTAAAGCCATTGAAAAGAATAAGATGGCAGTGCAGGATATTGATATACTTCAGGATTGGGAATTAGCAAAAATGAAGTATTCATACTTAAATAATAAATAACGTGCAACGAGTTGTATTTCGGGCAGATGGGAATTCAGAAATTGGGCTTGGACATGTATATCGTTCGCTGGCTTTTGCTGAAATGTTAAAAGAGGATTTTAAAACGGTATTTCTTATTAAAAATTCCATTCCAGAGCTTAAAGACACTATACTCGGTACATGTAGCGAGTGTAGTATCTTATCTGACGAAAAGCAAGACCAAGAATTAATTTCAGTTATAGATTATATTAATGAAGGAGATATTGTTGTGCTGGATGGCTACCATTTTGATGGAGAATATCAGAAGACTGTACGCAAGCATTGTGGGAATGTTATTTCTATTGATGATATGCATCAGGGACATTTTTATAGTGATTATATTTTAAATCACTGTGGGAAGTTAGATCCAGAGATATACGATACAGAATCTTACACGAACTTACTACTTGGAGAACAATATGCATTGCTACGTCCTGAGTTTTTACAAGCTGCACGAGAGAATAATCGGAAGATTGATACGTCAGATACCTTGTTTTTAAGTATGGGGGGCAGTGATTTTCATAATTTAACCCATAAAGTCTTAAGATCAGTAATTGATATAGACAGAATCATGAATGTGAATGTAGTTATTGGTGCTGCTAATAAATATTATGATGAATTAAGAAAAATGGCAGAAGAGAACCCAAAAATAAACATGTTCCGTAATTTATCAGCCGCAGAAATGTGTTTTCTTATGAAGAAGTCAGACATAGCTATTACTCCTGGAAGTGGAATTTCTTTTGAAGTTTGTGCAGTAGGTATGGGATTTATCAGTGGATATTATACAGAAAATCAGCAGGATATTGTCAATTGGTTAGATGAAACTGGATGCGCTTCTATAATAGGAAATTTTTGTAGTTTAGAGGTGAACGATATCCGCAATTATATAAAATCATTTTTGGATAACGTAGATGTGTCGAAGATGGTTACCAATCAACAAATAGTAGATGGATATTCTGATAAACGTCTACGAAATTTTTTCCAGCGGTTATGAAGATTCAGATTTTGATAGATAACCCCAATTCTTGGATAATACCTTATGCTCAACAGTTGGTAGATGAATTATCCTCTGAACATGAAAGTAAATTGGTTCATGAATCATCTGGTGTGAGTGAGGGTGATATCTTAGTATTATTGGGATGTGGCGAAATTTTTAAGGACTTGGAACTTAATGAGCACAATCTGGTAGTTCATGAAAGCGACCTCCCGAGAGGCCGGGGATGGTCACCGCTAACTTGGCAGATTCTTGAAGGAAAGGATGAAATCCCAGTTACGCTTTTTGAAGCCGTTGACGAGGTCGATGCGGGCCCAATCTATTTTCAGAAAACTATTACGTTTGAGGGTCATGAATTAGTGGATGAACTTCGTGAAAAACAAGCTAGAGCGACTATCAAACTTATTAAAAAATTTATAAATCAATATCCAAATATAGAAGGAAAACCTCAGAAAGGTGAAGCAACTTATTATTCCAGACGAACTCCCAAAAATAGTGAATTAGATATTAATAAAACGATTGAAGAACAATTTAATCTCTTACGTGTTTGTGATAATGAACGATATCCGGCTTTTTTTTATAGAAATGGGAGGAAATATAAAATTAAAATAGCTAAAGATTAGGTTTTATGAAGTTAGAGATAGATGAAGTTTTCAATATTGATAATAAAAAGCCGTTTATCATTGCGGAAATGTCCGGCAATCACAATCAATCACTTGATCGGGCAAAAAAAATAATAGATGCTGCTGCTGAAGCAAGTGCTGATGCTATAAAGTTTCAGACATATACTGCAGACACGATGACTATTCAGGCATCACATGGTCTTTTCCAAATTGATGATGAATCTTCATTATGGGAAGGTTATACGCTATATGAATTATATGAGCAGGCACACACGCCTTGGGAGTGGCATAAAGAGCTCTTTGCATATGCTAATGAAAGGGATATTATTCCATTCAGTACTCCATTTGATAATACTGCTGTAGATTTCCTTGAAGATTTAGAGGTTCCTTTTTATAAAATTGGGTCTTTTGAAAACACCCATCATCCCTTGTTGAAAAAAGTGGCTTCAACCGGCAAACCTGTAATTATGTCTACGGGATTGGCAACGGTAGCTGATCTGGACGAATCAGTTCGTGTGTTACGTGATCATGGTTGTGAAAAGTTGGTGTTGTTGAAATGTACGAGTTCGTATCCGGCAGATGCTAGTAGTTCAAATTTAAATACTATCCCGCATCTGGCAGACCTTTTTGAGTGTAAAGTTGGGCTTTCTGATCATACATTGGGTATCGGTGCCCCTATTGCAGCCGTAGCTTTGGGAGCAACTGTATTTGAAAAGCATTTTACACTGAATCGATCTGAGGGAGGAGTAGATGCCGATTTTTCTTTAGAGCCTCAGGAATTAAAAAAACTGGTAGAAGAGACGAATCGAGCTTGTCAAGCATTAGGAAATATTTCATATGGTATTCAGGAGAGTGAAAAAGCAAGTCTTCGGTTTAAACAATCGGTGTATGTGGTCAAGGATGTTGAGAAGGGGCAACACTTTACATCTGAGAACACGCGTGTTATACGTCCGGGTGATGGATTGCCTCCCAAATACTATGAACGAATACTGGGTAAAAAGGCCAAAGAAAATATTGAAACAGGAACACCATTAAGTTGGGATCTTCTGTAATGAATACATATATAGTTGTTTCCTCAAAACCCTGGAATAGACACCTATCCAGCCGCCTACAACAAAGAGTAGGGGGTAAATGGCTGCAAATAAAGCGAAAAGAAGAGTTCGTATATAAGCAGCTAAAAAAAATAGAACCTAAGTATATTTTGATACCACATTGGTCTTATATAATACCAGAAAAGATTTTTGAAAATTTCGAATGTATCGTCTTTCATATGACAGATTTGCCCTATGGCAGGGGTGGGAGCCCATTGCAGAATTTAATTAAAGAAGGTCATGAGCAAACACAGATTTCTGCGATACAAGTGGAAAAAGATTTAGATGCCGGCGATATATATTTAAAACGTCCATTATCCCTATTGGGCACGGCTGAAGAAATTTTTATCCGGGCTGATAAAGTCATTGAAGAGATGATCGTAAATATTATAGAAGAAGATCCGGAACCCAAAAGACAGCAAGGACAAGTAGTTACTTTCAGTCGGCGTAAACCTGAAGATAGCAGGATTAAAGGTATTACAGGATTGGAGGAACTGTTTGATCATATTCGAATGCTGGACGCAGAGGGGTATCCCAATGCATTTTTAGAAACAGAAAGTTTCCGATTGGAATTTAAGCGAGCTTCATTGAAAACTGATAAGTTATTAGCTGATGTTAGAATATTTCAAAAATAAACGTATTTTAGTAGTGGTAGCTCATCCTGATGATGAGCTTCTAGGTCAGGGAGCAACCATTCATAAATTATCAAATGAATATGGTTGTACTTGTCGGGCTGTTATTTTGGGAGAAGGGCTTACTTCAAGGTCCGACGAACGAGATCCTCAAAAATGGAAGCAAGAGCTTGAAGAACACCGGGCCTGTATTCATAAAGCTGTTGATATTATTGGCTATGACTCAGTAGGGATATATGACTTTCCGGACAATCGATTTGACAGTTTCGATTTACTGGATATTATAAAGGTAGTTGAAAAAGAGAAGGAAGAGTTTCAACCGGAAATAATATTTACTCACCATGGCGGAGATTTAAATATTGACCATCAGCGAACCTTTGAATCTGTGATGACAGCAACCCGACCATTGAAAGATGAAAGTGTGAAGACGATTGTTACTTTTGAAACTCCATCAAGTACAGAGTGGCAGGCGTCAACAGATCCACGACAGTTTAAACCGAATTTATTCATTGGGGTTACAGAACAAAATATGCTTGCAAAATGTAATGGGATGGAGGCCTATAAGTTTGAGAAAAGACCTTGGCCTCATCCACGTTCTACTCATGCTTTGAAAATATTGGCTCAAAATTATGGTGTTTCTGTTGGGAAGAAATATAGTGAGGCGTTTAGGCTAATCCGACAGGTAGAATAATTGGTAGAAACAATTAAATATTAAGATATCAAAAAGATAAATCACACGTATTTTAATAGTATAGAATATGACAAATAGGTCTGAAGATAATAAGGCAACTCTTACCTACTTTTTGATCGGAATCTCTTCTTTTCACTTCATTAATGGCATTGAACAGTTTGTTAGGAAGTTTAAGATAGAGCCTGCATTTTGGACTACACATCCTAGAAATATTGTGAATCTAAATAAAAAGTTTTCACAGACAGTCTGCATGAATGCTCATGATCTTACTTGTGCAGATAAAGAAGCAGTAAAAACTGCTATTGGAGTTGATAAACTGGACTTGGAACCACTATCTCCTTCTTTTCAAGAAGAATTTGCGAAGGAAAGATTATTAGTACAGGAAAATTTATTACATCGTTCTGATCCCTTTATAAATAATTATACTCATTCAGAAATTAGAGATACTGTTAACAATTATTTTATTATTGCTTATAACCTTCTCAAGACGTATAACCCTAAGTTTATTTTATATGAAGTAGCACCCCATACAATGTATGATCTTGCACTTTATCAGCTTGCAGAGAACATGGGAAGCAAAAACATCTTACTGGTTGATACGAATATTCCGAGTATATCTTTTGCTACTACAGATTTTAATAATAATAGAAAATTTATAAAACTCTCTCGTAATAGGCAGTTTGGCAGGAATAAACTTGTTAAAACATTTGATGAGCATATCGATAAACAAGGAGAATCAATTCCTTTTTATATGAAGAATCGAAAATTTTCCAGATCATATGGAAATATGATATATGATTTTTTGAAATATTTATATGCCGACTCCAAAAAAAGCCTTGCTACACTTATAAAAACCCAAAATAACTTAAACAAGAAAAAGACAGGCTATCAAAAGAAAAAAGGATATCTACTTCATGAAAAAACAGGAAATTCATTTTCCAAGTTGAAAAAGTTTATTTTGGGCGTACAGTTAGAAATTTTATATAAGGATAAGAGTAAAGGTTTTAGTTTAGAAAATGTTGCATCTTATATATATGTTCCGCTTTCTATGCAACATGAAAGAACTACTATGCCGTCCGCAAGATTTATGTATGATCAAAAAGCGTATATTAAGTTGCTGGCTAATAATTTACCTCCCAAATATACACTTATAGTTAAAGAGAATCCTAAACAATTTACTTATATTCGAGGTGCACGTACGAGAGATAAAAGATTTTATGAGGAATTGGAGAATTTAGATGTTCAGTTTGCCCCTTTGGAATTTAGTTCTCATAAACTAATTAAGTATTCTTCAGCGGTAGCAGTTACTACTGGATCTGCCGGTTTTGAAGCAGTGGTAGGGCATAATAAGCCTGTACTTAAATTTGCAAATAGTTGGTATCAGCAATTACCTGGTATATATGAAATAAATAAAGGAGATGACCTGAAAAGGTTTTTTCTAGAACTTGAAAACGAGAATTGTACTATAAATCAAGAACAAGTAAGGAGTGTTCTAGAAGATTTAAAAAAGTTTGCAATTTATTTATATCCTGCTGGAATAACTGTTAAAAAACAAGGGTGGGATGCTGATTTAATGTCTCAAAATATATCTGCTTTATTAGAACAAGAGTTAGAAGTAGCAGAGTACGTGTAATATTTTTTGCTATATACATGCTTTTTTAAATATCATTATTTTTATTCTACAGATCATAAAATGACAAGTCCAAAAATATTAATCACAGGCGCCGATGGCTTTATTGGGAGCTATTTGACAGAACTGCTACTAGAAGAAGGCTATAATGTTAAGGCCTTTTGTTATTACAACTCTTTTAACTCTTGGGGATGGTTGGATACATTCCCCAAGAATAAGCTGGATCAAATAGAAGTATTTACCGGAGATGTTCGTGATCCCAATGGAGTTCGTACAGCGATGCAAGATGTTGATGCTGTCTTTCATTTAGCAGCACTGATTGGGATCCCTTTTAGTTATCATTCACCGGATAGCTATGTGGATACAAATATTAAAGGTACGCTCAATGTACTGCAGGCAGCTCGTGATCTGGAACTTGAAAGAGTATTGGTAACTTCTACATCTGAGGTTTATGGAACGGCTCAATTTGTTCCAATTACAGAAGATCATCCCAAACAGGGGCAATCTCCTTATTCTGCATCTAAGATTGGTGCGGATTATATGGCTGAATCTTTCTTCCGCAGTTTTGATCTACCGGTTACCTTGGTTCGGCCGTTTAATACGTACGGGCCCCGACAATCAGCTCGTGCGGTAATTCCAACGATTATTACACAGTTAGCAAGTGGTAAGGAAAAGGTTGAAATGGGCGATTTATACCCCACTAGGGACTTTGTATATGTTAAAGATACGGCAAGAGGATTCTTAGAAGTTGCAAAATGTGATGAACTTATCGGAGAAGAGGTAAATATTGCTACCCAAAACGAAATTAGCATCGGTCAATTAGCCGAAGAGATTATTGAACAAGTTAATCCCGATGCTGAAATTGTACAAGATGAGCAGCGTCTTCGTCCCGAAAAAAGTGAAGTCTATCGTTTGTACGGTTCAAATGAAAAGTTAAAGGAGTTTACGGGATGGGTGCCTGAATATTCTCTGAAAAAAGGAATTGCAAAAACAATTGATTGGTATAGTAAAGAAGATAATTTGCAACAGTTTAAGACGGATATTTATAACATTTGATGTCAGATTTAATAGATAATACTGTCAGTTTTATCAGAGATTATTATGAAACGAATGATGTCATCCCTCTCCACGAGCCGCGATTTACAGGGAATGAAAAAGAATACGTGGCTAACACTATTGATTCTACCTTTGTTTCTTCGGTTGGGGCCTATGTAGATCAGTTTGAAGAAAATATTGCCGAGATTTCAGAAACCGATAGAGGAGTAGCCGTAGTAAACGGCACAGCCGCCTTACAGGTGGCATTGCGACTATCAGGGGTAAGCCAGGGGGATGAGGTATTGACCCAGGCGTTAACTTTTATAGCTACAGCCAATGCTATTCGATATAACGGAGCCAAGCCTGTTTTTTTGGATGTGGATCGGGATACCATGGGGCTTTCACCCAGAGCTGTACAACAATTTTTGGAAGAATATGGAGATGTCCTGGAAGACGGCTGCTATAATAAAAAGACCGGTAATCGCATAGCTGCCTGCGTGCCTATGCATACGTTTGGTTTCCCGGTCCATCTGAATGAGTTGCTTTCAGTTTGTGAAAAATGGAATATCCCTGTAGTAGAAGATGCTGCCGAATCATTGGGATCTTTATATCATGGGAAGTCAACCGGTAGTTTTGGGGAATTTGGAATATTCTCATTTAACGGCAATAAAATTGTTACCGCCGGGGGCGGTGGAGCTATTGTTACAAATGATCAGGAAAAGGGGAACCACGCTAAGCATCTTACGACTACGGCTAAGAAGTCCCATGATTACGAGTATTATCATGATGAATTAGGCTATAACTATCGTATGCCCAATTTAAATGCAGCCTTAATTTGTGCCCAGTTGGAGCAGCTTGACAGGTTTATTGATAATAAACGATCTTTAGCTGAAAAATACTCAGATTTTTTTGAGAAAGAAGGGATCACATTTAGAACGGAAAATCCGGGTGCTAAGGTTAATTACTGGTTAATGTGTGTGGAGCTGGAAGACCGGAAGCAACGAGATGATTTCCTGGAGAAAACTAATGAAAAGGGCATCATGACCCGGCCTATATGGCAGCTTATGTACCGTTTGCCTATGTATAAGGATTGTTTCAGGGATGATCAGATGAATGCCGAATATCTGGAAGATCGTATTGTAAATATACCTAGCAGCGTCTATGTCAAATAATAAGAATATAATATTAGGATATTCAGGACATGCTTATGTAGTTGCTGAAGCGGCTTTTAAAGCAGACATAGCAATTCATTATTACGCCGATAAGGAAGAGGCTCAAAATGATCCGTTTAATTTGGATTATTTGGGATATGAAGGAAGTAATGATTTTGAAGGCTGGAACAAAGGGTTTGGTTTTATTCTGGGAACAGGAAATAATGATATTCGATTCAAGATTGGCGAATTAGTTACGAATAAAGAAGAAGAACTATTAACTGTTATACACCCATCAGCTGAGATTTCTAAATGTGCTGATGTTGGGAAGGGTACTTTTGTTTCTTCCCAAGCGAGCGTTAATGCCTTGAGTAAGATAGGTAAATTCGTAATTCTGAATACGAATTGTGTGATTGAACATGAGTGTTATATTGCTGATGGTGTACATATTGCTCCGGGAGCTGTATTAGCAGGAAATGTAAAAGTAGGGAAAGGTTCGTTTATCGGTGCTAATGCTGTTGTAAAGGAAGGAGTTACCATAGGTGAAAATGTAATCGTAGGGGCGGGCGCAACCATTATTAATGATATACCTCATAATAAAAAAATGGTAGGTAATCCGGGTCGAGAAATATGAATTCTGATAAAGTAATAATCATTGCAGAAGCTGGTGTAAATCATAATGGTGATCGTAGTACAGCGGAAAAATTGATTAAGGTTGCAGCTGAAGCGGGCGCTGATTTCGTAAAGTTTCAGACGTTTAACGCAGATAAAATAGTAAGCAGAAAGGCACAGAAAGCAGAATATCAGTCAAATAATGTTGGGGGTAGTTCTGACGATCAGTACAGCATGCTGAAATCCGTAGAGTTGAGCGACGAGGATCATCAATTTATCATAAAGAAATGTGAAGAAAACAATATCAGGTTTTTATCTACCGCTTTTGATGAAGATGGTATCGACTATCTTGATCAGTTAGGATTGCCCTTTTTCAAGAGTCCATCCGGCGAAATTACAAACTACCCTTACTTACGAAAACTGGGACAAAAAGGGAAAACGGTTATCCTTTCCACAGGTATGGCAACCATGCAGGAAGTGAAGAATGCTGTTTCAGTATTGACTGAATACGGATTACAGAAAAAGGACCTAACTGTTCTCCATTGTAATACCGAATATCCTACTCCTATGGAGGATGTAAATTTAAAGGCAATGAACACGATTGCAGAAGCATTGGATGTTAAAGTAGGATATTCTGATCATACTTTAGGAATAGAAGTCCCGATTGCTGCCGTAGCGAGAGGTGCAAAGGTGATAGAGAAGCACTTTACTCTTGATAGAGAACTGCCGGGCCCGGATCACCGAGCCTCTTTAGAACCTGATGAGTTAAAATCGATGGTTGAAGGAATTAGAAATATAGAAAAGGCACTTTCCGGAGATGGCACGAAGAAACCGAGCGAAAGTGAACAGAAGAATATTGATATTGCGAGAAAAAGTATTCATTTAGCTATAAATGTAAAGAAAGGAGATGTTTTGACTGAGAACGATATCATTCCTCTAAGACCAGGAGATGGGATTTCTCCAATGGAATGGAATAATGTTATTGGTAAGCTGGCATTGAAACCACTATCTAAAAATGAACAATTAAGTTGGGATAACCTGCAGTGAAAATAGGTGTATTGACAAGTTCAAGGGCAGATTTTGGTATATATCTGCCATTACTGAAACAACTTAAGGAAGATACAAGTATAATTCTTAAGATTATTGCTTTTGGGACCCATAGCTCGTTCCATCATGGGCAAACCATTCAAGAGATTAAGGAAAATGGATTTCACAATATAGATACTATCAGTTCCTTACTGACGAATGATGATGAGCAATCTATTGCTACCTCTTATGGCTTAACGACGATAAAATTTGCTGACTATTGGTCTTCACATATGTTTGATTTAGTGTTTTGCCTGGGCGACAGGTTTGAGATGTCAGCAGCAGTACAGGCCGGTGTTCCTTTTGGAATAACTTTCGCCCATATTCATGGAGGGGAAACTACCCTGGGAGCCATTGACAATGTTTATCGCCATCAAATAACGATTGCTTCAGAGCTGCACTTCACTTCAACCCAAGAGTATGCAAAAAAGGTTAAAGAACTAATTGGGACCAATGAAAAGATCTATAATGTTGGTTCACTGAGTCTGGATGAAATAAGTAAAATTGAATTAGTGAATCAGGAAAAACTTAGAGACCAATTTAATATACCGCAAGATGATTATATTTTAGCGACATTCCATCCTGAGACTGTTGGTAGTCATCAAAATGAAAAATATGCCAAGGAAATGGCATCAGCCTTGCAGTCATTGGCGGAGCAGTTTATTATAGTTATAACAATGCCTAATGCGGATACGGCCGGTTCCTTGTATAGAAGGGAAATACAGAAATTAAAGGAGTCTCTTTTTCCGGAAGACATTGTGATAGTGGAAAATTTTGGAAAAAAGAATTATTTCAGTGCAATACGCTATGCTACTTTACTTATAGGCAACTCCTCGAGTGGAATTATTGAGGCTGCTTCTTTTGGTAAATATGCAGTGAATGTAGGTGATCGTCAGAAAGGAAGAGCCCAAAATGATAATGTATTAAACTGTAAATTTGATAAGGGGGAGATACTTGAAACGGTATTTAAAGCGAATGAACTGGGTAGATATCAGGGCGAGAATATCTATTTTAAAGAGAATGTTGCAGATAATATTGTAAGAATAATAAAGTCATATAATGAGACACTTTAAAGAACATCTTATAGAAACTGGTACGACCATTAAAGAGGCATTAATAATTTTAGATAAACTTGCTAAAGATGCTGTTACCTTTGTAGTTAATAAGGAGGATAAATTATTAGGGTCATTAACCGATGGTGATGTGCGGCGGGGGCTGATTAATGATGTGCAAACAGATCAACCCGTTGATGATATCATTCAGTCTGATCCGAAATTTATTCGAAAAAGTAATTATGATATTGAGAAAGTTATAGAATACAGGGAAAAGAATTTTAAAATTTTACCTATTCTGGACGAAGAGGACAGAGTAACTAATGTTCTTAATTTCAATTATTTGAAATCTTATTTGCCCGTTGATGTTGTAGTCATGGCAGGAGGGAAAGGAACAAGACTACGACCGTTAACTGAAGACACGCCCAAACCACTATTAGAAGTGGGGGATAAGCCAATATTGGAGCATAATATCCAACGGCTATCTGAGTATGGGATGGATGACTTTTGGATTTCAGTAAACTATTTGGGTGAACAGATTGAGGATTACTTTGGAAACGGAAATCGTAAAAATCTTCAAATAGAATATGTGTGGGAGGAAACCCCCTTGGGAACAGCTGGGGCACTGTCTAAGATTGATAATTTTCGCCATGATTATATACTTTTGACCAATTCTGACATTCTGACGAATCTTAACTATGAAGAGTTCTTTTTAGAGTTTCTGGACCAGAATGCTGATTTTGGAGTTGTTACCATACCTTATAAAGTGGATGTGCCCTATGCGGTATTGGAAACATCAAATGGGCACGTAATGAATTTTAAAGAAAAGCCGACTTATACCTACTATTCCAATGGAGGAATCTATCTGATGAAGCGGGAAGTGGTTGATTATATTCCAAAAAGTAAATTTTATGACACCACAGATTTGATGAAAGAACTAATTGAAGACGGAAAAAAAGTTTTTTCTTATCCACACAGTGGGTATTGGCTTGATGTCGGAAAGCACGAGGATTTTGAGAAAGCACAGGAAGATATAAAGCATTTAAAAATTTAACATTTATGTTACCACAAAATGAACCTTATTTAATTGGAGAAACTGCCTTTCATCATGAAGGGGATGTAGATTTTTTACGAGACTTAATAGCCAAAGGAGTTGAGGCAGGGATCGATGCTATAAAATGTCATCTGTTATTAGATATAGATGACTATATGGTTGGGTCTCATAAAGCAATAGAAAAGCTAGAGGAGATGTGTATTCCGGAAGATCAATGGAATGAAACTCTGGATTTTATTAAAACTATGAATATTGATCCTATATTTTTGTGCAATGATGTGGCTTCCTTTGATTGGGTAATTCAAAATGGCGAGCAAATTCAAGCAGCTGAAATACATGCCACGGGTATTAATGATGTATTTTTACTTGAGAAGGCTGCTGAATTTAGAGGTACTATTATTCTTGGTGCCGGGGGGTCTACTATTGACGAAATTGAATTTGCTGTTGATTTTCTTAAAAAGAGAGAACAGGATGATATTTTTTTGATGCATGGTTTCCAAAATTATCCGACGGATTATAGAGATGTCATTTTTTCAAAAATGGATATTTTAAATAAAGTCTTTAAACTCCCAGTGGGATATGCGGACCATACTGATCCAGAAGATGAGCTAAATGAGTATATATCATGCCTACCGCAATCCTCTGGCTATAACACTCTTGAAAAACATTTTACTCCCTTGCCACATGAAGAAAGAATTGATTCACAAGCTGCAGTTAGTGTGAAGCAACTGAAAAATATTCGCGAATTGATGGATATGGTTTGGCAGACCAATGGTATCGATGCTCCATTAAAAATGTCTGAGGCTGAGAAAAATTATGGTGATGTTGGGCCTATGAAAAAAGCTCTTGTTGCAAGGAATGATCTGGAAAAAGGGACTGAAATAACAATAGAAGACCTCGCCTATAAAAGAACGAATAACAGTGTGCCTATTAAACAAAATGATATATATAATTTCATTGGAGCAAAAACAACAGATTATGTTTCCAAAGATACTCCACTCACTTACAATAATGTAAAGTATCGTTTTGAGAAAGGAGATATATCACAATTTAAATTAGACGAAGATTAAGGAATAATGAAAATAGGTTTTTTAATAACAGCTCGTCTAAAATCAACAAGACTTCCTTTAAAATTATTAATGGATTTGAATGGAAAGCCTATTGTTGTAAGAGTCATTGAAAGAGCCCAAAAGGTTTATAACATCGATGATATAATTCTTTGTACATCTACGAATAAGCAAGATAAACCTTTAACTGATATAGCTTTAAAAAGCAATATTCACTATTACCTTGGTAGTGAAGAAGATGTATTGAAACGTTTGACAGATGCCAGCAATTTTTATGGTTTAGATTATGTATTATCGATTACTGGTGAAAATCCTCTTTTCTCTGTGACACATGCAAATCGAGTGGTTGATACAATTATCGAAGAAGAACCGGATTTTACTTATTTAGAAGGTTTGCCTATCGGCTGTGGTGTTAGTGGCATTAAGGTTAAGGCTTTAGAGGTGATTTGTAAGATAAAAAAAGTAATTGATACAGAGATATGGGGACCCCTAATTAATCAGCCATCGATTTTTGATGTGCATAAGATTGTAGTCAATGAATTTTATCGGAAGCCTGATTTAAGAATCACAACTGATTATATAGAAGACTATCAGTTTATAAATACGTTATTTAGTCACTTTGAACCTGATGATATCCCTTCTTTGGCTTCTATTATGGAATTGCTAGATACTCATTCAGAATATTTGGAAATACATAAGGAACGAGAGCAGGAAGAATTATCTGAAAATAAATTGAGTGAGATTAAATCATTTTATATTAACAACAAAGATCAAGTAGAAGAAATAAAGAATTCTATCTATTAAAAATATATTAAGCTGGTTTAGCTAGGTAAATAATTCTTTTGAAAGGATTTATGATTCTAAGTAGAAGTGATCTTCGTGATCTTATCAATAAAATTGAAAACGATTACTCCGTAACAGAGTGGAAACATAATGGTTATTATATATGGCCTGTTCTGCGTATTCAACTATACTTAATGTTAACAAAAAAGGATGAAAAAGATAACAGAGTTAATGCTGCAAAGAAAAATCGTTTAAAGAATGTTTTTGAATTAATAAGAGGGGCCTCTGTTTCTGTAGTAGATTATCTTAAACTAGAAAGAAATTATGAGAGTATTTATTGTGGTGCTCCTAGTCACCGGGTTAATTATCAAGGGCTATGTTATAACCGATACTTCGATTATTTAATGGATAAAGAATCTGCTAAGACTTTATTAATGGAGCGAAATGCAAGGACCAAGGCTGGTTATTATAAACCAGGACGGGTGATATTGATTTCTGATTTATTAAAGTGTCATCGATTAGATCTAAAGGCAGGTGATTTTGTAGGTCGCATAAACAAGTATGTGAAAAGATTCGAAGAAATAATAAAAAAAGAGAATTTGGAAATCAGTAATTACGCTTCTCAAGCTACTCGATATATTTCCAATGTTGAACGAGCAGTTTCTTTTTTTAAAAAATTCCTTCAAAAAACTAATCCAGAGAAAGTATATGAGCTTTGTTATTATTCTACCAGTTTATTGGGGCTTAATATTGCCGCTGATCAATTCGATATAAAAACAATCGATGTACAGCATGGGCCTCAAGGAGAGCAACACTTAGCTTATGGTTCATGGCATTCTGTACCTAAAGAGGGATACGAGGCAATTCCTGATGAATTTCATACATGGGATAAATCTTCCGAAAATACTATTCGCAATTGGACTGATACAACGCAAAAACATACTGCCAAGTGTAAGGGTAATCCTTGGGTAGAAGGATGGAAAAGAGGAGAATTTAGTTCAAGTGGATATCAGTATCCTGAGAATTTAGTACTGTATACCTTGCAACCGGTCAAGAACCCTTTAGAAGGATATTTACTTGAAACAATTAAAAAAACTTCAAATAAATGGAATTGGTGGCTTCGCATTCATCCTAGGCAAAAAGGAGAATTAGATAGTTTGAAAAATAAACTACATGAGCATAAATTGCTTGAAGCAGTCAATATTGATGACGCTTCCGAACTTCTTTTACCAGAAATTTTGCTCAATACAAAAGTTCATTTGACAAAATTCTCGGGTTGTGCTATTGAAGCGTATCAATTCGGAATACCTACAATTATTTTAGATGAGATAGGAGAAGAGGTATTTAAGGATTACTTCGGAAAAGAGAATATGAGTAGCTATACGGGGGAAAAATCAGATATTTTGATCCAAAAATTAATTACTTACATCTCAAATTAATGTCTTTAAAGTCACTAATTCAAAAAGCTATTGGTTTTTTAGCCTCTGTTCTTTCTAAGGGTAATGACATTCAATTAGATGCTGGTTATGAGCTTCCTGATTTCATAAAAATGAGAGGAGCCACATTGCGTGGAAGAATTACAATTCAAGGGGGTTGTAAAATTCAGGATGGTGTAACTATTGCAGCTGGTAGTCCGGTTAAGATTGGTCGCTATACCTCTTTAAATGGTCCTTCAACTAAAATAAGATGTGAAATTAATAAAGTGATAATTGGTAGCTTTTGTTCGATTGCCCGACAAGTGTCAATACAGGAATTTAATCATAGGTATGATGGTTTAACTACCTATCATATTTTTAAAAATGTTTTTAATGAAGGAGTAGAAAAAGATATTGAATCAAGTGGTGCAATTGTTATTGGGAATGACGTATGGATAGGGGCGAATGCATCTATTCTTTCAGGAGTTACTTTAGGGCATGGAGCAATCATAGCCGCGAATAGTGTTGTTACTAAGGACGTGCCTGAATATGCTATTGTTGGCGGAATACCTGCAAAGACAATTAAAATGAGATTTAATCAATCTATAATTGATCGTTTATTGAAGTTAAAATGGTGGGATTGGGATATTAAAAAAATTAAAAAAAATCGTCATTTATTTGAGGAGGCACTGACATTGGAAAAAATAGATCAAATAAAATGATTGAGTTTAAATAAAAGGTCTTAGATACGAGTAAATAACTTCGTTAAGATAAGCATGGGTAAATGCCTTGAAGAAATTGAATTGTACTATCATATATGTCTGATAAACAAATATTTATTGTAGGAACTGGTCGATCTGGGACTTCAATTTTAAAAAAGATCCTAAACCATCATTCAAAAATATATACATATCCTAAGGAACTTCGTTTTATATCTGATACTGATGGTCTCATAGACTTAAGAAGGGCATTGACAACAGATTGGAATCCTCATAACACTAGCAGCACTATTAAAAATTTTGTAACCCTTTTGACGAGAGATTTGTTTATGACTAACTTGCCTGACAGGATATTGAACTGGCTATTTGTAAATGTTTTTTCTGGATCCGGAAAAAAATATAGTAATGTTACTATAAAGGATTTTATACCTATCGGACATATAAAAAAATGTTTGGATCTATTCTTAAATAACTTAGGCATAGAAATAATATCTGGCTATTGGTATGGTTCAAAATCCTACCAATTAAAACCAAAACTTTATTTTAGCCGACCCTTAACTACAAATTTTTTTAATAAGGAAGCTGGTAAATTTACCGAGCGTTTACTTTCCTATCCGTTGCAAACGACAGAAGCCTCTTGTTGGTGTGATGATACACCTATGAATATTTTGTATGCGGATTCTTTTCCCCTGATGTTTGAGAATGCTAAAGTCATACATCTATTCAGAAACCCACTAGATGTGGTAGCTTCTTATACTGATCTTGGCCAATCTTGGGCTCCCAGTAATCCCAAGCTTGCGGCATGTTGGGTAGTGGATATATTAAATAGGTGGAAAGAGATAAAAAGAAATCTGCCTCCTCATTGTTTCTTAGAAGTTAAGTATGAATCATTAATTCAAAACCAACAACTGGGATTAAAAAAAATAATGGATTTCTTGGAGCTGGAATACCAAAATTCTTTAATGAATATTCAACTTCATAAGGGTTCGGTTGGTCGGTATAAGGAAGATTTTTCATCTGATCAGCTTATTAAAGTCAAAGAAATATTAAGCCAAGAATTAAAAGATTTTGAACAGTTTTAATTTCTGCTATAATAATATATTAAAACAATATAGGTTTAAGATAAACGAAGATAGCCATCCTTTTTAATACGTAAATATATATAAAATCCTCATGAAGTAGCCTTTTAAATATAATTATTAGTGATATTTTATTTGCTATGAAAAAAATGATCTATTATCATCCGCATTCGATTTCTGAAAATCCCAGTAAAGGGAGTGAATTAAGGCCGAAAAAGATGAAAGAAGCTTTTCAGAATATCGGTTATACAGTCGATCTTGTTGCGGGGAACAGCTTACAGCGAAAAAAGGCTATAAAAAATATAAAAAGTGAGATTAAAAAAGGGGTTTATTATAATTTTTTATATGCGGAATCGTCTAACATGCCTATACCTTTGGCTGATACTCACCATTTTCCTATAAGACTTTTATTAGATTATAATTTTTTTAGATTTTTAAATCAGAATAACATTCCTATAGGCTTTTTTTATCGTGATTTATATTGGCGAGTGGATGAGCTCAAAAAAAAGGTTTCTTATCTCAAGTTTATACCTAAACAAGCATTCCATTGGTTAGAGTGGTATGGAGTAGCAAAAACAGTTAATCACTTGTTCGTGCCAACTAAAAGTATGGCTAAATATTTCCCTACCGATTGGCCTGAGGAACGTTTTAGTGCTCTTTATCCTGGCTGTGAACCCGTCTCATCTAAAATCTCTAAAATTAATTATAAAAATAACAAGCTCAAACTTTTTTATGTGGGGGGGGTTAAGCCCCCATATTATGATTTGACGCCTTTAATTAAAACGGTAAATGAATTGGATGGGTTTGATCTTACGTTGTGTTGTCGCCAAAAAGATTGGGAAGTTGATTCACACTATTATAGTCACTTAAATTTTGACCAAGTCAATATTGTACATGCAAATAGTAGTGAAATAGTTAAGTTTTATATGGAAGCTGATATCTTTTTTGATATTAGAAAGCCTGAAGGTTATTTGCAAAATACTATACCTATAAAGGTTATCGAATCTTTAGGGTATGAAGTTCCACTGCTTTTAATGGATGGGACTGAAGCTGCTGACTTCGTAAAAAGAGAAAATGCGGGATGGATTGTTGAAAATATATATGAGGCAAAAAAGCTTTTAAATAAATTAAGAAAAAATAGAGACAAAATTGTAGATAAGGTTAATCATATTGGAAAAATAAATAAAAAACATACTTGGAAAAAAAGAGCTGAAAAAGCAGGAGGTATTTTAAAAAATAGCGCTGAATAATTAATTTGTTATGTAAACAGGTTAATAATATGCTACTTAAATAACATTATGTTATCAAGACTTATTTATGGCAAAGTTTAATAATGTAAATGAAGATAAAAAAAGAAAAATTCTTTTGATTGGAACGGTGCCACCCGAGGTAGGAAGTTATAACTATGGAGGAGTAGCACGTGTAGTATGGAGACTAGCAAATGCACTTAAAGAGCAAAATATTAATTTTTGTGTTGGTGCTATAGGCAAATACTTCAAAAGCTATCAAGAGAAAAATAATATTAAGATATATGGGATTAGCTTTTCATTAAACTCCTTAATAAGTACTATTTGGGTTTTTCTTAGTAAATATCATTGGTCTTCTGCCCGGTTTTCACTTCGACATTACATAAAATTGTTCCATGCAATTTATTTCTTAAACTCAATAAAGAGAAAAATAAGTTTCGATATTATTCATGTACATCATGTTATTAATCAAATACCTTTAGCAGCAAAATTATTAAATTTAGATGTTAAGATTGTTGCTACAATCCATAGCTACACATCTTTATTAAAGGATAATAATAGACGAGAAATAGATAATATCAATATGCAATTGAGATGTGTACATCACCTCACCCATGTATCTAAACACTTGAGATATGTCGGCATCAGCAAAGGAATAAAGTGGAAATGTGAAGACGAGATTATTTATAATGGGATTAAAATATATTCATTAGAAAAAGCAAAAAGTAACAATCAAATTTGTTTTGTGGGGACAGTTTCTAAAGCTAAGGGTATTGAAAAGTTGATTAGTAGTTTGAAATATATTAATCGGAAAAATTTGCGCTTGATTGTGATAGGAAAGGGAGCGTATATAGATAATATAAAAGAAAAAAAAGAGCAATTTCCCAATGATGTAAAATTATTAGGACAACTAAATCATACCCAAGCTTTGAAGGCTATGGCGGAATCACAAGTGTTGGTTAACCCAAGCAAGAGTGAAAGTTTTGGATTGGTATATTTAGAGGCTTTAAGCGTCGGGACTCCAGTGATTGGATATGGACCAATTTTAAGAGAATTTAAAGAGTATTTGGAAATAAAAGGAGAAATTAAAAAATGGGTAGTAGAATTTGATTTCAAAAAAGAAAATTCTAAGGACCTTGCTAGGAAAATTAGTAATAGTTTACAGATTAAAACATTAAACTACTGTTTAGATAAAAAACAAGAACTGATAAAAGGTAAGATTAAGGAAAAACTATGTTGGGATAAAATTACAGCCAATTATATAAATATATATAAGAAGATAGGATAATGAAAAAAAATATTTCGAGAGTGTAAATCTAACTCTGTCTAAGTTAAATAATTCGTACTTTCAACCTTCACTTAACTTAGACCATCATGACACAAGCAGAATTAGATCAACTACAGAAGAAGGCCCTGGAGCAATTTAAATCCGGGCAGCCGCTGTTTGGCAAAGACGGAGCGTTTGCACCGATGCTCAAGCAGTTTTTAGAAGCGGCCTTGCAGGCGGAGATGGAGGATCATCTGAGCGACCAGCAGCGCCAAGCCGGCAACAAACGCAACGGTAAAGGGGCTAAGACGATCAAAAGCGCCGAAGGAACTTTCCAGATCGAGACCCCCCAAGACCGGCAGATCTCATTTTCTCCACAGATCATCAAAAAGCGGGAGACCATTCTGGCCAATAATCTTGCCGATAAAATCATTGGTCTATATGGGCTGGGGATGAGCCTTCGCGACATCAGTTCTCATATCAGGGAGATGTACGACAGTGAGATCTCCCACACGGTACTCTCGGAGATTACTGACCGGATCATCCCTGAGGTCAAAGCCTGGCAGAACCGCCCGCTGGAGCCAGTCTACTGTATTGTGTGGCTGGATGCAATGCACTACAAAGTGCG
>NZ_FQUS01000019.1 GCF_900129315.1 Fodinibius roseus
CCAGCCGGTGGCCATGGAAGAGGGGCTGCGGTTTGCGATCCGCGAAGGCGGCCGCACTGTCGGGGCCGGCGTGGTAACCGATATTATTGAATAGATAGCATAAGTACTTAAGTAGTATAACAGTTACTTGAGAGAATGGGTCACTGGAGGGCCCGTTCTCTCGGTGTATACGGGCGTAGGTAGTATCTTCCCGGATAGACAGGAAGAGAAAACAACGATAAAGCAAATGGATAAACCTTGTTTTTAATGCTGATTTGCCCGTAAAAAAACGTATTTTATATGTATATATATGCAGATGTAGTTTCCCGGATCTCCGGGCGCCGGACAGAGTCAGCGGCATGTTTTTCTTGCTGACGAAAGCTATACCGGCAGAAATTTACGGGTGTAGCTCAATTGGCAGAGCAGCGGTCTCCAAAACCGAAGGTTGTGGGTTCAAGTCCTTCCACCCGTGCAAGTATTGAATCGATTAAAATTTCATGGATAAGATTAAAGAATTTTTGGAAGATGTCCGCAAGGAGATGAAAAAGGTCTCCTGGCCTGACCAAGACGAGTTGGTTGACTATACGATAGTTGTGGTCATCTTTACTATTCTTCTGGCTGCCTTTATTTTTGCAGTAGATCAAGTTTATAGCACGATATTAGAGACAATTTATCAATGACACAAGATGATCAGTATAAATGGTATGTAGTTCGTGTCTTTTCCAGCCACGAGAAGAAAGTGAAACGGTACCTGGATCGTGAAATAGAGATGCGGGGGCTGGAAGATAAGATCAGTGAAGTCCTTATCCCAACCGAAACCGTCATTGAAATACGGTCGGGTAAGAAAAGGACACGCGAGAAGAATTTTTTTCCGGGTTATATTTTATTGAAGACCATATATGACGAAGAAGTAAATAATCTTATCCAGGGTGCTCCCTCCACCATTGGGTTTTTGAAGACAGGCAAGACGCAGCATATACCCAAGCCCCTGCGCAAGGCAGAAGTTGACCGGATTTTAGGTCGTGTGCAGGATAATGAAGATATGATGGAGCAGGGCGGGAAGATTGAAATTCCCTACGACGAAGGAGATGTCGTAAAAGTTATTGACGGACCCTTTAAAGATTTTGACGGAACGGTACAGGAAGTAAACACTGAGAAACTCAAATTACGTGTTCTCGTAAGTATTTTTGGTCGAAAGACCCCGGTTGAAGTTGATGTGAACCAGGTAGAACCTGCAACTTGACCACATACAATCACTGATGCAAAGTGAGCTATTACGCGGCAATAAACAGATAAGTATAAGCAGTAAATTCAAATGGCAAAAAAAGTAGATCAAGTACTTAAGCTCCAGATTCGCGGCGGACAGGCAAACCCTGCTCCACCCGTGGGACCTGCTTTAGGTCAGGCTGGAATCAACATTATGGAGTTTTGTAAGGCTTTTAATGCTGCCACCCAGGAAGATGCCGGCACGATTATTCCGGTTGAAATCACGGTGTACCAGGATAAGTCTTTCACTTTCATAACGAAGACACCACCTGCTGCAGTTCTGCTGAAACAAGCTGCTGGCATAAAATCCGGTTCCGGAGAGCCCAACCGTACCAAGGTGGGCCAGGTAACCTGGACCCAGTGCAAAGAGATTGCAGAGCAGAAAATGCAGGATCTTAATGCTTTTGAGGTAGAAAATGCTGCTGAAATGATTGCAGGTACTGCCCGAAGTATGGGGCTTCGAGTGCTAAGAGATAAATAGGAAGTTTTATATATAATTATGGCACAACGAGGAAAAAAATATCAGGAAGCCGCAAAGCTCATCGATCCGGAGTTGGAGTATACTCTGGAGGAAGCTTGTGATCTTGTTAAAAAAGTCTCATCAGCTAACTTTGATGAAACGATCGATCTGGATCTTCGCCTGGGAGTCGATCCCCGGCACGCCGATCAGATGGTTCGCGGGTCCGTATCGTTGCCGCACGGCACAGGTAAGGAAGTACGCGTTTTAGCTTTGGTAAGCGAAGCTAAACAGGAAGAAGCTGAGGAGGCCGGAGCAGATCACGTAGGCCTTGATGAATACATTGAAAAAATTGAAGAAGGATGGACAGACATTGATGTGATTGTTGCCACCCCGGATGTCATGGGAAAAATAGGAAAGCTGGGGCGTATTTTAGGTCCCCGCGGACTGATGCCCAATCCGAAAAGTGGTACCGTAACCAACGATGTCGCTGATGCCGTCAAAGAAGTAAAAGCCGGGAAAATTGACTTTCGTGTAGATGAATATGGTATTCTGCACGCATCAATCGGCAAAGTAAGCTTTGATGCCAGTGAAATTCGTGAAAATGCAATACGGTTTTTGCAAACGGTCATGCGGCTCCGGCCCGCTTCTGCCAAAGGGTTATACATCAGAAGCGCCTATATGAGCTCCAGCATGAGTCCAAGCATACCATTAAGTCGTTCATCTGTAATTTCTGTATAGACGTTTAAAACAAACTGAATCATGCCAACATTAGCAGAAAAGAAAGCAGTTGTTGAAGAAATTACGGAAAACCTGAATGATGCCGGTGCAGTATATATCGCCAATTATTCAGGTATGTCGGTATCGGAAGTCAACAATATGCGTGGCAAATTTTTCGAAGACGATATCAAGTATAAAGTGTATAAGAACACCTTGGTAAAAAGGGCCATGGAGGAAGTGGGCGGATATGAAGATTTATATCCCCACCTGGTAGAACAAAATGGTTTTGTCTTCGTAGAGGAAGAGCTTGCTGCCCCCGCAAAAGTGATAAAAAAATTATACGAGGAAACTGAGCGGCCTAAGTTTAAAGCGGCCGTCATTGCCGGAGATTATTACGGTGAAGACGAGCTTGATACCCTGGCTGCAATGAAGTCGAAGAGCGAAGTTATCGGAGATATCGTCGGGCTTCTGCTTTCACCTGTTTCCAACGTGGTAAGCGCACTTCAAGCTCCCGGCAGAACCATTGCCGGTGCCATTGAAACCATCGCTGAAGAAGGCGAAAAATAACAAACATTAATACACGAATTTTCAATTCATAAAGATCAATCGGAGAAATAACATGGCTGACGTTAAAGATTTAGCTGAACAATTAGTTAACCTAACCGTAAAAGAAGCAAACGAGCTCGCTAACGTTCTTGAAGAAGAATACGACATCACGCCTGCGGCTGCACCGGCCGTTGTTGCTGGTGACGGCGATGGCGGGGGCGAAGAAGAACAAACCGTATTTGATGTTGTTCTGAACGGCCCCGGCGACAAAAAGATTGCCGTTATTAAAGAGGTTCGAAGTATCACTGGCCTCGGTCTTAAAGAAGCAAAAGAGCTCGTCGATAATGCACCTAATCCTATTAAAGAAGGTGTTGATAAGGCAGAAGCTGAAGACCTGAAGTCCAAGCTTGAAGAAGCAGGCGCTGAGGTTGAGCTTAAATAGTTAAGCATCAACGTATCAATTTGTCATTAGCCAATATCGTGCTGTTACGGTATTGGCTATTGGCGTCTATTTGTATGCTTACCATTTCCTTTCACCGAAGTGAATGGTCAGGCGGCAAATTCGGCTCATCACCATCTAACTAATTTTAAAGGAGAGGTTCCTTTGAGTATACAAAGTAAAATGGAGAAAATTCCTTTCACCGATCGCTTAACATTTGCCAGTACTGAACACGTATTAGATTACCCCGATTTTTTGGATATCCAGCTGGATTCATTTGGTCAGTTTACGCAGTTGGACATTGCTCCGGAAGACCGAAAAGTTCAGGGACTTCAGAAGATTTTTAAAGATAACTTCCCAATACAGGATTCGCGGGAAACCCACATTCTGGAATTTCTGTATTACAGCGTCGATACGCCTAAATACAGCATGAAAGAATGCCAGGAGCGCGGTCTCTCCTATGCGGTTCCCCTGAAAGCCAAATTGCGCCTTTCGGCCGTAGATGATGATGATGAAACGACGGAGACCATTGAGCAGGAAGTTTTTCTGGGTGACCTTCCCTGGATGACCGAACGCGGTACTTTTATTATCAACGGTGCTGAGCGTGTTATCGTAAGCCAGCTGCACCGCTCGCCCGGCGCTTTTTTCGGACAAAATGTCCACCCGAACGGCACCCAGCTCTATAATGCCCGGGTTATCCCGTTCAAAGGCTCATGGATTGAGTTTTCCACGGATATCAGAGACGTCCTCTGGGCTTATATCGACCGCAAGAAGAAGGTGCCGTTTACGACCTTGCTTCGCGCACTGGGCTATTCTACGGATGAAGAGCTGTTTAACCTGTTTGAACTGTCTGAAAAGGTTAAGTTGAGCTCCAAGAAACAGTATAATGAAGAGCTTGTCGGAGAACGCCTTGCCGTGGATATCGTTGAAGAAAAGATGGAAGAGGTCGTGGACGATGAGACCGGCGAAGTAACGGAAGCACTGACGCGCAACGTACTTCTTGAAATTGATCATGAGCTGACCGAAGACGATTACGGCCTTCTCAAAGAGGCGGATGTGGATGCGGTTCGTATCCAGGATATGGAGCCGGAAGATTCCGAGCGTGATGTGTTTATGAATACACTGCGTAAGGATCCGACCCATGATGAAGAGTCTGCCCTTGGCGAAATATACAAGCAGATTCGTACCGGAGAGATGCCGGATCCCGAGACCGCACGGCAGGTACTGGAGCGGCTGTTCTTCAGCGACAAGAAATATGACCTCGGAGAAGTGGGACGCTACCGCCTGAACAAGCGTCTGAAGCTGGATGTGGATATGGATATCCGGTATCTGGTGAAAGAAGATATCGTAGCCATCATTAAAGAGGTGATCCGCCTGAAGAACATGAAGTCGCAGGTGGATGATATCGATCACCTGAGCAACCGCCGGGTTCGCACCATCGGTGAGCAGTTGGGACAACAGTTTTCGATCGGCCTGGCGCGGATGTCGCGTACGATCAAAGAACGAATGAACTCGCGTGATGCCGAGCAGCTGACGCCACAGGACCTGGTGAATGCACGTACGATTTCCTCCGTTATCAATACTTTTTTCGGGACGAACCAGCTCTCCCAGTTTATGGATCAAACGAATCCCATTGCTGAACTGACCCACAAGCGCCGGATGTCGGCGCTGGGTCCGGGTGGTTTGACCCGGGAACGGGCCGGATTTGAGGTTCGCGATGTCCACTATACCCATTACGGGCGGCTCTGTCCCATTGAAACGCCGGAGGGACCCAATATCGGATTGATTACCTCGCTCTGTGTCCATGCCAAAGTGAATGATTTCGGCTTCCTGGAGACCCCCTATCGAAAAATTGAAGAGGGCAAGGTAACGGAAGATATAGAATACCTGTCCGCCGAACAGGAAGATGAAACGGTGATTGCCCAGGCAAACGCACCGATAGAAAACGGTGTTTTCAAGAATAACAACATCTTCTCTCGTTTCCGTGACGGCGAAGTGGGACTGGCGGATCCGGAAGAGATTGAGTATATGGATGTTTCCACGAACCAGCTCACTTCTGTTGCAGCGGCCCTCATTCCGTTTATTGAGCACAACGATGCCAACCGTGCGCTCATGGGATCAAACATGCAGCGCCAGGCGGTGCCGCTGCTTCGGCCGGAAGCGCCGGTCGTGGGCACAGGCCTTGAGTATCGTGCTGCCAAGGATTCCCGCGCCATTATCACGGCCGAGAAAGACGGTGAAGTGGTGTACGTTAGCTCCAAAGAAATCCATGTGAAGTATGAACGAACGGAGATGGAGCAGAACTGCCACTTTGATGACGGCATTAAGAAATACAAACTGACGAAATTCGAACGCACGAACCAAAGTACCACCATCAATCAGAAGCCTATTGTTGATGTGGGGGAAAAAGTCGTCAAAGGTCAAACGCTGGCCGACGGCTGTGCAACGGATGGCGGGGAGCTGGCCCTGGGCCGTAACTTGCTGGTCGGGTTTATGCCGTGGAGGGGATACAACTTTGAGGATGCTATTGTCGTAAGTGAACGGGTGGTCCAGGACGACCTCTATACCTCCATCCACATTGAGGAATTCGAACAGGAGGTTCGGGACACCAAACGCGGCGAAGAAGAGTTGACGCGTGAAATCCCGAATGTGAGCGAAGAGGCCACCAAAGATCTCGACGAGCACGGGATCATCAGAACGGGTGCCAAGATTAATCCGGGTGATATCCTTGTCGGTAAGATTACCCCGAAAGGAGAAACCGATCCCACGCCCGAGGAAAAACTGTTGCGTGCCATTTTCGGTGATAAGGCCGGAGACGTCAAGGATGCTTCGCTGAAAGTATCGCCGGGGGTTTCGGGTACGGTTATCGATACCAAGCTCTTTAGCAGAAAACGTGACGAGCAAATTTCGCGCAGGGAGGAAAAGAAACAGGTTGAGCTCGAGAATGAACGTCACGCCGAAAAGGTGGATGAACTCAACAGCAAGATGGTGGATAACCTGTACAGCCTGCTGAGAGATAAAACTTCGCCGGGCGTATACGATTTCAACGGTGTCGAGCTTATCCCGAAAGGGGAAAAATACCGAAAGTCGGATTTTGAGGAGCTCGATCCGGTGAATATCAACGAAAATATTCAGTGGGCTACCGATGATGAGCTGGTAGAACACGTGCGCCTGCTTTTTAAAAATTATCGGGATCTGCGCCGGGAGATCGATACCGAAGCAAAACGAAGAAAATATCAGATACAGGTCGGAGATGATCTGCCGCCCGGCATTATTCAGAAAGCAAAGGTGTATGTTGCCAAGAAGCGGAAGCTTCAGGTTGGTGACAAGATGGCCGGCCGTCACGGTAACAAAGGCGTTATCGCAAAGGTAGTACCTGTTGAGGATATGCCTTTTATGAAAGATGGAACACCGGTCGATATCTGCCTGAACCCGCTTGGCGTACCGTCTCGCATGAACCTTGGCCAGATCTACGAGACTATTTTGGGATGGGCCGCCAAAGAACTCGGTGTTACTTTTGCCTCCCCTATTTTTGACGGGGCAACCGAGGAACAGGTCAAAGAGCAGCTCAGAGAAGCCGGCTTGCCGGAGGATGGTCGCGTCACGCTCTATGACGGACGCACCGGCGAGCCGATGGATCAGAAAACCACGGTCGGTTATATGTACATGCTGAAGCTCAATCACCTGATTGAGGATAAGATGCATGCCCGTTCAATCGGACCCTATTCCCTCATTACGCAGCAGCCGCTCGGTGGTAAAGCACAGTTCGGTGGCCAGCGTCTGGGTGAGATGGAGGTCTGGGCACTGTATGCTTATGGCGCTTCGAATATCCTGAAAGAGATGCTTACTGTCAAAAGTGATGATGTCAAAGGCCGATCGCGCGTGTACGAAGCTATTGTCAAAGGCGAAAACTTGCCCGAAGGCGATGTGCCCGAATCATTTAAAGTCTTGCTGCGCGAAATGATGGGCCTTGGACTTGAAATTCATATAGACTAATTAGAACAACAGAAATTGCACTGTTAAATAAAGTCAATCCGGAGGTACTTCCTTGCCGACTACTAACACATTAACAGTTTCGAAAGACTTCAACAGAATTGGTATTTCCCTTGCGTCGCCGGAGACTATTCTCTCCCGTTCGCATGGTGAAGTCTTGACGCCCGAAACAATCAATTACCGCACCTTTAAACCGGAGATGGACGGTCTTTTCTGTGAAAAGATCTTTGGCCCGGTTAAAGATTACGAATGCCATTGTGGCAAATACAAGCGAATACGGTATAAAGGGATCATCTGTGATCGCTGTGGCGTTGAGGTAACGCGAAAAGCCGTTCGCCGGGAGCGTATGGGACATATTTCCCTGACGGTGCCGGTGGTTCATATCTGGTACTTCAAATCGTTGCCGAACAAACTGGCCTACCTGTTAGGCTATTCGTCCAAGAATTTAGAGAAGATCGTTTATTACGAGACCTATGTCGTAATGAATCCCGGCGTTGCACGTGATCTCGGGTATAAAAAAGGCGATCTTATTTCTGAAGAAGAGTATTACGATATTCAGGAACAGCTGCCCGAAGATCAGTGGGAGATGGACGATGAAGATCCCGACAAGTTTCGGGCCAAAGAAGGGGCGGATGCCATTGAAGAACTGCTGACGACGCAGGACCTCGATGAGCTTGCCTATCGACTGCGCTACGAGGCGCGGAACGAGACGTCCCAGATGCGGAAGAAAAAGAAGCTGAAACGACTGCAGGTTATCGAATCCTTCCGTGCGGCCAATCAGCACACGGAAAACCGTCCCGAGTGGATGGTGCAAAGTGTCATCCCGGTCATACCCCCGGAATTACGTCCGCTGGTACCACTGGAAGGGGGACGTTTTGCCACTTCCGATCTCAATGATCTGTACCGGCGTGTGATTATCCGAAACAACCGGTTGAAACGCCTGATCGATATCAAGGCGCCGGATGTCATCCTGCGCAATGAAAAACGCATGCTGCAGGAAGCGGTCGATTCGCTGTACGACAACTCCCGAAAATCCAATGCGGTACGGAATAACAACCGCCCCCTGAAATCGCTCAGCGATATGCTGAAAGGGAAGAGCGGCCGATTCCGTCAGAATCTGCTCGGGAAGCGTGTGGATTACTCAGGTCGTTCCGTTATTGTGGTCGGACCGGAGTTGAAGCTTCACGAGTGCGGTTTGCCGAAGGAGATGGCTGTTGAGCTCTATAAACCGTTTATTATCCGCCGATTGATTGAACGCGGTTATGTGAAGACGGTCAAATCAGCGAAAAAAGTAGTTGACCGGCGAGACCCGGTGGTATGGGAGGTTCTTGAGAATGTCATTGACGGACACCCCATCCTGCTGAATCGCGCGCCTACGCTTCACCGTTTGGGTATTCAGGCATATCAGCCGGTCCTTATCGAAGAGAAGGCTGTGCGCCTTCATCCGCTCTCCTGTACGGCCTTTAACGCCGACTTTGACGGGGACCAGATGGCCGTACATGTGCCACTGAGCCACGACGCCATACTGGAAGCCTCCGTACTGATGCTTGGCTCGCACAACATTTTGAGTCCCGCCAGTGGCGGACCTATTGCCGTACCGTCACAGGATATGGTTCTGGGTATTTACTATATGACCAAGATGGCCAACGACCAGAAAGGGGAGGGCAAGACATTTGCCAATACCGATGAAGTGCTTATCGCTTACGATCGGGATCGCCTGGACATGCATGCCAAGATCAATATCCGGATTCCCCGGACCAACGAAGATGGGGAGGAAGGATATGAGATTATCAAGTCTACGACCGGACGAGTGATCTTCAACAGAATTCTGCCCGAAGAGATGGGCTACATCAACCGTACGCTCGGCAAGAAGGAGCTCCGTTCGCTGATTGGCGATATCCACTATAAGGTGGGGACCGCGCGCACCGCGGAATTCCTGGATGAAATGAAGAAGTTAGGCTTTGAGCAGGCTACGACCGGGGGACTCTCATTCAGTCTGGAGGATATCGTTATTCCGGATGAGAAGCAGAAGCTTATTGACAATACGCAGGATGAGGTCGCAGAGATCACTGATCGCTATGAAATGGGTTTTATCACCGATAATGAGCGTTACAACCAGGTGATTGACAAATGGACCAGTACGACCAACCGTGTTTCGGAATCCCTGTTTAATGCATTGACGGCCGATCGCGAAGGCTTTAACCCGGTCTTTATGATGGCTGATTCAGGGGCGCGTGGTTCGAAAGAACAGATTCGTCAGCTGGGCGGCATGCGTGGCTTGATGGCCAAGCCTCAGAAAAGCTCGATGCAGGAAGGCAACGAGGTGATTGAGAACCCGATCCTGTCTTCTTTCAAAGAGGGACTGACGGTTCTTGAATACTTTATTTCTACCCACGGGGCTCGAAAAGGACTGGCGGATACGGCTCTTAAAACTGCTGATGCCGGTTACCTGACGCGTCGTCTTGTTGATGTTTCTCAGGATATTATAATCAACGAGAAAGATTGCGGGACGCTTCGCGGCATCAAGATGAAAGCCCTGAAGGATAACGAGGATGTCATTGAAAGCCTCGAGGATCGTATATTGGGACGTGTTTCACTGCACGACATCTATGATCCTCTGACGGATGAGCTCATCTGTGAAGCCAATGATATGATCGATGAGGGTGTGGCCCAGAGCATTGCCGAAACGTCTATTGAAGAGGTGGAAATCCGTTCGGTGCTCACCTGTGAGACCGAGCGCGGTGTTTGCTCGAAATGCTACGGTCGTGATTTGTCACGCGGAACGATGGTTCAGGTAGGCGAAGCAGTGGGTGTTATCGCTGCCCAGTCTATTGGCGAACCGGGCACTCAGCTTACGCTTCGAACCTTCCACGTGGGAGGTACGGCCTCTCGCATGGAGTCGGAATCCCAGCATAAGGCGAAGTTCGAGGGCAAGGTGGAATTTGAGAATATTCGTGTCGTTGAGTACGACGACGGGGAAGAAATCCATGACATCGTCCTGAGCCGCGCCGGCGAAATCAAGATTGTCGATGAAGAGGGCAAGGTGCTCACGACCTACAATATCCCTTACGGCTCAGAACTGCTGGTCGAAGAGGGAGATGAAATCCCGAAAGGAGTTCCGATTTGTAGCTGGGATCCTTATAACGCCAATATCTACGCTGAAATTGACGGGAAGGTCGAGTACAAGGATATCCTCGAAGATATCACCTTTTCGGAGGAAACGGATGCCCAGACGGGTCACCGTGAGAAAGTGGTTGTTGATTCCAAAGACCGGTCACTGGTCCCGACCTTGCTGGTCAAGGGCAGTGACGACCGTATCCGTGAGAAGACGCTGCCTGTCGATACGCATATCGTGGTCGACGATGGAGAAGAGGTGTCAGCGGGACAGGTACTGGCCAAGATTCCGCGTTCAACGGGACAATCGAAAGATATTACGGCTGGTCTGCCGCGTGTTACGGAGCTTTTCGAGGCTCGGTCGCCGAGCGATCCCGCTGCCGTGTCTGAGATTGACGGTGTGGTTCGCATGGGCGGACGGAAACGCGGTAAGCAGGAAGTGATAGTCGAAAGTAAAGACGGCAAGACGGAGAAGACCTACCTGATCTCCCTGTCGAAGCATATCCTTGTGCAGGAGAACGATTATGTGGAAGCGGGACAGCAGCTGTCGGACGGAACCATTCCGGCTGAGGAAATTCTCAACATCCTCGGTCCCTATGCCGTACAGTCCTACCTCGTGAATGAAATTCAGGAGGTCTACCGCCTGCAGGGTGTTCAGATCAATGACAAGCATATTGAGACGATCGTCCGCACGATGATGCAGAAGGTAGAAGTTACCGATTCCGGGGACACCATGTTCCTTGAAGGAGATAAGGTGGACCGGTTCGAGCTCAACAACAAGAATGATGAGCTAATCGGTAAATATGTGGTTACCGACACGGGTGGAAGTGACCTGAAACAGGGAACCATTCTCGACCGCCGCGAGGTTCGGGAGCTCAATAACGAACTGATTAAAGCGGGCGAAGAAGAGATCGAAACACGTGAGGCGGAACCGGCGATTTCGAAGCCGATCCTGCTGGGTATTACCCGCGCGGCCCTGTCAACCGAAAGCTGGCTGTCGGCCGCATCCTTCCAGGAGACTACCAAGGTCCTGACACAAGCATCCATTGAGGCCAAGAAAGATGAACTGCTTGGTTTGAAAGAGAATGTGATTGTCGGACACAAGGTGCCTGCCGGTACGGGACTGCGCAAATACGATGATCTTATCGTCGGTAAGAAAACCGAGCTGGATGAAGATGAGCAGGAGGTGGCTAAAGTCTTCGAACAGCTCAGCGGGGCGGGCGAACCTGAAGCTGAAGATGGCGAAGAGCCCCAGACGGCTGCTGAAACGGCCGATACCGAAGAAGATGAGGAGTAGCATCCTTCGTTAAGTATATCTACCTATAAGTCCAAATTAAAAGCGTCCGGCTCAGCAGCCGGACGCTTTTTTATTATAAAGCATGCTTGCCGGCGGGGGTAAGTACCTGCACTTCTCACCATACCGGTCTCATGTGAGCTTTAAACAATAAGGACTGTTACCCAATTTTCGAACAACAATTCCTGCTCGGGATAGTGTATGCCGCTTGATAACTCTTCTGGTACTTGCCGTAGACCGGGATTCGAGCTCATCGGAAGGCAGGGCCGCTTCGTACTGCAAAACGCTTCTGGCGTAGAGGATAAAAAGTCAGAATCATAGTATCGATGGTCAACAGAATTGAAAATGTGCGTCATCGATGCTTCAAACATCGATGACCGATAAAAGCGGAAAAGTTTCCCCAAACAGAAAGGATTTTTTTGGGAAAAGCGAAAAAAATATTTATATCGTTGAGGATGGTGCAAAGTTATAAAGTAGCGCCGGATGTCTGAAGAGATCCTATTCTTTAATTTCCTGGAATCATTATGCTAAAAACAAGATCTATTTTACTCTCAGCTATTGTCGCCTCACTGGCAGGCTTCTTGTTCGGCTTCGATACCATTGTCATCTCCGGGGCGGACCGTCCCATTCAGGAGATCTGGGAAACCAGCGACCTGTTTCACGGCACGTTTATCATGTCAATGGCGCTCTGGGGCACGGTCATCGGGGCCCTGTTCGGGGGCATACCCTGCGACCGGTTCGGCCGTAAAAAGACGCTTTTTGGCATTGGCGTGCTATATTTGCTTTCCGCGCTGGGGTCAGCCTTTGCCCCGGATCCCTATATTTTCTCCTTTTCCCGTTTTATCGGGGGATTGGGCGTCGGGGCCTCTTCCGTCGCCGCTCCCATTTATATATCGGAAATTACCCCGGCTACCGACCGGGGACGACTGGTAGCTTCCTACCAATTTAATATTGTGCTTGGGATTCTGGTCGCTTATGTGTCCAACTATGTGATTGGGATCTATTTTGATCAATATGCCTGGCGATGGATGCTGGGAGTTGAGGCCATTCCGGCTGCCATTTACGCCTTCTTTGTTCTGGGCGTCCCCGAGAGTCCGCGATGGCTGGCCCTGAAGAAAAAGGATGACGAGGGGGCAAAGAAGTTGTTAAAGCAGCTTAATCCCAAGGCTAACGTGATGGAGATGCTTGAGACGATTAAGGGTTCCGTTGGGAAATCGACCGATCCTAACTTTTTCTCCCGTAAATATCGTTTTCCCATTTTGCTGGCCTTTCTGATTGCTTTTTTCAATCAGCTTTCCGGTATTAACTTTGTGCTCTACTATGCCCCCCGGATCTTTGAACAGGCCGGCATTGCCGCCACGGAAGTATTGGGAGCCTCCATCCCGCTGGGAATTGTGAATCTTCTTTTTACGCTCCTGGGGATGTACCTGATCGACCGGGTGGGACGCAAGCGATTGATGTACTATGGATCGTTCGGCTATATTTTTTCCCTGTTGGGCGTTGCCTGGGGCTTTTTTACCGGAGCTGAAGGATCGCTTGTCGTGGCCTTTATCAGTGCATTTATTGCCGCTCACGCGGTGGGACAGGGGGCCGTGATTTGGGTGTTTATCTCCGAAATATTTCCCAATAAAGTGCGGGATTACGGCATGTCGCTGGGGTCGGGTACGCACTGGGTGTTTGCCGCGCTGATCACGCTTGCAACCCCCACCGTTTTAAGTACGTTTTCCGGAGGATCGATTTTTGCATTCTTTGCGGGGATGATGGTTCTGCAGCTGCTTTTTGTATGGCTGGTTATGCCGGAGACCAAAAACCGGACACTGGAGGAGCTGGAGGATATATTGCTTCCGGAAGATGCGGAGTTTGACCTTGATGAGGAGGCAACTTCCGAAGTATAGCAAGCGTTAAGCAGTTAATTTTTTCCTTATGGCAAGTACGACTAAAAGAAATGTGTTGTGTGTTGGAGAGGTTCTCTGGGATTCGCTGCCCGGCGGCTTATTTCTCGGGGGAGCCCCGCTGAATGTCTGCTACCACCTGAACCAGCTGGGTATCCCGGCTGATATGTGCAGCAGAGTGGGGGACGACCGGCTGGGAAAAGAAGCATTGCGGCGAATACAACACAGCGATATATCAACAGCGTATATTCAAACAGACAGCAAGGCAGAGACGGGGTTTGTAAAGGTTGAAATCGGGGAGAGGGGGGATCCGGCGTATGAGATCATTGAGCCTGCTGCATGGGACTTTATTGAAGAGCGTCCGGCACTGGCTGATATAGCCCGGGAAAGCTGGGCCCTGGTCTTTGGCTCTCTGGCACAGCGCCACCGCGAAAGCCGATCGGCAATTCGGAAGTTGTGGGGTTTTGACCTGAAAAAAATTCTGGATATTAATTTGAGACCTCCCCATATCGACAGTCAGGTAATCCGGGATTCCCTGAAGGTAGCTGACATCATAAAATTAAATGAAGATGAATTATTCCGCCTCATTGAATGGTATTCGTTAAACGGCGATAGCCGCCGGGCCGTAGAAGAGCTGGCGGCTGATTTTCAATGCTCGCTGATTTGTGTTACGGCGGGGACAAAAGGAGCGGTCATGTATCAGAACGGCTCCTGGTATAGCCACGAAGGGTATCCTGCCAACGTCAAAGACAGCGTGGGCGCGGGGGATGCTTTTCTTGCGGCCCTGGTGTGTGGTATACAGGCCGAAAAGAAGGGGGAAGAGCTCCTCAGGTATGCCAATGCCGCGGGTTCCTTTGTAGCCCGTAAAGATGGAGCTACGCCAGAATATACTCCCGGTGATATAGAGAGGTTAGCCCGTGGTTCCCGGGAGTAAAAAAACGAGGTATTACGTCCTATTCGGTCACGTCTTCTTTGGCTTTTTCAATAGAACCCAGCAGGTCTTCTGCTTCGTTGATCAGATCTTCCGCTCGTTTACGGGCATCTTCCACAACCAAATCTCCTTTGCGTTTCGCTTCAGACATCGATGCTTTCTCGTCGGAGAGTTGCTCAATAAGATGCGATAGTTCATCGATATAGGTACTGAGACGATACGAAATGATATCCCGGGTGTTGCTCCCTTTGTCGGGGGCGTAAAGCAGAGCAATTACGGAACCAACAAGTGCGCCTGACAATAGTCCGAGGGTAAAGTTTTTTGACTTACTCATAAATATGTTTTCCTTTTATGCGGTAACGAATTCAAATAAATATGTCACTTTAGTAACGTTTGTCCTTGTACTGTAATATGCAATTTACTGAACTTATTTAAAAACGTCTTAGCCCGATTATTTCATATGACTTTTGATAGCGTCCCGGCGTTTTTTGTTTATTCCCATGATAAATACGGGGACCACATACAGCGTAAGAATAGACCCGAAAAAGAGTCCCCCTATAACTGCCCGCGCGAGAGGCGCCCACATTTCAGATCCTGCGCCAATACCTATCGAAAGTGGAATCATCGAGCAGATGGTCGTGAGTGCTGTCAGCAGGATAGGGCGAAGTCTTCGTTTGCAGGCTTCAATGGCATTGTTGAACAGGGAGTCCGCCTGCTCGTGGTATTCCGTATAAAGATGGATGTAATCGACGAGCACAATGCCGTTATTTACGATGATACCGACCAGCATAAACATGCCGATAAAAGCGGTGGCACTCAGAGAGGTGTCCAGGAGCCATAGTCCGAGAAGAGCCCCGAAAAAGGCCAGAGGAATACTGAACCATATGACAAAAGGATCCCGGAAATTTTCAAATAGCGATGCCATAATCATATAGGTCAATAAAACGGCAAACAGCAGTGACCAAATAAATTCATTGGTTCCTTCATCCGCATCCTGTGTAGAGCCCGTAAATTCATATCGATATCCCTCGGGCAACACGACTTCCTCCCGTATGATATTCGTAAGTTTTTCCCGGAACTCATTAGGATTGCCCGCCACCTGGATATTTACATCCAGGATGGTCTGCCGGTCTCTGCGCGAAATTTGATCGACTCCCTCCACGCTTTCGAACCGTCCCAGTGCCGCTGCCGGAATACGCTGACTGTCGGCCTGTACCAGTTCGAGGTCGAAAAGCTGTTCCCGATTGGTCAACGTAGATTTTGAGGCGCGCACTTCAATAGGCACTTCACGTCCCTGCTGCCGGAGGTATCCCACGCGCGTGCCCTGGACCTGGGTTTTGAGCGAATTTGCTACTTCGTCCAGGGAACGCCCCATCCGGCTGATACGCTGCCGGTCCACATAAAAGTGTAACTCGGGCGTGGGATCGGTGCGACCGTTATCAACGGAAATGACATTGGAATCGGCCAGTACCACCCTCTCGATTTTATCGGAAATCGCTTGCAGCACTTCTATTTCGGGACCAACGAGACTGAGGTCAATACCGCTGCCAAAACCGCCGAAGCCTCCCCCGGCGCCCCGAATAGTGACGTCCACCCCGGGGGCCTCAAGCTGCTGGCGAAGTCCGACTGAAAATCGGTTGGTACTTACCTCGCGCTCTTCTGCGTCCACCAGGGTTACGGTAATCTGCCCGGTATTGGTTTGGGTCCTGAATCCGCGCTGACCAATTTGAGTGACGACGGACTCCACCTCTTCTTTCTCCCGGACCTGGTTGCTGAAATCACGCAACACCCGGGCGGTCCGGACCAGCTTGGTGCCGGAAGGAAGATCTACACTGATGGATACGCTTCCGGTATCCGATTGTGGTAAAAATTCAAACTGCAGGCTGTTGTACAGCAGGTAGGAGCCCCCCAGAATCATCCCGACAAAGAGAAGGACCATCCACTTTCGAAACATGACCCACCGCAGGGAGTCGGCATACCACTGTTCAAGTTTCTTTAGGCTGTCGGTTGCACCGCTTGTTTTTTGAAAATGTGTACTATCCAAAAAAAGCAGAGAAAGTACCGGCACCAGGATGATGGAGGAGAGGAAAGAGATGGCAATAGAGATACTGATGGTAAGGGCAAATTCTGAAAAAAATTGCGCCTGCATACCTGAAAGACCGATAATAGGTACGAAAACACCCAGTGTGGTGAGCGTTGCTCCGAGGAGCGCACCGACCACTTCATTGGTTCCTTCGAGAGCGGCCTGCATGTTGTCGATGTTCTCTTCGAGTTTGCGCGCAATGCTTTCCGAGACCACAATGGCGTTGTCAACCAGAAGGCCGATGGCCAGGGCCAGGGCCGTAATTGTCAGGATATTGAGCGTCAGTCCCGCAGCATGCATCGCCGCAAAGCTGGCGGTTACGGAGACGGGGATCGTAGCCGCGACCACCAGGGCGATCCGCCAGCCGCCCATAAAGATCAGCAGAATGATAATAACGACCACCAGGGCCGCAAGAGCCGACTGGGTCAGATTCGAGATCGAATTTTCGATATTTTCCCCGTCATCGGTAAGTATCTGCAGGCTAACCCCCGGTGGCAGGTTCGCGTTGATAGCGGATAGCCGATCCTTGACGGCGTTAACGACGTCCAGCGTATTGGCGTCCGATTTTTTTTGGACCTCAACCGATACGCTGTTTTTGCCGTTGATTTCAACAAGCGTGGTTACTTCGGCAAAGCTGTCTTCTACCGTTGCCACATCTTTTATGCGGATGGGAATACCTTCGTCCGTGACTTTTATAATCGTTTGCCTAATCTCCTCTACGCCCGAATACATTGATTGAGCGCGGACGCTATAGCTGTTCTGGCCGGTTCTGATATCTCCGACGGGCACCTGCAGATTGTTTGACCGCAGGGCGGCTTCGATGTCTGAGGGGATCAGCCGGTGCTGTGCCAGTGACATGGGCGCCACATTGACAAATACCTTGCGCTCAAGTCCCCCGCGCGTATCTGCCGAGGCCACTCCCTGCAGTCGTTCTATGCGGGGTTCAATAAACTCGACTCCCAGCCGTCGCAGCTCATCCAGTCCCCTGTTGTCAGCTTCCAGGCTGAGCCGCATGATGGGAAAGTTTTCCGGGTCGAACTGGAAAATGACCGGGTCGGCGGCCTCCCGGGGGAGTTCATTGCGGATGCGAGAAATCTCTTCACGCACTTTCAGTTCCGTATTACGAATATTGATCCCGTTTTTCAGCCGGAGGATGATGAAAGCACTCCCTTTGCTTATATTGGATTCCAGCGTTTCGATGCCTTCGATCGATGAGATCGCTCCTTCGATGGGCTCTACAACCAGTTGTTGCATGTCCCCGGGCGCTACGTTGCTATAGCCGGTGGAAACAGCGAGGATCGGTATGTTGAAGGAGGGATAGAGCGTAACTTTAAGGTTCGACAGAGAAAACATACCGAAGCCGATGACGACCAGCGTAACCATAATCACGGTAATGGGCCGCTTTAAAATACCTCCTGCTACGGTAAATTTCTTCATAGCATTTTATTGACATTGAAGTTGCTGATCGGGTCCTCCTTATGCACCGAATCGAAACCGAGATGTTCAACCATCGTGTTAATCAGCTTGTACAGGCAGGGCACCACAAAAAGCATCAGGAGCGTCGACATTGTGAGTCCCCCTATAACAGTTCGGGCCATGGGACTCCAGGTCTCAGATCCGGAGCCCAGCTCAAGAGCCAGCGGGACCATCGACAGGATGGTCGTAACGGCCGTCATCAAAATGGGACGGAGCCGGCGTCCGGCGCCTTCGATAATCGCTTCACTGCGTTCCACCTTCCGTGCCTGCAGAATTTTAATATAATCAATCATGACAATACCGTTGTTGACGACAATACCCGATAACAAAATGAGTCCCACCATCGAAGTAACACTGACCGAGGTACCGGTGACCCAGAGCATGAGCAGCACGCCGGTCAGCGCCAACGGAATGGTAAGAATAATAATAAACGGCTCCACCAGGCTCTCAAACTGGGACGCCATCACCATGTAGGTGAGAATACCCGCAATGACAAAGGCGATCAGCAGATAGTTGAAAGAAGCTTGCTGGTCTTCGGCGGAGCCGGCAATCTCGTAACGATAGCCTTCCGGCCAGCTCATCTGATCGAGCTGCTGCCGGGTATGGTCCGCGGCTTCCTTGAGGTCGATATTAGACAGGTCGGCGGTGACTTCGGTGACCCGTTCCTGGTTGATTCGCAGGATGTTGGTGGGACCGTTATAGCGCTCGATACGGGCCAGGTTTGACAGGGGAGTCCAGTTGCCGTCAGGGGTTTCCACCTGCAGGTTACGGAGATCTTCGGTGGCCGCTTTATCACGCTGATGCAGCTGGACCAGCACTTCAAATTCTATGCCCTTGTCAACATAGGTGGTCGCGAGGTCCCCTTTAACGGCATTGCTAAGGGCCGTGGCTACCTGCGATGTCGTCATACCGATCCGTGAGATGCGTTCCCGGTCCATGACCACACGCAGTTCGGGTCGTCCCTGGTCGGCCGTACTAAAGACATTTACAATATCCTTAATCTCCCGCAGCCTCTGTTTGACCGCGTCTGCCAGTTCTTGCTTTTGCTGTATTTCATACCCGTAGATCTGGACGATAAGGCCGTTTTCTCCTTCAGGACTCAGGGGATCTTGCTGTACTTCTTTAATTTCCGTACCGGCTACCTGCTCCAGTTGATCGAGAAGGGGCGCAAGAATTTCACTTTCCGACCGGCGGCGCTCGCCCTGCGGAACCAGCTCCACCCGGACTGTGCCCTGGTATCCTCCCGGGTTTTCTGCCCCCTCAATTCCTTCTTTGTCACCGAAATCGGATACGACCAGCCGGGCTTCGGGCACATCATTGCGGATGATCTGTTCAACCCGTGAAATCGAGCGCTCCAGCTCCAACAGGCTGACTCCCGGTTCGCGCCGGACATCCAGGATGAACGAGTTGTCATCTACATTGGGAAAAAACTCTCCCCCAAGAAAGTTGAACACGGGCAACGTAACGAGAAACAGGATGACGGCCGCAATGACGACGCTGCCGCTCCGGTCCAGCAAAGTCGAAAGCCGATGTTTATACGAATGTTCCAGCCGGTCGAGGAATCGACTGACAGGGGGACCTACCCGGCTGCTGAAAAAAGTGACGATGGTGCCGGCCAGGTAGTTGAACAGCCGGATGAGCGGGTAGATGAGAGCTCCCAACAGAAGCAGGGGCGCGGCCAGGATCCGCTTGTAGACCGTCCCGCGGCTCCAGTCCAGCAGTTGCCTGAGATAGGAATCTTCTGTGTTACCGTTATCTTTATTTTCTTCCGTTCCGGGAGTCAGTAGCTGGGAACTCATCAAGGGGATAAGCGTGAGGGCCACCAGGGAAGAGATTGAAAGCGCGAAAGAGAGCGTAAGCGCCAGATCGCGAAAGAGGAAACCAGCTATGCCCGGCACAAATAAAATCGGGATAAATACCACCAGCGTAGTAAGCGTAGAGATTACTACGGGGACGGCTACTTCCTGAGCTCCCAAAATGGAAGCGTTATCCCGGTCTTGTCCCTCTTCCTTAAACCGGAAAATATTTTCCAACACTACAACGGCGTCGTCCACAACCATTCCCACGGCCAGGGTAAGTCCGGAAAGAGAGATAATGTTTAGACTTAATTCCGCCCAATCCATTACGCTGAACGTAGCGATGATCGAAACCGGGATAGAGATGGCGATGATAAGAGCCGATCGTCCGCTTCGCAGAAAGGCCAGCAGAATGAGCACTACTAATATGACGGCCTGCAGTCCGGTCCACAACAGGTTATCGATGGACATTTCGATAAATTCCGCCCGGTTGGTCAGAATATCTATTTCAATATCACCGGGTAGGATATCCTGCAGCTGATCGAGGCTGTTTTCTACTGCGTTTGCCGTCGTAACTACATTGGCATCACTTTGGCGGTATATGTTAAGTATGACCCCATCGTGACCTTCAATATGAACATTGCCAATCGGCTGGGCAATACCGTCTTCTACGGTGGCTACATCTTTAAGCTGCAGGGGCTCGCCGTCGCGGACCGCGATGATGGTATTACGAATTTGATCTACGTTTTCAAATTCGCCCATCGTTCGCAGCGAATAGATCGTTCGTCCCTCTATCAGTTCGCCCGCCGGTACCTGGATGTTCTCCTGTTGCAGCTTGTCACCGATAGTAGCGATGCTCAGGTTATAACTTCGCATCTGTTCATTGCTGATGTCGATATTGATCTGGCGTTCGTACCCACCGGACGTTTCGGCCGAAGCCACGCCGGGTATGCGCTCCAGCTGTTGTTCGAGATCCTGTTTGGCAATGGTGCGCAGTTCACGCGAACTCCGGGTATTGGAGGTGAGGGTAAGGACAATAACCGGTTCCTGGTTGGGATCATACGAAAAGACGATCGGCTGTTCGGCGTCGTCGGGAATCGTGCGCCGTACGAAATCGAGCTCCTTGCGGACATCCGACTCGGCGATATAGAGGTCCGTGCCCCAGTTGAAATTCAATTTTACAACCGAGGCCCCCTGGTTTGAGATGGAGCGCACCCGGCGCACGCCGCTGATACTGCCTACGGCTTCTTCAATGGGGCGGGTGATAAGCGTTTCCATGTCCTCCGGAGCCACCCCCTCGTAGGTGGTATAGACCGTAATTGTGGGGAAGGAGACATCCGGGTAGAGGTCAAGCCTCAAATTAGACAGACCAAAAAGGCCGAATCCAATGACGATGAGGCTTGTCATGAAGAAAGTAACCGGTCGCTCAACCGCTTTTCGTGCTAAAATTTTCATAAATTAGGAATATCTGATCTGTATTACGGGGTAGAGCGGTCGGCTGATGGTGCGTCACCGTCCTGTTCTGCCTGTTCAATAGGCGTCTGCGGAGATTCCTCAAATTCCTGTTGTCCCGCAACCCGCACTTTCGTACTGTCATCGAGATTATTTTGTCCGGTAATAATGACCTCTTCGCCGGCCTGTACGCCCTCCAGAATTTCAATTTGGTTGCCCTGTTCGATGCCCAGGGTGAGTTCCCGCCGGAGGGCGAGCGAGTCGTCCTGAACGACAAAGGCAGAATAACTACGTTCCAGCTGGATGGTATTTGATTCGGGTTCGATAAGGGTTTGGACCTTCTCGACCAGCGCTGAGCGAGGAATCACTACGGCATTATCCCGGGTTTCTATATTAATGATCGATTCAACGAGCACGCCCTGAAAGATCGAAGGTCCCCGGTCGGTAAGGCTGATGACGACTTCTCCCAGCCCCGTGGAAGGATCCAGACGGGGACTGATTTGTGTTACGCGTCCCCTGCCGCTGACTTGCGGCTGGTTTGAGACGCGAAAATCCACCGGCTGACCGATTTTAACTTTACGCCATTCCTCCATCGGAAGAAAAACACGTGCCTGGTAACCTACAAGGTTGGCAACTTCATATGCCGTCTGTCCGGTAGTGGCCAGATCACCCTCCGAAATATTTCTGTTTAAAACCACCCCGTACACCGGTGAAGTGATGTTGGTGTTATTTAAATCCTCGCGGCTTTGGGTCAGGCTGGCCCGTGAAGCCTCCAGTTGGGCCTTGCTGCTTTGGAAAGTGGCCCGTGCGTTATCAAATTCCGAAGAGCTGATAAGATCTTTCTCGTATAGTTTCTGCTGCCGGTAGAACTGGAGGCTGTCTCTGATGTACGAGGACCGGCTCTGTTCCAGCTGAGATTTTGCCTGCTGAAAGCTATCCCGGAAAGGGACGGCATAAATTTCGGCTAATACCTCACCCTGTTGCACCGTATCACCGAGTTCGGCATGAATTTCTGTGATCCGGTTGGATACCTGAGGCGTCACATCCACAATTTCCTGGGCCCGGATATTTCCAAATGATTTGATCTGCTCTGAAATCGACTGGGATGAAGCGATAATAGTTTCAACGCTGGTAGCCCGCTGCTGGCCCGGGTTGTTGAAAGGAGCGCCGGGGTTTTCCGAAGTTCCACCGCATGACTGAAGCGTAACGAGCGCTATAAAAAAAGAATAATGGTATGTTTTTTTCACGTGAATATAATTTTAGAGCTATCAGAGTTTGCAACAGTGGGCTTACGAAAACAATTGGCAAATGATACACAGGGAAATCGCTGAAAAGGGGGGGGAGGCCATTTTTTAACTTTTTTAACATCCTTCGTAGTGAAAACTGGGGACCGACTGGATTCAATGCAGTAATCTCGGCGTACGGCTGGATATGGGCTAACGGTCTCCGGATAAATTGTTATGCGGTCAACTGACCCGGTAGCGTACCCTGTCTGTGCTTGTATAACTACGCCGCGGTTCCTCACAATGTCGTTACCAGAACAATGCTTTCAGCTCCTGAGAACACTGAAAGGCGAGTGGAAGGACAATTGTAAATGGGCCCACGATAATAATTGCCAAACCTCTTAAGAAAGAGAAACTTTTTTTATATTTTAACAAACAAAGGGCTTTGAAAACCAGGAGTTCAGATCAGAATCAAAGCCAGAGCGAGTCTGAAAGCGCGGAATATAAAGGCATAGGTGAATATTTTGAATTCGCGAACATGCTGAGATTGAACAAAAGAACAGTTTTGCAAAGCCCTCTGATAAACAGAAACAGCCAACTATAGCTTAAAGGGAATTATGAAATTTTTTATTGACACCGCTGACCTTGATGAAATACAGGAAGCCCACGATCTGGGAGTACTGGATGGAGTAACTACGAATCCCAGCTTATGCGCCAAGATCGGAGTGGCCGATTTCGAGGGACATATTGCCAAGATTTGCAACATGATTGAAGGCGACGTTTCGGCCGAAGTGGTTTCTACGGAGTATGATGACATCATGGCTGAAGCGCGTCACCTGGCTCAGATTGCTGATAATGTGGTGGTAAAAGTTCCCTTGATTAAAGAAGGGATTAAGGCCATTCGCAGCCTCTCTGATGAAGGGATCCGCACCAACTGTACTCTCTGCTTTTCCGCAACCCAGGCGTTGCTGGCTGCCAAGGCGGGAGCAAGCTATATTTCTCCCTTTATCGGCCGTCTGGATGATATTTCCGATAACGGCATGCAGCTCATTGAAGATGTGGTCACTATCTACGACAACTATGGATTCGAAACCGAAATCCTGGCTGCCAGTATTCGTCACCCGATGCACGTGTTGGAGGCGGCGCGCCTGGGAGCGGATGTTGCTACGATGCCACTGAGCGTCATTGACCAGCTGCTTCATCATCCGCTGACGGACAGTGGCCTTGAGCGCTTTCTGGCTGACTGGAACAAGCTCCAGAAGGAATTGAAAACGCCCGCTGAGTAATGGTATAGGCCAGCGCGCTGTTTAATTTGGGCGCCATTGAAACATTCATGGATTTATAGAAAAATACTATTAGTTTTGGTGCGCTCCGGGCAAGAGTGTGTCCGCAGATAACCCCCCGCTGCGGATATACGGTCAGACAGTCCCAGGGCATCTTTAATCAGTTCTGGATCTGTTTTACATAGCCGTTAAAGCCCCGCTCCCTCAGCTCCTGCTTTTTTTGGCGAGCTTTGGCTTTTTCGATAAAAGTACCGTAATAAACGCGATGAACGGTATCTTTGGAATGGTTGATCGCTTTAACGCGAGAACCGCGAATCTTTCTGGAAAGTTCAAAAGCTTTGGATTCATCACGGAAAGACCCCAACTGTACGGTATAGGTGGGTGTTTTAAGGTCCGCCACAGAGGAATGTTCAAGGCTGCCGTTCATCAGTATCAACGCCACTTTGGCGGTGCCGGGTCCAATCATCCCGATCTGGCGGGCCGCCTTCCTCGACAAGTCAATAATCCTGTTTTTTGCAAACGGCCCTCGGTCATTGATGCGTACCATAACGGACTCTCCGTTGGCCAGGTTCTGAACCCGTACAATGCTGTTAAAGGGGAGGGTGCGATGGGCGGCGGTAAGCTGATCCATATCATATTGTTCCCCGTTAGCCGTTAGCCTCCCTTGGAATTTGGGACCATACCAGCTGGCCATACCTTCCTCTATTTTTTTTCCCGGAATTCCCGCATCCGGAAAATCGATCTCCGGTGTTTTCTCAGGTTCTGTATCCTTGGTACGCGATAGGGTGCCGCACGAACTTATAACCATTGATGCGGCAAGAATGATAAATAAATAAGAAAGTTTTTGAGCCACTCTTTGCAAGGAGTAACCTGAAAATTTTTGGCCAATATATTTTACATCGAGCATAAAATCCATCGCTTTGCAATGTTAAACAATATATATACAAAGAAGCCTTTGCAAAACCGTTCTTTTGGCCAATCTCGGCGTTATCGATCGGTTGAAATGCTCACATATGGAGTATATGCTGCGATTCCAACCTCCCTGAGGCCCTGACCTTGAATAAAATTCCTTGTTTTTCAAAGGCTTTACAAAGATAAATATCGTCTCCAAAATTTAATACCCGTAAATTTTATGATAATAGGATAAGATAAGAAGATATATCCCATAAATAAGCAGACCTGCCGCAGTAATTCCTAAAATCCATGCTCCGAAGGGTTGCGAACGCAGGGCGTTGAGTGCCTCATCAAGTCCTCCGGCTTCTTCTGGATTATAAGTCAGGGCTGCCTGGTAAAAAAGTATAGCTGTCATGCAGTAGACTATGCCCCAGGCGGAAATACCAATCTGACCTAATTTCCGAAGGGTTACCTGTTTCTTTTGACTCATGTGCCGGGTATCAAAGCTATAGTCAAAATTGGAAACATATGCCGAATAAAACTGGTAGAGCCCGGTAATCGATATGAGTATAGCACAGAACATTACCAGCCATTTTCCGTAAGGAAGTTCCAATATTTGTCCGACCCATACTTCGGTACTTTGACTGCTGCTTCGGGTGTTGAGACCTTGAAAAATTTGCCATGCGGCATATGAAAATGAAAGGTAGAGACCGCCGGTAAAGAAGTCTGCAATTCTGATAAAAATGACTTCCTTGGTTTCGGCCCGGTCCTCGGGGTCGAGGAGTGATTGCACAATTTTCCAAATTGCATGGGCAAACAGTCCCACAGTACATCCTATTAATAAGATAGATCCAAAGGGCTGATAAATAAATTCCTGGAGAGCTTGTTTTGTACCTGCGGTTTTGCCTCCCATCCCAATGGAGGCTTGCAGGGCCAGCAAGCCAACCATAAAATAGACCAGACCCTTTGCAAGAAAACCAATCCGTGCAATGATTTTTATAACAGTTTGTTTATTCCTGACCATTCGGATAGAGGATAGAAGGAGTAGGCAGCGTTTAAAAAGTTTTATCTAAAGTTAATATGCGAAATAGTGATATGCCACCAGAAGGGTTATGCCGGTACGCCTTCGCGTCTCTGGTTTGTGAGGGTGGAGTATTAGAAGGGTTTGCCAAAAATTTAAATCTGTAAGGAAAGCAATTACTTTTCATTAGATTTTGTGAAAGGTAAATCTTTAATTGCTTATAAATATATAGGCAACTGTTAGTATAGGGTCGCTTCCCTCAGCCGCAGTGGAAAGTAACAATCTAATAATAAGGTTTTTTCTCATGAAGATGAAAAGAGATGACATTGTCACTGAATTGACCGATGATCCCCAAATATGGGATTTCATTATTATAGGCGGCGGGGCTACCGGTCTTGGTACGGCTGTGGAGGCGGCATCGCGCGGTTATCGTACGCTTTTACTGGAGCAGCACGATTTTGCAAAAGGGACCTCCAGCCGAAGCACCAAGCTGGTCCATGGAGGCGTGCGCTACCTGCGGCAGGGGAATGTGTCGCTTGTGCTCGAAGCACTACGCGAGCGGGGACTGCTTCGCCGAAACGCCCCGCACCTGGTTAAGAATCAATCTTTTATTGTTCCCAATTACGACTGGTGGGAAGGCCCGTTTTACGGCATAGGACTCAAGATTTATGACAAGCTGGCCGGAGATTTGGGATTGGGACCTTCCGAGCATTTGTCCAAAGAGGAAACGCTGGAGCATATACCGACCCTTGAGCCCGACGACCTCGATGGGGGCATTATCTACCATGATGCCCAGTTTGACGATTCCCGCCTGGCTGTCAACCTGCTGCAGACGTTATTTGATGAGGGAGGCATCGGTGTTAATTATATGGAAGTGACCGGCCTGCTCAAGGCGAACAAGCTGGTTTCAGGCGTGAAGGTGGAAGACCGTGAGGGAACGCATCGTTTTGAGCTGCAGGCCCGTGCGGTTATAAACGCGACCGGGGCTTTTACGGATACTATCCGGCAGATGGATAATCCCGATGCCCCGGGGATCATTCGGCCCAGCCAGGGCGTGCATATCGTGCTTGACGGTTCGTTCCAGCCGGGTGAAAGTGCGATTATGGTACCCAAAACGGATGACGGGCGGGTACTGTTCGCGGTGCCGTGGCATAACCGAATCATTGTAGGTACAACCGATACGCCCATTGATGAACCCAGCCTCGAACCGCGCGCCCGGCAGGAGGAAATCGATTTTCTGCTGACCCACGCGGCGCGTTATCTGACAAAGGATCCCGAACCCGATGATGTACTCAGTGTTTTTGCCGGCATTCGTCCTCTGGTGGCGCGCGGGGGAAACGATGATACTGCCTCCATTTCCCGCGATCATACCCTGCTTATTGATCCGTCGGGGCTGGTAACCATTGCCGGGGGAAAATGGACAACCTATCGCAAGATGGCCGAGGATACGATTGACGAAGCGGCGGTGGTAGCGGGACTGGATGAACGGGAGTCTGTGACCGAAAACCTGCGCCTGCACGGATGGCTTAAAAATACGGAGGCCGCCGACCCCTTTGAGGGGTATGGCTCCGATGCCCTGGCCCTTAAAAAAATCGCTTCGGGGCATCCGGACGGCAACCCGAAACTCCATCCCCATCTGCCCTATACAGCGGCGGAGGTCATTTGGGCCGTCCGCAGTGAAATGGCACGCACGGTTGAGGATGTACTTGCGCGCCGTACCCGGTCACTGCTGCTGGATGCCCGGGCCAGCATAGAGATTGCCGAGCCGGTGGCCCGGCTGATGGCCGACGAGCTGGAGCGGGATCAACGGTGGATTGAGCAGCAGGTAAAAGCCTATACCGAATTGGCCAACGGGTATTTTTTAGGTTAAGGAATAAATGACAAAAAAAGGAAGAAAGCGTTGTATTATGACTGTTATTTTATATTTTCTGTTGTCATAAAAAAATACAGATCAAATTTGCATGCCAGGAACAGAGCCACAGGAAGAAAACAATGCCATTGATGAGACCAGCGACCGGAAACCTGATATAATCAGCCGTCACCGGCCGGGGAGAGTCGTTAGTCATGAGCGCGGGGATCAACAACTTATTTTCAGGACCGAAAACAATGTCGAGCTGCAGATCCGGGTACAAACCCCGGATATCATACAACTCACCTATTTTCTGGTGGGCGATGTGCGGTCTGATTTTTCCTATGCCATTAATCCCGGTTTTGAGCCAGAGGATGTTGACCTGCAGTTTGAAGAGGACGAAGGCTATTTCCAGTTTTCTACCCCCCGGGTGAATGGTATTGTAACGAAAAAGAACCTGCTGGTTCACTTTTTTGATTCTGATGGAAACATGCTCTGTGAGGACCAGCATGGGTTCTACCGGCGCGAAAGCCTGATGAAAGGTATTTCCGAGATAAAAGTGACCAAACAGGCCCCGGTCGGGGATCGTTTTTACGGGCTGGGCGACAAGGCCTACGAACAGAATTTACGGGGACGTGCTTTTGAGAATTGGAATACCGACGCCTATGCCTATGAAAGGGGCGAAGACCCGTTATATCGCAGTGTCCCCTTTTACGCGGCTCTGCATAACGGGCGCGCTTACGGCATTTTCTTTGATAATACCTACCGTACCCGCTTCAGCTTCGACCGTAAGGAAAACAACATAAGCAGCTTCTCTTCGGAGGGCGGGGTGATGAATTACTACTTTATCAACGGGCCGGGTCTTACCGATGTCACGGAGCGCTACACCCGCCTTACCGGCACGCCGGAGATGCCGCCGCTGTGGGCGCTGGGATACCACCAGTGCCGGTGGAGCTATTACCCCGAGTCGCGGGTCCGGGAACTGGCTGAAACCTTTCGCGATAAGCGGATTCCCTGCGATGCGATCTATCTGGATATCGACTATATGGATAATTACCGGACGTTTACCTGGGATGCGGAGCTTTTTCCCGATCCCGGGACGATGATCAGCGATCTGAGTGAGCAGGGCTTTGAAACCATCGTGATGATCAATCCCGGCGTAAAGGTGGACGAGGACTATTTTGTATATCAGCAGGGACTGGAGAACAACTACTTTTGTACGCGTCCCGACGGAGAGATTGTCATAGCTCCGGTTTGGCCCTCCCAGTGTACATTCCCCGACTTTACCCATCCTGAAGTACGCGATTGGTGGGGGAGCCTCTACGAGGATCTGATGGCCGAGAAGAACATCAGCGGTATCTGGAACGATATGAACGAACCGGCGGTCTTTGAAGTCGAGTCCAAAACCTTTCCCAACGACATCCGTCATCATTTCGACGGACATCCCTGCAGCCATAAAAAGGCCCACAACATCTATGGCATGCAGATGGCCCGGGCCTCGCTGGATGGAATGAAGAAGCACAATCCCGATAAACGCCCTTTTCTGCTTACCCGGGCTAATTTTGCGGGGGGACAACGTTATGCCGCGCTGTGGACCGGCGACAATATTGCCAGCTGGGATCACTTGAGGCTGGCCAATGAACAGTCGCTGCGGCTCAGCATTTCGGGATACTCGTTTGTGGGATCGGATGTGGGGGGATTCGTCGACAAGCCCAGCCCGGAGCTCTTCACCCGCTGGCTGCAGCTGGCCATTTTTCATCCGCTTTTCCGAAATCATACCATGGGATACAATGTGGATGGGGCCGCCGCCGTTAAAAAAGAGGAAGTGGAGCTCCGAAAAGCCCAGGTCGATACCGACCAGGAACCCTGGATTTTCGGGGATAAATATACCGCCATTAACCGTTCCATTATCGAGTTGCGGTATCGATTGCTCCATTATCTTTACACGGCATTCTACAAATATATACGGGAGTATACACCCATCCTGCGTCCCCTCGGCTATTTCGACCAGAGGGATGAGGAGGCCCTTACAGAGAACGATGAATTCTTATTTGGAGATCACATCCTGGTTGCACCCGTCCTTGACAAGGGTAAGACCGAGGTTGAAACCTATTTCCCCGAAGGCCGCTGGTACGATTTCCGCACGAACCGGAGCTATGAGGGAACCCGGAAACATACGATCCCGGCGCCTCTGGAAGAGGTGCCCTTCTTTGTAAAAGGAGGGACTGTTTTGCCGCTGCGTGAGGTGATGCAGTATACCGGGGAACGGGAACCGGAATGGCTGGAGCTGAATGCTTATTACAGCGAGTCACAGGCTGCCAGTCAGCTCTATGAAGATGCCGGGGAGGGCCATGAGTACCGGGACGGCAAGTACCGGCTTACCACATTTACGATGAAATCCGATGATGAAAAGATGACGATTACAGCAGAACGGGAGGGCGCTTACCGTCCCTCTTACCTCCATACCAGGATTAATATTATCGGATTACCGTTTACCCCTTCGGCTGTCCAGCTGGATGGGGAGGAAAAACCGCTGCCCGAAGCATCAGGGGGGACCTATACGCTCGAGGTGTCCCCTGACTTTGAGCAGCTGGCGATACTGCGGTAAGTGTAAATTTTGAAGCAGTTTCCTGGCACGAAGTCCCAAATAACGGCATCCTTCGGGACCCCGTTCCCTGCGAGTGTCAAGTACACATAATTTCAAGATTAGTTTTTTGGCACAAAATTTAGAAATACGTAACCTGCCCGTAACCAATAGCCGGTAACTAAAACACTCAGAGCAGGAACAGGCTCAACAGGAAAACCATCATAATGCCCGTGACACCTGCTACGGCTGAACCGATCGTCTGAAGGCGGTAGGCCTGGGAGACATTCATCCCTGAAAATTGGCTGACCACCCAAAAATAGCTGTCATTGGCATGGGAAACGGTCATTGCCCCCGCCCCTATTGCAAGCGTCACCAGTACGGGACCGAGTCCCTCTGCCATTCCCGCCTCCGGCAGCAGCGGCAGCATGATAGAGGCACTGGTGATGATGGCTACCGTCGACGACCCCTGGGCCGTCTTGAGCGCAGCGGCAATCAGAAACGGGAGGAAAATGCCAATATTCCATTCTGCCAGCAGCTGTCCGAGGAAACCGCCGATCTCCGTAGCCCGGAGCACACTTCCGAAGGCTCCGCCCGCCCCCGTAATCAGGATGATCGTCCCGGCGCTCTTAAGTCCCTCTCCCACCCATTCGCCATAGACCCTGGATCCCCGCCGCTCCCGGTGTATGGTCCGGAATGCCAGAAAGACCCCTATAATGAGTGCCGTATTGGGATCGCCCAGGAAATGAATGACCGCCGATCCCCAGCCTTCTCCAAGCGGTGCGGAAGGCAGAGCGGCGATCGATCCCAGGGCAATGAGCAGCATCGGGACCAAAATAGGGAGCAGAGCCGTTACGGGAGTAGGCTGATGGGCCCTTGAAGCGGGCTGCTCCGGGGTGGTCCCCTCCCCGCGGCGGCTGTCAGAGGTTACCGGTTCATCAGGATCGATATAGATTTGTCTGCCGATATAATTGGCAAATAAATACGTTACGAAAATTACAGGGATGGTTACGGCTATCCCCAGGAGAATGACGGACCCGATATCGGCCTCGAGGGTTCCGGCGGCGGCAATGGGGCCGGGCGTCGGCGGGATAAAGACATGCGTGGTATAAAGTCCCATACTCAGGGCCACGGCAAAAGTAGCGAGCGACTGTTTGGTTTCGGAGGCAAGCGAACGGTTCAGCGGGGATAGAATGACAAAACCCGAATCGCAGAAGACCGGAATAGAAACGATGGCTCCGGTGAGACTCATCGCCAGGGCCGACCGTGCCTTGCCGATGCCTCGTATTACCAGCTCGGCTATCACTTTTGTACTGCCGCTCTTCTCCAGCAGTGATCCGATGATCGTGCCGGCGGCAATGACAATACCGATGGAACCCAGCGTGCCGCCAAACCCATCGGTAATGGCCGTTACCGTCTCGGAGCCCGGCAGGCCGGAGAAAAGGCCAACCCCGAAGGCGGCCAGCAGCAGTGCCAGAAAGGGGTGCAGTTTCCACCGGGACGTACTTACGACAATAAAGAGGATTGCTGCAATCAACAGTGCCGACAAGAAGTATCCGTACATAGTTGTTTTATTTAATTAAATGGCAACTGTTTTTATGATTGCTTTTATCGGTCAAAGCGTACCGTCCCCGGCAGATCTTATTTTATCCCGTTCCTGTGAACTTTTCACCGAATCACTATTATAACAAATTTTAATAAAAGCGCAACCGTCGGTTACATTTTATGATCAGGTATAAATCCCGTACCTTTCAGCCGGTATTACACCAACCCCTTAATCCCGCCTGAAACTTTTAACGTTCCATGAGAAATGACGACATAATACAGAGTATCCGCTATATGCTGGATCTGGATGATATTAAAATTGCCCATATCCTGAAATTGAGAGACTACGAACCCAAACGGGGAGAGGTGGCAGCTATTTTCGAGCCAGAGAATGAAAAGGAAAGTGACAGCAGTGATGAACTGATGGCCTATTTTCTCGACGGACTTATTTATTACAAGCGGGGAAAAAGCAAGGATCACCCACCGCGACCTATTAAAACACCGGTTACCAATAATATGGTGCTGAAGAAGATGAGGGTGGCCTTTAAACTTCGGGAAAAAGACATGCACGATATTTTGGAGCGGGCCGGATTTTCGCTTTCCAAGCATGAAATGAGCGCCCTTTTTCGCCGCAAGGGACACAAAAACTACCGTGAATGCGGGGATCAGGTATTGCGCTATTTTTTGAAAGGACTGACGTTGAGCATTAGGAACTAGGAATTGCGAACTTTTTTATATTGTTTAGCCAGAATAATTCAACGACGTAAAAAAATTCTTAATGATTTTTTGGCCTGTCATTTTATTACATTGATATTTGCGGCAGGACACTTAAAGGCTCTATATGTTAGTTCGGATGAACTGGAAGAGGAGATCAGCTACCCGCTTTGATCCGTATCTGCGATTGTATGAACGCTGGAAATATCAGAGAAATTACGGCTGCAAGAATTTATAGATTACCTATTAGTTACGTATTCATTGTGATTATAATTGACAGATTCCAATCAGGACGTATATTAATTCCTAATTCCTAATTAAAGTGCAGTGAGTGATCAAAAAGTTATTTTTTCGATGGTTGGGGTCAGCAAGATTTACAAACCCAACAATTATGTACTTAAAGATATCTACCTTTCCTTCTTTTACGGCGCCAAGATCGGCGTGCTCGGCAATAACGGCTCCGGCAAAAGTACGCTGCTGAACATTATTGCCGGCAAAGACGAGGAGTACCTGGGCGAAGTGTCGCGCAATAAAGGCATTTCTTTCGAAATGCTGCCCCAGGAGCCCAAACTGGATCCCGATAAAACCGTCAGGGAGATTGTGCAGGAAGGCGTGCAGGATCAAATCGATTTGCTGGCTGAATACGAGGAGGTGAATGCCGCCTTCGGAGATCCCGATGCCGACTTTGAGAAGCTGATTGCAAAGCAGGAGAAACTCCAGGAAAAGATTGAACAGCTCGGGGCATGGGAGCTCGACAGTAAACTCGAGCAGGCAATGGATGCCCTGCGCACCCCGCCGGCTGACACCCCGGTTGAAGTCCTATCCGGTGGTGAGGCTCGCCGCGTGGCGCTCTGCCGCATCTTACTGAAAAAGCCGGATGTCCTGCTCCTGGATGAGCCGACCAACCACCTGGATGCCGAGTCGGTGGCCTGGCTGGAACAGCACCTGGCCCGGTATGAAGGGACGGTCATCGCTGTTACCCACGATCGCTATTTCCTGGATAACGTAGCAGGATGGATTCTGGAACTCGATCGCGGTGAGGGCATCCCCTTTGAAGGGAACTACAGCTCATGGCTGCAACAGAAGAAGAAACGCCTGGAACAGGAAGAAAAGCAGGAATCCAAGCGGCAAAAAACTCTGCAGAAAGAGCTCGAATGGATTCAACAGAATCCTAAAGGCAAGCGGTCAAAAAGCAAAGCGCGTATCAATCAGTACGAAGAATTGCTGTCGGAAGAGCGCAGGAAACAGCGCGAGGATATGGAGATTTTTATTCCGGCCGGACCTCGACTCGGGGATAAAGTGATTGAAGCCCATGATGTATCCAAAGGCTACGACGACCGGCTCCTTATTGAGGCCATGAACTTCAGCCTCCCGCCGGGAGGGATTGTGGGCGTTATTGGTCCCAACGGCGCCGGAAAGTCAACGCTCTTTAAGATGATCACCGGGGAAGAGGAACCCGACAGCGGTAGGATTGAGATCGGCGAAAGTGTGGAACTTGGGTATGTAAACCAGAAGCGTCCGCTGGACCCTGGAAAGACCATTTGGGAGGAAATATCAGATGGCAGGGAGGTCGTAAAGCTGGGCAATCGCGAAATTAATTCGCGGGCATATACGGCCCGTTTTAACTTCAGCGGGACCGATCAACAGAAACAGTGCAGCGAAATTTCGGGTGGAGAACGTAACCGGGTGCACCTGGCCAAGATGCTGAAGCAGGAAGCAAATGTACTGCTGCTCGATGAGCCAACAAATGATCTGGATGTGCATACCCTCCGGGCCCTGGAAGAGGCCCTGCTGGATTTTGCGGGCTGTGCCGTCGTAATCTCCCACGATCGCTGGTTCCTGGATCGCATTGCCACGCACATGCTGGCTTTTGAGGGCAACAGCCAGGTGTACTGGTTTCATGGAAATTACTCGGAGTACGAAGAAAATCGTGAACAACGACTCGGGTCCAGGTATCACCCCGAGCGCGTGCAGTACAAAAAGCTGATGCGGGACTGAATGTAATTAGGAGTCGGGCATCTTTCTGGTTCTTTTATTTTTCAAAGGCTACTTATGTCGACTGGTTTTAATCACTGAGTTACTATTGCTCACCGGTATTACACTTTATAAATGAGATGCCTCACCGCCGGGTGAAGCCGTTGGCATATGAGTTTTGATCTCCCGAAGTCATGTGCATTTGCCGGGATAGGATCTGTCAGGCCAGGATATTTTCATTGCCGGAATCAGCCACAAAAACACAGGCCGACTGCGTACGCTCTACGAAGAGTCGGAGTTCGTCCAGGTCGGGATCCTGGCGCAATCCCAAAAAGTCAACATCTGCCTGTGGAGCATTTTGGATGGCCTCTATAAAGGTACCGATCTCAACATGCGGTTGAACATCCGGGAGGCGGGCGACATCCAGCAGGTTTTCCAGGTAGTCATAGGCCTGTTCTACCTGTGATTCATCCACCACTGTTATCATTCTCATGGTGGCATTCCAGTTCATTTTTAATTTGTAGGCCGTAAGCAGAGCCAAGTCAATATTTCCCAGCTCCATACTCAAATCCCAGTCGGGACTCCTTTCACGCATCCATACATTTACCGATGAACTTCGGCCAAGCTGTGCTATGGTATCCTCTACATAAAGCTGGATCCCCATATTATTTAACCTCGCCTGGTTGATGATAGAGTGAATTTCCCTGTCATATCTTTTATGATTCGGCAACCTCAGGAAGAGAATATTGGGCCTGAAAAATGTCCCCTGTAATGTTTGGAGTGAGTTTAATATCGCTTCTTCAAAATTATCGGAATCTATAACACTCCATCTTGCATATACGTTTTCTCTGCTAAATGACATGGCAAAATCCATCAGCGAATCCCTGAGTTCGCTATCATCTCCCGCTCCCGACAGCCCCACCAGCTTAACCGATCCCTTGGGATATACCAGGTTTCTGATAAGGCTAAAACTGCCGCGAAGTTCCCTTGCGCTGCGTACTGGCACGAGCAGATTTGCTTTCCATGCGCGCTCATTATTTTCCGGCAGAAGGGAAACGCGCTTCGCCGCCCACTCGGCCAGTGATACAAAAAGACCGCTTCTCATATCCCCATAGGGTACTTTTAGTTTTCTGTTGGTAAGATACAAATAGGTTAGAACCACAAACCCCATGGCAATAAGCCCAAAAGTGGGATTAATGATGAACATGGTGAACAGGCATCCGGCTGTGCCTATGAACGGAACGAACCTCGGAATGCCGAACGTGGGACGAAAACTGATCATGTTCATCCACTGCTCAACGAATACGACCAGATTTATCATCATATATGTAATAAGAAAAAACATCGTAATGAGCGGGGCGATGGTATTAAGGTCGCGAAGCAGCAGGGTGGCCAGGACAATGCCTCCGATCAGGAGAATAGCATTCCGGGGCTCGCCATTTTCTGACAATTTTGAGAATATTTCTCCACCGGGAAAAATACGATGATCGCCCAGAGCCTGTAAAATACGGGGCGCTCCCACAATGGATGCCAGTGCCGATGAAAAGGTGGCACCCAATAATCCGCCCAGAACAGCTGGTGCCCACAAGGCATAATCAATCATTACATTATAGTTGCTTACCAGCTCATCCACCGGGGCCACCCTTGCAAACCAATAACCCGAGGCCATATATATAACATAACTAATGACGATTGCAGAGATGGTTCCCAAGGGGATACTTTTCTAGGGATCTTTGAGCTCTCCGGACATATTGGCCCCTGCCATAATCCCGGTTGCCGCGGGAAAGAGCACTGCAAATACCACCCAAAAGCTGACGCCCTCAAAACCATTCTCCGGGGCTCCGGGGAACTCTCCCCACCATTGAATACTATGTTCCATGGCGCCTGTAAAAACGGTGGCACCGACAGAAATCAATGCCCCGGCTATGACAGCCAGAATAATATACTGTATTCTGAAAGCCAGCCTGGCACTCATAAATGCAATAACGAACAACGTTCCAAATACTACGAAGTCGACCACTATGGCATAGTGGGCCGGGAAGATATAGAGCCATCCCTCCCTGAAACCAAAGATGTACATGGTAATGGCGAAAGTCTGTGCGAGATACAGGGGAACGCCCACGCTGCCCCCCACCTCAAGACCGAGTGACTGTGAAATAATAGAATACGCTCCCCCCGCCTTTATGCGAATATTTGTAGTAATACACGACATCGAAAGGGCGGTAAAGGTGACGATAACAAAAGCAAGCGTAATAATAAGCCACCCGCCCAGCAGTCCGGCATTCCCGATCACCCATCCTTCCCGGAGGAAAAGAATCACGCCCAGTATGGTAAGAAGCGTAGGCACAAACACACCACCAAAGGTGCCGTACTTTTGCCGAACGCCGGATTTCTGCTCGTCAACCTGTTCTTGCAGGGTCGCCTCTTCGGTTATTTCATTACTCATGAGCGGTTGTTACCTTTTATAATAATCTTACGAAGATATAAATATGATGCCAGGTGTTATTTATAGTAATGTACAAAAGAAAGGAGAAGTGAACGTATCATTATTTTGTTTAAAGTTACCCGAACAGATTTTTTTTACCTGCCCGTCCGTTCGATGACTGGGTTGAAAAGACGGGATAATGAAATGTCATTTTAAAAAGAAAGTATTTTACTTTCATTTAGGGATTAGTTATTTACATTTCTGTTATTTTAAAGTTTTTTATAATAGCGATTTTGCGGAAAAGTACAAATAGCTTGTTGGTTTTTGATTGAAAATGCCTCGGTTTTTGAGCCTGGAAGACATCGAACAATTAACCCTTAAATGAATATCTAACGGAACTACGTTTTATGGAACTTGCACCTATCGACTGGACCATAATCGGAGCCTATCTGCTCTTTTCTGTTATCATTGGACTGGTGGTGGCCCGTCAGGCGGGTAAGAGCTCACAACAGTATTTTGCGGCGGGCAAAAACATGCCGTGGTGGCTGCTCGGTATTTCCATGGTGGCCACAACCTTTTCCACGGATACTCCCAACCTGGTGGCAAATATCGTGCGCACCGACGGGGTTTCGGGGAACTGGGTCTGGTGGGCGTTCCTGCTGACCGGCATGCTTACGGTCTTTGTTTACGCCCACCTCTGGAAACGCTCGGGTGTATTGACCGACGTTGAGTTTTATGAGCTGCGCTATAGCGGGAAAATGGCGGCGTTTTTGCGCGGCTTCCGGGCGATATATCTTGGTTTTGTCTTCAATGTGGTCATCATGGCTACGGTGTCGCTGGCTGCCATTAAGATTGCCGGCGTGCTTATGGGACTAAGTCCCGTAGAGACCGTCGTGATCGGAGGCATCGTAACGGTGATATACAGTACGCTCGGAGGACTTAAGGGAGTTTTGTTTACCGATTTTTTCCAGTTTTTCCTGGCGATCGGCGGAAGTATTATCGCTGCCTATGTAGCGCTTAACCACCCGCAGGTGGGTGGTTTCGAGGGACTGTTTCAACATCCTGAAGTGGTTGGCCAGCTGAATATTCTACCTGATTTCAATGACCCCGCCCAGGCTCTCGGAGTCTTTATTATCCCGTTGGCGGTGCAGTGGTGGAGTGTGTACTATCCCGGGGCGGAACCGGGGGGCGGTGGCTATATTGCCCAGCGCATGTTTGCCGCCAAAGATGAGAACAATTCGATTGCAGCGGTTTTCTTTTTCAATGCCGCCCACTATGCCCTGCGACCCTGGCCCTGGATTATTGTCGGACTCTGCTCGATTATCGTTTTCCCGGATATCGCCTCCATGAAGGAAGCCTTTCCGGATGCCGCTTCGGTGGCCGGCGACGATATGGGCTATGCCGCCATGCTTACCTTCATTCCGACCGGATGGCTGGGACTCGTTGTCGCTTCGTTGACCGCCGCCTATATGTCGACGATTTCGACCCACCTGAACTGGGGCTCATCCTACCTGGTCAATGATTTCTATCAGCGATTTATCAATCCCGCCAGCTCAGAGAAGGAACTGGTGATGGTGGGACGTATTTCTACGGTCCTCTTAATGGTCGTAGCCGGGGGATTAGCCCTGCTGCTGCAGGACGCGCTCGGAAGTTTTCAGATTTTACTGCAGATCGGGGCCGGGACCGGGCTGCTGTTTATCCTGCGATGGTTCTGGTGGCGGATTAACGCCGGAAGTGAGATAGCGGCGATGGTCATTTCCTTCGTTATTGCGGTCTACTTTCAGTTTTTCCACGGTTACACCGGACTCCCGGAGCTGACCGGGTGGGAGCAGGTCGTGATCGGGGTGGCTATCACCACTATTGGCTGGATATCTGTCACGTACATGGTTCGTCCTACCTCCCAGAAAACGCTGCTGCATTTTTATGAGGTTGCACGTCCCGGCGGGCCCGGCTGGCAGCGCGTCCTGGATATCGCCGAACAGGCGGGCAGGGAAGTGCAGGTCTACAAAGATGAAGCCTGGCGGGTGCCCCAGGGGATCTTCTGCATGGTCCTGGGATCGGTTGCGGTGTACGGGGCGCTTTTTGCCACCGGCTACTGGATTTACGGCCGCTGGATCCTGGCCGGGTTCATTACCGTCGTTGCCGTGGCTGCCAGCGTGATGCTCTTTAAAGCCTGGCGTAAACTCATTACCATAGGGCCCGAAGATGAAGAGCTGTACGAATGATCCGGGCTACACCCCCGCTTTTTCCATTACGCCCAACGTTTTGTGGAGGCCTGTCTCGGCAATTTTCTGAAGATCCTGTTCCCAGTAGTTCGGATTGTAGAGTTCCAGGGAAATACAGCCGCGGAAGCCGGTCTTTTTTAGGTCGCTTAAAATGTGCGGGAGGGGAAGTACACCGTCTCCCGGGAATACGCGATGCTTATCCTCAAGCTGATCGACTCCGGGAGCGCCCGGAGCATCGGCAAATTGAAAGATCGCCATGGCTGTCCCGTCGAGGAGCGGTAACCCGTTGAATCCGCCCTGGCTTATATACATGTGAAAGGTATCGGGGATAATCTTTGCTTCCGGGTGGTCTGCATTGAGCGCAATAGCGGCGGCCTCGCCCATCGTTTTGAGAGGGAAGAACTTCACAAACACGAGGGCAGGTTTAATATTGTAATCTGATATTCCTATTTCGATGATATCCCGGTAGCGGTCGGTAACCCAGCGCAAGTCGTAGTTTTCGCCTACAGTATTGGGAATCGTTTGAATATGTTCTGAGCCGATATCGGAAGCCATGCGCATCCGGCGCCGGGTATCTTTGAGCGAGGCCTTCCACTTTTCTTCCGTGGGAGGGAGGGCATTCCACAGGCCGATGACACTGGGCACAAACAAGCCGCGATCTTTGATCTCTTTGCCCAGCTCCCGGAGATCGCCGCCTTTTTCTTCGAATTCTTCCAGCTCTCCATCCCAGGGTTCGATCGCATCGAAGCCGGCTTCGGAAGCGATTTTAATTTTATCCCGGAGATTGGCCGGACGAATGGTAGCCGTATCCAGGCAGAGGGGCCAGGGGCTCCTGCCATCCTGGTATCGCTTTTCCTGGCGCCTGAAATCCTGACTGTCCGCCTCAGAGCTGTGCATGAGGGTACTGCCTACGATGCCTGCTGAAGTAAGAGAGAAAAAAGTTTTGCGATCCATATTCTATTGTGTGTTGAAGATTATTATCGGATTATCGTTCTACCTGTATAATTAATTTATTCAGGTCGTTGTATTAATTACCAGACTTACAGAGGCCACCACAAATATCGTGTCACCCTGAAGTCAGTCCATGTTTTTGCAAAAAATAAGGCTACAGGTTTCTTCTGCATCATTGCAATAGCCAGAGATATATAAAATCTATTTTACTAAATTCGAAATTTTAAAATCACGATTCCATGATGTTTTTACACTATCGCGACACAGGGATGAACCGGTCCCCCCCTGGGATGTTGTACGGCCTGTTCATCGGATCCCGGGGTTCACAGCCAGATCAGACGGACTTAAGAATAAGTACAGTACCCTGTAAAACAAGCGTATCCGGGAACGAAAGGCCAGGATGAGACGGGCTAACGAATGTATCGCGAAATCTGCGGCGGCTCTGCCTCGAAGACCTGCATGATGGGTTGATTCCAAAAATACTAATGGCTATATAACACTCTTTTCTCAAAAGACGGCTATAAAATACCGAGCTTCTATGAAACAACAGATTACGGCTATCATTGAAAAGGTAACGATTGACAAAACAACGCTGGAGTTAGTTGAACCGGCGGATATCGCACTTGAATTTTCGGCTATAGATACCGGTGGGGGCTTCCGTGATCCGATCCTTGACTTCGCGTATGAGCTGGTGCTTGTGAACGCGACGATGACTGAAGAGACTACTCATCATATCGTGCTTGATATTCGGGAGCCGGATGACAGGAAAAATAGGTTGTCCATTGCATATGACGGCATATTAAAGCAAAAATCCGGGGAACCCCTTGCGGGTATTGGACGATTGCAAGATGGGAAGGTGACGCCTGAGGTGGTGAAGTTTATTATGCGCTGTCTGCGCTAAAGGGGAGGGATAAGCCCGCTCTAACAGTTTTTTCGGAACAAAAAAGATTCACTGTCACTACAATACTCAAACCTAACAATAGGAGCACGCGATATGGAGAAGTTGGGATATCTTATTTCAATTGTTGGCTTAATCGGACTTGTATACACCGGCATCAACTACATCAATAATACAGAACATGTAAGCGCTTTGGGACTTGAGGTTACTGTCAGCCAGGGGGATCCGATGCCGATGATTATTTCAGCAGTGGTTTTAATAGCAGGGACTTTAATAGCATTTGCCGCTAAAAAATAAATAATCGGAGGTTATTATGCTACGGTGGACGATTACTTTTTTAATTATTGCTGTCATTGCTGCTATCCTGGGGTTCGGTGGTATTGCGGGAGCCGCTGCCGGGATCGCAGAAATACTTTTTTATATTTTCCTGGTTCTGTTCGTCCTTTCTCTTATTTTTGGACGCGGTCGCGTATGATCCGGCGATTTGTTCCCAAAATCGGGAACAAGCTATATCATTCTGGACTATACAATATATAAGACGAACCGAAGGAATGACGATACGGCCGGCAGGGATGCAGAATATGGCCGGGAGAGTTTATTTCGAGGGCCTGTATACAGATAGATGAGCGGGGGATTTTGAAATCGTAAGTAGCGAATATAACAGATATGTATATCATCGACAGCGATCAACAACTTTCTTTGATTAAGGAAATGAAGCAGCTTCGTAAAGACAGCACCAATTACGAGGTGTATTATCATCATCCTTATTCGAATCAAATGTGGAAGAGTTTCTTTCCGCTTTCTGACGGAGAGACATTGGGACCTAAGCTGATGCGTCACGAGCCCCTGCCCACCGGTATTGATGAGTGTTTGCATATTTGTCTGACAGAGGAGGTCCATGCAAATGCCGTAGGATTAGGTATTGAATGGTCCGCTAATACGGCACTTTGGCCGCATATTATCAAAACACTTGAAAAGAACTACTCTCATTATCTTCGGGGACAACTAAAGCTTTTTTTAAACCATCTTAATATGGGGGAAGTGGAGGTCCCGGAAAGACAGGAAGAACCATCCCCTTCGACGATGCCTAATATTACAAGTGAAGAGCTTAATAACTTGATATGGCGTTCCCGGAAAATACGTATGAAACGCTTCTTCGTATTAAGATAGGCTCGATAGCTTTTTGCATATCTTCTCGGTCCAACTGTTCTATTTTATTTCCATTTTCCAAGCAAGCTGGTGTTGTCTGCGCCGGGTTGCAGCCATTAATATACCTGAACGAACATCGTTACATGTGTTCAGGAAGTAGAGAGATCCCCGCTGTGGACGTTGGAGATGGTGCAAATTAACCGACGATCAGCTTGAGAGTCTTGGTTTACGTATGGCTCATTTGCAATGCTACGTAGACCCGCACAATGTGATCCTGGGATGTACGGTGTCACTGACTGAGCCTTTACCGGGCTTTACGGATGCGCTGAGTGACTGCCTCTCATCATATGCGAATCCTTACCTGGCATCTGACAAAGTTCAAAAACAGTTTTTCATGCCGGAATTGGCCCCCACCAGGTCTATTGGATAAATCCAAAGAGAGCTGCTATTTTAAACAAAATCGATAGTTCATATTGATCAGTAAAGAAGTTAACTTACGAGCGTATCGATCACTGAAGTTAATTGGCATCACGAAATTATAGCACGAATGATTCAAGAATATCTCAATTCTGTTGAAAAATTTATTGTCGTCGGCGACCGTGTACTTATTAAGCCGCGGGACCTGGAGACCCGAACTAAAAGCGGGCTTGTACTACCCGCTACCGTCAAGGAAAAAGAGGATATTCACAGCGGATATGTGGTTAAGACCGGGCCGGGATATCCCATCCCTTCCAATGAAATTGATGAATCGTGGAAAGAGGATACGAATGAGACAAAATACATTGGCATGCAGGCAGTGGAAGGAGACCTGGCTATCTTTTTGAAGGATCAGACCCATGAAATTGAGTTTGAAGACGAGAAGTACCTTATTTGTCCCCACGGGGCTATCCTGTTGTTAATCCGGGATGAAATGGCTCTTTAAAGTATCAGACCGATATTTGTTATATGGCAATGAGCGATAAAGTTAAGTCTGGGAGGTCTTCTCGAGCGGAAGGGGTGCCGCATCGGTGCCCATATTGTGGCTCAAAAGCTCCGCTGGTGTGGGTACACGGGCATGGACAATGCGCCCAATGTGGCATCAATGTTGAGGAATGTTGCCGCGGGGAGCAGTGCAACGGGGATTAAATAGTCAGGTGTCAGGTGAATGTATGTTCTTCAACCGAGAATATCCGTCCGCACAGATCGAGCTCTTCCGGGTTATTGGAAGCAATGATTAACAGCTTCGAAGGGTTGTCCTGAAAACGCTGGGAAATATCGATTATCAATGATTTGCCAGCCTCATCCAGATTAGAGCCCGGTTCATCCAGTAACAGAATATCCGGCTGATGGAAAAGGGCCGCTGCAAGCCGCAGTCGTTGTTGTTGTCCCGTTGAAAGATTCCCGTAGGGTTGATCCGATACTGCCCGGAGCCCTGTTTTGCGGATCCATTCTTCAACCGGTTGAGATGCCTTATCTTGTGGGTTGCGAACGGCGGATAAAAAATGAAGATTCTCCAGGCAGCTTAATTCGTCGTATAGATTTATATAGGGTGCGGCGTATCCCAGCCGGTGCCGAAGCTGCTCTTTGGTGAGTGGTTCGGATTCGTCTGTCCACACAATGTTTCCCCGGGTGGGAGAAAGTAATCCGCCCATGCACTTCAGCAAGGTCGATTTGCCGGATCCGTTAGCCCCGGAAATACCCAATGGATCTCCTGAATATTCCAATGAGAGATCCCGGAGAATCATTTTGGATCCAAACGATTTGTGCAGCCGTTTAATTTGTAGCGTAATCATAGCCAAAGGTAAAAAGTACAAATGGGAAACCGTAAAATTTAACGGTATTTTATTCGTTAAGAATCCTGAACAGGAAAGGTAACGATTAACCGTTTTTACCCCCAAAGCCCAGGGAGCCCGGGGAAGCCTTCGCTTTCCCGAATGTGTATGGATACGGCAGTGCCGGCAGGCGCATTCTCCTTGCCCGCCCGTTTTGCGAGGCCCTGGTATTGAAAACGGTTTGGGTCTTTGTACAGGGGGCCATTTCACGGGGAAATAATTTGTTAGGTTAAATGTTATAATATCGATAATTCTTGCTGCCAGGTGCCATAGCAGTATACTGTATGTTCTCTATGAGAAGAAATACGGGTTGTGAGGATTCCCGCGCAAGAACTGTTGCGGTCACCCTGACGGGAGTCTATTTTTCAGCAATCAATATTTCATAAGATTCTCAGGATTTAACATATTGCCATGTTCTTCGGTTGTACCGTACGGATTTCTCACCCCGACTGCCGGGAACTTTTGAAATGCAGGTTAACAGACTTTCAGCCGACAATATATTTAATGATGAATCAGACCATCCAACAGACCACACAAAAGTTCATTGATCTTTTACCCGAGAATAAACAATACTACCGGGTTGATGAGCTCCGCTCGTGGGGTTTTCCCTCCTTTATCGTGCAGCGAATCCAGGTGGAGCTTGAGCGCAATCTGGCCGAATCGATGATTTTGCCCAAAACCGACTGGGCAAATACCCAATCCGATGCGGTACTGGATGCCTGGCAGCAGTTTGTACAGGCTATCCGTGCCGAAGCGCGTCTGCCGGGCAGCTTTGCAAAAGCAGTGATCGAAACAGCCGTGGCCGACACGCTGGACATGTTGATCGAACCCCGGAAAAACATTCCGGATGTTATTTTTGGCAGTAACGAAGAGCTGGAGTACGAGCAGTTATGTGAGCGGATACAGGCGGTGGTTGTCTACCGTCATTTTGCTACGCTGGTGCCGCGTTATATGCAAAAGAAAGAGCTTACCGTGATTACCAGAGATCGATGCGATCAGATAATCAGGCGGGCTGATGAACGATTAACGTCCAACTATTCGCCTTTGAACTGGGCGCAAACCCTTGATCCTTTATTCAGGTTGCTGGATGAGCAGGTGGATCCCAGTATGTTGCGCCTGTTTTTTGAGGATAAGGGACGGGAAAAAATAGCTGAGGTGTTCGATCGAAAGGATGAATTGCTGAGCCGTGCCGAATTTATTGAGGTCTTGTCTTCACCTGATTGGGCTGAATCTCAGGCAGATCCTGTAGAAAGAGAACAGGAGAAAAAATCCGCGGAAGAATCCTACGATCCGGACAGGGCTAAACCCGGTAAAATGAACCGGACGGATGAAACCGGTTTCGGGCGACAGAAAGGGCAGAAAAATAAGAAACGCAGAGAACAACGATTCGATGAACCGGAACAAGGAGTTCGGGAGGAGAAAGCCGTTGATGACGATACGTTTATGGATCCACAGGTTTCTGCTGATGCAGAATCATCGTCCCGGTCCGGAAATGAGGACAAGTCCCGGCCCGAGAATGAGAACAACAGTTTTACAGACTTGGCCGCTTCAGCGCCGGACCCACAGGCGGAAGATGTTCAAACCCTTAATTCCGCTTTTGGATGGGAGGAGGGACTGATCTCATTTGGATCTGAGGAGGAAACAGAAGAGAGTACACAAGACGAGGCTTCTGCATTTTCCCCGACAAGGGAGGATCCGGCCGCGGATGACATAGAAGTGAAAGGAGAAGACGAGAAGATAGCAGAAAGGGATGATAAGCCCATTTGGATGAATTTTATGAGCGAAGAAGAGAAGGCAGCACTGGAGTCCGAAAGAGAAGAGGAACCGATTTCGGGAATAACCGTTAATGAACGGGAATCCGACGCGGGGGTGGAAATGGATAGCGATGCGGGTATGGATATAGTGAAGGAGGACGATGATTACGGCGAAGACCCCATTGGTGACCTTGAGGGCGATGATCCGGCAGCAAGGGAAGTGGATCAACTGAAAGAACAGCTTGCAGGGGGACGCCGACGGTTTGTTGAAGATATTTTTGGTGGTTCGGAACGAGCCTACGAAGAGGCTCTAAAGGAGATAGCTATGCTTAGCAATTGGCGGGGAGCCAGCAAGTATATTCAAAAAGAGATATTTCAGCGTAATATGGTGGACATGTATTCTGAGTCGGCCATAGATTTTACCGACCGGTTGCATAATTTTTTTTCCAAAAAAGAAGATTAAAAAACAGGGTATTTGATGGCTTCAGATGATATAGAGGAACGGCTCAAACAAAAGCGTAAGGATGCGCTAAAGGGGGGCGGGAAAGAACGAATTCAAAAACAGCATGACAAGGGTAAGTTGACCGCCCGCGAACGTATCGATCTGCTGCTGGACGACGGCACGTTTGAAGAGATCGATCCTTTTGTGACGCACCGGAGCCGCAAGTTCGGACTTGAGGAAAAAAAGATTTTGGGCGACGGGGTGGTGACAGGGTTTGGGAAGGTTCACGGGCGACCGATTTACCTGTTCAGCCAGGATTTTACCGTGATTGGAGGGTCTCTCTCAGAAACTCATGCCGAAAAAATCTGTAAGGTAATGGATTTGGCCATGAAAAACGGCGTGCCCGTGATGGGGCTCAATGACTCCGGGGGTGCGCGCATTCAGGAGGGCGTTTCTTCGCTGGGGGGCTATGCAGAGGTATTCTGGCGCAATAGCATGGCCTCGGGAGTCGTACCGCAGCTATCTGCGGTTATGGGGCCCTGCGCCGGTGGAGCGGTATACAGTCCCGCTCTCACCGATTTCGTCTTTATGGTAAAAAATACCAGCTATATGTTCGTGACGGGACCGGATGTGGTGAAGACTGTAACGCATGAAGACGTCACTTCTGAAGAATTGGGCGGTGCCAGTGCACACAGCACTAAGTCGGGCGTAGCGCATTTTGCCGAAGAGAACGACGCGATCTGCCTGCAGGAGATGCGGAAGCTGCTGACTTATGTTCCACAAAACTGCGAAGAAAAGCCTCCCCGAAAAGAGGCTAAAAAGCCCGATTCTTCCAAAGTGGAACAATTGAATAGTCTTGTGCCGGATCAACCCAACAAGCCTTATGATATCAAGGATGTTATCGAGGGGATTGTTGATAAAGATTCGTTTATGGAGGTACACGAGCATTACGCCGATAATATAGTGGTTGGTTTTGCACGTATTGACGGTCGCAGTGTGGGTATCGTAGCGAATCAACCGTTATCATTGGCTGGTGTGCTGGATATCGATGCCTCTGTCAAAGGCGCCCGGTTTGTGCGGTTCTGCGATGCCTTTAATATCCCCCTTATTGCTTTTGAGGACGTGCCCGGATTTTTACCCGGTACGGATCAGGAGTGGGGCGGCATTATTAAACACGGGGCGAAGCTGCTGTATGCTTTTTGCGAGGCAACGGTCCCCAAAATGACTGTCATTACCCGGAAAGCCTACGGCGGCGCCTATGACGTAATGAATTCCAAGCATATCCGTGCTGATTATAACGTGGCATGGCCAACGGCCGAAATTGCGGTTATGGGTCCCAAAGGGGCCGTTGAAATTATTTTCCGCAAAGAGATCGCCGAAGCCGATGATCCCGAGGCAAAAGAACAGGAGCTTATTGATTATTACAAAGAAGAGTTTGCCCATCCCTACAAAGCGGCAGAGCGTGGTTTTATTGATAATGTGATTCTGCCAGGGGAAACCCGGGAGAAACTAATTCATGCGCTTGAAATTAGCGAAAATAAAGTGGATAGTGTTCCCCGGAAAAAACACGATAATCTTCCTTTGTAGAGGACTTTGCAAAACCGCTCTTTTGGCCAATATCTGCATCCTCGCGCATTTAAAATCCTTTAATATGCTGTGTCGTATCCGTTCAGGTTCTGGTATTTACCAAAATTCCTGATTTCACAAAATTTCTTAGAGATAAAATTTTAGTACTACTTCGGCTCTTAGCCTTATAAGATATGGCCTGCAGGTGGGCACTTTCAGTCAAAAGCGTGTATAAGAGTATGTGGAACTCAGCAAAATCTACTGCGAATCCGACGAGTTTGGCCGGATTTCGAGCTCTTTTTCGTTACATAGTACCACTGTTTGTCTAAAAAATCACAGGATGTATTTTTAATTGAAATTCTCGCTTACCATGACCTACGTCCGGCAGATTCCCATATGATCTTCGGCATTACCGGGAATTTTAAATTTCGGATGCAGCCCAACTACCTCCCCAATTAAGATAAGGGCCGGATTGGTTAGGCCCTGTTTATTTACTTCACCGGCGATCGTTTGAACCGTACCCAGGGCTATTTTTTCTTTCGGCAAAGATCCCTGTTGAATAACGGCAGCTGGTGTTTTGGCCTTGCCGTTTTTTTCGAATATAGCAGTGATTTTTTGGAGATTCCTCATTCCCATCAGAATCGCAACGGTAGCCGTCGTTTGTGCGGCGAGTTCAATATCCTCTGAAACCCCGCCATTTCTGGTCACGCCTGTTGTAACCCAAAAGCTTTCATTAATTCCTCGTTTTGTGAGTGGAATTGTTTGCAGCTCTCCGATGGAGGTACAGCTCGATATACCGGGAATAATCTCAACGGGAATATCATGGGCGCGAGCGTAAGCCAGCTCTTCATGTCCCCTTCCGAAGATAAACGGATCCCCGCCTTTAAGTCGAACAATACAAAGGCCTTCATTGGCTTTTTGAACAATGAGGTTGTTGATCTTTTCCTGGCTATTCTGGCAGGAGCCCGCCTTTTTACCTACATAAATTTTTTCGGCGGCTGAGGGCGCATATTCCAGTAACGCCGGGTGTGAAAGGGTATCGTAAAGTACCACCTCCGCTTGTTCAAGTGCCTTAACGCCTTTAACGCTGATGAGGTCCGGGTCACCCGGGCCTGCCCCTAGTAAAATTAATTTTGACCGTTCCATGCCTTCAACGTTTACAATTGGTTTGGCTATTCTTTTGACGAAACATTCTCAGAAGAGGTCGACGGGTTTTGCAGGTGTGGGCAGGCATACCGATTGCTGATAATGGGGTTGTCGCTGAGACGGTACTCAAATAACCGGATATTCGATTTTTAAAATTCATTGTTGACAATATCTTTCTTTTGCATTAGTATTAGAGGTAAAATTAATTCTTTGCATAAATTAATTATGAATTATTTAAATTAAAACTTAAAAATTAACTAATCTATTTACTGTAATCGGTAAGCGAAGATGTTAATGGGGAGCTCATAAATGGTAAGTAAAAAACCAGCAATTTTAATTGCACTATGAAAATATCAGACAGAAAAGAGATCGTAGTTGTCGGAAATGGAATGGTAGGATACAAGTTTTGCGAGAAACTTGTCGCAAAACAAGGTAATGAGGCGTTTAACATCACTGTTTTTGGAGAAGAACCCAGGCCAGCCTACGATCGCGTTCAGCTAAGCTCCTACTTTGCGGGGGCAGATGAAGATGATCTCCAAATGGCCCCGGAGGAGTGGTACGAAGAGAAAGGTATTGCACTGTATACGGGTGAATTGGCTGTAGATTTGGACCGGAAACATAAAACCGTTACGTCGCAGAAAGGTAGAACCGTCACTTACGATACGCTCATCCTTGCCACCGGATCCAGTGCCTTTGTTCCACCCATAGATGGAGTAGATAAAGACGGGGTCTTTGTCTATCGCACAATTGAGGATCTGGAAGCGATCACGAAATATGCTGCAGGAGCCAGCAAGGCTGCGGTCATAGGAGGTGGTTTGCTGGGTTTAGAGGCAGCTAAATCGGCTATGGACCTGGGACTGAAAACAAGTGTAATTGAGTTTGCTCCCCGCCTTATGCCCAGGCAGCTGGATGAAATTGGGGCCGGTGCTTTGAAAACAGCGCTCGAAGGGCTGGACCTGGAGATATTATTAAATAAAAATACAACCCTGATCGGGGGTAACGGGACGCCCGAATACCTCGATTTTGCAGATGGCGGCCACCTGGAAGCCGACATGGTGATCATATCCGCAGGTATTCGACCACGCGATGAGCTGGCAAAAAAAGCGGGTCTTGAAGTCGGAGAACGCGGGGGGATCATTGTTGACGACCAGTTGCAAACAAGCGATTCGGATATCTATGCTATTGGGGAGTCGGCTTTACACCGGGGCATGATCTATGGTCTTGTAGCACCCGGATATGAGATGGCCGATGTAGTGGTAGAAAATCTTACCGGCGGCGAGGAGAAGTTTACGGAATTCGACATGTCAACCAAGCTGAAATTGGTAGGCGTGGATGTAGCCAGTTTTGGAGACGCCTTTGGCGAATCGGAAGAAAACAGTAAGAAAGTCATAATAGACAACAAGGCGAAAGGTGTTTATAAGCGCATCAACGTCTCGGATGATGGCGATCGTCTGCTGGGCGGGATGCTTGTAGGCGATGCCGACGACTACAATATGCTTCTTCAGATAGCCCAAAACGGCTTTTCACTTCCGCCTGATCCGGTTGATCTGATTATTGGCGATCGCGATGAAGAATCGGGCGGGGGACAGAAGGTCTACGAATTTCCGGATAACTCCATTATTTGTTCCTGTGAAAGTGTGACTAAAGGAGAAATTTGTGATGTCATTGAAGAAGAGGGCAAAGAGGATATCGACAGTATCAAATCGTGCACGAATGCGGGAACGGGCTGCAGCGGCTGCGTACCCATGCTCGATGACCTGCTGACCCAGTCTATGGAAGCGCGCGGCAGGGAGGTGCGCAAAGTAATTTGTGAGCATTTTGACTACACCCGCCAGGAGCTGTTTGATATCATCAAGGTGAAGGAGATACACACCTTTGATGAATTATTGGATGAAGTGGGACAAGGCGATGGCTGTGAGAAATGTAAACCCGCTGTGGCTTCGTTGCTGGCAAGCGCTTTTAATGAGCACGTATTAGAAGAACGAGATACCATCCAGGATACCAACGATCGATTTTTGGCCAATATTCAGCGCGGGGGTACCTATTCGGTTATACCCCGGGTGCCCGGCGGAGAGATTACTCCGGATAAGCTGATCACTATTGGCGAGCTGGCTAAAAAATACGGTCTTTATACTAAAATTACCGGCGGCCAGCGCATCAACATGATGGGTGCCCGTGTCGATCAGCTTCCCGATATCTGGGAGGATCTGATTGAGGCCGGTTTCGAAAGCGGCCACGCTTATGGCAAGGCGTTGCGAACGGTTAAGAGCTGTGTTGGTTCCACATGGTGCCGGTACGGACTGCATGAATCGGTTTCTTTTGCTATTCGAATTGAAGAGCGATACCGTGGCCTTCGCGCACCACATAAGCTTAAGGGCGGGGTTTCCGGATGTGTGCGGGAATGCGCGGAAGCCCAGGCTAAGGACTTTGGTATAATCGCTACGGAAGAGGGCTGGAACCTCTTCGTATGCGGTAATGGCGGTACCAACCCCCAGCACGCCAAACTTCTGGCTACCGATCTCGATGAAGAAACGCTTATAAAATATCTGGACCGCTTCCTGATGTTCTACATTAAGACGGCCGAACATCTGAATCGTACGTCCACCTGGCTGAATAAAATGGAGGGCGGTCTCGGGTACCTGAAAAAGGTGGTGGTTGAAGACTCCCTTGGGATAGGAGAGGAGCTCGAAATAGAAATGCAGCAGCTGATCAATGTCTATTCCTGCGAGTGGAAAGAAGTGGTCAATAATCCCGAACTCAGGGAACGGTTTACCCACTTTGTCAACTCCGATGATGTGGATCCCAGCGTAAAGTTCAAGGACTATCGCGAACAGCCCGTACCCGCACCCGCCGGCTGGAAAGAAAAGGGTTAGTCGTCATCCGTATTCCTAATGCCACATATCTTTATCAAACTTTCAAACTTAAAGACCTATTCAGCCCGAACAATGCAAGCGCACGAGAATGTCAAGAAATGGTTCAAAGCGGCCCGAGTGGAAGATTTTCCCAAAAACGGGGGAGCCTGTGTTAAGTATAGAGACAAGCAGATTGCGGTCTTCAATTTTACCCGGCGCGGCGAGTGGTTTGCCTGCCAGAATATGTGTCCCCACAAAAAGGAGATGGCTTTGGCCCGTGGAATGATCGGAGAATCGAAGGGAGAGCCCAAAGTGGCATGTCCCTTTCATAAAAAAGCTTTCTCGCTTTGTTCCGGTGAAAATATTAATGGCGAAGAAGAACCGGTTACCACATATCCGGTGAAAGTGGAGGATGGATATGTATATATCGGGCTCACAACAGATTAATTCCGGAATCCATAATCTCCCCCGTGGTTCCCATATTAGCATCAGCTTGTGTCAGGTGTCCACCCCTGACAACCTGTTCACTGTTCTTTTCAGGGGGGGACGCTTGGCATAGCCGTTCAGGGGGATTAAAGATCGGGAAATGTGATAGCACAATTCGAACCTTAAAATAGTTGAAAATTATGAGAGATATTTCTGGCAAGAGTTCTTCGCTGCGCTCCGGTAAAGCGCTTTCCGTTGTCAGTTGCAGCCGCCCGACACTGGAGCGGGTGAAGTCAGATAGGCTTCCCAAGGGTAACTTGTTGGATGTAGCCCGTTCGGCCGGCTTTTTGGCCTCCAAGCAGACCCATCACCTGATACCACACTGCCATCCGGTTTCGATTGATGCGCTGGATATCTCTTATAGCTATATCGAAGACGGTAATTGCAGAGAGGATATCGGAAAGCTGGAGGTAGCATTTGGAATTGCTGTTATCGCCGGGGGAAAGTCGATCGGACGAACCGGTATTGAGATGGAGTTGCTGACGGCGGTTTCCATCAGCGCCCTAACGATTTATGACCTCCTGAAGCCACTCGGAGATGAAGTCGAAATCAGGACGACGCGCCTGCTCAATAAAACAGGCGGCAAAAGCAATTTGAAGAAGGTGGTAGGGAAACAAAATAAAGCTGCCGTGCTCATTTGTTCGAACTCTGTTGCCGCCGGTCGAAAAGCGGACCGCGCGGGACCGATTATTGAACAAATGCTCCGGGAGCATTATGCTGATATCGTTGATTTTAAGGTGATACCTGACCGCCGGGAAGCCATCCAGGCCCAGCTCAAAGAGTGGGCGGATAGGAATATCCCATTTGTATTTACGGTGGGTGGCACCGGGCTTGGACCGGATAACAGGGCGGTCGATGCGGTCCGTGGGATCCTCGAGCGAATAACCCCCGGGGTCGTGGATGCTATGGAACTGCACGGGCTGCAAAGAACTCCGCTGGCCATGATGTCGCGACTGACTGCCGGAATCCTGAAAAGTACGCTTATAGTGACGCTGCCCGGCAGTTCCGACGGACTGCGTCAAAGCCTCGGAGGTATCCTGCCGGGAGTATTCTATGCCAGGAAAATGCTACGGCCCGCCAGGATAAAAAACTGACTTCTGAACAAAACATGCTCCCGGTTAATCTATTTCAAATAGTGTCTTGAACCAATCCCCGTGTTCCCGGCAAAAAGGTACCCGATATCTTCTGTATTCCATTACAGTCGCCTGTGACTAAAACCGATTTTTAAGCCTTTAAACGATTATCTACTGATTGTTACTATGAAAACTACCGATACCAACAAAGCGACAAGTATTAATATTTTTAGTTTTGCGGCCCCGCACATGCGGACCTTTCATCTTTCCTGGATCTCGTTTTTTCTCTGTTTCTTTGGCTGGTTTGGGATTGCACCGCTGATGGCTGTTATACGTGAGGAACTGGACCTGACCCAGTCACAGATTGGGAACACTATTATCGCTTCAGTGGCTATTACGGTGATTGCCCGGATATTTATCGGCCGGTTTTGTGATAAATATGGTCCGCGTCTTACCTATGCCGTCTTGCTGATTTTGGGATCCATTCCCGTTATCGGCATCGGATTGAGCAATAGTTATGAAACGTTTCTGCTGTTCAGATTGGCTATCGGTGTGATCGGCGCCTCCTTTGTGATAACCCAATACCACACCTCGGTTATGTTTGCGGATAACGTTGTGGGCACTGCCAATGCCACGACCGCGGGGTGGGGGAATATGGGGGGAGGAGCTACCCAAGTGATTATGCCGCTCATTTTTGCCGGATTCGTATTTCTGGGTTTCGAGGAGTCCTCGGCATGGAGGTATGCGATGATCGTTCCGGGAATAGCCATGATTGTATTGGGGTTCCTCTACTACCATTATACAACCGATACGCCCGAAGGAAACTTCTCTGAGCTGGAAGTGGATCCCGTAGCAGAGCTTGAGGGCGAAGAGGAGGAAGCTGATGTATCAATGAGGGAAGTGATGAAGGATTATCGGGTGTGGAGCCTGTTTGTAATCTATGGCGCCAGTTTTGGTATTGAACTGACGATTAATAATATCGCGGCTATTTATTACCACGATTATTTTTCGCTGGACCTGCAGACCGCCGGACTCATTGCCGGAATGTTTGGCCTGATGAATATATTTGCCCGTTCGGCCGGTGGATATCTGGGCGACACGTTCGGTATTAAATTTGGGCTCAAGGGCCGGGTTCGATTCCTGTTCGTTATGTTATTGTTAGAAGGGGTGGCCCTTATGCTCTTTTCCAGTATGGTGACACTTGCACTGGCTATCGGAACGATGATTTTCTTTAGTCTCTGCGTACAGATGGCGGAAGGAGCCACCTATTCGGTCGTTCCCTTTGTGAACCGCAAAGCTGTTGGGGCGGTTTCGGGCATTGTGGGAGCCGGGGGCAATGCCGGCGCCGTTATGGCCGGATTCCTGTTTAAATATGAGTCTTTAGGCTATCCCGAAGCGCTGTTTATTATCGGGGGTGTGGTTACGGTCGTTTCCTTTCTCTCTTTTACCATTCGTTTCTCCATGGCCGATGAAAAAGAGGCGAGATACGAGCTGGAAGAGGCATTGTCAGAACTGGAACCCGAGTTAGAGCCGGCCTATGCAGATTGAAGGTTGAGGCCATGACAGAAGGTTGAATAAATGTTGCAGCTCGGCATACAGCCGGGAAAAGCCTTACGGAGTGGGAGATATTATGAAATATGCAAGACTTAAATAACTATGGATCAAACCGGAACCGAAAAATATAAATCTACTTGTTCCTATTGTGGAGTAGGATGTGGTGTTATTGTGGAAAAGAACGTCGGGGGACAGATTGAAATTACCGGCGATGAATCACATCCGGCGAACAAGGGGATGCTCTGTTCCAAGGGAATGAACCTGCATTATACGGTGTCCGATCATTCCGACCGGTTACTCCATCCACAGATGCGATGGGCGCGGGGTCAGCCCCGCAGACGCGTAGACTGGGATACGGCCCTGGATCGGGCGGCGGCGGTGTTCGGTACCTTTATTGATAAATACGGTCCCGATTCGGTAGGCTTTTATGTCTCCGGGCAGTGCCTTACCGAGGAGTACTATACGGTCAATAAGCTGGCCAAAGGATTTGTAGGCACCAACAATATCGATACGAACTCGCGGCTCTGCATGAGTTCAGCCGTAGCCGGGTACAAGAAATCCCTGGGGGAGGATTCGCCGCCGATCAGCTACGATGATATCGAGCTGGCCAACTGCTTCTTCATAACCGGTGCCAATCCCGCCTGGTGCCATCCTATCCTTTTTCGCCGCATTGAAGCCCATAAAGAGAAGGATCCGGATGTTAAAGTTATCGTGGCCGATCCCCGGGAGACGCAATCCTGCTCGATTGCAGATCTTCACCTTCAGCTGAATCCGGGGACCGATACGGTCTTATACCATGCCATCGCGCGCTGCCTGATTGAAAACGGCCGAATTGACGAGTCGTTTATCGAAAAGCATACGGATGGATTTGAAGAGTTCAGAGCCCGGGTTCTGTCACAACCGCTGGAGGAAGCAGCCGACACCTGTGGTTTGCCAGTACGGGAAATTAAGCAGGCTGCCCGATGGATTGGAGATGCCAACGGCTTTATTTCAATGTGGGCGATGGGGCTTAACCAGAGCGTGGATGGTACGGCTAAAAACCTGGCGCTCATTAATCTTTCCCTCATTACGGGCCAGATCGGAAAACCCGGTGCGGGACCTTTTTCACTGACCGGGCAGCCCAATGCTATGGGGGGACGCGAGGTGGGAGGGATGGCCAATCTGCTTTCCGCGCACCGTGATCTCGGTAATCCGGAACATCGCCGGGAAGTGGCGGACCTTTGGAATGTCAATTCAGTCCCCGCAGAGCCCGGATATACGGCAACCGAAATGTTTGACGCCCTGCGAAGCGGGGATATGAAAGCGATCTGGATCATTTGTACCAATCCGGTGGTGAGCCTTCCTCATTCCGCCATGGTCGAAGAAGCACTTGAAAAAGCCAAATTTGTAATCGTCCAGGATATCTCACAGGATTCCGCGACCGTTGACTATGCCGACCTGGTGTTGCCGGCTGCGGGCTACCTGGAGAAGGAGGGTACGATGACCAACTCCGATCGCCGGATCAGCTATTTGAATAAAGTGGTGGAAGCACCTGGCGAGGCTCTACCGGACGCTGAGATATTGTGTCGTTTTGCCCGGAAGATGGGCTACCGTGGATTTGATTTTGATACGGCCGCTGACATATTCGCTGAGCATTGTAAGCTCACCAGGGGAACCAATATTGATATCAGCGGGTTGAGTCATGAGTATTTAAAGCAAAATGGAACGGTACAGTGGCCCTTTCCCGAGGGCGCCCAGGAAGGAACGCGGCGTTTGTTTACGGATCACGAGTTCTATACCCAGAATGGACGTGCTAAGATTCATACTCAGGATAAAGGCAGACCCGAACGCCCGGGTGAGAATAATCCCCTGGTGTTGACGACGGGGAGAATCCGTGATCAATGGCACACAATGACCCGCACCGGCAAGGTGAGCCGGCTTAATCAGCATATTGATGAAGCGTATGTAGACATACATCCTGAGGATGCCCAAAAGCGGGGTATTGACAATGAAGATGTGGTTGAAGTAACGAATGAACGGGGAGAGGTGCGTGTGCGAGCTATACACTCAGAGGCCGTTAAACCCGGTGTCGTATTCATTCCGATGCATTGGGGGAAGGTGCTCCAAAAGGATTTCCCGCGAGCGAATAATTTGACCAGCGACAGGGTAGATCCGGTTTCGAAGGAACCTGACTTTAAATTCTCAACCGTTGAGGTATCAAAATTTAACAAAGAGCATGATAAGGTCATCGTTGTCGGGGCCGGGGCCGGAGGTTTCCAGTTTGTCAATAGTTATCGCGAATACAACGCGGAAGACGAGGTAGAAGTATTCTCCAAAGAGTATGACTGGTTTTACAACCGGGTGATGCTTCCTGACTATATCAGTGGCGAGTCGGATTGGATGAAGCTGAAAAAAATGAAGTCCGATAAGCTCGTAGAACTCGATATCCTTATGCATGAGGGCATCAGCGTGGAGCGTATAGACCCCGAAAAACAACTTATTACGGATTCGAATGGCGAAGATCATTCCTACGACAAGCTGGTGCTCGCTACCGGAAGTCGTGCTAATTTCCCGAAAGGTATTCCCCGTTTACCGGGGGTGTTTACCATCCGTCATCGCAGTGATGCTGAAGATCTGATAGAGTACACAAACAAAGCAGGCCATGTCGTAATTGTAGGCGGGGGACTCCTTGGATTAGAGATGGCAGCTGCACTCCAAAAGGTTGACATATCAGTTACACTGGTGCATCGCAATCCAAGGCTCATGGAGCGACAGCTCGATCCAACTGCGAGTGAACTGTTATATGAACACATACGGGACTGTGGCATTAATGTGATTTTTAACGATGAAATTGAGCATCTCTCTGAGCGGGATGATGGGATTCATGCGTCATTGAAAAGCGGTAAGTTCCTGGATTGCAAGGCGGTGGTCTATGCGATAGGCACTCGTCCGAATATCGGTCTGGCAAAAGAAGCAGGTCTGGAATGTAAGCGTGGCGTAGTGGTTAATGAGCATCTGCAAACCAGCGATCCCCATATTTATGCTATTGGAGAGATTGCGGAGTACAGGGGATCCATGAATGGAATCACGGCTGCAGCTGAAGAGCAAGCGGATATTGTCGCTTCCTATATCTCTGGTGACCTTTCCAGCACCTATTCGGGTACGGTTTCTATGAATATCTTGAAGTTTCCCGACCTCGAGCTTTGCTCGTTGGGCATGACAGAAATTCCCGATGGTGGATCCGAATATGAAAAAATTGTACTGGTGGATAAAAGCGAGCGATTTTATAAAAAATGCATAGTCTGTCAGGACCGATTGGTAGGCGCCATTTTGATGGGAGATAAGACGGAGTTCAATGAGTTTCGCCGGTTAATGGATGAACGAATGGAGTTATCTGACCGGCGAAAAGAATTGTTGCGTTCAGGGCAGTCACTGACACCGCTGAAAGGAGAGATCGTCTGTTCCTGTAATAACGTAGGGGACGGGAACCTGCGAGAGACCATTCGTGAGGGAAGTGATGATTTTAAGGAGCTTTGTGACCGAACCGGGGCGGGAACAGGTTGTGGAAGCTGTAAGCCCGAAGTAAAAGCAATCCTTGAACAGGCTACAGTGAAATTAAAGCAGTAGAATCAATGAACAGGAAGAAGTAAAAAAGTGAAAAGAAAGGAGTTTTAATCGGAGAAGTGAAGGTTTCAACTTAAAGCTGAGCAACCAAAGAATAACTAATAACCCGTTGGCTGATAACAAAAAACCAAAATTGATCCTTGACACGAAATATAAAAACGTCAGTAACTGCTAAATCTGCTATGAAAAAAACTGATCTCATCCGAGCGTTTATTCCCGGTGGCGTTTTAACCCCCAGGGACTTAAAAAAGATTATCGGCATTGCCCGGGATCTGGGGAATGAGGTGGTTCATTTCGGGTCGAGGCAGGATATTATGTTTCCGGGTGATGAGGTAGATCAAAAGAAACTGGATGAGGAGTTTGGTTCGATTCAGACGAATTACGAATGGAGTGGACGGCGGTATCAGAATATCGTTACATCCTATGTCGCGGTGGATTTAATGGCAAGTACTTCATGGGTCACTTCGGGAACCTATTTTAATGTGCTTGAGTACTTTGACTATCGTCCCCGGTTAAAAATAAATATTACAGATCCCAAACAGAGTCTGGTCCCGTTGTTTAACGGACAACTTAATTTTGTAGCTTCCGACCATGAGGACTACTGGTATCTGTTTGTAAAGTTCAATTCCTTTGGTGAGCGGCAGCGATGGCCGGTTTTGGTTTACAGCCGGGATATAGGAAAGATAGCCGCTGCCATAGAAGAGTATTATTTTAGATCTGAAAAGGAAAGTATTGCATCTGCCAAAAAATTATTTGAAGTAATAAATAAGAAGGTGGGTACTAATAGCAGGACCATTGACACGAATTTGGATTATCCCTCCGAGCCCTTTCCCTATTATGAAGGATTAAATAAAATGGCCGGTAACAAGTACTGGCTGGGGTTGTATTGGCGAAACAATCGCTATACCATCTCTTTTTTAGATAAGGTATGCAATCTTTGTGAGCAGACGAATTGTGGAAGAATCATCATTACCCCCTGGAAGTCCTTTATCGTTAAGGACATTTCAGAGGAAGACCGGTCGAAGTGGGAGCTCTTGTGTGGTAATAACGGGATCAATCTGAGACACTCTTCCCTCGAGCTTAACTGGCATTTGCCCGTACTTGATGATTCAGCTCTGAAGTTGAAAAAATACCTGGTTGATGTGTTTGACAGGCACGATATCAGTACGTATGGACTAACGTTTTCTATCAAGGAGCCGCCGGTTAACCTGTTTACTTCTGTTGCTATTCTTACACAGCCGAGTATCCGGCTGTTTGGAAAATATGACATTTTAAAGCGTTATAATGTGTTTTACAGCAAGAATTTTGATCCCAATGAGGAGTATTATATCCCATTTGGAATGTATGTCTCCAAGAGGAATCTCCCGGAAGTTCTGATGAAGCTGAGCAGGATATACTACGAAGAAATGAATAAGGAAAAGGAAGATAGAATATGGGAGAAGCAGGAAGGGAAAACGTTTTTGAAAACCGTATTTCAATGTTCGGATTGTATGACGACCTATGATGAACGATACGGGGAGCCGAAGTCAGGTATTACGGAGGGGATCGCTTTTCATGAACTTCCGGGCAGCTATCACTGTCCTGTGTGTGAGGCTCCCAAGTCTTCATTTCAGGAAGTCGAAATGGACCTGGGAGAAGAAGTGAGTCGGGAATTTTAAATATAAAAAGATAACAGACTATGAGATTGAATGTAAAGCTTTATGGAATAACGAAAGAGATCGTCGGTCAAACAGAATTGAAGTACTGCCTTTCTTCATCGTCGGATGTATCTTCGTTACGAAAAGAACTTAAAAGGGAATATCCTGAACTCGGCCGGCTTACATCGTTGCTGGTTGCCGTCAATGGGGAGTATGCCCCCCGGGATTTAGTATTGAATGAACAGGACGAGGTAGTCCTCATCCCCCCGGTAAGCGGAGGATGATTTTGTTATAAGTTATTGGTTGTCAGAAATTCTGGTGACCAGTAGCAACTACTCACTCACTAATCAATAAACGAGGTATGATTGTATTGACATCCAAGCCTATCAACGTGCAACGAGCGATTGATGAAGTTTCCTCGGCAGAGGCGGGCGCTGTAGTTGTATTTATTGGCACGGTCCGCAACATGACCGATGGCAAACGGGTAGTAAAACTCGACTTTGAAGCCTACGATAAGATGGCCATATCGGAACTCGAGAAAATCGTGAATGAGGCAGTCGACCAGTGGCCAATAAAGAATATTTCAGTTATTCACCGTACCGGTAACCTTCGGATATCGGATATTGCCGTGGTCATTGCTGCTTCTTCCCCTCATCGAAAAGAGGCATTCAGAGCATGTGAGTTTGTGATTGATACCCTCAAAGAAACGGTTCCCATCTGGAAGAAAGAGTTTTTTGAAGATGAGGAAATCTGGGTGGCCGCGCATCCATGAAGTAAATTACAGCTTTAAATTTTTTTTAACCAAATGTTATTCACTACAGAAAGCAGGTTATTTTTATACAGTAAGTTCAATGAGTGATTTGTTATGTTTGTTCTTTAGTTTATTCTTTTTGGGAGCTTTTCTGATATTTCATTAATGAAAATAGCCAGCTTGGGTCGCGAGGGCTCAAAATCAACCGTAATTCCATGGGATTCCAGTCCACCAGAACAAACAGGGCCGATGGATGCCACCACCACCTCTTCCAGGGCCTTGCGCAACTCCTCTTTAGACGCCACGATATCTGCTACCTTCATCACATGGTTGACCTGTGTTTTGCTGGTAAACAGTACGACATCGGTTTCTCTATCCAGGATAGCACGGATGCCTTTTTTTAACGGCTCGAGATCATCCGGAAGTGCCCAGCGATAGATAGAGGTCTGCAGTAATTCAGCACCGCGTGCCTCTAATTCCCTGTTTAGCTTTTCATTCGGTTCCCCATATTCCTGTATGGCTATGAGCTTTCCATTTAAATCAGAGGTTAACTCGTTATCGGCAAGGGATTCCAACAGCTCTTTCCAGGTATTGGGTTCCGGAACTTTTATATTAATCGGGATCTCCAGCTTACGAAGTGCTTTGGCCGGCTTGGGACCGCGCGAAACAACCGTAATACCCGATAGTGCCTGGTGTATATTTTCCCAGTCATACTTAGTCTTCATAGTTTTTACCAGCATATCTGTCCCCACGCCCGTCAGGCAAATGAGGATATCAACGTTGCCGTCAAACAATTGCTCAGCGAATGAAAATACAGCCGTATGGTTCTCCAGGGGCACTTCCTGCATGGAGGGGGCGCTGATTGCCCGGGCTCCTTTTCGCTGCAGTAGTTGTGCTGTCGAGTCGGCCATTCGGCTTTCAAAGGCCACGGCAGTCATATTATTGAGTGGATTTGTGGAATTCATGATATAGATTTTTTCAAACTTGAAATGAAAATGAGAGCAGTTGCCGAATGATCTGGTGTTGTAATTACTTAAAAAACCGAGCCATGGGCTGGTTTACAGCCTCGCCCTTTGGTATAGGCTATTGGTATATAAAATTAAATGATTTTTATTACAAATCCTGTTTTCCTAATGAGCTGCGAGTACCTGCTTCTCCCAAAAATTTGTCCCTGAGCAAGGCGAAGCTCAGGAAGTATGAGCTAATTGGGCGAGTGCCTGCTCATATTGGCGGGGATTATTGGCATTCATGAGCTCCCGGGGATCAGGAGGATCCAATAGCTGAATGTCAGCGTTGATTAATGCCTTCCGGGGACAGGAGTAACCCATACCCAGAAACGTTAGAAGTACCTGATAACTTTTGGGCTCCCAAATGGTAATGAGGGGCTCCGGGAATCTGCTTTCGTTCTTTTGGAACGCCGTAGCAATTTTTGAAGGATTCCGGTTTTCTACCAGAGCCTGCAAGGTTTGGGGAGATAATAACGGCAGATCACAGGCCACTGCCAGGAAGGCCGAGTTTGGATACGCTCTAAAAGCTGACAGCAGGCCTCCAAGGGGACCCATTTCAAGAAAAGAGTCCGTAATGATGTTATAATTCCCCGGAATGCCCTTTTTCTGATCTTTCCGGCATGAGAGAAACACCTCATTGCAATAATCCTCCATTAGTTCATAGAGATACAGGCGCTGCTGTTTACCATGGTAGTCCAAGCGCGTTTTATCGGTATGCATTCTCGTACTTTTTCCACCGGCCAATACCAATCCTTTCAACGAGGGTGTGGCAGCCTCTAAAAGTTGATCTATTCGACTGACAATTTTCCCTGTTTCCTCAATTTTAAAAACGGGGATCCGGTCTATCTCTTTTATATTTTGTTTCACGTAATCAGGTACATGGGTTACTCCTTCCTGCAATACCATTATTTTGGTATTGGTTAGACGCTCCGGGGCTACCGGCTTTCGCTGGTCTATGACCGTAAGCTGGTTTTGGGCATCAAAATGATTGCCGTTGAGAAGTATCAGGTCTGCTTCATTAAACATTGATCTGGCCTGATAGTTATCCAGTCCCTTTCTACAATTGAACTTTTGGGCGGATTCTGTTCGAATATGGACCAGGTCCGTATCCGTGTACGTTTTTGCACGGTCCTGATCAGAATTAGTCTCGTTTGAATGCTCTGCATCTACATAACCGATTCGGTACTTTTGGGATAACGATTTGCTAAGTTGAGCGGCAAGCTTTTGAACGGCCGGACATGTAGTGCCGGCAATAGCCAGCTCGTTTCTGCCGAATGTACCGTGGTCCGCTTTAGCTAAAACAGTGTGTTTTTGATGAGTTTGCCTGTTCTTATTCCTTGGCATTATCTGTTGTTGTTCCTTGGCATTGTTGGGAATCATAGTATATGTAAAAACTATTTTTCCAGCAGGCACGATACAAAATATTAATTTAGTTAGTAAAATATTAATTATATCAATAATTTGTTAACTTAATTAGTAATTTAATTAAATTAATTATTATCTGTTTATGATTGAAGTAGCAGAGGCCGAAGGTATTATTGACGGGGTACGATTGGAGGTAGAAACGGAGAAGCTTGATGTTTCTGATACCGCTGGAATGATTCTGCGGGAACCGATAACATTGGATCGGGATTTACCTCCTTTTGACCGGGTGATGATGGATGGTATTTCAATTCAGTATGACAAGTGGGAGCAGGGACAGAGCGTGTTTCCGGTAGAGGGGTTGCAAAAAGCAGGGGAACCTAAACAGCTCATGGATGGTAACGGGCACTGTATGGAAGTGATGACCGGGGCTATATTACCCGGAAATGTGGATACGGTGATCCGGTATGAGGATATTAACATCCAGCAGGATGGAAAAGAAATCTCAGCGGTTATCCAAAAAGGTCCCAAAGCAAAGGGACAGAATATCCATCCAACAGGGACCAATCGGAAGAGGGGGGAGCGGGTGATTGATCAGGGAACGGTTCTGAGCCCGGCCGAAATCGGGGTAGCCGCCACGGTGGGGAAAACACGGCTGAACGTTTCGAAAGTACCGGAGGTAGCCGTGGTATCTACGGGTGATGAACTGGTGCCCATCGGTCAGCGTCCGCTCCCTCACCAAATACGCCGGTCGAATGCCTATACTATATCCGCCGCGCTGCGAGAGCTGCATATGGAAGCAGAGCTGTTTCATCTGAATGATGATCGCATTGAGATTGCGGAAAAACTGGATAAGATAATCGGGCAATTTGATTTGATGATTCTAAGCGGGGGCGTCTCCAGAGGAAAGTTAGACTATATTCCGGAGTTACTTGAGCAAAAAGGGGTGGAAAAACGCTTTCATAAAGTAAGGCAGCGTCCGGGCAAACCCTTCTGGTTCGGGCAATCTGAGGAGGCGGTGGTCTTTGCCCTTCCCGGGAATCCGGTTTCTACTTTTTCCTGCTGCTGCCGGTATGTCCTGCCCTGGCTGAAAAAGCAGTTGGGGATGCGTAAAAGAAATGTATTAAGGGCTCAGCTTACTGCAGATTATACCTTCAAGAAAAAACTGACCTATTTTTTGCAGGTGACTATAGATATTAATAATGATGGTATTATGAAGGCTACCCCGGTCAAAGGGAAAGGATCCAGTGATTTGGTCAACCTGTGCAGGGGAGATGGTTTCCTGGAGTTGCCGGAAGACCGGGCCCATTTTACGGCCGGGGAAAGCTATCCCCTGTTCCTGTATCGATCGTTGTGAGGCCTTGTTTCACAGGCATCACGGGTTTTAAAACGGCTGGAGATTATCCCAAAGGCTAAGTGGCTATGTTATGGATGGGCGGACAGAGTTTAGGTACATTTCCCGGGGGAAAATGACCGGCAGTTTTATCGAATTAGGACCGGCAGAACATTATCCGCCAATTACCGACATCGACTCGTTGAGTTTGTCTTTTCTTCTCTTTTCTGCCTCAAACCCATCTTTGGGCCGCTGTTTAAAGGTGTGTTTGAAGAGGGTGCGGATTTCTCTATCACTGGCACCATCGCGTAGAATTTCCCTGATGTTGAGAACGCCGCTGTCATAGAGACAGGTTTTGAGGGTGCCCTGGGAATCGATGCGTATCCGATTACAAGTCCCGCAAAATGTACGGCTGAAAGCTGCTATGATACCCAGTTTTCCCCGGTAATTCGGAATCTTATAGTTAGTGGAGGTAGAGTGGGGACCAGAGAATATCGTTTCTAAATGGGGATATTCGTCTTTGAGATGATTCAGGATTTTGTCGTATGTCCAGGTAAGTGCGGAGCCGTTGCCGCCCTCCCCGTTAAAGGGCATCTCTTCAATGAACCGTACCGACAGATCGTTGTAACGCGTGAGTTCGGCCAGGGGGATGATATCCTTAATATTTTCATCCTCCATCACCACAGTATTGATTTTAAAGGGAATAGAGCTCTTTTTAAGGAGATGGAAGGTCTTAATCACCCGGTCAAATTGATTTCTTCGTGTAATCGACTCAAAACGATCAGAATCCAGCGTGTCAAGACTCAGGTTAACAGAGGTAATCCCTATTTGTTGCAGACGTGAAATATACGGGGACAGGAGCGTGCCGTTGGTAGTGAGGGCAATTTTCTCAAGTTTTTTGTTGTTGCTGATAGTGGTGATGAAGTCGATTAAATTTTTTCGAACAAAAGGTTCGCCCCCGGTGATACGGATCTTGGATATTCCCAGGTCCGTAAGAATGGTGATAACACGTTCGAGCTCTTCATAGGACAGCAATGCTTCGCGCGGCAAAAAATTTGTTCCGGAAGCCGGCATACAATATTTGCACCGCAGATTGCATCGATCGGTTACGGACAGGCGAAGATAGGTAATAGGCCGGCCGTGATTATCATAAATAACAGAACGGTCAGAACTCATGAGTAGCAACAAAATTAATTAAAATTACAATAATTAATAATATATATAAATAATTAACGGATATTTAGTTAAATAAATAATCATTTAAAGTAAAATTAATAATATTATTAAGTATGGGTATTGTTGCTGGCAGCTGAAAAAACGTCGCCTGTTCAAAATGATCGAATTTCGTAATACCGATTATTTAGAAATTTCCCTTAGGGGAATAATTAAATTTAGAATGGCTGACGGGATATTCTTAACTTCCGTTTTTAAATTTTTTATCAAACGTAAGTCATGGATTTGTTTAACGAGCATTCCGACGATCATGGAGATGATTCACAATCCGATTCCACGAATCCCCACGAACCGCTGGCTACGCGTATGCGTCCCCACTCGCTGGAGGAGTTTGTGGGACAAAAGCACATCGTGGGCGAAGGCAAGATGCTGCGGCGTATGATTGAGTCCGGTGTTATCGGTTCGCTTATTTTTTACGGTCCCCCCAGCTCCGGAAAGACAACGCTGGCCCACGTCATATCGCGTGAAATCAATGCTCAGTTCGTAGTGCTTAACGCCGTCCTGGATGGGATAAAAGACCTGCGAGAAGTGGTCGCCAAAGCGGAGAAGATGCAGCAGATGAACGGGCGCAAGACCATTCTGTTTGTGGATGAAATCCACCGGTGGAACAAAGCCCAGCAGGATGCGCTGCTCCCGCATCTGGAGTCCGGAATCATTACCTTGATCGGAGCTACAACGGAGAATCCATTCTACACCATGGTCAGTCCATTGCTCTCACGCTGCCAGCTGTTTGAGCTTTACGATCTTACCAGGGATCATGTATTGGCAATGATTGGCCGGGCGTTAGAGGAAGAGCATCGCGGGTTGGGCAACAAAAATATCGAGGTTACCGAACCGGCAAGAAATCATCTGGCGGATTTTGCGGGCGGGGATATCCGAAATGCCCTGAATGCTCTGGAGGTAGCCGTGTTGTCAAGCGAACCGGATGAAGAGGGCATGATTCATATCGACCTGGAGATCGCCCGGGAATGTATTCAAAAGCGCAGCGTGCGGTACGACGGCACCGGGGACGAGCACTATCATTATGCTTCGGCATTTATTAAGTCCATGCGCGGCTCCGATCCCGACGCGGCCCTGTACTGGATGGCCGCGATGCTGGAAGGCGGAGAGGATCCCAATTTCCTGTTCCGGCGTATGCTGATCCTGGCCTCCGAAGATGTGGGAATGGCTGATCCGCATGCGCTCTCGCTGGTCAATTCGGCGCACGAGGCATTTACCAAATGCGGTATGCCCGAGGGACTGTATTTCCTGGCTCATGCCAGTATCTACCTGTCACTGGCACCAAAGAGCAATAGCACGGGCGCTATTTTTTCGGCCCGTCGCGAAGTCAAAAACAGTGGCATCGGTGCCGTGCCGCCCCATCTGCGCGATAAAACGGCAAACTCCAAGCAGTCGCGTTACCTGGGCGTTGAAAATGCTTCGGACGATTATATCTATCCTCATTCCTATGATCACCACTGGGCCCCGCAGCAGTATCTGCCCGAGGAGGTTCGGAACAGGGAGTGGTATGAGCCGGGACAAGTGGGCCGCGAGAATAAGCTGTGGGAGCGGCTGCAGAAGATTAAAGAAGCGTATTCTCACAGTGAAGCTCGAAAATAAAAGGACCAGGCCCGGTCAGAGTCTGGTCCCTGTGGGGGGATTAGTGTATGGGTTTTATGGGTTGTGGGGGTTCAACTCGATTTTCAGCTTCTTTTCCTTGACCAAAGCAAGTTCCTGTTCGGTCTCCAGGTCGAGCATATCCCGGGCTTCATCCACACCAAAGAAATCGGGATATGCAGTTGTGCCATGCTCGTTTTGGTCGAGTCCGTTTAGTTCTTCAATTTCAGAAACACGTAACCCGTGTGTTCGATGAATGGTTTTGCAAACGACATAGGCTGTACCGGCTGTCCATCCTAAAACGGTGATAATACCTACGGACTGGATGAGAAGCTGATAGGCGGATCCCCCGAAGAACAGTCCCGTAAAGGAGGTAGCATAGGGTGCCTGTGCAAAAAGAGCAACGGCGAGTGTTCCCCATATGCCGGCAAAACCATGAACGGGGATAGCTCCTACGGGATCATCGATCCGCATTTTTTCGAGAAAACGTGTGCCATAATACATGATGATCCCCCCTGTAAGCCCGATGATTAGAGCGGAAGCGGGTGAGACGAGATTTGCTCCTGCTGTAATGGCCACCAGTCCGGCCAGGGCGCCGTTGAGCGTATACCCCAAATCAGGTTTTCCCGTATAATACCAGGCGGTGAGCATCCCGGATACGGCTCCGCCGGCCGCAGCGATATTGGTTATGACAGCGATACGTGCAAACGAAACATCAGCACTAAGCGTACTGCCGGCGTTAAAACCAAACCAGCCGAGCCATAGGATGAAAACGCCCAGCGTTCCAAGAGCCATGCTGTGACCGGCAATCGCATTCACCTTTCCGTCAACAAAGCGTCCCATGCGGGGACCCAGAATACAAGTACCCACGAGTCCCGCCCAGGCGCCAACGCCGTGGACCACGGTTGAACCGGCAAAATCGTAAAACCCCAGCTTCGAAAGCCATCCGCCGCCCCAGACCCAGTGACCGACAAGAGGATAGATAAAAGCCGTAATAAGGACAGTCACCATGAGATAGCCCGTAAAGGTAGTGCGTTCTGCCAGTGCGCCGGAAACGATCGTTGCAGCCGTAGCGGCAAACATCGCCTGGAAAAACCAGTTGGCGTACATCCAGGCGTCGATCGTGCCATCAGGGCCGACCGCTTCTGATAAAAAGAAATTTCCAAAACCAAAAAGACCCCAGACATCGGAGCCATACATCAGGGAAAAGCCGACGGCCCAGAAAACGATGGTCCCAAGTCCGAAGTCCATCAGGTTTTTCATCATAATGTTCGCAACGTTCTTTGCCCGGGTAAAACCCGTTTCAACGAGGGCGAATCCCGCCTGCATAAAAAAAACCAGAAACCCGGCAATCATGACCCATAGCAGATCGGCGAAGGCCTTACCGGTGGAAGTTTCCGGCATTTCGATGGCAGAAACGAGGGTAGTGCCATCATGGGCAACGGTGGAGAGGGGATCCAGGAACATGAATATACCAACAAGCACAAGAATTTTAGTATTTCGGATCATTTTAGTTAGAATATTAGGATGCAAAGTTATTTACTTTGTAATAATAATAAGTAAATTCAAATTTACAAAAATAATTAATATAAATTCATTAAAATAAATAAATTATTAACCTAATATTATGTTTATGATTAATAATAAAAGATGTGAAGTGTGGCCAGTATTCTCAATTCTCAATTCTCAATTCTCAATTCTCAATTCTCAATTCCTAATTCCTAATTCCTAATTCCCCGGAGCCTGAAAGTTTTACCGGATAATGTGGTGAGCAAAAAAATCTGTTTCCATATATGAGCGTACAGCCCATTCACTGTTCTGTAATTTATCATTACCCCGATGAATTTCATGAGACGAAATTCAGGTGAGTACGTATTTTTATTTCATACAGAAATGGTATCTTTAATCCAGTTTAACCCACACCTTCAGCCAGAGATGATTGACCTACGCATTATCAGCGGTACGGATCGCCCGAACTCATATGCACTTCGCGTATCACGGTATTTGCAGAAGAAATACCGGCAGGAGGGGGTAGAAGCAGAGATTATCGATCTGCAGGACTTTCCGATAGAACAGGTGAGCGGGGGCAGGTATGGGCAGCATATCCCGGATGTCAATGCTTTTGTGGGTCAGGCAGTTCAGGCCGATGGCTTGGTTATAGTGTGTCCGGAGTACAACGGCGGCTACCCGGGAATCTTAAAACTTTTTATTGATTATTTTCCCTTTCCGGAAAGCCTTCATAAAAAACCGGTAGCCCTGGTGGGAGAAGCCAACGGGGCATTCGGCGCCCTGCGGGCCGTGGAACAGCTTCAGCAGGTAATTGGCTATCGCAATGCACATGTTTTCCCGGAACGCGTATTTATTCCGCGCATTAACAAAAATTTTGATGACCAAAAGGGGATTAAGGATGCCTTTCAACAGGAGCTCCTGGAGTCGCAGATAAAAAATTTTGTCCCTTTTGTGCGTGATTTTATGGAAGGAACGGCTCCTTCTGATGGTTAATCCGAATTTCTCGATAGTAAATGTTAGCCATAGAGAGTGTTAGGTTTTACATACGTGAAAAATAGTCCCATTTTTCCTTGAGGGAGTGTCCGGAAGCGGGTTCTGTGCCGGGGGGTTCCTAATAGAAGCCTTTGCACAACCGTTCTTTTGGCCAATGTCGGCGTCGGCGTTATCGGTCGGTTGAAATTCCTCACATACAGGTGATATGCTGCGAGGACACCCTTCCTCTGGCCTTGATCGTGAACAGAATTCCTGGTTTTTCGAAGACTTCAAATAACCGATAACAAATAGCCAACAACCAGGTTACTCCCTGAGGCGGAATTTAGCAATCGGCAGGTTCTGATAACAGATAAGTCAGCTCATCTTCAGCATATAACCGACTCCGTGCAGGGTCACGAGGTATTTCGGATTATCGGGATGCATTTCAACCTTGGACCGAAGTTTGGAGATATGGACATCCACCGTCCTGGTATTAGTGCTGAATTCATAACGCCATACGTTTTCGAGCAGCGCATCCCGCGAAACCGGTTCATTGGCATGGGCTGCAAGATAGCGGATCAGTTCTACTTCACGCGTCGTCAATTCGATGTCGCCCCGTTCGGGATGGTCGGCCCGGGCATTTTTCAGGTCTATATGAATATCGCCGAGCTCTAATTCATTGATGGGTTTGGCTTTGGCATATTGATTCGATCGGCGAAGGCGGGCCTGGATGCGAGCCAGTAGCTCCTTTACACCAAACGGCTTGGTTATATAGTCGTCTGCGCCGATATTTAAGCCGGTGACCTTATCGATCTCCTGATCCCGGGCTGTAAGCATGATGATCGGAAAGGTATAGTTCATGGCCCTTACCTTCTTGCAGACGTCGTAGCCACTCATGCCGGGCAGCATGAGATCCAGAATCATAAGGTCGAGATCTTCATTTTTGACAATATCAACGGCGTCGTCTCCCTTTTCCGCTACAAAGGTATGATAACCTTCATTTTCAAGGGTATCCTCAAGTGTAAAAACAAGACTCGGTTCATCTTCAACAATAATTATTTTTTTAGATTCAGCGGACATAATTTTTGCTTATGGTGTTAAAGAAGGAGAACGCATGGCTGACGAATCAACAGCAGAAGCCTGGGATTCTTCAACGGGGCTATTGACAAGGGTGGGGAAGGTGACGGTAAATATCGATCCTTTACCCACTTCACTTGATACTCTGATGCTTCCCCCGTTCAGCTCCACCAGGCTTTTTACAATGGAAAGTCCCAGTCCATGACCTTTTGTTTGGGCGGTCAGCGTATCCTCCGCCCGGTAAAATTTGTCGAAAATATGAGAGATCACCTTTTTGGGCATACCCACGCCGTGGTCTTCCACTTTAAGAGTGATGTTATCGTCATCCGCTTCGAGTGAAACACCCAGGTAACGTTCCTCATTGCTGTATTTGAGGGCATTTTCCACAAGGTTGCCCAGGATGGTCTCGAAGCTGTCTATATCGACCATGGCCTTGGGAATATCATTTTCAATAGCTACATCGAGCGCAAAGCCCCTGCTTTTGATATAGGATTTTTGTTCATCAATGTAGCTTTGTACAAGCTGATCGAGATTCACAGGCTGGGGCTCAATAAGCGACTGACCGGCATCTGCTTTGGCGACATCGAGCAGTTTTTCAATCATCCTGCGCAGCCGTACCGCTTCGTTATAAATATGTGTGCCGTAATTTTTGAGACGTGTTTGATCCTTTACCCGTCCGTCGGACAAATTTTCGCCTGCGGCCTGCATGACGGCCAGTGGTGTTTTTAATTCATGAGTGACATTGGCCAAAAAGCCGGCCTGTCGTTCCGCTAACGCACGCTCTTTCTGGGCAGACATGAACATAAAAACCAGCGATCCGAGCAGCAACAGGACAGCCGCCCCGAGAACAATAAGATTTTTTAGCAGCGAAGAGTTTGAGGCTTCTATTGTTGGCGTGTTGGTGAAGGAAACTTCCAGTTTCCAATTGTCGAAGAAATCGGGAAAACGCTGCTTGAACTGGATTTTATCGTGATCGTAGGGTACGCCGGGATCACTGCTGGCAATAATATTGTCATTTGTCCAGTCACGCAGCCATACATTTACCCCGGCCTGTTGGGATTTCCCGAAGTGTTTATTCAGTGCAGAGGGAAGAAAATCATTTTTAAGGTACTCCTGGTCAAGGGGCATCGTAAGATATCCGAAGATGGTGTGCTCAGAGGGATCTATAAAAGCGAGAGTCACACTTCGGTTGGTGTCAAAGATAACTTTATTATTATACTTATAGTCTTTGACGAGTGCCTTCATCTGGGTCCGTGCAATGCCCATGCCGTCGCATACGGCTGCTGGATAGCTATCATTCCAAACCAGTTTTTCCTTCTCAGGATCATACTTTAAAATGGATTCACCTTGTCCGCACCCATCCAGACTGGAGGGAATAAAATAGATGTCTTTAAAAATGGAATCGGTTGCTGCCTGCTTTACCCGTTTGTGGATGGCGGTAGTGAACTGGTTGTCTTGACTGAACCGGGATTTCAAGCGCTCCATATTGGTTGAACTAAGTCCCCAGAAAGGCTTGAAAAAGCGATATCGGACCTTGTCTGCAAATTCAGCAACCTGCAGCTTCTTGGGCTGGCGATCGACCTGAATGGTACTCTCGTGAAGCTCATAGAGCGAATAGACGTTCATGCTGGTGAGCCCCAGAATAGCGATTACCCCGGCAGCCAATAATATCCAACGCAGAGAGTCGTACCGTTTCATAATAAGCTGTCGTTTGAATTGAATCGTATTAAAAGAAGGCTTTGCACAACCGTTCTTTTGGCCGATATCTGCATTTTGGCACATTCAACATCCTGACATATTTCTTGTATGCTGTAGTTTTAAATGTGCCCGGGTTTAGATGTTGATTAAAATTCCCGGTTTATCAAAAGCTTCTAAAAGTTAAGTATCAAACAGTACAAAATGTATAACTGTTAACATTTTTTTGCACTTTATTCGATAAAAAATGATGTAAAACGTCACCGCAAAACGCGGTTAGCCTGGGTTTATCCATTCGAATTACGTTTGTTCGTGATCCATGTGTATTATAAGGAAAAAATATGGATGATATGGTGTCAATGTGTGTTTATCCGGAAGCTGGCTTCACTGCGTACTGCAAATTATTTTTCTACTTCCCGGCTATATCAGCCAGAACATAATGCTTGTCGTCATCCTTGATCAGTCGTCCCGACTGGCCGTGTTGTGAATGATAGAACAACAGGACCGCTTGTTCCCGGTATGCTTTCTTGAGTAGCCGGACTTTCGCCTTCTTTGCCTGCATGGGGTCGGAATCCTGTTGATGGCTGCCGTAATAGTTAAGATGCAGCGAAGAGGGGATGAGTTCTCCGGGGTAGCAGGCACATTCATCACCGCTTTGCAGGTATACCACCTGGTGGCCGGGGGTATGTCCCCCGGTATGAAGCAGGCTAATACCCTCGATGAGCTCTGTTGTTTTTCCGGACACCAGCAGTACGCGGTCGTCCGCCATCAGCCGGTAAAATTCATCCAGCTGATAGCCCGTACATCTTGCGTGCGACTCATGGGCTGTCCGTTCAAGGGCGAAGTTCCACTCTTCTTTATGCAGGTAATACATGGCATTCGGAAAGGTCGCCCGGGTGCAGGATGCAGAATCGATATAGGAGCAGCCGGCGGCATGATCATAATGCAGGTGGCTGAGAACCACATGGGTGATATCCTCCGGTGCAAGTCCGAATATAGCCAGGTTTGTGCTGATATTTGAAACACCGGTATAACTGCTCACGGCATCCAGTCCCCAGCCCAGGCCGGTATCCAGCAAGATTTTCCGGTCCCCGCATGTTACCAGTATCGGATTAATGCCCACTATGGTAGATTGCCTGCCTACCCCCATTTCCGCTAAGTTATCAGACGATTGCTCCTCGTCTTCCGAAAAACGGTTGATGTGTCCGTCCCGGAAAACTTCGAACTTCCCCTCACTCAGTATTTCTACCGTCAGCGATCCGATTTGCATGGCGTTTATTATTGAATATTAATGTCAAAAGGAAAGAGCGTAAGGGCATGGCGTTGTTTCAACAGCGACAGCTGGTGTCGCATTTCGTTCCCCGGTATCAGGGAACTCCAGCCATTGTTCATCAATGCTTTTGCCTGGGTTTCCGCAGAACCCATGAGCAGCTCGTAAAATGATTTTGGCTTGGGAAAATGGTCAAGCTTGTAGTCGGTCAGTTCAGCCTTTTCAGCTGCGACCTCTATAGCCTTGTTCATGCCGCCCAGCAGGTCGACAAGCCCGTTTTCCTGTGCTGCGGCCCCGGTCCATATGCGGCCCTGTCCAAGGCTGTCTACCCGGTCAACGCTCATATTCCGGTCGCCGGCTACTTTGCTGATGAACGCCTGGTAGAATTGGTCGACAAACCGTTGAAAGGCTTGCTTCTCGTCGGGCGTTAAGCTTCGGTTCTGTGAAAGCCAGTCGGCATGCTCGTGGGTCTTTACCTCATCAAACGTAAGGCCGATTTTGTCATTGAAGAATTCTTTGGCATTAAGCTTGGTAGCGAAGACACCGATTGAGCCGGTAATGGTGGTCGGTTCGGCCACAATAGAATCAGCGGCCATTGCGATATAGTACCCGCCGGATGCAGCCACCCCGCCCATGGAGACGATAACCGGAATCTCTTCTTTGACCGTTTGAATTTTACGCCATATCAGATCCGATGTACTCCCGGCCCCGCCGGGACTGTTGACCCGGATGACCAGCGCTTTGATATCGTCATCCTGTCTTACGTTTTCGAGTTGTTCCTCAAAAAAGCTACCTGTTATCAACTGCTGTTCGTTCAGTGGTGAACTGGAATTCATCTCGGGCATGATGGGGCCGTTGGCGTGAATAACCGCAATCCTGTCGGAGGCCGATGAGCTCGAGAGCCCCGCCGCGGATGCGGAAACGTTGGCATACCGGCGATTGGACACGGTTTTAATGGATTTATCCTCTGCAAGCCCGATACGCTCTTTGATTAGCGTTTCCAGCTGATCGGTGTATAGCAGCGAATCGACAAGCTGCTCATCATAGGCAAATTGCGAGGTCAGGTGGGGCTGGCCGTTCATCAGACTATCCAGTTCTTCGATCGTACGCCCGCTTTTCTGGCTGACAGCTGCTATGAAGGTCTGATGTACCTGATCCAGCAGTTCCGAGAGCTGGTATTCATTTTCATCCGACATCTCTCTGCGATAAAAGGGCTCGACCGCGCCTTTGTATTTACCGTGGCGGGTTACTTCCGCTTCAATTCCCAATTTTTCAAAAAGGCCATCGTAAAACATGACCTGGCTGTAGAAACCGTCAAACTCAAAAAAGGTTTCCGGTGCCGAGAAAATAGAGTCGGCTGCCGTGGCCAAAAAGTATCCTTTTTCGTTATAGCCCACATCGCTGGTATTGGCATACACGAATTTGTCGGAGCTGTCACGGAAAGCGCTGATCAGCCGGTGGGCTTCTTCAAGATTGGCCCACCCTTCCGACACATAGTCGATTTCAAGCCAGATACCTTCGATGTTGTCTTGCGATTGTGCCTTGGTCAGATTTTCTTTTAATGTTAGCAGAGACACCTTATCCTTATTGCCCTGGTCCAAAATTTCATCCAGCGGGCTTGAGACCGACCGGTCGGGGAGCGTTCCACTGATCCCTATTTTTAAGACTGAGTTGCTTTGGATATAGGGCTCAGGCTGCTGTGAGCTGCTGGAAATAGTGATAACAAGAATAATAAGAAGCAGTCCCACTGCTAAAAAGAGTCCCAGCATGGTAGCAATAAGGGTTTTGAAAAAATTCATAGGCAGTCACGTAGGGTCATTAATTTCAAAATTAATAGAATAATAATTTCTTACCTTGGAGAATACGAAAAATATGCAAAAAAGTTAGAAACAGAATCGTTGGTTATCAATGGCTAAACAAGATATAATAGTTGTGGGTTCGGGGCATAATGGACTTATCACCGCCTGTTATCTTGCCAAAGAGGGGTATCCGGTAACGGTGGTGGAGCGGCGCGATATACTGGGAGGGGCGGTAGCTACCGAAACGATGTTCCGGTCGGAACAATATCCCCGGGGGTTTCGCATGGATGTGGGATCCTCCGTCCATATCATGATCCACCAGACGGGGATTATTGAGGAGCTGGAACTGGAGCAATACGGACTGGATTACATCGACATGGATCCCATCATGTCCTACCCTGTCCCGGGCGGAAAGGAGCAGGGAGTGATTCATTTCTTCAGGGATCTGGATCGCACCCTGGAGGCTATTGCAACGGTCGCCCCGGAGGATGTAGAGAACTACCGCGCATTTGTGGAGTTCTGGGGACGCATTAACAGGGGCGTTCTCAACGCGTTTATGGTACCGCCGAGCAGCAAGAATATTTTTATGGAGCTGGCAAAGGGACAGATGAGAGGGGGGAGGATGTTCAAAAAAGGGGAGCAGGCCGGCGGATTGCAAAAAATCATGAGCAGCTATGGCAAGGTAGTGGACGATGCCTTTGAGAGCCCGCATATGAAAGCGGCCCTTACCTGGTTTGCGGCCCAGTCGGGCCCCACGCCCGACCATCCTGCGACAGGCGATTTCGCCGGCTGGCAGTCAATGTTGCATCAAAGCGGGGCCAAGCATCCCCGGGGAGGCAGCGGAATGCTTACCCAGGCGCTCGCTCGCTGCCTGGAAGCGCACGGCGGGGAAATCCTGACGGGAATGCCGGTGCAGGATATTGTCGTCGAGAAGGGCACAGCAGTGGGCGTACGGACCAAAGAAAGGGAATTTCGCGCGGATATTGTGATTTCTAATGCTCATGTGCAACTTACGATGATGGAGCTGGTGGGCCCCCGGCATTTGTCCGCCGACAGCTATCGAAAGATTAAAAATATTAATGTGGGCAATGGGTTTGGAATGGTCATCCGGTGTGCTGTGGAAGAGCTGCCCCGCTACGAAGCCTGTCCCGATGACTCCTACATCCACAACGGGATGCAGCTGCTCGCCCCCTCGGTCTCCTACCTGAACAACGCCATCGGAGATTATATGAAGAAAAAACCGCCTGAAGATCCTGCTGTGGTGGCCATGACCTTTTCCGGGATTGATCCGGATGTTGCTCCCAGTGGGGGCCATACCCTCTACGGCTGGGCACAGTGGCATCCGTATGAGTTGCAGGATGGATTGCATTGGGATGACATCCGCGAGCGGGAGGCTCAAAAAATTTACGATGTCGTATGCCGCTATGCACCCAATATGGAAGGTAAGTTAATCGACTGGCATATCCAGACGCCGCTTGATATTGAGCGTAAACACGCCATGCCCCGCGGCAATGTCATGCATGTTGAGATGAGTTTGGACCAGATGTTTATGTTCCGTCCCATTCCTGAGATGAGCGAGTACAAAACTCCTGTAAAAAATTTATATTTGTCATCGGCTTCCTGTCATCCCGGGGGTGGAGTATTCGGAGCCGCAGGCTATAACGCAGCCCGTATTATCCTGAAAGATTTGCGCAAGAAATCCTGGTTTTAAAACGAGACTCTTTTCCCATGATTCAGAAAACGAATTCAACCGTAACGATAAGTCGTAAGCTGCTCCTGGATAATCTTCGGACATTCAGCCGGTTTCTGGATCCGGAAACGCGCATTATGGCTGTTGTAAAATCCGACGGCTATGGACATGGTGCGGTTGAGGTGGCACAAATATTGGCTCCCAAGGTTGAATCTTTTGCCGTCAATGCTATTCAGGAGGGGATCGAACTTCGGGAAAACGGCATCACAAAGCCTATCCTGGTGTTTGAAGTCCCCCAGCAACGGATGGTATCGCAATACCGCGTGCACGACCTGACGGCCACAATTAGTGCCAAAGAGCATTTTGAGTGGGTGCCTGAGGGGACATCGTATCATGTGAACTTTGACACGGGGATGAGGCGGCTTGGTTTCCATCCCTCACAGGCCGAAGAGGTTGCTAATAGGGTTCAGCATCACAGTGAACTCTTTTGTACCGGAATATACAGTCATTTTGCAACAGCACATGAGCCCGGATTCTCACTGGTTTCCCGGCAGCACGAAATCTTCCGAAAAATTCAATCCTGTTTTTCGGATGATCTGAATGCTCATATAGCAAACACCGGGGGGATCGCTTTTTATGATACCGGCCCGTTTACGATGGTGCGCCTCGGGATCGGTTTATACGGCTATTCGCCGGGAACTACGGGTATAGAGGGACTAAAACCTGTATTGAGCTGGAGGTCTTTTCTGGCTCAAACAAAGAAAATATCAGCGGAAGCGACGGTGAGTTACGGGGCAGAGTGGCAGGCCCCTTCGGATGGATATCTGGGGGTCTTGCCCGTAGGATATGAGGATGGCATTAAGCGCAATTTATCGGGCCGGCTGATAGTCCGTATTGCAGGAAAGGAGTATGCGGTTGTGGGAACAATTACAATGAACTACTGCATGGTTTTCCTGGGGAATGATTATTATGAGCCGGGGACGGAGGTTGAGCTGTTATACCCGGAGAATAATGCGTATGACTGGGCTCAAAAATTGGATACCATCCCGTATGAAATACTGACAAGTATCGATCCGCGTATTCCCCGGGAATATGCGGATCGATAAAGATTCGGGAACCTTGCAAAACTGTTCTTTTGGGCAATGTCCCAACTTTAGCGCATACGACATCCTCGCTCGCGTATGCCTTTTTCTTTTTATGCGGGGTGTTTTTGAATTCGCCAAGGTGACCAAAACTCCTGGTTTTTCAAAGCCCCCCGATGCTAAAGAATCACTACCAGCTCTACATCAAAACGAAGCGTTTCATCTTCCAGGTCGCCCCCGCTGTAGTTTTGATTGGGATCTCCGTATCCAAGTTCAGGAGGGATGATCAGTGTTCTTTTTTCGCCTTCGACCATACCTATCAAACCTTGTCGGAACCCCTCGACCAGGGGGCTGATCTGCTGTCCGTTGGGGGAAGTTTTAGGCACCGGTGTCAGATTACGAAATCTAACAGGATTCTGAGAACTGTCCCGGTAGCTGCTGTCGAAGGCTTCCCCGTCTTCTGTGCGCCCTGTGTACCGAACATATACCTCATCACGGGGCTCAACTTTTTTGTCCTGCAGGCCGTCTCCCTCTTCAATAAAATAGATGGTCAGTCCCTCTTCGGTCGTCGAGTCGCTTATCGCCTGGGTCGTATCGAAAGGCTCAGGGGGGGTTAGCTCCGCTTGCCGGTAATAGGAGGGACCGTCCCCGCACGCCTGAATCAGCATGATAAGCGAAAGTGCCGATAATAATGACAAAAACGTTGATTGCTTCAATGAGATCATTAAATAAAAAACTTATATCGGTTAATTTTCAGATATTTTTGCAAAACCGTTATTTTGGCCAATCTCTATATTGTAGCGCATTCGATATCTTCACATATACTTATATGCTGCGGTGTTAATTCGCCCAGTCGACCAAAATTCCTGGTTTTTCAAGGCTCTGTTCCAAAGAGTTATAAGCTGACAAACCTCCCTGTTAGCTACTTGTACGAGCGAAAGCTGATGCCTCATGCCATACAGAGGCGCTAAATGTAACGTATTTAAAACGCGCAGGAAAGCGCGAATATTATGTTTATTTGTTAGGCGTCTCCAAATGCCTTATCAAGTTCCTTTTTACGTTTACGGACAGCTAATTTACTCATAAACACGGCAAGCTGGAAAAGCAAAATAAGCGGGATTGCGATTAATATCTGGGAAACCGGGTCCGGCGGTGTAAGAAATGCCGAAAGTATAAAACAGAAGATAATGGCATGGCGACGATACTTTTTTAAAAATTCAGGGGTAAGCAGCCCGAATTTGGAAAGAAAATAGCTGAGAACGGGCAGCTGAAATATGATGCCACAGGAAAGTACCCACATCGTCACTGAACTAAAGTATTCATTAATATCAAAATCGTTGTGGATAGCGGTAGAAATCTGAAACTGGGTGAAAAACTGCAGCGCAAACGGTACCAGTACAAAATAGCCAAATGCCACACCGAGCAGAAAGAAGAACGTAATAAAAGCCGTATTTCCGCGGGTTTTCCATTTCTCGGTTTTTTCAAGCGCGGGTTCGATAAACGCCCATAACTGGTAGAAAAAGATCGGGGATCCGATAATGATTCCAACTACGATAAGCGTTCCCCAGTAGGTAAAAAACTGTCCGGGCAGTTTACGGCTTTGCAGCGTAAGGTCAATAGCGTCTATGCCCAGTAGCTGATAGACAATAAAGTCAGCATCGGTGGGACCCAGCATGACCTTATCTATAAAAAATTCGCCAAAAATGAAGGCTATGATCATACCGATGCCGATCCCCCCCAAACCTTTGATGATTCTCCAGCGTAGCTCTTCGAGGTGGTCCAGAAAAGCCATATCGCTTGTTCGGTCCTCCGGCATTTCAGCCGGGGGCGGATTTTTCGTCATCGTTTCTCGTTTTTCCACAAATCTTCTAAATTAAATCCAAAAATTATCATATGAACAAATACCACAGACGATACAGACTATATTAAAGCTTTCAAATATAAAAAAAATATTTGGTATCTCGGCTTAAAAAGCCCTCCGAAAAAGCACAACAGAGATCTTCAACTATCGGTGAAAATATTATTGGAGGGTCCTTAGTGCTTAGCATAGTCAATAGGAATCAGATTATTATGAACTAAAATTATTTTAAATGCTTCTGTTTTCTTATCCTGTAGCAGAAGATACAAACACTTTCACTTAAAACGTTTTTTTTATGACATTCGGAACAACGGAAATTCTTATTGTTGTTGGTGTTATCCTCCTGTTTTTCGGCGCCCGGAAAATACCTGAACTGGCCCGGGGCATTGGTCAGGGTATCTATGAGTTCAAAAAAGTTTCCAAAAAATCAGAAACCGAAGATGATGAAGGAGTCGCAAGTGATACCCGGGAGAATCATCAGCATTAATTAAGCGGTAACGAAGTCGTACAGCGGAAAATTTTGACACATTTCCGCCACTTCCTTCCGGGTATTCGATAGTATGGTTTCATCATCAGGATGTTGCAGGACTTGGTCAATGAGATCGGCAACCCTCGTAAATTCATCTGTGCCAAAGCCGCGACTCGTCATGGCCGGCGAACCAATACGAATGCCGGAAGTAACAAAGGGGCTTTCGGTATCGAAAGGCACCATATTTTTGTTTAGCGTGATATGCGCTTTTTCGAGCGCTTGTTCGGCCGTTTTCCCCGTAAGGCCTTTATTTCTCAGGTCGATAAGGATGAGGTGATTGTCCGTACCACCGCTTACCAGCTTATATCCTTTTTTCGTAAAAGTCTCTGCCATTGATTGCGCATTGGCTTGCACCTGTTTTTGATAGGCTGTAAAATCATCCTGGAGGGCCTCCTTGAAGGCCACTGCCTTGGAGGCAATCACATGCATCAACGGTCCCCCCTGGGTACCCGGAAATACGCTGGAATCAAGCACTTCACCCCAGGTTTTGGTCCGCCCGGATTTACGCGCTCTCACCCCAAGGGTATTTTCACCGTCCTCACCCAGCAAAATCATACCACCCCGCGGCCCCCGCAGGGTTTTGTGCGTCGTCGTCGTTACCACATGGCAGTGAGGAAGGGGATCATTTAAAATGCCTGCGGCGATGAGTCCCGCCGTATGTGCCATATCCATCCAGAGGTAGGCGCCCACTTCGTCAGCTATTTCGCGGAAGGCTGTGTAGTCTAAATCACGCGGATAAGCCGAAGCCCCGATGGAAATAAGTTTGGGTTGTACTTCCCTGGCTTTCTTACGAACCTGGTCAAGATCAATTCGGCCGGTTTCTTTATCTACCCCGTAAAATTCCGAATGGTAGAGCAGTCCTGAAAAATTAACGGGCGAACCGTGCGTAAGGTGTCCCCCGTGGGATAGATCCAGGCCCAACAGTGTTTCCCCGGGTTTCATAAAAGCGAGATAGACGGCCGCATTGGCCTGGGCTCCGGAGTGAGGTTGGACGTTCACCCATGAAGCTCCAAATAGCTTTTTTGCACGCTCCCGGGCCTTTTCCTCCACTTTGTCAACCACTTCGCATCCCCCGTAATAACGCTTGCCCGGCAGGCCTTCCGCATATTTATTTGTCAGGGTAGACCCCATGGCTTCGATGACCGCCCGCGAAGCAAAATTTTCGGAGGCAATAAGTTCTAAATTATTGTTTTGTCGCTCTTTTTCCTCATTAAGCAAGGTATAGATGGAAGGATCCTTTTGTGAAAGTGGTTCCATGAAGTTAATTCTGATTATTCTCGGTTAAACTTTTAATTTTGTTCACGCGTCGTTCGTGCCGCCCGCCGTCAAAGTCAGTGCCGAGCCATATTTCCACGATCTGCTGCAGCTTCTCAGGGTCCATCTGACGCCCGGGCAGGCAGAGGATATTGGCATTATTGTGCTGACGGGTCATGCGGGCCGAGGTCTCGTCATAGACCAGGGCCGCCCGTATGTTGCTGTATTTATTAGCGGTCATGCACATCCCCTGTCCGCTGCCGCAGACAAGGATTCCTCTCCCGTGCTCCCCGTTGTCCACCTTTTCGGCAACCTGTACGGCAAAGTCCGGATAGTCAACCGATTCGTCGGAATGAGTACCGTAATCCACCGGCATATGTCCGAGTTCTTCGAGTATAACTTTGACTTTTTCCTTGGTCTCAAATCCGGCGTGATCGCTTGCGATGGGAATAATCATGGCAACTGTTTTGTTATGTTTGGGAACTGGGTAAATATCTCGAAAAAAACGCTAACACCAAAGGGAAAGCACCGGTATAAATGAGTATTTTTTGATGTTTTGGATATGAACAATACATCGGCCTTGATTTTGAGCTATAGACATCCCCGGAAAATACCCCGGCCGGCAATCTGCTACCGGGGAGGCCTGAGAACTTCAAAGCGATTCTTGTCGCGGGCCATACTTCCGAAGATACCGATACCACCATTGATATTATAGCGGATATTTTGAATTTCACCGGGAGACAGACTGAACCCGCCCGTCTGGGTTTCCTGTGATCGTAAAAAGTCATACATGTTGTCGTCGATAGCATTTGTAACGACCTCATTATGACCGTAAAAGGCGATGGAAAGCCAGGGAACCTTCAGGGTAATGTTGCCCTCAGGTGTCGGACTGTAATTGCCTTCGTTGATAATCCCGGATGAATGGACAGAATAGTTTTGCAGACTCCTTTCCTGTTCTCCGACTAAATCGGCGTAGAAGGGAGTGAGGTTGGTCGAATCGGGTTTTTCAGCATTGACGGTAAATACATAGTATGCTTGCCGCCCCGTGTGGTATTCACTTCGGGTCGTGGTAATTTCAATCTGTTTGTCGCCCCGGTATCTGTATTGATCCGGTAGTTCCTGGCGGTTAACGGTTTCAAAGTCACCCGGAACATAAGTCTTGGCCTCAATGCTGTCTCCGCCGGGCAGGGTGACATAAAGCTGGTAGAGCTGCTTTTCCTGAACGGCGGCAGATTCTGTGGGATAATATAATCCTTCTCCCCCCGAACCATAGGTGTATCGTTCGTTGATCGTACTATCGGCATTGAGCAGACGGACTTCCACCGAGGCATCATTAACGGAAGCATCAGAGTATACATATTCCTCTTCAATGGGAACGGTTTTGCTCAGAATAATATCGGGGAGGGGGTCATAAGCAACGAGATAGGCTTCAACCACGTAATACTCCCGGTATTCATCTTGCTCGTAAAACTCACAGCCGGCAAGAACAGTTACTCCGATAACAAATAAAAGGATCCGATTCATCATGTTAAAAATTAAGGGTATAGGATATGGTCGGCAGGATCGGAAGCAGTTGTACTGCTTCGCGTTCTGCCGGGTTTTCATCCAGGTCGTAATTGTAAAACCAGGTATTGCGCCGCGAATATACATTCACCAGCTGAAACTGCCACAGTGCCTCCCCGAAACCCCAAAAAGTGCCATCCCGGCTGAAGCTGAGATCGAGTCGATTGTAATCGGGCAGCCTTGAGGCATTTACTTTACCCACAGTCAGCTGTTGTTTGCTGGTAGCGCTCGTGGGAAAGTTAAAGGCCGCCGTACGTCCCAATGGTTTGGTATAAGCCTGTCCCGTGGCATAATTGAAAGCGGCGGAGACAGACCATCGTGAACTGAGGTCGTAACTCAGCACCACATTCAGATCGTGGATACGGTCATATTTGGGCGGGTAGTAACGGGCAGTTCCTCCTTCCACAGGCTCGTTAAAGCCGGGAAATTTACGGCGGGTAACCCCGAATGTATAACCTGCAAAGCCTGTCAGTCTTCCAGCCTGACGTTCAAGTAAAATTTCTGTACCAAAAGCGTAGCCTTTTCCGAACCGAAAGGTTTTCTCATACGGAAGTCCTGCCTGGTCCTGTAAAAAGGGGTCCGGATCAAAGAGATCTTCCATCGTCCGGAAATACAGCTCCGTATCTACGGCATAATCTTTCCATGGAGATGTTTTGATGCCAACAATATATTGATTTCCCGCTGACGGAGACACGCCTTCGTCGGCCGTCAGCCAAACATCAAAGCCAGTGAACGCTTCATTGGAGTCGACCGTAAGAAACTGATGGTAGCGACCGTATGCGCCCTGCAGGCGGATGCCGGCGGAAGGACGGTATTCGAGCGAGAACCGGGGACCCACACGCAGGTAGCGGCCTTCGCTGAAACCGTTTATTCGAAGACCGGGAGTTACCGTCAGCCGGTCGGTGATATGCCACTTGTCCTGCAGATAGAACGAACCGTATGGCGTATGGGTGCGCGAGCTAAACGTTTGATCTCCATCGAACTTATCATGGAGTTTTAAGGTAAGCAGACCGGCCCAAAAACCCGCTGAAAATTCGTGGCGGTCGTTACGAAAGTATTCTACATCTCCTTTCGCAGAAAAATCGTAAATATTATTGGAGCGCTTAAATGGAGTGCCGGATATGTTAAAAGAGGGAAAGTTGAAGTAGCGGGAACCGGTAACGGTAAAATTTGAAAATATTTTTTCAGAAAAGATATGCGTCCATGTGCCGCTGAAGGTCTGATTTCCATAATGTAACCGAACGCCCGCATCTTCTGCAAAAGGGAACCGGAGGTTGTCGTTCCCGGCATACAATGCCATGGACAGTTTGTTGTCAGCATTGATATCATAATTTATTTTTCCATTTACATCCAGGAAAGAAAAGTGATCGGGAATATTATCCTGTGATTTTCTCAGTATCTCCAGCAGTGGCTCCAGGGTAGAGCGACGAATGGAAAAGATCCAGGATCCTTTGTTGATCGGACCTTCGACCGAAGCGCGGGAGGCCAGCATACCCAGCGTTACGGATCCCTCAAACTCGTTGCGGTTGCCATCTCTATTGAAAATAGTGAGCACCGATCCCAGCCTGCCGCCGTATTTGGCCGGGTAGCCTCCTTTATAGAGACGAACATCCTTGACCGCATCCGGATTGAAAGTGGAAAAAAATCCGAAAAAGTGGGAGGGATTGTAAACGGTGGTATGATCAAGTAAAATGAGCGTCTGGTCGGGACTCCCGCCGCGGATATATAAGCCGCTGGAAAAGTCGGAAGCCGCTTTAATCCCCGGTAGTAATTGCAGGGAACGAAAGATATCTGCCTGAAAGACACTCGGAACGGTTCTGATAAATTCTGTTTCGATCTGTGCTGTCCCGATACTGCGCTGCTCCTCCTGTTCACGATCCGATTGAACGACCACTTCTTCCAGCTGATATTCTTTGGGAATAAGTTCAATAACCAGCCGTCGATTTTCATTCTCCTCGAGGGTTATTTCTTTTTTATACTGTCGGTAGCCGATATAAGTAACCAAGAGGGTATAGGTGCCGGCTTCAATATGCTGGAGGTTAAAATATCCCGATGTGTTGGTGGTTGTCCCGGCGCGGGTACCTTGTAAAGCTACATTGGCGGCTATAAGCGTTTCCCCCGTCTGCGTATCCGTAATATAACCGCTTAGAGAGGCTGTCTGTTGTGCAGATACGATCAGGGGTAACAAGAGTAAAAAAAGGGAAATAGTTTTTCGCACGTCTTGGCCGGACTAACTATCGGGATTGTATAGTACAGGCGTAAATTAGCCCGTCGGAGCCTCTTGGACTGCCGCTCTGCATCGTATGAAGGTATGATTTCTGCCTTTTTTAAGGGCAGCCTTAATTTTCTGCAACTTCTTATTAAAGAGAGTTTTGCAAAAACTGTTCTTTTGGCCAATCTCTGCATGTTCGCAAATTCAAAAACCTCATATCTGCCTTATATGCTGCGGTTTTAAATTCGCTCAGGTTTTATTTTGACCGAAGTTCATGGTTTTTTCAAAGCCCTCTTAACAGCAATAAGCGAACGTTAATCTGTAGGTAACTCTCAGTTTATCGAATATTATGAGCTTTTGTTTTCAAGAAATTCCTGAGTAATCTTGCGGGTTTGTTCTGCCCCCATGTATTTTTCCAAATCATAGAGAGACACCCGCTTCTTGCCTTCGTAGAATGAGTACGTGAGGTGACCGTTTTCGATCTCTTTTTCAACCTCACTTGGTTTCATATCCAGCATTTTACCAACTTCTTCCAAAGAGAATGTTGAGCGCATATTCAAACAAAATTTTGGGATATTAGTAATTATAATATTTTGACTGTAGGCTAAAGATAGAAAAAATGAACTTTTTTGCTACCTTAAATAGAGCGATTTTGGGATCTATTCCATTTTGGAGGCAAATCTTGTGCATTCAGGCCATGCTTTTAACCTCGGCATGCCGGAAACAGGATACAAGATGATCATTAACCAGTCCGCATGCCTGGAGATGGGCATACATCGTGGTACTTCCCACAAATTTAAACCCCCTTTTCTTCAGATCTTTGCTGAAACGGTCGGAAAGAGGCGTAGTGGCGGGTATATCCCCATGGTTCTCCCAATGATTCTGAATAGGCTCGCCATCCACAAACGACCAGATGTAGTTATCAAAGCTGCCGAACGCTTTCTGGATCTCAATATACTGCCGGGCATTGTTGACAGCCGAACGAATTTTAAGCTTGTTGCGAACAATTGCTGAATTATTTAGCAATTGTTGTATCTTCTTTTCGTCGAAGCGTGCTACTTCCCGGACCTCAAAATCGGCAAAAGCCTTTCGGTACCCATCTCGTTTTTTGAGAATGGTACTCCAGCTTAAACCGGCCTGTGCGCTCTCAAGCGTTAAAAATTCGAAATGAGTCTGGTCGTCATGGACCGGCACGCCCCATTCTTCATCATGATAACGCACATATTGCTCAAACGTATTTTGACACCACACGCAGCGATTTTTCATAATTGCCTTTTTGAGAAATGAAGGTTAAGGTTGGGCGTATCCATATGTATGAATAATTAACGTATCAATAATTAAGATATCAAACCGATGCACTGGGAAAAACTCGTTGACCAATTTGCCGAAAAAAGTGATATAAGTAAAGTACTCTCAAACCAGGTTGAATCGCTTACCCATTTTTTGGAGGAAGTGCTGAGTCGTAAGGAGAATGATGATTTTCTCCAGGAGTTGGTAGATCTCCCCCAGTTGGCGGCGCAGGCCTTTGATGAAGGAGATGAGGAGGCCTTCCGGGAGATGGAAGCGCAGATATCGGGACTTTCTACCGATGAAATCACCCGTCTTTTGCGGTACTATACGGTTTTTTTCCACCTGATGAACTCTCAGGAGCAGCGGGAAATTACACGCATTAATCGCGAACGGGCTATTCAGACCGACCCGGAGTCGCCCCGGGGAGAAAGTATAGATGAGGCGGTCTATTTCCTGAAAACAGAAGGATTTAGCGCACAGGAAGCTGCCGATGTGATCGGAAAGCTTGATATTCAGCCGACAATTACCGCCCATCCTACCGAAGCGCGGCGCCACAGCGTACTGGTGAAACAGCAAAGCATCACCAGAATGATTAACCAGATACGGCGCGGGAACTTAACGCCGGATGAACAGACGGCCAAGACGATGGAAATTCTTAATGAAATTCACCTGCTGCTGGCCACCGATGAAGTACGTACGGAAAAAGTGACGGTAGAAGATGAGGTCGAAAACGGGATGTTCTACTTTATGAATGCCATCTGGCAGACCGTGCCGGTCCTTTACGACGATCTGAGAAACGCTTTTCATACGTATTATGGAGAGGTACCCGACTTTTCGACGGTGTTGCAGTATCGCTCCTGGATTGGCAGCGATCGGGATGGCAATCCCAATGTAACCTCCGCGGTCACCTGGGAAACCATCCTGGAGCAGCGGGAAAATGTCATCCAGCTCTATCTGGAAGAGCTCGACGAACTGCGTCGATACCTGAGCATATCGCAAAATAAATTTCCTATATCGGATAAGCTGGAAGCGTCGCTTAAAGAAGATGAGAAAGTTGACCAGCTCTCGGAGCGGTACCAGCGGTTGTACAAGCAGGAGCCCTACCGTCGCAAGGTAACGCATATGATGCACAAGCTGAGACATCAGCTTGAGGTTATGAAGGAGGAAGACCGCAGCTATATCCTGGATGAAGCCGACCGGTATACGGCAGAAGATTTTGTGCATGAGCTGAAGCTTATTGCCGAAAGCCTGCGGGCATCGGGACTTGAGGAAGTCAGCTCTTTTGGCAAGCTGCATCATCTGATTGTACGCGCAGAAACATTCGGGTTCCATATGGCGGCCCTGGATATTCGTCAGCACAGCGGAGTTCATGAGAACACCGTGGCTGAACTCCTTTCTGTCGCTGAGGTAACGGACAGCTATCCTGATCTTTCCGAAGAAGAGAAGTTGACACTTCTGAACAAAGAACTCAATAATCCTCGCCCCCTCTCACCGGTGCGGGTACATCTGAGTGACGAAACGGCCCAGATGCTAAAAGCTTTTTCCCTGATCGGGGACATGCTGGCCCTGGACAAAAACAGCTTCGGCAGCTATATCATCAGTATGACTCACGGCGTGAGTGACATGCTCGAAGTGCTGGTGCTGGCCAAGGAGGCAGGTCTCTGGAGTGAGGAAAACGACAAGGTGGAAAGCGATATTGATGTTGTTCCGCTTTTTGAAACCATTGAGGATCTGGAGGCATGTGGTAGCCTGATGCGCAAAATTTATGATAACGAACTGTACCAGAAGCAGCTGGAGGCCCGCGACAATTTCCAGGAAATAATGCTGGGCTATTCCGACAGTAACAAAGATGGCGGTTACTGGATGGCCAACTGGGCCCTGGACAAGGCGCAACAGCGTTTGGGACGGGTTTGCCGGGAGTATGACGTGGATTTCCGCCTGTTTCACGGGCGGGGTGGTACCGTCGGACGAGGTGGCGGCCGATCCAACGAGGCTATTTTAGCATTGCCCCCTGTTAGTAACAACGGACGTATTCGCTTTACGGAACAGGGCGAGGTGATCTCCTTCAGGTATTCCCTTGCCTCTATTACGCGGCGTCATTTAGAGCAGATTGTCAATGCCATGATCCGTATTACCGTAGCTGAGTCTGATTCTGTGGGCCAGAAGGACCAGTTTAACCAGGCGATGGAACAGCTTTCCCAGCGTTCCATGAAGGCTTATCGGAATCTGATTGACGACGAGAATTTCTGGAGTTGGTATACCAATAAGACGCCCATTGAACATATCAGCCGGCTGCCTATTGCCTCACGCCCGGTCTCAAGAGGGAGCGCCAAAGCGGCGGACTTTGATAATTTACGAGCCATACCGTGGGTCTTTGCATGGACCCAGGTCCGCTATAATGTGCCGGGCTGGTACGGCGTGGGAGTAGCCCTCCAGGAGCAGATAGAACAGGGGGAAGAGGCGCTGGAACGATTCCGGCAATGGTATGACCAGAATATCTTTTTCAATTCCATCCTGGATAACGTGCAGCGCGAAATGGCGCGGACCCATATTCTCACCTCTACCATATATGAAGACAACGACGACGGAACGTTCCATAAGCTGATTACGGATGACTTCGAGAAGGCGGAAAAGGCGATCAAAGCCATAACCAGGCAGGATTATGTCCTTCAAAACAGTCCCGTTATAAAAAAGTCAATCCGGTTTCGTAATCCCTTTACGTATCCGCTGAATATGATGCAGGTAGAGCTGCTGGATCGCTGGGATGAAGAGTTGACCGATAAAGACGAGGAATCCCTGCGAAACGCGATATTCCTGAGTATCAACGGCATAGCCGCCGCCATGCAGAGCACGGGATAATAAATTCCTAATTCTCCATTAATTCCCTCATCTGCCGACGAAATTTGGGAGCACCCCCGTTGGCCGGATGGCGTACAGGAATGTAGGGGAGGTCGAAGTCGGTTAGGCTTTGCTCGCATTTGCGTCCCACCGCGATGGGCTGAGCGCCGGGAAAGAGCGCTAAAAATGCTTTTAGCGATGGGTAGCCCTGATGCAGTTCACGGTCGGTGGGGGTGCGATTGCTCAGGAGTCCCTCATCCGGATCGTACGGGTGCCAGGGCAGGGCGTTCCAGAGCACTGTTTCATAGGGATCTATTCCCAGCTTGTAAAGCGCTTTCCACATGATGGTAGCCGTTGGCTCTGACATTCCCTTGGCATTGACAGCGGGCTTGCTGGTCCGCTGAGCAGGCGCAGACTGAAAAGCGCCATCGGCGGGGATACCATGGACCGGTTCGTGATGCCCCAACAGAATCCGCTCCGATGTCATGGCAATACCGGTAAAATGTCCCCCCTGATACCCCAGCGCTTCCGCAATAAACAGGTATTTGGCTCTGCCGATTCGTTCCGAAAGATAAGCACGCAGCTGGCGCCGGCGAATTTCCGGGCCCTCTTCGGATAGATCGTGCTTTTCATCATGTTGGTACCAGGGATTAAAGAAAGAACCTTCAGGCGTATTTCGGAGAAGGGTAAAAAGGGAATTCAGGCCACTCATTTTGGAAATAAAGGTTTGTTGGTGATAGTTCAGCTGCCCGTTTGCGGTTGTTGCATCCCGGGCGTCTGCAATATACCGGAGAGAACCCTATTTGGAAAAAGAGATTTTATGGAAGATTAATTTGTATTGCTCAAGTCGGACAATCGGGAGGGGCAATACCGTTTATTTATTATTTATGCAGATTATGCTATACCCGGGTGAATCTTAAACTTCCGACAAACTGTTAGTTTTGCGTGCTATAAATGATGGACCAATTTTCCTCGGAAGGCTTAACGTTATGGTACATTTTTACAGATAAATCATCCGCGTTAAATCGCCTGATCAAATATCATCGGCCCGGGCCGGATGGAAAACGATCTGCGAGTATGATATCATGCAAAAAATTAATGGAATAAATCAGAATAAAAGCTATTTTAAACAGGAACAGTCGTCGCCGACGGTTTAATTGACTAAGTGACTGCTCATAACCATTTTTGTAAAAGAGGTACATTAAAGTTCCCTAAAATAATGTTTTATTATGATCACTGATACTACATTTGACATCACCAAAACAACAGAAAGCCGTATAGACCAGGTTGATTTTGATGAATTGGGATTCGGCCGTGTCTTTTCCGACCATATGCTGGAAGTAGAATTTGCGGATGGCCAGTGGAATCAGCCACGGATTAAACCGTATGGTGCCATTGAAGTCCCCCCCTCCCTGCATGTTTTTCATTACGGGCAATCGGTGTTTGAAGGGGCAAAAGCATATTACGTGGATGATGAAACCATAAATTTGTTCCGTATCGAAAAAAATTATGAACGGATGGCCCGCTCATGCGAGCGGGTATGTATGCCCTTCGTTGACCGGGATACTTTTTTGGACGGCATTGCGGCTCTCATCAAGGTGGATAGCCGGTGGGTTCCCCGCAAAGAGGGGGATGTGCTGTATATTCGCCCTTTCATTTCCGCTTTTGACAGGGTTATAGCGGCTAACCCGTCAGAAACATACCGCTTTTATGTCATCACATCGCCGGTGGGGGCCTATTACAGCAAGTCAGTGAAATTGACAACTTCTCAGAAATTCATCCGGGCTGCAAAAGGTGGAGTCGGCGACGCCAAATTCGCCGGGAATTATGCGGGCAGCTTTTACCCGGCGCGTAAAGCCCAGGAGAAGGGATACGATCAGGTGCTTTGGCTGGATGCGTTTGAGCATAAGTATCTTGAGGAAGTGGGGACCATGAATATTTTCGTTGTTATTGACGGAACGCTTGTCACTCCTGAGTTAGGCGGGACCATACTGCCCGGCGTTACGCGCGATTCAGTGATCCAGCTGGCTCGGAAATGGGATATCCCCGTTGAAGAACGGCGTATAACGATTGATGAGGTCATCGATGCAGGTAAGTCGGGAGTGCTTGAGGAAGCCTTCGGGGCCGGAACAGCGGCGGTTATTGCTCCCATAGAGGAGATTCATCACAATGGTACATCGGTTACGCCGGGTGCGACCGAGCGAGGGCCTGTGGGACAAAGGCTCTATGATACGATTTACGACATCCAGCGATCCAGAACAGAAGATCCGTTTGACTGGGTGCGACCGATCGATGTAAGCAAATAATGCTAACAACTCGCGAGGTGAATCCAATACCGTGAGCTGCTATTTGTAATAGGGAATTTTAGAAACGGATTTTGATCCATTGTCGGTGATAACAGGGTGTTGAAATCTTCACGTTTGAGTTATATGCTCTTGCTTCAGCCTCGCTCTGGATCGTTTGGGCAAAATCCCTGGCTTTTTAAAGCCTCTAAAACTAATATCCCAACGCGCGGTCCACGGCATTCTTTAAGCTCATACCCGAGAGCGCTCGTTTATAGTTTTCTACGATTTGTTCCGCTGCCTCTTCCGGGGGTGTGATGCTGGCGATATGGGGGGTCATGATAATATTTGAGCGATTCCAAAAGGGGTGTTTGTCCGGCAGGGGTTCCTCGGAAAAAACGTCCAGCCATGCCCCCTGAAGGAGATGGCTGTCAAGGGCATAAATCAGGTCCTCATCCACCAGGTGATCCCCCCGGGCCACATTGATGATCCATCCCGGTGACGGCAGCTGTTTAAAAAGCTCCAGATCCAGAATGTCTTCGGTTTCTTCGGTAAGCGGGAGCAGGCAGATGAGTATTTCTGCCTTTTTGAGAAAATTGACCAGTTGATCGGGACCGGCAAAACAGCGAATATCCTGTACATTTTTGGGAGTGCGCGACCAGGCCGAGACGGAGTATCCCATCCGGGCCAGCTGTCGGGCTGCGGGCTTGCCGATGGCACCCAGTCCCATCACTCCAATTCGGGTACCGGAGACTTCCCCGTGGGTATGGACCTGCCATTGCTGCTGATCTTTCTGGCGGATATACTTCGTAAAATGTCGCCGGATACTAATAACGGCGCCGATTATATATTCCTTCATCTGTTGTACCAGCGAGGGCGAAACGATCCGGCAAATTTCCACGGACTCCGGTAGCGATTCATCCGAAAGCAGGTGATCCGCGCCCGCACCCAGCGAGGAGACAGCTTTCAGGTTGGGAAAGCTGTCTAATACATGCTTGGGCTGATTCCAGCAGACGGCAAATTGGACCTGTTCCTTGTTTGGAATGGCCGGCCAGATAGCAACTTCTATATGGGGATCAATTTTTCGGATAGTCTTTTCCCACGATGACAGTTGGCGGTCAGGAGCAATGAGCAGCAGCGACATATACTTAAGCAGCAGTTATTATTTAATCATTAATATAAGAGGTTGTGCAAAATGCCGCCGGTTTTTGCTGAATTCGTTCTAAAATCTATTGCATGGGTGCGTTAAGAGCTGTTAACCCTTTGTGAGCAAGGCTCTTTTCCGAATTCTGATAACCGGGGAGACACAAAATGGACAAAAAACTCTTCTATGGAAAAGTCCGTAGTATAACATAATGGGGTTACAACAGGATTGCCGATCAATTCATTTGTTTATGACGGTATTATTGTTCCCGCGGACTTTCCAGCTGAAGATGGCTCCAAGGGTAAAAACCAGTAAAACAGCTCCATAATAGTTATGTGTGACGGCTTCCCATGGTGAAATAGCAAAAGTAGCGCTTAATAAAAGGGCCTGATTGCCATAGGGTAGAAATCCCTGAGCTATACAGGCAAAAATATCCAGGATGCTGGCACTGCGCTTGGGTGATATGCCGTGTTCTTTGGCAATGGCACGGGTCAGATCTCCGGTCACAATAATGGAAACCACATTATTGGCAATACAAAAATCGGTCACAAATACCAGTATCCCTATAGCCGCCTGCTGGGCTCGATTACCAGTTCCCGAGGCTTTTGCCGCTACACGGTTAATCTTTTCGGAAATCCATTGGAGTCCGCCCTGCTGCTTGATGTATTCACCCAGTGCGCCTACAAGCATAGCAAGGATAAAAATGCCCTGCATGTCGGCAAAGCCGTCCGCTATATCAGTGCCAAGTGTCGACAGGGAATACTCAGCAAAAAGAGCCCCTTGCAGCGCGGCCATTAGAATGCCGATAATGAGTACGAGGAAGACGTTCATTCCCCCGACGGCCAACAGTAAAATTGCCAGGTAGGGGAGGATAGCGGTCCAGTTGACTGTTTCCGGGGTTAAGGGGGCGGAGTCGGTGGACAGCAATACAAACAGGAGAACGGTGACAATCGTGGCCGGGAGGGCAATTTTAAAATTTTCCCAGAATTTTTCCCTCATGCCGACCTCCTGGGTACGGGTGGAGGCAATAGTGGTATCGGAGATGATAGAGAGGTTATCTCCAAACATGGCACCTCCGAAAAGAGCTCCGGCAATAAGTACTTCTCCGATGCCGGCCTGTTCTGCAAAACCTACCGCTATGGGGGCCAGTGCAGCAATCGTTCCGACCGATGTGCCCATGGCCAGGGAGATGAGGGCAGAAATTACAAAAAGTCCCGGCAGAATATATCCCGGAGGGATAAGAGTCAGCCCCGCATTGACTACCGCATTTACGCCGCCTGTAGCTGTAGCCACATTAGAAAAAGCCCCGGCCAGTAAAAAGATAAAACACATGGTGATGATATTATCGTTACCGGCCCCCTTTACCAGTACTCCAATGGATTGAGTGAGAGGTTTTTTTTGTAAATAGACCGCAAGCATCAGCGCCGGTAGTATGGCCACCTGTCCGGGGAGCTGCTGAAAGGCATGATCCACACCAAGCACCTGCAGCGTTAAACCGGTCCCCAGAAACAGGCCGATAAAAAGCAGGATGGGGAGAAGAGAAAGCTTGGCTGTACGAGGGTTAAAATTCATTATCTCCGTAGATTAAAAAAGCGAAAATACAGTTTTAACCTTTAAATTATAAATTAAAATTAGGGTCGTTTATTTCGAGATTAATTTTTAGTTGTATTTTCATTCGAAAAGTGATTTTATTATGTCGAAGTTTTACCAGAAATCTTTGCAAAACCGCTCTTTTGCCCAATGTCGGCGTTATCGGTCGGTTGAAATCCTCACATATGAGCTATATGCTGCGAGGGCAACCTTCCCGGGGCCTTGATCTTGACCAAAATCCCTGGTTTTCAAAGGCTTCTACCAAGCTATTGAATCACCTGGAATAAGCATAGTCGTATAATCGTATGAATGGCGAACCTTCGAAGCAGGAGCCGGTAGCAACTTACAAGCGGGATGCCCTGTTTCTGTCACTTGCCGGTATTTTCTTGACTTCCCTGGTGCTCGGCAATGTTATAGGAACGACAAAATTTGTGACGCTTTTTTCAGTCGAGCTCTCAAGCTGGATGCAAGCCATCGTGCCGGAGTTAGTGCGGGACAATGACATATATACCATGAGCGTGCCGGTGGGGGTTATTGCGTATCCCTTTACGTTTTTAGCGACGGATTTACTTTCAGAGCTCTATGGACGGAAGAAAGCCCAGCTGGTTGTCTGGGTAGGTTTCTGGATGAATGTGTTCATGCTGCTGTTAATGAGTGTAAATCACTGGCTGCCCAACACGGCCGGGGTCAGTGGGGGACTTGATCTCTTTGAAGGGGTCTATGAATTTATGATCGGTAATACGATCGCCAGCATGATTGCCTATTTGGTCGCCCAAACAGTGGATGTCCGCCTCTTTCATTTTTGGAAGAGATTGACCAAGGGAAAACACCTCTGGTTGCGGAATAATGCTTCCACTACTATAAGTCAGTTAGTGGACTCTACCGCTATCCTGACGATCCTTTTTGTGGCCGGAAATCTCGGTCAGGAGATAGATACCGTTGGCAAATTAATCATCCTTATTCTCAATTCTTACCTCTTTAAATTCTTTTTCGCACTGTTTGATACTCCACTCTGTTATTTGGGAGTAAAAATGTTCAGGGATTATGAAGAAGACCCCGGAGAATACAGCCTCTATTCATAGGTTATTGTGGCAAAAGTGTCTTTTAAACAAAGGGGAGGGCATTAGGTACATTCGTAAAATAAATGTGACAAAAACATTGACACGAACCCCTAAAAAGTCTTACATTAGGAATCCAATTTCGAAACGGGGTTGAGCCCAATAGTTATTGTGTTCAACTCCGTTTTTTTGGCTCAAGACTATTGGGTCAAATCGCATTTTTTGTTCTTTAAAGTAGTGGGTAGAATATACAGACGATCGCACGTCGAGCCCTTGTCGGGCCGTCCTTTCGGGGAGGGCCCAGATGAGA
>NZ_FQUS01000026.1 GCF_900129315.1 Fodinibius roseus
GCAACTTCACCTGTTAGGTGAATATACAAAAACTGGTAACTGCTTGTTATTAGTAAAGTTATATAACTAATTTTAAATTAACTCACGGATTCAGGCTTAAATTAACCTTAAATCGGTTGCTGCTATATGAAATGATATTGCACATGCAATTGCCATAAAGTGAGATTTCTTCCATGTACTATTTTGGCACCTATTTTATTTTAGACTAAAACGTTTAATGTTAAAATTAATATAAGGGTCAGGCCAGTTCACCATGAGAGATTTTTGATACGTGTGATGTAAGAGAAATCCCTACATGAGGGTTTTCCAATCTTTATTCCTATCTTTTGGGAAAATGAAAAAATAATTTTTTGCCATGTGGATATTATTAGTGGAAGACGAAAAACAGCTTGCCAACTCATTGAAGCGCGGGCTTGAGGAAGAAGGGCATGTGGTGGAAGTCATGCATGATGGTGAGGAAGCGGAGCTGCAGGGATTTGTGAACGATTACGACGTCGTAGTATTAGACTGGCGGCTGCCGAACCGGGATGGAAAAGAAATTCTGGAAAGCTGGCGGGCAGAAGAACGGGCATACCCGGTGTTGATGCTTACGGCGCTGGGAGACCTGGATCACAAGGTTTCGGGGTTGGATGCGGGGGCGGACGACTATATGAGTAAACCATTCTCGTTCGAAGAACTGCTGGCCCGGGTGAGAGCGCTTGGGAGGCGATCCTCGGATATCACACGATCTGAAAAAGTAACGGTTGGTCCCATCGAGTTAGATTCCCGCCAGCATTGGGTTAAAATTTGCGGCGTTGAACAGTCCCTGAGGCCCAAAGAATTTATCCTGCTGGAATTGCTGCTCAAGGAGCCAGAAACCGTTTTTTCCAAGACACAGATTGCCGAGCGGGTATGGGGATCGGCGGACTATGTAAGTGACAACACCATCGAGGCTACCATTTCAACCCTTCGCCAGAAACTGGCCGAGTCATTTAAGGAGTGCGGGGAAGTTTTATTAAATGATGATTCCCAAATCATTGAAACCATCCGCGGGGCGGGTTATCGACTAAACAGCGCACTAATAAATTCAGATTAATAGTACTTTGGCTAACATATCCTCTTTTTTTAATCGGCTATCCATTTCAAAGAAACTGGCTTTTTGGTATGGGTTGAGCCTGTTTCTAATGCTCAGCCTGTTCGGGTATTTTCTGTACGAGACGTTCCACCAGTCGATCCATCACAATTACGACCGGCACCTTCGTTTTGAGGCTGAACAGTTATTATCACATATCAATACGACGGGTGATACCCTCTCGATTGACCTGTCGGAATACAGCAGAAATGAAGCGCTCAAAAGCGGCATTGAATACGGCACCTACGTACGGCTATATAATGAGAACGGCAGCCTTATTTATCAAAGTCCAAACTACACCGAAGTAGATCAGCCGCTGGAAACAGATATTCCAGATTCGCCCCAAGAGCACTCCTTCAGCAGCCAGTGGCAGGACCTTCCCGCACGAACGTTGTTTTATCCTATCAAAGATAATGACGGTAAATTTTGCGGATGGCTGGAGGTTACCGGCTTCGAGTGGACCCTTCATGAAGAGCTAAACCGCTTCAGGCGGTATATCATCATATTGATAGCTATTAGTGTTGCATTTTCGATTCTGGGGGGATACTGGCTTTCCAGGCGGGCACTGTCACCGGTTGCTTCTATTATTGAGGCTGCTAAAAACATTTCCGCGACGGATTTGGATAATCGCATTCCGGTCAACTACCAGGTGCGGGATGAGCTAACCGACCTGGCAGAGACTTTCAATATCATGTTAAACCGCCTGCAAAAGGGCTTTGAGCGTGAAAAAAGATTTACCTCGGATGCAGCCCATGAACTCATGACTCCTCTTTCTTCGTTGCGGAGTGAGGCGGAAATCATGCTCAGAAAACCCCGGTCAGAAGAAGAATACAGAGAAACCATTGATCGCATGCTGACCGAAGTCAGGAGAATGAGTAAAATGGTGAACCTGCTGCTTCAGCTTTCGCGGGTGGAATCCGTGCATCGTTCCAAACCGGAGGTCATTAATATAAGCCGGATAACCGAAGTTGTGGCAGGTGAATATGAAAAAAAAGCATGTAAAAAGGATATTACTATGGAGGTAACTATTGATTCTGAACTATATATTCGAGCTCATGGGGCCTATATCGAAGAGGTCATCACTAATCTCCTGGAAAATGCTTTAAAATATACTCCCGAAGCAGGAAACGTGAACCTGCAGCTACAACGATCCAGTGGCAAGGCGGTACTCCATACCATTGATTCCGGCATCGGTTTTGATGAAAAAACACAAAAGCACCTGTTTGAACGGTTTTACCGGGCCACACAGCAAGAGGTTCAGGAACAACCCGGCAGCGGACTGGGATTGCCACTCGTAAAGGCTATTGTTAAACTTTATGAGGGTAGAATTCGAGCATACAGTGACGGCCCCGGGAAAGGCAGTACTTTCGTGGTTGAGCTGCCGCTGGTGGACCCACCCCAACCCCTCCCTATGCCGTAAATTCACGGCACAAGGAGGGGCAGTTGCTTTGTAATAGGACAAGGACCCTGTAAAAAAGTCAGTTCTTCTTTTTTCAGGATCTCCCACCCGGCTTTCTCCACATTTTCTACGGTCTTTCGAGCAATATGTACGCCACTTATATAGTGGATAGGAGTATCCAGTTTATCCATGACGGATGCTAATGCAGGGTGATCAGCCCGCATATGTTCCAGAAGGTAAAGTTTTCCACGGGGTTTTGTAACACGGAGGGCTTCTTTCAATCCAAGAACAGGATCGGGAACGGAGCAAAACGCAAAAGTCGCCACAACTTCATCGTAGGTATCATCGGGGAATTCCATCTGCTGGGCATCCATCTCCTGCAGAGTGACATGATTATTCTTAGCTTCTGCCAACAGTTTTTTCGCACGCTTGAGCATGCCGGAAGAGAGATCAACTCCGGTTACCTCAATATCATCAGGATACCAACGGATATTTTTGCCGGTCCCCACACCGATTTCAAGCACTTGGGGACCGTTGACCTTTTTCCACAGCATTTTGCGCCATGTTTTATACCACAGTTGTTCTACAGGCCATTCCATAATGTTGTACACTACCGAAGTGGCGTTATATCGCTTTTTGGTATGTCCGGTATGTTGTCGGTTGTGTTCCACCATTTCATGTTAACTATAATTGCAGCAGATTTTTTTGCACTGGAATTCTATCAGGAAGATTTAAGTCGCACCGTTACGTCAAAATAGACCGTTAACTCGTTGCTGGCCTTGATTAATCCAAGCAAAGCCGTAGGTGGTTTTATATCATATGTTTTCATGCTGATTTGTTTGCGTCCCTTTACCCGGAACCGATCATCGCTGAGCAGCTTGCCTTTTACGTACACCTGCGTGGTATCTTGTGCACCCGCTATTTCGAGCACTCCGGTTGTTTTGATGTTCATCCAGTTGTTCAGTTGATCAACTGAAGAAGTTGTACTATCAACCAGGATCGCATGAAGGAGTTTGTAACTAATGGAGGGGTATTCCCCGGCCTTAAGGGCTTTATACATGTCGTTGTTCATGGCTTTTCTGCCACATTCCAGGGAATAAACCGGAATACTGACGGAGATAGTAACCGCACCGTGACCTTTAACATTTTCTTGAGGATTGCCGGTATTTTCAATCGTTCCGTTGCCGGATAACCGCTCGGCCTGACATCTGTAATCGACAATGCTGGCAGATCCCTCGATCCAAAGTTTGCCTCCCTGTTCTATCTCAATCGCACCTTGTGGCGAAATTTGAGCTTCTGCCGGAAAAGGAATCACTGCCAATAAGCTAACAAACACGATGGGATAAATCCCGGGGAAACGGGGTAAATACCTGCCAGCCAAAGATTGAACAATACTTCTGGTCGGGGACATGAGTTGTCTCAACGTTAATTCGCTGTTAAAAGAATATTGAATTTTATTTCTACTTCTTCCCTGCTTTTAATGGTGCCAAAAATGGCGGAAGGCGGATCAACATCATAATCTTTCATATTGATACCATAGGTTCCTTCAAACCGGTAGTTGTCTTCTCCAACCCTGGTTCCTTTCACCGGAAAGGAAACCTCATTTACGGTCCCGGCAACACTCAAATTTCCTTCCACCTTCAGGGTAAACAATTCAGCAGACTGTACCGTATCGGCCAATGCTGCAGAAATAAGGTTGAACATAATTTCGGGATGATCTTCCTCTTTCAACGCCCCGTAAATTTTTCTATTCATTCCTCCTTTTCCGCTTTCTATTTCCTTGACAGGAATGGTCAGCGAAAATTGTGAAACCGGACTTGCCATGCTGTCCTGTTCAAGCAGGGAAGGCGTTAGCGAGATTTTTGCATTCATCTCTTCTACTTCGGCTTTCCAGTCTTTAATGTTGGAAGTTCCGTTAATGACCATGGTACTGCTCTTGTCTATGGTATATTCGGTTGTTTGAGCCCATCCCTGCCCGGTAATAAGCAGCAGCCCGAGCGATATCCATATAGAGTTAATTATTGTTTTCATAATAAAGGGATTAGTAATTAATTTTCTTGTGAATAACCCAGGTTAATATCACTTACTTTTAATTAATGACGCAGTTAGCAACTGCGCCATTAATTATTTAAGCTCTGATGGTAGAATAATTATGTCTGGCTTAGAAACTGATGACCGCTTCGATTACAACACCGTCAAAGCTTGCACCCTGGAAGTCGGTGTCTTCGTAGCCAGCGCCATCGTAATTTTGTGTTACATACTCAAGTTTTGCGAGTACGTTCTTGGTCAGGAACCAGCCGCCGCCAATGTTGAAGCGATCGATTTCAGTGTCACCACTGGTCATTTCCCCATCGACCATGTTGTAGCGACCGCCGATATAGAGATCTTCGCCGGCACCGAATCTATACAGCAGTTCGGCTCCATACTGGTTGAAGGTGCGGCGGTCATCGGCAGATTTGATTTTGCCGCTGGTATTTTCAAAGACCCCATAGAATTCCAGACCCTGGTATTTTATGAACGGGTTGATCATGAAGGCGGTCATTTCGCCGGGGGCTGCAGGCTGGCCGAAGCCCGGAGTAAAGCTTGGGGCAAAGCGGCCGGCGCGAAAGTTGTCCGGGGTAATAACATCGTAATAGCGGGAACCGGCCCGGTCACCCGAGTACAGGTAAATGGATGCCGACTGTGCAATATTGAGGATGGAGCCGGTTAGGCGCACGCGCAGATCCGGGTTCACTTGTTTGTCGAACCCAAGTTTCCCGTACACGGAGGGTTTAGTTTTAAAGTCATTCTCGGCCGCATCGGTCACGCTTTGGTTCAGTTTGCCGTTGCTTACCCCGAACATGGCCAGCAGGCCTTCATTGTAGTAGTACACCTCACCGGCCACTTCGGTGGTAAACGAATCCATAATGTAGTTGCCTACAAAGGGGTTGTGAATGGCCTGGGCATTGTCTGTTCTTCGGAAGTGATTATCGCCGTAGTTCAACTCCATGTGGCCCACTTTAAAGCGTACCTTGTCCATCAGTCCGCCCAGAAATCCTTCTTGGATAAAGTCGAGTCGGTCTACCTGCAGGAAACCACCTTTAACATAGGCTTCGGTATGGTTTTGAGAAGAGAGGTAGGTACGCAGGTGCATGCGCACGCCGTTGGCAAGCGCAACATCCAGATCCAGATTGGAGGTGGCCAGGTTAAAGTTCGATTCCAAATCGGAGAGGCTGCCTACATCGTTATCTTGATTCAGCGCTTGAAATTGCAGGGTGTTCGCCCCGCCGATACGTATGTTTAAGCCATCGAATTCAACGTCGGTTTTGAACGGGGCTTCAAACTGGTTGAGGCCACGTTGGTCTGGGTATTGGAAGTATTGCATGTCCCGGGTAAATTGTCCGAATGCGCTTCCTACACTCACAAAGAATGTGATAAGTACTAAGGTGATATGTTTGGTTGAAAGTTTCATAATGGACTCCTGTAATGATGTTTGGAATTAAGAAAGTTATAGTTGTTTAGGTTACCGAGCCATGTTTAGTGACTCTTTATTTAAGTTTCTACTCAATGATAATACCTTAACCCTTAAAGCAAGCTTAAATCAGACAAAAAAGACTGGATTTGATTAAAATGAAACATAGCTCAAATTCAAGGTATGACGGGTTTCCTGAAGGTCACGTTTTATGAATCGAATTTTAAACATTGGCCAACGTTCAGGAGAAGAGTTCTGCACATTGTTCTGCATGAACTATTACGCATCATTTTATTAGGCACCTGTCTGAAAGAGATGAGGTAAAAAATAGTATTCGAACCCGGGACGCTTCTTTATTTTCCTGAATTCAGCTATCCAAAACTTATTCCTTTTTTGTTGACAGCCCGAACGGCATGTACAGCGGACAGGTACTGACCAGGCTGGTAAGCAGAAATACGATAGCCAAGATGCCCAGCACAATGGCAACCGTTCCTGAAATAATGTTCATGTAGTATAGCACACCAACCAAGATGGCCAGCAGTGTGCGAATCAACCGGTCAAGTGTTCCCATGTTTTGTTTCATAATAAAACCTCGTACTTATTTATTGATTAAGATTAGGATGTAATCCATTGTACCAAATACACAAGTCCTGTGATAATGCCTACACAAAGCAGGCAAACCAGCAATAGCTTTTTTAATGTATTGCTCGTCCCATTTTGCATATCTAAAAAGACTGTTAGTTGTTATTCATTTGACTGAGGCTGAAGCTCGGAAGCATTCCAGGGCCGGTTTCGTTTGCTGTAGGTTTTTGCAACACGGCTCACATCATCCCGGTTGATTTCCGGAAGGTCGCCCCCGCTTTGAGAACGCAGATAATTTAAAATGGCCGCTATTTCTGATGCACTCAGGCGGGCCTTAAAAGAAGGCATTACTCCCTGGTAGGTTTGCCCGTTCACTTTAATTTCTCCATTAAGCCCGTGCAGAAGGATGCGTATGGGCACGAATTTATCAGTGGTAACCCACTTTGAGTTAACAAGAGGAGGAAACGTCCCGGCTATTCCCCCGGCGTCACTTCCATGACAGGATGCACAGTTCTGGGCATACAAGGTTTTTCCGTTCTTCAGTGCAGAGGGATCTATTTCTTCGCTGGATGAAACACCTGACGGTTCATCAATACCAGGAATCATTCCCATCATCTGCTCAAACCGGCCGGAGAGCTGCCTGTGCATTTCGGCCATCGGCTGCTGCCCCATTTCCCGGTGCATAGCAGCCATTTGTTCGTGCATACCCATCATTTGCTGGTACCATTCCCCGGTCATGTGTCCCTGCCTCTGCATGCTCATCCTCATGCCTCCACCCATCATACCGTCGCCTTGCATATGCCCCTCCATATTTCCGGACATCATTTGCCGGTGGTTGGTCTCCATCTGCCCGTGCATCTGCTGCATTTGGGCGTACAAATACTGCAGATCGGCGGGCAGAGAATCCGGAGAAGTCTCGTATTCCGCGACCAGTGTTTTATAGGCGTTCTGCAGCGAGTCGTAAGTCGTTTCGAGCTGCCGACGCTGTTCGTCGCTCATATAGTTCGAACGTCCCATGTGACAGGAGGCAAAAAACACGGTTACCGATAAAATTAAAACAAATTTCAGGGTGGAATATCTCATGATTCGTAAAAATTGGTTGTTAATGTTGTTGCCACAAAAAAAAAGTAAAGTGGCTATTAATCCATTAGAGTAGTCATGGTCATTAGTTTTCTGTTACGAGTCAAAGGGGGCCGATTACCCTGCAACCTGCAACTCTAAGAACTATAATGTTAAATTACTACTAAGTGCTGGTTGGCTGCTATAGAAGGATGCAGGTGGTGTTATCTTTCTCATGCATTTATGCGGGCAGTAAATTCATTGACCTGCGCATTCTCCGGTCTCTTCCGATCTGAGCCTCCTCTCTGGGTACGGACCTCAAATACGATCTTGTCGTTCCGGTAGAACCGCTTCTGAAAATAGATCGGTTTATCCCCGATGGTGTACGAAATCCTGTTGATCAAAAGCAAGGGAGTATGTTCTTCTACTTCCAGATGGGAAGCCAGCGTTGCATCGGTGAGCGTCGCCTCCAGGCGATAGCAGCCTTTTTCCACCGGAATTTCAAATTCGTTTTCCAAAACCTTGAATATGGTTGTCTCCTCCAAGTCAAATCCTTCAATAAGCTGTCCATAAAATACGGGTAACCAGGTAATATCATAAGCGATAGGCTGTCCGTTGCCGAGCCGGATACGCTCAAGTCTTACTACGATACCGCCTTCTTTAACATTCAGGTAGGAAGCGACCACTTCACTGACTTTTTCCTGTCCCAGGGATATCACTTTTGAGGAAGTCTGTAAACCGGATCCGGCCAACTCTTCGTTAAAATCCTTTAGCTGTGCGAACGACTGATGCGTTCGATGGTCGCTCACAAACGACCCCAGTCCCTGGCAGCGGTAAATAAGCTGCTCATTTTCCAGCGTTTGCAAAGCCCGCCTGACGGTAACACGGCTGACCTCGAAGGTGTCGCTCAGCTCGTTCTCGGAGGGCAGTTTTTCATTTACCTTTAACGAGCCATTCTGGATCTGTTCGCGCAGCCAGTCGCTGATCTGCTTGTGAAGGGGGATACCATCTTGTAATTCCATAAGCTTTCCAATTTACAAGGTTCAATTTTTAACAAATATAGTCATTAATAATTAAAATAACCATACCTGTAAATACAAGTACAATTCGTGATTCATAAGAAAAGAGTAATTTTTTTTAAAATTTAAGCTTTATTTAAGGTTTAGGCTGTATCTTTCAAACAGTAATAACTTGTATTGACATGTCAATTATAATCATATTTTGGGACTCGCAAAAAATACCGAAAGAGCACATATTATGAAATACTTCACTTCAAAAACGACAGACCGATCGTACGAACAGGCCATAGCCGATGTAACCGAACTCCTTAAAGAAGAAGGATTCGGCGTCTTGACGGAAATCGACGTCAAAGAAACCCTGAAAAAGAAGCTGGACGTGGATTTTAAAAAGTATAAGATATTGGGGGCTTGTAATCCCAACTTTGCCCACCAGGCTTTGCAAGCAGAAGACAAAATTGGCGTAATGCTGCCGTGCAATGTGATCGTAGAGGAGCACGAAGACGGTACGGTAGAAGTCTCGGCCGTGGACCCGGTAGCGTCCATGCAGGCCGTTGACAATGACAAACTGCAGCCCATAGCCGAACAGGTTCGGGCCAACCTTAAAAAGGTGATCAACAAACTGTAATCACAACACGCTCTATTTGAAGTATCTGAATAAATGTTTAGTTCAAATCATACACAAAACAAATGGTGACTATTATGAAACGCTTAACCACAATATTCGCACTCATGTTCTCTTTGATGCTGATCGCAAGCACTGGCTTTGCCCAGCAGAAGAAAGCTGACATGAGCCAAAAGAAACAACAAATGATGGAAATGATGCAGGATTCGACCATGCGGTCCATGATGATGGAGCATATGGCACAGAATCCCGAAATGCGCAAGCAGATGATGCAGTCCATGATGCAAAACATGAAGATGGACAGTACCATGATGATGGGTAATATGCAGGGTATGATGGATAACCCTGAAATGAAGCAACGCATGCAAACCCATATGCAGATGATGCAATCCATGATGAAGGATGGAAATATGGATCAGGCCAAGATGAAGGAGATGATGAACAATCCCATGATGAAAAAGATGATGCCGATGCATATGATGTGCATGCAGATGATGCAGGGGGATATGATGGATCAGAAAGGCATGATGAACAAGGACGGAATGAAGTCCGGCAACGGTGACCATCAGCAACATCATAATTAATCAATGAACTGGCATCTGCCCGGGGACCAATAACCCGGGCGGTTATTAACTATTAAAATTATGGAGCAATTATGCATGGATTTGACGGCTTCGGAGGCGGCTGGATGATGATACTCTGGTGGATACTGATCATTGTGGCAATTGTAGCCCTGCTTAAATGGGCGGTCCCCTCATCCGGAAGATGGCCCGGAAGTGAGCGGCAGCCCCAAAGCAAAAGCGCACTGGACATTCTAAAAGAACGGTACGCCAGGGGTGAAATTGACAAGGACGAGTATGAAAGAAAGAAGAAAGACTTGCTGAATTAGCAACACAGAATACCAATCTGATTAAACGAATTTATAAATAGAATTAAACCTATGAGCATCCCTTTATCCATACTACTTCGGGTTCTGCCAGCCGGGCTGCTACTGTTGGCAACAATACAGCCCCTGGCGGCCCAAAATAATGAAACCGGCGGTCAGAGTGTACGCAAGATGAGTCTCGTAAAAGTGCTGAATATAGCAGAAAAAGAGAACTTCCAGGTACGCATGGCTGAGTCCGACATTGAAATAACACGGTCGCAATACCGGCAGACGAACGCCGCCTTTTTGCCCCGGATTTCACTGGAAGAGACGGGAGTCAGCACTAATGATCCGCTGAATGTCTTCGGCTTTAAACTGAAGCAGGAATCGGCAACGACCGCCGATTTTAACCCTGCACGGTTAAACGCTCCCGACCCGTATGAGAACTTTACGACCAAACTGCAAGTACAACAGCCTCTGTTTAATCCCGATCAGCTATTCCGGCGCAGTGCGGTGAAGAACCAGCTCAATGCTGTAAAAGAGCAACTGGAGGGCACACAAAGCTATGCCCGGTTTCAGGTTAAGGATACCTATTACCAGCTGCTGCTTACCGAAGAACGGCTTTCTGTTATCAATACGTCGCTGAAAGCGGCGCATAAAAATGAAGAACGGGCCCGGGATTTACGCGAGCAGGGTATGGTAAGCAAGGCTGACTACCTGGCCGCGGCCGTTCGGGTCCGGGATTTGGAAAGCCGTCAGTCCGAGGCAGAAAATCAGCGGCAATCGGTTCAGGAGAATTTACGTTTTCTGCTGGGGATGAACGAAGAGGTTGTTATTCAACCGACGGACAGCCTGCAGATGGCTTCGGCTTCTCTGGGTTCGATACCAGATAACCCGCCAGTAGAAAATTCAACATTACAAGCTCTGCAATACCGGGTTCAGGCAGCCGAAGAGATGGTAAAATCCTCGAAGTTCAGTTTTTTACCGAGTTTAAACGCCTTTGGCAGTTACGAATTTAATGACAAGGTGCTGCTGGGCACCCGCGGCGAAAGTTACTTTGTGGGCGCCACCCTGAAATGGGACCTATTCAGCGGCTTCAGCAAAGCGGGCAAGGTGATGCAATCACGGGCTGAGCTGAAAAAAGCCGAAGTGGCCTACCGGAGCCGGTCGCTGAAAACCCGGATGGAAATCAAGCAGGCCCGCCGCTCGGTAAAACAGGCCCAAAAACAGTTCGATTTCGCCGATGCTTCCGTGGAGCAGGCTGCTGAAGATTTTCGCATCCGCTCCGACCGCTATCAGCAGGGCATGGAAACAACCTCAGATCTGCTACAGGCAGAAGCGAGGTTATCACAAGCCCGTCTGCAGCGGCTTAATGCCCTGTATCAGTATAATATCAGTATTGCCAGGCTGGAGCTGCTGCTCGAACAGGAGCTACCCAATTAACCCCCAAAATTTTTGAGATAAGATGAATATCAAAACGACAAATACCATGAAAAGGAACCAAATATTTACGACCACCGCCAAGCTGTTGGCAGTCGTACTGCTTTCTTTTTCGGCCTATTCGTGCAGTTCACCGGAAGAACCCCCGCAGGAAACTGAAAATCCTGTCACGGTGGCCATAGAAACGGCGGAACGTAGTCAAATGCCAGCTTCGTACCATTTTTCAGGGACCGTCAAAAGCGAACATACGGTACATCTCAGTACCAAAGTGATGGGAAAGATTACGCAGCTGGATGTGGAGGCCGGGGATTTTGCCCGGAAGGGAGACGTACTGGTACGTATCAAAGACGATAACCTGCAGGCACAGAAAAACCAGGTGGAGGCGAACCTGGCACAGGCTCGTTCAGCCCTGCAGAATACCGAAACCAACTACAAGCGCCTGAAGGCCCTGCATGAAAAAGGGAGCGCCACCCAAAAAGAATTCGATGACATTAGTACCCAATACGAGTCGGCTAGGGCAAATGTAACCGCCCTCAACGGAAAGCTGCAGGAAATCAACGATATGCTGGATTATACGGTGCTGGAAGCTCCCTTTAACGGCTACGTGGTTGCAAAGCAGGTTTCGCAGGGCGACATGGCGGGACCCGGACAGCCGCTCATATCTTTTGAACAGGAAAAGGGAATGAAGGTGATAGTAACGGTGCCGGAGACGGAAATTGCTCTGTTTAGTCTTAATGATACGGTGTCGGTGGATGTTAAAGCGGCCGGGCGGCAACAGCTTGCCGGTGTAGTATCCAGTGTAAATCCTTCAGGCAGCCGGGCAAGCCGTCAATTTATGGTGGAAGTAAGGTTGCCGGAGTTGAGCAGGAATCACGGCCTTAAATCAGGAATGTTTGCCGAAATCGGGCTCGGGTCTGTCTCAGATTCTTCGTTGACCGTACCCAAAACCGCCATTGTAGAGCGGGGGCAGCTTACCGGCCTGTACACACTTACCGACGATTCAGAAGTACTGCTTCGCTGGGTTCGTCTCGGAGATTCAAGCGGGGACCAGGTTGAGGTACTGTCAGGTCTGGCGCCGGGCGAACGATATGTATCGTCTTTTGGAGCCCCGCTTCGCGAAGGACAAAAAGTGAATGCACAGTAACAGCACAGAACGAAACAGATATTATGAAAACCGGAATAGCAGGAAACATTGCAAAGGCCTTTATTGACTCAAAGCTGACACCACTGCTAATGGTGGTGTTTTTGGGACTGGGTTTCTATGGAACCTATTTAACGCCCCGCGAGGAGGAGCCGCAAATTGATGTACCGATGGCTGATATCTTTGTCGGTTACCCGGGCGCTTCGCCAGATGAGGTGGAAAAAAACATCTCCATACCGCTTGAAAAAGTGCTCTCAAATATTGAGGGAGTGGAATATGTCTATTCTACCTCCATGCCTGACCAGGCGATGGTCTCGGCCCGCTTCTATGTGGGCGAAGATGTGGAGCGAAGCCTGGTACGCTTGTATAACGAGCTGATGAAAAATATAGACCGGCTGCCTGAGGGGGCCACCATGCCGATGGTCAAGTCGCGCTCCATCGACGACGTGCCCATTATGACGCTGACGCTCTGGAGCAAATCGTACAGCGATTTTGAGATCCGCCGTGTGGCTGATGAGCTGGCGCTGGAGATCAAACAAATCGAGAATGTTGCCCAGACCGATATCCACGGCGGGCGGACGCGCCAGGTTGAGGTCTCCCTCGACAAAAATAGAATGGCCTCCTACGGTATCTCCCCGATGAAGGTAGCCCGGCAGATACAGGCGGCCAACCAGGAGCTTTCCTCGGGTTCATTCAGTAAAAATGACACGCAGTACCTGGTAGAAACCGGCAGTTTCTTTCGCAATGCCGAAGAGGTGCGCAACCTGGTGGTTGATGTACAGGGCGGCGACCCGATTTACCTGAAGAGTATTGCGGAAGTGACCGACGGGCCGCAGGAACCGGGCGAATATGTTTCCTACGGGGTGGGAAATGCCAAAGCGGAGAGGACCGGAATGAATATCGGGGAATCCTATCCCGCGGTGACGCTTTCGATAGCCAAGCGTCCGGGTTCGGATGCCATGTTTATTGCCGAAAAAGTTCAGGAAAAAGTGGATAAGTTGGATGGCAACCTTATGCCTGCGGACATCACTGTGACGACTACGCGTAATTACGGAGAGACCGCCGCCGCGAAAGTGCTTTCCCTGCTGGAACACCTGTTGGCTGCTATACTTGCGGTGACCGTGGTGGTTGCGCTGGCTATGGGATGGCGGGGTGGTCTGGTGGTCTTTTTGTCGGTACCGGTTACCTTCGCCCTGACCCTGTTCCTTTACTACATGTTCGGCTACACCCTGAACCGCATCACCCTTTTTGCGCTGATATTTGTAACAGGTATTGTGGTGGACGACTCCATTATTATAGCTGAAAATATGCACCGCCACTTTAAGATGCGCAAGTTGCCGTTGAAGCAGGCGGCGATTGCAGCAATTAACGAGGTAGGAAACCCGACCATCCTGGCTACCTTCACCGTCATTTCGGCGGTACTACCGATGGCTTTTGTATCAGGTTTGATGGGGCCGTATATGAGCCCTATGCCCATTGGCGCATCGTTGGCTATGATCTTTTCTCTGGTCGTAGCACTGGTTATCACTCCGTGGCTGGCTTACATGCTACTGCCCCATGTGAAGCCGGAAAAAGACGAGAGCGGCGCCGACAAGGAGTACCGGCTTGAAGAGACCCGTATCTACAAATGGTACTCGCGCATTGTGAAACCGCTGCTGGAGAGCGTAACCAAGCGATGGGTGTTTATCGGAGGCGTAACCGCTTTGCTTTTCGCCTCAATGCTGCTCTTCGTATTTCGCATGGTGGAAGTAAAAATGCTGCCTTTTGACAATAAAAACGAGGTACAGCTCATCATCGATATGCCCGAAGGCACCACCCTGGAGCGGACCAATGCCGTGGCACGGGAAGTGGGATTAAGTTTAAAAGAAGTGCCGGAAATTCTTGATTATCAAATTTATGCCGGTACCAACGCCCCTATTAATTTCAACGGACTGGTACGGCACTACGACCTGCGCAACGGGGCAAATATCGCGGATATACAGGTGAACCTGATGGATAAAGGGAATCGCAGCGATCAAAGCCATGCTATTGCCAAGCGCATCCGTCCCATCGTGCAAAAGGTGGGCGATAAATACAACGCCAACATCAAAGTGGTAGAAGTACCGCCGGGCCCGCCCGTACTATCCACGCTGGTTACCGAAATATATGGCCCTGATGAAGAACAGCGCCAGAGGGTAGGGCGTAAGGTGAAAAATATCTTCGAAGATATGGAGGGAATTGTTGATGTAGACTGGATGAAGGAAGCGCCCCAGACCAAATATAAGATGGATGTGAATACCGAAAAAGCGATGCTTTCCGGCATTTCATCCCGGCAGGTGGTGCAGACGGTCAGGATGGCGCTGAGCGGCAAGCCTGTTTCACGACTTTATAGCGAAAAGGAGGTCAATGATATCCCTATTGTTTTAAAGCTATCTGAAAACGAGCGTTCCGGAATTGAGCAGTTAAGCCGCCTTTATATGCAGTCGGCTTCCGGCGCTATGATTCCGGTAACAGATTTAGTAACGGTGACCGAAGATACGTTGGAGCCGAGTATCTATCGCAAAAACCAGCGCCGGGTGTTGTATGTAACGGCCGAGGTGGCCGGGGCCATCGAGAGCCCGGTCTATGCCATCCTGGATACCGGCGAAAAGATTGATGCCATTGATATGCCTGCCGGTTACAACCTGGATCAGATTTTTGCAGGTCAGCCCTTCATGCAGGAGGATTATACGCTGAAGTGGGACGGAGAATGGCAGATTACCTACGAAGTATTTCGTGACCTCGGGATCGCTTTCGCCGTTGTACTGGTGATTATCTATATGCTCATTATCGGCTGGTTCCAGGATTTTATGGTCCCCATTATTATGATGATCGCTATTCCGCTTTCACTGGTCGGTATTCTCATCGGGCACTGGCTGCTGGGGGCTTTCTTTACAGCAACCTCGATGATCGGTATGATCGCCCTGGCAGGAATCATGGTGCGCAATTCCGTGCTGTTGATTGACTTTATCGAAATACGGCTTAATGAAGGAGAAAAGATGAAGCAGGCGGTTATTGAAGCCGGGGCCGTGCGCAGTATGCCTATTTTGTTGACGGCCGGTACGGTGGTTATAGGGGCATTTGTAATACTGTTCGATCCGATTTTCCAGGGATTGGCCATTTCTCTGATGGGCGGAGCAATAGCGTCAACCGCCCTTACGCTGCTGATGGTTCCGCTAATTTATTACATGGTGGAAAAGAAAGCCGATCAGCTGAAAGACAGCAACACGGAAACATAGTTTAAAATTAATCTTCAACCTCAGACCAATGAAACTACTGATTATTTTGAGCATCGAAGAATACGCGGATGAGGTACGCCGTATTCTGGTCAGGCAACGCATCCCCATTTACAGTGAAACCGAAATCCGGGGTTGCCGGTGCGACACGAAAGATAAGGCAACCGACCTGACGAACTGGTTTGCCCATACGGATACGATGGTGTATTCTCACCTGTTTTTCGCCTTTCAGAATGAGGAATCAGTCGATACGATTCTTTCGGAAGTGGATCACTATAACCGGATGCATGGCGAAGAACAGACCAACCCTCTTCACGCATACCAGTTGAACGTAGAAAAATCCGTTTAACCAAGACAACTAATAACGATCTAATAATTTTAAACAAATACTTAATATTATGAGAAAAATGGAACGCATTATACGAGCGGTCGCAGGAAGTTTTGTAACTATCAGCCTGATACTGGGCTACTTTTACAGCCCCTGGTGGTACCTGTTCACCCTGTTTGTGGGATTGAACCTGTTTCAGTCGGCCTTCACCAAGTGGTGCCTGGCCGAAGAGATATTGAAGAAATTCGGTATTGGCGTGCCCTGCGCTACAGACGAGAGTACAACCACCCAACCTACAGAATAAAAGTAAAGGTAGTAACCATGAATGTACTTATTATAGCAACCGAAAATTGTAATCATCGTCCCTTAGTGGAAGAACGACTAAAGAAGATGAACATACCATACGAGGTCCGGTTTATAGATAAGCACCCGGAACTGGTTAAAAAGTTCGACGTTTCTTCTTCCCCCAATATTATCGTAGACGAAGAAGTCATTTTCCGCGGCGACTGTGGACAACCTCTTCCTACAGAAGGGGAGTTGAAAGCACTATTTTCTAAAAAATAGCCGTGATTGGAATTCGTAAAAATGAATCGTAATACAGAAAGCATATACCAATGGAACAGACGATAGAACGATTTCCCCAGCGAGCCGAAACGCAAATGATTCCCGAATATGCAGCGGATAAGAAAGGATTGGTGACGGTTGATATAACGTGGGGAGAAATTCAACCGATGCAGGCCGCCGAAGGAGTACAAACCGTCGGTGAAGAGGAAGTAATCAGGCATCTTGAAAAGGGACTGCCGGTGGTTGATGTACGTGCTCCGGGTACGCGTCATGGAGCGGGTATTCCCGGAACAGCTGCCATTCGCCTTTCAGATATTGTGGAACGCATGGATGAGCTGGACCGGGCAAAGCCGACGGTTTTCTTCTGCAACGGTCCGCAGTGCCCGCAGTCGCAGAAGGCGATCAACATGCTGCTTGAGGCAGGGTATCCCGCTGAAAAGATGTGGTACTACCGCGGAGGAATACACGACTGGATCACCCTGGGGTTACCGGTTGTGAAAGACAGTGAATAACGATTTAGATCAAATCAGCCGTATTACAAAATAGCTGCCATCATCTTTACTGGTAAATTTTTGCCATATAATACCCCGGTTCCTTTCAATGATTTCAAAGACACGGTACCCAAATCCTTTCATTTTGATGCCCAGTACATATACACCGATATCTACTTCCGAGTTAATTTGATACTGTCCGGCTTGTAGCGTATCGTTGGATACCACCCGGCGGTCAAAAATGGTTATTTTGCTTTTACCTCCCAGAAAACCCACCAGTCCCTTGTCGATATTCAAAGCAAATTCAATAGGTTTCATCTCCCATCCGGGCTCGGGAGAAACCGGGTAAAATGTTTTCGTATCCAGCAGATTGACTTTAATTTCGCTGCCTTTGCCATAGTCGGTAAACGGAAAAACATTTAACAATACCTGTTGTTCATCCGGCCTGCAGGTATAAAGGGTTTTGGTGCTGTCCTGAAGTTCTCCTTCTGCGTTATACGAATACAGCTCTACCGGAAGGCGGTAGGTTTCGTCGTTCTCCTCGATAGAACCGACTAGGAGCTTTTGAAAGGATTCCAGCTCTCCCTCTTTGTTATAATTGCACTTTTTGTACTCGTTGTCGTCGATCTCAAAGAGCAGCATTTCTTCAGATTGTTGGGCATGGAGGAGATGAGCCGGAAGCAAAACCGCCAAAAGGATAATGCTTAAGGAGAAAATATTTAAACGCATAATGACGGTTAATCTGAGTTGGTAATTTGTTGTTTGGGATAAATATCATTCCAACTCCAGCCATTGCTTTGCAACAGTCCATTCAATGAACACCTGCGTTCGTGAATTTCTTTCTGGCAGGAAGAAATTGCAGATTTTTGTTCCAATGGAATCTTGTTGGATTTCAGATACTGAAGATGCGGTGTATTGTGAGTAATTTCAAAATTTTTTTGCTGATAATGATGACTGGCTGTATCAAGAAACTTTGTAATCGCATCCCTGAGCGGTCTAATATCTTTTTCTCGCCATGTTTTTGATTCAACGTGATGGGTCAGAATAGTTAATGCTTCATCTACATTTACCAGATTTATGGATAGTGATTCATCCCTGGCAGTACTGTAAAAATAATGCACAGCCGGGTGAGCATAGTGATTCTGGTTATGTTTGTTGATCATCTCCCTGAGTCTGGCAGAAATATCAGTCAAAATAGAGAAGCGCTCTCCATCATAGAAACTGGCTGCAAGTTCTTCGGGAGAATCTCCCATATTTGTTATAAAAAGGCTGAGATTTCTCTTGTGGATCACCGCCGTGGTCAGGCTCATCAGATAAGTCATGGCGGTAGTTATGAAAATAAAGCCGGCAAACGAAAAGGCGGCCATTATAATTTGCCACCCTTCGGAACCCGGTACATAGTCACCTACTCCCAGGGTGGAAAGGGTATATCCGCTTACATACAGCTTGGTAAGAACGCTTGCGGCAGATCCTGTGCCCGCCTCTACTATAGCGCGGGGATCGCTGACGAGCAGCAGGAAAAATCCGATCCATAAAAGCCCGATCCACATTCCAAGAAGAAAAAGGATATGCGTTACCCCGGAGTAGCGCAACGCGTTTCTCCGGGGGACATACCTGTTCAAAAAAAGAAAAAGAGACGAGAGGAACCGGCTCGTCAACCGGGACAGGTATCCTGCCCCGTTGAAGGAAAGCGTGGTATAGAAAAAGTCGTAAGCAATTACGACGATTATGGTGATACCTAAAATAAGATAAAATGTATGCATGTTTGGTTTCCTAATTAATTTTTCTTTGTCTGACCCACTGCTAACCCTCCTTCCAAGAACTTATGATCCCGACAGATCGAAAACTATCAAATTTTTGAACTTAAATTTATTATCCAAGTGCATATTTTCAGTATCTCTTGTCTATGTTGACCCACCCCCGGCCCCTCCCTACGTCGAAAGACACGCCGCAAGGAGGGGGAGTTTTTCGATGCCCTTGAAGGAGGTTTGGAGGATGGCATTTTCTATTCAAGCCAGAAACCACTGCACGCCAATTCCCGCAGCTATAGTTAAGGCAAATGTGCTTATCCATACGAAGGATGTTCCCGGAGCGTAAGTTTTGATTTGCCTATCTTCGGTCTCTTGAAAAAACATGGGTACCACAATGCGCATATAGACCGCCAGAGAGATGGCACTGTTCAGGATGGCAACAACCGCCAGCCAGCTATACCCGGATTCTATGGCTGCCCCAAACAGTAGAAATTTACCGGCAAAGCCAGCCAGGGGCGGCATCCCCACCAGGGAGAGCAGGAAAATGGTCATGCCCACGGCCTGCCAGGGGCGGCGTTTTCCCATGCCTTTAAAATCGTCCAGCCGGGTACCTTCTCCCAAAGTAATGGCAAAAGCGCCGGTGTTCATAAGGGCATAGGCTACCCCGAATACCACCAGTGAATCGATCGCAAGCGAACTTTGTCCCACTCCGATAACGCCCAACACGTAATACCCTGACTGGGCAACGGTGGAGTAGGCCAGCAGCCGGATCACATTGTTCTGCCAAAGGGCCACCACATTGCCAAAGGTCATGGACAGCGCGGCCAGTACGGCCAGGATCAGCGGCCAGTCAACAAGGGAAACCGGAAGATCACGAACCACCTGTGCGAGTGCAAACAGGGCTCCTATCTTGGGAACTACCGACAGATAGGCGGCGATGGAGACGGGGGCGCCTTCGAAGGTGTCGGGTATCCAGAAATGGACGGGAAACAGGGAAGCCGCATAGCCGATTCCAATTACCAGGGTAATAAAGCCGAACATAACGGCATAAGAGGATAAGTCAGGATTGTTAATCCCGGAAATCAGCGTGGTGCCGGCAAGGCCCGCCCAGTAGGTTAGCCCGAAAAGCATGATGGCTCCGGCAACCGATCCGTAAATAAAATACTTCATTGCTCCTTCGCTGGAAGGGCCGTTTCTGGGGTGAGCTGCCATGGCCATACCGGCAAGAGTACCAATAAGCAGGCCCAGTACAATGAACATGAGATCTCCGCTGCCCGCCAAAATCATGGCTCCCAAGGCTGAAAAGCCCATCAGACTGTATATGGTGCCTTCGCGGGCCGAATCTTTCAGCTCCGACCGGCCCAGCAATGCAAAAAGGATGGTTGCCGGTCCCAGAATGATGACGGCCCACAAGCTGAGTGCGTCAACACGGAAGGTAGTGGAAAAAGCGGTGGTATCTGTCCCCAGCAAATCTACGGCAACACCGGTGGCTGTGAGCATGCCAACCACCAAAGCCCATAGTGCAGCCCGGGGGAGTCGGGCCATTTCCAGGCATAACACGATAGCCGTGGTGGATAAAACAATAAGCTGTGGTAAAATATTCAGTAAATCTGTGGCCATTGTTATTACAGTCCGAAGAAATTAGTGGTAGCGTGAATCATCGAGAGCAGGGAATCGGGATAGATACCAATCAGTATGGTAGCTAATATCAAAGGAACAATAGCCCACAGCTCCCGGCTTCCCAAATCTTTAACTCCGCTAAATCCTTCCGCCAGGGTACCTAAAAATACTTTTTGAATAGCCCGCAGGTACAGGGCTGTGGTAATCGGCAAGCCAATGATAATGATGCCGACGGCGATCGGGTACACATCGAAGCCGCCTAAAAAGATTTGAAACTCGGCAGGGAAATGAGCCAGCCCGGGCAACCCCAGAGAAGCAAAGGCCGCGAGCATAAAAAGTCCGCTTAAAATCGGATAGGCTTTTAGCAGCCCGCTCATTTCGTTCATTTCCCGCGTACCAGTGCGATCCTGGAGAGCTCCTACCAGCAGGAAAAGCACCCCTGTAACCACACCGTGGCTTATCATTTGAAGTACCGCTCCGTCCAGGGCAATCATGCCGGATGTGGTAGTGGTGACGGCTGCTATGGCCACACCGAATATCAGATACCCCATGTGGTTTACACTGGTGTAGGCCACCATCCGCTTGATATCGGTTTGGGCCAGGGCTACGAAAGCCCCGTACAGCGCTGTAAAGACGGCAACGACGATGACGTAGGGTGCAAATTCACGAAATGCATCAGGCGTCATTTGCAAAGGAAAGCGAATAAAACCATAGGTGCCCAGTTTCAGCAACACCCCCGCCAGGATGGCACTTCCCGCAGCAGGTGCTTCGGTGTGGGCCAAAGGAAGCCAGGTGTGGAACGGGAAAAGCGGTGTTTTAATAGCAAAAGCGATAAATAATCCCCAGAACGTAAGCGTAGCTGCAAGTCCGGTTATGGTGGGATTTGCTACCAACTGTTGTATGTCAAACGTATTGGGATCGGAAAAAAGATACAGCGCCAAAAACGCCAGCAGCAGAAACAAACTGCCTACCAGGGTATAGATAAAGAAAGTTAAAGCCGCCTTTTTGCGATGTTCGTGCCCCCATTTGGCTATTATGAAATACATGCCAACAAGAGTGATTTCAAAAAACACGTAAAAAAGGAAGAGGTCAAGCGAAAGGAATACCCCAAGACAGGCGGTCTCCAGCATCAGAACCAGTTCAATAAAGATATTGGCATTATCCTTGATCTTTGCAGAAAAAATCAGCGAGGTCAGGAACAAAAATGCCGTCAACAGCACCAGGGGAAAACTGATGCCGTCCACCCCGAGCCGGTAAGCTATGCCTAAGGATGGTATCCAGCTGAGTTCTTCAATTTGTGACAAACCACTGCCTATACCCTGTATCCAGATCATAATAGCAGCCAACAGGGTGAGTGAGGCAAAGGCTATCCCAATACCATAGGCGGTTTTGGTTTGTTTGGGGCGGAGTACCATAATGACAAGGGCCCCAAAAACCGGCAGGAATGTAGTGATAGAGAGTAATGGTAATGATGAAAAATCCATGATTTACAGATAGGTTAGTGATAAAATAATTAAAGCTAAGATCATACCGTACACCGACCACGCCAGCTCCCGGTGAACCAGTCCCGATTGAATGCTCCGGCTGTAATGGCCCAGTCGCTGGACGGAGGCTACGAGCCCGGCAATCCACTCCACAATGCCGCGATCGTCCGTTATTTGGGTCCATTGGCTGATGTTCAGATTGAATGCCCCGATTTGGTTAACCACAAATGACACCGCACGGTCCGGAACGTCCGCCAGCCAGCGCGCCAACATCAAAAACGCCTTGCCAATCTCAAAGACAGATTGAAGGAGAAATTGTTCGATCAGGTTTGCGGCGGCTGCCAGCATCTGAAACGGTTGCACGATAACATTGGTGTAGCCGCCTGCTACGGGATAGTTATCCCGGAAAAATATCCACACCCGGTTTTTAAAGACGGGAGCGGTGGCAACCCAGCCTGCTGCCAAACCAAGAAAAGCAGCTCCAAGACCGCTTATCATGGCAATGTTGTCTTTTGGAATGGAAAAACCTGACGTTTCAACCAAAGGATCCAGAAACAACCAGCCTGCAATAACAGCCGTTACCAGGGTTAGAAATCCGAGATGCATCCAGGACAGTTTTTTTGGCTTTTCTTCCGGTTCGCTGTGTCCTTTCCATAAAATTCCGAATGCGCGGCCCATATAGATAGCAGTAAAAAAGGCTCCAATCAGCACAGCGGGAAAGTACCATGAGGCCGGGTCGGCCTGCAGGCCTGCCGTCAGGATGGCATCCTTCGACCAAAAGCCGATTAATGGAGGGATCCCGGCCAGGGCCAGCCCGGACACAGCGAATCCTGAAAAAGCCAGTTTCAGTTTCTTTCCGGAGCCTTTGAGTTTTTCGTAATTTGTGGAATGCATCTCGTGCTGAAAGATTCCGGCTCCCAGGAACAAGCTGCTTTTCATAAAGGCGTGGGCAATCAGGTGGGCCAGGGCCGCGGCCGGATACCCGGCGCCAATAGCCAGCGCCATAAAACCAAGCTGACTTGAGGTGGACGCGGCAAGCATGCGTTTGATATCTTCGGAAAATATGGCGGTTGCACCGGTGAGCAGGATGGTTATTCCTCCCACTAAGCCGATCCAGAACAGGGCCTCCGGCGGGAAAAGAGGGAAGGCTTTAAGCAGCAGAATAATACCTGCCGCCACCATTGTGGCCGAATGCAGCAGGGCCGAAACAGGTGTTGGGCCTGCCATGGCTGCCGAAAGCCAGCTCTGGAAAGGAACCTGTGCCGATTTACCCATTACCGCCAGCAGCAGAGCCAGGGTTCCCACTACAGAAACGCCCTGTACGGGTTCAGCCAAAATCTGGCTGGACCCGCCGGCAAGAATGATAACAAACACCCCGACATAGAGCCCAAGGTCGGCCACACGGTTCATAGTAAACGCTTTGTTTGCGGCGTCACCAGCTTCTTTCTTCCAGTACCAGGTACCGATCAGCAAATAGGAGGCAAAGCCCATAACTTCCCAGGCTATCACAAACAAGATCCAGTCTCCGGCTAACACCAACAGCTGCATGGCTCCCATAAACAGCGTTATGCCGCTCCAAAAACGGAGTTTTCCTTTTTCTTCTTTCATATACCCGATGGCATACACAAAAATGGAGGTGGTAATCACAGCGACAACCAGGGAAAGTACGGCTGCCATTTCTGTGGCTTCAAGGCGAAAGAGCATTCTCGGAAGCCCGGCAAATTGCAGTTGAGTAACAGCGCCGTTCAAAGCGGCCCTAAAAAGCAGTATCGAACCGGCCAGCGAGCCTGCTGCTCCGGTTAAGGCTGCATACCCTATTTTTTTTCGGGTTACGATAATCAAGGCACTTGCCGCCAGGGGAGCTAATATGGTAAGTAATATTGCTGCCATAGAGGGACTATCCTTTTAATTCTGCTGATTCTTCCATTTCAACCGTTCCCGAGGTACGGAACCGCTGGGTGGCAATGGCAAAGCCGACGGCTCCTTCCAAAGCCATCACGGTCATCGCGATCAATACAAACATTTGTATAGAAAAAGCCTCGGGGTGCAGGTATCGCCAAAAAGCCACAAGGTTTATCATGGAGGCCCCAAGCATCAGTTCAATGCCCATCATGATCATGACCAAATTTGTCTGGCTCAAGGCGCCGTAGAGCCCTATACCAAAAAGGACGGCGGCAATAATAAGGGCTGTAATTAATAGCTCCATAGTGTTTACTTCTCCACGCTGTTTTTAATTGACAATGCGACTGCAATAGAGGCGATCATTCCGGTAAGAATGGTCACCCCGGCGGTTTCGAAGATCATCATCGACCGCTTCAGAATTTCCATACCCAGCAGCCGGTTTTGCTCATGCGGCCCCGGGAACTGAGTAGCTATTGTACCCCAGTCGGCGGCAAGAGCGGCACCGACTATCAATACAGTTACAATTACGCCCGCTGCTATGGAGATATTTTTCTGGTGATACATATCCATCTGTCCCAGCCCGCCCGGATCCATCATGTACATCATCATAAAGATGGCCATAATGCTCATTTCGGTTCCCATCATCATGATTTGCAGAACACCCAAAAATTCGGCTTCCATAACGAGAAATAATATGCCGATGGCCACCATGGACGCCAGAAGTGAGAGAGCGGAACGGACCATGGAGCTGGTCATGAAGACGCGCCACCCGAACCAGATGGCCGCCAGGCCGAATATAATAAGTAATATGAGTTGTACAGATATCATAACAGCAAGACTACTCCTACTTGAAAAATGTTATAAAGAGCTAAAGGCACCCCGTACTTCCAGTTGTATTCCAACAGGTGGTCGTGCCGGATGCGCGGCATAAAACGGCCAATGGCAAAAAAGGAGGCCGCCACCAGCAGGGTCTTCAGAAAGGTCCAGACAAAATCGGGCAGCCAGGGCCCCATCCATCCTCCCAGGTACAGTACCACTACCGCTGCCGATACGGTGAACACCAGGGTAAGCCGCCCCAGGCGAAACAGCAGCTTGCGGGCGCCGGTGAGATCAGCCCAGACGCCTCCTGCCAATTCTCCCCTGGCTGTCGGCAGGTCGAAAGGGGGAAGAAAGGTAATAGCCAGCGCTGAAATATAGAATAAAATAAAGCCCACCGGCTGGTACAAAATGTTCCACAGCCCTTGTTGGGATTCGACGATATCGGTTAAAAACATCGATTCGGCCCGCATCACCGTAGCCGTCAATGCCATAACCACCGGCATGGAGTAGGCGATAAGCTGGGCCAGCGCACGCCATCCCCCTACCATGGCGTACACACCGTTTATGGCCCACCCGGCCATCAAAAGTGCTACCATCACATACACCAGGGCTGCATTGATAAACAGGGCGCCTGTCCCCAGATCGATGACCACGCTGCCCCGGCCGAAGGGCAGGATGGAAATGGTGAGTAGTATCACTCCGATAAACAGAACCGGGGCGGTTTCAAAAAAGACTTTGTCGTGCTTCCGGGTTTTGATCTCCTCCCGGGCAAACAGCAGTAAAAATGAGCGAACGGGGCCGCCCCAGTTTACATGTCCCGTCACCGACCAGCGTTCCATTACTGCTGCCACATAAACACCGCTCAGAAACAGGAGGATAATGATAAAACCGGTTAAAAAAGGAGTCATAAATAGCGTCTGTTAATGATGAATTTCCCAGGGTGAAATGTCCAGTGAAGCTACAGCCGTCAGCGCATCGGCCAGCTCGTACTGTTCGGTTAGGTGTTGTATGATGCCCGCCAGCGCTTCCGATGGCGTGTTAAGCTGCATGTGAGCCAGTTTGCCTTCATGAATATGAAATTTAAGCGTCACGGTACCGCGGGGGCTCTCGATGCGTGCGATGCCATTTCCCATTCCGGCAGAGGGTATGTCGATTTTTTGTGAAGATTCACCGCCGGAATCATTTTCCGCCCTGGCTATAAACCGAAGGCTTTGTTCCATTTCGTCCAGCCGTACCATCAGCCGGCTCCAGGCGTTATTTCCGGCAGCGGTTACAGGAGTCCAGCCGGCTTGCTGATATACAGGTTCCTCTAAGCGGTGGTCTTTTTCAATGCCCGCTGCCCGTGCCACCGGGCCTGTGATCTCATCCGGCAGCTGACCGGAAATCTGATCTTTGCCTCTGCTTCCATGGCCGTGATCGTGGCTTTCATGACCCGCGTGGCCGCTGTGCTCATGGTGATGATGTTCGTGCCCTTCATGTCCTCCATGCTCATGATCTTCATGTCCATGATTATGCCCGCTATGCCTTGAGTGATCGTGCCCGCCATGCTCACGATGTTCATGCCCCTTGTGCTCTTCGTGGCTATGACCTGCATGATGGTGTTCGTTACCCGCTTGATCTCCGTGGTTATGGCCGTGTCCGCTATGATCGTGGACCTCATGTCCGTGACCCAGGTTGTGATCTCCCATTTCCACCCGGTGTTTTCCGGCGGCGGATAATTTTAATTTCAAATAGGGCATCTTTTTTATACGGCTGATAAATTCGGAGAGCCGGCTGGCATTTCCGGCCCCGTTTTGGAAACGGTGGTAATGTTTTATAGCCCGATCCCGCATCCAGTCGCTGCCCAGTGCTGTGGCAAAAACAGCCAGCCAGTTCAGGTGACTGGTTATCCGCTTTTTTTCCAGCAGTACTGCCTCTGAAAGGGTCAGTGTGGAATCCGGCGTTTTACCGGAAAAGTTGGCCAGCGCTTTTTGTGCCAGCAGCCGGTAGGTAACCGGTGCCAGAGGATGGGCCGCCGCAAGATACTCAGGCAGGGACGCAGGGTCGTTCAGGACGGATGCCGGCAGGTTGTGTCCCAACAGGCCTTGGCCAGCCTCTGCTATGACGACGGTATCTCCGTCGAGCTTCATGGAGAGGCGCAACCCGCCCGGCAGGCCCGGGTGAAAGGGGCCAAAATGTACATCACTCCACTCCATCGGCAGTCCGTCGGGGCTGCGGGGGAGATCTTTGGTCATGGCTATCATCGACATAAAGCCCGGGCCGTGGTCGTGCCCGCCATGCCCGTGATCGCCATGGCCCGAATGATCGTGCTGCCCGCCATGTCCAGGCCCTCCGTGGCCAGAGTGGTCGTGAGCAGAATGATCATCATCCTGGTGCTCCTCTCCATGGTTGTGTCCCTTGTGCTGATGACCTTCATGCCCGTGTTCATGTTCTCCATGATCATGATGTCGATGCCCTTCGTGTTCGCTATGTGAGTCGTGTTGATGGCTGTCGTGGCTGTGCTTGGCCGGTGCTCCGTGGCAGTCTTTGGTATCTCCGGCTTCGGCATCATCAGAATGGTCGTGGTGGTGATTTTTACGATCTCCTTGATCATGGTTGTGGCCTCCATCCGTTTCACCGTGATGATGGGCGGAATGATCATGCCCTTCATGACCGTGATCGTGCGACCCGTGGCCGCCATGGTCATGCATATGGCCCTGCTGCTGACCGGCTTCTTCTATTTTGCTGACCACTGGTTCCGGCCGGTACGGCTCCGCCTTTTCTGTCCACGAGTAGCCGCTCAGGCATTCGCGGGCGGCAGGTATTGCGGTTCCAAGAAAATCTTTTTCCAGGGGTACGTGAACGTCCGGGTGTGGAAGCGGGTCAAGATGTTCCGGCCCGGCGATAACCAGCACCCGGGGGCGCGGCATCTGTGCGTAAACGGTGGCCGCCCGTTCAGCCAGTTCTGTACTTACATCGCCAATAAGCAGCAGTACATTGGCCTCTTTGGGGCTGTCTGCCAGCCGGGCTTCTCCGTGCAAAGGTTCAGATTGATACATGCGCAGCAGGTCGGCACCCGGAACCGGAAATATTACCAGCTCCTGTGAAGCGGCTTTTGCCAGCCATCGCCGCCAGAAATTCATAGTTCCTTTTCGTGCTCCGTATTTCATAGTCGTTTCCATTGGCATTTATTGGCGTTTGAGTCCGAGTTGAGTCCAGGTATATATAAGCCCGAGAAACAGGATCATAAGAAAAACACCCATATCCAACAAAGCTACAAGTCCGACTTCCTTATACACCACTGCCCAGGGATACATGTAGGCCATCTCCATATCAAAGGCCAAAAAGAGCAGGGCATAGCCGTAGTAGTGTACATGATAACGCAGCCAGGCCGGTTTGGGTGCCAGGTTTCCGCTTTCGGCGGGGATGTTCTTGCCCGGCTCGTCCAGCGTTTGGCCCAGCGACTGCTTGATAAGATAAAGCATCCATACCAGGCCCGCCGTGGCAACGAGCATGCCCAATAAGATGAGGTATTGTGTTAAGGGAGCCATGCGAATTCTTTCTCGGTTTTCTGGTTAATGGCTGTCAGGGTTGTTATTTGCTATTAATAACAATCATTAAACCTAATTAAGCAAATATCCATTTTCTTAAAATAACGCATCAAACTGCGGGTTTATGAATGCCAAAAATCGCTGTGCAGGATTTCCTGATTCGCAGTATTCAGCAATATGTGCCAGAAAATATGAGATGCAGCTTAAATTAAGCTTAAAGTCTTTGTTATTCCCGGATTAATCAGGAAATATTTGAGGTGGGTACAGAACTCAATCCAGGGGAATGATTTTTCTTTTAAGCACATCCCGTTCGAAATACAGAAGCTCTGCCGTTATCACCAGCGCTGCTATAATAAGCACCGAGTAAAAGGTTTCCGGTTCGGCATTGTACAGGTGCCAGAACATCAGCACAAAGAATGCCGCAGTACCAATCATGCCCACTGCCGGTATTACGCTTGAAAATTGCGGCCTTTTTCGCTGGCGGAAGGCGAGGTAGCTCATGGTACCGAAAATGATGATGAAAGCCAGCGAAGCAAATGAGGTAATGGCATCGAGGCTTCCATAAGCGGTAAACGCAGCGGTAATGACGGCAAGAATGACGAGCGTACGATTGGGGATACCCTCTGCTTTCGGACTTCCAAACTGGTCGGGCAGCAGATGGTCAGAGAGCATGCCTTTTGCAAGATAGCCGCTGCTGAATAAGGTCGCGTTAATAGCGCTGCCGGTTGAAAACAGGGCGGCCAGCGAAATGATGGTGAAGCCAAACGGGATGAGCGGCTCGGCGGCCACGGCCAGCGCCCGCTCGGGATCTTCCCGGATCACCTCCATCGGTGCCAGGCTAAGCGTCGTAAGAGCTACCAGAATATAGATACCCACAGAAGAAAGTATGGCTATATAGACGGCTTTAGGGATGGTGTTGTCGGGATCCTTGATGCTCTCGCGGTCATAAAACAGCAGCTGCCAGCCCTGAAAAGCCACAAACGAAACAGCCGCAGCCATAATCGGGCCAAAACCAACCGTCTGTTCAAGGCCAAAGCTTATCTTCTCCTGCGAAAATCCCAGCCAGACTCCTCCGATACCAAAAGCCACAAGAACCAGAATTTTAATGCCGACCATGATGTTTTCGGCTGTTCCCGTTGAGCGGGCGCCCATCAGGTTGAGCCCGAGAAAGGCCAACACTATCAGGATGGATATGAGAGGACGTGCGGGCAGCCCCAGCAGGGAGTCGGGAATTATATCAAAACCCACTGTATAACTGCCAAAGGCGTAGGCGTACATCGCCATCGACCCGATATAGCCGAACAGGAGCGTCCACCCTGCCATGCCCGCAAGCCTGGTGTTGCCGGTACAGCACTGAATCATGGAAACAGACCCGCCCGGATTCTTGCTGATGCTGTTGAGTTTGTTATAGGAGTAGCCTGCACACAGTGCCACGATGCCGGCCAGCACAAAGGCAAACCAGGTGGCTGCCTCCACAATTTGAGCTACCACACCCAGAACGGCAAAAATGCCGCCGCCGATCATGCCGCCCAGCGCTATGGATACACATTCTTTAAGTCCCAGTTTTTCTGTTGTCATAATGTCATTAGATTCTGTGAGTCGGGTTGTTTTTTTAAGATTGTTTGGTAGCAAATAACATATGACTTGGGAAAACAAGCAGTTACCAACTTTTTATGATTTCCAAAGTATATCAGTAAAATTAAATAATGCAATTTTCAGGTTTTCCAAAAATACACGATAGGCGGACTTTAAAAATGATCCAAGACATCTTCTGACTCATTTGCAGTTACCAAAACATCAAATAATAACAATAGCCGGGACGAACGTTCCGGCTATTGTTATTTACAAGGTTAAATTTTATGTATTCTCATTTTATTGAGCAGTATATCCACCGTCAATAACCAGCTCGCTGCCGGTCATAAAGCCGGCTTCCTCAGATGCCAAAAAGGCAATACCGTTGGCGATATCTTCCGGCTGGCCAATATGTCCCATCGGGTGCAGGCTGTCCAGCTGGCTACGGAACTCTTCCGCACTGATATTCTTTCGCTCGGCCAGCTCGTCCACAAGGGGCGTATCAATAAAACCGGGATGCACCGAGTTGATTCGGATATTCTCCTCGGCGTAGGTCAATGCATCGTTTTTAGTCATGAGCCGAACCGCTCCTTTTGAGGCGTGGTAGGGAGGCAAATCCTTATTCCCGATAATACCATAAATAGAAGACAGATTGATAATGCTGCCGCCCCCATTTTCTTTCATATAAGGGATAACGTATTTGGTGCATAAGAATACCCCATCTACGTTAATTTTCATCACCTGTTCCCACTCTTCTTTGGTAACCTGGTCGGTGGGCTTGTCAGCACCGCTTATGCCGGCGTTATTTACCAGTCCATAGATCGCCCCAAAGTTTTCATTAATCTCTGAGAAGATCTCTTCAATCCGGTTTTCATCGGTAACGTCCAGGTTCCAGTACCGGGCGCTGCCGCCGGTTTCATTGATTTCATCGGCCAAATCTTTACCGGGTGCATCCTGCACATCGGTGATGGCAACCTTCGCGCCTTCTTCGGCTAATTTTCTGCAGGTTGCTTGTCCTATACCGGAAGCTCCGCCGGTTACGATAATCGTTTTTTCTTTAAGTCCTTTCATAATATTCACCTTAAATAGTTTGTGTTGAAATTTTGCCGTAATTGGCTCTTTGTTTGTTGGATTACCAACTTTTTTTACTAAGCTGTGAGTACAGCCTTATGCTTTCTTAAAGATACGTATGACACCTTAAATTGAGCGTAAATTGAGGAAGTGATTCCCGTTTTATTCAGGCTCATAAATGAAGGTTACTGCAATGATTGAATAAAATGTTAAATCCTCATTTCAAATGAATAGAGCGAGATATACTGAATCCGGGGGAGGGCAGCCTAAAGCTGGGTTATTATTGTTATGAAGGTTGAAATACATGTCGGCGACTGATAAATATTGCCTTATGTATCATAGAAGGTACTTTAGTCGTGAGACGAGTGGCTTGTGCAAAGTTCTCATTGAGGCTGTCCCAAAAGTCCAAACCAGAAAATGGGTGCCTTAATAATTAAGGTAATATCAATCTCCCTAAATCCCTCTTCGCTAAGAGGGACTTCAAAAGTATCTTTATGGCATCCTGGGGTAGATTGTAATCCAAGAGTTCCTCCTTGGAGAAGGAGGATAGGAGGATTGACCAACCAATTGGAACCATAGGCCTTATTTTTTTAGGAATCTGATTGTTGAACATGACTTTTTAGACAGCCTCAACCATAAATGGCAATTCTTCTACTATTTCAACCGGTTAACGCCTTACAATAAATTGATAGGGTTCTGAGTGTCATTCTATAGAATAAAGCGTACCTGTTTTTGCGGTATTGTTTGGCGGGTTGATTTCTGGTCCCGACTCTGATTCCACCTCCTCATACTCCACTTCCTCCATTGCATCAAGGTTGGGCTTGGAATATAATTTTCCTCCTGTGCCCGGTGCACGGCGATCGCGGGACCCGTTGACGTGTCCGCCGCCATAATCGCCAATCGAGCTGTAGCCGCGATGCATAAAGAACATAAAAGCGGCAATGAGAATAAACCAAGGTAATATTGACACAGGAGTTTTCTTTAGAATTAAATTAGAGTAAACAGGCTGTTTGGTGCATTATTGAGATGTATCGAGCTTCAAACTCTTGTACTGATGCAGCTTTTTAAAAAACAGCCACAGGGCCGGAATCACCACCAGCAGGCTGATAATCTGCGAAGTGGAGATGAGTCCGTCAAGGTACACCCCGCGCGGGTCGTCTCGGAATATTTCCACGAAGGATCGTACGAGGGCATACAGCATGATGAAGGCCAGGAAGAGCTCCCCTTTAAACCGTTGCTGCTTTTTCCACCACAACAAGACACCGAACACCACCAGCAATACGAGCGTGGAGTATATCTGAGTGGGATGCAAGGGAATGCCCGTCGGGGCCATGGAAAGCGGGTCGCTAAAAGTGACGGCCCACGGTAGATCGGTCGGCTTGCCGTAGCTGTCGCCGGAGAAGAAACAGCCCAGACGCCCGAATGCGATCCCCAGCGCCAGGCCGGGCGCCGCCATATCACTTACCTTCCAAACATCCATTTTATGTTTGCGAACATACCAGATGCCGGCCCCGAGCCCGAACAGGAAGCCACCGTAAAAGGTAAAGCCGCCATTCCACAGCATCAGCATCTTTACCGGATTTTGCAGGTACCACTGCAGGCTTCCATCGAACAGGATGGAAAACAGCCGGGCGCCGATAACAGCCCACAGAACGACAACGAGCGATAGATCCATGATTTTTTGAGGGTCAAGGCGGTTTTTTATGGCCTGACGATAAAGCCACCAGATACCTATAAGAATTCCACCGGTATGAAAGATGCTGACGGTGTGTATGGTTATGGGGCCGATTTCAAAAAGAATGGGAAGCATTTTGGTATAGGTTTAGTTTACCGGTTAGCATTCCACTTCGGCATAGGCGTGCTCGCCGTGTCTGCACCATACACACGAGCAGTTCTCGTGCATGCACTGCTTGTCTTCCAGGCGGGTTTTAAAGGCTCGTTTGGCCACCGGCAATACCGTCTTTTTATACCAGCTCGGGTTATACTGTGTTTGCAGGGTGGGGATGATATCCTCTTTGTCCGCCAGCCGGTCCAGCATAATCGTGTAGCCCAGGTTTTCCAGGCGCGTAAACAGCCAGCGGTTGGCCAGGGAGGTTTCCATCTTCGGGATAATATGCTCCCTGCACAAGGCCGGGTAGGAGAGGTCTTCCATGATGCTTTGGGCCGCCAGATATCCAGAGTGCATGGCAAAGCGTATGCCGAAGCCGAACAACAAATCCTGGAAGCCCGCATTTTCGCCTACATAGTAGATACGGTGGTCTTTCATCAGTGGTTGGTTCAGGGAAAAATTGATATATCCGCCGAAACTTTTGGAATCGATGATATCAATATTGACATGCTCCTGCATACGTTCAAAAGCCGCATCAAAATAGGTGAAGGATTCGGAAAATTTCTCGAACAGACAGGTAGCAAAGGTCGCCTTGCCGTCGTTCACCAGCAGATAGGCGTACCCCTGTGGGGCGATTTCGTCATCAAGGAAAGCCGCGTAATAGTTTTCATGCATAGTTTTGAATACCATACCGCGGGCCACGACATCGGCGGCCTTGGGTCCGGTACTGATGATCACTTTCCCGCCCGGGGCGTGGGTCATGCGCCGTCCCCATTCAAACTGCACGCCCGTCTGCAGGGCCTGCCGCTTCAGCCCTTGGTCTAAGCTCCACTCGCTGGTGCCGCGTTCCACCAGGTAGAAGAGCGGGCGGGACATGTTAAAATAGTACTTTTCTCCGGAGGGATTAAAGAAGTCGCCGTCGGCATACGGTTCAAAGCGAAAATTCGTTTCGACGCCGACGGTCTGCAGGAACTGGCGGGCGTCTTCTTCGGTCGACCAGTTTTCGATGCCCTGGTAATCGCCGTTAAAGCGCGTGCCTACATCTTCTTTCATTTCGTAAACCGTAACGGGATAGCCGTTTTTTGCCAGGTTGATCGCGGCCACCAGCCCGGCCGGGCCGGCGCCAATAACGTGTACGTGTTCTTTTTTCATGACGGTGTTTTTCTTTCAGGTTGAAATGCACCCGGCCGGTTCAGGGTCCGGGCGCATGAGAGTGTATTGGGGATGGTATGTCAGGATTCAATATGTTAATGGCAGCCACTTTTATGCGAAGCGCTGCCGGATAGATAGTGATCCGGGTCCTCCAGGAAGGTATCCTGGCAGGAAGGGCAGCAGAAATAGAGCGTTTTGCCCTCGTACTCCATATTGGGAGCCGTGGCCAGGTCGTCGATCTGCAGGCCGCTTACCGGGCACGTTTCATGATGTGCCATAATAGGCCTCCTATGGTTTAAATTTGAGATTAAGGGTTGTTGAATAAGACGGCTGGCCGTTTGCCGGATAACGTTTCTCGGCGAACTTGACCAGGTGCCGGTCAAAAATATCTTTGCAGGTCGAAGTACAGAAGGTAATCACCTTCCCATTTACGCTGCTCCTGGGAGCTTGGGTGGGGTTGATGACTTCATTACCGGTCACTGCGCATACCTTGTTTGTTCTTGCCATAAAGGGTTGGTTTAGCGGTTGTCGATTATCTCCTAGTTAGTGATGGTGATGATGGTGTCCTTCGGCGCCGCCGTTGCCTGTATAGGTCGCCGGGTTGCTGTCGAAGGTTTCCTTGCAGTTCTCGCAGCAGAAGTAGTAGGTCGTTCCCTTGTACTCACTACTGGGTGCGGTTGATATGTCATTGATTTCGTGTCCCATTACGGGGCATATTTGTTCGTTGTTCATGATGTTCTCCATGTTTGGTTAATGTTTAAAAAATGGAGGCCCGGCCTGGGGATTGGGAGTAATCGTATAGAAAGGCCGGGCCGTCCATCGGGGGATTAATCTTGTTCGAGGCATCCACAGATTGTTCCATGTAAGGGCCCGGGCTACGCTTAACAGCTTGTGACCAGGGACTCTTCCCCGCTGTATGAGATTCAATATGGATCGTCGGTTCTTCATGATGCGTTCTGCGGATTTGTTTGATTTTAGATTTTTGTTATTCGACTATCAGTTTGCCACGGAGCATCCCCATGGCGCACTGAAACTCATATTCGCCGGGCTGCTCCGGAGTAAACTCAACCGGAATGGTTTTATGCGGGGTCAGTGTCGCCTGCTTGCCGAAGTCAGGGAACACCACCTGTTCGGAACAGGCGGCCGTTTCTTCGCGCAGAAAGTTCAGCTTCACCGGTTTTCCGGCTTCCACGACAACAATATTGGGGCTGTAGCCGCCTTTTACTTTAATCAAAGCTTCCTGCAGTCCGCCAGTACCGCTTTGGGCGTGTGCGCCTTCGGAACTGGAAAACCAGAAATACCAGGCCACGAGTGCAATAAGTAGTATGCCGCCGATCAGTACAAAAATTTCATCGAGTGTCATAATAATCTCCTTTTAATTTAGTTGGCTTTTGAAAATTTTGGTTGGAACTTGCGCAGCCGGTTGGCATTGGTAACAACTGTTACAGAACTAAAGGCCATGGCGGCGGCTGCAATCAATGGAGAGAGCAGTAGACCGAACAGCGGGTAGAACACTCCTGCGGCAATCGGCAGTCCGGCCGTGTTATAGGCAAAGGCGCCAAACAGGTTCTGTTTGATATTTCTCATGGTCGCCTTGGAAAGCTGGATCGCCAGTACCACGCCTTTCAGGCTGCCTTTGATCAGGGTGATATCGGAGGCCTCGATCGCCACGTCTGTTCCGGTGCCGATCGCCAGCCCGATGTCGGCCTGGGCCAGCGCGGGCGCATCGTTGATGCCGTCACCCACCATGGCAACCCGTTTGCCTTCGTTCTGCAGTTTCTGCACATTCATCGCCTTGTCTTCGGGCAGCACTTCGGCCATCACGCGGTCCACGCCTACCTGCCGGGCAATAGCATCGGCGGTACGCCGGTTGTCACCGGTTATCATGACGACCTCAAGGCCCATTTTCTTAAGTTGAGCTATTGCCTCTTTGGAGTCGGCTTTTACGGTATCGGCCACAGCCACGATTCCAGCGGCCTTGCCGTCCACGGCGACAAACATCGGGGTTTTACCGTCATCGGCCAGGGTTACGCTCTGATCCTGCAGGCCGCCGACATCAATATTGTTATCGAGCATCATTTTAATATTTCCGAGGAGTACCTTGCGTCCTTCTACATTGGCTTCTACACCGTGGCCGGGTACGGCGTTAAAGTTTTTGGGGTCGAGGAGCGTGATGCTGCGGTCTTCAGCGCCCCTGATGATGGCTTCGCCCAGCGGGTGTTCGGAAGCGCGCTCCACGCTGGCGCTCCAGGCCAGTATATCTTCTTCACTAAATCCATTTGCAGTAATCACATCAGTCAGCGAGGGCTGGCCTTCGGTAATAGTACCGGTTTTGTCCAGTACAATGGCGTCAAGCTTTTGTGCGGTTTCGAGCGCCTCGCCACTGCGAATCAGGATGCCGTTTTCGGCGCCTTTACCTACACCCACCATCAGAGAGATCGGGGTAGCCAGACCCAGCGCGCAGGGGCAGGCGATAATCAGTACGGTCACGGCTACAACGAGCGCGTAAATAAGTGCGGGAGCCGGACCTACAAGATACCAGATTACGAAAGCAGCGATAGCCAAGATAATGACGGCGGGCACGAAGTAGCCGGAAACTCTGTCCACCACCCGCTGAATGGGCGGCTTGGAACTCTGGGCTTCCTCGACCATCTGTACAATCTGGGCCAGGGCGGTGTCTTTGCCCACTTTGGTGGCCCGGAATTTAAATGAACCCGTTTTATTGATGGTGGCGCCGATCACCTCATCACCAGTATGTTTTTCAACCGGAATGGATTCCCCGGTGATCATAGATTCGTCAATAGCCGAAGAGCCTTCCACGATTTCGCCGTCAACCGGTATCTTCTCACCGGGACGAACTACAATTATATCGTCCAATACTACTTCTTCGACGGGTATATCTTGTTCTTTCCCATCACGCACTACACGCGCGGTTTTGGCCTGCAAGCCCATCAATTTCTTAATGGCCTCAGAACTGCGCCCTTTGGCTCTAATCTCTAAAGCCAGGCCTAAATCTACCAGTGCTACAACCACCGCTGTAACATCATAAAATACTTCAGCCAGTGCTTCAGTTGGAAAGATTTCCGGGAATAATACTGCTACCGTAGAGTACAGCCAGGCTGCCGTAATACCCACGGCAATAAGGGTATGCATGTTCGCCGACCGGTTTTTGAAAGCTGCCCACGCTCCGGTATAGAAATGTGAACCTGCCCAGAACATTACCGGCAGGGTTACAACGCCCATCGAGAACCAGATCCAGTACAGCAGGTCGGTGCCCCGCTGGAACTGGTCCGGCAGGCCCAGGAAATCGGGATAGCTGAAAATCATCACAGGTATGGAGATCACTGCGGAAAAAATAAATTTCCACATCAATGATTTATATTCTTTTTCGCGGGCCAGCTGATTCTCGTCCACCGGTTCTTCTTTGGTTTTGAGCTTCTCTTGTTTGCCGGTTTTTTTATCGTCTTCAACCGGATCGGATAGTCGGGAAGCCTCAAAGGTTTCATATCCCAGCCGTTCAATAATGTTCTTGATTGCGGGCATGTCCACCTCTGAGGGCAGGTATTTGACAACGGCCGATTCGGTCCCCAGGTCGACACTGGCGCTGAGCACACCGGGGGTCTGGTCAAGCTCGCGCTCAATCTGGGAGACGCACGAATTGCAGTGCATGCCTCCGATGCCCAACCGGAGTGTGGCATAACCTGCCTTATAGCCTGATTTCTTAATGGCCCCGATGATCTGTGTTACCGACGTTTCAGAACGATCGAACTCTACATAGGCCTTTTCGGTGGCTCCGTTCACCACTGCTTTTTGAATACCAGGCAGCCGGCGGATCTCCTTCTCGATCGTAACCGCGCAGGAAGCACAGCTCATATCCACGATCGGCAGCTGCAATTTTTCCACCCCGTTGGGGGTGATGTTGTAGGTTGCTCCCGCTTTATCTTTCCCGGTAACAAATTTTTCCGGGTTCTCTTCAAATTCGTTTTTGCATTTTTCCGAGCAAAATTCGAAGGTCTCTCCCTGGTACGTACTTTGCCAGTCGGAGGGACTCTCCACTTCCATTCTGCAAACAATATCTTTAGCCATTGGGTACTCCGTTATAGGTTATAATGAATATTTTATCAAGTATCTTTTTCAAGTTTCTACCCAATGATAACACTTGCTACCTTAACGCAACCTTAAATGAGACAAGTAAATCTGAAATAAATCTTTCAACAATTTATATATGGTAAATAGGTGAGCTTTGGGCTTCAGACTGGAATCTGAAACTAAATCTGCCGCCTGATAGCTGTGAAAAGCAAGCCGGTAATTAGATAGAGCACACCTCCAATGAAAAGGACCTCAGTAAACCCCCATTCGATGCCAATGATCATCGCAGTGATCGCCCCGGCGACCGACGCCAGGCCGTTGGCGCCCCACATCGCTGCGGTAAATTCTCCCAGCCCGTGCTTATTCATCATCCGCAGGGCCAAAGGAAAGGGGAAGCCCATGGCCACCCCGAGCAGTCCCGTGATCAAACCGGCCCGAAACGGAACGATGGCGGCCGAGGTCATCAAATCTTCCAGCACATAATTATAGGCCAGGCTGAGAGCAAAGACGGCCCCCGTGCTGATAACGACGGCGATCCACAGGCGATGAGTGATCCGGCTACTGCCGAGACTACCCACTCCAACGCCGAGCAGCAGCGAAAAAAGCAGCACTGATGTTGACGAGACCGGGTTTCCCAGGTACAAGGTCAATTTTTGGAAAAGGGCAATTTCCAGCATCATAAAACCCATCCCCAAGAGTAAAAAGATCATCAAGAACCATTTCAGTTTCGTGTGCCGCGCAAACGGACGGATAAATCCCGTTTTCACATGCGCGGACGGCTTTTTAACCGACACCACCCATATTACGATTCCTATCCCCAGTATGATCAACCCGTATAGCTGGCGGAACGGGGAGGGCAACTCCTTGTCAAAATTGTAAAAGAAGGGATTGTCATCGCGCACGGGCTCAATGTTCAAAGACGCAGTATTTACGAGTTCATCCAGTGTCAGTGTCCCTTTTGACAGGTTCACCATGGTCTGATCGAACATATTCCATGTTAAGGTGGAGGCGGTATCATGGGAAAGGGCCAGGCTACGAGAAACTTGTTCCTGGAAAGGTAAAAAGTAGTCTCCGTCGTCAAATCCCAGCTCGTGCAAAGCGGCATGCCGGGTTTTCATCTCTTCGGGGCTGAATGGGTTTTTCTGAATTATCAATGTGGGCATTCCGTGCCGGGCGATGGTGTAGAGGTGGTTCATGGCCTGATCCACCGGGATCCCTCGCTCCTCAAAGGCCGTCAAGGTTAGTGCCAGCAGGCGGTAGAGTTCAGCCTTGCCGTGTGTAACAAAAATAATGCGTCCTTCAGGGGTAAGACGGCCGAGATAATCACCGAAGGCCTCCACGGTAAACAGGTAATTTTCGGTCAGGGCATAGCCGTTGATACTGCGGCTGCTCTTGGTTACCGGCAAGGCCAACATGAGGAGATCATATTTTTCAGAAGTATTTCGGAGAAAACTACGCCCTTCATCAACTACTATTTCAACATTGGGCAGCTGCGTATATAAACCGCCATTGAAATCCTCATAATCCTTAACTATCTGCACCAGCTCGGGGTTCACTTCAACGGCGGTAATGAATGATACGCCCCCGAAAAGAGCTACTAACACGTCCCGGCCGCCGCCCGGACCAATAACCAGGGCACTGTCTTTCTGGTTTTTCTGTAAAAAATAGAACGGGAAGTACTGCCCGAAATTTGTGGTCAGGTCCCGGAGTTTTGTCGAGTCGTTCAACAGCGACTGGTACCCGTACATGGATGTCCCCGCAGCCCCGTCGATGTAGATGATCTTTTCACCGGGCAGCAAGTCGCTTTCCACCAAATCTGTTTGTCCAAAGGCACTCCAGCGCGTTTCTACGATGCGGCCATCCCCGGAATCTTTGTATATAATGCGATTGATATCTTTGTTCAGATCGTTCTTGATCGGGAGGATACGCGGCGGAGCCAGCCATATGCCACCGGCACCTAACAGGAGCCCAATCAGCGAAAATATAGCAATCTTCATATTGAAATATTCTACTGCCGCCAGGATCATCGAAGCGAAAACTACGACAAGTACCACGATAAAAGCCACTTGGGGCGCAGGAACCGTATTGAGCAGGGGTACGGCAGCCAGGGCGGCCAGCGCCCCACCGACTATATCAAAGCCGTAGAGCACTGAACTTTGCCCCGGGGCCTGTTGAAAAAAGGAGGCGATAGTCATGCCGAAAAACAGGAACGGTATTACCGGTAAAAACAGGATAACCCAAGTGACCGTATTTCCCCATGATACCGGAGCTGCCTGTGAAAGGTAAAGGGTCAAGGCTGTTATAATGCCTGCTACCAGCGCAGTTACAGCCGTAACCATATACAGGTGAGGGCCTCGGGTGGTTCGACACCACTTTTTTAGCAGGAATCCACCCATGCCCAGCCCGAGCATGGCCAGCGAAAGGATGGCAAATACGTAATGGTAGCTCAGGATGACCGAAAAGATCCGCGTCAATACGATTTCGTAGAGTATCATGCCAAAGGAGACCAGGGCCAGCGAGCATAACATATGTATTGGTGTGCCGGTGGCGTTATACCATCGTTTACCCATATTATGTTTATCAGTCATGATATATTCGTTTCGCATCCCGTCAGAAACGTTCCTGAAAAACGGGGGCCGGGCTATAACGATCTTGGTAAGCACCTGGCCTTATTGATTATTGTTTTTTGAATCTCAGGCCGTTACCGATCCCCACCTTTTATAAAAAAAGTTATAAATCGGTACGTAAACCAGACCGATATAGGCACCCCAGGCAAAGCTCTCGATCAGTCCGAGAAAGAAGCTGCCGACCGAGAGCCATTCGAATGCGGGCAAAACAATTTCCAGAAACTGATGCATGTGAATACTCTCGGGCGTTACCAGCCCGTAAATAACGCAGAAAATAAAACTGACTGCCGTAAAAGTTCCTGCCGCCCAGCTAACGATTTTGATATTAAGCATAATGAATCACCTTTTGTTTTGTTATTGATGTTGATTTTAGAATCCATTTTTATGTATCGGTTTTTACAGAACGGTATTGGGAACTTGACCTTGAGGACACCCAAAGCATAAAAGAGCCACCTATACCGGCCAAAACGGAAGTAAACAGGATGCTTAGCTTGGCAATATATCTAAGCTCTTCACTTTGGAATGCCAGATCGGTGATAAAAAAGGACATTGTAAATCCAATGCCTGCAATCAAAGCCACACCGCAAAGTTGCCCCCATGTTACTCCTTCTCCCAGTTGTGCAATTTTTAGTTTTACTAAAATCCATGAAAAGCCAGCAATCCCGATAAATTTGCCAACTATAAGTCCTGCCATGATGCCCAAGCTGATTTGCTGGCTCAGAGTATTCAGAATATCACCATGAATATGGATGCCCGCATTTACCAGTGCAAAAACAGGTAGTATAAAAAAGCCGACGATAGGCGATAATCCATGTTCTAATTTTTGTAATGGGGTTTCAGCATCATTGGTATTACTTTTGATTTTTTCAAGTATCTCCAGTTGACTTTCAGAAATGAAACTTCCTTTAATGGGGGTGGCTTCGATAAATTTCCGGTGAAGGATCGTTAGATTTTTCAGGTAATCTTGTTCCTTAATTTTTACTTTTCCGGGGATGGCAAAAGCGATAAGAATGCCGGCAACGGTAGGGTGAACCCCTGAAAAGAAAAAGGCCAGCCAGACCCCTCCAATACCAATGATGAAATAAAACCAGGCACTCCTGACTCCAAAATAGTTACCTCCTAAAAGTACCAGGAAAAAAAGGAAACCATGGAGTAAATCCATTTCTGATATTCCCGAAGTATAGAAAATCGCGATCACCAATACCGCCCCCAAATCATCTACAATAGCAAGAGCAACTAAAAAGATTTTAAGCGAAACCGGTACTCGATTTCCAAACAGGGAAAGTACACCCAATGCAAAAGCAATATCGGTGGCCATTGGTATTCCCCAACCACTTTGTCCAATGCCATTGCCATTAAAGAATGAATAGATTAGTGCCGGGACAAGCATTCCGCCCACGGCGGCCCCAATCGGCAGTATGGCTTTACGGGGATTCGAGAGTTTTCCACCAAGTATTTCACGTTTTAACTCTAAACCAACAAATAGAAAGAATACGGCCATTAACCCATCATTTACCCACAACAGTAAGGGCTCTGATAAGGTATTTCCATTTAGCCCCATGAAAATTTCCATATGAATAAATTCATTGTAATATTCTTTTAAAGGAGAATTTGCCCATAGCATAGCAACAATGACTGCCAATAAAATTGCAATACCGACCCCTGCCTGATTCTTTCCTTTTAGGGATTCCAAAAAAATCACCAGGGGATTTCGCTTTAACGGTCTCATGCTTATTCTCTTATGTCAGGCTAATGATGCTGGTGTTTGTTGTTGTCATCCTCGGTGTGGTCATGGCCTTGGTGCGAACCGTGTTTGTGTCCGTGTCCGCCGCAACCGCCATGGCCGCCGCCTTGTTTTCCGTGTCCGCCATGTCCTCCGTGCCCGCCATGTCCGTGTCCAAACATATGCATCCCCACAAAAAGGATGATGATCAATATGAGGAACCAGTTTTCAGCTATCCATTCCATAGTATTCACCTTAAAGTTATTTATCGTTTTTCCAGCGTTTTCAGCTGATGTGTTGGTGTTCGTTTTTTCTTAGACTTAATCTTTTTTTCATATTCCTGCAGATCCTTTTTCAACTCTTCAAAATCGTCCCGGCTTAGTTCACCACGGGCATAGCACCGGCAAATGCGATCCAAATGTTCCTTTACCGGATCGACCTTCTTTTGCCTCCGTATGAGGACCAATATGATGAGTCCTGCACCGAAAACGACCAACAGGAGCCACCAAAGCAGCGGGGTATTCCATATATTTTCAAACCACATAAGCGCCTCCTTTCGGGGTTAAAGGGTTCGTACTTGTAAAACAGAAAAGTAAAACATCCTTTTTCTATATACAGGTTAACACATGGAGGCTTAAAAGAAGCTTAAATTCGGGGTAAATTTTTTATGAGTTATGCAGGCTGGGCCGCAATGCCCTGCGGTGTATTAAATATGGAACAGGTTTATCGAAAGCGGGTGAACCGGTGGGAAATTCATAATTCATACGGAGCGCTCCCGTATCAATACGACTACCGAACGGGCATTTACGGTGTAAGTGACTTGATCTATTGTTTTCTCATCTCCGGGAATGGCAATGTCGTCAGGACTTGGCAGGCTGGTATCAATCACCCGCTTCCATTCCCCGGCATTTCCTTTTTGTATGGTAAAGTCCAGGCCGTTCCACCAGGCATTGATTATCACATACAAATCATCATCTTCCTCGGAAGCGCCGTCCAGGTAGAAGGCGATACTGTGCGATGCATGCGAGGTATCGGCCGCCCCGTCTGTGCCAAACCATTGCACATCATCGCGCCAGAACCGACTTCGTGCCAGGGAAGGATGCTGTTTACGAAAGGCGATCATCAACTTAAAAAAACGAAATATCTCTCCATTTTCTTCTTTCCGGCTCCAGTCCAGCCAATTGATTTCGTTATTCTGGTTATAGGGATTGTTGTTGCCGTACTGGGTATTTAAGAACTCGTCTCCGGCCCGGAACATGGGCGTGCCATTCGACAGAAACAGCAGGCAGCCGAAATTTTTGGCCTGACGCCTGCGCAGCTCCATCACCTCTTCGGGCACATTTTTATCGCCCTCCCAGCCGCAATTCCAGCTGAAATTCTGGTCCATCCCGTCCCGGTTATCATGGCCGTTGGTTTCGTTGTGCTTCCGGTTGTAGGAAACCAGGTCGTACAGCGTAAACCCGTCGTGCGAATTGATGAAGTTGACGCTCTGCCAGGCGTGGCAGGCATACTCTACCGAATCGGGAAACAAATCATCACTTCCGTACATGCGGGTCATAACTGCACCCACCATACCGGGGTCTCCTTTTACAAACTGCCGCAGGTCGTCGCGATACTGCCCGTTCCACTGCATCCAGGTGATGCCCGGGAAACGAACGCCCAGCTGGTAGCTGCTTACGTCCCACGCTTCGGCAATAAGCCGGGTCTTTGAGAAAGCGGGATCCCCGGAAATTTCGGCAATGAGAGGGGGATCGTCCAGGTTCAGCGAACCGTCCCGATTGCGGGTAAAAATAGATCAAACCGGAAGCCGTCCACCTGCATCTCCTTTACCCAGAAGCGCAGGCTGTCCATAATCATTTTCCGGACGGCCGGGTCGGCGCAATTCAGCACGTTCCCGGTACCCGTATCGTTGCGGTATCGGCGGCGGTCCTCTTCCAGCAGATAGTAGGTTTCATTGTCGATTCCCCGGTAGCTGTAGGCCGGGCCGTTTTCGTCACCTTCGACCGTATGGTTGTACACCACATCCATGATAACCTCGATACTCGCCTGGTGAAAGGCCTTTACCATAGCGCGAAACTCATTCATCAGGGCATCAGGCTGCCTGCAGCTGCCATAACTGCGGTTGGGGGAGAAAAAATTGAGCGGCATATAGCCCCAATAATCCTCCTCCTGCGGATCGTTCTGGTGCACCGGCATCAGCTCTACCACGGTTATACCCAGTTCTTTGAGGTAAGGTATTTTTTCAATCAGCCCGCGAAAGGTTCCCCGTTTGTCCGGCGAAAGACCTGAACTGGCGTGTCGGGTAAAGCCGTGTACGTGCAGCTCATAAATGATGGTATCGTGGCTGTGCTTTGGCTTTACGGTCTCCTCCCAGTCGAAGGCCGGGGCGTGGGTGTGTATGACTCCAAGAGGTGCCTTGCCGGCATTTGGTCCCGGTTTGCACGCTGCTTCACGATCAAAATCCGGCGGAAAATAGACCGCTTCGGCATAGGGATCGAGCAATATTTTATCGGGATCAAACCGCTTGCCGGAGGCTGGATCGTCAGGGCCCTCTACCCGGTAGGCGTAATAGGCCGCCTTGTGCATAATGGAGTGCGGAACCCGGCAGTGCCAGATATGAGCGGTTTTGTTGATGGCCGGATCAAAGGGATATCGATAGCAGGGTGTGTCGGTGTCATCTTTGGCATACAGCAGCAGCGTTACACCCGTGGCAGCCTCGGAATACAGGGCAAAATTACAGGCATGATTCTCGTCTATACTTGTAACCCCAAGCGGATAAGGCGTGCCTTCCCGCTGCGCCCATTTATTAACCTGTTTTTCTTCGGTCGCTTTTTTGTTCATATCAAGCTTGGCTATGTTTAAATATAAGCGGCTCAAAAATCCCGCTTATCAATTTCGAAAGTATTACTCTGATCAAAGGTTAAATTCATTTTCATCAAAACTTGCAAGCTGACCGCTGCGTTTTGTCATGTGCATTATACAGCTTCTACCGCTATTCGATTTGATGGATTTTCTGCCCCAGCATCTCTGGTTCCACCAGCACGATGCCTCCCGGACTTACATCAAACCGCCGCCGGTCTTCCTCCGGATCTTCTCCAATTACCGTGCCTTCCGGTATCACGCACTCTTTGTCGATAATGGCATTAGTGATCCGGCACCGCGCCCCGATTTTGACGTTGGGAAGGATGACTGAATTTTTTACGGAACTGTACTCTTCTACGCGCACGTTGGTGGACAGCAGGGAATGCTGCACCTCAGCCCCGGAAACAATACATCCCTCCGAAACAATGGAATCGATGGCTTTACCCTGGCGCCCGTTTTCATTAAAGATAAACTTGGCCGAGGGATAGTGATGGGGCGAAGTTCGGATGGGCCAGTCCATGTCGTACAGGTTTAACTCCGGGGAAACACCGATCAGTTCCATGCTGGCTTCCCAGTAGGAATCGACGGTCCCCACATCCCGCCAGTAGAAGGGGCGGTCGTTGTCGAAATCGATAAAGGGATATGCGTAAATGCGGTTACTTTCGATAACCGGGGGAATGATATCTTTGCCGAAATCGTGGGAAGAGTGTTCGTTTTTAGCATCCTGCAGAAGCTGTTCCACAAGAAATGAAGTGTTAAAAATGTAGATGCCCATCGAGGCCAGCGCCCGGTCGTCGCGGTCTGGCATGGGTACGGGCTGATCGGGTTTTTCCTGAAAGCCAGTAATGCGGTACTGCTCATTCACGCTCATAATACCGAATCGCCGGGCTTCCTCCAGCGGCACGTCAATACACCCCACGGTCAAGTCTGCCTTTGAGCTTTTATGGAAAGCCAGCATGTGGCGGTAATCCATTTTATAGATATGATCTCCGGCCAGAATCAGTACATACTTGGGGTTGTAAAACCGGATGAGATCGATGTTCTGATAAATCGCATCGGCTGTTCCGGTGTACCAATCCTCACCAAGGCGTTTTTGGGCGGGAACGCATTCGATAAACTCATCAAGTTCCGAACGAAGCAACTCCCACCCCCGCATTACATGACGAATCAACGATTGTGACTTATATTGGGTCAGGATACCGATCTTGCGGATATCGGAGTTGACCAGGTTCGACAGTACGAAATCAATAATCCGGAATTTCCCCCCGAATGGAACGGCGGGTTTCACCCGCCACTGGGTCAGTTCTTTTAGCCGGGTGCCACGGCCTCCGGCCAAGATCAATGCCAGGGTATTTTTTATATCATTTCCGATATCACAGTAATGCTCAAATGGCTCAAATGATTTCATAGCTGCTTAATTAAAAGTGAGTGCTTGTTGTGTTTCGAGCAGTTTTATGGATTTGATAGGATAAAATCCTTATCATACTGAAATTACATGACTACACCTTAAATAGACCTTAAAAAGGATCGAATTTTCTGTGGAAATGCAGGATTTTCTGTTTATTTACAAATGCCTTGAATACCGGAAAGGTTATAATATTCACAGCCTCCCATTACAGGATGGCTGTCGCATGGGGTAAGCATTAAGGAGTAATAAAAACTCTTTTCTACGGCTCAAACCATTCGGCCAATTCAGGATCGGTCTTTTCCGACCGGTGGTAAAATTCATTGGTTGAAGAAGAATAGCGGTAGTCCCGGGTCCATGTTTCTGCATTATCAACAACCAAGTTTATGGCGTCCAGGATATAGTATAATTCGCTGTTGGTCATGGTTGGATGTAGTGATAATCTTACCCATCCGGGTTTTTGGGAAAGGTCGCCATGATCTATCAGATTGGTGATTTGTCGGGATTGCTTCCTGGAGACGTGCAGCAACAGATGCCCATAGGTGCCGGCACACGAACATCCTCCCCGCACCTGGATGCCATAGCGGTCATTTAGAAGTTTTACCATCAGGTTATGGTGCATATTTTCTACATAAAAAGAAAATACGCCCAACCGGTGCTTTACGTTATCCGCAAGCACGTGGACTTCAGGTATTTTGGCAAATTCGGTAAAACAGATGGATATCAACTCTTCTTCGCGTGCCATCATTTTTTCCACCGTCATCTTTTCCTTGAGCCTGACGGCCAGCGCCGCTCGTATAGCCTGAAGGAAGCCGGGGGTGCCGCCATCTTCCCTCACCTCAATATCGTTAAAGTAGCTGCGGCCGCCCCAGGGGTTGGTCCAGGCAACTGTGCCCCCGCCCGGATGGTCGGGAATGCGGTTTTTGTATAGTTTTTTGTCGAACACAAGCACGCCCGAACCGCCCGGGCCGCCCAAAAATTTGTGGGGAGAGAAAAAGATAGCATCCAGGCGTTCAGCCTCCTTTTCCGGGTGCATGTTGATATCCACGTAAGGAGCCGAAGCGGCAAAGTCGACAAAGCAGTATCCGCCATGATCATGCATGATTTCAGCCAGGCGATGATAAGGAGTAACGATGCCGGTTACGTTGGAACAGGCTGTAAACGAACCGATTTTTACCTTTCGGTCCTTGTATTGTTCAAGAGCTTTGGTTAAATGTTCCGGATCGACCATAAGATCTTCGGTTGGTTCCAGAACAACAACGTCGGCGATGGTTTCCAGCCAGCTGGTATGGTTGGAATGGTGTTCCATATGGGTAACAAATACCACCGGTCGTTCCTGTTCGGGTATATCGAGTTTGCCACTGTATTTTTCCGGGAGTTTCAACCCCAGGATGCGCTGAAACTTGCACAACACGCCGGTCATGCCTGAATCTGCAGTAATAATCACATCCCCGGAAGAGGCATTTACATGATTTTTGAGGATAGCATGAGCTTCATGATAAGCACGGGTCATCAGCTTTCCGGTATAGCTCGACTCGGAATGCGTGTTGCCTACCCGCGGGCCAACCTGTTCCCGCAAAATATCCTCAATGGGCCCGTACAGCCTGCCGCTGGCTACCCAGTCGGCATAGACCAAAGATTTCAGACCGTTGGGGGTTTCAAATTCAGCATCTGTTCCAACAATATTTGATCGGAATTTCTGAAAATAGTGCTCTAACGACGTGACTTGTTTGTTGGTCATCATAGTAAAGAAAATTTTTGTCTTCCACTTACCGAATATCCCCCATTGGCCGGTACAAAATCGCAGTATTTTGCACAGTATTGGGGTAAACGATCCCTTTTACCGGTTTGTCAGAATGATGCTTTTATCAAACAGCCTCCCTGCAGCAGGGAGGCTGTTATTGTTATATTATTAGAAATTTGGCCTGATACTACTTTAGACGGCTTGCTTCTGCTTTGGAGATGTGCTCAGGGCATAGAATCCATCATAGGTTACGATGATGCCCGCGATGATGCCATTCCAAAGCAGTCCCATACCTTCGTGCAGGCCGGGGATAAAAGCGGTTACAATAAGCCATAGACCCAAAATACCGGCCGTCCATCCGAGACCCGGTTTTTCAGAGACCAGGGCAAATCCAAAGCCGCTAACCAGCGCACCTGCAATCAGGTTGCTCCATAGTATGAATTCATGACCAACATTCAGGAATGCCGATGCCAGAATCCAAAGTCCTACTATACCGATAATCCAGCTTTTCGTTTTCATAATATTCTCCGTTTAATTAAAAATTCAGTTACGTACAACGGTGACGGCAGCTTAGCCTTTTTAAAGCCCTTATCTGCGGGCTCCGTCTATATTTAAGATACAAATCATATCTTAAAATAAGCTTAAATCAGGCGGGACGATTGAAAGGTCCTTAAAATAATATGCCCGGGTGCTATCCTTCCGACCGGTAACGGGGCGGAACAAACCCTCCGGAGATACCCTGTTTGGAAAAGACGATTTGCCAAAGCTGATTTTTGCGCGCCCTGAAGCTGCCTGCGCAGCTAAGCAGGTAATAGGTCCACATGCGGTAGAACCGTTCGGAATAGGTTGATTTCAGTTCATCCCACCCTGCATCGAAATTTTGGTACCAGGCCATCAGGGTTTTATCGTAATGCACGCCAAAGTTCTGCCAGTCTTCCATCACGAAGAGACCCTCGGATGCCAGGGCCAGCTGCCGGATAGATGGCAGTTGGGAATTTGGGAAGATGTATTTTTCAATCCAGGGATCGGTGGTGCGAACCGAACGGTTGCTGCCGATGGTATGAAGCAGAAAAATGCCGTCGTCTTTCAAACACCGGTGGGCTGTTTGCATATAGGTGCGGTAATTTTTGCTGCCTACGTGCTCGATCATGCCCAGCGAGACGATATGGTCGAACGGTTCGTTGACCTCGCGGTAGTCCTGCAGCCGGATTTCTACCGGCAGGCCTTTGCACCGTTCTCTGCCCAGTTCCACCTGTTCTTTGGAAACAGTGATTCCCACCACCTCGGCACCATATTCTTCGGCGGCATATTGGGCAAAACTTCCCCACCCGCAGCCGATATCGAGAACGCGCTGTCCGGATTGCAGGCCTATTTTCCGGCATACCAGGTCCAGTTTGGCCTCCTGGGCTTCATCCAGCGTTTCAGTCTCCTGCCAGTACCCACAGGTATAGACCATGCGTTTGTCCAGCATGATTTTATACAGATCGTTGCCGGCATCGTAATGATGCTCTCCTATTTCATAGGCCTTATCTTGGTTCTGCCGGTTGGTCAGCAGGGATTTCAGGTATTCGAGTATAACAGCCGGTTTGAGAGCAAGTTTTTTTTCCAATCGGGCCTGCAACACCCGGGTGAAAAACCGGTCGAGCGCTTCGGCCTCCCACCAGCCGTCCATATACGCTTCGCCCAGCCCCAGTGAACCGTTGCGCACGACTCGTTCAAAAAGACGATCATCTTTAACTTGTATATCCCAGGGCCGGGTACCGTTAATGTGAATCCCGGCCGGTTCCAGTTCAGCTTTTATCTTTTTGATAATGCGATTCATGATCGTCACCTTTTCCTTAACTTCCTGCCAATTGATCAATGTTGTGTATTGATTGCCTTACATTTCACCACTGACAAAAACGGGTTATTAATAGTAACATTTATAGAAAGTCCTCATTCGGGTTTTAAGAAAAATTTTTAAACTCCTTCTATTGTTCTAAGGATAGAATACAATAGAAAGGCTTAAAAGAAGCTTAAATCTTGCAAGTGCCAGCGAGAAAAGTAAATGATTACTGGCTGATTTCGCTGTTCAGATATCTCTTGATAATGTAAACAGGCACTACCAACACTACGATGGAGAAGGAAAAGTAGGGCAGATGTATATCCAGTGAATACAATCCGGCCCCAATAAAAGAACCGGCGGCCAGGCCCAGGCTGCTGATGGATGCCAGCAGCCCCATGCGTTCACCGACCCGGCTTTCTTCTATTTTGCTCGTCAGCGAAGCCAGACTTGGGGTAACCAGCGCCATACCCAACGCCAAAATGCTGACTACCGTAATAATGAGGACAAAAGCATTGGCAAACATCAACAGAAACAAAGACAGACCCACCAGCAGATATCCAACAGGCAACAGCCGCTCTTCCCCCCAGTGGTCGATTAAAAACCCCGTCAAACCAATCTGACTGATACTCATCCCGAGTGCACAGGCCATAAAGATAAATCCCATTTCCAAAACGCTATACCCCAGGATCTGCTGCGCGTGCAGGGCATAGGTGCTTTCAAACATGGAGAGCGCCCCCTGTGCAATCAGGGCATAGATCAGTATCGGGAGCATCTCTCCCTTTATAATGCTTAAAAAACTGAGATTACCCTGTTGAAAGCTGCTACTTTTACTCTGAGATGGCACATCGGACAACCAGAATAATACGCCCATCAGGGCCAGCACTGAAAACCCGCCTGCTATCAAGAAGGGAACCGTGTAGGCGTTTGCCGCCAGCAGCTTCCAGGACCATCCCTCAAACCAGTTAACATCCATAAAGAATGAGCTCAGCACCGGTCCGAAGATCACTCCAAGGCTGGCCCCTCCGCCCGTCCACGCCAATACTTTGCCCCTGTTTTTAACCGGACTGAGATCCGTAACCCATGAGTTGACTGTGGGCAGTACAGCTGCCGAAAAAAGTCCACCGGCTATCCGAAGTACATACAACAGCATCAGGCCGTCCGTCCAGCCAAACAGGATCAGGGATAGGGCATAGCCGCCCATGCCTGTCGCTAACACGGGCGGCCGTCCGATTCGGTCGGACCACCGTCCCCAAAGCGGAGCTGCAAAAAACTGCATTAAGGGAAAAATCCCAGTCATCAACCCTACATGCATAGCCGGGGAAAGAGTGAACAGTTCATTCGAACGCGCTGATTGTTCTACCAAAAACGGAAGAATGGGTAGTGTCAACCCGTAGCCGATCATTACCAGAAACAGACAGAAAAGTAAAATGACAATTTCTTTTTTCTTCATGCCGGACACTGAATTATTTATGAAGGTATGTGTAGGTATTTTGACAAGGATAACACCGACATCCTTAAGGCAAGCTTAAATAAGTCCAAGTTTTGCTGCCGTGCAATATTATGTAAACAGCAGTGCAAGAGTGGTATTGGTTTCAGTAATTGAATTGCTGTCACTTTAAGGTTGGTTTAAGGTCACTGAACGTATCTTATCCCTTGTAAGTAATTATGGACATACACTGTTTTCAGCTAAAGAAAAAAAGGAGATTGTTATGAAAAATAAAATGCATGTTATTAGACAGTTAGATTTTACAAGATTGATACGAAATCTTTTATATGGCGAACTCATCAAACGAGGTGCGAGCAAAACAAATGTTATCCCTACTCAGGGTTTTACGGCCGGTGTAGTGATGATTGCTACGATTTTGTTTTCCACTTTTGTTCCATCGTTGTTGCTTGCACAGAAAACATCCGTCACAACAAACCCGAAGGGTAGTGTGGGTTATGCCATGATGGGACCTTCCAATGAGATTGCCGTGATCGATATGAACGACAAAAAAATTCTGGGTTCAATCCCGGTAGATGGCAATCCGCACGGCGGTGCACTCACACCCGATGGAAAATACATATACGCCTCCAGCATGGGATCGGATTGGGTTTCTGTGGTTGATACCCGTTCTCAAAAGGTGGTGGAAAAAATTGAAGTTGGATCAGTCTCCCACCATGCCACAGTACGCCCGGATGGCCGGTACGTGTATGTTGCCGCTGGCCAACTGGTTGTCATCGACACCGCTACCAACGAGATTGTCGGACGTATAGAAACCCCGGAATCCCCATTCTACCCGATCTTTGCGCCTGACGGACGCCGGCTCTATGTGCTAAACATGGGGAGTACAATAAGTGTAATTGATACGAAAACACAGAAGCTAATCAACACTATGGATATGGGGGCAAAATCAATGATGGGACATCTGGCGGCAGCACACGATGGAAAAACGATTTATGCTACAAATGACACGGCCGACAGACTTTCCATTCTTGATGTCGAGACCGGTAAACTGCGTGCTAAAGTACCGGTGGGTAAACAACCCCACGGTGTTGCGGTGAGCGAAGATGACAAATATGTATTTGTAAGTAATCGTGGCGAACCCAATTTATCTGTGATTAATGCTGAGACAGCAGAAGTAGTTGAAACCCTTGAACTGGGCGGATATCCCGAACATCTCAGCATGACGGCAGATGGAAATTATTTACTTGCTGGTCTCAAAGATCGTTTCCAGAAGAAAGATTCCCGACAGAGTAGCTCACGTAATATGACGGCTGCGATTACCTTTATTGATCCGAATACCCTGAAAATTGTGGAGGAGATTTCCGCTTGGGCACAAGTCCATGACATTCTGGTTCCCCAAAACAAATAACTGGCGTTGGCAAACAATTTATAATGGAAAAGATGATGAATACGGTTAATTGTATACTGCATATCAAAAATATGGTGTGTCCGCGGTGCAAATATGTCGTTAAGCAAATCTGTGAAGAGCTCGGCTATACCGTACTTGCCATTGAATTGGGACAAGTCGTTATCAAATCACAGGAGCCTGTTGCTGAACAGTTAAAATTGCGCCTGGAAGAACAGGGATTTCAACTGTTGGATTCCGACCATGAATGTCTTGTCGAACGCGTAAAAGTTTTACTCATCGACTTACTCTATTGGAACGGGGGCATAAAGCAACCTGTGAATTTGGCAGAAATTCTTGAGATGGGTACCCAAACAAGATTTGATAAACTGGAATCGATCTTTTATTCCGCCTGCGGGTGTACTATTCAGGAATATTTTGATTTGCTGCGATTTGAACGGGCCAAAGAACTTGTCTCTTACCATCAACACGTTCAATGTATTACCGAATCGTTGGGATATGGAGCGTGTGAAAGGCTGGAGCTTGAATTCAGACGAAGACTCAATATGGATCTTTCTGCTTTTATCGCATCAGAAAATAACTACAGAATCTCCCTTGATGCCCTTGTTTAAGCTTGTTTTAAGAATCCTCGTTGCAAGTTACTTACAACAGATATAGATAACTTAAAATCTAAAAATATGACACGCCTTGCCAACCTGATTATTAAATTCCGATGGTGGGTGATTGCTGCAACGCTGCTGATCACAGGTTTTATGGGATGGAAAACGATACAGACCATCAGCCTGAACGCCGATTTTTCTACCTATCTGAGCCAGGATGATCCCCTCGTGCAGGAATATAACCGGATCGGGGAGGTGTATGGCAGCAACTCCACCGGCATGGTGCTGATTACTTCGGAAAAGGTTTTTACCTCCGAAACCCTTGGGCTGATCAACCGGCTGACCGAGGCCTACGGCGATGTGGAAGGGATCCGGTATGTCACCAGTTTAACGAACGTACTTGACTTCAGGAAAACCGACTGGGGGCTGGAGGTTGGCAAGCTGCTCAATAAGGGAGAGGTCCCCGAGGACCCGGAAGTGTTGAACCGGCTGGAAGAGTATGTGATGAACAAGGAGCGCTATGAAGGCAACCTGGTTTCCAATGACGAAACCACAACGGCCATCATTTTGCGCTTTGCCAACGGCAGTAACGAATTCGCAACCAGCCTGCGCGTACGCGAGGCTTCCGATCAGGTGCTTGGAGAAGGCTACCCCGGCGGTGAAACACTGTACTATGGCGGCATGCCGTTCCTGATTTATAACATGACCCTGCTTATCGGCGAAAATATGACGGTGCTGATCCCGCTGATGCTTCTCCTGCTGATTGTAGTGCTCTACCTGGGCCTGCGCCACTGGACCGGGGTCGTATTTCCGCTGACGGTGGTGGTGGTCAGTACGGTATGGGTTACAGGATTTATGGGCCTGTGGGGATTGCAATTCGATTTGCTGACCGGGATCATGCCCGTCGTGCTTATTGCCCTGGGCAGTGCCGACGGCATCCACCTGATGAAGCGGTTTTATGAGCGCCGTCAACTGGGGGAAACACCGGAGAAAGCCGCCCGTTTCACCTTCCGGGATATGGGCATCCCCATTATTCTCACCACCATCACCACCATGGTGGGTTTTGCCTCGCTGAGCATTTCGGATTTTTCCGTAATCCGCCAGTTTGGCCTGCTTACGGCCCTGGGCGTGGTGCTGGCGCTGGTCGTCACCCTCACCTTGCTTCCCGCGCTGTTGTCATTCGGGGTGGGTGTGGAAGCAAAAACAGCGGCGGCTAAAAACAGAGGCAAAGTGCCCGGTACCGACCGCTTTGCTGCCTGGCTCTTTAATCATCGCTGGACACTCATCTCGGCCACAGCCGTGGTAGTAGCGGCCTCGCTGATAGCCATTCCCCGCATCAAAAAAGATGTGGACTGGACCCTCTGCCTGGCCAAAGGCAGCGATGCCTACCACGCCGAAATGCTGCTGCGGAATAAATTCGGGGGTTCGCTGCCACTTCAGGTCGTTGTTCGCGGCGATCTGAAAGACCCGGCCGTCCTTACGGCCATGCGTACCGTTGAGCGTAAATTGCAGACCGTCACTGAAGTCAGCAAGCCGCAGTCTATGGCCAATATCATCGGGGAAATGAACGAGGTAATGAACGGCCGTTTTGTGATTCCGGAGACCCGGCAGGGCGTTACCAACTTGTGGTTCCTGGTAGAAGGTGAAGATGAGATGGATCAACTGATCGGCCCCGAAGAAGACGAGAGCCTGATGAACTTTAAGCTGGGCACCTGGCATACCGCTACCCTGGCTGCCTCGGTGGACAGCGTAAATGCGTACCTGAAGACCCTGCCCTCGAAAATGGCCTTGGTAAACCTGAATCAGGTTTCCGGGCAGGCCCGCGCCCGCCTTGACCAGCTGCGGCAGGCCGAACTGGCCCGGGAATTGGAATGGCTGTTGCAGCGCTACGACGTGCCTTCAACGGACGAACAGCGGAACCGTATTGTTGCATCGGTACTTGAGTTTACTGTCAATGATGCGACCCGTACCCAGGTGCGCCGCTCGCTGGCCGATTACCTGCAAAGCCCGCAGGCCGAACTGGAATTATCTTCCGGCCGTATCCAAACGACGGCCGCAGAAATTGCCCGGAGCCTGGATGAAGCGGCTGCACCCTCCGCCGAACAAATAGCTGAACAAATTCGACAGGTCAATCCCGGTGTATCCGGCGAAGATGCCGAATGGCTGGCCGGTTCCCTGGCGGTTATTGTGGATGAAAGCCTGGGAGAAGCCATGATCGGGCCGGCGCTGAACCGCCTTGATCCGCTGATAGATCAAACAGCTGACCGGGCGCTGATACGAAAATATGCAAAAGGCCTGTTTTGGAGAGCTGCGGAAGACCAGGTACTGGTGGATGCCGCCCGGGCGCCTGAACTGCTGGGCGACTATACGGCAGCCATCGACCGCGAGGCCGAATGGAATATATACCAGGCGGGCATGCCCAGCGTACTTAAAAGCATGGAAGAAAATCTAACACCTACCCAGGTCGAAAGCCTGCTTCTGTCCCTGGTTTTTGTGCTTATCCTGCTGGCTGTTATTTTTCGCTCCAGCCTTGTCGCTTTTATCGGCGTAGCTCCCATTACGCTTACTATTCTGATCAATTTTGCGGTGATGGGTTACCTGGGCATCGGGCTGGATTCGTTCACCGCTATGATCGCCTCCATCATTATCGGCCTGGGCATCGACACCGACATCCACTTTATTTCGCGCTTCCGCGACGAGTTCAACGCCTGCGGCGATAAGCTCAAAGCCTTGAAAACCACGCTCAGTACCACCGGCCTGGCCATCGTTACCAACGCCCTGGCGGTCGGCAGTGGATTTCTTGTACTCTTGTTTGCCGGCGGGCAGCACATCCGCCGGTTTGGAGGATTGACCTCGCTGACCATGTTCGTGAGTGCGACTTTCAGCCTGACGCTTCTGGCCGTGCTGCTGCTGTGGCTCAAGCCGAAGTATTTGCAAAGAAGCGGGCCAATACCAAGCAACCGGAAAAGGAAGGGGCTAAAAAAAGATGAAACCGAAAAACCGGTCTTTTATGAATAATATTTTTAAAAAAATGCATTGGATGCCGCCCCAAAAATGGGGACACGGACAGCGGTGGATGCTGATCATTGACGCACTCAACGCCCTGCTCTCTATGGTTATCGTGGGCGGCCCTGATTTTTGCCCTGGGAATTTTTCAACATGTCTGGCAGATCGGTTTTGTTATGGCAGGTGTAGTCATTTTGTTGATCTGCGGCGCCGTGCTGAACAGGTTCGCCGGATTTGAACCGGAGTCTATCAAACATAACGAAGAACCCAAAATAAAAGACGAACATGCACATCAATCCTGACAGTCTCTTAACCAAATAAACCCGGCGTGATGATTAATAAAACAATAAAACCTGATAGAACAGCAAGCAGCAGCATAGATTCGGGCTGCACCGAAAATAAAAACCTTGCTCACTTAATAATTTATAAATTGCAACACCGGCAAAATATAATCCGAAATACCGCTATGTTTACCAAACCATTTGCCTTCGCCTTGTTTTTGTTTGTCCTGTTTGGAGGGCTGGCCTTTTTACAACCGGTACAAGCCCAAAACGCAACTGCCATTCTGGCTAAAGTCGATTCCGTACAAAATGCCTTTTCTGATATGACGGCAAACGAGCAGATGATTATTACCGATGCAAGCGGCAGCCAGAAGGAACGTACGCTGCGCATCAACCAGAAAGGCAGTGAGCTGCGCATGGTGCGGTTTCTTGAGCCGGCCGACGTGCGCGGGGTGGGATTTCTCCGGGTGGCGGCTGACCGCCTCTACCTCTACCTGCCGGCCTTTCGAAGAGTGCGCCGGATTGCTTCTTCGGCTAAAAATGAAAACTTCATGGGAACGGACTTTACGTATGAAGACATGTCCCAAAGTGTCTATGCAGACGATTATACAGCCCGGGAATTGTCGACTCAACAAGGACAATACCGTTTATTCCTTGAGCCAAAGCCCGGTGCGGATGTTAATTACCACCATTTGGTAATTTTAGCCGATACGTCCAACTATGTATTGCGTAAAGTTGAATTTTACGACCGGGAAGAGGAGAAGATCAAGGAACTGACGATTGATAATATAGAAAAAATAGATGGCTATTGGATGGGCAAAACGATGAGAATGGTATCATTGGATGACAATCACGAAACGGTGTTGGAACTGTCTGATATCCGGTTTGACCAGGGGCTAAGCGACAGCGATTTCACAGAACGAATGTTAAAACGACCGATACGTTAATTTCAACTATGGAGCCGTTCTCTATCTTAACTCTACCTTTTTATATGGTTTCCGCAGCCTTCATGGGACTGATGGGAATCGGTGCCTATGAATATATTAAAGTACTCTGGGCACCGGATTACGACCCTGAGCATACAGAGTTGAATTACACCATAGTGGCGAGCGGATCTAATAATATTCTTATGCTACACGGGCTGGCCGGCACCGGCAACTACTGGAAACGGGGTCTGGTAAATGCAGGTTCCAGGCACACCTTGTACCTGGTAGATCTGCTTGGCTTTGGCGACTCACCAAAAACAAAATCGGAGTACAGCCTGGAGGAACATTTGTCTGCCATTGAACGCATTGTGCTGAAGGAAGGGCTTAACGACGGAGATACCCTGGTCGCCGGCCATTCTATGGGCGCCCTGCTCGCTTTGGCTCTGGTCTCCAATCACCCCGAATGGTACCGGGGGTTGACCCTTATATCATTGCCGGTTTTTTCCGGCAGGCAGGATATAAGAACCTTGTACGCAGAATCCGGTACTCTTTTTGAAAAACTCAGCGTAAGCAGATATGGTAAGTATCTCTGTATGATGCACCCGGTCTACTACACCGAATGGTTTCGTCCTGAAAACATCCCACCTGATGTCTTCTACGATTCCAAAAAACATACATGGTTGAGCTATGACAGCTCTCTGGAGCATATTGTATTAAACAGGGATATCACCGAGCGTGCAAAAACTACTATCAACAATAAAAAAATACTACTTGCCCATGGTGACCGGGATCTGACGGCCCCTTGTAGACGGGCTCAGACATTCGCAGAACATTTTGGAGAAAGCCGGTTTCTAATTATTACCTGAATCCGTGAGTTAATTTAAAATTAGTTATATAACTTTACTAATAACAAGCAGTTACCAGTTTTTGTATATTCACCTAACAGGTGAAGTTGC
>NZ_FQUS01000053.1:0-2500 GCF_900129315.1 Fodinibius roseus
AAAAAAAGGGAGCAGGAGGGGACCTACGCTTCCGCCCTGAGGGCAGTACCATCGGCGCTGAGCAGGGTCACGGCCGTGTTCGGGATGGGAACGGGTGGGGCCTGCTCGCTAAACCCTTCTGCTCGCAAATGGGGGTCGGGTCTTCGACGTAGTGATAGCTGACGGGGGGGTAAGAGCGAGGATTGCTTGCCTGGCGGGCCTGCCCGACCGGGAGGTCGTGCAAGCCATATAAGGAAAAGCCGGTAGCCTTATTAGTACGGCTCGGCTGAGCGCGTTACCGCGCTTGCACCTGCCGCCTATCGATCTGGTCGTCTTCCAGAAGGCTCTATAGGGAATGTTGATCTTGGAGCGTGCTTCGCGCTTAGATGCTTTCAGCGGCTTATCACTTCCGCACATAGCTACCCGGCCGTGCCGTTGACACGACAACCGGTACACCAGCGGTGCGTCCACTCCGGTCCTCTCGTACTAGGAGCAGCTCTCCGCAACATTCCAACGCCCACAGCAGATAGGGACCGAACTGTCTCACGACGTTCTGAACCCAGCTCGCGTACCGCTTTAAATGGCGAACAGCCATACCCTTGGGACCTTCTCCAGCCCCAGGATGCGATGAGCCGACATCGAGGTGCCAAACCTCCCCGTCGATGTGAACTCTTGGGGGAGATAAGCCTGTTATCCCCGGAGTACCTTTTATCCTTTGAGCGACGGCCCTTCCATTCGGAAACCGCCGGATCACTAAACCCTGCTTTCGCACCTGCTCGACCTGTATGTCTCGCAGTCAAGCACCCTTATGCTTTTACACTCTGCACGCGATTGCCGACCGCGTTGAGGGTACCTTTGGGAGCCTCCGTTACACTTTAGGAGGCGACCGCCCCAGTCAAACTACCCACCATACACTGTCTGCCCGCTCGGGGCATTAGAATTCAGCGGCCCGAAGGGTGGTATTTCACGGGCGGCTCCACCCCAGCTGGCGCTGGGGCTTCGATGCCTCCCACCTATCCTGCACATCCGGCAGCTAAAGCCAATGTAAAGTTGTAGTAAAGGTTCACGGGGTCTTTCCGTCCCGCTGCGGGTAATCGGCGTCATCACCGATACCACAATTTCACCGAGCTCGTGGCCGAGACAGTATCCAATTCGTTTCACCATTCGTGCAGGTCGGAACTTACCCGACAAGGAATTTCGCTACCTTAGGACCGTTATAGTTACGGCCGCCGTTTACTGGGGCTTCAGTCGCCCGCTTCACCCCCGAAGGGATTAACAGGCTTCCTTAACCTTCCAGCACCGGGCAGGTGTCAGCCCCTATACGTCCTCTTGCGAGTTAGCAGAGGCCTGTGTTTTTGTTAAACAGTCGATTGGATCTGGTCACTGCGCCCCGCCCCGGCCGAAGCCGGGGTGGGGGATCCTTCTCCCGAAGTTACGGATCTAATTTGCCGAGTTCCTTAGCCACGATTCGCTCGAGCACCTGAGGATCCTCTCCTCATCTACCTGTGTCGGTTTATGGTACGAGCACCTCCCAACAAACGACGACGGGTTTCTTGGCAGCCAGATTACCTACACTATCGGTTTGCCCGCAGGCTCCCCGTACTGTCGGAGCTCAGCCTGTGTGGGCGGCGGATTTGCCTGCCGCCCGGCCTACCTCCTTCAACCTGCTTTCGTCAGCAGGCGGTAGTGTCACTTCTGCGTTGCGCCTTCGTTTATCGCTGAGACGGTGGTACCGGAATATTTAACCGGTTTTCCATCGGCTTCGCCTCTCGGCTACACCTTAGGTCTCGACTAACCCTGATCCGATTAGCGTTGATCAGGAACCCTTAGATTTTCGGTGGAAGAGTTTTTCACTCTTCTTATCGTTACTCATGCCTACAGTTTCGCTTCCAGCGGCTCCACGCGGCCTCACAGCCGGGCTTCTGCGCCACTGGAATGCTCCTCTACCACTGCTGCCTTCCGGCAACAATCCACAGCTTCGGCACCAAACTTATGCCCGCTAATTATCGACGCCGGGCCGCTCGACTAGTGAGCTATTACGCACTCTTTCAAGGAATGGCTGCTTCTAAGCCAACCTCCTAGTTGTCTGGGCAACCCAACTTTCTTTGTTCAACTTAGTTTGGATTTGGGGGCCTTAGCTGGTGGTCTGGGTTGTTTCCCTCTTGCGGGAGGACGTTATCGCCCCCACGCTGACTACCTGGCCGATCGCGCCGGCATTCGGAGTTTGGCTAGATTTGGTAGGCGGTGAAGCCCCCTAGTCTAATCAGTGCTCTACCTCCGACGCGGGTCGCCAGATGCTATACCTAAATATATTTCGAGGAGAACGAGCTATTTCCGAGTTTGATTGGCCTTTCACCCCTATCCACAACTCATCCGATGGCTTTTCAACGCCAGGCGGTGCGGGCCTCCACGGCGTCTTACCGCCGCTTCGCCCTGGTCATAGATAGCTCACTCGGTTTCGCGTCTGCCCCGCCGTACTGCCGCCCTGTTCGGACTCGCTTTCGCTTCGGCTGCTCTCCTG
>NZ_FQUS01000051.1 GCF_900129315.1 Fodinibius roseus
TTGGTCTAATTCTTCTTGTGTCATGAGTTGTCTAAGTTAAGTGTATGTTGATAGTACGTATTATTTAACTTAGACAGAGTTAGATTTACACTCTCCATGGAGGGGGATCAACGCATCGATCTGCGGGATATCATCTTTCGTGAAGTGATTGGCAATGCTGTTGTACACCGGGAATATACCAGTGCTCTTTCTACGAATCTGATTATAGGCAGAAATGAAGTAACGATTACGAATCCCAACAAAGCGCTGTTCCATGGACCTATTGATCCATCAAGTTTTAATCCCCATCCCAAGAACCCTAACATCCGAAAGTTCTTCACTTCTTTTGGGTGGACCGATGAAATAGGATCCGGCATTCGCAACACTACGAAATGGTTGCCCCGTTATGTCCCTAATGCCACGCCGCTTTTTATTGAAGATGATGTTTTTAAAACCATTATACCTCTAGAGGTTGCGCACCTTGGTACCTATGTGAATAAATGGACAACGTTATTAGGCCTTCCTGAAGAACGTTCTGAACATATAAAGAAAGGACTGCAAGAAGTACCGCTTCCTTCGGACCTTATAGATGCATCATGGAATGAGGTTATTCTACACTTGGTACCAAGCTGGCATAAAAAAGGTACCAAGCTAGAACGCCTTGATTGGCCTGATAAGCAGGTTTATCAGGAGGAGGACATTAAGGAGGTACCAAGCTGGACCACTGATGGTATCAAGCTATTGCATAAAAAAGTCATGTATCTAATCCAGATTCTTACATTGGTTTCTACCCCAATCTCTCTGGATGATATGATGTCTGCTATTGGATACAAGAACAGGGCAACCTTTCGGGGTAATTATTTGGATCCATTAGAAAGTTTAGCATTTGTGACAAAGACGATACCTGACAAGCCTCAGTCTCCTGATCAGAAATATGTGATTACCGAAAAGGGGAAATTGTTTCTTGGAGGACGTAACTTGGTATCAGGATGAGGTTAATTTTAAAACAAATAAGGATGTAGTATTAATGAGTCAAGAAAAAGCAATAAGCATCATCAAATGATATTTGACCTCCTCTAAAAACTGGTCCATTCCAAACGCAATTGTAACTACAAATCCAATGCAAAACGCAGTACAGATTATATAATACATCGTAGGGAAGGGAATTTAGTGTTAAACATATTTTAGATTATCGCTGAGTATTCCTCAGGTTAAGTTTGCGCCACTCATCCCTCATGTTCCACCACCACGCGTCCGACCTGCCCCCCTTCCAGGATGAGATCTATTTCGCTGTTGAGTTCCTCAAGCGAGCAGGAGCGGCTGATCTCCGGCAGATGGCCAGGCTTCCATGAAGCCCCCAGGCGTTTCCAGAGCTGACGGCGAAGCTTCATGGGACAGTGGCCGCTGTCGATGCCGGACAGGGTGACGCCCCGCAGGATAAACGGGTACACGCTGGTCTGCAGCTGGTGTCCCAGTACGTTACCGCAACAGGCAACGGTGCCGTTGGGTTGCGTCTGGCGAAGGGCCGTATCGAGCATCCGTCCCCCTACCGTCTCTATCACGCCGGACCACCGGCTGCCGAGCAGCGGCTTGGAGCTGCGGTCCTGCACTTCGTCCCGGTGGATGACCGAAGTGGCCCCGATCTCCTTCATAAACGATTCCTGCTCCGTTTTTCCGGTAGCGGCCACGACCTCGTAGTCCAGCTTGGCCAGGATGCTCACGGCCATGGTCCCGACCCCTCCGGTCGCCCCGGTAACCAGCAGCGGTCCCCCGCCGGCTTCGACCTCATGCCGCCGCAGGTGGTGGATGCCGATAGCGGCCGTCAGTCCCGCGGTCCCCAGCGCCATGCTTTCAAAAAGACGGAGTCCCACAGGCAAAGGCACCACCCAGTCGCCGGGCACGCGGATGAATCGGCCGAACCCGCCCGGCGTATTTTGTCCCAGATCATAACTGGTCACAATCACTTTGTCCCCCGCCTGAAAACGCCCGTCCTTGCTCTCTTTAACAATCCCGGCGGCGTCGATGCCCGGGATGTGCGGATATTCCTGGGTAACCCCTTTATTGCCGGAGGCCGAGAGCGCATCTTTGTAATTGAGCGAGGAGTAGTGCACGCGGACCAGCACCTCGTGGTCCGGCAGCCGGTCGAGGGGCCACTGTTTTACCGATCGCCGGAAGGTATCCTCCGCTGTTTCCTCGACGACCAAGGCTTTAAACGTGTCCGTCATAGATGGCTGATTGAAAAGTTTATTGAATCCGTTGATATTGCCGCCACCTGCCGGGTAACACAGCTGGACTATCCAGGCGGATGGCCTCTGCCTCCCCGACGGACTTTTGCTGCGGGGCCGGACAAGCTGCTTTTATACAGTAATATAATATATAAATATATAAATGTATGATGGGGGGCAGCCAGCCCGATTCACTTGTCCTTCTCCGCTTGTTCTTGTGCCATCCCCGATCATCCCAGCATTTATATTTATATTTTTGAATGAGCTCATAACTCCATATTGTTACGGTGCGAAAGTATCCTAATGATGCGCAGCGTATTGCAGGGAAGCACAGGATATATACATATCCGTACCTTCTGCCTATATAGCTATATTATCTATTACCTATGCCAGATCAAAACAATGATGAAGGGCTCCGCGACCGGGTCCGCCGCCTGGAGGAACGGGTGCGGGAGCTCGAGCAGCAGGTGGACCAGCAACATGGCGGGGGTCCCGCTACTCGTGATACTTCTGGCGGACATCAACAGGCGGCTGATGGACATCAAAAAGAGGCCGGGTCGCCGTTGATTCCGAATAACATCCGGTTCGGTGAACAGTGGCTGAACCGCATCGGCATCGGACTGCTGTTGTTTGGGGTGGTCTTCCTGTTCAAGTATACCATTGACCAGGGCTGGCTCATCCCGCCCGTGCGCAGTGCTATCGGCCTGGGGATCGGCGGATTGCTTTTCAGCTCCGGACGCCGGATGCGGGAGGAGATGAATCCCTTCCGGCAGGTACTGCTGGGGGGCGGTATTGCGGTTTTCTATATCACTGGCTTTGCGACCTACCAGCTTTACTCCTTCATGCCGGCCAGCGTTATCTGGGCCTTTATGATAGTGGTGACCCTGCTGGCGCTGTCGATGTCGCTCCGGCAGGATGAAGCGATCCTCTCGGTGACCGGCACGCTGGGCGCACTGGGCACCCCCTTTATGCTGTACAGCGGTTCCGGGAGCCTCGTCATGCTGATGCTGTATACCGCGCTCGTATTGGGCGCCGGGGCTGTTATTTATTTCCGGAAGGGATGGAATGCCCTGCTTTGGAGCATGCTGGCAGGGGGACTGGGCGTCATGGGGGTCGGTGTTATCGCTTCCTTAATGGAAACGCGGGCCATGTCGCTGACCGATCACTGGGTATTACAGGCCGGCATGGCCGGCTGGGCCCTTGCAACCTGGGGGACCGCCGTTGCGCGTGAGGTCTCCACCGGTGCCGATACGTCCGATGCGACGGTTCATCTCTCGGTATTCTGGGTGTCGCTGGGGATGCTTCCGCTGGTAGCCATGCACTGGGAACTTTCCGGGCAAAGCACGGCGCTGGTTGCATTCGGCTTTGCCGGCGCGGGCGCGCTCGGCTACCTGCGGCTTAACCCGGCGATCCGCGAGCTGGCGATCACGCATGCTTTTATGGGACTCATAATGCTCACCGTCGGGGTGGTACTCTATTTCAGCGGCACGCCGCTGTTTGTGCTGCTGGCGGCCGAGGCGGTGGCACTGCGGTATATTGCGCACCTCACCGGTGACATTAAACTCGATATCGGGGCGCATATTCTCTTTGTAGCGGTCGTTATATGGACGTTCAACGGTCTCTGGCTTTCAGCGGGGGTGCAGGGACTGGATGTCCGGTCTGTTGTGCAGCTGATTTTTCTTATCGCCGGGGGGACGATCTTGCCCCGCTGGCTGCGGCGGAATGATTTCAAACTGTTGTACCGGGTGGTGGTCCACCTGATGCTGCTGTTCTGGATCCACCAGGTGCTTGTGGGCTTTGCCGGGGGACAGGCATGGGTGTCGGTAGTGTGGGGCGTATATGCCATCGGTCTACTTGTAGCAGGTTTTGTACGAAACGAAGAGCAAGTTCGTTTGACCGGGATGGTGACGATTTTCCTGGTGGTGGCCAAGCTGTTCCTGGTGGATCTTTCCCAGCTGCAGGCACTTTGGCGTATCCTGCTGTTTATCGGTTTCGGCGGAGTATTCGTGCTGCTGGGATACTACCTGCAGTCTCGCTGGAGCGAGTGATTTAATCCCCAAAAATAGGGAGGAATCGATTTTAGAGGGCGCGGGGAGAATCAGAATATTTGAGCCGGATTTTGAGGTCTTTGAGGCAAATGGTGGGCCTGTATAACGATAAAGAACCCAGAGCGGGCCAAATTTAGACGGACTCGCAGTATATTTTGCCGTATCCGAAAGGCCTCGCACTTGGCAATACTTCAAAAATGACTGTACCTTAGGGGTTCCGGCTAAACACAACCAGGATAGAATAAGAGAAACCATGCGAAATTTGTCCCTGTCCCTATTGATCATGATGGCCGCTGTTACGGGCTGCATGCGATCGCCCATCGACGAGGTAGCAGAAACCATCACAGAAGAGAGCCTGCGGGCTCCCGTTGAAAGATTGTCATCGGATGCGTTTCGGGGACGGAGTACGGGTACGGCCGGTGAAGAAAAAACGGTGGATTATCTTATCAGTTATCTTAAGAAGCACGGCATTGAAGGCGGCATGCCGGACGGCAGCTATGTGCAGGAGGTACCGCTGCTGGGACAACAGACGGATGAGGGTGCGCAGCTGACGATCTCCAGGGAGGGCCGGCCCCTCCATACCTTCGATTATTATACTGATTTTATGGCGTGGCCCGCTAACCTGGAAGAGGAGGTTGGCATTGACGAGGCGGAACTGGTCTATGTGGGATACGGCATCCAGGCGCCGGAGGAGGACTGGGATGATTTTAAGGATGTGGATGTAAAGGGCAAAGTGCTGGTGGTCAAGAACAACGACCCCGCCGGCAGCCCGGATCTTTTTAAGGGGGAGACCCGCCTGTACTACGGTCGATACAGCTACAAATACGAGAAAGCCCGCGATATGGGTGCCGCCGGCGTGCTCATCATCCATACCACGCCCACCGCCGGATACGGCTGGAACGTCGTCGCCAACGGGTGGGATCGCGAACAGTTTTACCTGCGCGAAGATCAGTCGATGGACAATTCGCCGACCCGGTTTAACGGCTGGCTGACCAGAGAAGCCAGTGACGCGCTGTTCGAGAGCGCGGGACTGGATCTCGCTACGCAGCTGGAGGCTGCGGAGAACCGCTCCTTTGAGCCTGTGCCGCTGGAGGGGTTGTCCCTGAGCCTTGACCTGTCGGCAACCTACCGGCGGCAGCATGCCCAAAATGTATTGGGAGTCATCGAAGGAACCCACAGCGACCTTAAAGAGGAGTACGCTGTCTTTACCGCTCATCACGACCACCTGGGGATCACGAAGCCGGTGGAGGGAGATTCCATCAACAACGGGGCCCTGGACAATGCGGCCGGGGTCAGTGCCGTACTCAACCTGGCCCGTGCGTACCAAAATCTGCAGCCCCAGCTTAAGCGAAGCGTGCTCTTCCTTTTTACGGGTGCTGAAGAGGTGGGACTGCTGGGGGCGAAATACTGGGCTGAGCATCCCACCGTTCATCCGGGGGACGTCACGGGCAACATCAACCTGGATGGCATGAACGTCTACGGTAAGACGGAAGATATCGTGCTGATAGGATACCGGCGCAACACCGTAAGCGATCTCATCGAGGAAGTAGCGGCCGAACGGGATGTGGAGGTGAAGCCGGACCCGCATCCCGATCGCGGGTACTTTTACCGTTCCGACCATTTTGAACTTGCGAAGAAGGGTATCCCGGCCATCTTTCCGAACGCCGGCACGGAATTTATTGATAAGCCGGAAGGTTACGGGGCCACCGTGGACAGCCTGCAGGATGCCAATTACCATACGGTTCATGACGAGATCAATCAGTACTGGGATCTCAGCGGCATGGTGCGTGACGTGCGGCTGTTTTTCGATGCGGGCTACCGCATGATCAACGCCGGGGAGATGCAGCGCTGGCAGCAGGGCGATGAGTTTAAACAGAAGCGGCTGGAGATGATCGAAGAGGCCGGGAGCCGCTGAACAACAAAAGCGGAATTTCTCCCTGGATCAGGCGGCCAGGAGCAGGAAGGTTGAGCATAGGAAGCGGGTCCGTCGGGTTTATTCTAAACTTTTGGTTTTTCTCTTGTCAAAACTCGGGTTATATTAGCATTTATAAATTCAAACAAGTATTCAAAACAACATGATTTCAAAAAGCAAGAATATACTGCTGACACTGCTGGCCGCTTTTTTTATGGTAAGCTGCCAAAATTCCGATTCCGACGCGCAGTCTATGACTTCGGACGACCCGAACCAGGTGGTCATTACCGAGTATAGCGATTACCAGTGTCCCGCTTGCGCCTATTTTCACCCGATCGTTGAAAAATTGAAGGAGAATATGGGGGATCAGCTGCAGGTGAACTTGCGCTTTTTCCCGTTGAGCAGTCACCGTTATGCAGCTCTGGCAGCGCGGGCAGCCCAGGCAGCAAAGAATCAGGATAAGTTCTATGAGATGCACTCCATGATTTTTGAAAACCAGGAGCGCTGGTCGACTTCCTCGAATCCGGCGATGGAGTTCGTCAATTATGCGCGTGAGATCGGACTGGATATGAATCAGTTTACGGATGATCTGAACGCCGCCGAAACCCAGGAGACGGTGATGGCCCAGAAAGAAGAGGGCGAAAGCCGCGGTGTGAATTCAACGCCCACCTTCTTTATCGACGGGGAGGAAGTGGATCCGCTCCCCAAAACCTACGAGGAATTTGAAGCGCTGGTCCGGCAGCGACTGGAAGAAAAGCAGGGATAAAGATACCGGGCCGTTCATGAATGTGAGGGTCCGTGATCCTGTGCTTTAGCGGTTTAAAGGAGATAACGGGAGTATATTTAGTGATGAACAGTACTCTCATATTCTTCCGGAGAGGGATTTTTTTGGGATACGCCGGATTTTCTCTTGCATTTTTTTTAAAAAATAAGTAATTATCTTTTTTCATTCATCAGAGAGATAAAAAAACCGTTCTTATTATGTCATTTAAAGCCAAACTT
>NZ_FQUS01000040.1 GCF_900129315.1 Fodinibius roseus
ACCCAGGAAGTTCCTATCAATGGAAGAACCGAGTTTGAGATAGAAATGGTATCGCAAGCTATTACCGGCGAAGAAATGGTCGTAGTTGGATATGGAACTCAAGAAGAAATAAATGTAACTGGGTCTGTTGAGTCAGTAGATTTTGGGGATGAAATTACAAATCGACCAGTCACCAATGCTTCTCAAGCTTTAGGAGGTAAGGTATCGGGTTTATGGGTAAGTCAAAACTCAGGTCAACCAGGTAATGACGATGCCCTGTTGCGAGTGCGAGGATGGGGAACGCTAAATAATTCCAGTCCAATGGTAATTATTGATGGGGTTGAAGGATCAATGGCTCATATAAATTCAAATGATATCGAAAGTGTATCCGTCTTAAAAGATGCTGCCAGTGCTGCTATTTATGGCTCGAAAGCAGCTAATGGCGTTGTATTGGTCACTACTAAAAGCGGGGAATACGATGAACAACCCCAAGTGAGGCTTTCAAGTTATATTGGTTTTCAATCTTTGGCAAGAACGTATGATATTATTGACAACAGTGCTGAATATATGGGCCTTTGGAACCAAGCCCTTATTAACCAAGGATCTGATCCTATATTCCCGGAAACTGTAATAAATGATTTTAGAAATAATAGCGACCCATATCGTTATCCCAATACTAATTTTTTTGAAGAAGTATATAGGACAGCTGTTATAAATAAACAAAATATATCTATCAGTGGAGGTTCGGAGAGCGTCAGATATTTCCTTTCTCTTAATCGGCTGAATCAAGAGGGAATTATGAGAGAAACAAATTCTGAAAGCTATGGAGTTAATTTAAGAATTGAATCTAAAATTAATAATTGGTTGAATATAGGAGGGCGAGTAAATGGTGAGAAGCAGAATGCACAAGAGCCATATGACATGGGGCGCATTCCTTATGTGTTTGCCAATGGGGCATACCCGTTTATAGCTCCTTATAATAAAGATGGAAGTTTTGGCGCTGTTCAAGCTTTGAATAGTGATGGAGAAATGATTGTAGGGAATCGGAATCCATTAATTGAAGCATATAATGGTTTTGATAAAAGTGATGAGTTATATACAAGAATGAGTTCTTTTGCTGAGTTTAAGTTTGCAGAGTATTTAAATCTTAAGTCTGATTTTACTTTCCAGCAAAGTAATATAGTAACTGACAATTATAATGAAGCACCTGTGGGGTATACCTCTACTGGTACAAAGGCTGTAAATTTGGATAATTATCAAATCGAAACTTTAGAGGCAAGCAGGCGGCATGTATATAACTTGAATTATCAGTGGCAGAATATACTTAATTTTGACAAACAATTTGGTGAAAACCACGATGTCTCAGCAATTGCCGGCATGCAGATAGAAAGCAAAACGATAAAAAGTGCTTTTGCAAGAAGACAAGAACAACCTAAAGAGGGAATAACTCAAGTGAGTGCAGGCACTGCAGGAATAATAGCTGAAGGTAATATGCAGGATTTTCGAATGGTTTCATATTTTGGACGCGTTAATTATGATTTCTCCGATAAATATCTGTTTGAAGTAAATGCCCGGGCTGATGCCTCGAGTCGTTTTGCAAAAGGTAACAGATGGGGAGTGTTTCCAGGCATTTCTGCAGGTTGGCGAATTACGAATGAAGAATTTATGGCCGACCAAAATATCTTTTCAGACCTAAAAATTCGTGGTTCTTGGGGAAAATTAGGCAATCAGGATATTGCTGGATATTGGCCGTACTTAACTACTATCACCCAAAATTTTGGGACGAGTTATAATTTTGGAGGTTCTCTTGCTCCGGGTGTCGCTGTTACGTCTTTGGTTGATGAGTCGATCACATGGGAAACGACTACCGTTTCAGATGTTGGTTTTGAAATGTACTTTTTAGATAATCGACTGTTTTTTAAAACGACATTCTTTGATAAAAAAACCGAAGATATTATTGTTCGACTACCAATCCCCCAAACGTTGGGTGGTGTTGGTGCACCCTTAGAAAATGTAGGAGAAATGAATAACAAGGGAGTTGAATTAAATGCTAACTATACAAATGCTACAGGTAATAGTGATGGACTCAGTTACAGCATAGGTGCAAACTTTTCCTATGTTACAAATGAAGTTACTAAATTTCGGGGGGGCAATTCACCCGATCAATTATATCTGATTCGGGAAGGGTATTCATATAGGTCTCTTTATGGATATAAGGCTACAGGTATCTATCAAACCGATCAGGAAGCGCAGGAGCATATGCATGCAAATGCCTTTACTCCTGAAGCCGGTGATCTTCGATATGAAGATGTCAATAAGGATGGAGCATTAAACTTCCAAGATAATATGTTATTGGGGAATACAATCCCTAAATATACCTTTGGAGCTAACATGGATTTTTCTTATAAGGGATTTGATTTAAATGTTTTATTTCAAGGAAGAGCTGGGGTAACAGTTAATACTCAAGATTCATGGACAAGACCATTGGGAATTTCAGGGGGAACCATTACAAAACGCTGGAGAGAGGCTTGGACTCCTGAAAACACGGACACGGACATACCACAAATTACAATTGATGATAATTGGAATAGCCGAAACTCTTCATTCTGGATGAATGATCTTTGGTTCCTTAAGGTAAAAAACATTCAGTTGGGATATACACTATCCAGTATAGCAGGATTAAATAATGTAAATGTCTATATAAATGCTCAGAATTATTTTACGTTAGTTTCTGAAGACTATGAGGGTTATGATCCTGAAAGAAGTACTTTTACTTCAGGATATAGTACTTATCCACTTCCGAAAACAATTTCTTTTGGTGTAAATATCAACCTTTAAAATAATTTTGATAGTTATGAAAGCATGTAAATATGGTTTAATGGTGGTGTTGTTATCTATTTTTAATGGTTGTGGAGACAGTTTCTTAAATGTCTTGCCGGAGGATTCCATTACCAGTGAAACATTTTGGGAAACCGAAGAGGATGTAAAATCTGCAATCAACGGTATTTATCCTGTCTTGAAAGAACGAAGTATGTATGGTCATGGACCCAAGATGGACGCTATAACGCCTAATGCCTATCAATGGAATGGTACAGAAGAGCAGATAGGAAGGGGCACTATCGATGCGGGAACCGGTGGAATGGTTAGTGCTCGCTGGACTAATTGTTACAAAATAATCTCCCGGGCCAACCGCTTTCTTGAGAATATTGAAAATGTCGAATCATTAAACGAAAAGACAAGGATGGCATACATCGGTGAAGCGTATTTTTTGAGAGGGATTGCCTATTCATTATTAGCTGATACCTATGGTCGAGCTCCTATTATTACAAGCATAATTGGGGTTGAAGAGGCAAGAGAACTTAGTCAGTCTTCTACAGAAGAAACCTGGAATAGAGCCATTGCTGATTTTGATGTAGCCATTGAAAATCTTCCGGTCGATGCATCTCAGAAAGGTCGGGCTACCAAAGGTGCTGCATTGGGAATGAAAATGAGAGCTTATCTGTATCAAAACAAATATCCTGAAGTTTTAACAGTAGTTGAGCAAATTGAAGAACTGGGTAAATACGCTCTGTTTTCCAGTTACAGAGGATTATTTCTTGAAGAAAATGAAAATAATCAAGAAGTGATGTTTGATCTTCAAAATATGTCAGGAGATTTTGATCAGGGAATGCCGAGATTAGGTTGGGAGTTACCGGGATTAAAAAATGCCCCAACTGCTGGATGGGCAGTGCCAACGCAAGATTTAGTGGATGCTTATGAAATGGCGGCAGAGGGAACGCAACTTACTCCTGAGAATCCCCGCGTTCCTTCCGAAGGACCGTATCAAGGACGAGATGCTCGCTTATATTTTTCGGTGATACTTCCAGGAACTTATGTTGGAGATTATCTTTTTAATGATGATGCTCAAAATCATGTAGGTCAGCCTATTAAGAATTTCGCTATGAGAAAATATGAAGATGTAATGGCGAATGGGGAGAGGCCAATTTTGGGAAAAGAAGCCTTGAATTTTATTGTGCTGCGTTATGCATCGGTAATTTTAGCAAAAGCAGAAGCATTAATTGAAACTAATCAGAACATTGACGAAGCTATTTCCTTAATTAATAGAATCAGAACCGAACGAGATGACGTGACAGTCTCTCCCCTGTCTTTGGGGTTGTCTCAGGCAGAAGCACGAGAGTCACTTAGACACGAACGTCGTATTGAATTTGCTCTGGAAGGACTTTACTGGTCTGATATTAGACGTTGGGAAATTGGTCCTGACATATATCCGATGGAAATTCGTGGTAGCGATGGAGGCTTGGTTGAAACGAGATATGAAGGAGGATATGAAATTCCTAAAGATCTTGTATTTCCAATACCTGATAATGAGATATCATTAAATTCAAATCTAACCCAGAATACTGGTTGGTAATATTTATAATTTTTATTCGAAATTCGTCAACTTGTATATAGTTACAGAAAATTAGACTAGCATGAGAAATATAGATAGACGCGATTTTTTGGAAAAAAGCATAATGGGTGGATTGGGTATTTTCGCAGCTCCATATAGAATATCGCAAGGTAAAGTATCTCCCTCCTTTTTCTCTCCATCAACTATAACTGATTCTACGCAGAAGGTTGGATATGCTGAACGAGATATTACACCGGAGATCGGTATGGAAAAACCTGGAGGATATGGTAAAGTTTTCCACAATTCATTACATGATCCGTGTAAAATCCGAGCTACTGTATTTGATGATGGGCAAGACCGTGTTGCTTTGGTAGGGATCGATGCCTTGATGATTCCAAGACAAATAGTATTAAATGCTCGTGCGTTGATCAATAAGCAGTGTGGGATTGCTCGTGATGCGGTGATGATTGGGGCAAGCCATTCGCATTCGTCAGGTCCTGTTGGAATGGTACAACCAGGGCAGTATGACCACGCTTCGGATCTAGTTCAGAAGCTGGCTTATCAGAAATCGTCCTGTGCAAACCCTAGATATCTTAATCTAGTTAAAAAAGCGATTGTGGAGGGGGTCTGTGAGGCCGATAAGAATCGAGAAAAAACCTATTGTGGCGTAGGTGTGGGAACCGAAAATCAAGTAGCTTTTAACCGGCGATTCTACATGAAAAATGGGATTACCTATACCCATCCTCGTCAGGGTAACCCTGATATTATTAAAACAGCTGGACCAACAGATCCAGAAGTCGGAGTAATTGGCACATGGAACACTGAGGGAGAATTAATAGGGTGTATCGTTAATTTTGCTTGTCACGCTACAACAAATCCAGGAGGTATTTCTGCGAATTATATATACTATCTGGAGAAAGTAATTAGAGATATATATGGATCTGAAGTTATAGTTGTATTTTTAAATGGGGCATCGGGTGATGTTACGCAAGTTGATAATCTTACACCATATCAACAATATTCAAGCGGAGAGCAAGCTGCCCAAGTTGTTGGCGGTCGCATAGGTACTGAAGTGGTGAAAGTATTACTTAAGATGGACCAGGGTTCCTTATTACCAATTAGTTTTAAAAGTAAAAAGTGGAATATACAGCGACGTGTGCCTAAACCTGAAAGGATTAAGCGGTCTTATGATATAGTTCAAGAAGATCCTGAAAAGGTAGGATCAACAAAATGGACTTTTTCCAAAGAAATTTTAATGCTGGATGCTTTGCTTGAAAAATCAGCTAAAGCTGAGGTTGAAGTTCAGGCGATACAAATTGGACCAGTAGCTTTTCTATCAGTTCCAGCAGAATATTTTTGTGATTATGGTCTAGAACTTAAAAAAAAGAGTAATTTTGTAAATACATTTCCGGTATCTATGGCTAACGGTTGTGTAGGCTATGTCCCTACAGAGGACGCTTTTGGTGACCATGGTGGTGGTTATGAGACTAGGCTAACATCCTATAGTAACTTGGAGCCGACGGCGGGACGTCAAATGCTTGAATCTCTATTAAAGCTTACTTCCACCATGACACCTGGTAAGGTCCCTGAACCGCCTCCTGCTCCTGAATTTCCTGGAGAGGGGTGGTCATATGGGAATGTTCCCCCAGAACTAGGTTTAAGTAGTTAAAATGCTAATTAGATTTCAGCAAAAAGGAAATTAAATATAAATATATAAATAATTTAAATAGTAATTATTCTAACTGTTTCAAATGGTCATAGTACATGAATGTAAAAATGAGCTGAATATATCATCTGCATAATAAAAAAATTAATTACTAAATGTACAACATAACTACAACTAATGATGAGGGACTATTGTGATAAACTTACTATCGACGCTTAAAGGCTCGAAACTGGAATCGTTTTTTCCGGCGGCTTGGGATCTGTCCCAATGGGATGCCTGCGTAGGGGATACCCCCGAAGCTATTTTTGAGCGCCAGGACCACTGGCATTCGGGGTTCACGGTTCGCCAGGCCGATGAGGTGCCGGATTTTAATGTGATGATGGGCCATGAGCTGGCCACCGAAATAAGAAACTGCCGGGCCGAAGGACGCCGGCTGGCCCTGATTCTGCCGGCTGGTCCGATGGGCATGTACCGGTGGGCATGCTATTTCCTGAGCGAATGGGGCGTGTCGTGCGATCATGTGACGGGATTCAGCATGGACGAGTGGTCGGATGAGGAGGGCCAGACCATCGGGGCCGATGATCGCCGATCGTTCGAGTCGGCCATTACAGACGCTTTTTACGAGCCGCTGGGTGAGCTGACGGTCCCGGAGGCCCAGCGGTTTTTTGCCACCCGGGAGGTGATTGCCGAATACCCCGACCGGATAACAGCCCTTCGCGATGAGGGGGCCAAGCTTGTGGTCGTCTACGGTATTGGTCGGGCCTGCCACATCGCCTTCTGGGAGCCGCATTTTGGGGAGGAATTTGGCACCGACGAGCAGTGGCGTGAGCAGCACTACCGGATCGGGGCGGCCCTGCACCCGCTGACCATCGAACAGAATGCGCTCACCAGCTTCAAGAGCCGGACGACTCATATCCCGGCCTACGCGAATACGATCGGGCCGGCGCTCTTTTCCCGTGCCGACTACGCTATTGGTGGCGCTGACGGGGAATTCGGCCGGGGCATGCAGTGGCAGGGGCTGTCCCTGTGGGTGACCCTGCGCCACCCGGTGACCCGCCACGTGCCGTCGACCTGGATGACCCAGACGCCGGGCACCCTGTTTTTCACCCGGGCGCTGGCGGGGCCGCTGGAGGCGGAGACAAATTGATGGGAGAAGAAGGGAACGGGAGGGTGCTGGCGATCATGGCGCACCCGGATGATATCGAGATACTGGTCGGGGGTACCCTGCTGCACCTGGGGGCAAACGGGTGGGAGCTGGGGATGGTGACCATGACCGCAGGGGACTGCGGGTCGAGCGGGGAACGAACCAAAGAGGAAATTTCTCGCATCCGGCGTGGGGAAGCGGAGGCGGCGGCCCGCTCTATTGGGGCTTGGTACGGCTGCGCAGGCATGAAGGATGCGGAAGTCTTTGTCAACAAAGGAAGCATCCGCACTGCGGTGGAACTGATCCGCCGCTTCGACCCGGATGTGGTGATCACGCACTCGCCGTCGGACTATATGCTCGACCACGAGGAGACGGCCCGGATTGTTCGCGGGGCGGTGTTTGCCACGGCGATTCCCCTGTACAAAACCAGGGCTACTACGCCGGAGCCACCGATGCCGGCGACCCCGGCGCTGTATTACGCGGATCCGGTGGAGGGAGTGGATCCCATGGGACAGCGTATTTACCCGCAGTTTTATGTGGACATCAGCTCCCAAATAGAAGAAAAACGAGGGCTGCTGAGCCACCATGCCTCCCAGCGGGAGTGGCTACGCAGCCACCACGGGATCGATGAATACCTGAACCGCATGATGGAGTGGGCCGAGGCCTATGGACGGGAATGCGGGGCCGGTTACGCCGAGGGACTGCGGCAGCATCTTGGCCACGGCTATCCTCACGAGCCTCGCTTGCAAAAGGCCCTGAAACCCTATATTCATGCGCGAGACAAGCAAATGGAGACGACAGATACGCCATAAGTATAGTTCAATAGAACAGATAATAAAAAAAGGAGATAACAATGGAAGAGTTAAATGTAGGCATTGTGGGACTCGGTTGGGTCGCAGGTGCTCATATTAATGTATTCAAAGAAGTCGAAGGAGCTAACGTCACCGCTGTATGTTCCAGGCGCGCCCTGGATGAGGAGGCCCTGGAGCGGGAGCATGGGATTCCACTTAAAGCCTACCAGGATTACGAGCAGATGCTCGCCGATCCCACCCTGGATATTATCGATATCTGCACGCCCCACCCGCTGCACCCCGGGCAGGCAATTGCGGCGGCGCAGGCCGGCAAACATGTTATTATTGAAAAACCGATAGCGCTAACCTACGAGGATGCCCGGGAGGTTGGCCAGGCGCTCGAGGAGGCCGGGGTGCAGGCCTGCGTGTGCTTTGAGCTGCGCTTCAGCAGCCAGGCGATGAGCATCCATTCGATGCTGGACCGGGACCTGCTGGGGGACCTGCACTACGGGGAGATCGATTATTATCACGGCATTGGCCCTTGGTACGGTCAGTTTCCCTGGAACGTGAAAAAGGAGATGGGCGGCAGCAGCCTGCTGACGGCCGGAATACACGCCCTCGACCTGCTGCTTTGGTATATGGACGGGGAGGTGGAGGAGGTAACCAGTTACAGCACGAAAACGAAAAGCGAGCTGTTTGCCCCCTATGAGTATGATACCACCTCGGTTACGATGCTGAAGTTCAGCGACGGCCGGCTAGGAAAGGTGGCCTCGGTGATTGACTGCCTGCAGCCGTATTATTTTCATATCCAGCTGAACGGCAGCGAGGGCAGCCTGCTGGATGATAAATTTTACAGCAGTCGCCTGGAAGGGACCTCCAAAGACCGTTGGAGCCAGCTGGGAGTGCCGCTGGTGGATTCGGGCGATGTCGACGACCATACCTACCTCCCGCAGTTTCAGTCGTTTGTGGAGAGCATCGGCCGGGGGGAGCCGATGGAGCTGACCAATTTTGAGGAAGCCCTGGCCTCCCACAAGGTGGCCTATGCGGCCGACCAGTCGGCAGAGACCGGGCGCCCCGTCCAACTCTCAGAGATCGATGGATGAGGTATGCATAAGGGAGGCAACCTACAAGGATTAAAAACTATTAATTATATAAATCATTTTAGAACAAGGAGAATCAATGAAAGAAAGCAGGCTTAATAGATTATTTAACAGGGAATCGGGCCACTGTTTTGACGTGGCCATTGACCATGGATTTTTTAACCAGTTTGGTTTTTTACAGGGCATAGAGGATATCCAAAGCTCGGTGGAGACCGTCATTGAGGCGGGCCCCGATGCGATACAGCTGACGATTGGGCAGGCGCGGCACCTGCAATCTGTGGCGGGCAAGCAAAAGCCCTCGCTGGTCTTGCGGACGGATGTAGCGAATGTGTATGGCTCGGAGCTCCCCGAGGTGCTGTTCAGCCGCATGATTGAACAGCCGGTTGTCCAGGCCATCAGGCTGGATGCAACCTGTGTGGTGGTCAACCTCTTTCGAATACCTGGCGCACCGGAGGTGACCGACCAATGCATCCAGAACATTTTAAAATTGAAGCCCCTGTGCGATCACTACGCGATGCCGCTGATGATCGAGCCGCTGGTTTTTCAGCCGAATGAGCAGAAGGGCGGCTATATGGTTGACGGTAACATTGAATTGATTATGCCCCTGGTGCGGCAGGGTGTTGAGTTAGGCGCCGATATCATTAAAGCCGATCCCACCGACGATGTGGACGAGTACCACCGGGTCGTGGAAGTGGCCGGATCCATCCCCATATTGGTTCGGGGTGGAGGACGCGCCAGCGATCAGGAGGTCCTCCAGCGCACACACAGGCTTATGCAGCAAGGGATAAAAGGCATTGTGTATGGGAGAAATGTCATCCAGCATGCCCATCCGAAAGCCATGACCGAGGCTCTGATGGGGATTGTCCACGAGAAGGCCACCCCCGATGATGTGATGGGACTGCTGGAGAACTGATCTAACTGCTGAGATAACCTGAAAAGACCGACCGAAGCAAAGGTAAAGGAGACTTATACCCAAGAATATGGTGATAAGTTTTCCTCACTCCTTTGCTACAGTTTAGGCTATAAATCTAAAATATATATAGTTGAATTATTAATTGTTCAATTTCTAAAAATTGATAATGATGAACAATATCGCAAAGGTAGGAATTATTGGTGGGGGACTGATGGGCAAAGAGGCTGCCAGTGCATTTGGGCGGTGGTTTGCGCTTAATGATTACCCCGTTGCCGTTGAATTAAGCGCCGTATGTGATCTGGATGAGGAGGTACTGGGTTGGTATGAGCAGATTCCTTCGGTTCAGCTCATAACCTCGGATTATGAGCAAATACTGGCATCCGACCAGGTAGATGTGGTCTATGTCGCCCTGCCGCATCACCTGCATGAGGAGTACTACATTGATATCCTGGAGTCGGGCAAGGACCTGCTTGCTGAAAAGCCTTTTGGGATGAACCTGCAAGCGGCCAAGAATATTTATGGGGCCTTCGAAGCCTCATCCAGTTTTGTGCGGTGCAGCTCAGAGTTTCCGTTTCTGCCGGGAGCCCAGCGGGTCATAGCGGAGATCAACTCCGGCCGGATGGGCGATATTATGGAAATTCATGCCGGATTTCTGCATGCCAGTGATCTCAATCCCCAAAAACCGATCAACTGGAAGCGTCAGTCCCAATTTTGTGGTGAAATTGGAGTGATGGGCGATTTGGGCATTCATGTGATCCATATTCCCCTGCGGTTGGGATGGCAGCCCCGCCGGCTGTACAGCCAACTTCAAAAAGTGATCACCAGAAGACCCGACGGCCAGGGAGGTTGGGCCGAGAGCGATACCTGGAATAATGCAACATTAACGACGGATGTGAACATTGAGGGTAAGGATATCCCGATGACCCTGGAAATGAAACGATTAGCGCCGGGCCAGAAGAATTCCTGGTACATCGAAGTATTGGGAACTGAGGGAGGCGTGAGATACAGCACCAAGGATACGAAAACCCTGTGGACGTTCCGCCGCGGGGAGGAGCAGGCTTGGCAGCAAATTGATCTCGGCTTCCAGGGCCCTTTCCCGACGATTACGGGAGGTATTTTTGAGGTGGGCTTTCCCGATTATTTTATGCAGATGCTGGCCGCCTATTTTGCCGAACGGGAGGGATCTTTAAACGGCCGTTTTGGTTGCCTTACCCCCCAGGAAGCCCTCATGAGCCATCATATATTTCAGGCGGCATTGGAGTCCAAGCGCACGCAATCAGTGGTAGAAATCACCTATTAACAATTCGGATATGCACACAAAGGAAAGAGCAGGTATTTTGGCCGGGGGAAATTGGATCATTGATCAGATCAAAGTGATTGACCGGTATCCGGAAGAGGAGAAACTATCCAATATTGTAACAGAGTACACCGGTAATGGCGGGGCGCCTTTCAATGTATTAACGGCCCTCTATAACATGAACGCCTCTGTGCCGCTTAGGGCCATAGGGGTCCTTGGAGAGGATGATAGGGGGGATATGATTCTGCAGGAATGCCGGAAGATGGGCATAGATGCCCGGCAGCTCACGAAGCTATCGGGGGCTGACACCTCCTACACGGATGTGATGACAGCTACGGAGACCGGCAAGCGTACCTTTTTTCATTATCGGGGCGCCAATGCGCTGTTAGAGGAGGAGCATTTTGATTTTTCCCGTGCCAACGTCCGGATCTTTCATCTCGGATATCTGCTGCTGCTTGACCGGCTGGATGAGGTAACCGATGGCGGCCTCACCGGAGCGGCCCGCGTTCTTAAAAGCGCGAAAGAGGCCGGACTGATGACCTCCGCAGATTTGGTTAGCGAGCAATCCAACCGGTACCAAGAGGTAGTCGGATCTTCGTTGCCGTTTATTGATCTGCTTTTTCTAAATGAATATGAGGCCGAAAGGCTAACAGGGGTCACCATAGCGGGCGAGGCGGGAAGGTTTCAGGCAGCGCAGGCCCGAAAGGCCGCCGAAACTATATTGGACCGAGGCGTCCAGGCATGGGTGCTAATCCACGCCCCACAGGGAGTCGTAGCGGTAAGCAAGGAGAAAGAATACCTCCCGCAAGGGGGCCTCAAGGTACCGCCTGAGCAGATTAAGGGGGCCGTAGGTGCGGGAGATGCCCTGGCCGCTGGCGTGCTGTATGGGGTGCATGAACACTGGGAGATGAGCAAGAGTCTCGCCCTTGGAGTGAGCGTAGCCGCGATGAGTTTACGGGAGGTAACCTCAACGGGGGGTATTAAGCCCTGGCAAGAGTGTATGGCTTTGGGAAAACAGTTTGGGTATAGGAAAGTATAATAACAAACAACGACAATAAAACGGGATAGGTCATGGAAAAAACAGATAGTTCATTGCAGTCAAATGAGGTCGGTGATGCGGTACGTTCCCGCTTGCCACGGGACAAACGCATGGGGTTCTGGAGCAATACCTTTGTCCTGTGGGGCTTGGTGTTGGTGGTTTCAAGCCTGCTGGTAGGTGGGATGGTGGGGACGCAATTGCCGTTTAAGGAAGCCATGATTGTGATTCTTATGGCGGGAGTGTTTAACAGCGTCGTTTCGATATTGATTGGCATTATCGGGGCCCGGACCGGATATACCAGCGCGATGATCTTTCGGTACTCCTATGGCAAAATGGGCGTACTGCTGCCGAATTTTATCATCGCCCTTACCACCTTGGTGTGGTTTGCGGTGATCTTAAATTTAACAAGAGATGCGTTTGTGGATATGATGGGGATCGGAAGTGGTTCTCCGGTGTTGTTTTGGGCGATTACCATTTTGATGGCACTTATTTTTTTGATCCCCGCCTATAAACAAATGAAGTGGATCGCCTACGTGGATTATTTGGCGGCCCCGGCCATCATTATAATACTCGTCGTTACCATCTGGGGCGCCCTGGACGTGGGCGGGGGCCTGCAGGCGGTGATCAGTCAGGCGCCGGTTGCTTCCGCCTCGGCCCTGGTGGTGTTCACCTCAGCCGCGGGTGGCTGGCTGCATGCGAACACCGTGATCTCTGATTTTACCCGCTTCTATAAAAATGGCAAGCAGGCGGCCCTTGGACTGTTTCTTACCTACGGGGTCTTGATGGTTTTTCAATACATCGGAGCAACGCTTGGAGCACTGGCAACTGGTGAGTGGAATATTTTCCTTATCATGGAAGAGTTTGGGATGCTGGAGATTACCTTTTTTGCCATTTTTCTGGGCTCCTGGTCAACCTCGATGGCGGCTATTTATTTCGGAGCCAATATGATGTCCGCTCCCCCGATTCCCGAATATAAAAATGAAGAACAAACAAGAAAGTTAGTGCTACTGATTTCCTGGGGGATTGCCTTGTGTTTTGCCTGGTATGGGCCGGATGAGATCTTTAATTTTTTCCTGCAATTCTTGTCCTGGGTATTGGGCCCCATTGCGATTACGGTAATCATCGATTACTGGCTGTTTCCCGAAAAGAGAAAGCTCTATGAAACCAAGGGAGGCCTCCCCGATATGTCGTTTAACCCGGCTGCCTACCTGGGATGGATGGGAGGGTTTTTGGTCGGTTACTTTAGTCAGGAATTCTTTATCTCCCTGCTCAATGGTATGGTCGTTGCGGGCGTGCTCTATTATGGATGGATGCGCTATGCCTTGCGTGCAGGGACCACTCCGGAACAACAACTCAGCCTGCTCTTTTCCGGTACCACCCCGGCCGATGAGGGCGAGTAACAGATATTAGGTAGCAATGATATCGAAAATTATATGGACTATTGGGTTAGTGAATAATGGGTTGAGTTTATGCCTTAATAGTTAGCTAAAACAGGCTTTTTAAATAAAAGTTCTGAAAAATACGGTCGATTTTTGAAAACGGTTGAAATGACTATCGCATGATTTTGAGTTTCTTATCGAGAAAGTTAACGGGTAAAATATCCCTATAGATGAAACAGATCAAAAAGATAGGTAGAGGATGTCTTTATTTGATGGTTGGATATTTTTTATGGAGTTGTAACGTAGAACGTAATAGTAATAAAAATGCGTTGCAACCAAATATTGTCCTTATCGTCACCGATAACCTGGGTTACGGCGATATTGAGCCTTTTGGTTCCGAAATAATCAGAACGCCCAATTTAAATCGGATGGCGAAGGAAGGGCGAAAATTCACCCATTTTTATGTAACAGCAGGGGTGTGCACTCCCTCCCGGGCCTCCATCATGACGGGGAGTTATGCTCAAAGAGTAGGAATGGATTACAACGATCGGGACGGAAATGTGTTGCGGCCCATTTCACCTTATGGTCTTCATCCTGATGAGGTAACCGTAGCGGAAGTAGTACAGCAGGCCGGATACGCAACAGGAATCATCGGGAAATGGCATTTGGGAGACCAAAAGCCGTTTCTACCAACAAGACAGGGATTCGACTATTTTTTTGGCATTCCCTATAGCGATGATATGACCCAGGTGGTAGGCCAACGGATAGGGGAGCGGCTTGACGGCAAACGATGGCCCCCCTTGCCGTTGATGCTGAATGAAGAAGTTGTGGAAGCAGGGATAGACCGGAATTTGTTGACGAAACGATATACCCAAAAGGCTTTAGAATATATCGAAGCACATAAAGATACTTCCTTCTTTTTGTATATACCTCAAGCTATGCCCGGCAGTACCAAGAAACCGTTTGCAAGTGAAAAGTTTCGGGGTAAAAGTCAAGGTGGTCCGTGGGGAGACAGCGTAGAAGAGCTGGATTGGTCAACGGGAGAGATTATGAATAAGCTGGAAGAACTTGAAATCGCAGAACATACCTTGCTGATATTCACCTCCGATAATGGTGCTCCAATGGGTGAAGATCTCTCGGGGATGGAGCGGGGTACAAACAGGCCGTTATACGGACGTGGATATACCACATCAGAGGGAGGGTTTCGGGTGCCAACGCTTATGTGGTGGCCCGGCACAATTCCCGGGGGTACAGTACATGGAGAGCTGGTTACAACAATGGATCTGCTGCCTACCTTTGCTCATTTGGCGGGTGGAAAACTGCCCGATGCTCGAATCATAGATGGATATAATATATGGCCATTATTAAAGGACACTGCGAGTACTCAATCGCCATATGACGTATTTTATTATTATCATCAAGAACAATTACAGGCCGTTCGCCGGGGACCCTGGAAACTTTTCGTACCATTAGAGGAATTCAGCCAGCATCCTCATTTTAGAGAAGGCGAGGGACATGAACCACTGTTGTTTAATGTGAGGGAAGATATTTCATCGCGCCATAATGTAGCAAAAGCAAATCCGAAGGTAGTGGAGGAGCTCATGGAATGGGCGCAGAAAGGTAGAAGAGATTTGGGGGATACCAATAACCCTGGAAAGAACCAACGACCGCCGGGAAAAATAGAGAACCCCGTTCCCGTTAGCATGAAATAAATAAATCTGGTTAGGTTTATAATTAAAAAAAATGAAGTACAAGTAGTGCAATTATATCGAATAAATATATAATATACCTAATTTATGCTTATACCAAAACTTTTGATGCATAAATAAATAGTCAACTATTAAATTAATAAATCAGAGTCATGAAATATTTTTTACTTCTATGCACTACCTTCTTCTTTTTCAGCAGTCCGGCAAGCGCTCAGGAATTTAAATCCCTGTTTAATGGAGAAGATCTCTCCGGATGGAACGTTCACGGGACCGAAAAATGGTATGTTGAGGATGGAGAGCTGGTCTGTGAAAGTGGCCCTGACAGAGAATACGGCTACCTCTCTACGGAAGAAAACTATAAAAATTTTGTATTAGAACTGGATTTCAAACAGGAATCCAACGGCAACAGCGGGGTATTTATCCGGTCAAGCCTGGAGGGGACGAAGATCAGCGGCTGGCAGGTAGAGGTAGCGCCCCCAGGATCTCACACGGGAGGCATTTATGAATCGTATGGCAGGGGATGGCTCATTCAGCCCAGCCCGGAAGAGGAAAAAGCAGCTTTGAAACCCGACGACTGGAATCACATGACGATTCGTGTGGAGGGAGATGAAGTGACAAGCTGGCTGAACGGCCGGCAGATGGTACACCTGAAGGATGAAAAAATTGGGGAGGCAACCGGTTCCATTGCCCTTCAGATTCATTCTGCTACTCCTGAAAACGAAGTGAAAGTCCGCTGGAAAAATATCAGGATAAAGGTTCTTGATTAGATTGGAGGTAGTGTAAACTAAACTCTATCTGGTTTGTTTATTTATCAGGGTTACGGGTTAAGACCAGCGGAAACCGATCTCTAAATCGATTGGCCAGTTGCTGGACCGTTAGCGTCCAGTTTTGCAGGAGACTTGTCTATTTCTTCCGATTTTTTTGATCTCCAGCTATCTCAACTTGAGTAAGGCTAGGTCACTGGTATAAGTACCTTTAAGTCTTGGTCACCTTGCAGATCTGCCGGTGGTAGCCTTCTACGGCATTGGTGGCGCAAATTAATCTTCGGATCGGGGGCTTATACTGGAAATAAGTTGTTAACCAAATAAAAATACGGGACAACAGTTGATTGGCTGTTTCTATATGAGTGAAGTAAAAAAGTCGTAATCAGTAGTAAGTATGAATAATAATAAACTGGAACAGTTATTAGCGGATTCCTCCTTTGTGTTGTGGTTGCGAGGGGAATGCTCGACCAAAGAAAAAAAACGGTGGGATGAGTGGCTTCAGGAATACCCCGATTATCAGGGCTTAGTTCGAGAAGCAAAAGAGATCGTTGTAGCAGTTGATAGCGAATATGATATCCCGAATCCCAAAAAAGAGCTGGAAAGATTGGATCGGGTTATTGATGAATATGAAAGCCGCCAAAAACAAAAAAATGTGATTTTTACTTTTTCCAGTGATAATCAACCATACCGCATGATCGGTAGATGGGCGGCAGCGGCGGCTATCATTATTGCGGTTATGCTGGGTGGTCTGATGGGGTATTATGCTAACAAAACAGAGCAGTCGGCGAGCCAGAAAATTGTAGAAATCCCAAAGATAGAAAAATATCAGACTGATTACGGGGAGAAACTTACGTTTCGGTTAAGTGACGGGTCCAGAATCACTCTCAACGGAAATTCTTCGCTCACCTTTTCTTCTACTGTTGAAAAAGGACTCAACACCGAAGTTCAGCTGGAAGGAGAAGCCTATTTTAATATCGCGCATCTGGAAGAGGAAGACCAGCGGACCTTTACCGTGCAAACCGACGACGGATCGATCCAGGTATTGGGGACCCGTTTTATGGTAAATACCTTTAGGAATGAAACAAAAACCGTGTTAGAAGAAGGGAAAGTGGCCATTCAAAATACGGGGTCATCAACCGACTATGAACTTACACCCGGCCAGCTGGCTCGGTTTAAGTCCCACGACAACAAGATTACCGTTAAAGAAGTGAATACGCAGCTTTATACATCATGGATTAAGGACAAGCTCATTTTTGAAAATACCTCTATGGAAGAGGTATCCGCCCGTATTGAAGATACCTTTGGGGTTGAGATAATCTTGGGTCATTCCTATCGCAATGAAACACTTTCCGGATCTATTAAAAGTACCAATATAGACGTATTAATAGAAGCACTGGAAGAGATATTGAAAGCGGATATTGAACAACATGATAATCAGCTGTTAATTGGAATTGATAGACAAAGAAAATAGAATCGTATAAATAAACTGAACAGAAAGCTCGAATTCAATAAATGGGATAGATATGAAAAAGATACAATGGATTATGATGGTATTAATAGTGTTGTTGGTCATGCAGGGGGCTAAGGCACAAGGTTCGTCATCCTCAGATGA
>NZ_FQUS01000032.1 GCF_900129315.1 Fodinibius roseus
CCTTGCCCGAAACCCCCGTCCAGAAAAACTAATCTGATGCCCCCGCTGCCGGGGAATGGTTTGTTTTCCTGGGAGCCGCGCATTCAGGGGGAAGCACTGATCAATAAATAAATAAACGTGTAAATATATACATTATTATTTGATAAAGACCCCGATATTTTGTACTTTACTACCAGTGGGAGACGGGAATCTCCCCTTTAATTTTAATATTAGAAAATAGGTCGATTATGAGTTCTTTAAATAAAGCACAAGTCATTGGACGGTTAGGGAAAGATCCCGAATTGAATAAAACAGATAGCGGTTCAAGCGTTGTAAATTTTTCAGTTGCCACAGCTGAGCGTTACAGAACTGAAGAAGGAAAAAAAGGTGAGGTAACCGACTGGCACCAGATTAAAGTCTGGGGTGGATTAGCTGAAAACTGCAACCAGTACTTAAGCAAGGGATCGTTAGTATACGTGGAAGGAAAGATGAAAACTAATAAATGGGAAGATGATAAGGGTACAACCCGATATTCCACCCATGTAAAAGCTGAAACTGTTGAGTTTTTGAGTCCAAAGGAAACGGCGGCTACCGAACAAGAATAAATATAGTGCCTGAAAACCATTATGGGGAGTAGGGCATTTTTATTACTATTAGTGGTAAAACATATTTGCTCTCCGGTGAAATAGACCGATTTACGCCTATATCCCCAAAATAGCCTATATGGGATCTAAACGGCTTTTAATTTTGGATTCTAAGTGGTGATTGGACCGGTCGGCATGGTATAGGATAGGCCAAATACCAAGAATGTAAATTTTTGCTATGGAATACACCAAAAAAGATGTTGCCAATATTAAAGAGAATCTTTTGGAAAGCTTGTTGGTATCCGAACACCAGGTGGAAGGATTGATTGCTATTATACCATCAATTAGTGGTCAAGAAACTAACACGATTGATCTCTCGAGTTTGAATAAAGCTAAAGCCGCGATTCAAGAAGCTATCCAGCAACTTGAGAAGGTTGCCAGCGCTAAAGAGGAATAGAAAACGTATAATTATGAATTATTTTTTCTCTGCCGGCCTTAAATAGTTGTCGTATAAATTATCTTATGTAAAGTAAAAATTTTGTCGGATTTTTAAATTTTGCTTTAACTAACTGTGTCCTATTGGGTTACGGCATAAAATATTATTATGATATAAGAGCCTCTTTTTCCTGTTTGGAGTAGCCCTTAATCTCATATTCACGCTGGCAAGCCTTGGATCGGTTGGGGTGCTGCTCGGTAAAAACGACGGCTTGGGGCTTATGGGCTCGTAAGTATTTAGCCCCCTTGCCTTGCCGGTGCTGGTGCCAGCGTCGTATCACATTGGTTGTGCACCCCGTATAGAGATGGCCATTGGCGCAGCGTATTATATAGACAAACCATGGCTTCATAATAATAAAAAGAATGAGATTAATTGACCATCAAATGCTACTTCCCCTATCGCCCTCCTACTTATATTCATGATATAGCAATATTCTATTATAGTCTAAATTTGAGAGGGTATCATTTTAACCTTTGTTCCAATTGAATGAATTCTGATAGGATCTAGGTTGCCTACCTTAATTTAGCAAGCCTTTTGTGATAATTTAAGGTTTTTGTGCTTTTTATTTCTCTTAGTAAATCATTTCTATAACCAATTAAAACTCGTTTATTTATAGCTATCCTCTAAAGAGTTTTAGTCTTTTGTTTTGCTGGAAGCAAATAAAGTAAAGACCGCCACTCTGATTGTTTCAATAAATTTCATGAGACAAACTTTCCAGATCCCACCATATTATTTTTTGGGCTAGGTTCTACAATAATAAGTAATATTTCTTTCGAGACAGTATGAGGAAGATCTAGGGATGGGTATCCTCTCAAAATTTAATCTTTAGGGGATATACTCTGGTTGAAAAATTGCACCAAATAAAATGATACGTATAGTATGTAGACTTATAGTATTCATCTAGTTAGCCTAATATATGGCAAATAATAAAAATAACATACTAAATCTATTTGGCGACAGGGTACGGCAAGCACGAGTAGAAAAAAAATTATCACAAGAGGATTTAGCTAACCTTGCTGATCTTCATAGAACTTACATTGGGATGGTTGAAAGAGCGGAAAGGAATATTACCCTTATTAACATGAATAAGATTGCTCAGGCCCTGGATTTAAAGCTCATAGATTTGTTAAAAAACGATACTTGAAATGGCAACGGTTTCAACATTATACCAGGGCTTGAGGGATAGTAACTTTCATGACGATGCGATTAAAAATATTTCGGAACTTGATGACATAGAAGAACTTATATTATGTGCTGCTTTTGCACGATCCGAAGGAATACAAATTCTTTTAGATGAGATTAATATCTCTAGGGATAAGATTTCATTTTATGTGGGTGTAAGAAACGGAATTACTACTGCTCAATCTATTTCTCTCCTTTTAAAGCACGATATAAATATATATTGCGTCGATACTGGAAAAAGTAATGTTCTATTTCACCCCAAAGTTTATTTATCAAAAAATGAATCAACTGCTTATGCAATAGTTGGTAGTGCCAACCTTACGTTATCTGGATTGACATCAAATATTGAAACAAGTATTTCAATAAAATTTGATCTTACCAATCAATCTGATCAAGAAGCATATAATGATTTAAGAGAAGGTGTTGTCAGCTTACCTACCAACCATTCCGATAATACAACTAAAATAAAGAACGGTCGAGAAGTAGTTCAAATGATTAAGGATGGGATAGTAGTTGATGAAAGAGCAGCAAAACAATCAAACAATCCTAGAGCTAGCAGCCCTCAAATTAAAAATTCAGTAGCTCCGATAGATAGCTATAGGAAAAATATAAATATAAGTCGCAAGGGACGAACTAATAAAGAACTTGATAAACTCCAAGGTAAAGAAACTGTAACTTCACAGGACTGGATTCTCGTTTGGGAGAGTAATGAGCTTAAAGAAAGGCATTTGAATATTCCAACAGGACCAAACACAAATCCTACCGGATCTATGCTTTTTACAAAAGGCAACATGGATGATATTGATCAAAGACATTACTTTAGAGATGTTATATTCGATGAACTACCATGGCAAAATGATGACAGGGATCACCTAAGCCATTATGAAAGGGTGGTGGGGGATTTTCAAATAGTCATAAAAGGGGTCGATTTTGGCATACACACTTTGAAATTATCACATAATTCTGACACCACTTCAAAATCTTATCACCAAAATAATTCGATGACGCAAATTCATTGGGGGGACGCTCGTGATGTTATTGCAAAACGTGAGTTACTCGGTGAAAAACTTAAGCTTTATAGAAACGCTAAAAAGGAAGATATATTTAAAATTGAAATAGGCTAAATTGTGATACCAACTATTTTACTTACTTATTTTCGTTGCCTTCTATCTCTTAGTTTTTGCCAAGCATTATGAATTATATTCCTATCATTTTTACTAAGTCCAAAGGATTTCAAAATATGTTCATCCTGTTGTTTTAAAACCTCTTCTGGGTCCAAGCTATTAAATTTCTTATCTAATTCTTTCAAATCAGAGTATGAAGAATTGATTATAGGCACGTAAGTTTTTTTAATTTCGGAAGGGATTAGTTCAAGAACTCCACCACCATAAAACCTTCCCTCTAATTCAGCAGTCAAAGCAGTAAAAGAATTTAGAAAGTTATATACTAGTTGATGTGGCTCTATTGAGTCTGTTTTCAACTTAATTCTGTAAGCAGTATCGGTCGTATAAGCATTAATCTCATTTAGTATCAATCTATGATAATTATGAGAACGCTTTAGCATTCCAATTTCAGTGGCATATACAGATGGTACCTTAAACCAAGGATCTCTTATTCTACATTTATATCGCTTGTGATACTCTTTATCCTCACCTTTTTTCACATATTTTTGTGCATCTTCACCCAGCTCTTCAAATTTATCTACATCAAACCATATAAATTCTGTAGGTAATTCTTTTTCAATATTTCTATTGTGCTGATCTTCATCGTAAACAAGCTTAGGGCAATGTTCGCTTCTTCCAAACATTGGGTGTGACCAATCCTCTATTCCAAACTCTCTCGCATCTTTTTTGTTTATTAAAAAATACTTGTTAGCTCCAGTTACTATTCCAACGCTAGCATCAGCAATCTCTTTAAATTGATAGGCTTCTGAACTGCATTTAATCTCTTTTATTAACTCTAATTCTTTTTTATTTAAAACCGCTTTAGTCCATTTGCCCGTTATAGTTTCACCATTAATAAAATTAATATTTTTGAAATATTTATGAGGATCATCATCTGCAAAAGATCGGTTAGTTATTTCTTTTATACCTAATCCGCGAGATTTATCTTTGGCACTTTTTTTCTTTTCAGCAAAAAGAATTAAGGCTCCTTGTAAAGTATCTTCAAACCATAGCTCTTTAGGATCAAGAATTAATATCTTTTCGGAATTTTTTCCTAAATACTCTCTCAAAGACTGTGCATGACTAACATGCATTAATTCAGATGGCAATATCATTGCTAAACGGCCACCTGGGTTGAGCATTTCAAAACTTTGAACTACAAAAGGAACCCAAGCGTTAGTATGTTTAGTAAATTTCAAATTATATAGATCAAATATTTTCTCAGCTCGATCCTGATACTCTTTCGGCAAATATTGATATCTAATGAAGGGTGGATTACCAATAACTGCATCAAAAGAATTATTATTTTGGGACTTTAACCCCCATTCAAGATAGTCTTCATTTAATATTTCAAATTGGATATTATTTAATGTTTTTATCCTTTCTCTAGATTTTTCAACCTCTTCTTTGTTTAATTCTACTCCAGTTACTTTTATTTCTGGTTCTCCATCTCTTACAATCCTTGAAAGCGCTTGGAAAAAGTTCCCATCTCCACTACTTGGCTCAAGAATTTTTTTGATATCGCCTTTAGTTACCCACTTTGCCATGAATTCGGCCAGGTCTAAGGGGGTATAGTATCCACCTCTCAGTTTTTGATCTGTTTGATTCGCTTTAAAATCCATTAATTATTAGTCCCTGTATTATCTTTTTCGTGGAAAATTTGCAACTGGTCATGATTCCGGATATAAAGTTCAGCCTGATTCACAAACCAAGATTTAAGTGTTAGGTCTTTTTTTTCTAAAACTTGGTATAATTTTTTCTTAAGCTCCGGATCTACCTCTATTACTATTCTTCCTGATTTACCTCGTGCCATGTGACTTGAATTTATGTTATATTATATATGTAACATAACATATTTAACGTCCAATAAATAGAAATTTTGGAAGGGTTTTTATTCTTTTTGACACTCTAATGTCAGATCGGCTTTACAATTATTAAGAGTAGGACAACGGGGGTGATATAGCCTGATTTTTTTCTATTCTATTGATAATTCATTCAAAGTTCAAAACCAATCCTTTATCTCTTCTAATGTTCCATCCTATATAGATCATGATATGAGACTTTTGGTAGTAACTCTTTTTCACCTGCTCTTAAACCCAAGCTAAATTTATTACTACTCAAACCAAATTAAACTTATCGTAAATTCGTACAAATCTGAATAAAAACACTGTTCATACATTTGGTATTCAGGAGCTCCCTCTTTCCAGTAGAACCAATCTTCTATATCTACTAGTTCTACTACTGTATACCTACTATCTTTTTTTCTATAAAATTCTCCTGCTACGGTGGTAGGAGGCAATTCACCTCCCACGTCAAATTTAAATTCTAGATAGGGGAAATCATCGCTCTTACAAAACCATTTAACTTGGTTTTTACTACTAAATACAGCCAATACCTCATGAGTACCTATTTCTGCAAATCGAATAACAGCTGATGTAAGACTTACTTGGAATTCATTTGAGATCTCTTTGATTATTTCAAGTGAGAATTCTCTTCCTCCCGTAAAGTCCCGTAACTTTTCCTGGGGCATTAGGAGAGAAGCAGCGAATTTGTCGGCTTCTTTTTCAATTCGTTCTGAATGTATTAAGGATAAATTAGATGGATGGGGAGAGATTAAACCTCGTTTTAAGCCTTGTCTGTGGGGCTCTATGAAATAATGCCCTAACTCATGAGCTAAAGTAAAACGCCCTCTTTTGGTAGTAGGTAAATTTCCCTTTGCCTCATTAAGGTGGATATGAAACTGTGTTTGATCCCATACCAACATACCATCAAAATGATCTTCGTAATTATTAATGTGAAGGTTTAATTCTTCATCTTCAATAATTTTCAGAAGAGCTGTAGTGTTACCCTTATAAAATTCTTCAGTTAAGGACTTGGTATGTTTGTCTATTAGTTGTTTAGTTTTCGGATTTATCTCCACCATTATTTTTATGCTTCTTCTTCATCTTTTCTATAATGTGTTCTGGCAGTTTTTCATATTTTCTGGCAGCCATTCTTAGGCCTGAATAGTCTTCTTCTATATTCTCTGAAACTTGTAAATTAAGTGGTTCTCTTTCTCTTGAGTTTTCTAACATTTCATAAGGATCTACCTGTTCATCTTTTGTATCTCTTTTGACTTCTGGATATAGTTTATTTAATCGAGATAATTCAACTTTTGTTCGTGGAAATAGGTATCCTGTAGAACGTAGCCATACGGTTAAATTTTCCGGAGTTATGTTGATTCTGTTTTTTGCCATTATTTTATCCTCTTTTCTATAGCTTCAAAAGCATCTTTCTTATATACCCTAATCGAACTTTGGGTAAGATCTAATGCCTTCCGTAATTTTTTCAATAATTCGCGAGGGAGCTTATAGCCCTCTTCTTCATAGGCACTATAGGTTAGAAAAATTATTTTATGCTTTTGAGTTAAGTTTTCCAGTGCATTATCCAATTTATCCTCTGCTTCCTGCAGAGTTTTCAACTCTCCTGGGGTGTAGCTTTTATCTTCATCAATAAGAGAGGTTCTTATTTTTTCATCTCCACCGTATGGGTAATCTTTTTTGTTATATGACCGCTTTAACTCATTTTGTGAAATTCTATACAAATATAGCTTAAAACATTCATCTGTGTCTTCAACCCTGCATTCTGATTTTGAAAAGGTGGGATACTTCCAAAATCTCTCAAAAGTTCTCTTAGCCAGTTCGATAGCATCATCATCAGTGTAGCCCCACTTTCTACATATAATAGTGCATTTATCAATTATATCTGATCGGAATCGGAAAGTTAATGCTGTGAAAGCTGCTTTAGCCGCATCTTCGTAGTCCGGATCTTCTTTGAATTTGACATACGCCATCAAATCCTCGGTAGTCTCATTTTCAAAATCTTTCCAGTCCATGTCCTCCTTGTATTTAACTATACCGCAAACCGTTAGTTAACGGTTTAGGTAATGTAAGTGAAAGCTCAACGTAAAATTATTTATCGATGAAATTATCGTTCAGGTATTATAAAACAAAAAAATTGATAGTTACAATTTTAGCCTTGGCAGTCGGTTTTGATGTGGGTTTCGAATTTATTCAAAGTTACTTGCACCAGAGTGGCGAATTTATTCTTAGAGCTCCAACAAATACTGCGATTATAGCGAGTTTGTTGGTTGTTTATGACAAGTATTTATGGAAATACCCAGTATTTAATAGCCTTGTTAAAGTGCCAAATTTAAATGGAAGATATACTGGATACATTGAGTATGAGAGAGATGGACAGAAAAATAAAATGGATACAGTGGTGGAGATAATTCAGACAGCATCTGAAATCCAGATAAATACCTATTTCAATAGTGAGAACCATGAAAATACTCATTCGATAAGTCTGGTTGAGAACATAAGGTCAGAAAATGGGCACTACTCAGTCTACTTTTTCTACTTTAATTCTGGCACCAAAATTGACGAATACCTGGACTGCCATGAGGGGGCTAATGAATTGAAGGTTATTATGAATGGTAATACCCCCAGAAAACTAACGGGGAATTATTTTACTAATCGCAAGGAGCAAACCAGGGGAAAAATGAAAGTAAATTTCACATCAACAGAACTAAAGCACGAATTTTAAACAATATATAACCATGGCAAACTGCACTGATTTATTACACGAATTCGATTCCACAATAAGATTAACCAAAGCCAGAAAAGATAGCTTAAAAATTTCCCGTAATGATCTTCGAAAAAAAATACGCAAGTATTTTTCTGAGGAAAGACCGGATGAAATTACGCCAAAATTTGCTGGCCAGGGGTCAATGGAGACAGATACCGCTGTCAATCCTATTCCACGAAAAGAAGAAGCCGGTGGTGAAGAACAAACGTTATATAAGTATGATATTGATGATGGTATTTATTTTATCGGAGATGACTTTGAAGAGGAAAGAAAAACTATACAGACCCATCATAATTGGATTTGTGAAGCTATAGATGGACACACGTCTCAAAAGCCAATAGATAAAAATACCTGTGTTCGAGTTGTTTTTGCTGATGGGCATCATATTGATTTGCCTATTTACTATAAAAAAGAGGATACCCCGGAGCTTGCTCATAAGGCAAAAGGCTGGGTATATAGTGATCCTAAAGAATTTATAGAATGGTTTAAGGCACAGATTGGAAAAAAACAACAGCTAATAAGGCTTATAAGGTACTTAAAAGCTTGGTGCGATTATAGAGAGTTTAGTAATTCATCAATAAAGATGCCCAGCGGTTTTATAATGACAATCCTTGCTGTTAATAATTACTACCGTCATAAGCGGGATGATATAGCTCTAAAGGAGACCCTTGTTAATATACAGGCAGAACTGAGTAGGGAATTTAAGTGTGAGCGGCCCACTACTCCAGCGGGAGAAGATTTATTTGAGGAGTATTCCCATGAGGGGTATTTCATGAATGTATTAGCTCATTTTATTGAACAAGCCCAACATGCGCTTCGGGAAGGAAATCAAATGGAAGCTTGTAAATACTGGCAGAAAATTTTCGGCAATAGATTTTCTTGTAGTAATGCGCAAGATGAGGATGAAAAGAAACATACAGGAGCTTTAGCAATCGGTGCAGCCTCATCGAATCCATGGGCATCGTAGCTATGAAAGAAGGATATTTAACATTTGTTAATCAATTGGCACCCGTAATAGAGAAGTATCCCGATTTTGAGGTAGCCTCTGAAAATGGGAAAAAGTACCTTAAAGGAAATTTAGCAATAATAGATGATGCAGGTAAAAATTGGGGGACATTCCAGGTAGAGATAAGAAACAAAGAGGGGTTTCCTTATCGCTTCCCTAAAGTGTTTGAAACAAGCGAAAGAATTCCCAAAATCGCTGATTGGCATATTTATAAAGACGGCTCTTGCTGTATAGATGTTCTACCATCAGAAATAATCAAATGTAGAGACGGTATAACAATTGTGGGTTTTATTGAAAATGAATTAACACCTTATCTTTTTAATCAGACATATAGAATGGAGGAAGGGTTCTATGTTAACTCAGGTTATGCTCACGGATTAATGGGGATCTATGAGTTTTTTTCTTCAAAACTTGAAACTGGAAATGATATACGAAAAACGCTTTTCTTGATGAATTATATTGCTACGAAACCAAGACTAAATCGTAGTAATAAATGCTTCTGTGGGAGTAATGAATTGTTTAGAAAATGCCATATGAAAGCATATGATGAATTAAATAAGCTTGATAAAAGCTTTTTACTTGACCAAATAGAATTGATTTACCACAGAAGTGGATTGAAAACTAAAAATCAATTAAGAAAGAACTTTACATAGATTTTTCTATAAATAAAGATACCAATATGATTAGTTTTTGAAATTTTGCTTCTAAGCGGCGATCACTGACTCAATCGTACATATTAGTCGGTCTGTTTTAGACCATCCAGGGCTTTTTTCACCCGTTGAACGGTATTCGTACTTCGTTCCGTTAGCTTCGCCGTTCGGCGGATAGTCTCTCCCCTATTTAATTCTTCTACGATATCCGAATGCTTATCAATCAAATCAACATCCGATAAGCTAGTACCATTAGCCCGGCCGTTGTACTTACCTTCCGCTTTGGCCCGGGCAATGCCTTCGCGTTGGGCCTCCCTCCTGTTGTTGTAATCGATCTCGGCTAAGGTGGACAGGACCGATACCAACAGCTTGGCCACGGGGTTCTGGTCGCCATTTTCGAGTAAGGTGTTGAGGCCTTCCTTTTGGGATTTCACGTTCACCCCCAGCTCGGTAAAGCGTTTGATGGTCTGCAGCACGTTTATGGCATCCCGGCCCAGCCGGTCGATCGAATGGACCTCGACCTGGTCAATTTTTCCCGCCTCGGCGTCGGCCAGCAGCCGGGCCGCATTTTCTCGATCTTCAAAGGCAACCATGCCGGAGACTTTGTCCCAATACACCTCCCCTTCCTTGCCCTCCAGCTGGCGGGATATGTTTTGCTCGAAGGTTGAGACACGGACGTAGGTGGCTTTCATTATAGCATCAGGTTCGTTGGACTTTACCGTAGCGAAATTAGGGTATTGTATCGAAACAGGCAAATGCGACCTGCTAACGCCGATTTAGGTCCTCGGAAAGCGTAGCGATTTAGGGTATACCCTAACTTGAGTACATACTAATTCTTATTAGCTTTACTGCTGGTATTCACTTGGAGAAAAAATAAATGTTTCTAAACATGTAGCAAAATGCTGGGAATAGCTGAATCCTAATTCATAGCAATTTGGCTAATCAATTTAAGCTTACAACTAAGCTATGAAGGTTGCCTTGCTCAGCTTTTAATCGAATATGTTTTCTAAAGCTATTTCGATGGTCTTATTGCTTATTCCCACCTCTTTCAGAATTGTCCTAAGCTTCTTTTGGTGAAGTTTCTCATTTGTCTGATCTAACCGTTTTCTGACTTCTTCAATATCTTCATTTTTTCCTTCGGCATAAACCTCTTCCAGCATCTCTTGTATATGCGTTAGCTTTGCTTCCTGCCTATCTTGAGAGACTAATAGAGTCCAAAGAGCCTTTCCTGTAGGGAAAGAAAGATCAATTTTGTTATTTGACATGGCATCTTTTTGTGAATTAATACCGTGTTATACGACACTAATTAGTATCCAATAGTTTATCGCAATTTTCTTTAGTTCCTACCAGTATAAAACGATCTCCCTTTTTGATTTTTGTTTTTCCAGCTAAGATTCCGATTGGTTTGTATTTTTTATCTAAGGAAGTATCAGGATCCGTTTCTTTTAATCGTTTGATTGTAATTAAATTGAGCTCATATCTCTTCCTGATTTCAAGCTCTTCCAGCGTATAGTCGATCATCGAATCCGGGGCCTCCACTTCAAACATGGCCAGCCCTTCACCCAAGTCGAATACATCCGACATGCCTCGTCGCACCAAGGAAACGCCCATGCGTTCAGCCACCTGCCGCTCGGGATGAATGACATCCGTAATCCCAATTTGTTTTAAAATTTGCTCCTGTATATAGCTTCCGGCCCTGCCATAAATTTCTTTGACTCCGGAATTTCGCAAGTGCATGGCAATAAGAGCCACCGGTTCAAAAGACTCACCAATAGCAATAATGGCCACATCAACGTTGGTAATGCCGTGATTTTCCAACAGCTCCGGATCAGTGGCATCAAAACAGATGGCATCTGAAACATATTCCTTAACCTGATTAATATGCTCCATAGTATTATCAATAGCTATCACATAGGCCCCTTCCTCAGAAAGCTTTTTAGCCAAGGCACTTCCAAAGGCACCAATTCCAATAATCGCAAAATGTAGTTCTCTTCGTCGTTTCATGATAAAACCTGTTCTTTTTTATTCAATTAAGAAACCATAATCGTTTCTTCCGGATATTTATATTCATGGGTATCCATGCGGTTGGCAAAAGCGACCATAAACGTCAGAATACCAACGCGTCCCAAAAACATGGAGACGACAATAATAAACTTGCCCCATGATGTGAGATCAGCTGTTATTCCCCGAGACAGACCAACGGTGGCAAAAGCAGACACCTCTTCAAAAAGCAAGTCCATGAAACCGTGGTCTTCCACAAGTGATAGTAAGATTGTACTAACGCTAATACAGGAAGCGGCCAGTAAAATGACGGTCATAGCTCTAAATATGATCCGGTTGGGCACGGTACGCTTGAATAATTCCATTCTGTCATACCCGCGGATGGTCATTGCCAACGATCTCATGAGAACGGCGAACGTTGTCGTTTTTATACCTCCTGCCGTAGAGGCCGGGGATCCACCAATAAACATGAGGATAATCATCACCAAGGTAGCTGATACTCCGATAGCACCCGTATCAATGGTATTAAATCCGGCGGTTCTTGTGGTTATGCTCTGAAATAAAGAAACTAAAAATTTATTTCCCCAGGTATATTGCGCCAGGGTTTGATTCCATTCCATGATGAGGATAAACCCCGTTCCTGCACTGATAAGAATAACGGTAGTAGTTAGCACGGTTTGTGTATGGATGGAGAGCCTTTTGCGCCAACGTGTACGCTCTGTCCGGGTATGAATCATCTCCCATATAACGGTAAAACCCAATCCCCCTATTACTATGAGAATCATTGTTGTGATATTAATTCCCAAATTCGTGGCATTTACTCCATCTGACAGGCTATTGGTAAACAACGAAAAGCCGGCATTACAAAACGCAGAAACAGCATGAAATATGGAAAAAAGAATACGCTGGCCGTGAGTTGGAAAATCAACCTGCCAGCTAAAGTAGTAACCTATGGCTCCTATTGCTTCTACAAAAAAAGTAAGTCCGATCACCTTTTGAAGCGTTGAAGTAACAAGATTGGTATTTTTTTCACCCACCATATCTTTGAGCGTGTTCATCTGCCCAACGCCAAGACTACCGCTTATAAACATGAATAGAAAAGTGGCAAAGGTGATAATGCCAATGCCCCCAAGTTGTATAAGGGCAAGAATGACCAGTTCACCAAAAAGGGTAAAATGGGTAGCGGTATCAACAACAATGAGGCCGGTTACGCAAACTGCGCTGGTGGAGGTGAAAAGAGCGTCAATGAAGAACAGGCCTTGACCGTCCATAGTAGCACCGGGCAGCATTAACAAAAATGTACCACCCGCAATAAGCGAGAGGAAACTATAAACCAAGAATCGGGCCGTGTTTTTCTGCCGATCTAAAAGTTCTGGCAGGAACTGTAAAAACTTAATGAAGACAATAAAAAGCAGATATCCTTTCAGAAAGGAGAGAAAAAATGCTGTTGGGTTCTGGGTGTCTGGCAAAAATAGATCAAAAAAACCGATGAATGAAAACAAAATATCAACAAGCAGTGCAATTGAAATAATGCTAAATAATCCTTCAAACCATCGCTTTTTAAGGTAGCCTAACCGGTCGGTGTTTAATACCAGTCGAAGTATAAAGTTGAGTATAAATCCAACAAGAATTCCTATTTCTATTTGGTGATTGAGGCTAATTAGCTCTGGGGTCAATTCAAAACCAATAGGAATAAGAACACTGACAATCACCAACAAACTAAGCAGTGCCGTGAATGCCCGAAGATAGGGATGGGCTACCTTGTCAATTTCATACAGATCATCCTGGATGTGGTGAAAATAGAGACTTGCTCTCTTTCTAAAGGTGCGCCACCAGCGGAGAAATGCAATCCATTCTTGTTTCCAATTGTTGGGTAATTTCATTCGTTATATCTTCTTTACATCCAAAATTGGAAAGCGATACTCAGTTAAATGAGACAAGTACATAAAGTAAATGGGTTTAATATTTTTCAGGTTTATAAAGAAAAATGGGAAGTCCTGTAGATTGTGCTACCATGTCGGGATCATTTTTATGCATCGTGATGAGTTGTTGGAACCAGTGGCCTCTATATCGGATGAGCACGCAACTTCTTTTCTTGCCTTTTGCTGGAATTTCAATGGGGTCACCGGCGGTTTCTGCAATGCAATTATGAGTGATTTCTCCTGAAAATTCCGGATTGTTTGTTTTAAATTTTTTGATCTGTTTTAAAAACGTATCCAGTTCTGTATTTAAGCTGGCTGCCTGGAAATCATGGAACACATGCAGCGTGGGATTCTTTGATGAAACTAAAAAGGAAGCATGGTCCAACATGGGGGGCACATCATGGAGCCGATCAGCGAAGACTACTACGCGGCTGAATGGGGACTTTTCGGTCCCCCTTGCCACCATTATACTGCAAGCTAATTGTTGTAAATTGTAGGGAATTTCATTTTTGAAGATCGCACGTTGATTACCGTTACTACCCATCACAATTAAATGAACAGCTCTCATCTGGGCTATCCGTTTTATCGTACGGGAAATATCCGGTGATATTTCTATCTGTATTTCTCTTTTACATTCCGCTTGGTGTAACATGCTCATGCCTTCCGACAAAAACGATGTTCGCTTTGGCCGTTTTTCTTCTGCTTTTTGAGGTGAAGCGAGATAGGGTTTTTTTATGACATTTAGCAGCAGAACTTTTCCATTGTACTTTTTAGCTGCTTCAATAGCAGAGGGAAGTAAAGTCTTAAACAACTCGGCTTTATGTATAGGAACAAGCACCGTAAAATTACCGACTCTTCTTCTACTGGAATCATCCTTATCTGCTTGCATTATTTCTTGCTTTAATTCCCGATTGAATGAAATGAACTCAGTTATTGGAATAGATCTATCCTTTTAAAGGCTGTATTTGAAATTGACCTTCAGTTCCATTGGCCTTTGCCGACTTTATATACTCTACACAAAACACTTGTATCGGAGAGTCATCATCGGAATAGGTCGATACTTTTATTTTAATACCAGTTACAGGCAAAAGTTTTTTTGCCTGTAATTTCAGGGCATGGAGCTCTCTTCGAACTTTTTGGAGCTGAATTTCTATTTGTTGTAAGTTTTCCTCGTATTTTTTTACTTGCTCACCAAATTCTATAGATTCTTTATAAGTAAGCTGTAGCTTCTCTGTGGTGGGTTGCTCCTGCTTTAGCATCTTTTTTTGATGATTTAGGGTCTTAAGCTCTTGCTGGTGCTCAAGTATACCCTGGGCCTTTTGAGCTAATAAATGTTCTTTTTGTAAAACTTCTTCCGTTGTTCCTACCATGGTTTCTGCAGTATCAGTTAGCGGATATCAATTTTAAAACTTTGCATGTTGTGCTTTTTTAAATACCGGTCTATAGCTACTTTAATTTTTTCTCGTGCTTTTTCTTCCGTCTCTGCTTCTTCAACAAAATCAACCTGTATATTCTGTTGGTCCGAGAGTAGTGCCTTTGCTAGAATTTTACATCCCATTTTTTCTCCTTCTGTGGTATCGAATTCTTCGATTTCATAAATAGCAGATCCACGATATACACCTAAAAATTTAGTCATTGCTTAGATTTCTGCTTATTGGTAGTGTGAAATAAAAACTACTCCCTTCTCCCGTCTTGCTTTCCGCCCATATTCGTCCCCCCTGGGCGATAATAAATTCTTTTGCGATGGAGAGTCCGAGCCCCGAGCCGGTGCTATCTTTCTGATTTTTATCTACCTGATAATATTTATCAAATATTTTATTAAGGTCATCAGCTGATATCCCTTCCCCTGTATCTTCTACAGTAAATTTTACAAAGCGTGAATTATTATTCTTTTGGGCTTTCAAAGTTATACGCCCCCCGGAACTGGTATATCGTATTGCATTAGAAATAAGATTAACCAGCACCCACACCGTTTTTTGGGTATCTGCTTGTATTCGTGGTAAGCTCTCATTCAATTGGAGATCAATTTCTAGATCGTTTTGTGAGGCCTGCATAATCATGGTCTCATAGGCATACTCCAGTAAATTACTAGGATTAACCTTCCGGGTGTTAAGTTGAACATTACCCGATTCAATCTTGGTTAGGTCAAGTAAGTCACCAGTGGTTTGTTTCATACGATGAACATCTTTTCGTATGCTTGATACCAATTTTTCTTGTTCCTCATTTAGCATACCCACCCGTTTATCCCCTAAAAGTCGAAGACTCATATTGATAGAAGATATGGGGGTCTTAAGCTCATGGGATACGACCGAAATAAAATTCGTTTTAGCCTGGTCCAATTCATGAAATTTGGTCACATTTTTTAGTGTTATAATATTTCCCAGGTGTGTAGCACGGGCTGCTTCATTGTTTGGGTCATGATGAACTTGCGTAACTTCCACTGAGTAATAATGCTCATCTTTGTCAGTAACTTTTATGTATCCAATATCTTCCTCAGCCTCTCCTGAAAGCGCCTGAATAATTTTATGAAACAGCTCATTGTGGGAGGCAATATCAGGACCATATTGCCCGACGAGCTCTTCTTCTCCCTGACCGATAAGCTCAATTGCCTTATCATTCGCGAACAGAACATATTTTGCTGCATCTAATCCCATTACCGCATCCCCCATGTGATTGATAATGGCCTCAACCCGTTTTTTTTCACTCATAATGCGGTCGAGGTTGCTGTTCTCGTATTCCTGCAGTTTTCCGGCCATCCGGTTAAAAGCCTCCGCCAGCTCTTCATATTCATCACCGGAATAAAAACTTAATGTCTGATCATAATTTCGATTGGCAATTTCCTTTATTCGCCTGATAAGCTCGTGGATAGGATCTACGATATAGCTCGGAAACCGAATGAGCATTAAAAGCCCCAAAATTGAGCATAACCCTCCAATGACACTCATGTAGATAGTCACATTAGAGGCTGTCTGCTGGGCAATGCTGTTTTTGCGATGTATCGCATCCACATTCATGGTGGTAAGCTGACTCAGGTTTTGTTGTACCCGGTGGTAAGCCGGTGGTAATTGCTGGGATATGATCTGTGGCGATATAGGGGGAGATTGCACAGCTGACTCAAAGATAGCACGCAGATTGCTATAATTTTCATGTACTTGGTTGGTAAGGGCCCGTTCTCCTGTCTCAGTTATATTGGACTCTTGCTTATCCAAAATACTGTCAAATTGCTTAACGGCCTTTTGGTAGGAATCTTTCTTTAGAGCAAGTGCAGTATATTCACCGCTCAGAGCTGAAATCTGGGTCGTATATAGATCGTTGAGTGATTGCTCCATCTGCTGGGCAAACGAAACCGAGCGGATATTATCCTCTATAATAGCCCCGGAATTTTCAGCAAGTGTATTGATAAATATGGAACCGCTGATCCAAAGCAGAACCACGAAGCCTGCCAACAGGCCAATCCCAATCGAGAGTTTTGATTTGATAGTAATATTCATGGTAGAAGTCTTTACAGGTTACATATTGAAAATATTATGCCAGCGTGGTACCAATAGTCAATATAAAGAGTAAATCAGGGTTAAGAACGGGTAACGGAGGGCAAAAAGAAAAAGGGATACGTAAATAGAAGGAAGAGTCTCCCATTTTGGGAAATGAGTCTCCCAATTTAAGAAGATCTACAGGTTGTATGACTCAATTTTACGGTAGAGAGTGCTTGTCCCAATTCCTAAGACTTCGGCAGCTTTCGTTTTATTACCATCCACATTATCAAGCACGCGTTTAATGTGGGACCTCTCAACCTCTTCCAAGGTACTGGAGGTTGAAACAATTGCAGGTTGATCGTTCCGCCGTAATTCTGGTGGCAATAGGTCAGCTGTAATATGATCTTCTTCTGCCAGTATGGCTGCTCGTTCAATAATATTTTTCAACTCACGAATATTACCCCTCCAAGGGTAAGCCTTTAAAAGGTTGAGTACCTCATCATGAATATTCCGAACCTTATTTTTAACACGCTTTAAAAAAAAGCGGGCCAGTAACGGGATATCTCCTGTGCGATCCCTCAAAGGAGGAATATCAATAGTAAAACCGGCAAGACGATAATACAGGTCTTCCCGGAAATCCTTGGCTTCAGCCTCTTCCCTTAACCGCTTGTTAGTAGCTGCAATAACACGAATGTCAACAGATTGCTGCTTGGTATCTCCCAACTTAGTAAAGGTTTTGTTTTCCAGAAACCGAAGTAGTTTTGCCTGGAGCCCTACATCCATTTTTCCAATCTCGTCCAGGAAAAGGCTGCCGGTATCCGCTTCTTCTATAAGTCCCTTTTTTGAGTGGTCAGCTCCTGTAAATGCTCCTCTTTTAAAGCCGAATAATTCAGATTCCAACATATCCTTTGGAAAGGCGCTACAATTCAATGCGACAAAAGGCCCATTCTTACGTGGGCTTGCTTGGTGGATTGCCTGCGCGAAAAGTTCTTTGCCTGTACCGGTCTCTCCCTGTAGTAATACACTCATATCGGAGGAAGCGACCTTTTTAGCCATCTGTTTAGCTTCTTGAATAGCTTTAGATTCCCCTATGATATTTTCAAAACTATACTGACTTTCCATGCGTTGCTCCAGATGCTGGAGCTTGGACTTCATCTGGGCTTTTTCAACGGCTCGCTCTACCACTACGTGAATATGATCATCCTCATCTCCTTTGGTGATATAGTCAAATGCACCTTGCTTCATCGCATTTACTCCATCCTCGATAGTGCCAAAGGCCGTTATGACAATTACCTCAATCAGTGGATACTCTTTTTTAACACGCCTGAGTATCTCTAAACCATTGATGCCCGGTAACTTTACATCCGTAACGACGACACTAATGGCTTCTTTCTGTAAAATTTGAAATCCTTCCCGCGCATTTTTGGCCTGAAAAATGGTAAAGCCTTCTAATCCAATCACACGGGCCAACAGCTCACGAAAGCGCTCTTCGTCATCAATAATCAGAACGTTCTTATTCATGGGACCTAATTTTTTTCAATTTAACTTCAATTAAGATATTGTTATATATGTGTCTATTCCAACTAATTATAGTTGATTATGCTTAAGAACCTTATTCAAACTAATGCGTCAAAACTCACTATCTTAATCCGCCTGATGGTTGGATTGGTATTTCTCTCCGAAGGTATCCAGAAGTTTATATTTCCCAATTCCCGGGGAATTGGGCGGTTTGAAAGTATGGGTTTTCCTCAACCGGAGTTCTTTGGTCTTTTTGTAGGCGGCTTTGAAATAGTAGCTGGAGTGCTAATTTGCCTGGGCCTATTAACCCGGGCCGGGGCTTTAGCCACTATAACGATTATGACGGTTGCTATCGTGGTTACTAAAATTCCGATTGCCTTCGGGCAGTCCTTTGGTCCTTTTGTATTGCGCGATTTAAGCCAATATGGTTTCTGGAGTATGGCCCATGAGATGCGTACTGATTTTGCTATGTGGATGGGAAGCCTATTCCTGACGATCAAAGGTGGAGGAAAATGGTCGGTAGACCGTAAGTTATATAGGCGATTGTTCTCATTCAATTGGTCATAGTCGTTAAAACAGTTCTTTTATTTTGACGGGTTGTAAGGTTACTCCTACCTTTATTTTTTATGACGGATGACTGTTAATATTCTTTCTTGTCCGCACAAAGACGAGAGAATAATATAAAACCCCGATTTTAAATCTACTTTACATAACCGCTCCTTATACGACAAATTAAACCCTGTGATTTTTCGCATCTATCTATAATATCGGAGAGCGGTATGAAATAAATATTCGTCATACAAATTTGTCTGACAATAATGTAATGGCTATATTTTATTATCATATTCATCCAAATTTGTTATTACTTCCTGAACAACTATTACAACTTCAGAGATTATTAATAATATGAAAAAACTATCATCTATTGCTTTCGCTGCTTTGGTGTTATTGCCACTTTTAACTTATAGTCAAGGGAATTTAGTTAATGTCCCAGCCTTAAGAGTTGAACCAGATCCAATTAGTACCGGCCGGGGCATGACTGGCGTTGCCCAGGCGGACCAAGGACAAGCTCTATATTGGAACCCAGCGGGCCTTGCTTACCAAAAGGGCTGGCAGCTTAAAGGGACCCGATTTAATTATTTACCAGGATTAAATGATCTATCGTATAATTATGTGAGTGTTCAAAAGCATCTAGATGATTGGAGTACGTTGGGTGGGCACATAACCTATTTAGATTTGGGTTCTCAGATTGGTCAGGATCCTAAAGGTAATCCCACTGGCGATATTTCAAGTCATGAAGTGGCTATTGGTTTATCCTATGGGAGAATTGCTATTCCCAATACATTAACATTAGGTCTTGGTGTGCGATATACTTCAAGTAAGCTTGCTACCAGTGGTCAATTTGCAGATTCCTTATCAGCGAAAACCGGCAATGCTATAAGTTTTGATATGGGAATGTTTTATGAGCCGGGCGAATGGTTTATTGGTTCTGTTCCAGTAATTCCAACTATTGGAGTTTCCATAACCAATTTTGGTGGGCGGATGGAATATTCTGATAGCGGGTTTAAAAATCCTTTACCTACATTACTTAGAGTTGGTGTTGAAAATACCTTTCTGCTTGATGAAAATGCTATCAATACCTTAGCTGTAAGCGTTGAAGTTTCAAAGTATATGGTCCGGATGGATTCAACGGGAGCAGAGGCCCCCCTTAAGTCATTATTCAATTCGTGGGGACGTTATGAATATTATAATGGTAAGGAAGATGTTAGTGTAGGATTGGGAAAACAATTAATGTATGGGGTTGGCCTCGAGTATTGGTATAACAACTTGTTGGCCGTTCGAGGTGGATATTATAACGAAAGCCAGGCCAATGGTGGAAGCAAATTCCTGACTACCGGAATGTCAGTCCGATTTAGTTACCTGCAGCTTAATGGTAGTTTTGCAATCCCTCAAAATGATACTGAGATAAATAACTATTTCCGGTTTGGTATTAATCTAAGATTTTAGCTCAATGAATAATTACTCGTTGCTTGCGGAGGGAATTATTTGTTTATTTCTTTTAGAAATGAAAAAGCCCTCTTGCTGGAACAAGAAGGCCTAACATAAAAAATCCTTGGTCGGGATTGTGGGTTTTTTATATCTATGACTAAACTAAATTCTGTTATTGGAAATTACAAATTAATTTTTTGTAAATCTCTTTTTGAGATTGCCTCCCTCCTATGGCCAATAATTTTATTCTATTTTCTTAAAATAATAATTATAAATAGAAAAGGGCCGCATCATACGGCTAAATATTCTGCGACCCTTTATAATCATACTGTGTTTTATGGAAAATAATAATTCCAGACGAAAAAAGCAGAAACTAGATAAGTTTAGTGAGCAGGTTAATAGAATGAGGGTTATTGATGCGAAAGAAGATGATAGTCTTGCCTTTATACATAAGTATATGGTAACAGGCGCATTCCCCCACAGTGAACCTGATAAGAATTTTTATTCTATTGTAAATGGAAATAATGCAATTTGGGTAAAAGGTGGTACCGATGTTGATGTGGAGACAGGAGAAGAAATATCAGTTGGTGTTCCTTATGGTACACTTCCTCGGATAATTGCTGCCTGGATTAGTACCGAAGCATACCGAAAAAAGTCGAGAGAAATTCAGTTAGGATTAAGCTTGACTCATTTCTTAAAAGAACTTGACCTTAACCGAACCGGTGGAAAGAGAGGAGATATAGGTCGTGTTAAAGAGCAACTCTATCGTCTTGCAAACTGTGAGATCGGTTATAAGCGAGTAACACAAGATGAAGAAAAAACGAAAAAAGAAAGCCGGCGATATAGAATTATTGAGGGAGAACAATTTTGGGATTGGAAAATACCTAACCAGCTTGAAATTTTTGGTTCTTACATTTTGTTAGATAGATCATTTTATAAGAAGCTTATTGAGAAACCAGTTCCCATTGATATGCGCGCCTTAAAAGCCATCAAATCAAGCGCTGTAGCTTTAGATCTCTATATGTGGCTAACATATAGAGTAAGTTATTTAAACCATTCTACGACTATTTCTTGGGACCAGGTAATGAATCAATTAGGTGCTTCATATAATGAAACTAAGTATTTTGCCAGAGAAGCCAGAAAATACCTTAAAACCATTAAATCTTTCTGGCCCGAACTACATTATAAAACACCACGGGGGCGTCTTTTCTTAGATGCAAAAAGCAGGCCTCACATAAAGAAAAAAAGTTGGTAACCTATTTTTTTGAAAGTTATTAACGCTGAAATACTCCACCAGCCAGTAAACCACTGCAACCCAACAAGATACATGGCTAAGTGGAACGATTCAGCGCGGATTTTTGCGCTGAAATACTCCACCAAGGTGCGCTGAAATACTCCACCAACCAGTAACTACCTATATATTATATCCTATAATTATATTGCCCTTTTATGTGGAAAAGTGGATAACTCTGCAATTTAAACAATCAAGCAACACACTTTCGCCCCGCCTACCGGCGGCCCAACCCATCCAAATAAGGAACGGCGGCCAAGGACGGCCGCCGGTTATAGGCAGATTTTTTTCTTCTCCAAAAGAGGAAGCACAAAAATACTTTCAATCATTCCTGTCATATTTTCACAATTCCTTACTTATTTCCTTTACTGTTATACTTATTTTTTTTAGGTTTTTATTTCAGCCTCGTTGGTGGGCAATGCCGGAGACGACAACCCACAAAGTAGGCTGTTAAAGGGGAAGACAATTGTCTTTCTTGAAAGGGTCGGCTTTAATCGAGCTGACCCTTTTTTATTTTGGTAATTGATTGAGGTAGCAAATGTCTATCCACTACTAGGATCCTTTTTTTAATTTCCTCTTTCCGAGAAGTGTAAAATCTTAGCCGCCTCTGGCGGCTACTCTTTCAATGTTAGGTCCTCTCTGCTAAAGCAATTTTGGGGTTTCAATATTATTTATTGTCTAAATTTTCTTTTTTCCATTGGTTTTTCCATATTACTTTTATAATTCAAGAGTAAGTCAACTATTATGGAAAGTAGCAGTTTAATGGTATGGGTTTTATTTGGAGCATATTTTCTACCCTCATTAGTGGCCATGCTTCGGCGGCATGATAATACCGGAAGTATTTTCGTTCTTAATTTGCTTTTAGGATGGACAATTTTAGGTTGGGTTATTGGATTAGTTTGGTCTTTTTCGTCTCAAAAGGAAAGGGTTCAAACAGTTCAGCAATCAACCCCAGATCCTATTACAGACCAACTGGAACGATTAGCCAACCTTAAAGAACGGGAGGTAATTACTGATAAAGAGTTTACCCAACAAAAGGAGAAAATACTAAATCAATAAATTTAATAATCCATAATGGCAGGACTCACCAACCGGCAAGCTGAAATATTTCAATTTATTCTCCAATACCTGGATGAGCATGGTTCGGTACCGGATTATCCAGAAATTATGGAGCGTTTTTCTTTTAAACATGCCAATAGCGTTTATCAATATTTTGATGCTTTTGTACGTAAAAATTTCCTTGAAAAGGTGGGCCGTGGAGAATTTAAGTTGCATTCAACCAAGCACCATTTGTTGGATGATAACTTATTTTCTGGCGGTGGAATTCCTATTAGAGGCCGGATTACGGCGGGTGAGTTAAACCCAGTCGTTGAAGAAGATTTAGGTACTATACCAATAACTGTAGCTTCAAAACAGAGTTCTAAAATATTTGGCCTGCAGGTAGATGGAATTAGTATGACAGGAGTCGGTATTGATGACCGGGATTATATTTTAGTTGAGGATCGATCTTTTTTACAAAATGGAGAAATCGGGTTGATTCGTTATAATGGAGAATCCACATTAAAAACCATCTGGCAAAAGGAAGACCATATTTTGTTGGAAGCACATAATAAAGAGGCTCAAAATATTATTATTTCACCTGGGGAATTTGAAGAGGTTACTGTCATTGGAAAATATGTTGGAAAGGCTCAAAAAGAAATTGACGGGTGGCATTTATTTTTGAAAGCCTGAGCCCGGTTTCCAGTTAATTTCAACTTCCATATCCAGCTCATCGAAGAACAAGGATTCTTCAAATTCGTACAGAAGCATCCATATCATTTTTTGTGTCTCATAAACTAAATGAAAGTACCGTCCATCGGTAGACTGAATGTTAAAATGGATCATTACATTTTGACCTTTACGCTGTGGATAGGCCCGCAGCACTTCTTTAACTTTTAAACGAGAACCAGAAGCACGAAGTATTCGAAGTGGACGTAGTCGTTTATGGTCCCACCCGGCCGGGTTTTTCGGTTTATTACTGGTGGAATTATGCAGCGCAATCACATCGATCTGTTCATTCAGTTTTTTCTGCATACAAAAGCAAATTGTTTTCCATAGGTTTTTCCATATATTACAAATAATATTATGAAGAACACAAGCCTACTTTTGTATGGATCCATCAATCGATGTTGGAACGTATAAACCAGAACAAGGAGTCCACAAAATAACGGATTACCGGTGTGTGTCCCGGGATCACCAGCATACCTCCATCAAGCAGCGGCTGTATCTTCATCTGGACATCAATTGTTTTTATGCCCAGGTAGAGCAAAAATCCTTTAATTTGTGGGGCATGCCGGTGTATGTGGGCGGTTGGTACCGTGGTAAAAAAGGAACGCCTCGAGGTATTGTGGCCACCAGTTCCTACGAGGCGCGGGGCTACGGCATCAAAACCGGTATGAGCGCGTTTGAGGCCGAGCAGATTTGCCCTTGGGCCATCGGCCTGCAGGCCCATTATGAAAAATATAAGGGGATCAGCCAGCTATTGGAAGAGTTACTCCAGGGATTTACCATGACCGTAGAAAAATACTCGATGGACGAGTTTTTTTTAGATATCAATCATTTAAAACATCAGTCCGATGAAGAGTTGCTACTCTATTGCAAGGAACTTCGGTATTTGATACACAAAGAATTGGGATTGGTCGTTAGCATTGGTGTTGCCAATAGCAAGACCTATTCCAAGCTGGCTAGCGACTTGCGGAAACCCAATGGCATTACCATTGTAACGACCTCAGAAAATGAACAGTCAACGCTTTACCCTCTCCCCCTGGATGAAATCTGGGGGATTGGGCCCCGCCGGTTTAAAAAGTTAAAGGGCCGAAATATTTGCACGATTAAGGATGCGTTTGAGCGAGGCTACCCACCCTTTCAGAAATTATTTGGGGCTTATTTTGGAAAGATTCTGTGGGAAATGGCTACTGGCAGGGACCGGGCACGTGTGTTAACAGATTACCAGCTAACCAAAGAGCAGTTGGATTATAACCATACCTTCAGCGAGCAGTCAACCGATCCCGCCCAGGTCCGGGGAGAACTTATCAAAGGAATATCGGAGTTGGCGTACCGCATGCGAGCCTACCGGATTCGATCGTCCCACTACTATTGTTTCTTGGGGCTGCAAGACCGGGACACCCGAGGTATTGGGTTCGCTTTTACCACTGATGGTAATACGCACCTGGATGACTATATTACCTATGAGTGCATGAAGAAAGCCAAGCTATACATTGAAAAAATAATAGGCGCTGGCCATGCGATCAGAAGGGTGAGTATTGGTACTCGGAAGGTGGACCATTCTGGCCAGGGACAACTTTTTTTCCAGGAGGATCCCAATCAACGGCAGTTTTATTTGGTTCAAGACGCGGTAAATAATAGATTTGGAAGAAAGACCATTCAAAAAGCAGCTATTTTGGATTCGGTACCGGGAAAGACTCATTTTTTAGATCGATCGTAACCTAAAATTAATGCCTATGTGTGGACGATATACGTTAATGAAAGAACAAGCGGAACTCGAAGGATACTTCGATGCCGTCATGGAAGATTTTGAGTCCTTTGGACCCAATTATAATGTCGCCCCTACCCACCGGATGCCGGTGGTTGGAGAAAACAAGGACGGCCAGCGCACGATACGACCATTCCGGTGGGGCCTGTTGCCTTTTTGGGCCAAGGAAAAAAAGGTTTCCTACAGCATGATTAACGCCCGAGGGGAAAGCGTGGATTCCAAGAAATCCTATAAGGGATCGTTTAAAAGCAAGCGTTGCCTGGTCCCGGCCAGCGGCTTTTACGAGTGGACCGGCAAAAAAGGAAATAAGACCCCCTTTTATATCTATCCAACGCACGAAGAACTTTTTGCTTTTGCCGGAATTTACAACGTCTGGGAATCGCCCGAAGGAGAAAAAGTACCTACATATTCGATTATTACGACCCAAGCCAACAAGAAAATGATCGAGCTTCACGACCGCATGCCGGTGATGCTCTTGAAAGAAGAATGGGCCGAGTGGCTGGATCCGAGTAATCAAAACACCAACGCGCTCAAAGATTTGTTAAACCCCTTTTCGGATGATGCTATTGGTTTTCACCAAGTCGATAAATCGGTAGGAAAGATTCAAAACAATTCAAAAGAGTTAATTAAGGCGATATAAAAAGAGTCTGCAGGAGTTCTACCTACAGGCCATATATGAGTTCAATTCATATAAATGGCGTAGAAACTGGTTACGACCACCACCCGAACAGCCAGCCAATAAACCAGATACAAAAGGCGACTACAGCATACGCCAACGAAGCTTTCCACCAATATATAACGACATATTCCGGATCCATAACGATTGAGTTAACATTAAACCTGACCTCATTTAACCACTTTCCTATAAGTAAGTACCTTTTCGGAGCCAATCCTTACAAAATTTCTCAAAAAAATTTGTTGTTGGCTAATCTCCGGTAATCACCAGTATATGTTCCCCTTCCGGTGCTTGCCAAAATTCCTCTTGCAGGTCAATACCTTCCAGGGGAGCTTCCCCTGGAATAACAGCATATAATTGTATAGGGATATAGATATCAGAATGCATGCCCATGCAACGCACCGGCCAGTGTCCTTTCCCCTCCTGGAACCACTTGTCCACTTGTTTCTTTAGATCCAGAAGCGTATCAATTGTTGGGGATTTTTTACTTTCTTTCTCCAACAAAAAACTGTGTCGTCCTTTGATTTCATCTACGACATTGATTGAAATTCCATCTTTGGATAAATCTGCTATTTCATGAGCGTACTGCTGCCAAAAGTTTTTACTTATACGGATTTTAGGTAGATACCCTTCATTATGTGCAAAATTATTAATTCGTTCGCGGAGTAACTCAATCGTTGAATGACTGTTCATTTGTAGGCACCTGATTTTTAAACTAAATCTACGAATATTAATATTATAATTTTTATTCAATTCAACCACCCCGGAGGGGGCATCACAAAAGCACTTCCTTCCCGCGGGAGTACGGGCAAGGGCCCAGGCACGTTCGTGCGGTTTTTGGCCAGGCCCACCCCAAAAATCCTGAGCTCACCCTTGCCCGAAACCCCCGTCCAGAAAAACTAATCTGATGCCCCCGCTGCCGGGGAATGGTTTGTTTTCCTGGGAGCCGCGCATTCAGGG
>NZ_FQUS01000014.1 GCF_900129315.1 Fodinibius roseus
CCCACGGCATCAACGCCCCGATCCCGGCTTCCGTTCGGGGAGCATGATCCGCTACCATGGCCGTCTCTGGGACAACACCGCTAATATTGGTTTTAATATCAGTGTCGGAACTTTTCTTCTGAGCAAACGCTGGTTCCATAAATAGCAGGGTAATAAGTAATACAAAAAGTATTCTCATGTTTAAAACAGCCTATTTAGTTATAAATAAAAATCGCTGATGCTCTACATTCTTTATTTGCTTTTAACCTTACCCAGTGGGCGCTGAACCCCTTTGGAAACTTAAATTCTTTTGATTGACCCGGTTCTACCGTTATTTTTTTAAATTTGTGCCATCTGTTATAGTCATCTCCCACCATATCAACATTCATAGCAAAATCAATTTCGATGTCAAACCGAACGGGACTGTCAATATCATGTGATAAGGTTAAGATTTTTTCGTCAAATCCTGTCATTAAATAAGGTTCGGAAGGATTGCCGGCATAAACCTTAGCATTTTTCCAGGGTCCACCGATCCCGGTGGGCTTCCCCAACTTCCAGAGATCATCCACATCGCCAGCCCATAAACCCACTTTATCGTCATCACTTTTAAAAAAATGTTCACTTTCGTCACTTATATTATTTTGACAACCAGCTAACACTAACATCCCCCTCCAGGAACAAAAATCAGTGATTCGTTTATTATGAGTAGTAATGGGTTTAATATGAGCAATACCTCCAGAATTAGGCCGGGGTAAGTAATACAAAATGCCATGAGCATTAAAGAGGTCTCGTTCGGTAACGACTTCCCGACGGTTTCGGGGCCAACCAAAATCGGTGGCCGAATCAAATGCAGAATCTCCTTTAGGCAGACGATAAGGGCGTCCATTTTGATCTTTTACAATAACGGAGGCCAAATCTACCGTAAATTCAGGAGTATCAATTCCTGCTTCTTCCTTTAGCTTTTTATGAGCTTGGGGATCTTTTACCCGATGCAGGTTCATATCTTCTCCTATTTCATAATAACCCGCTTCCTTAGCCTGATTTTTGCTGTTTACAGTCCATGCGGCAAATTCGAGCGTCCCACGATCTTCACCGCGAGGGCGGACCAAGCCGACGTTTCGGGGTACATCAGGTGCAGCCGGTGCCAACGCTTGAAAAAGATCAGGGTTATGAATTACTCCGCCGCCGGTGCCAAAATGAAAATATGCTGTAACGTACTTACCTCCCTTATTGGGAATCAACCGGATCCACTCAGCTTCCAATCCTTCCGAAAATGAATGATGAACATAACCGAATGGAGGTATATTTATCTCAGTTAGTTTCTCCCAATTGCCAGATCCTCTGCGATCAATCTCCACTGCAAATGATATGCCATATCTATTCTTATGGCTAATATGGAGCTGCCTGTTTGAAAATCCTTTAAAGGAATAGGAATCGGACGGAGTACCGGCTTCGATACTGTCATGAAGCCACGGGCCGCCAAAACCATAGGGACGCCCGTTATTTTTTAAATCTTCCCATTTTGTGAACCACAAGTTGGACTGCGATTGCCCAACTAAGCTTTCCCATTCTCCAAAAGTACTTAAAGCCGCATCATCACAGGCAAAGACAAGTTTATCATTCCATCGTGCAAAATCTCCGCTAATCTTCAGATGACTTGCTATGGGAGCGGGAGCGCGATAGTTATTCCCGGAAAAATCACCAAAGAACTCAAACCACATTCCGTGGTGATTCATCAAGTACTGCCCATCCGGTCCCACCTGACGAATACGGGGCCACTCCGTATGCCATCCATGCAAACCCTCATAACTGTAGTCTCCTTTGGGCAACCGGAAAGTATCCCATTCCCCGTCTTCACATATTTTCAGTATCAACGATCGATAATCCCATCCCAAGCTCCATAGGGGATCTTCTTCATTCATGTTACCATAAATTCCGCCTGGCCCGGTTACTTCTGTAAACTGCCGATTCTCAATAACCTGCCATTCCTCATCTTCTCCATCCCAAGAGGCCAAACACCCCGAAGGCAACGTAAAATCAGTCATATCACCTCCACCGATTCGTCCGTTGTTTGCATAAATTACATGTCCCTGCCCAGTATATCCTCCTTTGCCATGGTATCCAGGCAAACGTTCTCCGCCCATGGACCGATATCCCGTATAACCGGGATCATCTTGTTGACCGGATTGTCCGGGAGCTACATTCTGATCGCGATAGAGCGTATTAACTTCGAGTGTTTTGACATCTATTTCATACATTCCCTCCTCCATCGTCATATAATAAATTTTATCCGCAGGCTGGGTAAGATGCCGTGCATTAGCGGTTGGGCGACCGGGCATCTTATCATAAGGGATGGGACGAACATTTCGATCTTTATCTATGGCATAAGGCCCGATAAACAGTTGATTTGATTCCCGGTGAATCATCCGATTGGCTGGAGTTCCACCAATAGATTCTTTCCGTTTAATGATGTCAAGATTCTGAGTAATTTCATACAGCCCGTCATGGTCATTACCATAAGGATGATGAGGACTGTAGGTTACGGCCCACAGTCGATCGGCCCAGGGGACCACAGCACCAATACCACACTCTCCTCCGTGATTAAACATGGCTAAATGTGGATACCGGCCACTTATATTTAAGCAAGTTTTTTTTCCATTATCCCACTTATCCAGCCCCTTAATCGGCAAAGAGCTCAACATGATTCCCCCGCCCATTACCAAAGAAGTTGTTTTTATAAAATCCTTCCTTGAAATTTCTTCCATTATAGTCTTTCCCTTATCACCAATATTTTTCATCCTATGTAGCTTTATAAGTTAATTTCCCGATTTTCAGTTATTAAATTTTCCCCTTAGACTATCCATATCCCGGGAAAGCTCTTTAACTACGGAACGATACTTTTCATCATCAATTACGTTAGTCAATTCATGAGGATCGCTATCCAGGTCATACAGCTCTTCATAGGCTATTTTATCCCTATCATTTAATTCATAGGTCCGAATATATTTGTAACGTTGAGTCCGAACGGCATGAAGAGGCCAACTCCCCAGCTGCGGTTCAGGGGCTTCATAATAAAACCGATCTCTCCACTGAATTTTCTCTTCATGTTGAAGCAAAGGCAAAAGGCTCCTACCATGAATCTTATTAGGAATCTCAATATCAGCCAGTTCCATAAGGGTCGGCAAAATATCAATATTCAGAACCATATGTTCGTTTGTTCCCGGTTCTATGTTCGGACCATTAACAAAAAAAGGAACGCGTATAGACTCTTCATAAGCGAGGACTTTACTCGTAAACATATGATCCCCTATAAACCAGCCATTATCCGATAGGACAAAAATATATGTATTCTCATCTAAACCCTCTTGATCCACATATTGAAAGACCCTTCCTAAAGCAGTATCCATATCTGTTATAGCTGCGTAATAGCGTTTGGTTAGATTTGCCAGAGTATCGCGGTCCCGATACCCATAATCGACAGCCAATTGCCTATGCCGGCCTGTTTTCAGGTACGGCGGTTTGCCTGACAAGTCATCTTTCCAATCTTGGGGTGGGTCTAAATTAATATTCTCATATTTCTTAATAGTTTCTTTGCGAGCATCCCATTCGTGATTATGGTCTAAATGAGGCAGTTGAGGATTGAGAAATAAAACAAAAGGCTCATGATTATTTCTATTCTTCAAAAATTCTATTGCCTGGGCCGCATTATAATCCTCTATAAAACCACTTGCCGTTTTCTCTTCTCCCTGTTCAAATACTTTTCGATTATACCACGACCCATTAGAAATAAAATAGCTGTAAAAATCGAAGCCAATATCCTTCGGTGAATTCTCTAAATGCCACTTCCCAACCATTGCTGTCTGGTACCCAACATCATTAAAATAATCGGGGATTGTCCTCTCATCATCATTAATAGTCGGATTTTTATTATACGTGGTAACTCCATTCGCTGAACCATACCTGCCAGTCAGTAAGGCGGCCCTGCTTGGACTGCAAATCGAAAGTGTTACAAACGCATTTTTAAAATTAATTCCGGACCGGCTCAGAGAATCAAGTGAGGGAGTCAAAATATTCGTGTTATCATTTGCTCCAAGCGCATCAAATCGTTGATCATCGGTATATACAATAATAAAATTAGGAGATTCTCTGTTATCAGAACAAGCACCTATCAAAAATAAATACAGAATTATAAATAAATATCTTTTACTAACCATAATAATATATCCAGAAGGTGCCGGCAGACATCCAACTTATCTTTTAGCGCTATATATCCATCTACCGGCATTTCCTTTAATAGCTACTCAATCATCAGTAATTTGGATTTTGTTCTATTTCATCATTCACGTCCAGCTCAGCTTGCGGGATAGGCCATAGATAATCCCTGTCCGGATCGAACCCTAAGGGTAATACACTTCGATACTGATCCTTTAGTGCCCCATAATCCGGATGATAACCCAAATCTTCATCAATTTCGGGGGCACTTTCTATCTCACTATATGCACCACGCGGTCGTCCAACCAAATCACCCGTCATTACCTCCTCTATTATCCCCCAACGACGAAGATCAAATAGTCTAAATCCTTCGTTCGCCAATTCGACCTTACGTTCATACCGTATCTCTCTGCGAAGTTCTGTTTGATTCATAGTGACCACTGCAGGATATTCACTGGTTGCAGATGGATCAACTTCATAGGCTCTTGCCCTTACTCGGTTCATTGCATCTAATACCGATTGATCAATATCATTATTCTCAATTTTAGCTTCAGCATAGGTTAATAATACTTCTGCATATCGTATTAGAATCCAATTCAATGTAGATGCGTCAATGTTTCCCGGGAAATCTTCTTCAGCCAGATACTTACGCCATAAATAACCGGTGAAAGTAGCGAATGGATTTGTCACATCCTGATTACTAACTCTAATACTGTCCGTTCCTACGATTTGCCATGTTTCCGTACTGTCCGGATGCGTTTCGAATACATATCCTGCAAACACACTTTGAGGTCGGACAATTGAAGCATCCAAGCGTGGATCTCTATTTTCAAATGGATTTGATGGATCGTAAACGGATGAATCATCAATCGGTTCTCCATCACTGGCCTGATAAGAATCCACCATATATTGAGAAGGTACATTAGTGCTCCATGCCCCCAAATTTCTTGGGCCAAATCGTCTGGGGATACTTGTCGTCTCAACTCCCTGGCTATAAGGGACATCGAAAATCACTCCTGAACTACGAACACCTTCATATTGAAATTGTCCTTCATAGTCCGGGTACAAAGAATATTCACCTGATGCAATGACCTCTTCAGCGGCTTGAGCAGCTGTCCCATAATCTTCATTATACAATGCAACCCTCGCTTTTAAAGCAAGAGCAGCACCTTGTGTAGCACGGCCTTCATCGTCTCCCGACCAGTTTGCAGGTAAGTTTTCTGCAGCAAAATTTAAATCACCCATAATCTGATCTACCACTTCACTTTTAGGAGAACGGCCAATTTGCGATTCTTCCAATGATGGAATTTCTGTTATCAAAGGTACATCTCCATAGAACTCTATTAAATAATGGTAGAAATAAGCACGTAAAAATCTGGCCTCGGCTTGAATTCTTGCATAGAATTCTTCTGAGACTTTGTCTTCAGCCCGGGACATTTTATCCAGCAAATTGTTTGCCCTTCCAATGCCGCTATAAAAATGATTCCAGGTAGATTCAAAAAGGCCGGTTTCGGAGGAATGAGCGCCCGTTGCCAAATCCTGTAAACCACTTCCTCTTAAGAAACCAATATCAGTGGTATTGTCAATCTCTTCCCAAGCAGGTATCCCCCTACTCTGCCACCAAATATTTTCATACACCCCATTTATTGCCACTTCCAACTCGCTTTCATTAGAGAAAAAATTCACATCTGAAGGTGCATCCAAAGGTGCTTGATTGAGTTCATCCTGGCAAGAAAAAAGAACCGTAAAACTCAGTACTAAAAGCAGTAAAATATTTAACTTATTCATGAGAGTCATTATTTCGAATTAAAATTCTATATCTATACCTACGCTCATCAATCTTGTAACCGGGTAATAGGCACCAGATGTACCATTAGGCACATTGGGATCTACTCCTTGAGGCAAATCATCAAATAAGGTGAACAAATTCTGACCTAAAAAGAAGATCCTGGCGTTTCTTATAGCGAGACTACTTGTCAATTCAGTAGGAAGATTATATCCTATTTGCATGCTTCTTAACCTCAAATAGGAAGCATCATAGACCCAATAGTCAGTAGCCCTAAAGTTATTATGGCTGGTCGTCTGTGTCAGCCTTGGATAGCTGGCGTTTGTATTATTTGGAGTCCAATAATCGTCTGCCTGCCAGGTTCGTATCTTACCAGCATTCCATAAGGCCCAAACGGCATCACCTTGTAACATTACATCCCTGCTTCCAACCCCTTGAAAAAAAGCAGAAACATCAAAATTTCTATAGCTTGCCGACAAATCTATTCCATAATTAAAGGAGGGGAAAGGGTCGCCTATTATTACCCTGTCATCCGAATTGATACTCCCATTCCCATCCTGGTCCACATACTTAATATCCCCGGGTGCAACTTGTCCTGATTGCGTCGCATGTTCTTCAATCTCATTTTGGGAATTGAACAATCCATCCGACTCATATCCGTAGATTGCATTTATTGGATCCCCTACCTGGATAATTTCATTACCATCAATAAAGGGTCCTGCTCCTTTAAGATCAGTCACCTCATTATTAACATCGGACAGATTAAAAGCTATACTATATGAGAAATCAGTACCGATATTTCCGTTATAGCCAGCTTCAAACTCCCAACCCTTATTTTGTACCTCCGCAGCATTTTGAAAAGGTGCATTTAAACCGATAATGCGGGGTACGGGCAGCTGCAAAAGTATATCACTGGAAATCCGCTTAAAGTAATCAAAGGTAAAGTCAAAACGATCATTAAATAGGCTGGCATCAATTCCTATATCCAATGTCGTAGTCTCTTCCCATGAGATATTCGCATTAGCCAAATCTAATTGAGCGCCCCCTGTCACCGTATTTCCTCCGAATATATAGTTCTGCCCAAGATTTACAACAGAGGCGAAGGGATAGTTACCTATTTGTTGATTTCCAAGCTGTCCCCATGAACCTCTTATTTTCAAACTGCTGATAAACTCAGCAGTTTCCATGAATGATTCTTCAGAAATCACCCATCCTGCAGAAAATGAAGGAAAAATACCCCATCGATTATCCTCTGTGAATCTGGAAGATCCGTCATATCTTACGTTGGCTTCAAGCAGATATTTATTTTGATAATCGTAGTTTACCCGACCGAATAACGACTGCAATGCCCATTCTGCTGCACTTCCTGAATTTTGCATATTCGATTGTGAACCGGCATTCAACTGTTCAAAATCCTGCAGTGGAAAATTATCCCTGTATGCATCAAAATAATCGGTGCGGAAATGTATGAATTCATACCCGCCCAAAAGACTGATATTATGATTCTCCAAGCTTTGATCGTAATCGACGGTTAAATTTATATTATTTTCAAAATTCCTGGAAAAATTTTGAGAGAGCTCATTTTTGCTCGGGTGAATGCTTACAACTTCACCTGTGTTGGGATCAACTATCTCAAATTGTTTTCTCATGCGCTTATAAAAACCTGCCTGATATTCGGGTGAATACATTAAGTTTATCTCAATTGCTTCCGCAGGTTGATAGGAAGCATTTAAGCGGGCACGAACTTTCGAAGATTCATTCATTGTTATACCTCCCTCGTGTACGTTACCGACAGGATTATCACCATTCCACCCTGGTCCCCACCCGCCATTTGAGTATTGGGCTGCATATACAGGCGGAACTCTGTAAGCATCTTGGGTAATATGGTTAAGCCCTTCTGCCGGTTCTCGTCTATCACCTCTTTGTACATTAAGATCTACGGCAAAGTCAAATTTTTCAGAGACCGTTACATCGGTATTCAAGCGCACCGAATACCGCTTAAACGAAAAGTTAGGTATATTGCCGTTTTCTTCATCATATGTTAATGATCCCATATAACGTATTAATTCATTCCCACCCGAAATATCCAAATTCTGTTTCTGCTGAAATCCGGGGGCTGAAAATACAGCATCCACCCAATCTGTATTGGGATAGTTATCCGGATCTGACTGGTAATTATTTTCCCATTCTTGAATATAACTCTCTGACCATATAGGATCTTTACCCAAATTAGTCGCACCAATATTTTCTAACTCCATGAATCTTTTACCTTCAACAAACTCTGGCTGTCTTGTAGCTTCTTGCCATCCGACAAATCCCCTATAGCCAACTTGTACCCTTCCTTCCAGACCTCGTTTGGTAGTCACCAATATCACGCCATTAGCCGCCCTTGACCCATATACCGAAGCAGCTGCAGCATCTTTTAATACAGATATACTTTCGATATCAGAAGAGGAAACATCATCAATACTTCCCTCAACCCCGTCAATTAGAACCAATGGATTGGAATTACCCAGGGTTCCGGTTCCTCTTATTCGGATGGTTCCTTGGTTTTCTCCCGGTTGACCAGAGTTTTGAATAACCTGCGTACCTGAAATTTTGCCCATTAATGCCGATGAAGTCTGCACAGCAGCCTGCTCAGCGATATCATCACCTGAGATCTGTTTAATTGAACCAGTTACATTTTCTCGTTGCTGAGTACCATACCCCACAACAACCAATTCCTCACCGGCAATAGCCTGTGTCCGCAGGGCTACATCAATCTCCGTCCTCCCGTTAATCGGCACTTCCCGGGTTTGATACCCAACAAAAGAAAAGATAAGCGTATCCTGCAGCGACTCCACGGTTAACTCAAATGCACCGTCACTGTCGGTAGAAGTCCCGGTAGTCGTTCCCTTTACGATGACATTAACCCCCGGAAGTGTTTCGCCCGATTGAGCATCAGTAACCGTACCGCTTATTTCTTCCTGAGCTTGAATCTTCAACAGCTCCTCTTCGGAGTCATATACCAGTAAATAGCCATCCCGTGAAAACAGATAATCAAGCTTCGTTCCCTGTAGTACATAATCCAGGGCATCACTGACGCTTATCTTGTTATTCACCAATGTTACCTCCTTTCTTTCCATAATATCACCGCGATAAGTCAGCTTCATCCCGGTAATATCAGCGATTTCCCTTAGGGCTTCTTCAACAGTCAGCCCATCCACTACAACGCTGATCTTTGTGTCGAAATCGGTCTTATAAAAAGCTTCGTATTCATCCAGTATTGTTGCATACGATATTTCATTGTATGTATATTTTTGATTATTCTGAACTTGCAGCGCCTCCAGATCTGCTGGTAGAAATCCAACAATAATCAGGCATGTTAATCCGCATCGAATATACCGTATCCACTTATCCATTTGTCTGTCTCCACTATTTAACTTTAACATTTTAAACACCCACTGTTTTCAATGTATTTATCCCTGCTAATTCCCCTATCGGAAAAAAATAATCAGTTACTGTTTTTGGGCCTGTAAAATTCTATCTCATTCCCCTCCCGCCGGTACTCCATTTTCATAGAAGCAGATAGTACTTGTAAGATCTTGCTTAATTCCCTGTCTCTGAAGGTACTGGTAAAAGGCACCTCCAGGATACTCTCAGTGGCTGATACAGAAATATGAACATCAAATTTTCGTTCAATCTGGAGGAATACTTGTTTGAAGGGGACATTATCAAAATACATCCCTCCATTCAGCCAAAGAAGATGCTTATCAACGTCTATATTCCGAACGTCTGAAATTCCCTCTCCTTCTATTACACTCGTAAACTGTCCTCTGCCAAGCAGTACTCTGTCCCTCTGCCTGCCGTTTTCAGCTGTGCTAACCGCTACTTTTCCTTCACGTACCCCCACATCAACGGCGGCATCCTCTTTCCAGGCCCGAACATTAAATTTCGTACCAAGTACCTCCACATCTGCTCTACTGGTATGAACGACAAAGGATTTATCCGCATTGGAGGCTACCTCAAAATAGGCTTCACCCGTCAGATATACCTCTCGTTTTGATCCCTTAAATTGTTTCGGATAACGCAAGGAACTGGCGGCGTTCAACGTCACGACCGTCCCATCAGAAAATGATATCTGTGCTTTTTCACCCTTTTGAGTCTCAATATTCTGTTTCTGCTCTTGATATGTTTGTTCTTCTGTCCCTTGATCAGCCAGGTATTGCCAGGAAAAAAATCCGACAAAGACCATTAGCAATATAGCGGCTGCCGCTCGAAACATTGTTACCATGCGGCGACTGCCCGACGAAGTTCTGGTTCTGTTTCTTTTCTTTTTATTCGACAGAGGACCTCTCATTTCTCGAATCCGAAAACGGTCCCAGGCATCCTGGACACTCATCTCAAAATCTTCTTCCGGGGTAAGCGACCAAATTTGCTCCAGCTCTTCAACCAATTTTCTGTTGGCCGGATCTTCCTCCATCCAGCGCTCTACCTTTCGTTCTTCTGATACGGAACACCGGTCGGTAACATAGCGCTGTATCAATCTCCACATATCTGCTGTTGGCATCTTTCAAATCATTTTTTTAATACCTTTGTTAATAAGACGATTGAAAAATTCAGGACCCTGCAATTTATTTTCAATTAATTTTTAAATCATGCGGTAAAAATTTAAAAATACTTTAACAGGCCGCTTGCAAATCTCATTCATTCCCTCCTGGCGCTGTTATCAATAATTCCTGCAATCACACTTTAAAATCTTTTTTATATCGGAAGTTAATCCGAGTCTCAGGAGTTGACTGGCACGAAGTGTCCAAATAAAGCTCTTGTAAAATAAGGGGGGGGGTGGTTATACGGTCAGAGAAGCAATCAGAAGAAAGGGCAGCAGGTAGGACAGACGCTTCCGCAGTCGTTTTAACGTTCGGGTCATTTGTGACTCCACCGTTTTCACCGAAACATCCATCACTTCGGCAATCTCTTTATAGGTTAAGCCATCATGCCGGTGTAATTTGTAGGTCATCTTACTTCGGGGCGGGAGCGCCTCTATTTCTTTGTTTATGGCTTTTCGAATCTGTTCTTCTCGGCGGGTATCCTGCAAACGTATGGTGGGATGCTCTCTCTTTTCCCTCCACTGGGGATCATATTCATCCCGTACTTGCTCATGTTTCAGGTAATCCAGCGCCTGGTGCTTGACAGACTGGTAAAGATAAAGTTTTAGAGAACTGGTCGGATTCCACACTTTCCTGTTATCCCAAATATCGGCAAAAACTTCCTGGACTAATTCCTCTGCAACAGCCTTTGATTTTACATACCGCCAGGCAAAACGAGACAAATCATAAAAGTATTTCTTAAATAGTCGTTCAAAAGCTTTCTCATCCCCTTGCTGAACATTATCTATCCAGTTCTTTTCGTTGTAGTCTTCTGCATCCATCCAACTTTTTTAAATAAGCAATCAAAAACCACTTTTAAAAAAGCAACTTTTTCCTAAAAAACAAATAAATTTGTTAAACAATATTATAATCAAGGATAAAATTATTCCCTTTTTCCTGTCTCAAAAGGTGAAACATTAAAAATTTGTCTATGAAAATTTTTGGATCAAGCCGGATAACAATCGGGGTAACAATAATGGGCTTTTCCTTTTGAATGAATAAAGTAACTGTACAGAATGAGGCAACCCTATTTTTTATTATTTTATCAGAATCTATAGATAAGTCCCCGTAAAAAAAGCTTTACGATAAATATCTGGAATGGACCAGATCCTGATTCCCGGGGAGCAGTCTCACCGGAAAACCCAACAGTGCCGGAGCCGGGGCATCTCGGTCGAGGAGGCTACGCGCAAGGAATTGCAACGCCTGTGTCGGAAACTCAGAATCAACTTTGCGCTTCAGGAAGTCGGATAAAAATCTTATTCAAGCTCCTTAACTTTGATATTGCGAAATTCTATCCTGTTTCCATGGTCCTGCAAGCCTATATAGCCTTCCCGGGCGTCGCCGAATTCGGGATGCTCACGGAACTTGCTGTTGCGGATCATCTCGTACCACTCGTTGGTCCACAGTTCATATTCCACTACTTTCTCCCCGTTTTGCCAGTGCTCGATATTAGACCCGTCCGCTACTATTTTCACGGAATTCCACTGGCCAAAAGGGTTCGTATTCTGTGGTTGCGCGGGAATCAGGTCATACAGGGATCCCGCCTTGCGATTGCCGTTTTCTCCCCGCTCGGCATCGGGATGATTTTCATTGTCCAGGATCTGTACCTCCGGGGCCGACCAATAGATAGGCTGGGTCGGCTGCTCCATAGCCCGGTAGAAAATACCCCCGTTCGCACCTTTGGCCGCTTTCCATTCCAATTTCAGCTCAAAGTCGCCATATTTTTGCCGGGTAATGATGTCTCCGCCCCCTCCATCCGACAGTACCACTAAATTGCCCTCTTCCAAGGTCCATCCCTGCTCCGGAAAAGCTTCCTTGTTATAGCCCCGCCACCGGTCGGTTGTCTCCCCGTCAAAGAGCAAAGTCCAGCCCTCGTCTTTTTCTTCCTCTGATAATTCATTATGCTGGGCCTGGCTCATGCAACTGCTTGTGATGAGCAGTCCCAGCGATAAACTTAGCACGGATAAAAATTTCATAGCATTCATATAATTATCGTATTTAGTTAAAAACAGGTTAATAATTTTCTTTCTCTTATTAAAAAAGGATCAACATGTATCCCGTCGCTATCGATTCTATTTTCTCCAGGGTTTCCCGGTGATTACGCCTGCACTCCTTATATTCCTGTTTTTTAATCAGCGAGCATTTATTTTAATCCCGGCAATCCTTTCCCAGCAACACCGGAAGCACTCAGGCGGTACTTCTTTTTTTATCAGCGAGACCGATATGTTCAAGGGCTTCGTGAGAACAGCCCTGCCAGTCGTAGGGCTGGTTGCCCATATAGCCGATATCTTCAATTCCGATTTTACTAGACCAAAAACCGGAGGCCACCAAATCTCTGAACCGGTTAAAAAAGGTAACGCCCGGCTGCATTTCGGGTCTCGCCACATCCGGGTAGGCAATCTCATCAAGCATTTCGGTTTTCTCTTGCTCCGTGCAGTCTATAAATTTCTTATTGAACCGTTTCTGGCACTGTACATCCAGCCAGCTCAGTCCTCCGCGGATCGGCGTCTGGTTTTCGGGACGATCCAGCATCATGAAATCGATAAACTCCGGAACGCCGGCATCTTCGGCATTCCCCGAACGCTCATCGGCCGGAATAACCATGTTGGCCAATTGCCGTACTGTTTCAAACTCATGGTCGGTAAAAAACTGCGTTTCCCACTTCTCAAGGTCCTCTTCCGTTACGTGCTTCCAGAACTTGTGCTGTTTAGCCGCTTCTTCGGGAGCCTGCTCGCAGCCGGTCATCGCGAAACTGGCTGCCAGCGTTCCCAGGGACAACGTTTTTATCGCATCTCTTCTGTCCATAGTGTTTGTTCGTCTTTGGTCATGAGTCGCAAGTCACAAGTAAAAAGCACCGGAGATTAATCAAGGGCTTCTCACTACTGTAGGACTTATGACTCACGGCTATAATTATAGATTTCCTTTATTCATTTGATCAGCTATATACTCCGAGGTTCTCATCGACAAGGCCAAAATAGTCCATGTGATATTTTTATGGGCCATAGATACAAAGGGTCCCCCGTCGGCAACAAATAAGTTGGGAACATCGTGTGCCTGACAATATTCGTTAAGTACCGATGTATCGGGATCCTCACCCATTCGGGTGGTGCCGCACTCATGGATAATTTCACCGGGATTGGTAATGCCGTATCCCTCTTCTTTGGGAGGAATATCCCACAGCGGGGTTCCGTCCATCTCTTCTATAATACGGTGAAAAGTCTCCTGCATATGTTTTACCTGGTTATACTCCTGATCGCTCCACTCATAATTAAATCGCAATACCGGAATTCCCCATTCATCTACCACATTCGGATCTATTTCACAATAGTTATCTTCATAGGAAATAGCTTCGCCCCGGCCTGAAAAGCCAACCATGGAGCCATAATAGCGACGGTAATCTTCTTTTAACTGTTTTCCATAGCCACCACCGCCTTTGGGACGATCATCATAAATATCGGTATAATTCTGGATCCCCCCCATAAACCCGTAGCTCGGCATACCGCGTCCACCCCACAGTTCTACGTGATAACCCCGGGCAAAGTCTAAATTGCTGTTGTCTTCCCACCAGGGGATGTACAAATGCATTCCGCCGGTACCATCTTCATTGTGAGCAGGCGCATTCATGAGGTCCGGGATAAGCCCCATAACCGATGTCCCGGTCGAATCATTGAGATATTTCCCAACCACTCCGCTCGAATTGGCAAGCCCATTGGGAAAATCAGCAGATTTTGAATTCAAAAGCAACCGGGCGGATTCGCAGGCGCTGGCTGCTAACACTACGACCTTCGCCCGAACTTTATACTCTTGCTTGTCCTCCTTATTAACATACGAAACCCCCGTGGCTCTGCCATCGCTATACGTCACCTCGCGAACCATAGCGCCGGTCCTAATTTCCAGATTCCCGGTATCCAGGGCCGGGGGAAGCAATACGGAGGGCGACGAAAAGTTAGAATGCGTGGAACAACCGCGGTTACACTGCCCGCAATAATGGCAAGCCGCTCGGTCATTATGAGATTCCGTAATAATCGACAAACGGGATGGAATACATGGAATACCCATATCATCGCAGGCATCCTTAATCAAATATTCATAGCAACGCGGTTCCGGGGGATCCATATAAATCCCTCCGGGGGCATTCGGAATACCTTCGTTCGTTCCAAAAAGCCCGATCAGCCGATCAATCCGGTCATAGTAGGGTTTGACGTCCTCGTAGTTAATGGGCCAGTCATCTCCGTGTCCATCGATACTCTTCCCGTTGAAGTCATCCGGACCAAAACGCAGCGAAATACGTCCCCAGTGGTTCGTCCGTCCCCCCAACATGCGGCCCCGGAACCAGTCAAAATTACTGTCGTTCTTTTGGGTATAAGGCTCGCCCTCAATATCCCAACCGCCGAAACAGGCGTCGAATTCTCCAAAGGGCTGCAGTCGGGTGCTGGCCCCGCGGCGGGGCGACTCATAGGGCCAGGTAAACATGGCAAAATCCTCCGAATCGAACCATCCCCCGGCTTCCAGCATAACGACATTTGCCCCCGCCTTGGTAAGCTCATGGGCCGCCATTCCGCCCCCGGCTCCGGAACCTACAATACAAACATCATACTCTTCGGGACTTTCTTTAATCTGCATAAATATTATCCTGTATACTTGTTATATCTCAAATTATACGAAGGCTTTGCAAAACGGTTCTTTTGGCCAATCGCTGCATTTTTGCGCATTTAACACCCTCATATAGGCCTTGTATGCTGGGGTTTTGAATGCGCTCAGGGGTTGATATTGACTAACATTCCTGATTTTTCAAAGCCTTCTAAAACTACTGGTGTGTAAATAAAAATTACACTGGCTTTCTATTCCTACTATTAAAACAGAATGTTGCATTCTAATCGAAATATATTCGAGATGCAAATCCAACACCAAGAAAGTTTAATACCCCGGATTTTGTTCAAGTGCAGGATTGGTCTGGATTTCATCATCCGGAAGCGGGTACAACAGATGATGTTCTTCATATGTTTGTCCCCAGTTATTGGATTGACCGACCACATCAACAAAGGTGATCTCACCCGGATTGCTTTCCGAGGGTACGGGGTATTGCCGGGTTCGCTGAATATCCGACCAGATCTTAAAGTTCAGTGCCAATTCACGAAGTCGCTCTTTCCAAACTTCCTCAACGAATTCCTGCTCGGAAAGTCCGGTTAAAGAAGCTTCAATCTCACTTCTGTCCGTTTGCCAGTAAGCACGATTTCTTACATCCGTAAGATAGGAAACAGCTTCACCGGTGACCCCTTCCGAACGGGCGATCGCTTCCGCCGCAATTAAAAGGACGTCAGCATAGCGATACACTCTGATATCTCGTCCCCCTCTGCCGGTCTCAAAGATAGCATCTTCCTCGAACCACAGGTAGGGAGCCCACTCTCCAAATTGATATTCTTGTCCGCCGCGTTCGAGGGAATTATAAAACAGCTGTTTATTCTGTATTCGAAGATCTTCATCCGGATTATAGAACCGGGTGAATTCTTCTATAGGCCGATAGGCATTTAAGGTACGCCCGTAATTAATTCCTTCCGGTCGTATGACGCCCGGAACCGTTATGCGGGGATACTCGCTGGGATCGATCTCTGATTCATATTCGATCCCATAAATATACTCCCGGTCGGTATCTGAGGTACGCATTTTATTATAAGCACTCTCCTCTGTGGATTCTCCGTGTTGTACCAATTCATGGGTGCCGGACTGGATAACGGCTCTTGCAGCTTCGGCCGCATTGGCATAATGAGCAGTCTGCTGAAGAGGATAACCGGCCATTTGAAGATTAACCTCGGCCAACAGGGTAGAAGCGGCGGCCTCCGTTATCCGGTAACCGTTCATCGAAAATGCTCCCTCGGTTAATGATCCCTGGTTCAGTGCCCACTCCAAATCCGCTATAATTTGATCATATACCGTTTCAGAACTGGTCCGTTCCACCTCTATATTCTCTAACCCTTCTACCGGTTCCGTAACCAATGGTACATCGCCGAAAAATTTAACCAGGGAGAAATAATTCAGAGCTCTGAAAAAACGGGCTTCCGCCAGCAATTGATTCTTTTCGTCGTCAGATAATCCAGCCATATCCGGAATATATTTCAGGGCTGTGTTGGCCCTGGATATCACTTCATAGTGACCCGACCACCAGCCGTCAAAAAATTGATTCAACACTTCGGGACCAACCTGAAGGTCCTGGGCGACCTGTCCCTGTATGCGTTCTCCCTTCCCTTCGTTGTCGAAATAGCCGGACATGTAGCCGCCCATCATGACATCAGCACCTCCGAAGCCCCCGGAATCGTAAAAGCTCTGACCCTGCCCATCCCGGTACAGCCCATTCACCAGTCCGCGGGCGCCTTCCGGCGTATTCAGCAGCTGGTCCACAGAAATTTCATCCTTCGGGGTTTCCGCCAAAAAGTTATCACACGAACTGAACGCCCCAAAAGACAATACGAGAACAAAAATTAACTTCTTCATAATGTTAGAATATGTATTTTAAAAAATTCGTGTTTAAAACCTGAAGTTCACTCCAAGGGTAAATGTTCGCGGCTTGGGATACTGGTAAAAGAAAATGTTTTGTGTATTCGGATTTCCCTGCCATGACGACCCTTCGGGGTCGTGACCTTTGAAGTCGGGATGATGAATCACAAATGCATTTTCCAGGCTTGCCGTAATCCTCATTTGCTGCACCCCCATCCGGGAGGTCATATTCTGGTCGAACGTATATCCTACCGAGAAAAGATTCCCCCTGATATAGGAACCGTCGACGATCCAGTGACTGTCAGCCTGGGTATTTTGTCCGGAAATAGGCTGGTGCCTGATTCGCTGAATGGGCGTGTCCTGATTGTCTACGGTCCATGCATCATGCAGTTGGGTGCTGATCCCATTCGTAAGCGCCTGCCGGTCTTCGGCGGTATGTAAGAACTGCTGCATGATTTCACTGCCATAGACAAACTGCAGATCAGCCGTAAAATCAAAGTTTCCGAAATTAAACTGGTTGGAAAAACTTCCGGTCCAGTCGGGCATGCCATGACCGATAATTTGCCGCTCTTCCGACCGTTTGGCCTCTCCCGGTATTCGACCAGCATCAGCAGCCTCTTCCGCTTCGTCGGTATTCCATGTACCCATCCGCTTGAACCCATAAAAGGTGCCTATCGGCTCTCCTACTCTGAGTATCGTCTGGCTTCCGGATACCCAGTTGGGACCCGGGAAAATATCTTCATCCTCAGCGCCCAGACTTTCAACCCTGTTGATGTTGTAATTAAAGTTAAGAGTAGTAGACCAGAAAAAGTCTGAAGTCCGAATATTGTTGGTTGTCATCATAAAATCCACCCCGCGGTTCGATACAGATCCCACATTGTCCATAACCACGTCAAAGCCGGTGGTAGCCGGGATCGGACGGTCAAGCAACAGATCATCCGTGAGTTTATAATAGTAATCGGCTTCTAACGATACGATCTGGTTGAACAGGTCGAGCTCCACTCCGACATTGTACTGGGTGGTTTTCTCCCACTCCAGATCCGGGTTGGCTAACCTCTGTAAACTACTGGAGGTTCGACGCGTTCCCCCGATTAAGGCCGTCCCTGAACTTATGGTCGATAACGACTGGTAAACTCCGATTTCAGTATTGCCGGTTTTACCTAAGGAACCTTTAAACTTTAAATAGTCGATAAATTCTATATCCGACATAAAATCTTCGTTTGAAGCCGTCCAACCCAGTCCCAACGATGGGAAAAAACCATATTTATTGTTTTCCCCGAACCGGGACGATCCGTCCAATCTACTCGTAAAAGTTGCGCTATACGTTTCATCATAGGTATAGCTTCCGCGGACAAAATAGGAATTCATTGTCCAGTCATAGGCATTGGAGGCCGGAATGCTGTTAATGTCGGTTGCCGCATCAATATTGTTGGTGCGATACAAATCGTTGGGAAACTCCCGCACATCCGAAGAATTGGCTCTGTAGTCCGTTCCCTGCCAGCTGGCTCCCAAGACCGCGTTAAGACTGTGGCTACCGCTATCAATGATATAGGTAAGATAATTTTCATTCTGCCAGTAGGTGGTTTCACTGTTTTCTATGCTGGCATTTCCTACCGACGTGGATGGAGATTCCAGGTCAGTCGGCTGGTAGTTACGGGCTTCAAAATTGGTATTATTTATTCCGAATTGCGTACGGAATTCTAAGTTTCCCGTAATCTGAAATTCAGCAAAGGTATTACCGAACAGTTGAATTCGATCCCGCAATCTGTCTTCTTCCAGAGCGCGATGGACCGGATTAGGTTGGCCTTCAAGGGTCAGGCTTTGCACATCGTTAAAGTGCGTATATGAACCATCTTCCCATCTTACCGGCAGTATGGGAGCAAACTCAATCATTGTCCGGCGGATCTCCTGGCCACCGCCTCCTTCTTCAATATTGTTTTCCCAGGTTTTATTTACGGTTAGGTTTGTTCCTATGGATAACCAGTCAGTGGGATCGGCATCATACACAATTTTAGCGCTGGCGCGTTTCATCCATGAATTGAGAATAATTCCCTCATTATTGGTATAATTTAAAAATCCACCGAAAGATGACTCTTCTCCTCCCGATTGTACTCCTATCTGGTGATTGTGTGAAAGAGCTGTTCGCGTGACGGCATCCTGCCAGTCGGTATCATAAATAGGGTTACCCTGATCATCAAACAACGTTCCTATATCGGGAGAAAGGTCTAAGGTAGGCTCTTCACCCGGTGCATAATCATCAAACAGAGGGGCATTTTCATAGCCGATCCGCTGAACCTCCATAAACTCTTCAGCATTCATGGCATCCATGCGGCCCCGCATCCTACCGACACTAAAAGAGCCATCATAACTTACAGTAACACCTTCGCCGGCCGAATCACCCCGCTTCGTGGTCACTAAAATAACTCCGTTAGCTCCCCTTGAACCGTAAATGGCCGTAGCTGAGGCATCCTTCAGTACTTCAATGCTTTCAATGTCGTTTGGATTCATATATTCAATGCCATTTTGCATTGCAACACCATCGACAACATATAACGGGTCCGTATCGGCATTTATAGACCCGGATCCCCTGATCACTACCCTGTTGCTTCCGGTGGGAGCACCGGAATTGGTAAAAATGTTAACTCCTGCTACTTTACCTCTTAAACTCTGCAGGGCGTTGAATGAAGGTTGTTTTTCCAACTCCTCTCCGGATACCATTCCGATTGAACCGGTGACATCGGATTTCCTCTGAACGCCATAACCGGTGACAACCAGTTCCTCCCCCGATACGGCTTGAGACTGTAGCGCCACATCAATTACAGTCCGCCCGTTGATCGGTACTTCACGAGTTTGGTACCCGATAAAGGAAAAAACCAGGGTGTCCTGCAAAGAGGGAACATCAAGTTCAAACTGTCCCTCTGTATTAGTAGAAGTCCCGGTGGAAGTCCCTTTGATCAAAATATTTACGCCCGGCAACGTTTCTCCTGTCTGGGCATCCGTGACGGTCCCCGAAATAACCTCCACAGCAGCCTCTTTTTTAGAATCCTCCCGTTTTGTCAAAACCAGATGATTGTTCGGCGACAAAGCAAACCGTAATCCCGTCCCTTCCAAAACTTTCCATAGTGCTTTATTAATGGTCACATTTTGCAAATTTATTGTTATGTGCCTTGACAAGGGAACCTGTTGGTCACTGTATGAAAGCTGAAAGCCCGCCCTCCGGACAATATTCTCAAGAGCGTTCTTTATTGATACATTCTCAAATTCCAGCGAAATCATTTTATTGAGAGATGTAGGAGTCGCACGACTGTAGTTTAAATCGATACCGGATAAAACAGAAGCCTTGGTAAAAAGGCTGCCGTCATTACCGGCTGTCGTATCTTGAGCCTGCAACGAATGCATGGTGAAAAAAAACACTGCAAAAAAGCAGATTAATTTTATTCCCCTTCTGTAAATTCTGAATCGGTTTCGTCCTATCATAAAACCCCCGTTAATTGTTAGTTTACCTGTTTATGATTTTTTAAATAAAAACTGATATTTCGGCCGTCTCTTTGAAATTCTGCATTGAGAGAGAGCGCGAGGATATTTATCACCTCCAGCATGGGTTCATCACTAAATGAAGCTGTCACCTGCCGGGAATAAAGAGCGGTATCCGTTACAATCTTAACATTATACCACCGCTCCAGTTGAGGTATGACTTTTTCGAAAGGAGTTGATTCGAAAACCATTCGGCCATCCTTCCATGCAAAATAAGCTGAAACTCCTTTTACCCTTGTTACCTGCGGCTCTCCGTCAGAACCCAGTAACCCCACCTGATTGGCAGTCAGGTGAAGATCCTCGGCAGCAGACCTGCCAGAAGAGCTCAGGGCCACTTTTCCCTCTTCAACAACAACCTGCACTCTTTCATCCTGAGGATAGGCCTTAACGCCAAATCGTGTTCCTAAAACTCTGGTGGAAGAATGACCGGAATAGACAACGAACGGGACACTCGGATCGCGCGCTACATCAAAGTAGGCTTCTCCCTGCAGCTGGACACTGCGTATGCTGTCTCCAAAAGTTGATGGAATTTGAACGCGGCTGTCGGCATTCAAATACACCTGCGTCCCATCCGCTAACCGAAACGAGGTACGCTGTCCCAGTTCCGTTGAAATTTCCTGGATCTGGGATTTTTTTTGAGCAAGTTCTTGATCGGTTGCCCCGAAGTTCGGCAGAAAAAAATACATCAAAACTCCGGCCAGTAATATCATGGCTGCGGCAATGGAAACGGCAACCGGCCGCCTGTACCCTTTTCTTCCGGGTTTGCCAGATTGAATGGATTGAAAGCCTGTTAACGTTTTTTGAGATGCGTACTCGCCCTCCCCCTCCTTTTCCTCTGAAATTTTTTCCCTGAAAGAGTTCCAGGCATCTTTAGCATCCACCTTTATATTGTGATCGGGCTCGATGCTCCAAATTTTTTCAAGAGAATCATAAAACGCCTGATTTCGTTGATCGGAACGAATCCAGTGCTCCACCTTTTCTTTTTCTGCCTGGGTGCATTCATCCGACAAATACTTGTGCAGTATCGTCCAGTTCATATATTACCGGTGACTTCTAATCTCAGTTTATAATGTTCCTCTGTTGTTAATACAACTGAGAAAAGAGGTACCCTGTAATATTTTTTATTTTTCTTCCAAAAAAAGAAAAAATATTCGATATCCCGTGAAAGATATTCAAAAGCTCACCTGTAATATCACTGTAAGTGGCTTTGAAAAACGTATCAAATAAATGATTATGCCATTCCATGAGTACTTCAGCCTGCCTGACCGCAACACGATTGCACGGAACGGAAAGTATTGCACAGGTGTCTATAGGTCCCGGACTCAATGCATGAAGGAGCATAATAACATCACAAAAATCATGGAAGACTTTGGCATACCAGGAATCTTGACCAATACCAACCCTGAGCGAATTCAGAACCGCAGCACATAAGACATAAGTGAGCATGTTGAATGCGCAAAGATGCAGGGATTGGTCAAAAGAACGGTATTGCAAAGTCGCCTCTACAGATACTGCGAAAGAGAATTGCGTAACTTTTTAAGAGCCCTGCTCATCTGGGACTCCACGGTTTTAACAGATATATCCAGGACGTCTGAGATTTCCCGATAGGTGAGCCCGTCTTTCCGGCTTAGCTTATAAACTTGACGGGCACGATCAGGAAGATTTTCAATTGCTTTTTTTGCAGCCTTCTCAAACTCCGATTGCTCCCCGTAATGATGTGTCTGGGTTACCGGGGTGGGTGATAACCATTCAATTTTGCTATTATACTCCTCCGCCAGTTCCTGATGCTTAATATGATTGAGGGCTTTGTTTCGAACGGACTGATATAAATAGGATCTTACGTCTTTTTTTGAATCAAGCGTTTCTCTTGACTTCCAAACCGCCAGGAACACTTCTTGTACCAACTCCTCAGAAACATGCCGTGAGCGGGTAAACTGCCAGGAAAACTGGCACAGGGGTTCATAAAACCTGAGAAAAAGCTTTTCAAATGCTTTTCGATCTCCTCCCTTTATTTTTTTGACCCATAACTTTACGCCTTTTTTCATATTCCCCAGATGACTTCCGGCAGAGCATTTAGATTTTCTTATGATAAACTTTAAAGTTAAAAAAATCTATCGGGAATCAGAATATCTTTGGCCGGGCAAAGCGACCGGTCCCTTGGTCTTGATAATTGGCAAAAACAAGCACCCTCAGTTGACACTAACCCGTGTGGTCATAATTCCAAATCCATCAAACGTTCCGGCAGTGTCCCCCTGATAAATTTCCTTGACCTAAAAAATTTTGCCTGTAGGTTGATAACCGATCGTAGTGCCCTTTGCTAAGTCATAACCGTATAGTAGATAAGAAAGTCCTCGCCTTTGGTTTTTACCTCTAAATGTGACGAAGCTGTTGTTTTTCCTCTTGGCGCTGTCCCCTTTGGAATGAAGGTACGCTGGAAACTTTTAAATGTCGACAGGAATTCCCTTCCGGCGGTGAATAGAGGCGGATATACGGCGTAGATTGCCTCCTAAAATCATTTTACGCTGCGATCTGCTCATATCACTGTCATAGACGTTAGACAGTTCATTCGCAAAGCTCCTGGTTGGTGCGTGGCAGCCCCATACCAGCCGGTCGGCACCGAGCTCTTTGACCGCAAAATCGACGGCGCCCGATGCTGGGTCCATACCACTGAACTCCATGAGTACATTTTTATGCGGCCGAATGGCCCGTACCCCCAATTCCCAGTCGGTTCCCTGGTGGCCACAGATAAGAGGCACATCGGGAAACCGGGCCGCAAGCTCGGCTACATGGCCCGGATGGGCCTCTCCCACTCTTGTCCCTCCATAATAGGTTCTGGGCTCCCCGCCGACCATATATCCAGAATGGATGTAGATGATGGCTTCGAGCTCGGCAAGCCGCCGGATGATGGGATCGTAGTTGGGGTGTGCAACAGTAACAGGTTCATCGAGCGGTCTCCCCGTCTTGATTCCCACGCAGGGGCCGTTGGCAATGAGCCGGTCGATCAGTTCAAGCGTTTCCTCGACCCGAGTCGGATCTATGCGGATTATCCCGGACATACGCTCATGTTCCTTCTCGAGCAAAGCAATGTTTTCCTGCGCGTTTTTTTCAGCTTCCGCCGCCGAAACGGTTCCGCCGCCCCCTCTGAGGCGGGCAATATCAAGAGAAAACACACGCTCAACTCCCATGCGGTCAAAATAGGGCATGATCTCCGCATGACTGCTCAACCCATGATAGTGAAGATCCCAGATCCGCATATCCACGAGATTTTCTCGTGATGGAAGACCGTATGCTTCGGGTTTGATGGCAAAGTTATAGTCACTCATAGGCTTGATAGTCCCGGCGTAATCCACGCCGTTGTTTTACTTTGACTTGTTGAATTTGTTATTGTACCGCCAGAAGACGTTCTGCGTTTTTGCTCATGATGGTCCTCGCCTGCTTTTTTGAAAGAGGAGATTCCATGAACTTGAACAGCGAGTTTTCGAGCGGGAAATAAGGAAAATGGGACCCGAAAAGTAGTCGTTCAGGTGGAATTGAAACATCCCGCAAATACCAGTGGTCCCCCTCTATTATGCGTCCCAGGGCGCCCAACCCGTCCAGGTTGGAAATCTCGAAAAGAACCCCTGTCTCATCGACCATTAACTGCAGACGTTCCCCCCGCACGTGGCGAAATGGATGCACAAGCTGTAATCGTATCTCAGGTATCCCTTTTAACACCCCGGGCAATGGGCTAACATCCACATTTGGCACCTCTACCAGTGGATGCTGCATTCGCTCATCTTCCATAGCAATAACGAGCTGAACGAGCAGATTCCGCTCTGTGGCTGCCCGGAGCAAGGAGGCAAAAGGCTCCTGCTCAAGTGAATATCCGTGATAGCCCGGGTAGAGCCTTATACCGGGCATCTTGTACTCCTCGTGGCAGCGCCGAAGATCCTCTTTCCAGTCCGGAAACATCGGGTTGACCGTCCCGAAAGGAAGGAGCATTCCGTCACCTTTCTTCCTGCATTCTCTGGTCAGTCTGGCGTTGACATAATCAATATTTTTGTGAAAGAGCGAGCTATAGCTACCGGCCCACGCTTGCTTTATATTGTGGCGTCTGAGTTTGTCCACAAGCTCTTCCGTTGCTCCGTACTTGAAATCCCGAAAAGGATAACACAGCAGGTGGACATTGGTATCAATTACGGCTCCGTCTCCGGAAGGTATGGCCTGCTCATTCTGCCGGTAGGCTTCTCCCCGGCGTTTCCCGACAGCCGGTGCGGTCGAGATAAACGGTGCCCCCAATGCCGCGGCCGCCAGAACAGATTCTTCTAAAAATCGACGTCTATCCATTTGGTTGTTTTTTTGATGTTATCACCTCTTATTTTGTTTAAGAAACGAGAGAGCACCTGCGATTTAAGATTTGCGGGTTAGGAAGCCACAGTTGTCTTTTACTGGATGTCTGCATAACCCGTGCGATCCATTACCTATGCCGAGAGTTCTTTTCCAACGTCCACTAACAACTCTTTTGTCGCCTTGATCCCCTCAATCTCACTGAGCTCACTTCCCTCATATTCAATTCCGATATGTCCGGTATATCCGGCATCCTTCACAATTTTTAGCATCTTCCGATAATCGATATTTGTTTCCTCACCCTCCTCATTAAAGTCGTGACTCTTGGCGCTGACTCCCCTGGCATACGGCATCATTTCTTCGACCCCGGTATAATAGTCATACTCTTCGACACAGGCTCCGTCCTCGCTTTTTAGGCAAAAATTACCGAAATCGGGTAACGTACCACAGTTCTCCATATCAACCTGCTCCATTACATCGGCAAGCCACTTACCATCAGAAGAGTAACCGCCGTGATTTTCAACAATCACATTGATATCATAATCTTCGGCAAAGGTAGCCAGGCTTCCCAAACCATCGACGGCTGTCTTCTTCTGTTCCTCTTTCGTTCCGTCTCCACGAGTATTCACGCGAATGGAATGGCACCCCAGGTATTCGGCCGCTTCCACCCATTTATAGTGATTTTCCACCGCTTCCCGGCGTTTCCCGTCATCGATAGCTGCCAGGGGGCCTTCCCCATCAACCATAATGAGTATCTGATTCACTCCCAGGTCATCACACCTGCTGTTCATCTCATCCAGGTAATCGGTGTCTTCCGCTTTGTCCATAAAGAACTGGTTCACATATTCCACGGCAGTGATCCCAAACTCATTCCTGGTGGTGGCCGGAAAATCAAGATGATCCATCTCCCCGTCAAAGATAGCGTTATGCAAGCTCCATTGAGCCAGAGAGATGTCAAAAAAAAGATCGTCCACCGACTCTGAGGTTTCTCCTGAGCTACATGCTGAAATAAGGCCGGTTACTGATATTGATGCAGCCGCTGCGCCCAATCCTCCCACCTGTAAAAAATGCTTTCTATCCATAATAATCTACGTCAAAAATATTTTTAGCACAAATATCGGTCTTCTCAGATATCCTTCACTACAGTTATCCTGCCTTCCAATAATTGTCGCTGCTGTTGTCAGTTGCATGATTACTTTCGTATTTATAATGTAACAAAATATTTATGGGATGCAATTTGCTCCTTGCTATTTTTTTGTCATATTACCCAAAAAATAATTTTACAAAAACTGTGATATTTTTTTTACATACTTAGTTGTGAAAAAAACGGATACTGCAAATCATAAATCGGACTAAAACGCAAGGATTACTTAATGAATAGATTATTACAAGCGAAGCTTAGCCTCATGATGTTTCTGGAGTTTTTCGTATGGGGGGCCTGGTACTCTACCGTTGCCGTGTATATGACCGCCAATGGAATGGAGAACCTGACACACTGGCCGTTTACCGTGAATCCCATTGCAGCCATAGCGGCGCCTTTCTTTGTGGGACTTATTGCCGATCGCTATTTTTCCACGGAAAAGGTGCTGGGATTCCTGCACATTCTGGGTGCAGTCTTCATGCTTTTAACGCCTATGGCTGTTGACAGTCCGGTTATTTTTATCCTGTTGCTGCTGGCCTACAACCTGTGCTACATGCCGACGATGAGCCTGGCAAACACCCTCTCCTTCCATCATATTAACGACCAGGAAAAGGATTTTCCCATTATCCGGGTGTTCGGGACAATCGGCTGGATTGTAGCGGGACTGATTATCAGTTTTGTATTGGGACAGTTTTTAGCGGAAAATGCCATACCTGAGGAAACCGCTTTGCCCCTCTACTTAACCTCGGCTGCAAGCCTGCTATTGGGGCTTTACAGCTTTACTCTTCCTCATACGCCGCCGCCTGCTGCCGGCGAAGAAACTTCTGTCCGCAGCATTATCGGTATTGACGCACTGAAACAGCTGGGAAGCAAATCGTTTTATGTATTCCTGGCCAGCTCCCTTTTGATCTGTATCCCGTTAAACGTTTATTACAACTTCGCTCAGATTTTCCTGGGTGATGCCGGGTTCAATAACATCGCTGCTACACTTACGATCGGACAAATGTCGGAAGCGATCTTTATGGTGCTGATCCCTGCCATGTTTGTCCGTCTCGGCGTCAAATGGATGCTGGCGGCCGGCATGTTTGCCTGGGTTTTGCGCTATGCCTTCTTTGCCCTGGGAGCCACAGACCCCATCATATGGATGATCCTTACCGGTATTGCGCTGCATGGTATCTGCTATGACTTCTTCTTTGTGACGGGACAAATTTACGTGGATAAAAAGTCGACCCCTGAGATCCGGGGACAGGCGCAGGGACTGATTGTCCTTATTACCTATGGGGTAGGTATGCTGATCGGTGCGCAGGTGGCGGGACAAGTATACAATGCCTTCCTGGGGACGGCGTCGTCGCTGAGCCTGGCCCAGTGGCATGACTTCTGGTGGATACCCGCTGCGTTTGCTGCCGCCGTCCTGATATTCTTCATCATCTTCTTCAATGACCAGGTGCTGGATGAAGACACCACCGCTGAGGATATAACGGTATAATGATTTTAATCAAAAGAAAAAACACTGATGTCGCTTCCCGGAAATGACTGCTATTTGCCAGCTTACGATGAATACCCTATTCTGCTGAAAATACTCCTGCTTTCCTCCCTGTTATTCATGGTCACGGGTTGCGGTAACCAGCCGGAGCTGGAAATCACTTCGATCCCGGATGAAGAAGCCGCAGGGGATGCTAAAACGATTCGCAGTGAGGTGTCTGTTCAACTCGCCGATGATGATCTGGTGCTAAGCCTTTGGGCTTCCGAAAAACTGCTGGCTGATCCCATCGGATTGGATGTCACTAATGACGGGGAGGCTTTTGTCTCTGTTACAAACCGCAGAAGCAGCTCCAAACCCGATATCCGCTGGCATGAGGACTGGATGACAGAATCAATGAGCTGGACCACCGTGGAGGAACGGGCGAATTTTTTAACGCAAACATTATCCCCTGAAAACAGCGGTCAGACCAGCAGCTGGCTGGAAGATCTGAACGGGGACGGTTCGCACGACTGGAAAGATCTGACGGTCGACGGGGAGGAAATTTACAGGATTTCCGACCGTTCCGGCGACGGCATAGCCGACTATTCCCAACTCTATTTGCGGGACTTCCGGAATAGGGAATCGGATGTGGCGGGAGCGGTTTTGTCCCACGACGAGGATGTGTTTGTCGGGATTGCGCCCGACATGTGGCGGACCCGGGACACCAACGACGACGGGATGGCTGACAGCAAAACCTCTATCAGCTATGGCTACGGGGTCCATCTCGGTTTCAGGGGACACGGTATGTCGGGACTTACGACGGGACCCGACGGACGAATTTACTGGAGTGTCGGGGATGTCGGGCTGAACGTGGAGGGACCCGACGGGAAGCGCTGGTTTTATCCCAACCAGGGCGCCATCCTGCGATCCGAGCCGGATGGCAGTAATTTCGAAGTCTTCGCTGCCGGACTCCGTAATCCCCATGAATTCTCTTTTGATCAATATGGAAACATGATATCGGTGGATCACGACGGGGATCATGCCGGGGAGCAGGAGCGTGTGGTATATATTGTCAACGGCTCCGACAGCGGGTGGCGGATCAACTGGCAGTTCGGGAAATATACGGATCCAAAAAATAACGATTATAAAGTCTGGATGGATGAGAACTACTTTAAACCCCGGTTTGAAGACCAGGCCGCTCATATTCTCCCGCCGGTGGCCAACTACATCAACGGGGCCGCCGGCATGGCCTATAATCCCGGCACTGCGCTCAGTGACAAATGGAAAGATCACTTTTTTGTCTCCTATTTCGTCGGTGGTGCCTCCGGTTCAGCGATTAACGCATTTACCCTTGAGCCCAAAGGGGCTTCCTTTGAACTGGATACCGACCAGCCTTTCATGCGGGGCATCCTGCCCACAGGTCTGGACTTTGGTCCCGATGGCGCGCTTTACTTTGCCGACTGGATCGAAAGCTGGAATACGAACGATATGGGACGTATCTGGCGAATTGACTATCCGGATGAAACCGGCTCGGCTATCAGGAAAGAGACCAAACAACTGTTAGGCGATGACTTTGCCGCCTACGAGGAGGAGCGCTTATTCTCTTTGCTGCGACATGAAGATATGCGAGTGCGAAAAAAGGCCCAGTTTGAATTCGTTGACCGGTCGTCCAAACAGCACCTGCTGGAGGCGGTTGAACAACAGGATCATCAGCTGGCACGGCTGCACGGCATATGGGGAGTCGGACAACTGGCCCGGGAAGAGATTGAAGAGGCTGAATCACTGGTGCCCTATTTGAAGGACGGGGATCCCGAGATACGAGCACAGGTTGCTAAAACGCTTGGAGATGTTCGGTATTCGGGGGACGCCGATGCGCTGCTTCCCCTGCTGAAGGATGAATCGCTGCGCGTTCAATTTTTTGCTGCGCAGGCACTGGGACGCATCCGGCACAGGCCTGCAGTGCAGCCTATTGTCGACATGCTGGAAGCAAATAACGACCGGGACATTTACCTGCGGCACGGCGGCGCTATTGCACTCGCTCGCATCGGAGACGTGCAGGCCGTCGCGCAGTTGTCCGACCACCCCTCGGAAGCGGTTAGAATAGCAGCCGTTGTGGCCCTCAAGCGGATGGAAGCCCCCGAAGTAGCCCGTTTCTTGTCCGACGAAAGCGCATTCGTGGTAACGAACGCCGCCCGGGCTATCAATGATGATGCCCTGATCAAAGAGGCCCTCCCGGAGTTGGCCCGCATGCTTGACCAGCGAACGTTTACCAATACCCCGCTCCTGCGGCGGGCTATCAACGCCTGCCTGTACCACGGCACGGGGACCGATGCCCGGCGCCTGGCCTCCTTTGCGACGCGGGAAGGCGTCAGCGATTCGCTGCGTACGGAAGCCATTGCCACGCTCTCGGTATGGCCGGATCCGTCCCCCCTTGACCGGGTAACCGGCCGGTACCGCGGGAAAATTCAAAACCCGAAGGCCGATGCGGTTCAGGCCCTGAGCACTATCATCGATCCCATATTATCCGGCGGCAATGATGATGTTAAAATTGCATTGATCAAGGCTGTCAGTACCCTGAAGCTGAATGAGGCAAGCTCTGATCTCTTTGCTTTGATGCAGGATCGGTCTTCTCCCGAGGTTACCATTGCTGCACTGAATACTCTTCGGGACCTGGACTATGAAAAGATGGACAAAGCTGTCGAAATGGCCTTGTCGTCCGAGAGCCAGCGGCTGCGTATGACAGCCCTCAGGTTGACCCCCTCCCTGGATGTTCCAGGCTCTCAAAAAGTGACGCTGCTGGCTTCCGTACTCAATGAAGGATCGATTGTTGAACAGCAAAGCGCCATAAAGGCACTGGGCACCATCGATTCGGAAGAAGCAACGGAACTGCTCATCGGTCAGTTTGAAAAATTAACGGATGGAAGCCTGCCCGAGGAAGTTCACCTGGATGTCATCAGTGCAGCAGACAGCTCTAATTCCGAAAAACTCAATACCATGCTGAAACAGTATGAAGAGGCCAAGCCCGAAGACGACAAGGCAACCCAATACCGGGAAAGCCTTTATGGCGGGGATGCACGGCAGGGCGAACAGATCTTCTATAATGATAACACGGCGCAGTGTATTCGCTGTCACGCGGTCGGCGGAGATGGCGGGAACGTAGGTCCCGACCTGTCAGCGATAGGTGATGTTCTCACACGCGAACAGCTGCTTGAATCCATGGTAGCACCCAACAAGCGGATTGCTCCCGGCTTTGGTTCTGTGACCATCACGACCGAAGCGGGACAACAAATACAGGGCGTGCTCGAGGAAGAAACCGACAGCTATGTTACCGTCGAGGTAACGGAGGGGGAAACAAGAAAAATTCAAAGAGAAGAAATTGCCGAACAAATCAATTCCCCTTCCGGCATGTACTCTATGGAAGGCATCTTATCCAAGCACGAGTTGAGGGATCTGGTTGAATTTCTCAGCAGGCGAACGAATGGGACCGCTGACTACAACCGTCAATGAACCGTACACTATAACCTTATAATACCTTTGCCGTGAATCCTATTGCCAATGCTACCTGTAAAAAAGTCCTTTTTATTCCCCTCATCGCCGTTTTGGTCCTTGTTTCAATGGGTTTTATGTTTTCATGCAGCTCGGATACGCCTGCCCCGCAGGAAAAATGGATTTCCCTGTTCAACGGGGAAAACCTCGATGGCTGGACTCCAAAATTTACCGGCCATGAGCTGGGCGTTAACTTTAAAAATACGTTCCGGGTGGAAGACGGGCTGCTTAAGGTCTCTTACGAAAACTATGAAACCTTTGATGGCAAATTCGGGCATCTTTTTTATAAGCAGCCCTATTCTAAATATAAGATACGACTCGAATACCGGTTTGTCGGCGAACAAATACCCGGAGCCCCCGACTGGGCGTATCGGAACAGTGGTATCAAATTTCATTGCCAACCCCCCGAATCGATGGCACTGGATCAACAGTCCCCGGTATCTATTGAGGTCCAGCTGTTGGGAGGAGACGGCGAGAACGAGCGTCCCACAGCCAACATTTGCTCGATGGGTACGCATATCGAAATGGACGGCGAACTCATCACCCAGCATTGTACGCAGTCAGGTTCCGATACCTATCACGGCAGTCAATGGGTAGAGGTGGAAGCAGAAGTGAATGGCGGGGATATTGTCAAACATTTTGTGAATGGTGAAGAAGTTCTTGCCTATTCAAGGCCTCAATATGACACAAGCGACACCAATACAAAAACCCTTGTTACAGACCCGGATAACCTGCTGATCGAGGATGGATATATCGCCCTCCAGGCGGAAAGCCACCCCGTGCATTTCCGTAACATCGAGCTGCTGCCTCTTGAGTAAAGGCCTTTGAAATACCAGGGAATTTTGTTCAACACCAAACCCGAGCGAATTCAAAAACCGCAGTGTATAAATAGCCGAGACATGATAATGGTAAAATCGTGAACATATAGAGATTGGCCAAAACAACGGTCCCTAATTCTTTTACTTTACATATCCTAATTCAGCCATCTCCCGGCCGCAGATATCTTCTATCCTATCCAAATTTTCTTCAAAAAATGCCTCCCAGGAGATACTTTTATTCCCTTTGGGCTGGAATTGCACATCTAATCGGTCCTTTATCTCCCTTTTTTGGACAATCCCCAGTTTTTGAGCCAGTTTTTCAATGGTTTGCAATTTATCGGCGTTAAAATCCTCATAGCGAACAAGATGAATACGATCCTGATTATTAAGATATACCCGGGCCGCCCTCACCCACCGCCAGGCTAAAACCTCGACATAGTTGCCATCGGGCAAGTCCCACAATGAAGCGTCAAACACGGCTCTCCAATTCGGTGGTATGACGCGCGCGAGATCTTCATCCATTTGCGGGAGATGGCCGGGAACTGAAATTCTGTTTAACAAACTCCGGATATTGCTTCGGGGATCACGTATTACGAATATAAACTTCGCCGCCGGGTGGATATGAGAAAGCTGATCGAACAGGAATGTTAGATTGGGTTCTTTAATAACTTCCCTTGAAAAATAAAGGCTGTATTTCCGGGCAAAATCTTCTAACGGAAGAGCACCGCCCAATAAATCCTCCAGCGTCGGCCACCACGACTCGGGGATATCCACAGTTTTCGTCAGTCCTCCATAATCGGCAATCAAATGGGTAATTACGGAAGTGCCTGATTTTTGATTGCCAAGTATGATAATGGGAGATCTGTTTATCTTCGAAAAAAGCGAATAAAATCTCACTTTTAATACTCTAAACTTGTGTTTCAACATATCCTTTCCTTGCAAAATTTGAACAACAACTCAGATTTAAGGCAACGCCGGCAGGTACTGGGTTCCGGACCCGCTTTTCTCAACACGGACGGCCCGGGACGGGCCGCTGGCATCGTTTTTCATGCTATACGCCTCAACAATATACGATTCTGAAAATCGCATAACCTCACCGTTTAGCTTGTGGATAACTCTCGTAATATAATCCTATACAATCTTTTCAAATCCGGTACCAGGTTCAACAGGTATTTCTTAAATGAAGAACCGGTAATTCTAAAAATTATAAATCTCCAGGCTAAAAGCGTCAGGCACAGCATTGTCAGTGACAAGCTCAGGGCAATGGCCTCAATTGAAAACAGAGCCCCTATATAAATAGCAGCCGGCATGATGGCTAACACAATCAAATTCCAGTAAAAACCGAGATCAGTGCGCCCGGTAGCAATGATCAGCCCGCCCATCGGATTACCAATCGATCGAAAATACATATAGGCGGATAAAATTTGTACAACGACCACAATGTTCAGGAAACTTTCCCCATATAAAACATAGACCAGCGGGTAGGCACATATAGCCACCAACAGGTACACCATCACGTTCGCTGTAGACACTAAATTCAAAAATGAAAGGAACTTCTCCCTCAGTTTTTGTTGATCATCCTGTACTAACGAGAGTACAGGACTTGCTACTTTCGTAATAATAGGATTCAAAATGGACATCGGCTTCTTTACCAGCTGTTTGGCCAAACTATACCCTCCCAGCACCTCGGACCCTAAAAACTTACCGATGAGCAAAATATCCAGATCGCGGTTGAAGTAGTTGACAATTTGTCCCCCCACCTGGTAGATACCGATTTTTAAAAAAGGCTTTGCTTCCCTGTATTTAAAATGAATCATCATGCCCCGATCCCTCAGCCCCCGGATAAAATATACCGCATTAGAGATCGCATCGTGCGTTAACGCGGCATATACTAATGCGTATACTCCATATCCCCAGACGGCGTACAGGATCCCTACAATGAGTCCCACCGCCGCTCCGGCGATATCCGTCAGGGCAATATAGCGGAAGTTGAGATGTTTCTGCTCTACAGTTTTAAACTGCCTTCCCAGGGCCGAAAGCATAATACTGATCGCCATCAAAGGAATCAGTATCGTTAATTCAGGCTCATCGTAAAAGCCGGCAATAGCGGGACTTACCAGGCTGATGATTCCAAAAAGCAGAAGGCTGAAGATCACATTGATCCAGTACAAGCTGGCGTATTCTTTATCCGTAATATCCTGCTTGTGGAGAATGGCCGACGTCAGCCCCATATCCATAAACAGATCCATAAACCCCAGCACGAAAGTGACCAGCGCCATGAGCCCGAAATCTTCGGCATCTAAAAACCGGGCAAGCACCGATATTTTAATGAGTCCGACAACCGCCAACGTCACTGTTGAAACGGTCGTCCACTTTACCCCGGATATGGTTTTTCCTTTTAGGGACATTCGGTATTAATTCAAAAGAGGATTGAACTTCTGCTGCAGTTCGCTACATATCCTGTCCAGGGATAACTCTCTTTCGAGAATTGTACGATTTTTTTGTATTTGCTCTTTAGTTAAAAGCCGGAAGGCATTTTTATTATCAGGCTTCAGATCCTCTTCAATACAATACAGCTGACATCCGATTCTCGTTAAATATTGATACAGGCTATTCTTTCTGCTGAGATAGACCTTTGCTCCCAAATGCATGGCATGCAATATGTTGCCGGCTCCCTGTTGACGGTAATGGTTCATAATCACGATCCCGCATCCCCGCAATATCTTCTGGTACTCACTAAGCGGTAAAAATTCGGCCAGGGGATGAAATTTGGCGCCAAACAGGGAATTTCCTCTTTTGGCTATCTCATCAGCATATGCTTCGTTTCCGTAGCTCAGGGGACAAATGATCTTTCGGTCACCGATGCCCATCATTTTGAGCAAATCAAACGCTTCTAAATGATTGTTGGAATAATAAGCTGAATTTCCCAATAAAATATTATTATCGCTGACCATCCCTGAATGACGGTCTATTATGACATCCATCGGGTAGTAGGTAAACGGGAGCTGTTTTATATCATCACGCAACTTGATTCTGTCCTTGCAGCGCAGGAGTTCCTCCCTGTGCAGAATGGCTACATAATCCACAGTTCTCATGGCCAGAATAATGTTCCTGTAAAGATCATCGTCCCTTCTGAAAAACCTATAATAGGGCCGCAGCGCATTTTTCAGCATCCTTTTTAAGGTAAAAACAAAGGTCTTGTACGTTTTCGCACCATAAATTTCATTTCCAACCAGGTAGGGATTCCCATACACCTCAGATCCGAATACCGACCAGACCAGGGTGACGTTTTCTTTTTTAATGGATAGCGCAACCTGTGATTGATCGTATTTCATCCCGTGAAAGATCACGATACAACCTTCGTCAATGATGGTATGAACTTCGGCAAGATAACTTTCAGAAGTATACAGGAATTCATAGGCTTCCACTTTTGAGAGGTAGTTTATCTCATCTTCCCTGTCTTGCAGCAGGATGATAAACCTGTTCTTGCCGGGAAATGCCTGTTCATAAATATCATGGGCCGCATCAATAAACTTTTCATCCCTGGCTATGTGAATGATGGGCTTTGAAGTGTTCTTCAAATTCATGAATAGTTCTTATAATATATTCTTGTTCCTCTTCTGTCAACTCATAATAGAATGGTAATCGCACAAGGCAGTCGGAATAGTTGTCAGACTGCGGCAGTTCCCGACCGTCATGCTTATCCTCGTAAAACGTAGACCGGTGAAGAGACAGGTAATGAAATACACTCAGAATATCTCTCTCTTTGAGATAGGAAATAAGGGCATCCCGCTGCTTACCATCCCTGCAGACTAAATAATACATATGGCCATTGTTGGTAGCGTAGTCGGGGATTTCAGGTTGTCTGATATTCAACCTGCCGCATACTTGCTCCAGTTCCTGGTGATACCTGTTCCATATAGCCAGTCGCTTTGCCTGAATTTTTTTTAGGTTTTTCAACTGCGCATATAAAAAAGCAGCATTAAGTTCAGAGGGCAAGAAGGAGGAACCTATGTCGACCCAGCCGTATTTATCGACTTCGCCCCGAAAAAAAGCGGACCTGTTGGTTCCCTTTTCCCATACGATTTCCGACCGCTCGGTAAAATGATCATCATTCACAACCAGCATGCCCCCCTCTCCTGAAATGACATTCTTGGTCTCGTGAAAGGAGAAGGTTCCCAGGTGACCTATTCCTCCCAGTGGACGTTGTCGCCCGTCAGCGTGCGTATAAAAACTATTGACAGCCTGGGCAGCGTCTTCTACCACATATAGATCGTGCTCGTCGGCAATACGCATAATTTTATCCATGTCGCAGGCTATGCCGGCATAATGAACGACCACAATTCCTTTGGTATTTTCATTGACAAGCCCCTCAACCTTCTCCTCATCCATTCCCGGGTGATCTTCCCGGGAATCAACGAATCGGATGTCAGCTCCTCGTAAGACAAAGGCGTTGGCCGTGGACACAAAGGTATATGAGGGCATAATCACTTCATCACCGGGCTCAATACCAGTTAAGATCGCTGCCATTTCCAACGCATCGGTACAGGAGGTTGTTAAAAGGCATTTGTTAAAGCCATACTTTTTTTTAAAAAAATCGTGGCATTTTTTGGTGTATTTGCCATTGCCGGAAATTTTCCCGTCAGTGACGGCATCTTCTATGAAATCAAGCTCCCTGCCCGTGAGAAAGGGCTTATTAAAGGGGATGTTTATACTTTCCTTTTTCATCAGCGGATAACCTTAAGATTGATTTAACAGCGTGTTATACGACAACAGGCAGTGATTCCCCGTCGGATCCGATATGGTTGCAAGCACCGTCTTAACTTCCTTGTCGTTTTGACTTTGGGTGGAAATCCTGGTGTGATATTCTTTTTTAAAAGAAAGAGGTGCTAAGAACACATTGGATCTGGTGATAAATTTTGATCCCCCGGCGGAAAATTTCTCTTCAAGGTAGTCAGATAAATACGTTTCAGTCATAGAGGGTGGTACGATACGGATTTCGGAATCTTCTTCTCTCGCAAATTTATCATTGGGACGAGATATAATTCTGTCCCCTCCGGTCCTATTTAAATCGTCTTCGGTCATCGTAAAACCATCATATTGGACTTCGTTTGCAGAAAAGCTAAGCATCGCATTAATATGATAGGTTTCATAGGAGTGATCCACCCAAAAACCCTCCCGCGTCCATACCTTCTGTGAGGTATAATTCTGGACTTGGGTGGATGCCCATGCATTCTCATATCCTCTTTCTTTAAAATATCCCTGGGCAGACCGGATCATATCGGAATAAATTCCCTGTCCTGCATAATCGGGTAATACGCCAAAAAGTACAAACCTGCAATCGCTGCCTTTGCCATCAAACGAACAGGTCGCAAATCCTGCTATTTTGTTATTCTTCTCAACAAGCCAGGAAATTTTATTTTCTTCATTCATGTAAGAAACGGCCCATTCTACATAGCCGGCACTTATTTTCGCCGGCTCAAGGAAAGGGTTGGAATAATAATGATTCTTATATCCTTCAAAAATCACCGGTATCATATTTTCCAGCTTATCCCGGTTATTTTCATCGACCCTTATAAAGGCAAGGTCATTTCTAATCTCATTTATGTCAAGCTCACTGATCCTGGCTTTATAGTAAACAAGCGTATCAGCGTGCAAATAGGGAAACCCCATCGTTGATAGTTTATGATGATTATCAATACCGGACGAAGGTAATCGTAATACCAGGATATCAACACCCTCATCAATTATTTGCTTTTGCAGGCCGGTAATCTCCAGCGCTTCTGTTTTTAACCTGTAAAACTTTTTGTTAAAACGGTTGCTTTCTTTTTTTGAATACGTTATTGCTTCCACTACTCAACATTTTTTTTGATTATGTTTTGAACATACCTGCCATAGCTGCTTTTCTCCAGTTCCCTTCCTATGGACAGAACCTGTTCTTCTGATATCCATCCTTTTCTCCACGCGACCTCTTCGAGGCAAGCAATTTTCAAGCCCTGTCTTTTTTCTACTATTTCTATAAACTGGGAAGCTTCACTCATCGCCTCATGCGTTCCGGTATCCAGCCATGCAAATCCACGTCCCAACAATTCCACATTCAGCTCACCCCATTCCAAATACTGCTTGTTGACGTCCGTAATTTCGAGTTCACCCCGCCCGGAGGGTTCCAGCTGGTTCGCTATATCCACCACGCGGTTGTCATAAAAATAAAGGCCCGTCACGGCATAACTACTCTTGGGCTTATCCGGTTTCTCTTCAATGGATAGCGCATTGTAGTCATCATCAAACTCTACGACCCCAAACCGCTCCGGATCATGTACCCAATAGCCAAAAATCGTGGCGCCGGAAAAATTCTTTACCGTCTTATCCAGTTTGGATTGGAAACCCTGTCCATAAAAAATATTATCGCCCAGAATCAGACACACATCGTCCCCGTCTATAAAATCTTCCCCAATGGTAAAAGCCTGGGCTAATCCCTTTGGTTCGGCTTGAACTTCATAGGATAGCCTGATCCCCCAGTCAGAGCCATCGCCCAGCAGATTCTTGAAGTGTTCCTGGTCTTTGGGCGTCGTAATAATCAAAATCTCCCGAATGCCTGCCAACATCAGTACCGATAAGGGGTAATAGATCATGGGTTTATCATATACCGGCGCAAGCTGCTTGGAGATCGCCTTGGTTACAGGATAGAGCCGGGTACCACTTCCGCCTGCTAATACAATTCCTTTCATAGTCACTATTCAAGTTAATTTTATTGTCCGATATAACAACTTTCGCTATAAGAAGTTATCGGATAAAAATTATTTATTCTGAATTTTAAATCATGATAATACAACCACGGGATATCGGAGATCAAAATACCGGATTATTTCAACCATAGCTATACATCTCATCTTTTTTATTTCGTTAGATAGCTATCAGGGGATGTTCGTACTCGGACACGATCCCTGTATACAATCACTTCCCCTCATTTGTTCCACTTCCAAATTCTGATGAGCATTCTCCCGGCAGGGCTAATGTTTCTACCGGTGGACGGACATATCATCCATTTGAAAATCTTCATTAAATTCAAAAAAACGGAGCCGGCCGTTATTTTCAGCCGTAATCAATACTTTTCCTCCATCTGTTTCTATCAATTCTACCCTGCGTATTTGTCCCTCTGGAAACCAATTAATATTTCTGTTTGCTATTCTTTTAAGTGTTCCTGCGTCATTTACGAACATTTCTCCATAGCCAGCGTCGTATCTACCGCGTTGTATATTTACATTATAAAAGTTACCTACTCCTATCGCATCCACCCGGTCATCACCGCTGATATCAGTCAGCAAAAAGTCATGCAAAGGGGCAAACTGACTCTCAATGGGAAGGTATTTTTTATCAAATTTTCCCTCTCCCCTGTTATAAAAGACACTGGATTGCAATTCATGGAGGGCATAAATTGTAGCCTCATTAAGTAAATCCCGGTCAATCACATCAGTAAGAGAAGCCTCGGCAAAAGACTGATACGTTTCAAATCGATCGTCTATATAATTTAGTTGTTCAGCTAATTCGTCTTTTGTCGCGAATAACCGTTCTTTCCCTTCCTCATCCACATACGTGACAATTTGTTCAATCGACTCATTTTGATCAAAATCATTGACGTACATTCGAACAGGCGCATCTTCGGTGGCCTTGTATTTTGAATTAAGCCCCAAATTACCGGCCATAATATCCCTTGCGCCATCTCCATTGATATCGGCCACCGCAAGCGTGTTCCACAAACCGGAGGTCCCGGAAATAGCATAAGCTTCTTTCCCTCCCTGGTAGATAATTCTTATCTCCTCCCACTCGGAAGCAACGACAAGATCCGGGGTTCCATCTCCGTTCATATCAGCCCATTCAGCATCCGTCACCATCCCCAGATCGGAAACGCGCTCTCCCAATCCCGTTTTTCGAACCCTGAATGTGCCACCGTCATTAATCAGCAAGTAATTTTCGGGAGGGACCCCATATTTCCAGGGAACGGCGCGTGCTCCAATGAACAGATCAAGATCCCCGTCATCCTCTATATCCCCCCTGGCCAGGACCGATCCTGTAAGATAGATCCCTGGTACGGCCTGCTTATCACGCACAAAATTTCCGCGGCCGTCATTAACATAGAGACGAGGCAGCATATATTCGGAATTACCGTAAAACTCGTTGCCCCCGCTGACAACAAACAGATCCTGGTCACCGTCGCTGTCGTAATCACCGAATTCCGCATCCACATCTTCATAGGTCGAATCATTCCTGAATTCCATCGTCTCTTTTTTTATAAACCCTCCTTGATCCTTTTGCAGGTACAACTCACCCGGCTGCCGCTTGGCTCCTCCGGCATAAAAGTCGTCCAATCCATCCCCGTTTACATCCGCAACAGCCAATGCAGGTCCCTCTCTGGAAACCATTTTGGGAATGAGCGCTTCCCGGTTATATTCCAAAAAATCATTTTCCTCATGCTTATAAGCAATTCCAAAAGTCTCTGTAATCTCTGTAAACAGGTTTTCAGAACTTTCGTCCACATGACCGGGATTGCTTAGCTCTCCTGCATCAGTGTAATTCAAGGTAAGCGTTTGATTGGCAGCTACGTTTTTCCTCCTTTCCACCTTTCCATCCGGCCAGGTAACTTCCACTTCCGGCACGGTTCCCAGCGAATCCAGTCCCACGTGCAAGCCGTATTCCACCGATGATTGATAACCGCGGACCGGGTACATCTCCCGGAAGATCATATTATCTTCCGCTCGAGGTATTCTGACGGCTGCACCAATACCAAACGGGTTCTTTTCCGGACCGTTAAACTGAACCTTCAGGTAATTATTATTTTTAAATTTTTCGCGGGTATTATTCCGGTAAACCGAAGCCTTCCGGTTAACATTATTGACGATCAGGTCCAGGTCCCCGTCCCGATCCAAATCGGCATACGCAGCACCGTTTGAAAAACTATCCCTGCCCAATCCCCAGGATTCGGCAACATTTTCGAATTGCAGCCTGCCCTCATTTTTGTACATAAAATTGGGGACCTTCTCCTCGGGAATCCGCTCTAAATACTCAAGTGCTTCCGGAGCCATCTCTCCCTTCAGGCGGGTCTGAATGGAGTCACGGGAAATAAATTCAATGTAATCCAGCTCATTGGTCCGACCTTTGATTCCGTTTGTCACAAACAAATCAACGTGCCCGTTGTGATCAAAATCGGCCCCAAGCGTGGCCCAGCTCCAGTCTGTTGCATAAACATCGGCCAGCAGGCCGATATCACTGAAGTTGCCGCTTCCTCGGTTCAACTGAAGGGTATTGCGTGAAAATTGATGTTTATAGCCATATTTCAATTTTGTTTGATAAATTCGAATAGGGTCTTCAGCTGCAGAAGCTTTCAGTGTCTCGTATTCCGACGGCAGCATATCGAGCGAGTAGATATCCGTGAGTCCGTCATTATTAATATCAACCAGCTCATTTCCCATTGAAGACCGGCTGGTATGGGGCATCATCTCTCCCAGCGACTCGGTAAACGTGCCGTCCCCGTTATTCAAATAGAGGTAATCGTCCTCGTGAAAGTCGTTTCCAATATAAATATCCGGGTAACCATCGCTGTTCAAGTCGGAGATACCGATGCCCAGTCCATACCCAAGGGCTGAACTATAAATACCGGCCTCTTCAGTGACATCGACAAACGTGCCGTTGTCATTTCGCAGCAATTTATCCCCTGCCAGCGGGTGGGTATTATGGCGAATTTCAGCATGGTCGAAGGTATTGTTGGAATGAACCGAATGATTCATCATATACATATCCAGGTCCCCGTCCCGGTCGTAGTCAAAAAAAGCTGCCTGCGTTGAAAAACCAACCAGGTCAAGCCCGTACCGGCCGGCTTGTTCCTCAAACCGGGGAATACCCTGCCCGTCATTTCCTTTGTTAACGTACAGCCGGTTTTGTCCCTCAATATTCAGGTAATCCCCCACATTGGAAACGTAAATATCCAATCGCCCGTCGCTGTTGATATCCACCATGGCAACGCCCGTGGACCAATCGGTTCCCTTATCTCCGATAGCCCGACCGGTAATATCACGGAATTGAAAGTTTCCCTTATTCAGGTACAGCTTATTCAGCTTCTGGTTTGCGGTGAGAAAGAGATCCGGCAAACCATCCCCGTTCACATCACCTGCGGCCACCCCGCCCCCGTCATAAAAATACAGGTAATTGAAAATGTTTAAGGCGGGCGTCTCTGTCAGCTCATTCACAAAATGAATTCCGGTTTCTTCCGGGGACAAGCGGGTAAACCGATCCGGAGAGAACCGGCAACCTGTTAATAGGAACAAGAAGTACACAATCGTTAAAAAAAAGCGGTATCTATACACTGTTTACTGTTCGCTTGTTATCGTTTGATTACAAATACATGGATCTCTTTGCAAGACCGTTCTTTTGGCCCATTTCTGCATTTTCGCGATTTTTAAAATTCCCCCTTTATAGGCCACATACATCCTGCGATTTTGAAATCGCTCAGGCACTGGTATTGAACAACCCCCGCTTTTTCTCAAAGCCGCAACCCTTGTCCCGCCAACTGCTCCGGGATCAATGTCCCTTCCATATTTCTCTTTTCTATAGGCATGTGGTTGCCTCCCGTGGCTCGGGCACACCATACTTGCAAAGAAAGGGTACCCGACTGAACAGGTAAAATCCCCCTTGCCCCTGTGATGGCTTTTCTTTTCAACAGCACAAGGCGTTTACTGTGTTACTCTTTAATTAAGCTTAATACCCTTCGTTTTGTATCAGGTTCGGATTTGTATCAAGCGCTCTTTGCGGGATGGGGAAAAGTACCCTGAAGGGATCGGAAGGTTCCTTCTCACTCCATGCCTCCGTAAAAGTGCCAAATCGTATTTGATCCGTTCTTCTCAACCCCTCCCAATACAATTCAAAACCACGCTCATTGAGAATGGTTTGCTCATCCACACTGGAGAGCTCGGAAGCATTCCGGTAATCTCTGATCTCGTTTATAATATCAAGTGCCTGTCCCGATTCTCCCTTGCGAAAATGCGCCTCGGCTTTCATAAGCAAAGCGTCCGCATAACGAAAGAAAACATAGTCCGTCCCCGCCTCTTCAGGTCTGTCGGGATTTACCAGGTATTTGATAACGCGAATGCCCATGCGCTCATTGGCATAAAACAAGTCCACTTCGGGTGTAAAAACAAGCGCATTTCCACCCCGGTCATTAAGAGCGGTGCCCTCCACAGGGTCGCCCGGACCGTTGAATTCACCGTACTGCTGTCCCTCCAGAAAACCTGCCAGGATCCCCGTCTCAGAAGTCATTTCGGGAATATAAGCACTCTTTCTTACATCATCCGTATTTTCCGGAAACCTACTGTAAAAATCAGGAGTCGTAGTAAATCCGTTGCAGCATCCCGTGGGACTATGATTGTAATGGAGCGTCATATAAAAATGATTGAAAGTCGTTTCCCCTCCCTCCTCTTCGTCGATGACAAAGATAAATTCATCCGATAGCGTTGTATTATTCCAATGAAAGTTGTCATAAAAATCAGTTAGCGCAAGGTAGCTGTTGGCCTCAAGATTTTCTACCCTTGCGATCACTTCATTCATGTCATCTTCCTCAAAAGTAAACGGACCGGCGGAAGGATTCTCTGCTGAGGAGGAGGTATAAACGGCCCTGTTGAGATACAACCTGGCCAGCAAGAAATCAACCGCTTCCCGGGTTGCCGTAGCAGCGGCCGCCGAGGAAGTCAGAGTGGGCAGATCCGGTCGGGCGGCCGTCAGATCATCGATTATAAACTCAAGGGCCTCCGAACGACTATAGACTTCCGGGATATCATTCGGTCCCGCATCCGAGGGGCGAAAGGGAACCTGCCCAAAAAAATCCATCACATAATACATGAAGAAGGCTCTTAAAAACCGGGCTTCCGCTTTTTGCTGTTGATCCGCCGTTCCAGCATCAATAACCTGGGTGGCCCGAAAGACTCCCGCGTTTAATTGATTCCATGCGTTTAACACTTCGGCATGGGAAGGATCCCACGTATGGAGATGAAGCTGCCGCCACACCCCAAAATCACTCCAGTCAGTGCCCCGGGTCGGCCCCATCAGCTCATCAGAGGGGTGCTCCATCAAGGCAAAGGTCCCCCCCGCTCCCCTCAGATCATTCAGTTGTGTATATACCCCCCGAAGGGCTGCAGCAGGGTCGCTAACTTCATTCTCACTGCCTCCGACCGTTTCACGGCTGATGCCATCTTCGTCCACATCAGCCAAATCGGTGCATCCGCCCGCGATAACCGCTATCAACAACAATAGTGTGTAAGTCAGACTTTTCATAATCAAATACTCCAAATGTTAATTTTATAAATTCTTTAAATATCCAGTTGCACTTTCAGGGATACGGTCCGGGGCCGCGGGTAAGAGGTATAGTCGATGCCAAGGGACGGAACACCGTCAATACTCTTATCCGTATTAACCTCCGGGTCATAGCCCGTATAGCCGGTAAACAGCAGTAAATTCTGCCCGGTAAGTGATACGCGCAACCGGTTTACCGGAGCCATATCCGGAATATTAAAATTATATCCTATCGACAAATTAGCTAAGCGCAGATAATCCCCATCCTCAAGAAACCGGGTGGATACCTCACCGAAATTAGCCGAGGATTCAGCACTTTCGGCTACTTCAGAAGTCACATTCCGGCCATTTCTCAAGTTGCCTTTCAGAAAAATAGCATTTGCGGTATTGTTATAGACCTGGAAACCGAGCGAAGCACTCCAAAACATGCTCATGCTCCACCGCCCGAAATTAAAATTATTGGTCAGCCCCAAATTGTAGTCCGGCAGAGGATCTCCCTGGAAATCAAGTGCTGCTGAATTCGCATACTCGGCAAAGCCATTTTCGTCATATCCTTCAAATTCACGCATGTAGAATGAAAACAGCGGCTGATCTTCAGCAATACGCTGAGCATATGCCCCCGACAGACCCTGACCGTGAATTTCACCGGTATTCACATAAGTACCCAGGTCTTTTACTTCGTTATAGATATAGCTCATGTTATACTGCAGCTGCCAGGAAAAGGCCGGTTTTTCTATCACATAGGCATCGAGCGACAGTTCCAGTCCTGTATTCAGGACGGTTCCGTCCAGATTGACCCATTGTGATTCCACCGCAGCAGGCTGGGCAAAATTGCGCAAAAATATCAGGTTTGTGGTCTGCTTATTGAAATAATCAACGGAACCGTTAATTCTGCCTTCATTAATCCCGAAATCAATGCCGGCACTCAGCTGTTTTGTTTCTTCCCACTGGATATCCGGGTTGGGATTATTGACCTGAACCAGGGAGCCATCCGATTGCACTTCAAATCGGGCCAATGAGGCACCGCCGGGATATTCCTGGTTGCCGGTAATCCCGTATCCTACCCGGAATTTCAGGTTGGTAAGTGTTGAACTCAGACCGGAACCGGTGTAAAAATTCTCTTCCGATATTCTCCATCCGACAGAGCCCGACGGGAAATACCCGTACTTGTTATTTTCCCCGAATTTCGTGGAACCATCCATTCTGAAACTGGCATTGAAGAGGTATCGGTCATCATAGTTCAGCGTTGTTCTCCCAAAAAACGACTGTAATTCTTCTACATTCCGGAATGAAGAAGCCGTAAATGCCTTGTTATCATCATTATTTACCCCATCAACATTATCGACAAGCGATATTTCATCTGTCACAAAATATTCGGCCTGCAGCCAATCTCCACGATCCTCAAACTCCTGGTATGAAAAACCAGCCAGTAAATCCAACATAGCCTCTTCAGATAAAGAAAATTCACTGTTGAGGGTATGCTCTATGACCGTACTGTTATTGTAAAGATTATCTACGACGGCACGGCCATTGCTTCGGCCCGTTTCGGGATCATATCCAAGATCAGGAAACCATAAACGCGGCTCGATACCCGTTCGGCGGACCGCTTCGGAATTATCAAATGAGACATCCAGGTTATAGGTTAACCAATCTGCAATATTATATGTTGCTCCGATGCTGGCCAACAGGCGCGTTGTATTAGCCTTGTCATTGATATAATCCAACATCGCAACGGGATTTCTAAAATCAGAGCTCTGGGTATAGTCTCCATTTTCATCAAATACCGGTCGTGTGGGATTCGCCTGCAGGGCCGCGCCGATCAAGTCCCCTTCAAAACCGGCATTCCGGGTCACCGGAGCATAGGTATCATTTAACCGGGAAGCTACCAAATTGAGACTCAGCTGTATCTTCTCGTCCAGTAACTTATGACTGGCGTTAAGTCTTCCGGTCAAACGCTCTAACCCTGAGGACTCCACAAGACCTTCCTGATCCATATATCCCATGGAAAGTCGGTAATTGGTCGTTTCGTTACCCCCTCCATAGCCCAGTGAGTATTCCTGTGTTAACGCATTGCGATAGATCCGATCCTGCCAGTCGGTCGTACTCCCGAAATCAAGCACGCTTGGGTCGGCTCCCGCTTCCTCAGCCAGTTCGACGTAGTTTTCCGGATCCACGAGATCAATTTTTTTTCGTACGGAACTGATGCTGGTGCTGGCACTGAAATTAAATGTCCCTGTTTCCCCTGCTTGTCCCGATTTCGTCGTAATAAGGATAACCCCGTTTGACCCTCGGGAACCATAGATTGCAGAAGCGGAAGCATCTTTCAGCACACTCATGCTTTCAATGTCATCCGGGTTAAGAAAACTAAGCGGATTCCGAGCCGACTGTTCTCCAGCGCCAAAATCACCGCCCCCGGGCGTGGTATTTCCTCCGGCAAGCGGTACCCCGTCAACCACAATCAGCGGATTGTTTCCACTTCGCACTGAGGAGGTCCCCCGAATCCGGATATTCATCCCGGCCCCGGGTTCCCCGCTTGCAGGCGTAATTTGGACCCCCGAAGCGCGTCCCTGCAGCAATTGCTCGGGAGAAGTCATAACGCCCTGGTTAAACTCATCCTGGCTTACCGACGAGATGGAGCCCGTCGCTTCGCCTTCCCGCTGGGTGCCATAACCTATAACGACGACGTCTTCAAGCTCCTGAACATCTGATTTCAGGGCAACGTTGATGGTATTGCGTCCATTGACCGGAATTTCTCTTGCAATATAACCGACAAAGGAAAAAACGAGCGTATCCTCTGGTGAAGGGACAGTAAGTGAGTATTCCCCATCGGGATTTGTAGATGTGCCCGTGGTTGTGCCCAGAACAGTCACATTCACACCAGGCAAAGGCAATCCGTCAGCGGCATCGGTTACGGTCCCTCTTACTTCTGTCTCCTGTGCATGGAGCTGTTGTATGACACCCAACCCACAAATAATAAAAGCTGCAAGGCACAGCCGGCTAATCCCAGAATAAGCTCCGGAACCGAACAATTGCAGCTTCTTATTTTTTAAAGCTTTTAGTTTTAAATGTTGTAATATCCTCTTACATAGTATCCCATGTTTAATCATGTCAATCCCCTTCTAATTTTAGTTTTTGACCTATATTGAATTCACTGCCTCCCGGCTCTGAATTTAGTCACTTTCATTACTTTTGTTTGTTATTCAGTAATAGAAGTCTTTGAAAACCAGGAATTTTGTTCAAGGCCGGAGGGAGGTTGGAATCGCAGTATATAGGCCATATGGGAGAATTTCAACCTACCGATAACGCCGGCATCGGCCAAAAGAACAGTTTTGCAAAGTCTTCCAATGATGTTATCCCTGTATTAAATTATTTAATCTTTTATTCAAAGAAGCAAGTTTTTTAGCGTAAATGGAATTTTTTGCTACAAAAAAGGTTCTATCCTGAGGCATTGTAGCTACAATAGCATACCCATATCTATTTACTGTTACTAAAATTATCAGCGTGAGTTCCACATCCTTAACCCGAAGAATCCCCTGCAAAACCGTGTTTTTGGCCAATCGCTGAATTTTACGATTTCAACATCCTCATATATCGTCGATGTATACACCAAGGTTTAGAAATTCCTCAGGCTTTCGTATTGATTCAAAACCTCTGTTTTTTAAAGCCTCATGTAACCTTTATTTCCCCTGGATGACGGTCATAATACCCTGCATTGTCTGCCAATGTCCCGGGAAGGTACAGACATAGGGATATTCACCGGTCGTTTCGGGAGCGGTGAAATAGATCGATTCCGATTCCCCGGCTGCAAGCAAGCTTGTAAAGAACAGCACATTATCGGATGCGGGAACATATCCCCTGTCGGGTCCCTTAAGTCCCATATTCAGGGCTTTTTGAGCAACTGTTTCCAGAGAATCCGGCCTGACCACCAGGAGGTTATGCAACAGGTCCGTGGGATTGTTCACGGTGAGTCGCACCCTGCTTCCCGCCTGTACTTCAAAACCCGTGACATCAAACTCCATGTCCGAAGTGGCCTCTATGGTGATCACTTCATCAGGGCCCCCGGTCCAGGATTCAGGCAACTCCGTCTGATGCTTGTGCCCTTCCCCGGCAAATGGGTTATCTTTCCCGGGTACTTCGGAAGGAGGATCTGTCGCCGTTTCCACCCCGTCCACTGCCAGTGAGTCGCCCTCCGGAATATTATTGAGCGTATAATAACCAACGGCGTGTAACAGCGGATATGCTGTTTCCTGCTGTCTGACTCCCCCTGCCTTGATTTCGTGGACATAACCTTCCCGCAGTCCCTCCACCACCAGGCGAGCCGACAACCCGTCTTCGGCGACTTCAACATGGGTTACCTGCGCTGGTTCCCGGTTGAGGATATCACTGCCGTACCTCGAATGATAATGATAGGTAAAACCGGTAATCTCATACGAAGCAGGATCACGGGCCGAACTTCGTTCGACCGGCTTTGTGAATGTCAGCTCAAACCCATCAGGCCTGGCATGGACTTCTTTAATCTCAAAGGGCACCTCGCCCTTCCAAATGAGTTGTTGCAGTCCGTAGGGCTCTTCTCCGGTTGAGGCCCATCCCCGGCTGGTCATGCCTACCAGCATCGAGTGGGCCTGCCCCCATTTCATCCGAAATACGCCTGACTCAAATCCATCTCTGAATGGAAATGCCACTCCCTGGTACTCCCCCTTAACCTTCTCATGGAAGACCCGCATCACCTTGCTTTGTCCCTGGTCCCCCACAAAAAGTTGTCCCTCAAACGGGCCGAATCCGCCGCCGGTCGTATCCGCAAGTATGCCGGAGGTGGAAATGCCCATCACACCGTGAGGAAACCATACGGAGGGTACTTTCAACTCCGGGACCTCCCGGGCGATTTCATGCATCGGTCTGCCGCTGTCGGGAATATCTTCCGGGGTCAATGAGATGGGTGATCCGGGCAGGCCGGACCAGCGCAATCCTTCGGGATTCCCTGCAAAATCACCCTTTTCCAGGTGCGTAAGATTACCGGAACCTACCCATCCCCCCTGGTTTTCGGCATAAAACAGGTCTCCGCTGGCATTATAGGCGAATGCCGCCGGTGATCGCAGTCCACTCGCCAGGGGTTCAACCTCCCCGTCGGCCGAAACCCGGAGCATCCAGCCGTCCCATTCGGATAAACTGGCGCCGTGCCCGATCCAGGCCAGGTTCACCGTTACCAGCATGTCTCCGGAAGGTGTAAAAAGCGGACCGTAAAAATATTCGTGATAGTTCCCCGAAACCGGCCGTATAAACACGGTTTTATAGTCGTCAGCACGTCCGTCCCCATCGCTATCGGTCAGGCGGGTAATTTCGGTACGCTGGGTTACGTATACAGCATCATTCCTGTACGAAAGTCCCAGGGGCTCATGCAATCCTTCAGCAAAGAGATGATACTCCGGGGAATTCCCATTTTCAAGGGCAGGATTTTCAATAAACCAGACTTCGCCGCGTCGGGTACACACCGCGAGGCGCCCGCCGGGTAAAATATCCATCCCTCCAACTTCGAGAACGATGTCCCCGGGAATCGGTATATCCACGATCTCGTAATAATCCGACTCCGCGGGAAAAGACGATTGGGCCGGTCCCGCTACGGGAGACAAAAGAATGATGGTCAGCAGGCTCAGAAGAGCCTTCAAACCCACATGCATGGGCGGGCTGGGATCTCCTCCCCGGACGTTATCCGATTCCAAAAAGTTTGGTGTTTTACTCATGATGTTCTGTCACTTTCGGGAATATATATTGAAGATTGTAGATGTAATCCCTCCGTTACCTTGTACATGACGATATCGGCCGGCACATCTTCTGATAAGGAAATCTGTAGAAAAAGTCATCCAGATAACAACTGCTGGCATTTTTTTGAACCAGATATCGCTCATAATGCTCGGAATTATTGTTATACCGTTAAGCAGCGGCTATTTTCACTCACCAAATAATAGCGTATTCTACCCTTGCAGCCGGTGACTTGGTCAGCACCGGTATACGCAGATCCTGTCCTTTTCCCGTTTTAACGATCCGGGGCCTCCCTCCCCCTGCATCGATTATATCGAGGTAAAAAGTCCGGTCATCGACAACATATTCGCCCGCCTCATCCTGGATAATCTCCTCTCCGGACGCCAGATGAAGCCAGAAACCGTTTCGGGACTCATTTGCCTCGACATGCACAGTGCGTACCAGCCGGCGATCCTCAGCAAATCCTTCAAAGGAATCCTCTATGCGCACGCCATCCAGCATGTACCGGAAAACAGGCCGGCCATCTTCCGAAATCCGGTAGCCTTCCACCCTCAGCTGGTCCCACGACAGGGAATCCGGCCACTCCGCGGTAGCGGTGGGTAGCCTGGCGGCAACCGGCCGTCCGTCAAACGAAAAAGCAGGTCCCGCCGGGCGGGCAGTCTGGGACTCCCCCCGGTTGATCCACATTTCTTTGGCATTCAGGAAGGAACCGTTCCAGGCCTGCAGCAGGGCTACCTGTCCCATATCGTAGCTGTAGTGGATCTTATTCGGAGCGCCTACATTGACCACATGCGTTCGCTTGGTATCGTCGTGCATAGCAAATGAACGAAGCACTTTCACACGATCTCCCGCCTCTACCATCAGGTCGGGTAGAGGACCCCCGCCCCCGGGGACAGAAGCGGCGGCATGGAGCTTTTGATAGCGCAGCCGCGGTCCCTCCGCGAAAAGCGCAAGCCCCCGATACCAGTCATTGTGATGATCAATATACTCCAGAGTGAAGTCATGACGACCGCTTTCCAGCTCTACGGTTTCAGAGACCGGTTCATGCATCCGGTAAAAACGATCCTGCTCAAAAATGATATTGTCCCCCACCACCAACCGTATTTTCCCGGCATTCCGCAGCTTGAACAGGTAAGTGCCGCTGTTGGGCGCCTCGAACGTGCCGTCATATCGCAGGGCATAGCGGTCGCCTTTGTCCACAACACTGCCAGAAAGAGAATCCACCGTGCCCGATTCCGTCACATCCAGCGTATCGAATTCCGGCAACTGATCAAATGATTTGTCGTAATAGGTATAACGGAGATCATACAGGCCGATACTGTCTTTGTCGTATTTTTTATAGCTGATATTGCGAACGGCAACGGGACCCTGGTCACCCTGAATCACCAGTGGCCCCTCAGGCTGCTCATTATTGAAGGGCGCCGCCCTGGTGGGACCCTCGACCTCTATCCCCTCCTGAACCAACACGCCATTAATCCATACCTCTTCAAATTCAGCGTTGGCAATCTTTTCGTTCTGTTCATTAAACGCAGGCGCCTTAAACAAAATCTTTGCATGCTGCCAGAGTCCCGGTGCTCTCGCAACATTCATGCGCGGCGCATGGCCTTCATATCCTTTTTTTCCCGGCGTACTGTCTTGACCTACTTGCGGGTAAACACTCCCGAGACCGGGATACCCGGTATTTTCTACGCCCCAGCTGTCAGCAAGCTGAACTTCGTACCTCCCCATGAGAAAGAGCCCCGAATCGGATCCCCCCGGCATCAGAAAATCAACTTCCAGCTCAAGATCTCCGTGGGTCCATTTCGTAATAAGATGATCTTTAGCTTCCCCGGACGGAATATTTACCAGCGTACCCCTGCCATCAATGCTTTGCAGGTTATGTACCTGCCTTCGGTTACTCTCTATATCACCGGCGATCGTCCAGTTCCCCCCGACTGAATGAAAAGCATCCAGGCTGTTAAGCGAAAGGGAATCCATGGGAAGTGTCTCTGCCGCTTGTTCCCGGCATTCTCCCTCCACGTCCCCGGAGCAGCTTTGCAGCAAGAGCACAACCAACGCAATCCCCATCGCCGGGAACCACTTATTGAAATTAAAAACCCTGTGAACGTTTGAACAGATCATAACTCTGTTATTCTCTATATATAAAAAAGTAAACCTATTGTAATAATTTAACTCCTGATGTTTAATGAAGTCGCTGCAAAACCGTGTTTTTGGCCAATAACTGCATTTTCGCGCATTCAACATCCTCACTCCTGCCTTATAAGCTACGGGTTTGGAATTCGTTCCGGGTTGATACTGATTAAATTCCTGGTTTTTCAAAGGCTTCTATACTACTTTTGTTCAGGACGAAACTGAAGCGTTGGAAACGTTCGCGCCATCCCCTGCTCCCCCGGTATTGTTCCGGTCATCCCACCACAATTCCAGCATCATGGCAAGCGGGCCCACAATAAACAGGGCGTAAAAAGGAGCATATACGGCTTCATTAAGGCGTAAAATCATTTCCACAAAGGCTACCAGGATAATCACCACATATTGTCCCCACCTCCGGTGAACCGTTGTTTTGGGATCCGTAATCATAAAGAATGTAAACAGCTGGTACATCGGTCCCGTTATAGGGGCAACCTCAGCGAGATACGGATCGCCGGAAATCCAGCTTCGGACAAGAGCAAAGGCGAGAAAAGAGATTACATAGGTGGCACAGATATGAAAACGTCGAAGCCGGTAGATAGAAATGGAGCCGACGATCCAGATAACAAGCATGGCCCACATATTGTTGCCCCACTGGATACTCAACACCGCCACGCTCTGGGGGGCCAGCAGGAGCATCATCACCACCCCGAAGTTGGAAGGATTCCAGATGTGCTGATCTTTAAACCGGAGCACATACTTCGAAGCGATAGAAATGGCCGCACATAGCGCAAAAGGCCAGAGCTGTGGAGAGCGGATGAGAATCCCCACGCTGATCCCCGATATATAGGCACTGGAAAGATCGCGCCAGGTACCCACAATCAGCCGGTGCAACATCAGCTCCGTGGCAAAGCTCGCCACAATAGCCGTGATCAGCTTGGGATAACTTTCCAGGATACCGAATGAAAGATGAGCTGCCAGCAGAATACCGGTAATCAATAACGGAGGCGTGTACTTATGGCTGTAGTTTACCCCTCCCAGCTTAGCGCTCATCGAACCCATCCTGTTCATGATTGTGCTGAAGTTTCGGTAACGGCGTGCGTTTTGTTAATCTCCGGATGTTTCAGTGTGTCTGTCTTTCCGGACGGCCATTCCAGGATAACACGATCCACCTGGTCTGCTTCGCCCAGGCCAAAATGGAGGGGACGCTGATTCTGGGCACTGAATCCACTCGCCGACTGCACTACCTGAACCTGGCGTTTTCCGTCCCATACAACCTCCGCGCGGGCACCGATGGCACTGCGATTACTTTGCGTGCCCTCAAGCCGGAAACCAATCCAGTTCTGCTCCTCTCTTGTTACCGTTTTATACACCTTCAGCGGTCCCCTTTGGGTGGCTACCAGTATTTCCAGATTCCCATCATCATTAAGATCCGCAAAAGATACCGCACGACTATCCAGTTCCAGGGAACCGCCGACAGCATCGGCCACCTCTCTGAATTTTCCGGCCCCGTCATTCAGCCAAATTCTGTTTTTCTGGTATCCCGACAGACTCCTGCCTTCCATGTCGGGCCAGTTTTCCGCATTCGAGATAATCGTTTTATTTCCTCCCGCAACCTTGGAAAAGTCGTACCAGTAATCCGTATCTTTCTCCGCCGAAATGTATCCATTGGCTACATACAGATCGAGATGGCCATCCAGGTTTAAATCCCCGAACTGGGCTCCATAGCTCCATCCGCCCAGCTCAACCCCGAAATTACCGGCTAAGTTTTGAAAAGCTGTTTTCGCGCTGTCTTCCGAGGAGGGCACCCACAGGTTATTGCCCTGGATGAGTACGCCCGGTTCTGAAATATTGGTTACATAAATAGAAAGCCGGCCGCTGTTCATCACATCCCCGAACGTAACATTCATCCCGCTCTTGGGCGCAAATCCCATCCCCGCCTGGGTTCCCGAGCTTGCAAATTTTTTACCCTCCCGGTTCAAAAACAGCTCGTCCACCCCATAGTCATTGGCAATCACCAGGTCGGGATAGCCTGAACCATTGATATCGGCCGAAGCAGCGGCATACGACCACCGGTTGCTGATCAGTCCCACTGCTTTGCTTACTTCCTCGAAGTTGCCGTTCCCGAGGTTGTGGAACAGGAATTTTCGTCCCCCATTCCGGGCATACTCAAAACTCTCGGGCATAATCTCCGTGGTTTCAAGCTCCCAGAGGTTGATGCTTTCGTCAAAATAGCCTCCCATAAAAAGATCCAGCAAGCCATCCCTGTCATAGTCAAACCAAACGGCGGTATTTGAATTAACCCAGTCCGGAAATTCGGGCATATCCACCTTTGTAAAGCCCTCTCCCTCCTCGTTGTGAAACAGAAGGGGCTTGCCCCATTTCACTACCAGCAAATCTTCATAGCCGTCATTATCATAATCCGCCCAGACCGAACTCATGGAGACGCCGGTTTCCCGTGTGTTCACCTTAGCTACCCCCAGCTCCATCGCGACGTTTTCGAATTGACCGTTACCCAAATTCTTGTACAGGGCATTGCTTGTCTCCCGCGCGCTGTTGGTGACATAAAAATCCTGCAAACCGTCGTTATTAAAATCTGCGACCGAAACAGAGGCCCCGACCGAAGCTATCTGAGGCATAATATGGCTGAGTTTTTTATCGAGCGCAGGCGCCTGGTGGACAAAATCGATCCCCCATTCCCGGGTCACATCCTCCACATAGAACCCGTACTGGTCCAGTGCTTTCTGCCGGTCCAGCTCCGTATCCGAAGCATTTCTCCACTTCTCATAGTTCGAAATGAGGAAAGGCGTAGCCAGCAGGACCACAAAAAAGGCGATCAGCAATATGTTTTTGTTCTTATTGCTTCCCATAGGATATAAAGTTACAAATATTCTTCATTTTGTAAACTGCAGCGCCGTGTTAAAATTTTCGGCTGTTACATACCGCGTGTGATACTCCGCCCAATCCTGCTTATGCTTCTTATATACGGGATCTTCCCACAGGAAACCCGGGTCCCGGGAATAGTCCTCCATCCCGTGGTAAGGCAGCGGAAGGACCGTCTTGGAATGCCCGGTATTATAATCCCCGTCTTTCACCCAGCCATCGCCCACGAGTACAAAGTCGCGTTCCCATCCTTCCCCGGGCGGTTCAAGCGCAGGAAAGCGAAATACGAGCTCATCTCCCGCATTCATAATAACATACCGGTCGTCAAACTCGTTCGTCAGCTCCCGGACATCCCCGAATCGAGTATAATAGCCGGTAAGGTCACGCCATTTAGGGGTCGTCCCGGTAACCTGCTGATAATCGCCACGGGTCGGCTTAAACCGCTCTTTGTTCACCAGTCTCGAAAATCCGCGATGCCGCAGTTCCGAGGTTTCAGCAGCCAGCTCCGTGGTTTCAAGGTTCATACCCGATGCCTGCAGTCCGTGCTGGAGCTGATCCCAGTAAATTTCCATATTGGTATAAAGACGAACTTTCCGTTCGGTATTCGGTTCAAATATTCCCTCCAGGTTGATCACCATGGTTTTATTTTTGCCGGCGGGAAAACCTATATTCTCACGAGCCACCTTCCATCCACCCGCACCGTCAGGCACTTCCACGCGGATACCGTGGGGGGGCGTCTTGTCACTCTGGCTGATCGCAATATTGACAGAACTGTCCGTGGGATAAATCCAGCCGGAAGCGATCAGCCACTCGGTACCCGGTTCCGAAAACCCGCTGTCCAGTTCCACTTCAATATAGTGTTCCCCGGCAAGTCCCTGGTAAGCCGTCAGGGGCAGAGCATCAACATACTCCCCGTCCTGTTCTCTGACAGCACCGGTTACCTCATTTCTGCGGAAGTCCTTGGCTGACCTGACCGGGCGCACCCGGCTCATGGCATATAATTCCTGCTCGGGTGCCGGCAGTGCGAAGCGCTCGTCAACAAATACCTCGATATCTTCGGGATGATCGACGGCCATCAGCGAGACATGATCAAAAAAGTGTGTCTCCCACAGGTCGGCTGTAATTCTGACGTCGTAATAGCCATTGCGGGGCAACAACTGGTCGCCATCCAGTTTTACCCAGTCGACACTATGAATCACATTTGCCTTTCCCTGGGCATTGATGCGAAGTCCCAATGCCGTGCGCCATAAAAAGTCAGTCACAAATTCCATTTCTTCTCCGTTGTAGGCGAAAATCCAGGGACACGATCCCTTTAGGATTTGCTCATTCATAATTTTCGACTCGTAACCCAGCTCTGCGAACTCGGCCTGCGTTGAGCCGTTTGGCCACGTAATGCGGACCATAGCCGCCTCCTCGTACGTACCCAACCCCAGGTGAACCCAGGGATCCCGGATCGCCTGTTTACTATATTGCAGGCCCGACCGGCTTTCGATTTCACCGCCGATGCCAAAAGAATTGATACGCTGATCTCCCAACTCTCCCGATGCGCGGGGGCGTAAGACACGCGCATGGTATCCTTTCGATCCGCTGTTACCCAAAACAACCGGGATCCCTTCGCTGTTCACGCCAAACATATCCAGCCGGGCATCACCGTCCATATCAGCTATCCCGTGAAGTTGAATATGCTCCGTACGACGTGCACTGCCGGCTATATTCATATGTTCATCCGACAACCAATAGGAGGTCGTATCACCGCCGGAGATCATTACGTCCAGGGCCCCGTTATTATCCAGATCCGCTATATAAAGCTGTGCATTCAAATCCTCCGATCGTATCGTATCGGTCAGTGCCAGCAGCCGGCGGTGTTGCCATCCGCCGGTAGAATCGGCAAAGCTGGTACTGCTAATCTGCCCCTCTTGCCAGCCTACCAGCTCGAAATACCCATCCCCGTTCAGATCACCATAATCAACAGCGTAGACCGGCTGATCCATCCGCAAGCGGTCATCCCGCTGAAATTCACCAGACCGCTCATTGCGGTAGTAATGGATGGCACCTTCTTCTGTCAGCAGTACCGCATCGGGATCACCATCCTGGTCAAAATCAGCCCACAGGAAGTTCCGCACATTTTCCGTCTCGTCAAAATAAGATCGCACTTCAAAACTGTTGTCTCCATTATTTCTAAGCACCTGTACGGACCCTTCATGCGGAGCCAGCACCAGATCCAGGTCCCCGTCCAGATCAATATCGCTCGTCCACACCCCGTAATAACTTTCATTAAGCACTTCGTCAGACAGATTCAGCTCATCCGTGACATCCGTAAACGTAGAATCATGCTGCAGTTCATAGAACCGTAATCCCGCAGTGCCGGCCAACGCCAGGTCGTTAAGGAAGTCATAATTGTAGTCGACGGTGGTCACCCCATGAGGAGACGATGGTTCTGCATTTTGTCTTCCCGGGAAGACCAGACTGATCGAATCGTTGACCACGGCCTTACCGGGATTAGCCATAATCGTGCTCGCCGTCTTCTCATCAGCAAAGCCGACCGGCTTAAATAAATTGGAGACTTTCCCGGACGATCTGTCTTCTGCACTGAAAGACAACTGCTCATCCCGGGGAGCAGCCTGGTGGGTCGGGTTGGGCAACCATAAAAAACGATCGATCAAAAAGCCGACCTGATTGGCCGGAAGCTGAACCTTATCTAAATCGCGCTGGTACCCGGGAAGTTGATTGAGGTTATTTCTCAGGAAAGCCAGCTCAAAAGTAATGTTTTCATCCCCCTCTTTATCAAGTATAGCGGCTTTCTGCTCCCGGAACTGCTTTCGTACCTGATCCGGCCAGTCCCGGGATTGCTCTCCGAGGCGTTCCAGGGCTTCTTCCACCGCCCTTTGATCGTTCCATTTCGCAGAGGTACGCACCACCTCTAAAAGCAGGGCGAGATTGCCGGGATCTTTCGCCAATATTTGATCAAGCCGCTCTCTAATCTCTTTGGCATTGCCATCAGGATCCTGGCGCTCCAATTCATCAACAAGGGCAAACTGGACGCGAAGATCGGATGAATCCGTTTCAGCGGCTTTTTTCAGGTGCTCCAGCGCACGTTGAATATTTCCTTTGCGACTTTCTAATATTCCAGCTAAAAACTGAATCTCCGCATGATCCGGCGCAAGATCGATCGCCTTCTGTATTCGGGTAGTTGCTAATTCAAAATTACCCTGGCGCATGGCAAAAACACTCAGGTTGCCCCATACAGCCGGTTCTTCCGGATACCGTTCGGATACCTCCTGCATCTTGTCTACGGCAAACAGCGCCTGGTTTGATTGTATAGCAGCTATGCTGGTGTAGAAATCCGCTACCGCTTCCCGGTATTTCTCAGAATCTGTTTCAATATCAGACTTAGACGGTTCCGGGGTGCACGAATAAATAATCGCTATTAAGATCACACCTGTTACCCGGAGCAGCCAGGCACTTATCCGCTCTGTTTTGCAGTCCGTAACCATTGTTCGAAAATTGAATACCAACTTTACCTCATTTATCTCACTCATCCTTTGCCCGTTGTTGCAGGGCTGAAAGCAATACAGATCATGTCCATTTCTCAATCGGGACTAACCCGCATTTCTCAGTATGTTACCACTGTTATAATTTTTTGGCCTCAAAAAAAGATATAAATTTATCCGAATCAAAAGGCCACAACAATGCACAACAAATCCTTGTGAGAGGCCTTTGTAAAACTGTGCTTATGGCCAGTCTCTGCATTTCCGTGCATTCAAATATCCTCACATACACCTGATGTGGGGTGGTTTGGATGCACTCAGGCTTTGATATTGACCAAAGTTTATGGTTCTTCAAAGCCCTCTGTGAGACATAGTGGCTAAAATACCAATAATATCAAAAGCAAACGAATTTAATCCGATCAAATAATGCAAAAAAGTGCAATTATTTTATTTAATTATGAAAAATATTTGAAAAAAATAAAAATGAAATGCTTATTACATACAAATAATAGCAATAATCCGTAACATTGAACCTTCAATATTGTGAAAGTTACTCTAAAAAACATTGCTGAGGAAACCGGATACTCAATCTCCACGGTATCCAGAGTTCTAAACGGATCGGATAAAATAGGAAAACAGGCACGCCGCAAGATTTACCGGGTCGCAAAAAAACTTGAATACCCTATTTATCAAAACCTTGACGGAAAAAAGATTGTTGATACCTTAAAAATACTCTTCATTGTAACAGGTTTTCACCGGGGAGCATTTTACTCTTCCCTTTTTTACGGGATGAATACCGCCGCGGCAAAATACAATGCCCAGCTGTCCTTCGTTTTTCTGGACAAACCTTTTGAAGAAATTCTCGAAACTATTCATCGGCTGGTGGATGACCGGTTCGAGGGATTAGTTCTTTTTGCGCCTGAATTTAATAAAAATCATTACCGGCAAATCAAGGAAGAATTACCCGATCAATTTCCCATCATCTCCAATGGGCTTATTGAAAGTCCGGTTGTCTCAACCGTCACTTTTGATGGATACAGCGGCGGTTTTCTGGCCGGCGAGCATTTTAAAAAAAGAGGCTATATAAAATGTGGCATCATCAGGGGTCCCCTCCAAAAGACCGAAGCCCGCTACAGGTTCAACGGTTTTAGAGACTATATTACCCAGGATAATGAAATGGAACTGTCATGGTGCTATGATGGAGACTTTAATTTTCAATCCGGTGTTGAGGCTTTTAAAAAATTCGAAGAAGAAGAACAAAAGCCGCGCGCCATTTTTGCAAGCAATGATAATATGGGACATGCATTCCTGGAGGAGGCACTCGCCGAAGGGTACCGCGTACCGGACCAACTTGCCCTGGTGAGTTTTGATGATTTACCCATCTGCCGTCGTCATCGTCCCACTATTTCATCTATTCACACTGATTACGAAAAACTGGGACTTGTAACGGTTGAAAAAATGAAAGACTTGCTTGATAACCCGGATCAGCAAGAGGGCGTGCTCAGTTTGGTCCCCGTACATTTGAATATACGTGAATCGTCGTGAGGCGGCGTCACCATACCCGAAATAGCATTCGATTAGCTATTCCCTGGTCCCGTGAGCCTGTTTTTTGCTCTTTCCCAGCAGGCTTACCGACTCCACCAGGATCCAGAGGGTAAAGCCCAGGATGACGGCTCCCAGGAAAAACAGCAGCATATTGGCTTCCCCCGACCTGTAGCCCGACCACTCCAGGAGCACCTGTTCGGTCATCGCCCACAGCGTCATCGCCAGCAGAAACACCATCGGCACCAGCGTATAGAGGATCGGCCGGCCCTGCCGCCGCAGCCAAATCGTGACCAGCAGCAGGCTGATACCCGCCAGCAGCTGGTTTGAGGTCCCGAACAGCGGCCACAGCAGGTACCCCCCGGACCCGAGTCCCCGCGGACCTTCCGGGCCCAGCACCAGCGCCGCGCTGGAAAGCACCGCAATGGAGGTGGCCACATGGATATTGGTCAGCGGCCGCACCCTGTAGATCTCCCCGAGTTCCCCGATGATATAGCGCATCAGCCGCACCGAGGAGTCCAGAGTGGTGGCAGCGAAGCTGACCACAATCACAGCAATAATCGTGCGGGCCGCCTCGGCCGGGATCCACAATCCCGTGGCAAGCTGGCCGGCCCCCTCTATAAAGGCTCCCAGTCCGTTGGCTCCGGCCGCCGAAAAGGAGGAATAGGTTTCCGCAAACGCTCCGCCGGAACCGAAATAGGTACCCACTGCAAGGATGGTGATAATGGCCAGCGCGCCTTCGCCGACCGCCCCGAGGTAGCCCACAAACCGGGCGTCCGGTTCGGCGTCGATCTGCTTGGAGGTGGTCCCGGAGGCCACCAGCCCGTGAAAGCCCGAAACCGCCCCGCAGGCAATGGTAATAAACAGCAGCGGGAACCAGCTCACGTCCGTCGCTGCCGGGTTATGGGCCGGGGCCGTCACTTCCGGGGCCAGCGCAAGGAGTCCACCGTAGAGAATCACCAGTCCAAGCACCAGCTGCTGGGCGTTGATAAAATCGCGCGGCTGCAGCAGTTTCCAGACCGGCAGCACCGAGGCGATATACACGTAGCTCATCAGCACGACGATCCAAGTCAGAAAGGCCATCGAGGTCCCGCTCAGCCCAAAAACCACGGTGCCCCCCTCCCCGCCGAAATAGCGCACCAGGTCAATTTGCAGGACCGGCAGGTAGGAGGCCGCCACGGCGGTCCCGTACATTACCGCCAGCACCAGCAGGGTGGGAATAAGCATCCCGCCCTGGCGACGGTAGGTGTAATAGCCGATCCAAACCGCCAGGGGGATCTGGATGAACACTGAAAGCACGCTGGCCGGGAAGGAGATAAACAGGTTTGAGATTACCCAGGCAAATACGGCATTGACCATCAGTACCAGAATCAGGATGATAAACAGAAACAGAATCCGCCCGCGCCGGCCGATCAGCTGGTCGGCCAGGGTACCGATCGAACGGCCCTTGTGGCGCAGCGAGAGCACCAGCGTCCCGAAATCGTGGACCCCGGCGGCAAAGACCGTTCCCAGAGCCACCCACAGGATGGCCGGCAGCCATCCCCAGTAAATGGCGATGGCCGGACCCACAATCGGGGCGGCCCCGGCCACGGAAGTGAAGTGGTGGCCCAGCACAATCCATTTGTTGGTAGGCACATAGTCCACTCCGTCCTCCTGTGCGTGGGCCGGGGTCTGAAAATCCGGATCAAGCCGGTAGATCTTCTCGGCGATAAATTTCGAGTAGTAGCGATACCCCAGGGCAAAAATCACTAACGCAGATGCGGCCAGCCAGATGGCATTCATAATCGTTCTCTGTGATATAATTAATGTTAACGTTACCGGATAATAGCAGATCCGTTCCTTTTTCTAAAGCCTGCTTTAACAGATATAATAACGACGACAAACGACCCCTATCCCCTGCCGGCTGTTTCACTGGATACCTGGATTAATTATCATCATAGCCCAAAACCTGCCCGTCCTTTTGCAGCTGCTCGCGGAGCCTGGGGTAGTCCACCTGCTGCACCCCGACCTCCTCTTCAACAGCGAGGGCCGCGGCCGTAGCAGCGGACTGTCCCAATACCATAAACACCGGTTCCATGCGGATCGACCCGAAAGCAATGTGGGAGGCCGAGAGCGCCACCGGCACCAGCAGGTTGGTCGCCTCCCCGGCCCGGGGCGTCATCGAACGGTAGGATATGGGATACGGTGGAAATCCGTGCACCTGGATATCCCCTTCGTTTTTGACCATCCCGCCGGTGACCAGCCGCTGAATATGGTGGGAGTCCATCCCATAGGCGGCCATGCCGATGCTGTCGGGCACCACCCGACGGCCGGTCACGTTCTGCTGGGTCATCACGTAGGCGCCCACCATCCGGCGGGCCTCGCGCACGTACAGCTGCGGGGTGAAGTGGCCGTTTTCCTCAAACTCGTCTTTCGGGTATCCCCACTCCGAAATAAACGCCTGCAGCTCCTTCGGCACCCGCGGGTCGGTTTGGTAGAAATACAGCAGGCCCTTGGTATAGCGCTCATGGGCCCGGGTGATCGCCCGGCGCTGCTCATAGCCGGCCTCCGGGTAATCGTGGTTCATCCCGATCATGTCGGTGGAAAAGCCCCCGCGGTTGTTGACATCGGTCTTGCGGTTGGGCATCCGGGTCCAGATAAAATAGTCGTTGATCTCCCGCAGCTCCGGCTGGGCCTGGAACAGGCGCACCAGCAGCTCGTAGCGGGTGGAGTCGTAGCCGGCCGGACGGGTTATGGGGATGCGGTTGGCGGGATCATCGGTCAGGGTAAGACGAAAATTGTAGGCCTGCACTTTCCCGTCGCCGCTCCCGTTCGGGGCCAGCGTGTCGTGGCTGATCCCCCACAGCAGCCCGCTGTCGGGATTTCCTTTTTCTACATACGGGTCCACGCCATCGGGAAACTGGTGGCGGTTGCGCGGGATCCGGCTGAAGTAGTCCACCTTGACCGAGTCAATATCCCCGGGCAGCCCATCCGGGTACAGCTGCACCCCGTTGAGGGATTCCCCGTAGGTATCCGAGGACTCCCGGCCCACTTCGTAGGAGACTCCCGCCGCGGCCATCAGGTCGCCCTCGTAGGTGGCGTCCAGGAACACCTCCCCCTCAAAGGTGCGCCCGCTTTCCATGGTAATCCGGGTAATGGTGGCCTCCCGCTTTTCTACACCTCCTTCCCGCTTCAGGCGTTCTTCTGGGAACAGGTCAATATCTTCAGCTGCCATCATATCCTCATACACCTGGAGGGCGGCGGAGGGCTCAAAGGTCCACATCGCCTCCTCTCCCTCGGCCGTGCGCCCCTGCTGGTCGCCCAGGTACTCCTCCCGGCTCTGCCCGTGCCAGTGGGTGGGACCCTCGTAGTAGCGGTGGATGTTTTCGTAAAATTCGCGGGCGATGCCCCCGATAGCAAACTTGTTGCCGATATCCGTGGCCCCCAGCCCCCCGGTCGTCAGTCCCCCGATGCGGCCGGTCGGCTCGATCAGCGCCACCGACTTGTCCATCCGCGAGCTTTGGATAGCCGCCGCTATCCCCGCCGAGGTGCCCCCGTAGATGACAATGTCATAGGCAGCAGGGGCCTCCGGGCCTTCGGGCGCTTCCTGCCCGCAGCCGGCGGCTACCGCAATTAAGAGGGAGACCATGATAAGGATAATATAGCGTTGCATTATGGATGTCATACGTATTGGTTTCCGGTTCATGTGGATTCATTCGTGGCAATGGACATACCTGCAGCACTACCTGTTGAGCCGTTGTGCATCCTTTCCTTCTTCCAAAAAAAAGAGGCTGGCTTCACGGGTATGTTTTTTGGTGAAAAATCCGGGTTTAATCGTTCGCATGATTATGCCATACGGCGGTTAGCGATTGAATATTTGTATCCCTGCGATTCGGATCACCCCTCCTTTCCCTGCTCCGGCCAGCGCGTCTCGATGCCTTCCGAGCGCACGAACTGCTGGAATTCCTCCAGCAGCGTCCGCTCTTCGCGGACGGCCCGCGGGGGCACCTCCCGGTCCAGGGCAAAGCGGGCCAGCAGTCCGGCCGCCTCCCCGATGCTCCATTCGACGGGGTGAAGCCGGTAGCAGCCGTTGGTGATATGAGTGGTGCCGATATTTTTGGCCGCCGGCAGCAGGTTCTTCATCCGCCTGGGCAACAGCGCTCCCAGCGGAATCTGAAAGGGAAGCGAGGAAAAATCGATATAGTTATCGCCCCCGCTGCTGGGATGCAGGTCGATGTGGTAATAGCCAACCCCCACGCTGTCATAAAAGTCAGCAGCTGTAACCTCTGACTGGTCCTGTCCCGTAACCATCGCCCGCTGCTCTTTGCCCACATGCTCCTCCAACACGGTAAATTCAGCCTTAATGCGCCGCGACTCGCGCACGTACGGGTATTTGGCCAGCCCGTCGCCGGTACCCATCACATCCGCACGCAGCCGCAGCCCAGGCCAGCCCCGGCCGCCATCGGGGCGGGGGACTTCGGTTTGCAGCCAGTACAACAGCGACAGGCTCAGCTGTTTGGACTGGCGGATATGCCGGTTAAACACTTCTTCGGGCACGTCGATCAGGTTCCCGAGCATATAATCATTCTGGGGCCAGTTTACGACCGTCATCCCCCCGCGGTAGGTGCCGGGGACAAAATTATCCGGGTTGATGATCCGCCGGTAGTTCCACAGGTTCAGCTTCTGTCCTGTCGCGGCGCCCCCGGGATGGAAGCCCAGCTCCCGGGGCTGGAGGGTCGAAGGATTCGGGTAGGTCAGGTCCAGCAGTTTTTCCGGCCACGGGGGACTGACATCAGGAACATGCCGCCTCCAGAAGTCATAACGATCCGGTTTAGCAATGATATGGTCTTCCCCCGGCACGTAGTCCATGGCAAAGCAGTAGGTGAACGCCTGCTGGTTGGCCGCGCTGGCCTGCTCCGGGGCGTGCAGCTCCCCGGTCTCTGCCCGCGATTCGGCGCCCGTCACATACTCGGTGCCGGTCAGTGGCAGCAGATCCCCCAGCTCGGTGGCATCCAGAAAATAGGGCGCCTCAAGCACGCGGCAGATCCCGCTCCGCCCGTCAAGGACCTGCAGGCCCCGCACGCGGTCTCCCTCCACGTCGGCCCCGGTCGCGCGGTGCTCCAGCAGCAGCCTCAGCTGCCCGTTGCTCCGGTAGGGAGCGAGCATCCGGCGCAGCACCGCCAGGGCCACCCGCGGCTCATGGCAGAGCCGGGAGACAGCCCCGTCACCGGGATTCAGGTGCTCCCGGTCCGCCGCCTCCGCGGTCAGCGGATAATGCCGGCGGTAATAGCGGCGGATGCCGGTGCGCAGACGGCGGTAGCTGCGCGGGGCCCCGTGCGTTTCGATCCACTGGTGCTCATCCGGCGGCACTCCCTGCTGGGTCAGTTGTCCCCCGATCCAGTCGGTCGGCTCGGTCAGTATGACCGACAGCCCGTTGCGCAGGCCCGCCAGGGCCGCCGCCACGCCCCCCAGTCCCCCGCCGGCGATGACCATATCGGCCCGCATCGCCTGGCCGGCCGCCGCTGCATCGGCCCCGCCCTGCCCTTTCCCGGCCGGCCCCATCATCCCCAGCCCGGAAGCCGCGGCCGTGCCCGCTGCCGTTACCAATTGCAGAAAATCTTTGCGGTCCATCATAGAAGAAAACCTGTTTCTATTGGATTTTTCGAACTACATTTAGGAAATCTGCTATTCTTATCAGGTTAGGTTGCCAGAGGTGGACCTTCGGGAACGCTTATCGGCTCCCGGTCTCCCGATTTGGGCTGGCGGGTGGCTTCGAATGAAGCCGTCAGGTATTCACCCAGGAAGACCTTCCCCGAAATGCTGTTTCCGTCCCCCGAAAGCGTCCCGGTAAAAATATTCGTAACCCGGTCACCGGGCAATCGCTCCGTACTCAATAGTTTAACGGTCGTCCCTTCTACGGTCCCTCCGATATCACGGACGGTAAAGTCGCCCTGGTGCGCCCCCTCCACCCAGTTCTTATCCTGGTCTTCAATGAAGAAAACATGCTCGCTCCGGCCGGCATAATACTGCATGTCAACTTTCCAGCGTCCCGTCAGCCGGGCGGCCGGAGCCTGCATATCGCCGGACCGCGGAGAGCGTTTTTTCGACAACAGCTCATGGATACGACCGGCTACAACCTCCGCATCGTCCGGCTGCATCATCCATGCCGTTATGGTAATATAGCTCGTCCCCGCCTCATCGTCAGTCCCGCTGCCCACCACAATCCGGGGCTTCGTCCGTGCCATCTGTTCAGCCAGCTCAGGGCCGGTCACATGCAGCCGGTCCGGGTCCCAGTGAATTTCCAGGCGGGGACTGTGATTCGAGATCGGCGCCAGCGCGCCCGGGTGGGACATCCCGGGAAGGGACGGTTCTTCTACGACCGTATCAATGCCGTCAATGCCGGAAACCCGCTGGTCAATGGTATCCAGCCACGAAAGCCAGGTCTCCCATTCAGCCTCGTGATCAATCTTGACCCAGGCTTCAACAGCTGCCAGCATACCCATCATCTCCTCCCGGCCGACTTTATTATCGCGTCCCGGTCCGTGGTGCGGCGAGCTCGCCTGCCAGGCCGCCTGCATCAGATGCTTGGGTCCCAGCAAAAGCCCGGCGCACTGGGGACCCCGAAGCGCTTTGCCCCCGCTATAACAGACCATGGTGGCCCCGTCACGCAGGTGGGCATTGGGGATCGTAAGATCTTCGGCAGCGGCATCCACCAGTACCGGCACATCATACTCCCCGGCCATTTTTGCCACGTTCTTGAGTCCCAGGGGACCCGTGCGTCCCGCCAGCAGATAAATCATGGCTGTCCGGGAGCTCAGGGCCAGCTTAAACTCTTTCTCGGTCTCCACAGTAATCACATCCACCCCGATATTCCGCACCGCATGATCATAGGCGTTTCGAGAGTTGTGAGGGATAATGACCTCGGTCTTCTCAAATCCCGTAAGATCAGGGATTCGGATCAGTTTCTCAGGATTTCCACCCGTCACGCAGGCCGCCGTAGCATGCTTCATGGCAGCGGCACAACCGGCCGAAACCATGCCCCACTCAGCGCCCGTCAGCTCCGCCAGCCGCCGGCCTATGCCTTCGGCCAGCTCATCGTATTGTACATAACTTTGTGAGGCGGCCTCCATCGCCTGCCGCACCTGGGGACGCTCCAGCGATCCCCCGATAATGGTGAAAGTCCCCCTACAGTTAATAACCGGCTCCACCCCGATATTCCGAAACGCTTCATCGCCCATCACCCGGTTGGCCTTTCCGTTTTCCGAAAGGATCGCACCGTCACGCTTGCGATTGGCAGCGTTGGCGATATGGCTTCCAGCGGCGGCTCCCAGCGGGAGGGCCGACAACATCTTTAAGACTTCTTTTCTACTTGGCATAACGTTAACATCTTAGTTGAACTTTTTATGATAGATAATGTAACTTGAGTATGGTCATTCTGTTATTCTTCCCACGCGGTGGCAGACAGCCCGTTTTGGTCCCATACTATACGGCCCGCGCGAATGGTCAGGGCGGCTTCCAGTTTTTCATCACCTTCGATCCTCATTCCCCCGGAATCCACAAAACCGTAGTCTCCCGTTTGTCGGTCCAGGACAACAATATCCGCTACCGACCCCTCCTCCAGATCTCCAAGGTCACTGCGCTGAAGTGCCAGGGCCGCCCTCCAGGTGCCCCCTGCAATCACTTCCTCCAGGCTCATACCCAAATTCAGATAGGTTGACAAAATATTCAGCATATTTTTCATCGGACCATTCATGCTGTAGCGGTGCAGGTCCGTGCCAAACGTATCGGGCCGCAGGCCCTGACGCAGGGCGGGGATCGCCTGGCTAAAATGAAAACTTCCGCCGCCGGGACCCACATCAAACAGAATGCCCTTCGCCCGGGCCTCCCTGACGTACGGCCGCAGCTGCCCGTTCTCATCCAGGATCGCCGCCCGGTCGCTCACCTCGCCGAAGGCGTGGGTAACGATATCACCCGGCCGCATCCGCTCCAGCAGCCCGGACAGCGGCAACTCGGGCAGGTGACACTCCAGCAGCAGGGGACGACCGGTGCGGCGGGCGGCTTGCACGGCGGACTCAAACGGCCGCCAGCTCTCCCCGAGAAAGTGTCCCACCCGCATGCCTACGATAAGGTCGGGATGCGACTCGATCATCGCCCGGGCCTTCTCAGCGTCAATATCATCCATCTCATAACGGCCGGAACCGGAGGTCAGCCCGTCGCCGAAAATATTGAGGAAAGCCAGTACGCGCGTGTCGGACTGGTCGATCACCCGCCGTTTAAACTCCGGAAAATTGCGCCATCCGGCATCCCCGGCATCGACCACCGTGGTCACTCCCGACCGGAAGGAGAACGCATCGGGAGAGACGCTGCCCGTCCCGCCCGCAAAGCTCCCCTCAGGGTCGCTGCCGAAAAACACGTGGGCATGAGGATCAATTAATCCCGGCGCTACATAAAGTCCGCTGACATCAATGACGGTCGCAGCCTCCGAGGCCGGAATATCGTCGGCGACCCGGGCAATGCGATCGCCCGTGACGGCAAGGTCCATCGGTTCGTTGATATCATTTTTGGGGTCTATTACCTGTCCCCCCTTGAGCAGCAGGTCGTACGGCTGAGCGAGAGCACAGGCCGATCCCAGAACCAGGACCAAGGCCAGGGCCGCCAACATCATACCAGGAAAATACCACGGGATCCGGTCCGTATTCGTGCCTGTCATTTGGTAACATGCGTGCATCATAAGCCTTGTTTTTTAACTTCTATCCATCGCCTTAAAATTAATACCTCCGCGGCTCCTCCTCCCACGAGGGCGATGCGCGGCCGTTCAGATCCCAGACCACCCGTCCCTCGCGCAGGGTTAGCTCGGCCTCCAGCTTCCGGTTGCCCTGCATGGTTCGGCCGCGGGCATCTAAAAACCCGAAATCCCCTTCTTTCAGCCTGAACACCGCCACATCGGCGTCCGCGCCCGTGCTCAGGTGCCCCAGGTCTTCGCGACCGATCACCTGCGCCGGACTCCATGTGGATCGCAGTATAACCTCTTGCAGCGGCATCTCCATATTTAAAAACTTTGACATCAGATTCGCCATGTTTTTCATGCCCCCGTTCATGCTTGAGGTATGCAAATCGCTGCTAATCACATCCGGCCAGAACTGCTGCTGCATGGACGGGATCACCTGGTGCCAGATCAGGCTTCCTCCGCCGTGTCCCACATCAAACAGTACGCCCCGCTCCTGGGCTTTGAGGACATAAGGCTTAACGTTGAATTCCTCGTCAACCACCGCCTCACGTCCCCGGGTATAAGAATAGGTATGGGTGAAGATATCACCCGGACGGAGCTTGTCCATAAGCAGGGTCTCCAGGGACAGCGGGGGATCATGCTCGCCGAAATCCACCATCACCGGTACCCCGGCCCTGTTGCCCGCTTCGACCGCCCGCTCCACCTGGGTAAAATCGCCCCAGTAGTGGGCGGACTTAATGCCTACGAGAAGATCGGGAAAAAGCTCATTGATCATCAAAGCGGTCATCTCCGGGTTCATATCCTCCACATTCTGTTCTTCATACCGCCCCACCATGCCGACCCCCACAATATTTAAAAAGGCCAGCACGCGGGTCTCCGCCCGGTCGATAGTTTGGGCTTTCAGGGTGCGAAAGTTTTTCCACCCGGCGGACCCGGCATCTACGACCGTGGTAACTCCGGACCGAAAGGTAAACCCATCCGGTGCCACACTTACATGGGCATCCGCTATATAGGCGTCCGGGTCGGTGCCATGAAACACATGAGTGTGCATATCGATAATCCCGGGCGTCACATACAACCCGCTCACATCCACAACGCGATCGGCGCTGTCCGGGGAAATTTGGGGAGCAACCTCGGCGATGCTGTCCCCGGCGATAGCTACATCCATCGGTTCATTAATACCGTTTTTGGGATCAATAAGATGTCCCCCCTCCAGCAGCATATCATAGGACTGAGCATACACTACAGCAACAGGCATCAACAAGCCCCCGATCACCAATACCCGGAACGCCCGCTTCAGGGTATTCCACCGCCGGAACGCCAAACTATTTTTTTTAATCATTGCCTTCTCTTATCTGTTTTAAGTTGCTGTAAATTAATTTTAAAAACCCGTATCCCGTTTGACCATATCTTCCGTACGGCGGATCTCCTTCTGACTTCATGCCTCCTGTGAATCCCCAGCCCCCGGTTCAATGTCAAAGCCTCTTCCAGCCGACCTTAATTTTCTCCCGGTATCAAGGTAGCACTGATCACTTCATTCCGGCGTTCACGGATGTTTGACAATACCTGCCGGCTGGGATCCGTATCGAGCTGAATCGTACAACATGCGGTCTTTTTACCGTCAAATATGACGTTTTTAAGCTCCTGGGCATTGATGTCCGCTTTTTTTAGTTCGTTCATAACATTAGCAATAACGCCCGGTTTATCATAATGACGCACCACAAGTTTCCAGGGGGCCTCGGTGTGCTCGCAACGGTTCAGCCAGTTTCTTACTTTTCCTTCGTTAATATACCCGCGTATAATGTCAACCGCATCCGAAGCTACCGCCAACTGGGCCTGCCGGGTACTTGCTCCGATGTGATGACTCACATAGGCGCCCTCCAGTTCCTGAAACCGGCTCTCGACGGGACCCTGTTTCACTTCAGGCTCATCACTCAGCAAGTCTAATCCCGCCCGTATCCGGCCCGACCGGACTTCCTCGAAAAGAGCATCTTCATCGACCACCCCTGCCCGTGCCGTATTGATAAAAAGGGCTCCGTCGCGCAGTTTGGACAGGATCTCCCCGGAAATAATTTGCTCCGTCTCCGGATTGAGGGCAAGGTGTACACTCAATATATCACATTCGGATGCCACTTGCTCCACACTTTCTGCATGTGCAATATCCATTTCTTCTGCCCGGGCGGGCGTCAATGAGCGCGACCACGCGATGACCGGCATGCCAAATGCTTTAGCTCTTTTAACCACCTCCCGGCCAATACCCCCCAGTCCGACAATGCCGATAGTCTTTCCGAACAGGCCGTCCGCTTTACCGTAGGTGGCTTTATTCCATTTACCATCCCGAAAATCGATCACGTTGTCCGCCAGACGCCGGTCGAGCGATATGATTAATCCCATCGTCAATTCAGCAACAGCGATGGAATTCTTTCCCGGACAGTTAGCCACATAAATGCCCGCATTGCTTGCGGCCTCAAGATCAATGGTATTTACACCGGCGCCCGCTCTGACAATAAGAGCCAGGTTGGGACTATTATTGATGCATTCTTTACTGACAATCGTTGACCGGACAACCAGTACCTGGGCCTCTCCCAAACCGCTATCCATCTCACTCGCTGTGATCGACGGTTTGTTTTCAACGTTTTCAACGAGCGTTCCGAGCTCATCAATCGATTCCTGTGGCAGTTTATCAGCAACAAATACCTTCATAAATATAATTTACCTTTATAAATTTTGAGCTTCTCATAATGTGAAGAAATACAAAATATTTACAAATCACAGCATAACAAAACTTTTATTCTTTTTTTTAGCTGTTTTATTTCCTCTTTTCTTGCATTATATAAATATATCCCCGTCACTTAGGAGAAGCCTTTGCAAAACCGCTCTTTTGACCAATGTCGGCGTTACCGGCCGGTTGAAATCCTCACAAAGCTTCTCATTTTTTTGTATCTTGTCGCCTTTTTCTACCAGGAAATTCAACAAAAGAGTCCCTATGAGTGAAATTCAGCCCAGTGTCAGCTACAGCTTTACCATGCGCCTGTATATCGAAAACAAGCCGGGTATGCTGGTTAAGGTTCTTAACGTCATTGCAGAACATAAAGGAGACCCCGGCGCAGTTGACGTCGTTCGCGTTGAAGGCCGCTACAAGGTACGCGACCTCACGGTAAGCGCCCGCGACGAAAAACATTCCCGTGCTATCGTAGAGGAGGTCAAAAAAATTGACGGAATTAAAGTTCACAATGTATCCGACCGGGTATTTCTGCTCCACCTCGGCGGAAAAATTCGCATCGAAAACAAGGTGCCGGTTAACACCCGTGATGCGCTCTCCATGGCCTATACGCCGGGCGTGGGACGTGTCTGCGAGGCTATTGCCGAAGAAAAGGACAAGGCCCATACCCTCACTATCAAGCAAAATTCCGTGGCGGTCGTCAGTGACGGTTCAGCGGTATTGGGACTCGGTAATATCGGGCCGGAAGCCGCGATGCCCGTTATGGAGGGAAAAGCGATGCTTTTCAAGGAATTTGCGGATGTCGATGCCTACCCTATATGCCTGGATACCCAGGAGGTCGATGAGATCGTCAACGCCGTAACATGGATGGCGCCCGGCTTCGGGGGTATAAATCTCGAAGATATCAGTGCCCCCCGCTGTTTTGAGATTGAAAAGCAGTTAAAAGAGATCCTGGATATTCCCGTATTTCACGACGATCAGCACGGTACGGCTGTCGTAACGCTGGCCGCCACGATCAATGCCTTGAAAGTCGTCGGCAAGAACCTCTCCGACCTCCGGATTGTCATTGTCGGCGCCGGTGCGGCCGGCGTGGCGATAACCCGCATACTGCTTGAAGCGGGAGCGGAGGAAATTCTCTGCTGTGATCGAAATGGCATTATTAATCGTAATGATCTTTCGGACAGGAATGCCAGCAAAAAGTGGATCGCCGAAAACACCAACCCGGAGAATAGCTCCGGCTCACTGATGGATGCGGCAACGGGCGCCGATCTGCTCATCGGGGTAAGCGGGCCCGGCATCGTACCCCGGAAAGCAATTGAGGAAATGGCGGAAGATCCGATCGTTTTTGCGCTTGCCAACCCCGTGCCCGAGATCAGGCCGGAAGAAATAAATACCATTGCCCGAATCATAGCTACGGGAAGAAGCGATTATCCCAACCAGATCAACAATGTACTGGCATTCCCGGGATTGTTCCGCGGTGCCCTGGATGCCCGGTCCAAGGATATCAATGAATCCATGAAACTCGCTGCCGCCCATTCTATCGCCAACTGCATTGATGAAAATGATCTGGGAGAAGAGTATATTGTCCCCAGCGTATTTAACAAACAGGTGGTACGCAACGTAGCCAGGGCCGTCGAAGAGGCGGCTTATGAGAGCGGGGCCGCAAAGCGAAAAAAAGTAGAAGGAGCCGATGAATTATAGAAAGGGGGTATGATGAAAACGCTTCTGTGCATCCTGACGCTTATCGGCTTCACCGCCTGTCAACAAAGTAATGAAGGAAAGGGAGAGGCAGAAGACTATCCCATCATGACGGTCACCGGCGAGATTTCCGCCTCGGAGATGGACACTACCCTGATTCACGAGCATGTGTTGGTTGACTGGATCGGAGCCGACAGTACCGGTTATCATCGGTGGGACCGTGACGAAGTCGTAGAGCGGGCGCTTCCATTTATCCGGGAAGCGGCGGGACATGGGGTGCAGACCATACTCGATTGTACACCGGCTTACCTGGGACGCGATCCCTGGCTGCTTCAGGAGCTTTCTGAGCAATCAGGGGTCCGGTTACTCACCAATACCGGTTATTACGGCGCCGTGGATAACAAATTCATGCCTCGGCATGCCCGGCAGGAAAGTGCTGAGGAACTTGCCGGCCGCTGGATTGATGAATTTCGAAACGGTATTGAGGATAGCGGCGTGAAGCCGGGGTTTATCAAAATCTCAGTGGCCGGTAACGGTCCCTTATCCGACCTGCATCAAAAAATTGTCCGGGCCGCTGCACGTACCCATCTGCAAACCGGGCTGACCATAGTATCGCACACCACCGGAGACAGGCCTGCCCTGGCTCAAGTAGAAATACTGAAGGAAATGGGGGTGTCTCCTTCCGCCTGGGTGTGGACCCACGCGCAGGCCGGGACCCTTGAAAACCAGATTAGAATTGCCCGGGAAGGCGGCTGGATCTCGCTCGATAATGTTAGCTATGTCCCCTCCCGGGAAGGCGATAATGGTGATAACGACGACAATATGAAATGGTTTGTCGAACGCATTTCGGAGCTGGATGAGTCCGGCTTGCTGGACCGGGTCCTGATCTCACATGATGCCGGTTATTATAATCCCGATGAAGATGACGGGGGTGACTTTCGAGAGTACACCGATATTTTTGAATACCTTCTCCCCGCCCTCCGGAAAAACGGATTTACGAACAGTGATATTGATCAACTGCTGGTACAAAACCCACGGGAAGCCTACGGTATTCGAACGAGAACCGCGCAATAAACATTTTGGCGGTTATCGCCGGACAGCAATAGCAGTTGTCTGACAGTTTTTCCTGTAAAGGCTCCATTGTATAACAAAAGCCGCGCTCAAAGCCGCGGCTTTTGTTAATGTTATGATAATTACGAGCTACTGTATTAGTGTTAATGTTAATGCACTTCTATCTTGCGGCCGGCTTTTTCTTTCAATTTGGGCACCCTCACCGCCGAACGCCTTATATTAATATTAAATTCTCACGCTATTTTTCTGTAGTTTATGCCTCTCAACTAACCAATTTCATTCGGATATGTTTGGATCGGAACCGTTAAGCAGTATGAAGAAAAAAGGCCGAATTATCTTTAACTCACGATTTTTGCAAAATCTGACCATATTGGAACGGTCGGAATTTTTGCAGTATTGCCACCGGCGCAAATATAAAAAGAATGAGTACATCTACTATAAAGGCGATCCCGGCACCGGCATGTACTTTATTGAGGAGGGAAAGGTTGAACTTATTTTAGAGGTCGAATCGGATCAGGATCAGAGTCCCTATTCCTATACCATAGAAGCCCCCGAAAGTTTTGGAGCTCTCTCCATCGGGTATGAAATTCGACGGATCTCCAATGTAAAATGTCTCACGGATTGCACCCTGCTGGGATTCTTTAAACCCGACTTTGAAACGCTGAAAAACCGACATCCTGTTATTGCCGTTAAGTTTATGGAGACGCTGGCAATGGTCGCCATGAAACAGCTGGAGATTGTAACAAACGAACTCAAAAGACAGGTGGGGGCCAAGCATGCCCTTTCCCTGCAGTTCGAGTCTTTGATGAATCCTAATAATAATGACGAACTACTTTAATGACACTCACAAAAGGAACAGAAGCTGAGTTTACCATTGAGTCCGTTGCTTTTGAAGGCAAAGGTATTGCCAAAGTCGACGGACTGGCCGTTTTCGTACCCAATACGGCCCCGGGAGACCGTGTCAAAGCCCGCATAACCAAGAGCAAAAAGAATTATCGCGAGGGTAAACTGCTTGAAGTGCTTGAACAGGGCCCCCGGCGCATCGAGCCCAAATGCCGCCACGCCCGGGAATGCGGGGGATGCAGCTGGCAGCATGTGGATTACCCGTACCAGCTGGAATTTAAATCCGAGCAGGTACAGGATCACATGGAGCGCATTGGCGGTTTTGACACCATTGAGGTAAAAGACACCATAGGATGTGAGAATCCCTTTTATTACCGGAATAAGATGGAATATTCTATCGGGGCCCGGCGCTGGCTGAGTCCCGAGGAGATCAATCGCGAGGAGTATGTGGATGACCGCTGTTTTGCGGCGGGATTGCATGCTCCGGGACGGTATGACAAAATTCTGAATCTCAGTGAATGTCACCTGCAGGACCCCGTTTCCTATAGCATCCTGGATTTCGTGCGATCCTGGTGTATCGAACATGAGGTTGAACCCTTCAATATAAAACGCCGGAAAGGGTTTATGCGGAACGTCGTCATACGCACCTCCGAATATACCGATGACCTGATGGTTAACCTGGTGAGTTATAAAGATGAGCCGGAGATTATTGAACCGCTTTCCGAAGCGCTGCTGAAAGAGTTTCCTCAAATTACAACGGTCATCAATAATGTCAACGACCGGTCGAATCCCACGGCCGTCGGACGCTACGAAAAGGTTCTATACGGGCCGGGATATATTACTGATCGTATCGGTTCCTACGAGTTTGAAATTGACGCCAATTCATTTTTCCAGACCAATACCCGGCAGGCAGAGCGGCTGTACGCCGTGGCCCGGGAATATGCAGATCTGCAGCCGGGGGATACGCTCTTTGACCTCTATTGCGGGGTCGGGACCCTTACCCTTTTTCTCAGCGACAAGCCCGGGCGGGTGCTGGGAATCGAGCTGTCCAAGGTCGCCATCAGAAATGCGCAAAAAAACAGCCGGAAAAACAATGTTGACAACGTGGATTTCCTGCAGGGAGATATCCAGGAGGTTTTCGGGGAAGAGATCACCGGGGAGTACGGTCATCCCGACTGCCTGATTACCGACCCCCCGCGGGCCGGTATGCACCCGGATGTGGTCGAGCATCTGAATACCCTCAAAGCGCCGAAACTGGTTTATATCAGCTGTAACAGTGCTACTATGGCACGCGACCTGAAAAAATTAAGCGCCGTTTATGCCATTGAGGAAGTACAGCCGGTCGACATGTTTCCACAGACCTACCATATTGAAACGGTAGCCAAACTCCGGTTAAAAGATGAAAACTGACCGTTTGGAACTCCCTGGGTTCCCCCGTTATTAGCCTCGTGAGTAATACACTATTTGCATCATCTTCCCTTTTGAAGTCCTTACTGCTCACAGTTGCGGGATGAGCAGAGTAATTTATAATTCGCCCTATGAATATACTACTCACAGGTGCTACCGGTTATATCGGCCAACGACTGCTCCCTGTTCTTCTGGATGAAGGACACCATGTTATTTGCTGTACGAGAGATAAACATCGTTTTGATACTTCTCAATACCCAGCTGACCAAATAGATGTTATCGAAGTTGACCTGTTAGAGGACTCCACCCTAAACGTTATTCCGAAAAATATTGACGCCGCCTATTACCTGGTTCATTCGATGTCTTCTTATGACGATGATTTTGAGACCCTTGAACAACAGTCCGCTACCAGCTTTGTAAAGCAAATGAAGCATACTTCTGTCGAACAGATTGTGTATCTAAGCGGAATTATTAACAGCGAAAATCTTTCCAAACACCTGCGTTCACGAAAAAAAGTTGAGGAGATTTTATCTTCCGGCCCTTTTTCGCTGACGACACTTCGGGCGGGCATCATTGTGGGTTCGGGCAGCGCATCCTTTGAAATTATTCGCGATTTGGTAGAGAAACTGCCGGTGATGATAGCACCGAAATGGCTAAGTACCCGAACTCAGCCCATCGCCATCCGAAACGTCATTGCATACCTGAAAGGTGTGCTGTTGCACAGGGAAACATATGATCAAAGTTTCGACATCGGAGGCCCGGAAATCCTGACCTATAAGCAAATGCTGCTTCAGTTTGCTGATGTTCGTAATCTTAAACGTACCATTATCAGTGTACCGGTAATGACTCCACAGCTTTCCTCTTATTGGCTATATTTCGTTACTTCCACCTCGTATAGGCTGGCCGTCAATCTGGTGAACAGTATGAAAGTAGAGGTGATATGCAGTGAAAATAAGCTCCACGAAATGCTCGACATGCCCTTATTGTCCTATAAAGAGGCTATTCGAATGGCTTTTGATAAAATAGAACAGCAAGGAGTTATATCCCGGTGGACCGATGCCCGTTCCGGCGAAATATTGAAAGAAGGAATTTCTAACCTTATCGAAGTTCCCTCCTACGGTTGTTTTAAAGACCGTCAACAACAGAAAATAGAAGATAAACAGCTTATTTTAAACAGAATTTGGTCCATCGGAGGAGAAACCGGCTGGTACTACGGCAATAGTCTCTGGGCCCTTCGTGGTTTCATTGATAAAATTGTCGGGGGGGTCGGTTTGCGACGAGGACGCAAAAGCAGTAACAATTTATCGGCCGGAGACTCACTTGATTTTTGGCGGGTGCTCTACGCCAGCCGAAAAGACCAACGCTTACTCTTATATGCAGAAATGAAGTTGCCTGGGGAAGCCTGGCTTGAGTTCCGAATAAAAGATGACATCCTCTATCAAACAGCCACCTTTCGTCCCCTCGGAGTATGGGGGCGACTGTACTGGTATGCCTTATATCCACTTCATGCCTTTATTTTCAAGGGAATGATTCAAAATATTACTAAACCTGCTACCGAATAACAGTTATGAACGTAATGGTCATCGGATCAGGACTGGGCGGCCTGTCAGCGGCTTGCCTGCTGGCTTCGAAGGGACATAATGTTACGGTCCTGGAAAAAAACAGCAAGCCCGGCGGAAAAATCAATGAGATCAGAGCACAAGGCTACCGGTTTGATACGGGTCCCTCGCTGCTCACCATGCCCCTTGTTCTGAAGTCCCTGTTTGAACAATGCGGCTCCGCAATGGATGATCACCTGACGGTTGAAGCCATTGATCCCATCTGCCGCTACTTCTTTGCCACGGACACCCGGTTTGATTGTTACCGGGATGAAGGCATCAATATCGCCCAAATACAGGCATTCGCACCGGATGATGTCCAAGCCTACCGGGAGTTCATGGACTACTCCCGGGACCTCTACCAGCGGACGAAAGAGGCTTTTCTTTTCAATCCTCTTTACGGGCTTTCCGACGTAAGCTCCCTGAAACTGACGGACTTCTTCCGTATTGATGCTTTTAAAACGGTTGCTGAACGCGTTGACCGCCAGTTTACGTCACCGGAACTCCAAAAATTCTTTAAACGGTTTACGACCTATAACGGCTCCTCGCCCTACCGTGCGCCCGCTACACTGAACGTGATACCTCATGTAGAAATCGGCATGGGCGGCTATTATATCAAGGGCGGTATGTACCGGCTCATCGAAGCCTTAGTCGATGTAGCCCGTCGTCTCGGTGTAACATTTTCGATGAACAGGGACGTTAAAAAAATCACGGTGAAAGACCGCCGGGTAACCGGCGTAGCAGACGAGTCGGGTCATTTTAACCAGGCGGACCTTGTGGTTTCCAATGCGGATGCCTGCGAAACCTACCTGAATCTCATGGACGCTTCGTCTGTCTCTTCATTTAAACAGAAAAAGCTAAGCCATACGGAGCCTTCCTGTTCGGGATTTGTACTCATGCTCGGCATCGACAGGACCTACCCGCAGCTTTCCCACCACACCATCTTCTTTTCCGGGGATTACCGGCGTGAGTTTACCCAAATTTTTGAGCATCAAATGATGCCCGATGATCCGACCATATATGTGGCCAATACCTCGCATTCGGACCCGGGACATGCCCCTGGCGGGGGATCAAACCTGTTTGTGCTGGTAAATGCCCCCTATCTGACCGAAAACAGCCGGTGGGATGAGCGGTCATCCGAATACCGGGATGTGCTGATCAGGAAACTGGAACAACGAGGGCTGGATGGATTGACGGATCATATACGGTATACAAAGACGATTACGCCCGCTGACTTCCATCAAAAATACCGCAGCAACCGGGGGAGCATCTATGGCACCTCCTCCAACAGCCGGCTTTCCGCTTTCCTTCGTCCCCGAAACAAATCGCGGTCGATAGAGGGACTGTATCTCGTGGGCGGGAGCACGCATCCGGGCGGGGGCATTCCGCTGGTGATCCTCTCTGCTTTCCATGCAACGGAATTGATCAGTCGCTACCGGGAAGCTTAGTTTATAAACAGCTCTTCGGACCACAAATCACCCACTCTCCTGAAGTGGCCGTGAGAAGATCTCAAAAACAACAATTTTGACATAAGTAAGAAACCACGCTTTAGAGCGCTTTGAATTACTTCTCTCCCAGATTAATAACTTCCATCTCCTGGATGCGGCCCTCATCAATATTAAAACGAACACAGGTGCGGTACACCTGAACGCCATAGCGACCCGCTGCCCCGGGGTTAATAAACAGCATCTTATTTTTCTGCTGGTCGCGGCCGATTTTCAGGATATGTGAATGCCCGCAAATAAAAACGTCCGGCGGATTCTTCTCCATCTCCTCTCGAATAGGAAGGCAATAGCGTCCCAGTACCCCGCCAATATGCGTCATCCAAAAATCGATCCCCTGCCGGTTAAAACGCTGGTGCATGGGGTACTCCCGGCGAATATCCCGGCCGTCGATATTCCCGTATACGCCCAAAAGCGGAGCGATCTCCCTGAGTTCATCAGCAACTTCCAGGGCTCCGAAATCACCGGCATGCCATATTTCATCCCGGTCCTCAAAATGTTCCAGGACCTCGGGATCAAGATAGCCGTGGGTATCCGAAATTAAACCAACTTTTATCATAAACTGTTAACAACCTCTGTTTTGCTGAACCGAATAAGCCAATAAGGTACAAAGTTCTGTCATTTCTCAAAATAGTACTTTATGGAAAACGCATAACCCACAGCAAAAATTTTCCAAGAATGTTAAAAGAAATTCCGGTTGGCTTTTCCTATACTACTCCCTTTGATCAACTGATTATTTACCATATAACCTATGCCCTCTTTCAGCATTATTATTGTTTCTTGGAATGCCCTTCATCACCTCAAAAAGTATCTGCCGAGTGTGGTTGCTACCAGCTACAGCGATTTCGAAATTATTCTGGCGGATAACGCCTCTGACGACGGGTCCAAAGCATGGGTTCGGCAGCAGTATTCCGAAGTGAAAATTGCGGCGCTGGATGAAAACTACGGCTACTGCGGCGGGAATAACCGGGCGGTCCCCCACGCAAGCGGCGAAATCCTGCTTTTCCTGAATAATGATGTCCGCGTGGAGCCGGACTGGCTGGATGCGCTCGCCGAATGTTTTACCGACCCGGAGGTAGCTGCTGCGCAGCCCCGGTTCCGATCCGATAAACAGCCGGAATATTTTGAATACGCCGGGGCGGCGGGGGGTTTTTTGGACCGCTATGGCTACCCTTTTTGCAGGGGACGCATTTTCGATACCGTCGAAAAAGATCAGGGACAGTATGACGATCCACGGGATATCTTATGGGCCGGCGGGGCGGCGCTGGCGGTCCGGAAAACAATATTTGAGGAGCAGGGGGGATTTGACGAGGATTTTGAGTTTCATATGGAGGAAATCGACCTGTGCTGGCGCCTCTGGAACGCCGGCCACAGGGTGCGGTACTGTCCCCATAGCATCATCTACCACCTCGGGGGCGGCTCACTGCCGATGGAATCCCCCCGGAAAACCTACTATAACTACCGGAATAACTTAATCATGCTCTGGAAGAATTGCAGCGCGCAAACGCTGCATCGGCGATTCTGGATACGTTACAGCTTGGATGTTGTGGCCGCCCTGCGATCCCTGCTGCGGGGAAAATGGGCCGAATGCAAGGCGATCGTCCGCGCCCATTATCATTTTTGGCAATCCTTCGGGACGACCCGTCAAAAGCGGGCCTGCCTGCAGGAGAGGCGAACCGTCAAGAGCGATCCCTCCCCGCTGCTCCCGGTAAATATCATCGTGGAGTACTTCATCAACCAAAAGCGTACCTTTGACGCCCTGTTTTCGGCTTCCGAAGAAACATGAATTCCGTAAGCAGTCACAATTATCGTATGCTGTAAAATGACTGTAAAAAGTGGTGCGAATCCGCGTCCCCCTCCCCGTTTTTCAATAACGCAGGAAATCCGCTTTGCCGGTTCACCTCCTCTGCCTTCGATCCCCCGCCCCACACAAAATTTACCGGGTATAAATAAAAATATCTGCGGAGTACAAAATGGTCCCAAAAATACAAAGGATCATTAAACGGCTGCTACCTCACTTTAAGATCGAATTAATATCGCACAAATATGCTATTTATATGCGGGATGATCTTCTGCTTATTGCAGTAAATCGCAATAAAGACAGGATATTATGAAGTCCCGGATGCGCTGCTACTCGCACGCCGGGCAGATCCTTCTGAGCATGGGGTCCGTGGGACACGAATCGGCGTCGGCCTCGAGCGCCTCATCCACAACCTCATCCCCAAATTTCTGCCGGGCCTTGGCCTCCAGTTCGGCCTGGGTTCCTGCTTCTGCAGGCTCGCTCGTATCGGATGAATCGCCGTTCGCGGCAGAAGCCGCACCTCCGCCTCCGAACCCTTTGCGCGATCCCCTCTTGTTTACTTTCTCGGTGTACTTCTCCCCTTTTACCACCTTGTCAATGAAGCAGTAATAGGTAGACTTCAGCTTCTTCTCCCAGGCATAGAGATAGATCTCCTCCATGTCCTCACGCAGGTGCTCGTCAATGTACAGCGACTTGGACACGGCCTGGTCGATGGATTCCTGGAAGGCCGCCGCTATATCGATCTGCCGCCTGGGATGAATCTCATAGGCGGTCTTGTACAGCTCTTTGTCGATGACGCCATCCAGCTCATCGATATACTGCACCGACCCGTTATGGGCCTTTATGACGTCCGCCATCCCATCGCTCCACTTTCCTTTTTCCTCCAGGTCCTCAATCAGCTGGCGGTTGATGACGATATGCTTGCCGGAAAGGGTATCGCGCGAGTAAATATTGCTGAAATAGCTGTCGATGGAGGAGGTCGTGCCGGTGATAATGGAGATCGATGCGGTCGGCGCAATGGCCAGCAGCACGGCATTGCGGCGCGGCGGGTAATCATACCCCTCCCCCTGCTCTTCCATCTCCCGGTAGTGCCTGAACGCCCCGCGCTCTTCGGCCAGCTCCTGCGAGGTGCGGTAGGCGATCTTCCGCATAAAAGCTCCCAGCTTGCGGGCAAGGATGACGGCTTCCTCGGAATCATAGGGAATATCCAGGTCGATCAGGGCCTCCGCAAAGCCCATGAGTCCGATCCCCAGGGGACGCAAGTCCATGGTATTCTGACGGGCGGCTTCGGAGGGATAGAAATTCTTGTCCAGGATGTTATCCAGTCCCCGCGTCATTGTTTCGAGCGTATCTACCAGTTTCTCCCAGTCGATGTCGCTTTTATCCTCTTTCACATGCTTCGACAGGTTCACCGACGCCAGCGTACAAACGGCCGTGGAATCGGGACGGTTGGGAATGGAGATCTCGGTACACAGGTTGGAGCTGTTGATCACGCTGTACTCCGGGCACGGGTTATGGCGGTTGTGCTCATCCTTGAAGATCAGCCACGGGTGACCCGTTTTCGCCAGCTTGAAGAGGTACTTCTTGAAGAAGTCCTGGCTGTCCAGTTGCCTGAACTGCTCCAGTTCCCCGGCTTCGGCCTGCTCAATACGCCGGGCATAATTCTTCTTGAAATCATCGCCTGTGGCATCCACCAGTTCGGGGCACTCACCGGGATCAAACAGGTAGATCGGTTCTCCCTGGTCGATACGGCGCATCATTTCGTCGGGCATCCACAAGCTCGTGTTGAGCGATGGCGTCCTAAAATAGGCGTTGCCCGTGGTTTCCCGCAGGTCCAGGAAGCCGTCGATATCCAGGTGCCAGGGCTGCATGGAAACGACCTGCGAGCTGCGGCGGCGTCCCCCCTGCTGGATGGAGTTGACCAGCGTATCGAAGATTTTGATAAAGGGAATGGCTCCGGATGAGGGCGCATTCAGCGAGGCAATATTCGACCCCGTTGCCCGGATGCGACTGACATCGGTCCCTACGCCCCCGGCATATTTTGCCAGGAAGGCCGTCTCGCGGGCCTTGTCCATGATCGAATCCAGGGAGTCGTCGATGACACTCACATAACAGGAAGAATACTGTGAGGTAACCGTACCCGAGTTAAACAGCGTCGGTGTGGAGTGCAGGTACTCCAGCTTTGAAAGCTTGTTGTAGATCTTGATGATCTCCTCGTTCGAATTGCCGATGCCCATGGCCACCCGCATAAAGAACCATTGCGGTTTCTCCATGACTTCTCCGTCGCGGTTTTTCATCAGGTAGCGGTCATTCATGGTGGTCAGGCCAAAATAGCCGAGCAGGCGGTCCCGCTCAAAGTCGAGCGACTGCTCCAGGAGCTCAAAATCAAAATCTTTAAGCCGTTCATGCAGCAGCTCCTGCTCAAAGCCCTTCTCCAGGTAGTCCCGGAAGCTGTCCAGCCGCCGGTCAATGCGCTTGTTGATAAGCTTCAGCAGCTGCCTTGTGGCCAGCGTATCGTAGACCGGATGCCTGGGGATAAGCTGTTCTATAGCCTTCAGCACCAGCCGGTCAAGCTCTTCGGTGGACACCCGCTCCGGCACTTTCAGATCCAGCTCCTTCATAATCAGAAAGACCAGCTCGTAGTCGTCCTCTACCTCCAGTCCCTCTATAATTTCAAAAATAGCATTAATAATTTTCTGCGTTCTGAACGGTTCTTCCGTTCCGTCGCGCTTTATGACTGTTCGTTTCATGGTTCTCGGGATTTATATGTATTGATAATATTTCATTGAAATAACCAGCTCGTACAAGCTTTTACCTTTGGATTTTGTATGCCGGTTGCCAAATATCTCGTGAGAGCTATGGCTGCATCATTGAATATTCAGTACAACCTGCTCCCTCGGCGGGATCTGCTTAACCTGCAGTCAGTAATTCGTGTATTCGGTCGAGGATACCTCGAAGAAGTTGATCAGCTTTTTCACGTCCTCTTTCTGGAGGAACCGCAGCGGATTTTCAGTAATATGGAATTCCTGCTGAAAGCCCAGCTCCTGCAGCCGCCGGTCGGTGATATATTTCAGGTAGCGCTCCAGTTCTCCGTATGATATGCCCAGGATGGTGCGGTCCCCGAACTTGTGCTTCACGTATTCGATTTCCAGGGCGGTTCCCTCCAAAATGACGTCCCGTATATCCTGCACGTATTCGGTATCCTTCACAATCTCCGGGTTTTCATCCAGCATAATCAGGATTGCTTCAATGCCATTTTGCAGGTGCAGCGACTCGTCAATCAGCACCAGCTCCACTCCCGAGACCACATTCTTCATCTTGGCCATATCCTTGAGGGCGAAGAAATGCGCAAAGGAGGAGTAAAAGAAAATCCCTTCCAGGATGATGTTGTTCAGCAAGATGGCGCGCAGGACCTGCTTCTGTCCCTCAAGCGTTTCCGGATCGATTTGCCCGTAGCTGATCTTGTCGATCTCATCCACAATCAGCGACTGCTTCTTGCGCAGGATGGGATCGTCAAAAGCCACATCGTACATCTTCTCACGGTCCATGCCGAAGGACTGTAGCACAATCTCAAAAAAATCGCTGTGAATGTTTTCCATAAACAGCTGGGTGCTGAAGCTCATCTTGGCGTGGGGATCGGTGAGCAGCGGGAAGAAGGAGTTCACCAGCACATTCTGCACCAGCAGCTCCGAGGAGCAAAAGTAGCCCACGGCCGTATCAAAAAGATCCTTTTCATCCTCCGAAAGCGAGTGATAGTCCAGTGCATCCTGCTGAATATTCAGCTCCTCGGGAAACCAGATCGCTTTCTTTTGTTTTTCATACAGCTCCTTGAAAATGGGATATGAAGGATCTTCACTGAGTTTAATATTATCGCGTACCGACGTGCGTCCGATTAGTTTGTTAATCATGAGATTCGATTTAATTACTGTTGAGATGTAGCATGCCAGGCCGACACCTAATAAATTTTGGTTTTAATGCTACTTAAAACGTACTGTGCCTGTAGCTATGATTCCTTTATATGTATCAGTACATATTTTATATAAGTTGTTTACTCACAATATGTTGCAATATATACTTAATGGAAATTTAAGAGACAGTTCTTACATAGAAAATCCACAATGAATTTGCGTGATGCTTTCCAGCTCCGTGTATCGCCGTGCCTGCTTTGTGCAAACAGCTACGCCTTAACTGACGTCCGCTGTCTTTCTTCGCATCCCGCGGGCGGCTTCCACCATATTTTCCAGCGACGGCAGCGTCTCTTCCCAGCCGCGGGTCTTCAGTCCACAGTCGGGGTTGACCCATATCTGCTCAGGGTCAAGCACATCCGCGGCTTTCTCCAGCAGCGCGACCATCTCTTCGGTCGACGGTACCCGGGGAGAGTGGATATCGTAGACACCGGGACCTATTTCATTGGGATAATCGAACTCCACGAAGGCATCCAGCAGCTCCATCCGGGAGCGGGAGGTCTCCATGGAAATGACATCCGCATCCAGGCGGGCAATATGTTCGATCACATCATTAAACTCGGAATAGCACATGTGCGTGTGGATCTGTGTTTGATCCTCAACCCCAGTAGAAGCCATGCGAAAGGCATCTACCGCCCACTCCAGATAGCGGTCCCAGTCGTCCCGCCGCAGCGGCAACCCCTCCCGGAAGGCGGGTTCGTCAATCTGGATAGCCTGTATGCCGGCTTCCTCCAGGTCTTTGACTTCATCGCGGATGGCCAGGGCAATCTGTTTTGCCGTTTCAGACCGGGGATTGCGCCCACCAGCAGCGCCGTATCCAGCACCTGATCATAGAGTGAGAAGTCATTCGACGGGACCCGGTCTATGCCCGCTTCTTTCTGTTTGGTCCAGTGCATCACCCGAAGGACTTCAGTGGATTCCACCAGTTTTGATTTATCGATATCGCCTTTCCAATACGATTCTACGATTTTTTTAAGATCTCTGTTGGTACCTATCCGCGGATACCCGAGGTTGTGAGTAAGCATGAGTATTACCTTGTTTTAGCTTATAATTATACGGGGCGGGAACGCTAAAACGTTGATAAGACAGGAAATACATATATCATATAAATTATAATATAGACCTGCACCATGCCTGTCTTTCAACAACGCCTTAGCTCCCGAAGGCCTCGTTTACTCAATTTAAAGGCAGGTCTCCTGGCTCACCGAAATTTCCCTGGTCCTTCCCATCTCTTTTGGGGCTGAGACAGTGGATTAACAAGAAAATATATCGGATTACAGTTGCGGGAACAGCTCCGGATTCTCCCTCTTCGGGGATTACCGGATTCCCTTTTCATCCGCCGGCTGGCGGACACCTTTAAATCTTGTGTTCAAGAAAAGAGCTTCGGCGTCCATTGTCAACGAATACTTTTCCACATTTAGCCGAAGTTGTTAACATTTGTCCCTATTCATATAACCGAATAAATAATATTTTGCAGAATTGAGTGTTGAACGGGCGGACTAAAATGCGTATGGTATAGCAGACACTGCAGGATCAACCGACCTGCAACATGAGCACAACTCCAAAAACAACAAATAAAATATGATGAATTACTCAATCAAACTATTTACAGCTCTCGGTATCATAGGCTTGCTCATGGGCGGAGTTACTCCCGCTTCGGCCCAGCAGGCGGAGGGAGAATGGATCTCCCTGTTTGACGGACGGACGCTCAATAACTGGCAGGCCAGTGAGAATCCGGAGACCTTTTCGGTAGAAGACGGACTCATCAAGGTCGACGGTCCCCGCGCGCACCTTTTTTATAATGGCCCTGTTAATGACAGCATAGGTTATACTACTTGGGATAATGGCAACGATTTCAAGAACTTTGAATTTATGGCCGACGTAAAAACAACCGAGGGCTCCAACTCAGGCATCTATTTCCACACCGAATATCAGGAAGAGGGCTGGCCGGAGAAGGGATACGAAGTGCAGGTGAATAACACCCACGACGATCCACGGAAAACGGCCAGTCTCTATGCTATCAAGGATGTGATGAACGACGCTCCCGCCCGGGACGGGGAGTGGTTTACGATGTATATCAAGGTCGAAGATCGGGACATCACCATAAAAGTGGATGGAGAAACGATGATCGAATACACCGAACCGGAAGAGGTGGACCGCGAGGGACGCGTGCTTGACAGCGGTACCTTTGCCCTGCAGGGTCACGATCCGGAAAGTGTAGTCTACTACAAAAATATCAAAGTTAAGCCGATTGACTGATAAGCAAACGCCTCGTTCCCGTTGAATGTGACAGCAACTGATTTTACTACCTGATGATGCATAAATCACAATCAAATTTAAAAGAGTATTATACCATGGAGAAGATGGATCGTCTGCGCGATACAATTACAGACTATATTTATGAAAATGGCGTTGAATACCAGCGGCTGCTGGTCTCGAAGGAGTTTTACGAGGCGCTGCTTAAAGAGGCTGAGGAACACGATACAAAAGTAGACCTGCCCCGCCTGGAAGTGAAAGAAAATGCAGGTTATGATTTTAAACTCCTCCCCTGATTTTCTCCCGTTCTTTACAGGCTTGTTTGCAGAGGCCCTTGAAAAACTGTCATTTTTGTCCAATCTCTGCCTTTTTAGGGTTTCAATATCCTCACATGAGGGCTATATATACCCTGCAGGCTTGAAATCGTACAGGCTTTGCAGTTGATACAAAACCCCTGGCCTTTCAAAGCCCTCTTATAATAATACAGGTTCATTGGCTCATTTTTTCATAATTAGGTAAAAAGTGATTATGTTTACATGACAACTCTAAATTTAAAGACAAGCGATATACTTATGCCACGATGTGAAATTTACAAGGATGTTAAAGGCGAATGGAGATGGCGGAGAACAGCCAAAAACGGTGACATCCAGGCTTATTCTGATGGCGGATTTGAGGACAAGGAAGAATGCAAAAAAGATGGAAAAGAGAACGGTAACTGCACCAGTTATACACGCAGCAACTCCTATTAATTCATTTATATTACTGCAATTACGGGGCTGCCCATCATTCATGGGCAGCCTTTTTTTCCGAATTATCCTTAATTTTATTTACCAGAAGCCTTTGCAGAACTGTTCTTTTGGCCAATGCCGGCGTTATCAGTAGGTTGAAATTCTCACATATGGGCGATTTGCTGCGACAGCTACCTCTCTCTGGCCTTGACCTTGAACAAAATTCCTGTTTTTCAGAGACTTCTTACCATTGCTTGCTTTTATTGACTCACCTTAGACGATCAACTTGATATGGGACAAAAAACAGACCAGTTATGTGAACGGGGACGATCATTTTTAGAAAAAGGGAACTATGAACAGGCTCTCCGCCTATTTAACCAGGTACTCAACAGGGAACCAAACAACAAAGAAGCCCTGAAGAATAAGGTTCTGATAAAAATTTCCGAAGCTCCGAGGGAAGAAGCGAAAGAAAGCCTTCAATTTGCTTTAAAACAACTTCCTGAAGATGATGAGCTGCATGAAATTGCGGGTTCATTCCATATTAATAATAAAGATGTTAATACCGGCATAAAACATCTCAAACGATCGATTCAACTCAATGGTAATAATGAACTGGCCCATTATGGACTGGGAATCATCAGTGCCAACCATCGATCAGATCATGCCCGGGCTATTGAGCATTTCAGCAAAGCAATTAAACAAAATGCTGAGTTTACCGAAGCCTTTTTTAACCGGGGCTGCAGTTATTTAATGGAGGATCAGACAGACAAGGCCCGGCAGGACCTGATCACTGCCAGGGAACTGGGGCATCCGGATGCCGAGGATATCCTGGAAAAATATTTTGCTGAAGAGTAGTGGTATTCGGCCTGAATTGCCCAATTTCATCCCCCTTTCCTGCCGAAACGTTTCCATTAGGGCGGATTTCCTCGCTTTCGGGAAATCATAAAGCCAGCACAACCCCGGTCCGCATTCACAGCAAAAAAGTGACGTTTTAGTTAAGAACCTATTTTACCAGATAACGATACAACCGTTCGAGGAACGGTTTGATATCCGGAGGTTCTGCACCTTTCTCCCGGTTTCCGGCGCCGATCTCAAACGCCAGTCGCCACTGTTGGCAGAGAATTCGAAGTCCCTGAGATAAGCTATAGTGCTTATCGTAAATATTTGTTGACTCCGAGGTTACCCCATTTACTTCAATAATATCTATATCCTCTCCCCTCCTCAAATGGCTCGCTGTCGGTACCTTAATGTCCATCCGTCCAAAACAGAAACCAGGTACGGAGCTACAGATATTATTAAGGGTCTCTTTCAACGCCCCGCTCTTTAAAGAAGATCCTTCTTCGAAGACCGCTCCCCGGGCATGCGTTCCCAGCCTGACCACCGGCCATCGCTCTCCTTTTTCCGGTACCTCATATAACTGCTCCCTGTTTTGATTTAAATGGTATTTGGCAAGGGTCACGGCCTGGTTATCCGCTAAAATAAGTTCTTCGACCGTGCTCTGACCGTCCCCCACCACATACACGAGATGCTTAATGGTAATCGAGAAGATCTCCCCCTCTTTGCTATCCGGAAACCGGTAATAAAAGATCCCGTACTCCTGTCCCTCTATATATTCCTGGAGTATCAGTTTTTGCCGGCTCTCCCGGATGATACTTTCCAACTGAGGATAATTATCGATAATCCGCACCCCTTTTCCCCGCTCGCCCACATCCGGCTTTATGACCACCGGAAAAGTAAGGCCCAGCTGGTCCATAAACGCATGCGCCTTTCTGAGCCGCTCTTTTTCCGGCAAGGCACCCGGCAGGGTTATAAAGGGAGCGACGGACTGCCTGTCAAACTTTGACAGAATAGCTGATTTGGATTCCCCCGCAACCCCCCCGTCCGGAATCCCGGGATTGGCCAGGGTAAAGAGGGTGGGACATCGATACCGCCATCCCAGGTAGAGAATATAAAAAAACACGGGCATATAAAGCAGGAAAGAGGGCCAGTGCTGCCAGTGCGTCAACCGGCGATAACGGGAAACCAGGAAACGGCGTCCCCTGTAACTAAACGCCGGGATGATCGCCTTGGCGATGATAATCAATAGCAGTATAAGAGCCAAAAAGGCCCAAAGGGCATAATCCTGGTACAGCGAAAAATACCGGAGCAGTTCATTCCCCAGCAGTTGCGAGATACCGACCAGTATGGGCGTCCATACCACGGCAGCAAGTAAAAAATAAAAAATAAACATCCAAAAGCCGGCCCTGATCACTCCCGCACTAAAGTAGGTGGGCAGCCGGCTGCCCGGCAAAAAACGGCTCGCCATAATAATCATGGGTCCCCTCCTCTTAAACCACTCGGCGCTCTTATCCAGATCGCCTTCCGAGATCATCCACTTAAAGGGAGCCTGGCGGATGGCTTTCCTGCCGACAAAGCGACCCGCCAGGTACAGCCCCACATCCCCGATAAAAATACCGGTCAGGCAAGCCAGGGTGGCCGGCCAGAAGCCAATGAGCCCGCGCGCCGCCAACAGGCCGGCCCCTATGCAGGTCAAATCCTCACTGACCAGCGTCGCCAGTATGATAATGAGCATAATAATCATCAGGGAGATCCCCTCGAACCTGGCAAAGTCGACATTTGAGAACGGTTTCGCTGCTTCTGCGAGCCGTTTCTGCGACGCATTTTCCCCGGTACGGGCTTCGCCTGCTTCCACGCTTTCGACAAACATACGAATATCATTGGCTACCGAATCGTTGTGTGTTTCGGTGATCTCGTGATCAGCCTTGTAAAGCTGCAGCTCACTTTGCGGGACAATCCGGTGGTGCTCACGGGCCACGGCATCAGGCACGAGCGGGTCATCTGTGCCATGCACAATCAGCATCGGCTTTTTGTACGATTTGAGGTAGGAACGAATGGGACGCTGGTCAGACTCATAATAGCTCTTGGCGTAGGGCACGTTGATATCCAGGGCGTTAAAAAGTCCGAAGTGAGGAACGGCATTATGCAACAGCCAGACGGCTCCCAGCTGTATGCCATGGACAGCATGATTTAGCGTATAACCGCCCAGCAGTTCCAGCTCCTGAACTCCAATGGATGCGATTAGCGTCACGGACCGGATACGACTGGTATCGTCGTGTGCCCAATGGATAGCGCTGGCTCCTCCCAGCCCGTATCCCACCAGATGGACGTTGGCAATGCCAAGCGTATCCGCAAGCTGCCGGGAATAATCGGCCAGCGCCCGAAACGAATAATCGGGCAGCTGTTCACCCGACCTCGCATGCCCCGGCAGATGGGGGATAATAAGCCTGAAGTCCTCCTTAAGTCTGGAAATCAGCGGGTCAAAGACCTCCGGTCCTTCCGGCCCGCCGGGTAACAACACAACGGCCGGTTTATGTGCATCCGCACCTGCGGAAAGATACTCATACGCTATGAGTGCCTTGTCACCAGTCCATTTTCCCTCTTCCGAAACCGCTTTGAGCGCAATCCGCTGACCGGCTTCATCCCCGGGACTCACGGGACTTTCAAAAAGCCAAAGGGAAAGATGAGAAAGCAATAACAGTCCCCCGTACAGCAACAGGTATTTTCTCCATCCTCTGAAGGCAGAAGGTAACGCACTCATAGCTGAATATGCGGTTTTTCTGTTCTGGGTTGCACCACCGGATGGAAATCATCCGAAACAGCCTGCCGGAGACGGCTGGCTAACATTTTGCGATCGGATTCAATCAACTTCCTTTTTCCGAACGTAATGGTTGCTTCAAAGCCGGGCAGGGTCAACAGTTCCCAAAAATGACTGAAAAACGGCATCTCGCCCCACCAACAAATATGCGTATGAGCGGGGGTTTCCGGATCATAGCTTCTATAAGTCACGGTGGCATAGCTTACCGGTATTGCGGATGAGGCAGGGAATTCAAGCAGTGACGCATGAAATGGTTTCACTTCCGCTCCCCTGCTGCTTGTACCCTCGGGAAATATAATCACGCCCTGGTCATTGGTGATAGCGGAAGCAATCAGGGCGTTTACCCGTTGAACGTCGCGTCTTACCTTCCGGTCTATAAAAATAACGCCGAGCGTGCGGGTCGCCCAACCGAAGAAAGGCCAGGATCGCACCTCGCTTTTTGCTATGAAGGTGCCATCCAGACAGAGCCAAAGCGGTACAACGTCCATATAACTTAAATGGTTGGATACCAGAAAGAAAGGAGATTCAGGGGGGCTTCCTTTCAGGTGAATGCGCATGCCTGTGATTTTACTGACCAGCCAGGCCCAGTATCCGATGACAGTGTTCTTCCACTGCACGGCCCTTCTGCGTGAGACTATCCCGACTGACAGATTTCCCGCCGCAACCAGCAATACGGTCATCAGCGACGTAATAAAGAAAGCTATAAGCCGTATGCCCCCTCGTATTTTTGCTCTCATAGGCGATAAGATAGCAACTCCTTATTTAAAAAATAGTGTCCTTGTCTGCTCATCAAGTTTGGTAATATCAACAATAATCAAATAATCGATGGTTTTGAAGCTGGAATCCAGTGCCGGGTTGGAAAGCACTTTTGCCCCTAAACTTAGGTACAGCCTGAAAAGCTGAGGAAGTTCCACCTCATGCTGTGTCTCCCCGGTGTCATAGTTCCTCTTGGGACAGTCGAAGACCGGCGTTGGAACAAGGGTATATGTTTCATGAACATGATTATTGTGGACCAGGTAGTCCATGACGGCCCACCCCTCCCCCGGATCGGTACTGTTAATCGAACAGCACCCTATCAGATATCTTGCCGATTTCATCTTGATATATTCGGCAATGCCCCGCCACAGCAGGTACAGCACGCGCCCGTTCCGGTGGTCTTTATGGATACATGCACGTCCCACTTCCACGGACTCACTGAGCATCTCTTCGGGGAGCTCGGAAAGGGTGAACTCTTCGGCGGTATAAAACCCATGTTGTTGACGGGCCTTTTGATAATCCTGCATGCGATACGTGCCGATAATCTGTTCGGTCTTTCGATCCACTACCAGCAGGTGATCGCACTGCGCATCGTACCGGTCCACATCCAGCCTGTTGGAATGCGAGGATTCTAATCCCTCCCCCAGTTCGATGTTAAAGATTGAATAGCGCAGGGCCTGTGCTTTGCGGATGTCTTCTTCCGTTTTTGCCAGTCGAACTGCATACCTGTTGCTGATAAATAAAGAAGTAGGGTCATTTGCCAGCACGGAAATATATGTTTGGTTATTTCATAGCCTTTCACTGTCAGAAGGCATTGCAAAACGGTCTTTTATTCTCCAAAATATTCGCTATCCGGAGGTTAAAATCCTCCCATATACTCAATATGCTGCGGTTTTTAACAATTATCCGGCTTTGATCTTAACCAAAATCCTTGTTTTGCAACGCTTTCCGTTAAGATAAGATAAATTTGACCTTTTAAAATAACGGTATTGTTAAGATACTCATGGTTGCCGGGATAGGTACGGACCTTTATTCTTTAGTCCATCTTCCGGCTTTTAATATAAGTAATCCGTATTTCTAACCATAAAATTGGCCAGACATGACGAACGAATATAAGTGAATGTGATTTTGAGTGAGAAATACGGGACAGCATGGCCACCCCGGGAATGTGCTCTATACTCGCTGACTTCCGGATCAGTCCCACCGGTACCTATATCCATATCAAAAACCCGGGAAAAAGTAATTAATCAGAAATTTAATGGCATAGACCAACGCTACCGCTCCCGCTGTAAACAAGAGCACTGATATGGCAATAGCCTTGCCTTCAGACATTTCCTTCCTGGGAGGTGACTTCTTTTTATTAGCCATAATCTTTATATCCGTAGGTTAACATGAACCGTACAGGCAATCTATCAGCCCGCATCAACAGTTGCAACTATTGATAGCAAAAATTCACTTTCCATCTCCCGTTTTTTCATCTATTATTAGTATGAGTTTTAGATCCGGATAAAGGTAAATAACGATATGAATCATTCAATAACCATTGAGGAACAACGGCATCAGGTATGGAAAACGGGAACGGTTACCGCCGGGACACTCACTATTCTCTTTGGTTTTCTTTTTTGGTATCAGTCTGATCCCCTCTGGGTGGGCATCCTGCGCCTGATAGCTTTCATATTCTTTTCACTGACCGTTTTTGGTGCTCTTAAATTGCTCGACGGTCCCGTAAGCATCACCATTACCAGCACGCCCACTCACATACAAGTCAACTACCGGCAGAATGAAAAGACCGTTCAGGAGGAGGAGTTCGAACAGTCCACTATTGAAGACTTTGTCCTTTCCACGGGGGATAAGTCCCCACTGAAGCATTACCTGCAGCCTCGCTCAGCAACGCTGAAGGTCCGATTCAATGACGGCCATCGCGACCTGCACCTTTTTGAATACAGTGGTCGCACCCTGTTTTTTGACGAATCGATGCTATCGGAGGTTCAGGACTTTTTACATGCTCATCATAAACACAAAGAGCGTTCGGAAGCAGAGTAACCTCTGAAACTACTGCGCTAATTGCGCACAGGTTGCGGATACACGGCCGGACTCCTATTGTCGTACTGGTCGACGGCTCGTACCCCGAAAAGGTAGTTGTCTTTCGAAACGCCTTCAATGGTAAACCGTGTGGTATCTCCCGCAAACCGGCTATGCTCCCAAAACGTCTGGTTCGTCGGCCGCCATACGATTTCGTACCCTTTCAGGTCCGGCTCCTCATTGGGTGTCCACAACAGCGTCGTATTATTTTCAAGTTTCGATACATCGATCCCCACTTCTCGGGGACGAGCGGGCGCGTTGGCAAGGGTCGCGAGGACTGCTGCGTTAAGTTTTGTAATCTTGCCGACATAAGCGTAATCTACAAATTCCGGCAGATCGCCATACTGCACGCCGTTCACCACTCGCACATCCTGATGTTGACGCTCATAAAATTCATGGGGTTCACTAAATCGCACGGCAGGATATCCCCGATCCAAAAAAGGAGAATGGTCCCCCCCGCGAAGGTATCGATCTTTTCGATAGATGACATTCACGTTCAGGTCGGGCATATACTCCTCTCCCACCCTGTGTATAAAACGCCCGAGCTGTCGTGCAGGCGTATCATTTTCACCGCCCGTGGCCAGTAACATCCGATGCTCATCGGAGAGGGAGTCCTCCGGGGGGATGCCCTGGGCAAAAACGCGCACTTCATCATCATGAACGGAGCCGTCAGCGCTTTTAATGGTATTACCTATAATATCATTGGTAAACATGGCCGCGATATTCAACTCGCGACTTTTCGCCTGTTCTGCATAATGGGAGGAACCCAACAGTCCCTGCTCTTCGCCGGCAACGGCCATAAAAATGATAGTCGCATCGAATTCGAGTGTTGACATAACCCGCGCCAGCTCCATCACTGCCGCTGTTCCCGATGCGTCATCATTGGCTCCGGGGGCATAGCTGGTATCATCCATCACATCCGAAACGCGTGAATCGTAGTGACCGCTGACCACATACTTGCGCTCCTTGCTCTCCAGCTGAGTTCCCGGCAATACGCCTATGATATTGACAATCCTGGTTGGCTTATCCAGGCGGGCATGGTCTGTTTCAAGATGACTCTCATAAGAGACCCGGAGCCGGTTACCCGAAGCCTGACTATATTGCTGGAATTTATCATAAATCCACCTCCGGGCGGCCCCGATACCAGTTGAATCGCTGGTCGTATCCGAAGTGGTGTGACGAGTATGGAAATTCGCAAGCGTTCGGATATTCGATTCAATAGAGTCGACCGAAATCTCATTAAAAACACGGTTAATTTTTGGGTCCGTAGAATTTTTCTTTTCCTGATCGACTTCATCGCCACAACCCGCAGACATGGACATAAAGAACCAGCATAATAACGCGAAAAAAACAGATAATTTTCTTTGAAAGATTTCCATAGTTTGCTGCCCTGTAATATTACAGAATATTTCCCGGCCACCGTTTTGTGCGGTGACAGGATTAAAAAAGATTTACCGGTATTTCGGCCCCACGTCCTGCAATCGGTGAGCAAGGTACACTGGCAGGAGCTATTGCTGTTTAAACCGGCCATACAAGAGGATTTCCCCTTGTCCTGTAGCCGCACAATACATAGTATAGAATAAGAGACTCTTCATCCAAATGTTGTAAAACATTTTATAAGATTTGCAAAGCAACGATTATTTCCGCAACCTATATCTGTAACTTTTAACAAACATAACCGGAACTTATGTATTTTGTAAAAGAGATACTCTTGACAGGCATTGCCATTGCCGTAGTCGGCGGTTGCAGCTCAAAAGCCAACGAACCCGATCAACTGCCACCCACGGGAGAAGAATTAGCTATGAAATTTATTATTGTTGACGGTCATATCGACGTTCCCTACCGGCTGGAGAACAACTGGGAGGATATCTCGCAAAAAACGAACAGCGGTGACTTTGATTACCCTCGTGCCCGGAAAGGCGGGCTCGACGCCCCCTTCATGTCTATCTATATTCCCGCCCGTTACCAGCAAACCGGGGGAGCTAAAGCGGTAGCCGACAGTCTGATTAACCTGGTCACCGGCATTGCGGATGACCATCCGGATAAGTTCGCCCTGGCTACCTCCCCTGAAGATATCCGGCGGCAGTTCAAAGAGGGACTCATTTCATTGCCGATGGGCATGGAAAATGGCGCTCCAATAGGAACCGACCTCTCTAATCTGGAATATTTCTATGACCGCGGCATACGATACATTACGCTCACCCATTCAGAGGACAATCAAATAAGCGACTCTTCCTACGACATGAGTGAAGATACCCATGAAGGACTCAGTGATTTCGGCAGGAAGGTCGTTAAAGAAATGAACCGGCTGGGCATGATGGTGGATGTCTCGCATATTACTGACGAAGCTTTTTTTGATGTTATTGGAACGACACAAGCACCAGTCGTGGCCACTCACACTTCATGCCGTCACTTTACACCCGGGTTCGAGCGTAATATGGGCGATTCCCTTATCAGACGTTTAGCTGAAAATGACGGGGTCATAATGATAAACTTCGGCTCCACCTTCCTGGACAGTGCTTCTGCCAATAGCGCTGAAAGAGTACGCGACCAGATTGACAAGAAGATTGCGGAGCGGGACTTGGAACCGGGAAGTGAGGAGGCGCGTACCTTCCGTGCCAGCTATTTCGAAGAACATTTTGCATTCAGTACGGTCGAAAAGGTCGCGGATCACATCGATCATGTCGTCGATCTTGTCGGAATAGATCACGTAGGTTTGGGATCCGACTATGACGGGGTTGGCAACACCCTGCCGGTCGGACTAAAGGATGTCTCCACCTATCCCAACCTGCTTTCCGAGCTCCTTGACAGAGGGTATACCGAGGATGAGATCCAAAAAATATGTTCCGGCAATATTTTCAGAGTGTGGAACCGGGTCGAAGAGATAGCTCAAGAACTGCAGAAGGACAGGTAATAAGCATGAATAAGCGATACGCATCAAATAATCTGTAATCGAAGATACATAAGGTTCGTCAAACCTGCGGACGTGACCGGTCCCAACTCAACCGTTAAAACATTATGAATTACGCCCCCCCTACACAACCTACGCTGCTACTAAACGAAGCAATCTGTCGCGCTAATATACAACGCATGGCTCAAAAAGCGCACCAGCACGACCTGCAGTTCAAACCTCATATGAAAACCCACCAATCGGCAGAAATCGGTGAGTGGCTGAGGGATTACGGGACGGAGGCTATCACCGTTTCCTCGGTAAGCATGGCCTCTTATTTTGCCAGGCACGGGTGGCATGATATAACCATTGCTTTCCCCTGTAACCTCCGGGAAACCGAGTCCATTAATGCACTGGCCGGCAATGTTTCCCTGACACTGCTGGTAAACAGCCTATCCACCGCCCGGACGCTGCAGAGGCAGCTGGTCCATCACGTTGAAGTATATATAGAACTCGATACCGGGGCGGGAAGAACCGGACTTCCTCCTTCCGACGTAACGGACATCACTCCGCTGGTAGATTACCTGACAGATGAAGATACAAACATGCTTCAATGGAAGGGGTTTTACTCTCATCCGGGACACTCTTATGATGCCCGGACGAACAAAGAAATCCATGCTGTCCACCAGTCGGTCCTGGATCAGATAAATAGCCTGCAAAATGAATTACGTTCTGTCTATGGCGATTTTGAGGTATGCATCGGTGATACGCCCTGCTGCTCAGCAGGTACCGATTTCAGAGGCATCGATGCCGTAAGTCCCGGTAATTTCGTCTTTTATGACTTGATGCAGGCCCGGATCGGCAGTTGTTCCGTCAGCGATATTGCCACGGCTGTAGTTTGCCCCGTCGTCGACCGCTATGCCGATCGCAACCAATTGGCCATCTACGGGGGTGCCATCCACTTTTCAAAAGAGTCCCTCACAGAAAATGGATCCACACACTACGGGCAAGCAGCCACGACAAATGGACAGGCGTGGTCTGTACCTGACCCGGATACCTGCCTGGCACGATTGTCACAAGAGCACGGCATTGTTCAATGTTCGCCACAGACCTTCGAACGGTTTTCTATCGGAGATCTCATTTCGATACTCCCCGTCCATTCCTGTCTGACCGCTCACCTGCTGGGACGGTTTCAACTGGTGAGTAACGGGAAAAGGATTGAACAGTTTGGCTGAAATATAATTTCCTGTTCTGCCCGTCAGTATTTATTATATTCACTACAGGTTAATCGGAGATCAACTGAGACCAGCGTGGGTCTTGTTAATAGAGGGTTTTGAATAACCAGGGGTTTTGTTCAACAGCAACTCCTGAGCGATTTTAAAACCGCAGTGTATACACAATACTGAGGATGTTGAAATCGCAAAAATGAAGCATTGGGTAAAACAACGGTTTTACAAAAGCCTCTAATACTCTTTTTCGAAATCAGAAACAGATTGTTCATGGATATTCAAACGGCTGACAATAAATTTCAAAGCGTCAAGTTCGGAGACTCATCATTTGAAGAGCTCAAAAATGAGCTGGCCCGGACTGCCGATCACGAGCAACATCATCTGTCCCTGTTTTTGGGACTGTATGAACCTCATAAACAAAAGGCGTTGAATGAAATAGCTGCCAAACTGGATAGAGAGGTTGAAACCATACGTACGGATAAACTGGTTTCAACGATTGAATCTGAAACCTTTGATAACCTGGATACGCTCTTCAGTGGATTATCCCAGTCGGATGTCATTCTCTACTTCAAAAACGGCGGGAAACTCTGCGGCACGTATACCGGCTATTCCCACTCCCGCGTCAAATACGCTACGCCCCAGGAGCGCTATTTTTTAAAAAAGGTCAAACAATTCAACGGGCTTGTCATCGTGGATATAGAAGAATTTACCGATGCCGATATGACCCTGCGGCGGGCAGCACAATCCGTGGTTTCTTTTTTCCTGCCCGGGTCCCGGTGGCAGCGGTTTATCTGGCACCTCAAAAATTACAGCTTTCACGGGGTTGAGCTCAAGACCAAGCGGCCGGAGGCCTACGGGGAAGCGAGCTGATTCCCCGTACTTGTTTCCATTTCCGGCCTTGCCAAACTGCCGGAAAGCAAATAGTGGTGGTTTTTCCTTTGGTATTGATATAAGCTGAAAGAACTCCTATTTTCGAGAATTATGAAAAAACCTCAGCGACCACTCCCTACCGATTGTTGTGGCAGCGGATGCACCCGTTGCGTATATGACCTCTATGAGGATCAAAAGATCCAGTATGAAATGTGGAAAAAAGAACAGCAACAGGATGAAGAAAAACCAAATCAATAAGCAGCTCTATCATGGCTATTAAAATAAGAAAAGAGACCGGCGGGCGACGCGGGAAGACCGTAACAATGATCAGCAATATCAAGCATAATCCCCAGGTCATTGAAGACCTCGAGAAAAAGCTTAAAAAACACTGCGGAGCCGGTGGCACCAGTTATGCAAAAACGATTGAAATTCAGGGAGATCATGTGGATAAAGTCCGCAAGTTTCTTGAAAAAGAGGGCTTCAGCGTCAACTGATTGCATGGCTTCAGACTGAATTTCTGCCGATTCTATGTCCCAGGGCATGGCTGGGGGCCGCCTGATAGCCTCCTTATTATAAACCGTCCCTGACCTGCTCCCGGGACGGTATTGCAGAGACCCCACAAAAAGAACATACATTTATTGAATAAGAGACTACGACACAATGAATCTTGACATACCAGAGGAACAGTTCCGGGAAATTCTTGAACAGATTAAAAGTGACGACAGTCCCGTAGGCATTGATGCGGGAAAAACACATGTACTCATACTGCAGAAGCTTTTGGATATTGAAAGCCGTCTTGAGGAGTTGGAAAAAGCGTTCTCAAATAATGATTAGCCGTGGACTGCTATCAATTCAACGCACTGGTCCGTCATACCATCCTGTCTTAGTTCAGAGCACATAACGAGATCAGAATTCAGGGTAATAATCGTAATAATACGATGCCCTAAACGGCGGGGCAACTTGCATATCTCGCCCACTGCATTCTAACGTGCAAAAATAATGGGGAAATAGGAATTACTATACGTTCACCAACACAAAAAGGATCTAAAGCATAGATTTATAATATTGATAGTAGGTATTGATAACATATAAGCCTACTACCATCTGTATCAACGCCGTTAACAGTACAAAAATCCATATCCATACCAAAGAGAGCGACCAGCCGACAACAGCCCACATAAATACATTTATTACCCCCATTATCCCAGCAAACAGGAGCATGTCGACTGATGAGGGAGTAATCAGGTCCATGACACTCTTTACATAAGACCATGATTTGTGCCGGTATCCAGCTTTAAGAAGTTTAGGAATATAATGCCTGATAGTCGAGATCCAACCCGTCTTGCAATTTTCTTTCCTTTTAAATTTGTTTTTTGCTGGCATTGTCGGTATCTCAGTCAAAAGAACGGCCTCCTGTACAAAGTCAATTTCTATACCCTTCAGCTGTAGCTTTAGCCCATAACCGATATCATCAGCCGCAGAGTCAAGCAACCATGGATTACTGCGTAGCGTCTCCGTTTTAAAACAGATCCCATTGCCCCGGTACTCTCTACAAAAACCGAACAGTTTTCTACCCAGTGGTTTCAATAAATTGTGAAGTAAAAAATTAATTTGTTTAACTCTTTTAGCTTCAAGTCCAGATTGCGGTAACATAAGATTACTACTCTGGATAACGTCGCTGCCCTTATCCAGATAAAAATTCATTACATCCAAATAATTACCGGAAACCAAACTATATGATTCAATTACCAATATAGCATCATAGGTTTTGTCGACCTGCAAAATTTTTTCAAATGCTCCCTGTAGATTACGACTATCCGATTGCCGGGAAGATCCATTATTACTCAGGACATTTGCTCCCATCTCGCGGGCAATATTAATGGCGTCTTTCGATAGATTATCTCCTATCAAAAAGACATCGTATAGATTTTTCGGGTATACCAGTCCAAACAAACTGTATAATGACTTGGATATCATTTGCTCATTTTTTGGGGCAGGCATTATAATTGCAAACTGGCGATTTTGCACCGAATTAAAAGCAATTTTATTTCTCACTTTTAAGGCCTGAATACTCAGTGTTAATTGATAACCAAGTAAAATCATCATCAGAATCCCTATGCCGTATTGTATTACTTCAATAAATATCATTTAACCTACCTTTCTATCTGCTTCAATCTTATTCAGCGAAATAACTGGTTGTATTTTATTTATAAATATTCAAATTCAGATATACTGAACGCTGGGTTTTAACGGAGCATTAGTTTCAAAATTTCAGATACCCTAAAATGATAATCTGCCTGTCCCTGACCTTATCAAACAGGATCCTATTGCTACCAATTTTAAAAACGTCAAACGAATTACTAATCAAAATTACAGTCTACCCTTTTATCACATTACATCACTATCTATTCCATTTATGAGGCAACAAATGTGCCAAGAAGTTTGGGATATAATAATTTGTCTTTTAAAACACGTTAAAGCGACTTTGACAATATATCTTCAGGCAATGAAGTAACTTTTATTCTCACTGTACGTCCTATGTGTAAAATATGTACGTACTGTAACTTCTACTGACCAGTCGTTTCAAACTGATTAACTTATAATCGTACCCTCATACATGGGCATTTTGAAAAATCATAGATATGATTTTTTTTCGGAGAACTGGAGAAATATTCGATAAAAGAGGCAAAAAAATTAGTCGGCGGTCGTGCGGATGAACGTAATCTTACTTGTAAAAGGAGCATGCTCCTAATTGTTATAATCGATCCAATAAGCCCTTCAGACACTATTAGGATTCCCTGCACGGGAGATAATATTGCTATGAAACTATGATACACATTGAGGATATCCTGTGAAATTTATTCACAGAGGGATAGCGAATTTCAGGGGAATCTTACCCACCACCATATGAGTTGCTTCAGGAATATGCATCTATATACAGTGATACTATGCAATCGAAGCTGCTGAAAGTTTGGCACATTAATTGTATTAATTAATGTAAGCTATCCCAGTATTACACAGACTATATCCTGATAACAAAGGATTTTAAAAGAAAGGCAAGCAGGGATTGAAATAAGGCTCTTAAGGTTACTCAACCTTTCTGAGGATGGGTAGGCTCAGCTTTTAATTTCACCTTCACGGCGGAAGAAAATAGAGTTCAGTTCAAAATTATCGGTGGATACATTAAAGATTGGAAAACAATCGGAATATTTATCAGACCAGGTAATCAGTACCATACATTTATTGACCGTTTCACATTATAGAATATTAGAATCGAATAAGCTTCTAAAACCCAAATCATTTTATTTAACCATTTATCAACCATGGTAACGACAAAATCTGTTATTAAAAAACCCTTGCTGAATGATATAGAAAAGTCTTCGAAAAGTCTTCTCATGCAAGATATTTTTTATAAAATCCTGCGACTGGCCAAAATAGACACACCAGTGATATTAGTTGGTGAAATAGGATCCGGTACAAAGAGATTGGCACATGTTATCCATAAAAACAGCGACAGGGCGTTAGCACCCTTTCATACGTTTAATTGTTTAGGTATACGGGAAGAAGAATACAAAGATGCCTTTTGGGGACAGCTACAGTTTGATGATAATCATCTTTCTCTTAAATACGATCTCCTTGAAAAAGCGGTAGGAGGTATTCTTTATCTTGATCAATTTTCTGAGCTTTCGCCAAGCTTAATGCTGAATATTCTTGATTCCTATCAAAAAGGTTGCAAGCAGTTATTTCGGCATAATAAGCAAGCTAAACCCAGACTTATCCTTTCTTTTAACCAAGAGTCATATCACAAAATTCTGACTCATTCCATCTGGGAAAAGTTACTCGGTGAACTAAACCCGGTAGTTCTGATGCTTCCACCCCTACGTGAGCGTAAAGAAGACATACCTATATTGATTGATCATTTCATAAAAGAGATAAAAACGAATTATCCCGATTATAAAGATTTAAACATATCTTCCCGGGCTCTTATAGAATGTTATGACTATCATTGGCCAGGTAATATACTGCAGCTTAAAAATGCTATCTTTCACGGTGCTATTCTTTCACACGGACAGACAATTGAATTAGAGCACCTGCCTTTTTCGATGAGCTGGAAATCTCCGTATACCATACATAAGAATAATACCTCCCTTTAAGTCCCGGTACCGTCTACTACGTTCGTCCAACGGCGACGAGGTAAATGGGAATGACCAATGCCGTTCGAACGGCTTTATCAGGAGCTGATACATCCGCAGCAAACCGGTGTGATTTTCCCAACCTCAACAGCTGCTTGCGGCTGTTTGGAGCTATGCTCAGAGAATAGCAGAAGGATTGGAGCACAGGCCGAGAGTACCAATATAATTTGAACCGGTAGCTGTCTCGCTAACTGGATTAAAAAAGTCTGCAGAAATTGCCGGGTTGCTATACCTTAATCAATCAGGTTTTGGTCCAGGGCATAGCGGGTAAATTCCACATTCGATTTCAACTTCATTTTTTCTTTTATACGAAATCGATAGGTGTGAATGGTCTGTACGCTCAAAGATAATTCGTTGGCAATTTCATTTACTTCCTTACCTGAAGCTATCATACACATAATTTGATACTCCCGGTCCGAAAGTGTTTCATGCAATGGCTTATTGCCGTTCATGTCCATACTACTAACCAGCTGTTCAGCCACATCCTGGCTGATATATTTTTTATTGTGAATAACTATTCTTCGAATGGCTGTAATTAACTGTTCAGATATGCTTCGTTTATTCAAATAACCATGAGCCCCAGCCTTAAGTGTACGAACCGCAAAACGATCCTCAGGATGAATGCTTAATATCAGAACCGGCAAATCCGGATAGGAATCCTTTACTTCTTTCAGCACATCCAACCCGCTTTTGCCAAGCATGGCAATTTCAAGAATTAAAATATCGGGTTCCAACTCCCGTAGTTTATCCATGAGTTCATCTGCACCAGAAGCCTCTCCTATTACGTCAATATCAATTGTGCTTTGTTTTACTACTTTTTTCAGACCCTCCCGAACCAGGGGATGATCATCAGCTATAAATATATTTATCATGGTTATGTCTAAAGTTAATTTATTGCCCCTTCCAAATGATTTCGGTAACTATAACAGATGCTGTGGTATGCTGCATTATTATCCATTTTGCCATATCTCAACCACATTGAATTCCGGGCGAGAGTTTTAACCCTCTCAAATTTAATTTGAACTTCGGGCTGATTCCTTCGCCTAAAACCGATAGCTTTATAACAGGCCATTACTAATCTTTTCTTTGCGTATTCTGTACCGTTTAATGTTTTATTACGAGTAATTTTTCATCCTATCGATCCCCTGAGGGAGATAAAACCACATCAATTCCATCGCTAAAGAAAAAAATGGTTCCCGCAGATCTACGCCTCTCTTTAGTTTTCAGCAAATTCTTCTTAGTTTATTTTTCTATTTACCAGATTGTTTCTCAGTTGAACATGTACCCACACAAATAAGACAGATCTCTACTTTCAATATCGGAGTTCTGGTTTTCATTATTTATGTGAAACATTCTTTAAAGAACAATTACCATGCCAAAGCTAATTTATGGTAACCAGAAGCGTTTAAATTGATTAGAGACATTATTTTCTGCAGTATCACTGCGGATAATTTTCACATCCGTAACTGCACGTGAAAAAAGGTTACATCTCGGTCAAGCCGGATTTCTCACTTCCAAAAGATTGTTAGATAGGCAAAGTGAATGCTGACTGCGCTTTTACCAACTATTGAGGCAGCAGAGGTCTGATCCTTAATCGGCAAGCATAAAAGCTATAAGCAGGAGAGAATGGGAGTGACCATGCCATTTTTTGGTAGAACCTCAGCTAAGCGGTAGATTGCCGTCGGTAAATTATGACGACAAACAATTATGGCAAACCCAAAAAGACGAAATTACAATACAGTATTTAAACTGGACGTAATCCAGCAAAGTTGGCAGTCCCGATTATCATTATATTAATGATATATCCTTTTAAAATCCCTTATTTATCAACCCTCTTACATAAAATATCTATACAAACACCCATTACTTTCCTTCATATTTCTCCAGCTTGTTATGCAATGTCTTACGGCTAAATCCAAGAATTTTCGAAGCTTCCGTTTTATTATTATCCACAGAACTTAACGTCTGGTTAATAACCTTACGCTCCACCTCCTCTAAGCTTACGCCAACCGGTACCTGAATATAATTATCAAATTCACTTTTCTTTGGAGAAACCGGGTAAACCTTATCCCCTGCCTGCAGGTGGGAAGGAATCGCATCAGCCTGTACTTTTTCCCCTTCACACAACACCGCACAACGTTCTACGATATTTTTCAACTCCCGAACGTTTCCCGGCCAGCCATAGGACGTAAATATATCCATACATTCCTCCGAAAATTCGATGGGTTTCATATTGTAGGTGTCAGCAAAGTGATTCGAGAAATATGAAACTAATAGTGGGATATCCTCCCTGCGATTCCGAAGAGGTGGAATATAAAGCTCTATGACATTCAACCGGTAATATAGATCTTCCCGAAAATTGCCCGATTTAACCTCATCGATCAAAATTTTATTCGTGGCGGATATGATACTTACATCCACATTAATCTCCTTCTTACCACCTACCCTGCGGAATGACTGCATTTCAACAGCCCGTAAAAGCTTTACCTGCATATCTTTCGGCATCTCACCGATCTCATCCAGAAACAAAGTACTTTTATCAGCCAGTTCAAAACACCCTTTCTTTTTCTCACTGGCACCGGTGAAGGCTCCTTTTTCATGTCCGAAAAGTTCACTTTCCACGAGATCAGAAGGAATAGCCCCGCAATTGACCGAAATCATTTCCTTGTCACTCCTGGAACTGTAATAATGAGCCATGCGGGCCATCACTTCCTTCCCTGTCCCGTTTTCACCTGTAATCAGAAGTGTTGCCCTGGTTTTAGCTACCAGCTTGATTTTTGCCAACAATTCTTTCATTACCTGGTTTTGGGTAATGAATACCGGTTTTGTTTCTCCTCTTTCTTTTCCTGTTTTATCCTGATTATTGCCATTATTACTCTTAGTCATTATATGTTGTACCCTCTATCTTTTTTTTTGATATATGATTGCCAACTAATTTTGACGCCCTAAGTCTCCTGCTACTTAAGGTAAAATGAACGTCCTGATCTTACTGGAATACTCTCTCTTAAGAGCTTAGGCTAATTGTTTGTCACCCTCCAGCAATTTGTCTTAATCACTCTTTCTCTATATTATTTCGCGGCTTAAATTTAATAATTATCATTAAAGATGCAAGCAAAACTTCAATAAAGTTAATATATACATTGAATAATTAAAGCAATATCAATAACGATAGAAAAACAAAGACATCATAAAATATTTTCCGATACAGGCAGGGGTTAATTCTTATGTATTTTTTCCAGGGCTTTTTGTGCTGCATTTTGCTCCGCTTCTTTTTTGCTCTTCCCCACACCTTTGGCAACCGGTTTTTCATCCACATATACCTCAATTTCAAATGTTTTATCATGCCCCGGCCCCCGCTCGGATACAAGACTATAGGTGGGAATTTCCATTTGCCGGGCCTGTGCGAACTCTAACAACAGGCTTTTATAATTGTCCAGCGTAGTAGTAATGGTATCAAAATCAATATGACGGTCAATAATCCTGCGAACGAACAGTGACACAGGCTTATAGCCGGCATCCAGGTATAATGCGCCGATGAGGGCTTCAAAGACATCGGCAAGGATACTTTTTGAGTTCTCAATACCCTGTCCCTGCACCTGATCGGCAAGCAACATCAGTTCATTAAGCTGAAGCTTTCGGGCAAACATGGCTAACGTATCACCTTTGACAAGTTTTGCCCGTAATTTGGTAAGAAATCCCTCATTTTTTTCAGGAAACAGGTCGAAGATAATTTCAGTGACTATAAGATCCAAGACGGCATCACCCAGAAATTCCAACCGTTCGTAGGAGTCGGTGGGACCAAAATCATTCTCCACCAGCGTAGAACGGTGTCGCAGCGCCTGAACATAGATAAAGGGATTATCAACAGGCGTCTCTATGATCCGCTCAAGCTTGTCAATACGTTTTTTCAGCTCAGGAGATAGCTTCTTCTCTGATTTAAAAAGGTCCCTGAGCTTCTCAAACATGCTATTTATTCTTCGAACTTTTTAAACACAAGCGTCGTATTGTGTCCGCCAAATCCAAAAGCATTATTCAGAGCGTATGTGACGTCCCGAACCACAGCCTCATTAACCGTATAGTTTAGATCGCACTCTGGATCGGGTGTTTCATAATTGATGGTAGGCGGGATCATGCCATGATAGGTAGCCAGCATGGTAGCCAGTGCCTCCATGGCCCCGGCAGCACCAAGACTGTGTCCTGTCATCGATTTGGTGGAATTATGATTAATCTCATAGGCGTGCTCCCCAAAGACTTTTTTTATGGAGTTAGTCTCGGCAATATCTCCCAGGGGTGTCGAGGTTCCGTGCATATTGATGTGGTCGACATCTTCCGGCTCAATACCGGCTGCATCCAGCGCCCTGTTGATGGCCAGAATCACCCCTTCCCCGTCAGGGTCGGGTGCAGTAATATGATGGGCATCTGCTGAAAAACCATATCCGATGATCTCTCCGTAGATACGGGCTCCCCGTTCTTTGGCGTGTTCATATTCCTCGAGGAACAGGATTCCTGACCCTTCCCCGAGCACAAAGCCGTCCCGGTTTTTATCAAAAGGCCGCGAAGCCGTTTTGGGATCATCGTTGCGGTTCGACATGGCTCTCATAGAAGTGAATCCGGCCACGCCTATCCGCGAAACCGGGGCCTCCGACCCGCCTGAAACAGCCATTTCGCATTGACCGCTTTTGATAGAATCATATGCCAGACCTATATTATGGGATCCCGTCGCACAGGCCGAAACCGCACAAAAATTAGGGCCTTTAAAACCGTATTTGATGGAAATCTGTCCCGCGACCATGTCAGGTATGAGCATGGGAATAAAGAAAGGAGAAACGCCCCGGGGACCATGTTCATGAAAAGAGATGGATTGATCATAAAAGGTAATCATTCCACCGATTCCTGTACCCACAATAACGGCTATCCGGTCTTTATCAACTTTTTCAAGATCAAGACCTGTATCCTGAATCGCTTCTTCAGCGGCAATAAGCGCATATTGACATACTTTGTCCAGCCGCCGGGCCTCTTTACGGTCGAAATAATCGAGTTCGTCGTAATCTTCAATCTGGGCAGCAAATTTTGTCGGAAAGTCCTCAGTGTCAAAATGCTCGATGGGACGAGCGCCACTCTTTCCTGAAATTAATCCATTCCAGAAATCCGGTGCCGTCTTACCTACAGGGGTAAGGGCACCGATTCCGGTAATGACTACTCTACGGTCAGACATGCAAATAATTTAGCGTGTAAAAATTAAAGTATGCAGATGTATTCCTATACTTTATCCTGGAGATACTCCACAGCGTTACCTACCGTTGCAATATTTTCAGCATCCTCATCGGGAATACTAATATCGAATTCCTTTTCGAATTCCATTATAAGCTCAACGGTGTCAAGAGAGTCGGCACCAAGGTCATTGGTAAAATTTGCTTCGTGCGTTACTTCTTCTTCGTCAACACCTAATTTGTCAACGATAATTGCTTTTACTTTTGATTCTACGTCTTGTGACATAACTGTTTGTTTTAGCTTAAATTTAAGTTAATGAAGTAAGATAAAATCTGCCTACTTGCGTAAAGCATGGGCAGAAAATACAATTAAAATTAGTAAAAATACACTTTATGCAGCTACTCAATTAAAAAGGCTCATTCCTACATGGCCAGCCCGCCATCCACCCGGATGATTTCACCGGTAATGTACGAACTAAGGTCTGAAGCTAAAAATGCAACAGTGTGCGCTACCTCTTCTGCTTCCCCGGGCCGTCCCAGCGGTGTTTCCTCCTTAATACCCTCCAGGATATTATCATCCAGTTCACCGGTCATTTCTGTCGTGATATAGCCGGGCGCCACGACATTAGCACGAATACTGCGCGATGCCAGCTCTTTGGCGTATGATTTGGTAAACCCGATAATACCCGCTTTGGAAGCCGCATAGTTACTTTGCCCCGCATTACCGCTGAGGCCGACGACCGAACTGATATTAATGATGGATCCCCCACGGTTGCGCATCATCGGTTTCGCCGCAGCTTTGCTGTAGTTGAAAACACTTTTAAGATTGGTATCAATAACCTCGTCCCACTGCTCTTCGTTCATCCGCAGGATCAGGTTGTCACGGGTGATTCCGGCATTATTGACCAATATATCCAATTTTTCCCAGTCAGCGGTAATTTCGGAAATCACCCTTTCGGCTTTTTCATAGCTTACTGCGTCGGCCTGTATCGCCTTGGCCCTGCGACCTTTGGATTCGATTTCAGCTTTCACTTCATTGGCCGCATCAGCAGAGCTGACATAGGTGATCGTTACATCAGCCCCCAAATCAGCCAGTGTGACGGCAATAAATCGCCCGATCCCCCGGCTTCCACCGGTAACTAATGCTGTTTTTCCATTCAGTGATAATTCCATATACGATTATTGGTTATAATATTATAAGGATGCATTTCCATGTTAAGGTACATTGCATGATCAATGTACCATTTATTCGTATCCACTTGTTTCTGCTTTTTCAAGCGTGCGTTTGACCAGTCCCCGTAACACCTTGCCGGGACCTACTTCCACAAACGAATCGGCTCCATCCGCATGCATATTTTTTATGGTCTGGGTCCACAATACCGGATTCAACAACTGGTTGAGCACATTTGATCTAATTTCATCCGGGTCCGTAGTGGGCCCGGCGGTGTAGTTGCTATAAATGGGGCAGTGAGGTTCGGTAATCTTCAATCTCCCTAACCATTCTTTCAGCCCGTCATAGGCAGGCTGCATAAGCGATGAATGAAATGCCCCGCTCACCGGAAGCATTTTAGCCAGCCGGCATCCTTCTTCTTTCAATAATGCAACCGCTTTCTCAACCGCCTCCACATTACCGGAAATAACCACCTGCCCGGGGCAGTTATAATTGGCCGCTACAACTTCTTTCTCCACGATTTCCGAGGCACGGCTGCACATTTTTTCCACGACCGAATCATCCATGCCGATCACCGCCGCCATGGTGCCCGAGTTTATTTCCCCGGCCTTCTGCATGAGCTTGCCCCTTTTGCGTACGATCCTCAGGGCCTCCTCAAAGGCAACGGCCCCGCAAGCGACCAAAGCGGAAAACTCCCCGAGGCTGTGTCCGCCCACCATATCCGGGCTTGCATCCAAGGTATTGTACAGCGCTGTCGAGTGGATGAAAATAGCCGGCTGGGTAAACTCGGTTTGCTTCAGTTTCTCAGCCGGACCTTCGAACATGATGGATTTCAAATCGAAACTCAACACTTCATTGCCGCGATCCAGATAACGAGCGAATACATCACTTTCTTCGTAATGATTACGCCCCATCCCAACAAATTGCGAACCTTGTCCGGGAAAAAGATATGCTGTTGCCATTATGTAATCCCCCATTTCATATAAATTGCTCCCCATGTATAGCCGCCGCCAAAGGCAGCAAGAATTAAATTATCGCCATGACGAAGTTCATCTTTCCAGTCATACAGACAGAGGGGGATCGTCGCTGCGGTGGTATTGCCATACTTGTCAATGTTCACCATGACTTTCTCTCGTTCCAGTCCCATGCGGTTTGCGGTCGCGTCAATAATACGCATGTTGGCCTGATGCGGGACCAGCCAGGCCACATCATCAGCGGTCAGTTCATTTGCATCCATAATTTCGGAAACAACATCCGCCATGCCCACCGTAGCCTTTTTAAATACGGCACGGCCATCCTGTTTTATATAATGAAGATGGTTGGCTACGGTTTCTTGCGTAGCGGGGTTTCTGCTACCTCCCGCCGGCTGATACAATGCGCCATCCGTATCGCCCTCCACATGATGTATGTAATCAATAAGTCCCGTTTCGTCCGCTGAGGCTTCCAGCAGTACGGCCCCGGCCCCGTCACCAAACAGAATACAGGTCGATCGGTCTGTATAATCCACAATAGAGCTCATTTTATCGGATCCGATAACCAATATTTTTTCTGCCTGTCCCGATTCGATAAAGTTAGCACCGGTTGAAAGGGCATACAAAAATCCCGAACACGCCGCCGACAGGTCAAATCCGTAAGCATTATGGGCCCCGATATATTCCTGGATGAGGCATGCTGTAGCCGGAAACAAATAATCGGGTGTAACCGTCGCCAGTATAATGAGATCGATCTCTTCGGCCTCTATTCCACGTCGCGCCAATGCTTCTTTAGCCGCTTCCGCCCCCATAAATGCGGTCGCTTTGTCTTCATCCTTTAAAATACGCCGCTCTTCAATACCTGTTCGGCTTCGAATCCATTCATCATTTGTTTCGACCATTTCCTCAAGATCGCTGTTTGTCAGCTTATGCTCAGGCAAATAATGTCCTACAGCTGTAATTCCTGCTCGTTTAATTTCCGCCATGCAAGGGATTATTTAATTGAGAGATGCTACAATTTTTTCATTGATATTGTACTCAATGCATTTGGCTGCATTCAATATCATGTTCTTTATGGCACGCGGGGTGCTGCTGCCGTGTCCTACCATGCTGACCCCATCCACCCCGAGGAAGGGGACCCCTCCCACCCGGTCGGGGTTAAACTCTCTTAGAGACGTTTCCAGCACCTTATTCACCAGCTGTGCTTCTTCACTTCCCATTTCCAACTCCTGAATTCCTCTTTTGATAAAAATCCCCAGAGCGGCGGGAATCGATTCGCCGAACTTAAGAAGAATATTACCCACTAACGCATCACACAAAAAAACATCCGCGCGGGCATTGAAAATATCTCTCCCCTCGACATTACCCACAAAATTGGGGAGCCCTTCAAGCTTCTGAAAAGCCTCTTTCAAGTTATCCGTACCTTTTTCTTCTTCCTCACCGACATTCAGAAGTCCCACTTTGGGATTATCCACCCCCATGATTTCACGGACATATATCGCTCCCATACGGGCAAACTGGGGATACATATCGGGACGTACTTCCAGGTTGGCTCCCACATCCATCACCAGTCGCACCCCCTTAATAGTGGGGAAGATGGCCGCAATAGCCGGACGCGAAACTCCTTTCAGTTTTCCCAGAAGAAAAGTGGACGCAGCCAGCAAGGCTCCGGTATTGCCGCTGCTAACAAAGGCATGGCACTCGCCCGCCCGGTGCATACCGATGCCCGTAACAATCGACGATTTTTGTTTGGTCTTGACGGCCTGAGCCGGTGACTCATCCATTTCTATAATTTCAGGTGCGTGCTGTACCTTTATGCGTTGCCGGTCATAATCATGATTGGCAAGCTCATCACTGACCACATCTTCGGGGCCAACAAGCATGATGGTAAGCTCAGATGTTTCATTAATAGCTTCAATAGCACCCTGTACCGGGCTTTCGGGATAATGATCTCCCCCCGCGGCATCTACAGCAATAACCATGAAAAAGGAATTAGGATAAAATTATTTGTTTACATCTAATACCTGCCGGCCGCGGTAATAACCGCACTCTGTGCAAATATGATGATACTTGTGATATGCGCCACAATTTTGACATTCAGCAAGGGTAGGTTCGGCGATCTTATGATGCGAGCGCCGTTTATTTGTTCGTGAAGATGAATGTCTGCGTTTTGGATGTGCCATTATAAAATTGTAATAGTGTTTCTGTTAATTCTTAAGTTTCTTTAATTTTTCCCACCGGGGATCTATCTGTTCGGTTTCTTCCTCCACTTCTCCATACTTCCTGGTTTCAAATTCCCTGGGATTGCCTTCCTCATCCAAAAATTTGGGATGCAGTTTTTTAATCGGAATATTCAACATGATAGTATCGCGAACTTCCTCTTCGATACTGAGCGTGTTCGACGAAAAGTTAAATCGCCGTACCGCACCCTCCTCGTTTTCTGTCTCTTCCTGTACATCTACTTTAAACAGAACTTCATAGTCGGAAGCTACAGGCTGAATATAGGATTCAAGCGAACGATCACACGTCAGCTCTACCTCTGCATCCACACGAAAATTAACCCGTATAAAGTGAATCGTCCGGTAAAAATGAAGATCGATTTCCGCCCCTTTAAAATCGTAGGGCGACATATCCAGATCTTCGCCGGTAAGCCCGACGGTTCTCCGGCTTTCCCCTTCGGGTATTTCAACTATGTTGAATTCAAGTTTTGACATAACAGTAATAGCTTGCAAAGTTATGAATATTTGGATATATCCGCAATCAATTAAACAACCCAAATAAACGCTGCTCTACCAGTTCTATTATACGGCCCAAATCCTCGTCATTATTCACAAAATCCAGATCATCGGAATTAATAATCAGCTTCTCGTGGGGATACCGTTCGATCCAATCTTCGTACAGCCTGTTCAGGCGTTCCAAATATTCGATGCGAATCGTATTTTCATAATCGCGCCCGCGCTGCTGAATCTGTTCGACCAGGGTCGGTACCTGCGCACGGATATAAATCAACAAGTTGGGCGCCCGGAGGTAGTTTGTCATCTCCTCAAACAGGGCGTGATAGTTGCTGAAGTCACGATCGCTCATGAGTCCCATCTCATACAGGTTTTTAGCAAAAATCTCCACATCCTCGTAGATCGTGCGGTCCTGCACCACCCGTCCCTCCTTCTCAAGCATCTTTTTTTGGTGGCGAAACCGGCTGGACAGAAAATAGATCTGCAGATTGAAGCTCCATCGGCGCATATCCTCATAAAAATCAGCGAGATAGGGGTTGTTATCCACAGATTCATACACCGGTTCCCATCCCAGGTGTTTTGCCAGCAAGCCCGTCAGTGATGACTTACCCGCGCCGATATTCCCGGCAATCGAAATAAACTTGAGATCGTCAGAAGCCGATTTGCCGGCAAGTATGTCGTTATTGTCTTTGCTCATTCCTCTTACTTTTTACCCAGCAATTGATACATTTCTTTCTTATAGAATTCAACACCGGGCTGGTTAAAAGGATTCACCTCCAGGCTATAGCAGTAAACCGCCGTCATCAGCTCATACAAATAAATGAGCTCTCCGAGGTGCTGAGCATTGAGTTGGTCCATAGTCACTGCTATACAGGGTACCCCCCCTTCATGATGGGCCGCAATGGTTCCTTCAAAAGCCCTGCTGTTTATATCATGAAAAGAACGCCCGGCAAGATAATTCAGTCCGTCATGATCTTGCTCCTGTTCTACAACCTCCAGGGTCTTGTCCATCGATCTCACGCACAAAAATGTTTCCATCAGGGTACGCGACCCCTCCTGGACAAACTGTCCCAAACTGTGCAAATCGGTAGAATAGGTCGCTTTTGCCGGAAATATTCCTTTAAGATCTTTTCCCTCGCTTTCCCCCAGCAGCTGTTGCAGCCAACCGCAAAAGGCCTCCAGCTGAGGCTCAAACGTGGTAAAAAGATCAATCGTTTTACCCTGCTCGTAGTGTGCGTGTCTGGTAGCAGCATAGGCAAGGGCCGGCTCAGGATCATTTTCCAGGGCTTCGTATTTTGATACTGCTTCATAAAACAAGCTGCGTATGTCGATACCGGCCACCGCAATGGGCAGGAGTCCCACCGGCGTCAATACCGAAAAACGTCCCCCCACATCCTCAGGGATAACAAATTTTTGATAATTATGCTCGTCAATGAGCTTATTCAAGGCGCCTCCCTCGGCGCTTGTCGTACAAATAATACGATCTTTAATATTTTCATACCGGTTTTTCATCCAGCTACGCAGTATTCGAAATGAGAGTGCCGTCTCCAGGGTGGTCCCCGATTTAGAAATGACGTTCAGATATACGCTTTTGTGTTCACCCTCACTGTCGGGCTCTTCGAGATAGCTGATCAGTTCTCTGAGATACCTGCCGCTCATATGCTGACCGGCATATAAAATCTCTGGACCGCTGTTCCCAAAGAAAGAAGACAAGGCCTCTATGACCGCACGCGATCCCAAATAGGATCCCCCGATACCGCACACAACAAATACATCAGCATCGGCACGGATGGTGTCGGACAGGCTGCCCATCTGTTCCAAAATGGCATCGTTGGGCCCGGCAAGCAGCGTACGCCAGCCAAGCCATTCGGCGCCCTCTCCTTGCTGCTTTTGCACCTGTTTAAAGGCCTCTTCCGCCTTTTTAAAACTTTTATCGAATTCACGGTCTGATAAAAAGGATTGTGCGCGGCTGATATCGACTTCAATCATAGTACGTTAAAAAATTTAGTAATTGCCCGTTGAACTTCTATATTTCCCTAGTTAAATGCTATTGGAAATGACGAAGGTATAAAACCTGAATAATTATTAAATTTCAACTTTTATTTACAGTCTTAATATCAAGCCATATACTATTGGCACATGATTGACACACAACTAAAAGAAGTTACTTCCTTTAAACGAAAGGAGAAAAAGACACTCCGGCAAATTACGCATCCGGTGTCGGATGATCTTTCTGAATTCCGTACTTTCTATAAAAAGGCACTGCGAACGGATGTCTTTGTGCTCGATCAGATTGTGCAATACCTGCTTCGACAGAAGGGAAAAGAGATCCGTCCCACACTCGTATTCATGTCTGCCCGGCTGTTTGGGGATGTCACCCAGCGCAGTTATGTAGCGGCAACAATGATTGAGCTGCTCCATACGGCAACCCTCATCCATGACGATGTTGTTGATGATGCGGAAGTACGACGCGGCTTCCTGAGCATCAACAAAGTGTGGAAAAATAAAGCCAGCGTACTGCTGGGCGACTTCCTCCTCTCAAAAGGCTTGCTTATTGCGCTCGATTATGACGAGTTCAAGCTTCTTAAAGTGCTTTCCAGGGCGGTTAAGAGCATGAGTGAAGGAGAGCTTCGCCAATTCAAGGCAGCACGTCTTTTTAATATGGACGAAGACTATTATTTCAAGGTTATTTCCGAGAAAACGGCCAGCCTTATTGCCGCATGCTGTGAATGCGGTGCCATATCAACCAGCGACGATCCCACTCATCACCAAAAAATGCATGATATCGGGATGTATACGGGCATCGCCTTTCAGATTCGCGACGATCTTTTCGACTACGGCGTCGGGGATATCGGTAAGCCAACACGCAATGACATCCGGGAACGCAAAGTTACCCTCCCCTTCATAAAGGCACTCGACAACGCTACGGTTACGGAAACCATTCGCATCCGGTACCTCATGCGTAAACGGAACAAGAGCCAGTCTGATATTGATAACATCGTTTCTTTTGTGCACGAAAAAGGGGGGATGGAATACGCCCGCTCCATCATGGATAATTATGCCGGCAAAGCACTTTCAAAGCTTTCCACCCTGCCGGAATCCGAAGATCGACAAGCTTTTGAAGATCTTATTGAATTTATTATCAGGCGAAAAAAGTAGCGCTGCAACGGTTACGGATGGATGAATTTACAATATCAGCACCCATTTTATTTATTTCAGATGCCCATTTAGGCGGTTTTTCGGACAGTGAAAATAACCGGATAGAATCTGAACTGATCCAGCTCGTCAATTACTGCAAGCGCAACGATATCCGGCTGGCGGTATTGGGTGATCTTTTTGACTACTGGATGGAATTCCCGGACTATGTCCCCTCCCTGGGCCGCCGGCTCCTTGATCGTTTTGAGGAGTATAATGAGGCCATGGGACCTACGCTCTATATTACCGGCAATCATGACAACTGGACCCGGGGACACCTTTCCGAGCGGGGGTTCCATGTGGTTCCGGAATACGCCCGGATCACCGTGAATGAAAAAAAACTCTTGCTGCTGCATGGCGATGGCTTATCTGATGCGTCGTTCGGGTTGCCGCGCCCTTTTTTACATCGCCTGCTCCGGCATCCGGGCTTTATCAGCCTATACCAGCGGGTGTTAACGCCCGGGATCGGGCTGCAGCTTATGAAATATTTTTCGAAGTTCAACCGTTGGATAAACCGTCCTGAAGATAATCGGCAGGTGCTCAGCGACTGGGCTAAACGACAGTTACGACACTCGGAAATTGATATGATTATATCGGGACACGATCATATCCCGCGCATGAAACATTTTGCCTTCGGAAGCTATATAAATTTGGGTACCTTCTACAACCACCGCACAATGGCGCTTTACAATAATCATTCGGCTGACCTCGTTTCTTGGGAAACGGCGACACAATCCTTACAACCCTTTGATCCAACAATAACGATAGATGAGTAACTCAGATTTTGACAATGAAATGGATCGTTACTTTAACGATCCGGAATATCGCCGAAAAAAAGCAAATGGAGGCGACAAGAATAACGATAACGATTCGATTTTCAACTGGAATATATTGTCAAGCTGGAAGCATGCCGGCAATGACCTCTACAAATGGGGCGGTATTGCGGGCGGTTTATTAATCATCCTTTTCACCGGATTCCTGATTTATCTTTTTTCCGGGCTACCCTCTATCCAGGATCTCGAAAACCCGCAAACCGCCGTCGCTACCGAGGTAAGAAGCCGGGATGGCGTAGTCCTGGACCGGTATTACACCGAGAATCGCTCCTATATATCCTACGAAAACATTTCTCCTCATGTCATCAACGCCCTTATCGCCACCGAAGACCACCGCTTTTACGATCACTGGGGCATTGACGTCATCCGAACACTGGCTGTACCCTGGCACCTGATCAATGGACGCGTGCAGGGCGGGTCCACGATCACCCAGCAGCTGGCACGAAATCTTTATAAAAAAATAGGCCGGGAGTTTTCGGTTATCCGAAAGCTGCGGGAAATGATCACCGCAATAGAAATAGAGGATAACTATACCAAGCGGGAGATCATTGAAATGTATCTCAATACGGTTGAATTTCCCAACAGTGCTTTCGGAATTCAGTCTGCCGCACGCACGCACTACGGCAAGAATGCGCAGGATTTAACCGTCACCGAAGCGGCAACGCTTATCGGCTCCCTCAAAGGGGTATACCTGTACAATCCCCGCATCAATCCTGAAAATGCCACGGCACGGCGGAATACGGTTCTCATGCAGCTTGACAAGCGGGGTTTTCTGAGCGATACCATCGCTACCCGGATGATCAACAAGCCGATTACCCTTGATTATCACCCCCCTTCCAAGACAAGACGGGAAAGCAAGTACTTCGGGCAGTATGTCCGCCAGCAGGTAGACGACTGGGCCGAGGAGAACGGTTATAACCTGGATACCGACGGACTCACGATCTATACAACTATTGATTCGCGCCTGCAAAAGTATGCCCAGCAGGCCGTTGAAACCAAACTCGACTCCCTCCAGATAGTCTTTGAGGATGAATGGACGTCTGCCAATGGAGAATTTATGGATATCCTCTGGAATCGTTACCCCAATTTCCTGGGCAGCCTGATTGAAGAAACCGACCGTTACAAAAACGGATTCTCAAAATACGACACCGACCAGCGTTCGGTCGTCATGGAGAAACTGAAGGCGGACGAGGCTTTTGTGGATTCCGTTATGCGGGCTCGGATGCGCCTGGAGGCTGGCTTTGTGGGAATAGACCCACGCAGTGGACATATTCTGACCTGGATCGGGGGATCGAATTACGGAGATGTACAGTTTGACCACGTCTACCAATCCAAACGACAGACCGGCTCAACCTTTAAACCGTTTGTGTACACCGTAGCCATCGACAACGGCTATATGCCGTATCACAAATTCCCAAACGAACCTCCTGTTTTCAAACAAAAAACCGGGGGAACATGGAGCATCACCAACTACGGCGGGGATACGGGGGGGATGGTCCCGCTGCGGGAGGGACTTGCACGAAGCCTGAATAATGTGACTGTATCACTACTCCCTGAAATTGCGGGGGCGCCCGGTACGAATCAGCTGGAGGACCTGATTCCGGCGGCCCGGAAAATAAAGCAGATGGCCCAGAATATGGGGATCGACATGGAAGGGGTTGAACCCTATCCCTCCATCGCCCTGGGTACGGCCGAAGCTTCACTGCTGGATCTGGTCAGTGCCTATACGACCTTTGCCAACCAGGGCGTACACATCGAACCCCTTGCGGTCACCCGCATTGAAGACAAGGCGGGCAACGTGGTCAAAGAATACCAGGCAGAATCCCAGCAGGAGGTGATAAGCCCGGAAACCGCCTACATTATGCTTGATATGATGCGGGGCGTTATCAACGGGGGCGAAGATTATTACGGCACGGGGGTTCGACTGCGCAATTCCTATAATGTCAAACAGGATATTGCCGGCAAAACGGGGACGACCCAAAATGCGGCGGACACCTGGTTTGTAGGCATGACGCCCCATATTGTCATGGGAGCCTGGGTGGGCGGAGCAGACCGGCGTATTCGCTTTCCCGTGACAAGCCGGACCGGACAGGGAGCCCGTACCGCCCTGCCGATGGTGGGCCAGTTTATCAAACTGGCCTCCTCGGATCCCGAGGCGCCCTGGAGCTACGAACCTTTTGAGCCGCCGGCGGGATTTGTACCCCCACAGGAAGGAACCGGGCAAAATAATGGGACCAATACAGGGACAGGACGTATTGACTGGTAAATAGAGACCTTTGTAAAACCGTTCTTTTGCCCAATCTCTACATTTTCGCGATTTCAAAACCCTCATGTATCGTCTATTCATACACTGCGGTTTTGAAATCACTCAGGCTTTGGTATTGAACAAAACCCCTGGTTTTTCAAAGGTCTCTAACAGTAACTATATCCACGATATATAAATAAAAAAGGCAATCCCTGCTGATTGACATTGCCTCTATAGCGCTTTGCAAAACCATTCGTTTGCCTGATTTCAGGCTTTGATATTGATCACAATTCCTGATTCTTAAAGCACTCTCTCACTTACCATTGGTACTTTGTACTTAAATTCCGGCTCTTACTGGGTAGAAACAGTTACGTCAGAAAAAAGCTTAATGCGGTTTTTGGCCCGCTCAAGTGCTTTCTGAGCACGATCCTGGTCGATATGATCATCGTCTGATTCCAGGCGTTGAAGTGCACGGTTTTTGGCTTCTTTCGCCCGCTCTATATCGATCTCTTCTACCGGTTCTGCTGCTTCCGCCAGCAGGTTCAGGGTATTTTCGACGACCTCAACAAATCCGCCGGTAATGGCGAATCGCTGCTCACCCCCGGTAGCCTTGCGAACCACCACTTCACCCACTTCAAGCGTAGACATGATGTTGGCATGGTGCGTTTTTACTTCAAAACTGCCCATTGTGCCGGGCAGCTTCACCCCTGTCACGTTATCGTCAAAAAGTGAACCTTCAGGCGTAAGTATTTGTGCTCTAAAACTTGTCATATCCTATCCTTATTCTGCAGCTTCTTTTTCTTCAGCCAAAAGCTCTTTGCCTTTTTCTTCCGCCTCTTCAATGGTTCCCACCATATAAAATGCATTTTCAGGCAAGTGGTCGAGTTCGCCCTGCAGAATTTTTTTGAATCCCTTCACGGTGTCGTCGATGTTAATATACTTACCAGGCTGACCTGTAAACTGCTCCGCTACAAAGAAAGGCTGGCTGAGGAAGCGCTGAATACGGCGCGCCCGGGCCACCGTGGTCTTGTCTTCGTCGGAAAGCTCATCCATACCCAGGATGGCAATAATGTCCTGCAGATCTTTGTATTTCTGAAGAATTTCGATGACGCTTTGTGCCGTCTCATAGTGCTCCTCACCCACAATATGCGGGTCCAGTATTCGTGAAGAGGAATCCAGCGGATCCACGGCAGGATAGATACCGATCTGTGTGAGCGCACGGCTCAGTGTCGTTGTAGAATCAAGGTGGGCAAAGGTAGTGGCCGGGGCAGGATCAGTCAAGTCATCAGCAGGAACATAAACCGCCTGAACAGATGTAATAGATCCCTTCTTGGTAGAGGTAATGCGTTCCTGCAGGTCACCCATTTCAGTAGCCAGCGTAGGCTGGTAACCCACAGCCGACGGCATACGTCCGAGTAGCGCCGAAACCTCAGAGCCCGCCTGGGTAAAACGGAAAATATTATCGATAAAGAACAAGATATCCCGACTTACTTCATCACGGAAATACTCGGCAATTGTCAGTCCCGAAAGCGCTACACGAGCACGGGCTCCCGGCGGCTCATTCATCTGTCCGAATACAAAGGTAGCCTTGGACTCCTTGAGCGCGTCTTTATCCACTTCTTCGAGCTCCCAGCTGCCGTTTTCATAAGCCTCCATGAAATCTTCGCCGTAATTAATAATATTGGCTTCCAGCATCTCCCGAAGCAGGTCATTCCCTTCGCGTGTACGCTCGCCAACCCCGGCAAAGACCGACAATCCACCGTGTCCCTTGGCGATATTGTTAATCAACTCCTGAATAAGTACCGTCTTACCGACTCCGGCTCCACCAAACAGGCCCGTTTTCCCCCCTTTGGCGTACGGGCAAAGAAGGTCAATTACTTTGATCCCTGTTTCCAGCATCTCCGTAGATGTTGCCAGCTCATCAAAATCTGGGGCAGGCCGGTGGATCGGGTATTGACGCTCGCCTTTAGGTGCCTCGATTCCGTCAATAGGCTCTCCGACAACATTAAATACGCGTCCCCGAATATCTTCGCCGACCGGCATAGAAATGGGAGCGCCGGTATCAACAACTTCGGTCTTGCGTACCAAACCGTCAGTTGAATCCATCGCAATCGTTCGAACACGATTTTCACCCAGGTGCTGGGCAACCTCCAGATAGAGTTTGGAATTATCTTCTCGTTCAATATAGAGGGCATTTAATACGGGCGGAATTTCTCCCTGGTCAAAGTCGACATCCACAACCGGACCGATAACCTGTGCAATGGTTCCTTTATTCATTATTTATTTTTATAAATGGATTGTAATGAGTTAACAATTGTATTGATGTAGTGATAATTACATTTTTCAAGTCATTATCTTCCATCACTATGGAAGCGGCAAAATTAGGCTTTTTCCGTTGAAAATGAAAGTGTTTAACCAATTTATTTTGCATATAAAGCAGAAATATGGTTAAAAGGCTTTCTGTTCTGACAGAAGAAAAGTATAATGGAGGCTGACGGTGAAAACACAACAGGCAGCAGCTGCGTCGCAATATGCTTGTTTGTATGAACATGAACCGAACCCGCAGAACCTTAACTTTTTATAACATTTAAAAAGGAACATAACACAAACAATAGGAGTTATTGTATATTTGAATGTTAAGCAGCCTTTGAAAACCCAGGTATTTTAGTCAATGTCAACCCCTGAGCGCATTCAAAACCACAGCATATAAAGCATATGAGAGGATTTTGAAGACGCGAAAATGCAGATAGTGGCCAAAAAAACGGTTTTGCAAAAAGCTTCGTTAAAAGATATCATATAGCGGCGTTAGTGTATCAGTATGGCTATATTGCCTGTCAATAACGAGTATCAAGCCTTATGCACGTACTTATACCTTTTTAGAAAGATAAAGAAAGTAACCTAACTACATATTTCAATCAATTTATTGGTGACCATTATGCCAACTTTTATACGCCAGTCGTACTCTGCTATATACAAAGCCGTTGTAATTGGTTTTTTTCTTAGCGTTTCGCTGCCGCTAAGTGCCCAGGATCTTGACGTCCCGTATGTTCCCACCCCCAATGAAGTGGTAGAAAAGATGCTCGACATCGCACAGGTTCAGTCCGATGACTATGTCATAGATCTGGGCTCTGGCGATGGGCGTATCGTCATTGCCGCCGCCAAGCGCGGGGCCTCAGGACACGGTATTGACCTGGATCCCGAGCGCATTGCCGAAGCACGAAAGAATGCACGAAAAGAGAAGGTAGATGACAAAGTACTGTTTAAGGAGCAGGACATCTTCGAAACTGATATTAGCGAAGCCTCCGTTATTACGATGTACCTGTTGCCGTCGGTTAACAAAAAGTTACGGCCGACATTGCTTGATGAGCTTCAGCCCGGAACCCGCATTGTATCTCACAGTTTTGATATGGGCGACTGGGAGCCTGACCGGGAAGTAACGCTGTCGTCAGAGAATACCAACCGGACGCACACCATTTATTATTGGGTCATTCCGGCCAAAGTTGACGGCAGCTGGAACTGGTCCGTTAACGGGAAAAACTTCAACATGCAGGTTGATCAACAATATCAAAATATGACGGTATCCCTGTCGGACGAAAACGGAACCTCCTATGATATCCGGGAAAAAGAGCTGGAGGGAGACCGCATATCGTTCCGGGCTGTGGATGGAGACCAGCATTATATCTATAGCGGCCGCGTAGATGGGGATACGGTCGAAGGAACCGTGCAGCATCACACGTCCGACGACAAGACGGTCTCGTCGTGGACAGCCACACATCAATAATGAACATCAAACAGATATAAACGGGGACTTTGGACACCCGCATCCGCATGCTTTGAATGTATTTCCGGGTATGCTACGCGAAACGGCTTAGCAGGATCGCCCGAACACGCCACGGTTGTAAAAGTTCGGCCGAATTCCTCACAGGATCGTAGCTTTGCAAAGTCCTGCAGAAATAAATATTCCTCAACTGAGGCTCTGAAACAGCTATGGAAAATACCGACCGCGGCCGACCGCGACCGACTTTCAATAATCTAAGCGCGGCCGCAGTTATCATCGGTATAGTAGTCGGTATCGGCATCTTCCGTTTGCCGTCGATGGTGGCTCAGAATGCCTCTACCGAGCTGCACTACCTGGGGTTCTGGCTGGCCGGGGGACTCATATCCATTATCGGGGCACTCTGCTACGCGGAGCTGGCCTCAAACAAGCCGGATGCCGGCGGGGAATACCATTTTCTGACGGAGGCCTACGGTCCGGCCGTAGGCTTCCTGTTTTCATGGGGACGAATGTCCGTCATTCAAACGGGCGCCATTGCCCTTACAGCTTTTATCCTGGGCGATTATGCCACGACTATTTATCCCCTCGGGCCCTACAGCTCGTCGGTTTATGCCGCGCTTACTATTATTACGCTGACGGGATTGAATATTTGGGGGACACAGCCCTCCAAAAATACCCAGGGCCTCTTAACATCCCTCATCGTCATGGTACTCGTTGTAGCGGGGACGGCGGGACTGATCCACGAACCAGCCACGGACGTTGCTCCGTTATCGGGCGATGTAACCAGTTCAGCCGGTGCAGCCATGATTTTCGTACTGTTAACCTATGGCGGGTGGAATGAAGGCGTCTACCTCTCGGCAGAGCTCAAGAACGTGAGAAAAAATATGACCCGCGTCTTACTGCTCGCTATCACAACCATCACCTTCCTGTACTTGCTGATCAATGCGGCATATATTCAGATTTTGGGATTGGAGACCCTCAGAAATTCCGATATTATCGGTGTTGAATTAAGCAATCGCATTATCGGCTCCGGAGGCGCCCTTGTCATGGCTCTAATCGTCATTGTTTCGGCCTTGTCAACGGCTAATGCCACCATCATTACCGGTGCACGGACAAACTACGCGATGGGACGCGATTTTTCGCTCCTTCGATTTCTGGGCCGGTGGAATAAAACGGCCAATGCCCCGATCAATGCCTTGTTACTGCAGGGGGGAATTGCCCTCGGACTGGTCGGACTGGGGAGCTTCACCCAGGAGGCTGTTTCTACGATGGTCGATTATACGGCCCCCGTGTTCTGGTTTTTTATTCTGCTCACGACCGGTTCTCTCTTTATCTTCAGGACAAATTCAGACAAAAAAGATGACCGCTCGTTCAGCGTTCCCCTCTATCCCCTGACTCCGATCATTTTTATGCTTATTTGCCTTTACCTGCTCTATTCAAGCGTCGTTTTTACCGGCACAGGAGCCCTGGTCGGTATCGGCATTTTGCTACTCGGATTACCCCTTTATTACGTCGCACAACGCAATCAAAAGTGAAGATTGCTACATTCTCGGTATTTCGTCCGAATTTCGTGATTCTTCATTAGCAACTCCCCTCCTAAAACTGTATTTTTTGCAATCTTAGTCAGCCTGTCACTTAAACTGAAATGGCTGCTTTTTAAATAGTCAACCTTATTTGTCAGCGGTATACAGCACAAAGGTTACGGCCTGCTACTGTCACTGAAAAGTTTAATCTAAAATTGAATATTGCATTGGATACTGAAGCAACTGCCCGTTCTGTCAGCGTAGAAATATTAATACATTTTGATGAACATAATATCCTTGATTATTCAGTTGCCAACAAGCTTGACGCCCGTGGCCGCGCTGAGGTACGCGAATATGTACAAAATATTTTAAGACGCCGCTCATATCTCGACTTTCTGATCGATGAATTTTCGAATGTCAAGATCGGGGAAATGAAACCCGTATTAAAAAATATTCTCCGGCTGGGTATCTACGACATGATTTTCATGGACAGTACCCCCGATTATGCAGCCATCAACGAATCGGTAGAGATTGCCAAACTCAAACTGGGCTCGCGCACCGGAGACCTGACCAATGCCATTATGCGCAACCTGCAGCGGGATATTGAAAACCTTCCCAAGCCCTCGTTTGAGGATCGAACCAAACTGGTTGCCACAACATTTTCTCACCCGGAATGGTTGGTCGAACGGTGGACCCGGCGCTTTGGTGAGCGCGAAGCCTTTCAGTTGATGCAGGCCAATAACCAGCGTCCCACTTATTACGTACGAGCCAACAACCTGCGCACCAAAACCGAAAACTTCAAACTCCGCATGACCAAGAAGGATATTCCGTTCACGGAAAGCGAGTGGCTGCCCGGCTATTTCCAGGTGGACAGCGTCGCTCCCTTTATTACCAGGGGCTGGCTCGACAAAGGGTTTTGTCAGATCCAGGATATTGCGGCGGGGTTTGCCCCTTTTCTGCTGGATCCCGAGCCCGGCGAGGAAATTTATGATCTCTGTGCAGCTCCCGGCACAAAAAGCGTACTCATGTCGGACCTGATGAACGCCGAAGGAAGTATCCTGGCAGTGGACATCTCATCCGAACGGCTTGACCGACTGGCTGAAAGTGCCCTCTCCTATCACGCTGAAAACATTCGCGTGCGGCGGGCCGACGTAACAGAACTTACACTCGACGAAGCGGACGGCGTGCTGCTGGATGCTCCCTGTACCGGTACGGGCGTGCTGAGCAAGCGCGCGGATCTCCGCTGGCGGCGCGATGAAGAAAGCCTGAACAACGCTGTTGAACTGCAGAAGAAGCTTTTGGATTCCGCTTCCAGGATGGTAAAAAAAGGCGGACGCCTTGTATACAGTACCTGCTCGCTCGAAGAGGAAGAAAACATGGAGCAGGTGATGAATTTCCTCGACCGGCATGAACATTTTGAGCTACAGACCGTGGAAGGCTACCTGCCCGACGAGGTGATGGTAGACGGCGGATTCGGCTACCAGACATTTCCCCACAAGCATCGCTGCGACGGACACTTTGGCGTGCTGATGAAGCGGGTAAAATAGACAAAACCGGATGAGTTGTCTCGGTTATTGGCTATGCGCCAGGTGTTAACCACAACTTTTTATGGACCGATATACACAACCTATTTGGTCAAATTCCGTACTTTTGACCATTGATATGCAGGAAGATTTTAGCCGGGTACACGGGGCCTCATATATTGAGGAAACTGAAAAAATCATACCTGAAATATCAAAACTTGTCCATTATTATCGCCGCAAACATCGGCCTATTATTCATATAGTAAGACTATATAATCCAGATGGATCAAATGTTGATATATGCAGGAAAAAATCGATAAAAAACGGAGCACAAATTGTCACTCCACATTCAAGAGGTGCAGAACTTGTTAGTGAGATAAAGCCTGATAAATCAGTCAAGTTAGATGCAAAATTGTTGCTGCAATCAAACCCGCAAAAGTTGGCAGCCAATGAATGGGTGATATATAAACCACGCTGGGGTGCTTTTTACAACACGAGATTAGATTTATTTTTACAAGACCTAAATACTTCAACGATTGTCGTTTCGGGGTGTAATTTCCCTAATTGTCCCCGCACAACTATTTATGAAGCAAGCGAAAGAGATTATCGCACGGTCCTTGTAAAGGATGCTACTTCTGGTCTATATCCAAAAGGAGAAAAAGAGCTTCGAAATATTGGCGTTGCTATTTACCAAACAAATGAAATTGTATCCGATCAAGAATAAAATGTGTGGTGTAACCCCTTTACAAGGAAAAAGTCATGCTCAAAAACTTTTTTGGAAACCGTTAGTTTCATGTTACCCGGGGAAGATATAAAGTCTGCATATGTACAAGATCCTCAAATGACAACCGAAGCTAAGTTGAGAAGCCAGCTATATACAGTACATTCCAGAATAGCCCTGCGCTTTCTCCTTAGACTGTTATGCCCACATAAAATCTTCTCAAAATGTTATATGGCCAAGTTCAGCCGGGATGCCACTTCCCGAAAAAGCGTCGGAGCTGGTGATCTCATTCAAGAAAAAAGGAGCCCCGGTGTATGCCGAGGAGCAGGACGATGAAGATCGCCCCCGGCACATGCAGCGTGGAGATGTAAAACAGGTGGAGCGAAGATCAGACGTAGCTATAAAAATTTCGGCTGGCGCCGAGACCCTTTTAGAAGAAAATTATTCGCCTAAAGGTATATTTCGAAGAGGGTACAGCAGCGGTCTTATTAATATTCCCCTTGATCCGGGCAGTCATACGGTAAATGCCCAGATAGGCGATGTGACGGAAAATGGAGTTGAATGGCAGCAAAGTGACGAGAAAACCCTGGAAATCAAGAAGGGGGAGAGAATAGTCCTCAAGTTTGATGAGCAAGATGGTTTCCATTGGTATTTCTGAAATAAATTAAATTTGCCGACCGGACCAATCATCCTGGTTCTCTACGATGACGGAATTCGATGAACTTTTAAATATCTAAATCTGTGAGTAGTCACAAAATATGGCCCCCGGCACTTACTCTCTCCTGTCCGGGTGGAAATAGAGCGTGACGGGTTTACCCTTGGATTCGCTCAGCGTGTAGTAGCCGTTTCCCCCGGGAACCAATGCGATGGCCTCTTCCTGCGGACCGGTCCCATAGGAGAGTTCTCTGGGGGTGCCGGCCAGCATCTCCGGAATAGACTGGTTGGGCTTTCGATGCCATATGAATATCCTGGGCAGCGTTTTCAGCAGGAGGACCTGCCCGTCGGTCGATAAATCACCACCCGCGAACCGGCTGAACGGCAGCTTGCCCACAAATTCCACGGTATCGGTCTTTTCAGTGGATTGCGGGTATGGGTACCGGTAAACCCGGTCCTGTCTCTCCTGACGAGTGACGATATACAGATCCCGGGTCGATGGATCGATAAACAGCGTTTCGGCATCGTGACTTCCGTCCGGATAGACGAAGCGGAGTGCATCTACGCCGGACAGCTTTTCGCCCTCAGGTCCCCCGCCCTGCCCGCTGCGGATATCCGGCTGTTTTAGCCGATAAATGACATAACTGGAGTAAAAGGTATAGTTATCGCCGATATCGCCAATGTATAAATAATGGGTATCCGGGTCGGGACCCGGTCCCACTGCAAGATCCTCCCAGTCTCGGTTGGTAGCCCCTTCCAAATGGTATTCCGCCCGGAAGCGCCCATCCTTCTGGATTAAAAAGATCCGGGCTTCATCCCCGCTGTCGTTGTGGGTCCACAATAAATGGGAATGGTCCGGATTGACTGCCAGTCCCGATGCCTCGTCAATTTCCCCGTTGTCGACCCGGCCCAATGCCATCGCCCGCCCGTAACTGTCGTCCGCTTCTACCTGAACCTGGCGAACATCGCCTCCTTCCTTTTGACCATTCGGGGAACACCCCAGAACAAAGAAAAAAAGCATTATAAAAGATGCGGCGGCAAAGGTGGAAAACCTTCGGGATAAAAGCAAGGACACAGAAATCAGGATTGGATTTTTACATTTCGTTTCAGATGGCACGCTGTAAATGATTCATTAGACAAGGTATACTGGATTGCGCCCATAATGTTCTCAAAAAAACGGCCCGATGCTTGTCACAGGGAGATTTTTCAGTCCGGTGCTTTTACCTGTTTCCCGCGACCGCGGCCTGTGCCATAGCCGCCCGCTTCAAAGACTGATCGAACTAATCCCATTCTATTAGAAATCGCTCTACATCTTCCCTCCTTTTTCGTATCTTCCCATCCCATTTAAAACCAATGTAAACACCTAAAGCGCATACACTGATTTTGGACAGATCGACGGCCTTACAGGACATTCCCAAACATTTTGATCCCGGCAGCGTTGAAGAAAAATGGTATGATTTCTGGAAAGAGAACGGTTTTTTCCATTCTGAGCCCGACGACCGTGAATCATATACCGTTGTCATCCCTCCTCCGAATGTGACGGGCGTGCTGCATATGGGACACATGCTCAATAATACCATCCAGGATGTGCTGGTGCGCCGCGCCCGCATGCGGGGCAAAAATGCCTGCTGGGTGCCCGGCACCGACCACGCGTCCATCGCTACCGAAGCCAAGGTGGTACAAAAATTGCGAAAGGAAGGCATCACCAAAGCGGACCTGACCCGCGAGGAATTCCTGGAACATGCCTGGGAATGGACGGAAGAGCACGGCGGTATTATCCTGCAGCAGCTCCAAAAATTAGGAGCCTCCTGCGACTGGGAACGCACGCGCTTTACCCTGGAGGATGACCTGTACGAATCGGTCATCGACTGTTTTATTGAGCTGTACAACCGGGGCTACATCTACCGCGGCAAACGGATGATCAACTGGGACCCTGAGGCACAGACCGCGCTGTCGGACGAAGAGGTCATCCACCGCGAGGAGCAGTCGAAACTGTACCATGTGCGCTACCGGATAAAGAACAGCGATCGCTGGGTGACCATTGCCACCACACGTCCCGAAACCATCCTGGCCGATACGGGTGTCTGTGTGAACCCGGGGGACGAACGTTACCGGGAGCTGATCGGCGAAACAGCAATCATCCCGATGGTGGAACGCGAGGTGCCGGTTATAGCAGATGATTATGTGGATATGGAGTATGGGACCGGCTGCCTGAAAATTACGCCGGCCCATGACGAGAACGATTACCAAATCGGACAGAAGCATGATCTCGAGATTATCGACATGCTGAAACCGGATGGCACGCTGAGCGAAACGGCTGAATACTATGTCGGTGAAGATCGTTTCAAGGCCCGTGAACTCATCATAGCGGATTTACAAGAACGGAACCAGCTGGTCGACGTGGAGGAAATGACCAACAAGGTGGGGTACTCGGAACGCACGGATGCCGTCATCGAGCCTCGCCTGTCGCTGCAGTGGTTCTGCCGGATGGATAAATTGTCCAGGCCGGCCCATGAAAACGTGATGAATGACACTATTCAGTTTTACCCGGCAAAATTCAAAAATTCGTATAACCACTGGATGGAGAACATCCGTGACTGGTGCATCTCCCGTCAGCTGTGGTGGGGACAGCGTATCCCGGCATGGTACTATGGAGACGGCAGGGATGATTACGTTATTGCCCGGACGAAGGAAGAAGCGCTGGAAAAAGCGCGGGAAAAAACGGGCGATCCCTCCCTGGCCGGCAGTGATATCCACCAGGATGAGGATGTCCTCGACACCTGGTTTTCTTCCTGGCTCTGGCCGATTACCGTTTTTGACGGGATCCGGGAGCCCGACAACGAAGAGATTAACTATTACTATCCCACGGACGACCTGGTAACGGCCCCGGAGATCATGTTTTTCTGGGTCGCCCGAATGATCATTGCCGGTTACGAGTTTCGCGGCGAAAAGCCATTCAGCAATGTCTATTACACCGGTATCGTCCGCGACAGCCAGCGCCGCAAGATGTCGAAATCGCTGGGCAACTCCCCCGATCCCATCAAGCTTATGGAAGAGTATGGGGCCGACGGGGTACGCGTGGGTATGCTGTTCTCCTCGCCGGCCGGCAACGACCTGCTTTTTGAGGAACAGCTGTGCGAGCAGGGCCGCAATTTTGCAAACAAGATCTGGAATGCGTTCCGCTTTCTGTCTATGAATAAACAGGAGGACACTGAATATTCCCGGGACCTTGATATTGACAAGACCAACCTTGTTGACCGCTGGATGCTCTCCCGCCTGCATGAAACCATCGCAGGAATCAATAAAGATATGGAGTCATTCCGCATCAATGAGGCGTTGCATAAAATATATTCGCTGATATGGGATGATTTCTGCGACTGGTACATCGAGCTGATCAAAGCGGATGAGCCGGGCACCGACATCCCTGAACAGCGCCTGGCACGGGGACTCAATTTCTTCGAGGAGCTGATGAAACTACTCCACCCGTTTATGCCGTTTATAACAGAGGAGGTATGGCAGCATATTCGTCCCCGCAAAACCGAAGAGGCGATGATCGTTGCCTCCTGGCCCGCTTTTGACCAGTCGGCGGTCTCAGCCGAAGATCAGGCCCTGTTCTCAAAGATCCAGCGCATCATTTCCGCGGTCCGCAATATTCGCGCCGAGTTTAAGCTGAGTCCCAACGACAACATCGACCTGCTGATCAGCGCCGGCGATGAACAGACGGCCAGGGCTCTCAGGAATAATGAATGGATTTTCCAAAAGCTGCAACATATCGATACCCTTGAAATCAGGGTCGATTTGGCAAAGCCGGAGACCTCCGCATCAGCCGTTGTGGAAGGGACAGAAATTTTTGTCCCCCTGAAGGGATTTGTTGATCTTGATAAAGAGCGAGAACGCATCCGGAAAGAGATCGATCGCCTGCAAGGCTTCCTCAAATCGATTGAAGGAAAGCTTAACAACGACGGCTTTGTCAATAATGCTCCCGAAGAAGTAGTACAGCGCGAACGGGATAAAAAGGCCGACACGGAAACGAACCTGGAGAAGCTCCGGGGAATTTTAAGAGAACTGGAATAATATCTACTTATATACGTCACCATTTCTATAGCAAGGTGAATAAGTACTGATCCGGCTCATCAGGCATCCACCCTTGTTGCAGGAATTCAACCATTGCGAGGATCAGAATGACTTCGATGAGCCTTACGTTTTAAAGAGAATACTTACGTTTAGTTTATGCCAAAAGAACCGGATTTTATCCACGACCTGAATGAAGCCCAGCAGCGTGCCGTACGGCATACCGAAGGTCCCCTGCTTATTGTCGCCGGGGCCGGCAGCGGTAAAACACGCGTACTTACCTACCGCATAGCGTATCTCATTCAGCAGCAGAAAGCCGCTCCCAACGATATCCTGGCGCTGACCTTTACAAACAAGGCGGCCAAAGAGATGAAAGAGCGCATCCAGCAGCTGATTGGCGATGAAGCCCGGCGGCTGTGGATGGGGACCTTCCACTCCGTATTTTCCAAGATCCTGCGGTTTGAGGCGGAAAAGATCGGCTTTACCTCCAACTACTCGATCTATGATACCGACGATTCCAAAAATGCCATTAAGCAGCTGCTGCGCGAAAACAACTACGATCCCAAGGAAATTCGTCCCCGCACAATACAGCGACTCATCAGCGATGCCAAGAACGAACTTATTCACCCGGACCACTACCAGGAAAAGTTTGTTCACAGCACGCTGGACGACATCACCGCCAACATATACGGGCAATATGTGGAGCGGTTGAAGCATAACAACGCCATGGATTTTGACGACCTCCTGGTTAAACCGATTGAGCTTTTCCAGCAGCATGAAGGGGTTCTGGAGAAATACCAGGACCGGTTTAAATATATTTTAATCGACGAGTACCAGGATACCAATCATGCCCAGTATAAAGTGACCAATATGCTGGCCAGAAAATACAAGAACCTGTGCGTGGTCGGAGACGATGCCCAGAGCATCTATTCTTTCCGGGGAGCGGATATACGGAATATCCTGGATTTCAAAAGTGATTATGAGGAGGCTGTTGAAATTCCGCTGGAGCAGAACTACCGTTCCACCAAAGCGATCCTGAAGGCCGCTGACTCCATCATCAAAAGAAACGACAGCCAGCTGAACAAGACGCTCTGGACGGACAACGATATGGGCGATGCGATTACGGTGCTCGACAATTATGACGAGCGCGATGAGGCCAACCGCGTTGCCAACTATATCCAGGAGCTTAAAGCGCGCAAGGGATACGGGTATAACGACTTTGCCGTACTTTACCGTACCAACTACCAGAGCCGGGTCTATGAAGAGACCTTCCGCCGCAAGGGGGTCCCCTACCAGCTGGTGGGGGGACTCTCGTTCTACCAGCGGAAGGAGATTAAGGATGTACTGGCTTATCTCACGCTTCTCATCAATCCCGACGACGACACCAACCTCATCCGCATTATCAACGAACCTTCGCGGGGCATCGGCAACAAATCACTGCACGATCTTATGGCACAGGCGCGTGCCGGAAACCAGTCGCTCTGGCGAGTCCTGGAAAATGTCGGGGAAATCGATCTCTACAAGCCGGCCGAAAAGAGTGTCAGGGAGTTTGTATCGATGATCAATGATCTAAAAAAGGATCTGAAAAACGGCAGGAAGCTCATCAATATCACCAAAAAATTGCTGGAACAGTCAGGCTATATGAAATCCCTGGTGGAAGAAAATTCTCCCAAATCGATGACCCGCCGGGAAAACATCCTGGAGCTTCAAAATGCGATCTCTTATTTCGAAAAAAACAATAATAATCCCTCCCTGAGCTCGTTTTTGCAGGAGATTAGCCTCATTACCGATACCGATAAGTATGATGAGGAAAAACCGGCCGTTACCATGATGACCGTTCATGCTGCGAAGGGACTGGAATTTCCGGTGGTCTTCGTAGTGGGACTCGAGGAAGAGCTGTTCCCCGTGGGCAGCCGGGACAACGAAGAAGTGAATATCGAGGAAGAACGCCGGCTGTTTTACGTCGCCATTACCCGCGCCGAAGAAGTGCTTTTCTTCAGCCACTGCCGCAGCCGGTACAAGTATGGGGAAGAGCAGCGAAAACGACGCTCTCGCTTCCTGGATGAAGTGAGCCCGGATGTGGTCCGAACAGAGACCGGGGCCTCCATCAAGCAAAACAGCAACAATTTAAACGGAGACCAAAAGGAGAGCAGCGATTCCGGGAGCACGAAGATTGAATATGACTGGAAAAAACCGCTCTATAAGAAAAAAAACCGCTCTTCCAATACGACCCGGATCTACTATGACAACCCGGATGAAGATCCCTTTCAGGTGGGGGCCAGAGTGGAACATAATGTCTTCGGGCCCGGTAAAATTATTAGCCGCAGTGGCCAGGGCGAAAAAACAAAAGTCGTTATCTATTTTAAGGAACGAGGACGAAAAACACTGATGTTGCGGGTGGCTAAACTGCAAGTCATCGGTTAGCATTCAAATGACCACTCCATTGAGAAAAGAACCGCCATCATTTATCAAAATACGCACGAAAGTTTCCATCCTGAGCCTGATTCTGGTTCTGGCTGTGGGGGGACTGGCCGGCAGCCCGGTCCACGCGCAACCGGTTATTACGGCCGAAAACATGAGTCTCGGCGGAGGGGGCACGGCTTACCTGAACGGACCCGAGGCCACATTCTGGAACCCCGCGAATTTGATGATCCGGGAACAGCCCGGCCAATTTCACCTTGAGATCGGCCAGGGCGCTGTTCAGTTTGAGCCGATGCTCTCAAGCAGCTCGCTCAACCAGCAGTTCGCAAACTTCCTCGATGGCTATCAGCCCTATTCGCAGGTAGATGCAAGCATCAACGCTAAACAGCGAAACAGCATTCTGAATACTCATTTTCCCGAAAATAAGCTGTTGTCCCAAAATCAGCAGCGGGCGGATCTTATCCTCGGCGGGGCGATATGGCAACAACGGGATTACGTTTTGTCGGCGGCCCTGCGGGCTCGTTACGCTTCGATCATCAAAACCGGGCGCGGATGGTACGAGGACGAGTTTACGGAACACAACGGCCGGCAGATCCGCGACTTTTCATTAATTCAGCAACGCAGTGAATATTATGAATTCGCTGTGGGATATGCTCAGGAATTCACCTTTGTAAACGGGCTCATGCCTCGCCTGAATACGCTTTATATCGGCATAGCCCCTAAAATCATCCTGGCCGGACCCGCATTTGACGCCCGTTATAATGCCCGCTACATCCGGGATGGTGAAGAAAACATGACCGGCACCTTTGTTTCCGACTTCAGCATGCAGAGTTCCGGGCGTTTTAGTGGCGCAACAACCGCTTATCTTCAGTCCCGCAATCCCGGGGAAGCCATCCGAAATAATTTCCGCGATAACTATCATTACCAGCAGACGGGCTATGGAGTCGGTTTCGATTTCGGGCTCAATTACATGATCCCGCTCAGCAGCCGGAAAAAAAACAGCTCGAAATCACCCGCCTCATCGGCTCCTGACAAATCCCTGCGCATCGCCTTCTCATTAAATGATATCGGCACGATCCGCTATCACAGTCAACCTCTGCGCATGTCATCCGGCAGAGATTCCTTACGGGCTCAAATGCCGGTCGCAGCAAATACGATGTTTGTGGGGGCCGGTGGACAGTATATCAGCTACCTGCACGAGGCTCCCCTGCTGCCCAATCCACTGGCCGTTTCCGAACAGGAATCTGATGAAAATTATTCTGCTCTTCTCCCCACATCGGTTAATACGGGCGTATTGCTGGATCTCGAACAATTCAAATTTATGGGCGATCTCACCCTCGGGCTCTACGATACCGCCTTTACGACGACTAACCTGGGGGTGCGACTCGGCGCTGAAATACGTCCCCTCCCCCGGATCCCTATACGCCTGGGCACCCGGTTTGCCTCGAAACAACCCTTTCAGATGGGACTGGGCACCGGTATTGAGACCAACCACTGGGATTTCACCGTTGGCGCCCGGACCCTGTTCCGCCAGGAATCTCCCGGGGCGACGCTGGTGGGAGTGGCTGTTGGCGGATTCCAGTTTCATTTTTAATGACGCAATTTCTGTCAAGCTGTCAATAAAAACTCCATTTTCTGCTACATTTTGTTATTTTGCCAGTAAGTATGACTAATTGGTAGGCGGAATAATCTTGGCTCCTTATTTGCATCCTACTTACTCAAATGAATAAAACTTTGATTAAATATTAACATACATGAAGGATATGTTCAAAAATATGGTCAACTTTGAGGATATTGACGACCAATTCGACGATTTTGAGCAGGCTATTCCTCTGATGTCGGAAGAGGAAGAGAAAGCATTAACGGAGTCTGAAATTCCCGACGAACTGCCGATTCTCCCCCTGAAGAACACGGTTCTTTTTCCGGGAGTCGTGGTGCCCATTACGGTGGGTCGCGACCGTTCACTGGAACTGGTAAAAGAAGCATACGAATCTGACAAGACCATTGGCGTTGTCAGCCAGAAAAATGAAGAGGATGAAGATCCCGGTACCAAGGATCTCTATGAAATCGGAACCGTTGCCCAGATTCTGAAACTTATAAAAATGCCTGATGGCAGCAAGAGTATTGTCATACAGGGGAAAACAACCTTTAAGATTGACGAGTTCTTACAGAAAGAACCCTACTTTAAAGCAAAAGTAGAACCCTACCACCAGGAAATGGATCTGGAAGGGGTTGAACGGGATGCCTCCATCCGCTCGGTCAAGGAAACGGCTTCGAAGATCGTAAATCTGTCGCCGAATATTCCCTCGGAGGCCTCTATTGCGATTAATAATATCAACAGCCCGATCTTTCTGTTGAACTTCATCTCCTCGAACCTGAATGTTTCGACTGCAGACAAGCAGGAAGTCCTGGAGATCCGGACCTTCTCGACGCGCATGGAGCGTGTGATGGAGTTTCTGAACAAAGAGCTGCAAGTGCTGAATCTCAGCGAAGAGATTCGTACCAAGGTAAAGTCAGATATTGACGATCAGCAGCGCGATTTTTACCTGCGACAGCAGATGAAAGCGATCCAGGAAGCCCTTGGAGAGGATGGAGAACACCAGGAAGTCGAAAAACTTCGCAAGCGGGCCAAGGAGAAAAATCTCCCCGAAGAAGCCCGGGAAACCGTGGAGAAAGAGATTACACGCCTGGAGCGCACACCCAACTCCTCGCCCAACTACGGGGTCATCCACAGCTATATCGAATGGATCCTCGACCTTCCGTGGAATACGTATTCAGAGGACAACCTTGATCTTGAAAATGCCCAGAAGGTACTGGATGAGGATCACTACGGGCTGGACAAGGTAAAAAAACGCATTATTGAATATTTGGCCGTCCTGAAGCTGAAAAGTGATATGAAAGCACCTATTCTCTGCTTCTACGGACCTCCGGGCGTGGGAAAAACCTCTCTCGGTAAATCCATTGCCCGTGCGTTGAATCGCAAGTTTGATCGATTCAGCCTGGGCGGTATTCATGATGAAGCCGAAATCCGCGGTCACCGCAGAACTTATATCGGGGCGTTGCCGGGGCGCATCCTGCGTTCCATGAAGAAGACGGAAACGGCCAACCCTGTTATCATGCTCGATGAGATTGACAAGGTGGGTTCCGATTATCGCGGGGACCCCACTTCAGCTCTGCTGGAAGTGCTCGATCCCGAACAAAACGACAGCTTTACCGACAACTATCTGGAGCTGGAATATGATCTCTCCAAAGTGCTGTTTATTGCAACGGCCAACTCCCTGGATACTATCCCCGCGCCGCTTCGGGATCGTATGGAGATTATCAATATCAGCGGCTACACCCTGCAGGAGAAAGCACAGATCGCAAAGGAACACCTGATTCCCAAGCAGATTAAGGAAAACGGTCTCCGTGAAGACCAGATTAAACTCACGCATCAGGGCCTCGAAAAAATCATTGACGAGTATACCCGCGAGTCGGGCGTACGCTCTCTGGAACGTCAGATCGGCTCGGTCTGCCGCGGCGTTGCCGCTAAAATTGCCAAAGGAGAAGAAGGCCGCCATACCGTAGGGGTCAACGAACTTCAGGATTACCTCGGCAAACGAAAATACTTCTCCGAGGTGGCCGAGCGCACGAAGGTGCCGGGGGTTGCTACGGGACTGGCATGGACGCCCTACGGCGGCGACATCCTTTTCATAGAGGCCAGCGTGTCCAAAGGCACCGGCAAGCTGCATATCACCGGACAGCTGGGCGATGTGATGAAAGAGTCGGCCATGCTGGCGATGTCATACCTCAAGGCGCACTCCGAGGAGCTGAATATCCCCGAAGAGGCGTTTAAATACTGGGATCTCCATATTCACGTCCCAAAGGGCGCAGTACCCAAGGACGGACCCTCTGCCGGTGTCTCCATCTTTTCGGCGGTTTCATCCATCTTCACCCAACGCAAAGTGAAGGGGACACTTGCCATGACCGGCGAGATTACCTTGCGCGGGCTGGTGCTGCCGGTGGGCGGCATCAAGGAAAAAGTACTGGCGGCCAAACGATCCGGCATTCAGAAGGTGCTGTTGCCCAGGAAAAACGAAAAGGACGTCGAGGAAATTGACAAAGATGTCCTCGGTGATCTTGAAGTACAGTATCTGGAGCGTATGGACCCGCTGCTGGACATCGTGCTCGAAGATGAGGTTGTCGTTGAGCCTGCCGATCGTTTTAAAGTGAGCGAACAGTATAAATCGCAGAACGGCAAAGTAACGAAGAACAGCGACTCTGCGGGAGAAACCGTCATTATGGAATAATTGGTAACGAAAAACCACCCATTTGGAACACCGAGGACGCATTGTTGAATCTACCGGCAGCTGGTATGAAGTATCGTACAGGCAAGACGGCGAACCAAAAAAAATTAATTGCCGCCTTCCCGGTCGTTTTCGGCTCAAAGAGCACAAGCTTACCAATCCCATTGCTGTGGGCGATTTTGTGCATTTTAATATCAATGACGACGGTTCCGGTAGTATACAGGAGATCGAAGAGCGGCAAAACTATCTCATCCGCGAGTCAACGCACCATCAGGAAGGTAACCAAATACTGGTCGCCAATATAGATTGTGCGTATGTGGTCCAATCTATTAAAAAACCCGCGATCAAACGTGGATTTTTAGATCGGTTCCTGGTGACCTGCGAGGCGTACCAGATTCCCGCGCGTATTGTACTGAACAAGATCGATTTGGCAACCGGCACGGATCAGCCAAAAATAGAGGACTTTGCCGAACTCTATGATTCCCTCGGATACAAGGTACTGAGTACCAGTATTAAAAATGAGAAATCGCTGAACCGGCTGAAGGAAGATCTCAGAAAAAAAACGTCGGTTTTTGTTGGTCCCTCGGGCGTGGGCAAGACAAGCCTGCTGAATCATATTGAGCCTTCCATCAACCGCAAGGTCGGGGCTGTTTCGGACTATAACGAAAAAGGTACCCACACCACGACCTTTGCCAGGCTCCTGCCCCTGCACTCAGGCGGTTATCTTGTGGATACCCCCGGCCTTCGTGAATTCGGGCTGGTTAACATTGAACCGTGGGAGCTCTCTCTTTTCTTTCCGGAGATGCTCGAATTCAGGCAACAGTGCAAATTCAACAACTGCACCCACAGCCACGAACCCGGCTGTGGGGTTATGCAGGCCTTTGAGGAGGGACACATTCATCCCGACCGCTACGATTCGTATCTTAATATCCTGGATTCGCTGGAAAATGCTTGACAGGCTTGCCCGGTGGAATGGCGATTATCCGGGGTAGCACAACTGTCGGAACTCATTGCCCGGATCCACGTTTAAGATATAACGAAGAGCCCAAAAAATTTATTATTCCTGCGATGATTCCGTATTTTGACCTGAGTCTGAGATAAAAAACTAAACTGAAAAACATAGGCTGCCCCACAAGAGCGGGCAGATATCGCTCTTTAGTACAAAAAACGATCTGATTTATTAAGGGTCTTATGAAGCAAACGACTTAGAGAGGGTCTTCTCTGAGCCTTTGCAGCAAGACGTTATATAAGTTTTTATTTCGATGATTAAAACGGAATT
>NZ_FQUS01000034.1 GCF_900129315.1 Fodinibius roseus
AGCTCGAAGTCCCCGTACGCCTGATCGGTCATCAGAATCCCACCGTTTCCAGAACCGGGGGGATCCTGCTGGCCCGTAATTACGCCTTGCTCTACAGTCCATCTCCCCCCCGTACCGTGTCCTATCTCCCCTGTATTCGTATGCCATCCTTCCAGCGTCTGCCCATCAAACAGGCTGACGAACTCATCCTGCTCGCTCCCGGCGACCGCCTTTTCGGGAACGCCGCCCGGGGACCCCCCGGGTATCAGCGTTGCAAAAAATTGTTGCCGGGTAACCGTGGTACTATCGTCTTTCATGTATCTCTTCCGTTAGGTTATCTATGCATTGATTATCTACTCTTCAAAGCTCCGCGATCGTGTCGAGTTCGTCTACCTCCACGGTCCGGCCCTCCCGGGCTGCAAGAACCGCCCCCTGGCAAATCTGAATGGTTTGCCGCCCCATGTATCCATCCGGATAAGGCTTTGCTTCTCCGGCCAGCACCCGGGTAAAATGTTTCCACTGCCCCAATGTACCGTTCCGGTCAGGGAGGGATTTATTCTGTGGTTCCGGCACCTCTCCCCGTGTCGGCACGCCTTTGGGCTGCCCGTAACGGATGGAGACCTCACCGCCGGTAAATTCAACGGACCCGTTCTCCCCGAAAAAGTAGTCTGGGGTATTGGGTCCATAGTTATACAGGTTGCCCCCGTAATTCATGAGCGCACCGTTGGCGTAACGCACGAGGACGCCGGCGTGATCGGTGGAATCCCTCGAGCGCAGCGTGTGGTTATTCACGCTCTGCATGCTGGTCACCGCGACCGGTTCGCTGTCGAACACCCAGTTGTTGACGTCGATAATGTGAGCGCCCATCTCATAGACGACCCCCCCGCACTTCTGTTGATCCAGCCGCCAGTAATCCACCCCGGGAGGATACTCATCGTTGCCGGGCACCCGCCAGTCGCCCCGGTAAGAGCTGACATCAGATTGCAGGAGCTGCCCCAGCGGAGACTCGCGAATCGTCTCAACCAGTATGTTGAAATTATCGCTATGCCGTCGTTGCGTTCCGATTTGCAGGGCCCTCCGGGAACGTTCAGCGGCGGCCATAATATCGTTGCATTCGGGCACCGTGAGGGCCATGGGCTTCTCCAATAAGACATGTTTGCCCGCCTCCAGGGCAGCGATCGTCGGCTCCGTATGCAGATAATTGGGCAGGACAATCGCCACCGCATCCAGCTCCTGCTGGCCGAACATCTCCTCCATATCGGTATACATCGCCGGGGCAGGGCCCTGATCGATCAGCTCCGCGCGCCGCTTCATCTTATGCGGCACCAAATCACACAGAGCGGCTATGGCAATCTCCGGGACATCATTCAGGGCGGAAATATGGCTCTTGCTCCGGTTGCCGCAGCCCAAAATCCCCACCTTGTACTGCTCGCCCGGGCCCAGGGGCCTGGTGATTAACGGACTTTTATTCGCCGCCCACAAATCGCTCCCTCCCCAGAAAGTAAGCCCGGCCCCTACGGTTCCCAGCATACTATTTTTGAGAAACTTCCGACGATCCATGTTCTTCGATTCCGAATTGGTCACACGTGTATCTTTACTCATAATAATCAAGTTTTGTTAGCTTTCAGGCAGCTGAATATCTTATTCCCGCTATGGTTATCCCTTGCAATTACACTTTATAACCTCTGACAACCAAGTATTCAGACGTATATCACATGTATATCCCAATTTATGAGCTCCCCAGCATTATGCTACCATTCTTTTGACTGATAGAGATACTTATTTTGCACCTATCGGGAAAAACTTAATGATTAAATGTGACCATCTTCAGTTTTGTGAGATCCTGGTTGTATCCGATGTTCTGCATGCCCCCCGTCTTTTTAAAATCCCCTCCCAAGCCTGCCTGTACTCTCAATCCGATCTCGTATTAGAAATTAGAAAATCATCGGGGTGAAAGACCGGCAGAGCTAATTCAAATGGAACGGTTGCTGTAGGCAGAGGTGGGAAACTGATGGACATGGCCATATCGAGAGTTTCTACCGACTAATACAGTCGTTATGAACAGTTAAAGCATTCAACCGATCGGAAATCTATTCAAAAACTATTGTACCAAAATATTCCGGAAGGTGAAAATGAGGTTCAGGGTGCTCTATTAATGCCCAGCTAAGATAGTGAGGATGCGAAGTCTTATCAGCTATTTTATAAAACCTGAATCCGTGAATTAAGAAATTTAAAATACGTTCTTTCACTTATTTTTCGAATCAGAGCTGATAATGAAGAACCTTTCGGGTTGCACAGAGGTCTTGGGTAAGTAAGTCTTCCTTTTTGGGAAGACTTTTGGGTCTTATTCGCTGATTTTCTGTCCTCCCAGAGACAGTCCTGCCAGCTGCCCAGCAGCCGGGCAGAAAATATAGACACCCATAAGTTATTTTTCAGCAGACCTTACGGCTCGGTACCTAGCCGGTGTCCAGCATCTGCTGGCCCTGCAGCCGCAGGATATTGTAGGCGATCATGCCCATATCCAAAATATGCCGGTTGGCCCGCAACTTTCCAGAGGGCAGTCGCTCCAGATCGAGGTCGGTCTTGAGTTCGCTGGTTCCGCGCTGCTGGTAAAAAGTCTGGATATCGGCCGGGGCCCAGTCTAAGGACGTCCAGTAGGCATCAATAGTGATGTGTGGCGCTACAAAAGTTGTCCGTCGGGGCAGGCAAATCGCTCTGTGGCCCGCCAGACCACCCGCAGGGAGAGTTCCTTCTGTTCGTCTTGCTCATCGGTCTCGATAGAAACGGTCTCGGTGCGCTCCCCATACCAAGCTCGGACCCCGGGGTCAAGCTCGTCCGGCTCGACGTTTTGCCGCCGAGCATCGGCCAGTCAGCCAGATTTTGGCGGCGCAGGTTGCGTTTGACTAAAAAATCGGTGTCTGGAGTCTGTGTAAACAACAGCATATTTTTGGCCGCCTCGTGGCCGGCGTCGGTGACCACCAGCCGGCGGATTCCTTCCGGGGCCACCGCCTCAGCACGCTTCAGGGTCTGGCTCAGCCAGTCTTTGGTGCCCTCGCAATTGCAATGTGAAGAGCCGGGCCGCAACTGGTTATGGTTGTTCAGCACGAACCCATGAGGGCCGGCGTAGGTAAAGATGGGGGCATAGCCGTCAAACTTCTTGTAGGTACAGGATACACCTTCTTTGTGGGAGCCGGAATTATCCATCGGGGACACATCGATATTGACGGATAGCCAGGATTGGCCGTGATGGTCTTGGGCCAGCAACCTCTTATGGACCCGCAGCAGGCGGGTAGTACAATCCCGGAACGCATCTCCGGCTTGATCTGGCATCCCCTGGATACTCTGGCGCAGGATCGCTGCCGATAGCAGCTGCTGCACACCCAACGCCTGGAAAAAACCGGTCTTCCCTAAACTCCTCTACCGCATGGAAGTGGGGTTTGCCCACACTGATGAGGCCGATCATCGTACTGGCGAGATCCCCGTCGGGGATGCGTCCCCGGCTATGCTGATGGGGACACAGGTTCTCCAGGTGCCGGACGAATTTGGGATCCTCTAGCTGGCTGCCCACAAAGGCCAGCCCAGCCGTGGGTGTCAGTGGGGTAGACGTCAGTTCGAATTCGAAATTCATAAGCTAGTTGGTTAGCTTTTGGATTCACCTGATTAGGTGAATATACGATTTACGCTAACCGATTGGAAAATTTGAAGTTATAAGAATATTAAACAATTAACTCACGGAATTAGGTTTAAAATCTAAAATTCATTGAATGGAAATTATTCAAAAATAAAAGAAAGGGAGTATAAAACACGCACCTCTCTTTTATTTTTTTTAGAATTTCATTTATTTATTCCCTATCGTTCACCTGAAAGCCGGGTCTTGCTCTAGGACACCCTCCTGAATATCAAGCTGACCTTCAGGCAATGGCCAATAATCATTAACTTCTGCATCAAAATGTGCATCTTGCATGAAGTTTCTATATGTAACATCATCTTCAATAAAATCATTTAATACCTCATCAGCTATGCCCCAACGTCTAAGATCGAAGAAACGCAAACCTTCAGTAGCAAATTCAAGCCGTTGTTCAAGTCTTACCGCTTTTCTTGCCTTTTCTTTGGTGGAGAAAGCATCAGCACCTTCAGGATACAATTCAATGTCATAATTAGCAGCGGGTTGATCCCAGTCTATATTTTCATCTGAAGGCGGAGCTCTAAACACATATGTTGTGACACGCCCCATAACAGGATCAGTGTTTTGTGCACGTTGTCTGATCTGATTTACAAGATGCCGAGCTTCATCAAATTCATTATTTTCAACATGTATTTCAGCTCTCCATAAGAGGATATGAGATAAACGAAAAACTTGCCAATTTTGAGCAGAAGCAAATCCTCCCCCAAAAAGATGTTCTTCGTTTTCCTTTAATAACGTATACTTCTTGGTCATCATCGGTCCACCGGTACTTGGACTACGTATCCAGTCACTTCCCGTATGAATACCCCAGCCCATGTAATCAATGCCACGGCGCATAATAGTCCAGTCTACACGTGGATCAAGAGGATGATCGGTGGGGTGAAACTCCTCGCTATTGCTAATACCCATATCAGTAGCTAATTCTTCCCTGTCTTCCTTATCCAATACCGGCAGTCCTTCAACAGTCTGATAGGCCTTAAAAAGGTCCTTAGAAGGCTGAAAGAAACCCCAACCCGTTGGAGCGGGACCCCCATAGGGCCACACAGGACCCATAGGACCTAAATGGTTTGCTTGTAAAGGACCTCCAAACTCAGTTTTGGAAGCTTGTATTTCAAATATAGACTCGCTATTATTCTCTTTAGCACTATTATAGTTATCATAATAATGATCAGCCAACTCAAACGGACCGTTAATGATGTCATCAAGAAGTGGTCTGGCCTCACTTAGTTCGTTTTGCATCATATGCACACGGGCTTTAAAAGCCTTGGCAGCCCACTTGTCAACTCGGCCAACATCTCCTTTCGGGGGCGTATCATCCAAATTATCAATGGCAAACTGAAGGTCCGCTTCGATCTCATCCCAACCTTCCGAGTCATTGGGGACCTCCTCAGGCTTCATACCCATTTCTTCTTCGGTTTTGATGTAAGGAATTTTTTCCCAAAGAATCGTTGCTTTAAAATGATAATAAGCCCTTAAAAATTTAGCCTCAGCCTCAATTTCCATCGCTCGATCGTCAGATATTGGATTATCCCCCTCCTGGGTTTCTTGAAGAAATTCCAGTGTCGTGTTTGCCCTGTTAACACCGTCGTAGCACACTCTCCAACGGTGTGAATAGTTACGATCCGATGCAATAGGTGAATAACGCTCTATATTAGAAAGAGATAACGGTGAACTTCCACTTTCGCCTTTGTAAGCATCATCTGAAGACATGCTTCCCCATACCCAATCGAGCATTGAAGAGGCGTTCCAGTTTCCGTCACCTGAAAGCTTATCATAAGTGCCAATCAACAAACCTTCAACTCCTTCGGGCGTTTTCATCACATCTCCCGCCGTCTTACCTGCAGGTTGATTTGAAAGAAAATCCTCTTTGCAGGAATACAAACTCCCTATTAGCAGGGTAATTAATATTAGATTGATTATTCGTTTCATAAGATAAATTTGCTTAATCTGTTAAAAAATATTGTGCTCATATGATATTGGTTAAAAACCAATATTCATTCCCAATATGAATTGCCTGGGAGTAGGCCATTCACCCCTATCTATACCTTTATCCATACCTGTTCCTTGTACATCAGGATCCACTCCGGAATAATTCGTTATGGTAAAGACATTGCTTACCCGCCCATAAATTTGAAATCTCCTTAAAGTAAAAGCATCCCCATCAAACAGGCTACCCAGATCGTAACCCAATTGTAAGTTCCTCATACGCAAAAAAGATCCATCTTCTATAAAATAACTCGATTCCCTCATACTGCCGGTTTCACCTTGTCCAATTTTGGGCATCTTGGCATTTTCATTATTCTCCAAGTAAGGGCTTCCCCAAGATTCATATAGCCTTCTTTTCGACCGATTCATAGTATACCATTGAAAATCTAATCTCCTTCTAGCCATGTTACCTATCTCATTCCCATAAATGCCATATAAGTGGGTGCTTAAAGAAAATCTCTTATAACTCAGGTTAAATGATAATCCTGCAGTAAAATCCGGGTGTGGATCACCAATATAGGTACGATCGTCGGAGTTGATGACACCATCACCATTGACATCCTTATATTTAAAGTGGCCCGCCTCATTATATGTTCCTCCACTTCCAAATGCAGCAGGGTGATCGTCCGCTTCTTCCTGGCTCTGGAAAATGCCTTCTACTATATACCCGTAAAATTCAGGGAATTGCCTTCCGGTTTCGGTTCTCGTATTTTGTGTCTGTGCCGCCTCACCACCAGCAAGAAACTCCTCCTCTACATTGGTAAGTCTTACTAACTCATTCTTGTAATGGGATACGTTCAGGGAAACGTTATACACGAGTTCTTGATTTAATGTACTCCCGTTGTATCCCAACTCAACATCGATACCGTTGTTCTCCATAGTACCCACGTTAACTGAAGGAGGAGTGGCTCTACCCAGTACATCAGGAAATAGCCTAGGATAAAGCATATCATTTGTTTTCCTTTTCCACAAGTCTACGGTTAAATCAATGTTTTCAAAAATAGTTGCATCCAAACCAAAGTTATAAGTTGTGGTTGTCTCCCACCGAACTTCGGGATTGCCATAGGAGGAACGATAAAAACCTCGATCTCCGGGCCCATCTTGAATGCCCGTTATGGGATAATATGAACCAAGCCCTCCTCCTAAACTCGATGCAAAACTCGTAAATGAATTGTAGTTACCAATGCGGTCATTACCTGTTTTTCCATAACCTACACGCAACTTAAGTAAATTCAACCAGTTGTCTGTGAAGGCCATGAAACTTTCGTTAGTCATTCTCCATCCTACGGATACTGCCGGGAAATTTCCGTGACGATTTTCCTCCCCAAAGCGAGAAGATCCATCCCTCCGGATGACTCCCTCTACTAAATATTTATCGTCATATTGATAATTTACACGTCCAAACATGGAAAATAAACTCCATTCACTAAGACTACCACTGACATTTTTATTCTGTTCGGCCGCATCCAACTGGATGTAATTGGGGTCCTTAGAGAAGAACTTCTCCCCCTGTCCACTATTCCATTCCCAGAGGTTATCAACCGCTTCAGTACCTACTACAACATTAACATCGTGCAATCCGGCAAAAGTGTCAGAGTATTCCAGGGTATTGGACCAGGTCATATTCTGCCTGTTATTGTTAGTTAAAGAAAATTGTGTATACCTATCTCTTTCTGACCTCTCTACCATAGAATAAGAATAGTCCTCGTTTTCTTGTTTTGTAAATTCATAACCAAAACGGCTTTGAAATTCCAAATTCTTAAAAATGGTCGCCTTAGCATGAATATTGTTACTAATACTTAAGCTATTCCGCTCATCATACCGGTTATGATAGGCTAACGATAAAGGGTTATAGCCATTTCCGGTAGAAGGAACCCTTGTTCCTGCAAAGTCGCCCATAATTGTATATACAGGAATGATGGGTGCGAGCGTGGAAATTGAACTAAAAGCACCATGACGACCGCCAGTAGCTTGTCTGCCCTCATCGACGGAATATTCTATTCCAACCCTTTCACCTATCTCCAACCACTTCAGAGGATCAAAGGTAGTATTGGAACGGATTGTATAGCGTTCGAAACCGGTATGTTTTACCATACCTTGTTCTTCGGTATACCCTGCTTGAACAGCATAAACGGCGTTTTCGCTTCCACCGCTCATATCTATATTGTAATTCTGAAAAGAGGCATCCCGTAGCAATACATCATACCAATTCGTGCCTTCCTGATTGGCTTTCGTTATAAGGAAAGTGTCATCCCCATCCACATGACTCATCTGGTTGTCGTACAGTGAATGATCTACACTTCCTCCCCTTGCAGGCAAAATGTATTCAGGAATATCCGGTTCATCTCCACTTCCATATAAAGCGTGACTAAAATTTTCAATGCCATCGTTATTTGCTTCCAGCCAAAGCATTTCACCATATTCCCTAGTATTGAGCAAATTATACTCCTCAACATTCCGGGTAAAACCGTACTTTGTACTTACATTAACCTGCATTTTTTGATTTTTCCTACCGGATTTTGTAGTAACGAGGATCACCCCATTGGCAGCTCTGGCACCGTAAATGGCCTGAGAAGAAGCATCTTTCAGTACAGAAATGGACTCGACCTGCTCAGGAGGAGGTTGGGGAGCTCCCGGCACCCCGTCCACAACCCAAAGAGGATTGTTGTCGTTGATCGTAGTAAGCCCCCGAATCTGAATTGTAGCACCCTCTCCTGGTGTATGGGACTCCGTCGCGGTAATACCGGAAGTGGTGATTCTTAAAACCTCAGAGATATTAACAGCAGAAGCCTCTTCTATTTGCTCTGCACTCACCATAGAAACAGAACCTGTGACTTCCCCTGCCTGGCGGGAAGCATAACCAACGGCCACAACCTTTTCCAATTCAGTAACTGCCTGCTCTATGGAAACATCGATCTCTGTTCTTCCGTCAATCGGCACTTCTTTTATTTGATACCCGACAAATGAAAACACCAGGGTATCGCTTAAAGAAGATACCACAAGTTCGTAACGCCCTTCCGCATCGGTAGAGGTCCCCATGGTAGTCCCCTTCACCAAGACATTGACTCCCGGCATTGTTTCCGATGTGCTCGCATCGGTTACCGTGCCGTTAACATTTTGCTGTTGAGCATATAGGTTGGCAGGCAATCCAAAGAGTGATAAAAACATTATCCCTAATCCCACTGTAATCCATCGTATATTTTTTTCCATAGTCCGCTTTTAGTTTTAAAAGAAGCTGAATATCTTATTCCCGCTATGGTTATCCCTTGCAATTACACTTTATAACCTCTGACAACCAAGTATTCAGACGTATATCACATGTATATCCCAATTTATGAGCTCCCCAGCATTATGCTACCATTCTTTTGACTGATAGAGATACTTATTTTGCACCTATCGGGAAAAACTTAATGATTAAATGTGACCATCTTCAGTTTTGTGAGATCCTGGTTGTATCCGATGTTCTGCATGCCCCCCGTCTTTTTAAAATCCCCTCCCAAGCCTGCCTGTACTCTCAATCCGATCTCGTATTAGAAATTAGAAAATCATCGGGGTGAAAGACCGGCAGAGCTAATTCAAATGGAACGGTTGCTGTAGGCAGAGGTGGGAAACTGATGGACATGGCCATATCGAGAGTTTCTACCGACTAATACAGTCGTTATGAACAGTTAAAGCATTCAACCGATCGGAAATCTATTCAAAAACTATTGTACCAAAATATTCCGGAAGGTGAAAATGAGGTTCAGGGTGCTCTATTAATGCCCAGCTAAGATAGTGAGGATGCGAAGTCTTATCAGCTATTTTATAAAAATTAGCCCTCCACTCAACTCCGGAAGCAGGTTGGGTCACATCCGAATACTTGGTCAAAATTTCAACCGGCAGCCGGTATTCAATCGTCCAGGTAACAGGCTCCGTTATTTCCGGTTCCACGACACTTGGTATCGAATGAGCGAGTTTTACCTTTTTAAACGTAGATTCGGGGATATCGACCCGACCAACCCCTCTTTCTTTCTGGAATGCAAAGAGAGCAGTACCAATACAATTGGTTTCCAGATTGAAGTACCCTTCCGAGAGATCCGTATTCGGAGTAAAAAAGAACTCTACACAACTGTCTGTCCAAACCGGTCCAAAGTATTCCTCCACCACACATCGTACGTATTGGTCCTGCACATGGAAAATAACATAAAGGGCTTCGTCATCATAGGATACCTTGACATGAACTTCCGGCCTGGGTTCAGGTTCTTCCCTGATATGGTTGTCAAGGCGTATAGAAGGGATGTTGTTCCAGGGTTCTTTATTCCATTCAGCATTAATTTCAATCGGCTGATCTATTCGTGTGACGGTGTACATATAGTTCTTATCCTCTTCTTCCGTTTCTGAGCAACCATTTATAACAAGCATGAATGTTAAAAAAAGAGAAACAGACAGAAACAGTAAAATATTATTTCCCATTAGTGGACTTGATTAATTTATTGAAAATCCGGATGTATTCCTTGCTGCTTCAACTTTTTTGCCACGGAAGGAAATACCTTCAGGGCATTCTGATAGTATAACTTCTTTAATACACTGTCCGGAAGGTTAAGTCCATAAACTTTCCAAGGTAAGCCAAGATGATCTTCCGGATGTTCAAAATATTCATCTTCTGTTTCCAAAACACGAAAAAAATATCTGTAAATTTTTTTATCAACATGGTTTTTTATATCATTGCCAAACAAAACCCGGTCGGCATGTTTCACTAGAAGTTCCCTGGCGAAGCGCGGTTGCCTGCCGAGATGCTTCGCACTGGCTGCAATATCAAAATAGACATTATCATATTTTTCAAGTATCCGGTCTAAATCGGCAAGATGTTCATACATCATTCCACAATGAATTAAATCAAAGGTAGTATTGGGATGCTTTTTAATCACGTTTTCCAGCATATGGTTATAATCCTCATGGGTATAGCCGTCTGTTTTACCATGCCAGGCCCAGGCCTGTGCCCGTGAGGTACCTTCGACCGCCAGAGAAAGATACCGCTCATTATGCCGATCCACAGGCTTGAAAAAAGACACCACATCACCGGTATGAATAACCACCGGAATTTCCAGTTCTCCTGCTTTTTCCCAAATGGGATCAAATTTGGAATCGTCGGGACGATACAAGTTGCCTTCTTCGTCCCGGTATTTTAGTCCCAGATCTTTAAATATTTTCAGACCAACAGCTCCGTTCTCCACATCCCGTTCCAACTGTTCTACTGCATTCTGGACGAATTGCGGATCATTAATGTTGGTAAAATCAACATGGCTAAACGTAGGAAATCGTCCGGGATACTGTTTACTAAATTTATTCCTGTATGCTTTCAGGGTATCTCCGGTTAGAAAGTTTCGTTCATATCCTGTGTTGAAAATGCTTAAAACATTGAGAGAATCCATCCGCTGAATTTGAGTTGCCGGATCAATATCGGGATTGATATGAAGGTGGATATCAACGACCGGATATTTCGCCTTTTTAATATTCGTTACCGGTACTTCCAAATCGATTTCCGGATCAAAGTCCCGTAGGAGTAAACCTTCCAATTCAGTTTGGAAACGCAGATAGTATCCTCCGAATCCACCCAAAATCACAAGGAGTACAGTAATCCATATGGATATTTTTTTAGTTTGCATAGTGTCCTTTTAAGGTAAACAACCGTTTAAATGTAGTGCAAAAAGGGAAATGAATAACCCTCATCGGGAATATTGTAGTTAATAAGTTGGATAAGCATTTTAACCAATATTTAGTGCTTCTCCAATTATGGTAAAAGCATTGCCGAGACCTTTTTTTTAAATTATTTTTTTCCTTCCTCCAAAACTTCCATCCTAAAATTATCTAAGGCAGGAGGTGTATGTTCTTTCTGCATAATCCCCTCTATTTTCTCTATAATCTCCGGATGTTGATCAGCTATATTGTGCTGTTCCTGTATATCCTCTTCCAGGTTATAAAGCTCAATATCCATATTCCCGGTTCTTATGATATTCTTACGTATTCCTTTCCATTCGCCTAAACGCACAGCCTGCTGACCGCCCGAGGCCGGAAACTCCCAGTACAGATGGGTATGTCTTCTTTGTTGCTCTTCATCACCCCTTAAAATTGGAGCAAAGCTAATGCCGTCGATGTTGTCCGGCGCATCAACTCCTGCAATATCACTTAAGGTCGGCATTACATCCCACTGGGCTGACAGATGATCCGTTTTACTACCGGGTTCAATGACTCCGGGCCAGCTGGCAATCATCGGCACACGGATTCCCCCTTCATGGACAAATGCTTTTCCCCAGCCACGGGTCTCTTTAAAAGGTCCACCACTATTAAAGAAAGAAGCGTCTACGCCTCCATTAAATGTCGGGCCATTATCGCTCGAAAACATAATCAAGGTATTGTCATATTTGCCGGTTTCCTCGAGTTTAGCGATGAGTTCTCCAACCTGTTCATCCAAATACGATATCATTGCGGCATAAGTAGCACGGGGATATCGGTTGGGAGCATATCCCTGATCACCCAAATAGGGCTTCTCCTCCCCCAACTTGTCCCGGTAATAATCAATCCAGCGCTGCGGAGCCTGCAAGGATACATGGGGAATGGGGGTTGCATAATATAAAAAGAAGGGATCCTCTCCGGATTCCTCTATAAAGGAGAGCATTTCATCCAACATCAATGCTGGCGAATAGTCCGGTTGGTCGTGGAAAGGTTCATAAGTTGCCGGATCTTCAGGATCCAAATTACCGGAATCGGAAGACCTTCCGATATGAGGATTAACCGGCTCATTATCTAAAAACACGCGTTCCTTATTTTTCCATAAGTAAATTGGATAAAACGTATGTGCAAAAGCCTGGTCTAAATACCCATAAAAGAGATCAAATCCCTGATCGTTGGGAAGGCCTTCCGTGCCGGGGCCTCCCAATCCCCATTTACCAACTACCGCTGTTTGGTAACCACCGGTTTGCAAGACTTCCGCAACAGTAACGGTGGAATCGGGAATGGGAAGATTCCCTTCCCGCTCGGGATTCTCCCGCAAGGCTTCAAAATCCCAAACATCGCGTCCGGGACGTGCACTATTGCCGCGAATATACGCATGACCGGAATGTTTACCCGTCATCAGTATATAGCGTGTCGGAGCGCACACCGTTGAACCAGCATAGTGCTGGCTAAACATCATCCCGTTTTGAGCCAACCTGTCTATATTAGGGGTTTCAATTATTTCCTGTCCGTAGGCCCCCAACTCCCCGTAGCCCAGATCATCAGCCAGAATGTAGATAATATTGGGTTTTTGAGACGACGTTGGGGACTCTTGCGTACAACCTATCAGCAGGATCACCAACAATATTAAAACAGATTTGTTCTTCCAATACATAATATTTTGTTTAAAATTGCATTATAGAATTTGTTCAACCAGATAAATTTAATCCCTGAAGATGCACATTTTCTAGTATCCCGGATTCTGATCGAGGGCAGGATTATCTTGTATAGTTTCCTCATGAATTGGCCACAAGTAATCCCTTTCAGGATCAAAGGAGCGTGACTGAAGAAATTCGCCGTTATTATCGAAAACTTCAGTATTCATAACCTCCTCGGCGATGCGCCACCTACGAATATCATTATAATAGAGGCCTTCCCCGGCTAACTCAATTCTCCGCTCATGCCGTATTATCTCTCTCATCTCTGTCTGTGAGAGACCCGTTGGCACATCCGGCATTCCTGCCCGATTCCGAATACGATTCAAAACCTCATAAACAGACTCATCGGGGCCGGATGCTTCATTTTGGGCCTCTGCATACATCAGCAACAGATCCGCATAGCGTAAAACAATAAAATTTAGATCCGAATTCACATTCACGGGTGCAGACACAGAATCCAAATAGGTAGTATTTTTCTTATACCCATATCCTGTATTAAATTGCTTATCTTCTGGAACAGTCTGTCCTCTAAACATTGATCCCTCCAAAACAATTGTTTGTTTCAATCGGGGATCCCTGTTTTTATAAGGGTTTTCAGGATCATATAACTGTGAATTATTGATAGATTTACCATCAATCATTAAATAACTGTCAACCAAATCTGCTTGCGGAGCAATAGCATAATTACGTTCCAACAATACATCAAGGCTGTGAGTATAATCCGGTTCCGTAAATTGCAAGTCAAATATAACTTCCTGATTATTTTGATTAGCTGGCATGAATAACCCTCTATAGTCGGGAAATAGATTATATTCTCCCAATTGTATCACTTCTTGAGCAACCGCTGCCGCCTCCTCCCATCTGTCTTCGTATAGTAAAACTCTTGTTTTCAGAGCTAGTGCAGCGCCAGTTGTGGCACGACCTATATCCGAGCCGCTGTACGAGTCGGGAAGTACACCGATAGCAAAATCCAGATCATTTAACACCTGTGCAATTACCTCTTCTCTTGAATCGCGTGGAAGGTCTTTATGCTCCTCAAAATTTGGTGGATCAAGAATCAACGGTACACCTCCGTATAGACTCACCAAATCTGTATAAAAGAACGCCCTCAAAAATCGTGCTTCCCCCTTAATCCTTTCTTTAAGCTCTTCATTCATTTCAATTTGATCAATATTACCCAGCAGGTTATTGGCCCTACCTATACCTTGATAATTACCATTCCACCAATTTTGAAAGAGATCTTCATTGCTAGGGTTATGAGTCCCCAACTGTAACTGTATATGACGCCCGTCACTAAGGGAATTAGGGGTAAAAATAGTCCGCACAATCCGATACCAATGCCCCCGTGTAGCTGCATAAGTTGCATTAATTGCGGCTAAGGCATCTGCTTCTTCTTGCCAGTAAATATCTTCGGTAAAGTCATTGGAAGGAGAAGTATCCAACAAACTCTTATCACAGGAAGAAAAAAAAGTTACAGTCAATACTGAAAATGCTATATACAAGACTAAATATCTCATGATAATTATTTATTATCGGTTTAAGAATCTACATAGCGTATAATGCTAAGATGCATACTAAAATTCTATATTGAGACCAACACTATATATTGCCACAGTGGGATATCCGTAAAGATTCGTTTGCGTGATATTTTTTTCGGGATCAAAAAGCGTAAAATCGGTCAACGTGAAGAGATTCTGACCGTTCAGATAAACCCGCAGATTTCTCATATTCAACTTATCTATCATCGAAGCTGGTAAAGTATAGCCGATCTGTAAATTCTTCAATCTCAAAAATGATGCGTCTTGGAGCCAAAAAGTGGATAACTGATAATTAGCACGGGTGCCTCTAAACGGAAGTCCTATCCGCGGATAAGCGGCATCCGTATTCTCTGGCGTCCAGTAATCAAGCTGTTCCTGAGTGATGCCGGCCCCATTATCCACCGGATAAGCCAAGTTACGCGTTGGGTAGGTGTCGATACCCTCTACTCCCTGGAAGAATGCTTCGATATCGAATCCTTTAAAATTTGCACCAAGCGTAAATGAGTAGGTCCAATCAGGTACTGAACTTCCGGTGATAATACGATCATCACCGTCAATGACCCCATCCCCATTGACATCGCGATATTTAAGATCACCCGGCTGTGTATCTTCTTCTTGAAATGCATGGTTTTCCACTTCTTGTTCAGTTTGAAAAATACCTTCTGCGTCCAGCAGGTAAAATGAGTTCACCGCACCGGATGGCCTTCGGTAATTATGTACATAGAACCCCATCTTGTGTTGCCTCCATACTGAACATCACCATCCAAAAAGTCAACGTTATTAGTTACATATGCTGCACCACCAGTAATATGGTAGCTAAAGTCGTTGCTCACGGAATTTCGAAAATTGGCTTCTACCTCTAAGCCCTTGTTGCTCATACTGTATAAATTTGTGGTGGGTCCTCCTAAATTACCTACCTGAGCGGGAACGTTGATCTGGGTAAGTATATCGGTTGTCTTCTTATCAAAAACGTCGGCCGTGAGCCCCAACCTATTATTCAGTAGATGAAGGTCTACACCGAAATTCTTAATCGTGGTCGTTTCCCAGGTTATGTCGGGATCAGCTATCGAAGTAATAGCAGCGCCAGGCACCAAATTGTCGTTGAACGAATGTCCTTGGTTCAACTGGACAGTACTGACATAGCTGAACAGGGGGATATCTTGATTTCCCAGCGTTCCCCATGAAGCGCGTAGCTTAAATTCATTAAGCACTTCTACATTACTCATAAAAGGTTCCTCGCTAACCCGCCAAGCTCCGGAAACGGATGGGAAAAACCCCCAACGATTGCCTTCTGCAAACCGTGAAGAACCGTCGTAACGAAAATTAAACTCTAAGAGATACCTCTCCAAAAGAGTATAATTTACTCTTCCGAAATATGACATGAGCGCCGATTCTGAGGAGGATCCGCGGGCTCTATCATTCAAAGAACCCGCATTCAAATCATAGAGAGTATTGCCAAAAAAACCTTCTCTTCGAGCGTTGAAACCTCTATTCATAAACGTCTCTCTGCTGAACCCAATAAGTGTCTCTACGTTGCTATGATCACCGATATCCCCGGTCCAGTTTAACGTTTGAAAGAAGGTCGTATTCAGATTGTTTTGATCGTTTCTATAAGCATGTCGAACGTCACTGAATCGTATTTCCCTCGACTCATTGGTTTTAGGATTCCAATAGTTTAAATTTGGCTGGAATCGTGACTGCAGAAAATCATATTTGTTTGCGGCAATATTCAAATTGTACTCAAATCCGAAAGGAAGCACATAATTTACATCTATATGACCTAACAGACGCAAGGACTCTATATCGTTTTTACCCTCTGTCGCTAATGCCACAGGATCCCTGAATACGTTGTGACCGGGAGTAGTTAACCAAGTATCGCCATATCGACCATCAGAGAGCTTGTTGGGATGAATAGGAAGGGCCCTAAAAGTAAGATTCATGACCCATGACGTACCACCTATTCCTTCCCTTCTATCCCAATAGGTACCAGAAATCTTGGCTCCGACTGACAGTTTATCCGTTATGTCATATTTTAAATTTGTGTTTAGAGAATATTTTTCTGCATCGGTCCCCATCAGAACGCCATCTTGGTTCAGATACCCTAATGTAAAAGAGTACGTTGCCTGTTCGCTTCCACCGTGCAATCGCAGGTTATGCTCCTGCATTGGGGCAGGATTGAACATAACATCCATCCAATCGGTGTTTGGATATATATCTGGATCAGTACCATTCCTGTATTCTTCGATCGCTTCCTGACTATATGGAGGATCTTGCCCTTCATTCAGTGAGGCCTGATTTCGGGCCTCCATATAGGTTACTGCATTAGAAACCGCATCCGGCAGAAAGGTTGACTCCTGCATGCCGAAATATCCAGTATAGTCAGCTTGTAGGTCTCCTCCTTTAGTTCCCGACTTTGTTGTAATAAGTATAACCCCACTGGCAGCCCGATTTCCGTAAATTGATGCCGCCGCTGCGTCTTTTAAAACCGAAATGTTCTCAATATCAATAGGGTTTACATCCCTCAAACTACCCTCAACGCCATCGACTAGTACTAATGGATTATTGTTGCCAAACGTGCTAATGCCTCTAATACGAATCGTCGCATTATCCGCCCCTGGCTGTCCACCTTCCTGATTGACATAAACTCCTCCAATTCCTTGTATCGCCTGCGATGCATTCGTGAGTGGCCTATCTTTTATAAAATCCGCATTTTTAGTTGATATAGAACCTGTAAGATTTTCCGCCTCCTGCGTTCCATATCCTACCACCACGACTTCTTCTCCGGCAATAGCCTGAGGCTGTAATTGTACCGTAATTTCAGTTCTCCCGTTAATAGGCACCTCCCGGGTTTGATAGCCGACAAAGGAAACCACCAGGGTGTCCTGCAGGGACGGCACCTCCAGCTCATAGTTTCCCTCGCCGTCGGTCGAGGTACCGGCCGTGGTCCCTTTCACCAGAATATTCACCCCGGGCAATGTTTCCGATGTACTGGCATCGATTACCGTGCCGCTAATGCCTTGCTGTTGGGCATAGACATTGGCAGTAACACCAAAGAGTATTAAAATCACTATCCATAATCCCGTTCTGCTCCATTGTATATTTTTCCTCATAATCCCATTTTTGGTCTTATATAAAAAGATCTTAAATCAATCTTAAAGGTCTCGATCTTTTTACACTACCATTTTTTTGACTGATGGTAATAGATTTTTTGCACTTCCAGGAAAGCTCAGGGTTAACATCAATAGCTGAGTGAGGAAATAGACAAACTGCTTGCAAACGCCGAGCAGATCAATCGCACCCGCCGGGAGCAGCGATTGAAAAAAATATAATGCCAAATCAATAAATGAAGAACGTACTACCTGACGCGACGAGGCCGAAAAAGCCGAATACAACGAAAAAATGTACAAACGTAGCAAAAAGATAGGAGCGGACCTGTAAGAAAATGCACGGACGCATTCCTGAATCGGGCCTGCGAGTAATGACGAAAAATCACGAATACCCGCTCAATACTAATTGGACTGAAAATATTATGGAAGTCCAAAATGCCACAGATACCAACAGGTCCAAAAAATAATACTTTCTAATCGGTCTAGTTATTCATATGAGAATAAAGTTTCAATTCACACCTGAATAAAATAAATTAATTTAAAATGAAAACATCACAGAAAATATAAAAATGAGTGATTTAAATATTGGAATTGTGGGTTATGGCTCAGTAGCCGGCGCCCATATAGAGGCATTCAAAAACATAACAGATGCAAATGTTACAGCTGTCTGCTCGCGTAGGGATCTAAAACGGAAAAAGCTGGAACAACAATTGGGAATCCCATTGAAGGTCTATAAAGAATATAATGAAATGCTTAATGACGACACTCTCGATATCATCGACATCTGTACCGAACACCCGCTTCATCCCGTTCAGGCGATCGCTGCGGCCAATGCAGGCAAACACATGGTTATTGAAAAACCCATTGCCTTAAATTATAAAGATGCTAAAGAAGTAGGGAAAGCGATCCGGAAAGCAGGAGTTCAGGCCTGTGTTTGCTTTGAGGTAAGGTTCAGCGGACAAGGTATGGCGATCCGTTCCATGATCGATGAAGGCCTTCTGGGCGAGCTGCATTACGGTGAGGTTGACTACTACCATAGTATCGGCCCTTGGGCAAACCAGTACAAATGGAATATTAAAAAAAATATGGGAGGGAGTAGCCTTCTCACAGCCGGATGCCATGCACTTGATCTGTTGTTATGGTATATGGGTGGAGAAGTAGAAGAGGTAACCAGTTACAGTAACAAGTCTGGCAACCCGCACTTCCAGCCGTATGAATACGATACCACCTTGGTAACTCTGCTGAAATTTAAAAACGGCCGAATTGGAAAGGTTGCTTCGTTAATCGACGCTCTTCAACCCTACTATTTTCACATTCACCTGTCTGGCAGTGAGGGGGGCCTGTTGGACGATCGGTTCTACAGTGAAAAATTGAAAGGAACCACCAAAGAACAGTGGAGTCGTATTGCCGCACCGATGATCGGCTCGGGTGAAGTAGAAGATCATCCGTATCAATCACTGTTCCAGTCTTTCGTGGAGAGCATAGCGGAAGACAAGCCAATGAAGCTGACCAATTTTGAAACGGCGCTTGCTACCCACAAAGTTATATTTGCTGCAGACATTTCAGCTAAAACTGGAAAACCCGTCAAACTGTCCGAGCTGGATTAAAGGTTGTTCAAACTTAAGAATCTATTACTACAATTTACGGATTCAAATTGGTTATATGTAATGATTTAAAACAGCAGTATATTTCGATTTTAAAGAAAATATTGGATAGAATTATTCATTTCTGATCGTATCATTGTATTCCAAAGATATTAGCTTAAATCAATTACTGTTTTTTGGATTCAAAATTATAAACCCCTCTCTTTTTCATTCCTCCATACTATAAAGCGGATTTGGCTCAGGATCCTGGGCATTGACGTCCTCCCGTCGTGCCTCAATTATCTCCCTCATCTCAGCAGCTTTCCGGGGCATCTTTTCACTGAGATCATTCTGTTCACCAAGATCATCGGCAAGATTATAAAGCTCAATCCGGTCATCCTCATAAAAGTGAATCGCTTTCCAGTCGCCTGTACGTACGGCAGAGTGGGGGGTGGCCCCTCCCCCGTGATAGTGCGGATAGTGCCAGTACAACGCTTTGCGGTCCAGCGACACTGAAGGGTCCTCCAACAGTGGCATGAGAGATAAGCCGTCAAGGCTCGCCAAGTGCTCCGGGTCGGCTTTTGCCCCACTTGCTTTAAGTATGGTCGGGAAAAAGTCATGGGTGATTATAGGTTCTCCGGTGACCGTACCCGCCGGCACGACAGTTGGCCACCGAACAATTGCCGGAACACGGATCCCCCCTTCATAAGCCGACCCCTTGCCTTCGCGCAGCGGGAAGTTATTGGTGGGTGTACCATCGCCGCGATCCTTGCCCCCGTTATCGGATGTGAAAATAATCAGTGTATTTTCATCAAGGCCCAGTTCCTCCAGCTTGGCGTGAACCCGACCCACCGAATGATCCACGGCTTCAACCATTGCCGCATACTGCGGGTCAGTTTGAAGAAAATCTTCGCTCGTAGCCAGTTTCTGTTTGTAATGGTACACCATATCGGATCGACCCTGGATCGGGGTGTGAACCTGATAATATGAGAAATGTAAAAAAAATGGTTCGTTTTTCCACGCCTGAATAAGCCGTACGGCATGGTTGGTTAACATATTGGTCAGATACAGTCCTTCGGTCTCCTCCTCGGGTGGGAAATTCCCAATACGCCTCTCGAACCCCTCAGCATTGTTTCGGTGGTAAGGCCAAAAATATGAACCAGGCGCGCCCCACATGTTACCTGCAATGTTCACCTCAAATCCCCGGTTGTAAGGATAGTACGGTTCAACGATCTCATGATCGTAGATACGGGGTGTCAGGTGCCACTTCCCGATATGAGCAGTACGGTAACCGGCCTCGTTAAGCAGATCCGCCATGGTATCATGGTGCAACTCCAGTTCTTTCGTCCACTCCGGCGGTTGAAGGGGTTTCTCGGCCCGCCATGCCTTATCACTGTTCGCCCACTGACCGTCAATCCAGTCGCTCACACGACTTCGGTCGGGGGCCAATCCTGTCATCAGGGCTACGCGAGAGGGTGAACAGACGTTACTGGCCGAATAGGCATCTGTAAAAAGCAGACCCTCATCAGCTAACCTGTCGATATTCGGCGTACGATACAAATCGGAGCCGGTCACCCCGGTGTCCACCCATCCCATATCATCGACAAAGAGAATCACGATGTTCGGCTGTGATTTTGTATCAGCAGCAAGAACATTCGTTGCTAAAACGAGGATAGAAAAAAAATACAAGCTTATATTTTTGTAATTCATAGCTTAAGTATTGTAAATAACTGTAGGTATTCTCATTTTGCGAGGGTCAATAACCTGGATTTTGCTCTAAATTAGGATTTGCATCCATTTCAGACTGTGGTAACGGGAATAATACATGATGTGGTTGTGCATTCTTGCCTCTACTTTGGGCATCTGAAATAAATACACCATGTCGGATTTCATCTTGTCTTCTCTTAGCTTCATAATAAAATTCCCTCTCCCTTTCCTGTAATATATGCTCATTCAGCTGATCTTTATCTGAAAAATCTGAAAGCTCCAAATCACTAATCCCCGCTCGTCTGCGAACCCTGTTAATTAAAAGTATAGATTCCTGACTGGGTCCGTTTATCTCGTTCAGTGCTTCGGCTCGTGACAATAAAATATCCGCAAAACGAACTTCCGGTAAATAGTGACCTGCATGTAACCCATTTGAATTCTCATTCGGCCAATATTTAAAAGGTCTGGACTCATCATTTCCGAGAAGCTGCACATGATTCCCATCAAGATCTTCATATTCTGTAACAATTAATTTCAAACGCTCATCATCAGGGTCAAAAGAATTTACAAATACATCAGCAAGCTTTACATGTGCTGCCCAATTTACATGAGAACCTGGAGTAGGATAATTTGGAGGGAAAATAGAGGCCATAACATTAGTTCCCAATCCTGCTTCTTTGGCTGTAGGATGTACAAAAATAAATTCATTATTATTTTGAGTAGTTTCTTCCTGAAAGAGCTCAAAATAATCCGGATGTAACTCATAGATTCCCATATCCATAATTTGTTTTGCCGTTTGTGCACTTTTTTGCCATTGCTTCGTATTTAAATAAAACTTTGTAAGCATACCTAAAGCTGCTCCTTTGGTTCCCCGGCCTGCTTCCTCATCCGGTCTTTCAGACGGCAAAATATCGGCAATAGCAGTATATTCACTTTCGATGAAGTTTTTTATTTCTTCTTCCGGGCTACGGGAAGGTTCTAAGGTTTCGGGATTACTGGAGGTTACCAAAGGGGTTGGGCCGAACCAGTCAAAAAGGTAAAAATAGGCACTCGCCCTTACAAATCTTGCTTCTGCCGCAATTAAACTTTTCCTGCTTTCACTGGTTTCGACATTTTCGACATTATCCAACACTATGTTAGCATCACGAATGGCTTCATAACAGTCATCCCAGAAACCATTTGACCACCAGTTTTCAGTAGCATCCCATGTAAAATTCATATACAAGGTAGCACGACGACTTTGTCCACCGCCTCTTTGTAGTAAATGTCTGCTGGGCCATTCTGCAGTGTTTATTTTATGGTGATTCCTGAACTGAATACTACTGTATGCTGAAAAAAGTACTGAGTTAATTCCTTTTTCAGTATTCAAAAAATTCGCCGGAGCTAATTCAGATTTGGGAGTCATTTCCAGGGGTCCTTCGCAAGCAAAAGACACCAATAAAACCATAATAAAACCCACTGTGAAAAACAGTTGCTTATTTTCATACTTTCTCATAATCCATCCTCTCTTTTAATTTAAAAAGTAATATCAATTCCGAGTTGAAATGTTCTGGCAAATGGGTAGGTATTATAATCTACAAGTACATCCGAATCACCAAAAGAACTAACCTCAGGATCAAACCCAGAATAATTTGTTATAGTTACCAGATTTTGGCCAGTTATATATACCCTGGCGGTTTGAAATATATTCCCCAGAACACTGGGCAGATCATAACCCAGTGTCACATTCTGAAGACGCATAAACGAAGCATCTTCCACCACCTCATTATGTACTATGGTGCCTCCGCCTGCATATACTCCCAAATTAGCACCGGATGGGTATTTATTCGACGGATTCTCCGGAGTCCATCTGTTTAACAGAGGTTCTCTTAACGCGTTTCTTCTCCGGTCTATCGGATGATAAGTTCGTATTAAATTACTATTTAATTTTTCATTCCCGATGACTCCTCTCAAAAAGACCCGCAAACTAAATCTTCTATAATTGAAGTTATTTGTTACACCAAATGTGACATCTGGATGAGGAGAACCTATGACCGACTTATCTTCAGACGTTATCGCCCCATCATTATTTAGATCTTTAAACTTCCAATAACCCGGTTCTGCATCAGGCTGAGCAGAAGAGGCTATATCGTCACCCTCCTGAAATACTCCTTCTATTTCCCATCCATAGTAGGAATTCAAGGGAAATCCGGGCCTGATAAGCGCAAATTGGCTGATAACGTTTCCACCGAAACCGTGAATAATTTCAGGAATCGGACCCAGATCAATAACTTCGTTATTTAATAAAGTTAAATTAGCAGAAGTTGACCAATTAAAATTAGAATTTACTACATTTCTTGTTTCCAATTGAAATTCCCAACCTGTATTTCTGACACTACCTACATTACTTAGTATAGAAGAAAAGCCACTTGTTGACGGTACGGGTAAATTTAATAATAAATTATCCGTATCCTTGCTATACCAGTCAACTGATCCGGAGAGCCTGTTATCCAGTAAACTGTAGTCTACACCAATATTTGTTTGAGTTGTCTCTTCCCACTGTAAATTCTGATTGGGTATTCGTTCAGGGCGAACTGTTGTATAAGCGTTTCCCCCAAATGCCGCACTTCCACCCCCACTCAAGGTTTGTAGATAGTTGAAATTTCCAATTTCCTGATTGCCGGTTATACCCCAGCTTCCTCTTACCTTTAATTCTGAAATATACTTCATGTTATCCATAAAAGGTTCATCGGATAATCTCCAACCCAATGCAAAAGAGGGAAAGTATCCAAATCTGTTTTCCGGCCCAAATCGAGAAGAACCATCTGCCCTGAATGTTGCTGTTAACAAATATCTATCACTGAGGGTATAGTTAACCCTTCCCAGATAAGACAACAGCCTGTTTTCAACGGCATTTGTACCTAAACCATAAGATTCTCGGGAACCTAAACCTAAATTATCAGTCCTGGTCACTTCAGAGGGAAAACCGGTGGCTTCCCCACTAAGTCTCTTGGAGTTAAAGCTTTGATAGGTTATACCAGCCATAGCAGACATATCATGCACCTTGCCTAACACAATGCTATAATTTGTCGTAAATTCAGCCAGATAGTCTGTTGATTCTCTTGTTACTACATCCGCCATTCCACCTGCGCCTTCCCCCATCAGTGTCAGGGAAGAACTGAATGCATCACTTCGATGATCATTTCTATCACTTCCAAAGTTTACTCGTGTTGTTAAATTGTTCATTATTTCATACTCCAAAAATGCATTACCATAAGTTCTGTAGGTCCGGTCTAAGATTGACACACCGTTTGATATGGCAAGAGGATTATCTGCTGTGATGACTGAATGTCTCATGAATTCGCCATCAGAATCAAAAATAGGCATAGTCGGATCCATATCTACTGAGGAACCTATCACACCTACTCCTTCATTAGCACTTTTACCCTGAGGAGCCTGATCATTTTCTACCAGTAAAGTAGAAAGGTTAAGTCCAAATTTTAGATTCTCCGTTGAGTGATCAATATTAAATCGACCCGCGTACCTTTCCATATTTGAGTTTATAACAAGCCCCTCTTGATTAAACATATTAAAGGACAGATAGTAATTTGTGGTTTCGAGCCCCCTGGAAAAGCTTATTTGATGGTTTTGAATAGCTGCTGTGCGATAGATCTCATCCTGCCAATTGACCCCCGGGCCTATTTGTTCGATGTCAGATTGACTAAATACGGGAGGTTCACCGTCTATTTCGGCGAGACCGTTCTTTACCGATACATATTCCTCAGCGCTTAGTACATCCATTCTGTTTGCTACATTTTGTACTCCGGCAGTACCATTATAATTTATTTTAAAACCTTCTTCACCATGCTTCGTTGTTATCATTATGACACCGTTAGCCCCTCTGGCTCCATAAATAGCAGTAGCCGATGCATCTTTTAAAATTTCTATGGATTCAATATCACCTGGTGATAAACTTGCCAATGGATTATTGGATGGCTGACTACTGGTCTGCGTACTAGACGTAGGTTGAGTTCTATTAGTGATTGGCATTCCGTCGATTACGTATAATGGTGAGTTACCAGCATTAATCGAACCGGTCCCTCTGATTCTCACTCTGGACTGCGCCCCCGGCGCCCCGGTTGCTTGATTTATTTGGATACCGGAAGTTTTTCCTTGCAGTATTTGATCGGGATTAGTATGAAATCCAGCCTCAAAATCATTTGAATTTACAGAAGCTACAGAACCTGTCAGATCCCTCCTTTCCTGTGTACCATAGCCAATCACAACTAATTCTTCACCGAATATTGCTGCTGATTGCAACTCAATTTCTAAATTGTTTCTTCCATTTATCGCTACCTCTTTGGTTTCATACCCTACAAAGGAAACCACAAGGGTATCCTGCAGACTCTCGACAGTCAGGTTAAACTCTCCACCTGCATTTGTGGCCGTCCCTGCAGTAGTGCCTTTAACTACCACATTTACCCCCGGAAGTGTCTCTCCAGTGGCAGCATCGGTAACCGTGCCACTAACGTTTTGCTGTTGGGCATATAGATTGGGAGTCAATGCGAAGAGTGTTAAAAACATTACCCCTAATCCCACTGTAATCCACCGTATATTTTTTTCCATAGTCTTAGTGTTTATAGTTTTAAAAAAAGCTGAATTATCTCATACCCGTTATTTGTAATGAGATTTAATGTTTCCTCATTTTTTTATTTGCCCCCAGGTGATAAATTGCTAATACTCACCTACTTTCTATATTCAAAGTTAAAGCCCCAGTCGCTTCATGCTACCAATATTTTGACTAATTAGAATATTTATTTTGCTATTTCGGTCATATAGTACCACCCATTTCGGGCCAAACAGTGCCACTTTCCACTAGCAATATTAGCGGTTAATTTTCATGGGGGTCAAGCGTTGTTTTTTTGCGAAGTGACTTGCCTTTCAGTTCCAATCGATGCGAAGAATACTCCACCCGATCTAAAATTGCATCAGCGATGGTCCCTTCTCCGATCAATTTGTGCCATCCGTTGACCGGTATTTGCGAGCAAAGGATGGTGGAGGACTCCTGGTGACGGGTCTCGATTAGGTCCATTAGCAAACGTCCTGCTCATGGCGGCGGGTGTTGATGTTTTGGATTGGGTTGTGTGTCGGACCGATCACGAAAACTGAAAAACCGTCCTCAATAATTTTAACGGTTTTTACGCTCTATTGCAGATAAATTTTAGGGAGAGGTAATCGTTGAGTCACAGAGATTATTATATACAG
>NZ_FQUS01000020.1 GCF_900129315.1 Fodinibius roseus
CCAGCTCTGGAAGAGCCAAACTCAGATGAGATTAACCTGACAACTAAAACCAACTTCTAACGGCTGACTGTCAGATCAAGTCGTGGCTATTACAAATAACTCATCGCAGCTTTTGTTCTAATGCGGATACTTATTCCTGCGGGCCTGGGAAGAGCAATCACCTGTTCCTGCTCCCGAAAGAGTTTAGCCTGATTTAGAGGATCGCGGCGGGAGTCAGGCAGACTCCCTCTTGGCAGCTAACATGAAGGCAGGCACTTCCCGACTCATCCCGAGCCTCAATTATGCTGTTCCTTGCCTTTACGTATCGTCTCTTACATAGCATGAAATAAATTACTTATTCTGCCCTGCCGATTCCTACCCGTCTATAAAACCGCTCCCGGCCCGGGCACCTCCGGCCTTATACTCATCTGAAGGCCAACTCTATCTTAATCAAAAAATAATATCAGTTTGTACCACCGATTTTGTATGTTTAAATATTCACGCTCATTTACAGCTACGATCTTATCGCTTCAATAATTGCAGAAATCAATTGTTATATGAGCCAAACGTCAAACACGCAGGATGGGGGCATTGGGTAAAGAATAAGCGTTCTGAACTGTCCATTTCTTCGCGCCAACGAAACAGGAGGATCAACGATGGTACGACAAGAATACCCTTAATTCAGGTCTGCCATATCCCTAATTCATAGTAAGAAAATCTAAAGGATTGTGTATACAAAAGATGATGAGCCGGGTTAAAATACACTTGTATTTTAAAAAATATGGTTATTTTAAATCGTATTTCTTTGAGTTTTTAATCAGAAAGTCTTTTAATGCTTATATATAACTTATATCGATCTCGAAGCTAACCAACGCAGCAGATTAAGTAGTTGTTTTCTCTGCTAACATCGAATTAACCGTATCATCTTATTCTATGAAAAAGCATGTTCTTATCCTTGAGGATGACGAAATGCTGCTTGAGTTCCTCAAAGAGAATTTATCCATACACGGGTATGAGACAACGACTTTTCTGTCGCCTGCCAAAGGGATGAGCTTTCTTCAAGATCATGACGTGGATCTTGTCCTGACCGACGTAAAAATGGATGACATGACCGGAGATGAGGTTCTCTCGCATGTGTTGAATAATCATGCGGAAACCGGTGTTATCATGATGACCGGGTTCGGGAATATCAACCATGCCGTCCGGGCCCTTCAGAAGGGAGCATTCGATTACATTACAAAACCCTTTAAGGCCAAGGAGATCATTTTTCGTATTGACCGTTATTTTGAATCGGGCACTTCCTTTGACAACCGGCACAAAATAGAAGCTTTTGCCCGGAACAAAAAACAATCCGGCAGTGGTAACAACGCGGCGGATAACAATGGGGATGATGTCGTTCAGAGGGCTGAGAAAAGATTCATAGGGGAGAACCCACAAGTCAAAAAACTGATGAACATTCTTCCCCAGATCGCCTCCACTACGGCGCCGGTGATGATCCAGGGTGAAAGCGGTACCGGCAAGGAAGTATTTGCCAATCTCATTCACGTGCACAGTAACCGGTCGGACGCCCCTTATATAAAAATAAATTGCGCCAATCTTCCCCGCGAACTGGTCGAAAGCACGCTTTTTGGTCACGTGGAAGGAGCTTTCACAGGCGCCATCTCCGATAAAAAAGGTGCTTTTGAAGAGGCGGACGGGGGCACTCTGCTGCTGGATGAAATCACCGAGGTCGATATCCATATACAGGCAAAGCTCCTGCGGGTCTTACAGGAAAATGAATTTAACCGGGTGGGAAGCCAAAAACCTGTAACGTGTGATGTCCGGATTATCGCTACCTCCAACCGCAATATTGCACAGGCTATTGCCGATGATCAGTTCAGGCGGGACCTCTATTACCGGCTGAATGTCTTTCCTATTTCTATTCCACCCCTGCGAAATCGAAAAGAAGACATTCCGCTGTTGGCAGACCACTTTGTTAGCCGTTATACGGATAAATACGGCCTGGATTCAAAGGAGCTGTCCGATGATCTTCTGGAATTTCTTATGAATAAGAAATGGAGCGGCAATGTGCGTGAACTGGAAAATAAAATCCATCGGGGTGTCATACTATCGGGAGACAGTGAGGTTATTACACTGGATCATATCGAAAAAAATATGTTTTCAAAAGTGGACCTCGAAGTGAGCGAAGAAGTTCTCACCGACTTACCGCTTATTTCCATTGAAGACATGGAACTCCAGCTGATCAAAAAGGCACTTGAGCACACCCAGGGGAATCAAAAGGAAGCCGCCAAGATACTGGGCATCACCGACCGGACCATCCGGAACAAAATTAAAAAAGCCTCCTCGGATAATTCGGAAGAGAACGCTTCTGCTTAGATCCTCTACTCTCTTCTACCTTATACTTAAAACGTAATATTTTCTACTTTCTGTTTGCTCTTGAAGTACTGTATGAGGCCTTTTCAAATCAGGGATTTTGTTCAAGGTCAAGGCCAGAGGGAGGTTGAAAGCACAGCATATAGCCCATATGTGAGGATTTCAACCGACTGATAACGCCGACATTGAGCAAAAGAACGGTTTTGCAAAAAACAGCACAAGTTTATCTGTATCATAAGGTTACAACAACATACCACAACCCGTTGTGAGAAATACGGGTCTATATAATATTAGAGACCATCGTCCGGGCCTTGTCCAGCCGATTTGTTTTGGTCAGTGATACGATTAAACGCCTTTTGAAAACTTCGTCACCCGGAAAAGCATTGCACATCTTGCTATACACATTTGCCACAAATGGATACCACTCCTGATTCATAAACATTGTCATGATATCATTGAGCTTCTCTTTTTGTTTTTCATCAAACTTATCAGGAAACACATCCTTGAACATACGGTTAAATAAATGAACGGATCGCTCATAATTTGACAATTCAATGGACAAGACCAGCACTTTGTATAATAAAACCCTGTCCACTTCTTCCCTCTTGTACGTAAATAACTCTTCAAAATAGTCGGAAGCCATATGCCGGTCACCTGCTCTGAGTGCAACATCGGAAAGATGTACGAGAATCGATTCTTCATTCATAACCTTATCGAAGCTGGACCGGGAATACAAAGACTGCTGCTCATAATACCGGCGCAGTGCGGTATGCGCGTTTCCCCATTCCTTTTGCAATTCATGAATTTTAAACTGAATGAAATAAGGCAGTGCCTGTATTGATTCAGCCTTGAGGGATTCCTCTGTGAGCGTCATCGCTTTCGACCATTTATGCTGTTCCGCCATGCAGCTCGCTAACCCGTTAACAGCAGCCAACCGGTCAAATGGCAGAAGTTTTTCCTTTTTAAGCAACTGGCGATACTGGGCCGCAGCCCGCACATATTTTCTCTCCCGGTAATAACGCGCCCCCTGTACCAAGTATAATTTGGGAGAATACGATTTTACAGAAAGTTCTTCCTCAATATCGACATGAGCTATGGGACTACTTTCCCTTTCAATAAGAACCGGACGGTTACATAATTCGATCTCCCTTTCCCTGATGTAACGGGTACAGTCCGGTATACTTTGCCCTTCAAATACGACGGTTCCCTCAACCGGCGTATGTACCAGCCGCATGTGATAAAATTGCCGGGTGTGCTCCTTCCGTTTCTGCCGTATTAAGGCGGGACACCAGGTATTTGAATCGATGAATGTACGACTTGGAAAATCACTGAAGCGTATCTGTTCATCATCTTCTACAAACAAGACCCACTCTTTATGCGCCGCTCCAACCAGGTGGTTCCATACCTCGGATCGCCTGCTGTCCCCGGAGTAGCTGTACCAGGCAACGCCGTCCGGCAGTTGGGTGGGCGGGTGCTCACCCTTGCCCGCAACGGTAATGCTGTTAAACTTTTGAGACCAGTCACGTATTTTTCGCTTGTCCAGGTAGCTGTCATCAGACAAAAACAGGACCAATTCGACCCAGTCTATCACTTCTTCCGGTTTTGCAGTGGCGGGTATAAGTTTAATATTCATAGTATCTTTGCTTTGCTATTTAGCAAAAAGGCGTAAGCAACTACCTTTAAATTTATTTGTTACCGGATAACAGATCCTCTGAAAACGGCATGTGAATAAAAGCCCTGAAAAAAACATCTTTATCCGTTATTGCCGTGCCACCGGGTTATTTTTCAATGGTTAATCCCCTGTCATATATTTCTTATATGATGATCAAATATAATTGAGCAGCACATTTTTAAACATCTTGCTGTGAGCCGCCATAGCCGACTCGTAGGCCACCTGGTTTCTCTGCAGCCGGGAAAAAGCTTCCGCGTAGTTGGTATCCACCAGCTCGCTAACATCCGACTCCTGGGTAATTTTTGTAGACTCATACTGCTCAAACATAAAATCCATTCGATTGATATTATCCCCCAGCTTTGAAGTCAGATCGGTCACATGTTCTATGGCTTCGTCACTGTCAGGAAGCAAATCATTCAGGGCCTGGTCGTCGTTATTCCGCAACGCATCTTCAATATTTCCGATAATATCAAACAGGTCCCCGGCATCGGTACCGGTCATCTCCTGTCCGGTAATGCTGATGTCAATTTCTACCCCGTCAGCGGCTACAATATGCGGGGCTTTATCATTGCTGTTACTGGTAACCACACCAGCAGTCACTTCAAAAGGTTTTACTCCGCTGTTGGTACCCGCAAAAAGATAGCGATCGCCATACTGAGCATTCATACTATCCACAATTTGATTTCTGATGCCGGAAATTTCATCCGCCATCGCCTCCCGCTCGCTCTCCCCGACCGTGTCGGACGCGCCTTTAACCATAATATCCTTAACCTGGATGAGGGCATCTATGACCCCGTCCATTGCCTCCTGGGCAAGCCGCCCCTGGCGCAATCCACTGTTAATATTGCTCTGAAACTGGTTATTTTTTTCAATATTTCCTTCAATGATTCTGCTACTCTGAAAAGAAACAGGATCCTGAGACGGCCTCCGCACTTCCCGGCCGCTTGAAAGATCCGACTGAATTTCTGCCATCTCCCCGCGGTTCTTATTGACATCCCGCATGAAGCTGGCAAACATCGACTTTTGAGTTATACGCATCATAATATTTTTATCTGACTATACTGATTAAGGTGTCATACATTTGCTGGGCGGAATTCATCACTTTAGCCGCTCCCTGGTACGAATTCTGAAACTTGATCATACGACTCAGTTCTTCATCAATATTAACGCCGGCTGTCTGTTCCTGCTGGCTTTTAAGCATCTGGATTTCAGAATCCCTGGCTTCTATTGTGGAATTGAGCCTGCTCAACTCCTCGCCCGGCTTACTGATAAAACCAACCGTATATTCCGACAGCCGCTGGTTATCACCCGCATCTCCGATAATTTTTTCATTTCTGAGATCGGCTATCCGGGAAGCCACTTCCCCGTTTCCCGCTTCTCCTGCCGTATCAGAAGCCCCGATATGGTTGGGATTATCAATAAGGGCCTGGTTGAGTTCAATATCTTCTGCTGTGGTCCCGGCAGGGTTAAAGAACGCACGCTGCGTATTGTCTTCAAGTCCGTACCCGCTGCTGTGGATATTGTTAACTTCTGATACGATCGTCGATGCTATATTATTCAGCTTCTCTTTCATTTCGGGAATCCCTTCCTGGTACATCTCTATTTCGGCCCCTATCTTTCCTCCGTCGGGCTCAACAACATAGCCATTCTCAAGCCTCAACCTGAACTTTTTATTCACGTCATCGACCTCGGCCTTCAGATGGTAGGCCTGGTCTTCATCCAGTACTTTCCGGCCTCCGATCTCAATTTGAACCGCGCCCGTGTCGGTAACCTGGCTTTCAAAGTCGACCAGCTCGGAAAGTTCATTTAGTTTGGCAACACGGATATCCAAACTGCTGTGGTCGGGCTGGCCCTTGGCTTCGCTCTGCTTAATCGAGTAATTCAATTCATTAATAGTACCCAGCAGGCTATTAATCGAATCCAGCGTTTTTCCGGCAAAATTTTGTACCAGGTTGCTTGTCTCATCCGTGCTTCGGCTCATTTCCCGCAGTTTGCTGGTAAGCTGCTGCGATTCATTGATAAGGTTATTGCGGACGCTCACATCCTGCGGGTTACTCGCCAGCTCCGAGAAGTTATCAAAAAGTCCCCCCACCTGGCTGTCCAGATCCTCCCCGTAGTCGGATACCACGGAGGCCTCTAACTTTTCGTAAAGCTCAGCCTTCTTTTCCAGGTATCCCATATCCTGCTTCTTTTTGTTAAGCAGCACATCGTTCATCCCATCCCGCAGCCGGCTTACATCGTCAATATTTACTCCGAGTCCGGCGTGATATCCGTCCATCTGCATGCCGTCCGGAGATTTTTCCACGCGCTGGCGGCTATAGCCCGGCGTGTCGGCATTGACAATATTGTTTGATGTCACCGACATAGAATGCTGCGCACTCTGCAGGCCGCTTTTTGCAATTTCAAATAGTGATCTCATGGGTCATGCTTCTTTGTTAACGGTCATTCCGGATGAAATTTCTTCTTTCTGTCCGCCCGAGCCATAATGCGTACTCTTACGGTTATTCAGGCTGTAAATAGCATACATAAGCTCAGCATTCCGGTTTAACGCAAAGTCCAGCAGCTCAACAACCCGTTCATTTTTCCGCTTGAGCTCCCGTGCTTGCCGGCGAAGCTGCTCTTTCCACTTGTCAATCGTTGAGGAAGCATTAGGAAAAATGCCTTTCAGCTGTTCCAACCGGACCTCATGAGACGATACCCCGGCCGGTTCCAACAGGTGGTGCAGCTGATCGATAAATTTTTGCTCCTGCTGATTATACCGTCCCTTTAAATCGGTATATGCTTCCGTATATATTGTAAGCTTTTCCTCATCAGCCGAAATAATGGCTTCGGTCTGTTTATCCAGGGTCTCCTTCATTTGCCGGGCCAAACCCTGCAGGCTTTCCACCTTTTGTTCTATCTGCCTGAACGACTCGTTGATTTCATTTTCTGATTGCATGTTATTCGGATCTTTACTGCCGGTTATCATTTAATTAAAACGATGTTCGCTGCTTCCAGTGCTCGGTAATCAGATCGGCCATCCCCAGCTTCCGCTGTTTTGCTATTTCATTGGCAAGCGTTTCCGTTATATGCCGGCGATACATATTGTTAGACTGACCCAGAACACCATTGTTATCGTCCATTTTGAACGAATCTTTAGTGAGTTCGCTGACTAATTTGCGGGCAAAGATCTCCTCGAAATCAGTAGCTATTTCCTCCTTTTTTATTTCATCGCTGCGGGATTTGCTCATCCCCATATCCGTATCCCCCTGTAGCGTATGCGCTATTGCATTAATATTCACATTCATATTCATATATACTGGTAGGTTAGGTTGTTATTGATTTTTTTAGACTGGACCTTCGCGAGACCTGCCCGGCCCGTGCTGCATTCCGGATCCCGGCGGCAGCCGCTAAAGGAAGCCAGTTTTTTATCAAGACCTCCCATACAAGAGGCATTTCCATGCGTGTGCAAGAGCGCTTTACATCACTATTAATTCCCCCTGCAGGGCGCCGGCACGATCCAGCGCCTGGAAAATCGAAATGATATCCCGGGAGCTCAGTCCCAGTGAATTCAGGGATTCGCCCAGCTGCTGCACATTCGTATTCGGCTCCAGAACGATATTCTGTGCTGACTCTTCGCTGATACCGACATCGGGTACCGCAAATACCTGCGTATCCCCGCCGCTGAACGGCGGAGGCTGACTTACAAAAGGCGTTACCTGCGTCCTCACCTGTACGCTGCCGTGCGACACCAGCGCATTGTCGATCGTCACATCTCCACCCGTCACAATGGTACCGGTCCGTTCATTGATTATAATTCTTGCAGGCTTATCGAGCTCTACCTCCTGCTCCATGATCGTGCTGACAAACACGTTTCGCGTCCCCTGTGTCTGAAACGCTGCCGGCCATTCCACCTGTACCATACCCGGATTGAATACGGATGCGATTTCTTCGTCAAAACTGCTATTAATCTCCTCTGCTATCCGGCGCGCATTAACGTAGCCCGGGTCATCCAGTACCAAACCCAGCGGCTGATCGGGATCGAGCTGAAAATCATTATCTTGCTGCACAATGCCCCCCCCCGGGATCGTAGCCGTCAGAGAGCCGTTCCTTGACAGGCGCGTACTGCCCACCTCCTCTTTAATACCGCCGGTTACGAGCGGTCCCTGCGCCTCTGCATATACTTCCTTCGTCGTAGGGTCCAGCAAAGGGGTTTCCAGCAGCACGCCGCCCTCCAGGCTGCTTGCATCACCCATGGAAGACACCGTAATATCAATATCACTTCCTTTCCCGTGATAGGGTCCGATGACCGCCGTAACCATAACAGCGGCTACATTCCGGGTGCGAAGCCGCTCGGGATCTACTCGTATGCCAAAATTATCAAGCATATTGGCAATAGACTGCACCGTAAACTCGGCCCCCCTCCTGCTTATCGTCCGGTCTCCCGAACGATCCAGGCCGGTTACCAGTCCATAGCCTACAATCTTCTTAGCTGAGGCGTCCTGTACCTTTACCAGTCTGTTTAAACGGCTTTGAGCCTCTGCCTCAGCCGTCGCCAGTACTGATACCAGCAGAGCCAGACAAAAAAGCTGCCATCCATATTTTTTATTATTCGTCATGGTCATTTCATTACTGATTCATACTTTTAAGAACAACAGCCGCACCGACGACAATGCCCACTCCGGCAAGCGCTACTCTTTTGAAAAATCCTTCCTTCTTGGTTACGCCTCGTATGTCGCCGTCTTTCTCATAATTAATCCGGGCGTTGGCCACCCGGTACGACACGATCTGATTTCGCCCGTTGATATCACGGGGACGTACTACGCCGGTCAGATCCATCCTGTGGCGCTCCCCATTTATTTCGGTAGACCGGCTGCCTTCGATAACGAGGTTTCCACTGGGGGTGACCTCCGTTACCTCCACGCTCATGACGCCCTCAAGGAGTTGTCCCTGGTTGGTTTCCACCCGTTCATCGGAATCGTAATTGACCTGCGCACCGGTCCCGAAGGTGGGCTGAAACGGCATAAAATTGCTCGAGGCAGAGCCCTCCGCCGCAGCGGCTGCATTGGAGCTGTTCTGGGCATCCGAGCTGGTGCTTCCCGTTATGTTTTCCTGAAGGATAACCGTTATGATGTCCCCGACCTGGCTGGCCGAATTGTCCTCGTACATCGATTGTCCCCATACCGGAACAGCTGCCACAAGGGTTAAAACGAATACCAATACCGTATGTCTGATTGTCAAAGCGTTTGTTTCCATTTTGTTATACCCGGACGTATTACTTCGCCCTTATATTTTTTTCTCGTTTCGTTGCTGTAAATACTGATGATATCCCCTTCGGCTCCATTTTCACGTGCCTCTCCCATAAGCTGAACGCGAACTCCCCGCTTCTCAATAATAAGCTTCACCCGGTCACCGGCATCGATAATATATTCCCGTACGAGATATGAACGCCGTACCGGCTGTCCCGACAACAACGTTCTGCGGAGTTTGTTGCCGCTTATCATACCTGCCTCTTCCATCAGATCGCCCTTGTTGCGCCCGAGTGACACCCACTGCTCTTCGAGGTCTCCTTCCCTGATCTCTTCTCCCCTCGAAATGCGCCGGATAACCACGGGAAGCTTTTTTTCAATATCCACGGCCAGCTGAATGCTTGCCTTATCGCGGCGGCCGCGATCCCGGTAAACAACGTCAAAGTCGGTATAGCGCTGCACCTGTCCCTTAAGCTCCACAGCCACAATATTCTCCGCCTCCCGGGCCATCAGGTTTCTCGGTATCCATCGTGCCGTAACCTCAAACCGGTAGTCCCCCGATGAAAAATGACGGGCAATTTTCGCACGAGCTTTTTTCAGGATGACCTCCTTCGCATCCGTCGCTTTATCCGCACCGGACAGGATCGTACCTGCGGCATAAGCGGGGAATCCATCACCGGCCGGGAATCCCGGTCCCGCCGCCGTCGCATATCCTCCCGGAATACCGCCGGTACCGGCGATCAGGGCCGACATCATACATATCGTTTTGAAGGTCATTGGCTGATCCCCGGCTTATCGTTTAATGGAATTGGTGACCGACATCATGTCTTCGGCAGACTGAACCATCTTGGAGTTGGTCTCATACGCCCGCTGCGCTTCAATGAGCTGCACCATTTCGGTTACGACATCCACATTGGAATCCTCGAGGTATCCCTGGCGCACGACCCCGAACCCCTCTGCACCCGGACGGTCAATAAAGGGCATGCCCGAGGCCTGAGTTTCCATAAACAAATTATTGCCCCTGGCTTCGAGTCCGCCGGGATTTGAAAACTTGGCCAGCTCTATCTGTCCCAGTTCGATCTCCTGGTTATCCCCCATCAGGGCCGTTACCGTGCCATCCTGGGACACTTCGACCGCCTTGGCCTCCATGGGTACTTCAATAAGGTCGGCCAGCGGCAATCCGGAATTCGTTACCAGCATACCGCTCGAATCGCGGCTAAAATTGCCGTCACGGGTATACCCGATGGTCCCATCAGGCATCTCCACCTGGAAAAAGCCATCGCCGCTGATTCCCATATCCAGGGGATTGGCCGTCTCGCTCATCGACCCCTGCATATAATTTCGGATTGTGGAGACCGCGCGCGCACCGTGACCGATTTGCAGGTCCGGGCTGTCATTGGACAGCCTGTTTGCCGCGGCTCCGGGTTTGGAAACCGCTACGTTTTCATAAAACAGATCCTGAAAGGCAATCGTGCTGCGTTTAAATCCCGTCGTGCCCACGTTAGCCAGATTATTGGCGATGTTGTCAACGGACTTCTGCTGTGCACTCATCCCGAGTGCGGCCGTATTTAAAGCTCTAAACATAAGTGTGATATTTTATTAATATTAAAATTGTCCAAGTTTGGATGTAGCCTGTCCCAGCATTTCATCGGTCGTTCTGATAGCCCGCTGCTGCGACTCAAAGGTCTTTACGGTCTGCATCATGTCGACCATTTCATTCAGGGGATTGACATTCCCCTTTTCAAAATAGCCCTGCATGATGCTGCTGGAGTGATCTTCCGTAAGCATCTCTTCGGTTGCCTTGAAATAGTTGCTCCCCTGGCGTTCCAGCTGAGATGGATCTTCCACTCCGACCGTCCGTATCTGGTCATATACTTCATCGTTGATACGAATAGTCCCGTCGGTCGCTACTTCCATGCCGCCCCCGCCATTGTTGGCTTCGGTGGCCCTGATGAGATCGGGCATATTAATAGGTCCCCCGTTCCCGATAACCTTGCTGCCGTTTCCGTCAACCAGAAATCCGTCCGGATCAATATGGAACCGTCCGTCGCGCGTCAGCTGCCGCTCCCCGTTCTGTCCCTCGACCATAAAGAATCCCTCGCCTTTGATAGCAAAGTCAAACTCATTGTTCGTAGCCTCCAGCACGCCCTGCGACATATCGAGATGCTGCCTCGGGATCGTCCGGCTGACTTCCCGGCCGTCCACCTGTTCCTTCACCATCTGGTAAAAGACCTTGTTACCCTTAAACCCCGGCGTATTGATATTGGCAAGGTTGTCGGCCGTAACCTCCTGGGTCTTCGACAGCATTTGCATCGCCTGCATCTGCGCTTCTAATCGTTCTAACATGGTAAGTTCATATCTCATTTGTGTTTTCGTGCGCCGGGTCCCGCCGGCTTGTGTAGTAGTACCTTCAAATTCTGTGCCACTTCATTATTTGCTGCCTTAACCGCCGGCCGGGACTCCTCTTTCCTTCCGCTGTATCGCTGTCTCCAAAGCATCGCAGCCTGCTCCTCTGTCTTCCCCGCCCGTACCACCTCCCGCAAAAAGAGGCCGGTCAAAATGGAAATGTTTTCCGCTTCCGTGGATGTTTTCTCCCTTTTCCCGAAAATAATCATCCGTAATAGTGATAAATCGACCTCCAGGGAAGTGGTACTGTATTTGTTTTATCTATCCTCTATGGCAGACCAAAACTCAGCTCAGGAAAAAACAGAGGATCCCACACCGCGGAAGCTGGAGAAAGCCCGCGAGGAAGGGAATGTCAGCGTCAGCAAAGAAATTTCTTCGGTCATGCTGATGCTTGTCTCCCTGTTTACCTTCATCGGGATGGGCAGCTTTATGTACCAGCATGCGGAAGCTGTCTTTGAAATTTTCTTCCTGAATTCAGCGATGCCTATTGACAATCAAAACCAGGCAATCATGTATCTTAAAGTGGCCTCAACCCATGCCTACCAGCTCATGCTCCCGCTGTTTATGATCCTGCTTGCCACTGCTCTTTTTGTCAATCTTGTTCAAACCAAGGCGGCCTTCTCCTTTAAGGCCATACAGCCCAAGGGAAGTAAAATTAATCCTGTCAACGGCATCAAACGGGTCTTTTCAAAGCGTGGACTGGTCGAACTTGCCAAGGGACTCTTTAAACTGCTGGTCATGGGCGTGATCGTCTATTCTACCATCCAGGACAATATCGAGCACTTCGTCTCTTTTGCTATCATGCCGCTGGAATACAATATCAGCGAATCGGGCTCTCATATCCTGCTGTTTGTCACCAAGGTCCTGGCAGCACTCCTGGTCATGTCTATTGCCGACGCCGCTTACCAGCAGTACCAGCACAAACAGGATCTGAAAATGAGCAAACAGGAAGTAAAGGATGAGCATAAACAAAGCGAAGGCGACCCGAAAATGAAAGGCAAGCGTAAACAGCTGGGGATGTCTCTTCGAAAGAAGCGGCTTGATCACGCCGTCCTCGATTCGGATGTGGTCGTCACCAATCCCGTCCACTACGCTATTGCCCTGCAGTACGATCCCGATGAAACCAATGCCCCTGTCGTGATGGCGAAAGGCCAGCGGTTGCGAGCCCAGAAAATAAAAAAACTGGCCAGAGAATATGATATTCCCATCGTGGAAAATAAACCGGTGGCCCAGGCTCTTTTTGCTTCGGCCGAAGTGGATGAATTCATCCCGGAGGATCTGTTCAGGGCCGTCGCCGAAATTCTGGCGTATGTCTACAAACTCAAAAACAAACACAATATTTAGCAGCATCAACCATGGCATTATCCGATATCAATACCGCTAAGCTCAGGGACCGGTTTTTCCAGACGGATGTCCTGATCTCTTCCAGTATCATCATGATCCTGTCGATCATGATTCTCCCTTTTCCCGCCGGACTGATGGATTTTTTCCTGGCGCTTAACATTTCGCTTTCAATCATCGTACTGCTGGTGGCCTTTTATACGCTCAAGCCCCTTGAGTTTGCGGTTTTCCCGGGCATGCTGCTTATCCTGACCCTCTTCCGGCTTTCGCTTAATATCGGTACCACGCGTCTCATCCTAAGCGAAGGCTACGCGGGTTCCATTATCGAATCCTTCGGCGGATTTATCGTTCAGGGCAACTATGTGATCGGGATCATTATTTTTGCCGTACTTATCATTATCAACTTTGTGGTTATTACCAAGGGAGCCACCCGTATTGCCGAGGTGGCCGCCCGTTTTACCCTCGATGCCATGCCCGGCAAGCAGATGTCTATTGACGCCGACCTCAGTGCCGGGCTCATTACCGACCAGGAGGCGAAGGAAAGACGGGAAGAAATTGCGCGGGAAGCCGATTTCTACGGGGCCATGGACGGGGCCAGCAAGTTTGTCCGCGGTGACGTTATTGCGGGACTCCTGATAACTTTTATCAACATTATTGGCGGACTTGTGATAGGGACCATGCAAAACGGTATGGATCTTACAGAGGCCGCCAGGGTGTATACCCTGATGACTATAGGCGATGGACTGGTATCGCAGATCCCGGCCCTCCTCATCTCCACCGCTGCAGGTATTATCGTATCACGCGCCGCCTCGGAAGGCAATTTAAGCAAGGAGCTCACCTCACAGCTGCTTGGCAATCCCAAAACGCTGGTGCTCGGCGCCTCATTCGTTCTCTTTTTGGGTATCATGCCCGGCATGCCCTTCATCCCCTTCGGGAGCATGGGAGCGCTTTTCCTCTTCCTGGCCTACAAGCGAAACGAGGATGAAGAACAGGAGCAAAGAGAAGAAGCCAAACAGCAGCAAGAACTGCCGGACAAAAAAGAGGATCGTGTTGAGGATTACCTGCTGCTCGATACGCTCGAGCTCGAAATCGGGTACAGCCTCATATCGATGGTGGAAGAACAACAGGGCGGTGACCTGCTCGACCGTATTACTTCCCTCAGAAAACAGCTGGCCACCGAGCTCGGCATTATCATTCCTTCGGTGAGGGTACGCGATAACGTTCAGCTCGACGCCAACCACTATATTATTAAGATGCGGGGCATTCAACAGGGACAGGGCGAACTCCTGCCCGACTATCACCTGGCCCTCCTGCCCTCCGACCTGGATGCCAATATCCAGGGGATAGAGACCAAAGATCCCACCTTCGGCATGGATGCCATCTGGGTAAGCGGAAAAAATAAATCCCAGGCGGAAAAATTTGGTCTTTCTGTCATTGAGGCGGGAGCGGTCATCACCACTCATCTGATGGAAGTTTTGAAAAAGAATGCCCACAAGCTCATCGACCGCCAGATGGTCAAACGGCTGATTGACAATATTGAAGAGCAATCCCCGGCGTTGATTGAAGAACTTGTACCGGAAGGCATGCAGATAGGTGAAATACAAAAAGTACTTAAACGCCTGCTGCGGGAACGCATTCCCATCAATAACCTGGTTACCATCCTTGAAACGCTGGCCGATCACTGCAAACAGACCAACAATACGGATGTGCTCACAGAATACTGCAGGGCAGCGCTTTCGGAAATTATCACCCGGAAGTTTGTGGGCGGAAGTGATGAGCTGGTGGTGGTCATGATGGATTCCAACCTCGAATCGCGCCTAATCGAACAGGCCCAGCAGGGCAACCTGAATTCCAACACCCTGGGACTCGATCCCGGTATCGTTGAAGTGGTGTACAAAAATGCTTCCGAAACATTTGAACGCATGATTCGCCAGGGGTACGACCCTGTATTGCTGACCTCACCGGTCTTGCGGCACACGCTTTTCGAATTTTTGGCACCAATTTTGCCGGAAATAAATGTACTGTCGTATAATGATATCAGCCAGGATGTACAGTTTAAAACATTTGACAGGCTAAGCCTTCAACAAGCAGAATTAAATGAACATGCCTCCGTATGATACTGCATAAATTCTTAGACAAAACAATCGAAGCAGCCAAACAAAGCGCCATGCAGATGTATGGGAACGATCTGTCAACGCTTAAAGGCATTCTGCAAGATACGGACGATAAAAATGAAGAAGACCGTCCCGGCCGCGACCGCGAGAACGGCGAGGAAGGGGAACGGCTCTTATCGGCCGCTGCAAAACCCGGGGGTGGGGTGACGTTCGAACGCTCTGAGCAGGGCGATCAAAAGAAATCGGCCGCCGTTGAATCAAAATTAACGGCCATACGGGCGTATGCGGCCCGGCAGACGGCTTCTGACATCAATGAAATCAACGGATGGAAGGAACCGGCCGTCGGGGCCTTGCCCTCCGAAAAATCCAGCAGAGCCAAAAATCCGCCCGACAACCCTGCCACTAAACAGGTATACAGCAGAAAAGACCTGCGGGGACCGGGACGCGCCGCCGGTTCGGCAGCGAATGATAACACGGCTGTTCGAAATAACAGGAGCACTGGGAGTAAGAAAAAAGAGGAATCCGGCGCACGGGACGGACAGCCATTTCGAAATGTTGCTAAAACGAGGCCCGGCCTGGCCAGCAATAGCCGGCCGAAAGAGTCTTCCGGACCCGGGGCCGGGGAAAAGGAATCCCCCCTGCTCCGGCGGCTGGACCGGTTAGAATCGCTGATGCACCTTACCTTGTCTTCGGCTGATCTCAGCCATGCTTCCCATCCGGCTTACCATAAACTTCTGCATAAAGGCGTACCCAAGCGACTTATTTCCGATTGGTTTCATACCCTATCAAACCAGGGAATTCATCCCGGGGAACAGCAGAAGCTGTTTAACTCAAAGCTTTCGAACATCATTTGTGAAGTGATCACAAAAGCCAAAGCGCGTTCGGGGGGAAAACTGTTATTTTTTATGGGCCGATCGGGCACGGGCAAAACGCACCTTATCATGAAACTAAGCCAACACCCCCGTTTAATGGCAGACAAAAAAATAGCCGTTGCCTCCCTGGAACCCCCGGCAGGAACAAACCACCCGTATTATACCATTTTAGCACCCTTTTGCAGGGATCGTGATCTCCCCTACTACCGGCTCAGAGCGGGAACTACGGCTGATGCCATGATCAAAGAATGGAAGCAGTTTGACCATATCCTTATTGATACACCCTCCGTGGAAAAAATAGAGGAAAATAGCTTCAAACAGTTGATGGAGGTCAAAGATCAGCTGAAGTCGGCCTACAGCTCCGAGACACATTATGTAGTTAATACAGCCGTCAACGGGGTCGCTTTCCATGATCCGCTGGCCGCCCGGACAGAGTCCGATCACCTTGCACTTACTCACATTGACAAATCCGACAGGTGGGGACAGACCGTCCAGCTGATCGCGCAGACAGACTACAGCCTGCGTTTTATCAGCAGCGGAGAAACGATCCCCGATGATTTTGATATCTTTGATCCGGAACGCTTTGCAGAAAATCTGCTCAACTGACACAGGCAAGGTATTATGCTACGTTGAAACAATAAATTTGAAACAAATGCTATTACAGCTGAATACATATGTTATGATGATCATTTATAAATCCCGTTTTCAAAACAAAACACGTTAACCCAATTGGGGAAATACTATGTTATTACGTTTAGTTACCGTTATCTCACTTATACAATTCCTGTTATTGATGATCTCCGGCGAGAGTATTAATATCGCTCTTTACAGAAGCTTGCTTGTCTTTCTTATTTTATTCTCGCTTGTATATCTTTCGATATTTCTCCTGAATATTATCCAGGACAACAAAACCGTTTCTAATACCGGCGCCCAAACCGAAGACAACAATCCCTCGAATAACAGCGAAGAACAATGATGGTTAACAAGACACTCCAGGAACTTGCTGAGCTATACTGTGAAAATCCGTCGGATGGACTGCGCAACGCCATTATCAGCAAATCTATGCCGCTGATTCGCAGTATTATCGGCAAAATAAACATCCCTGATCAACCCTTAACGCAGCAGGAAGATATTGAAAGTGCGGGGATAAGCGGGCTCCTGCAGGCTATGGACTCCTATGACTGCAGCCGGAATACCAAGTTCAATACCTTTGTCTATTACAGGATCAGAGGCAATATCATCGATTACCTGCGTAAAATCGACCAGCTTCCCCGTAAAAAACGCAAGGATTATGGAGAGGTAAACCAGGCAATTGATAAACTATCGCAAGAGCTGGGGAGAGATCCGTCGGACGAAGAGATTGCCCGCGAACTCGATATGGATATAACAGACTACCGGCAGCTTTTGTCCAACGTACAGACCCGCAATGCGCTTTCCCTGGATACATCTTTCAATAATGATGATTCCGGCACTTTTTATGAAATTCATGAGGATCCGGATGCTGCGTTGCCGGATGAGGAGCTTGTGGATAAAGAACAGATGGGCATTCTTAAAGAAAAGATCGGGGAGCTTGAGGAAAAGAATCGTCTGATACTCACGCTTTACTTTTATGAAGACATGACGATGAACGAAGTAGCCTTACTGCTGGAACTCTCAGAGGCGCGGATATCACAAATTATCGGGAAGATTCTAATTCAGCTGAAACAAAAATTGTCCCGTGAAAAAGTGTTAAACGGTTAAAAAACGGAACCATCTCTTTTCTCCTTTTTCTCTATTCTTTCCTGATAGCAACCGTACCTGCCTTTCCTGGCTGAGCTCTTCCCCTCCGGCCCCTTACTCTGTCTATGATTTTGATCAATAACCCAGGTTTACGTTATCGTACCGCCATAGCAACAAAGATAGTACCTGGTCCCATAGATCTTAACTTATAATACAGCAAAGAAGAAGCCAGTGAACGGCACGGCCTTGCTTCTCCCAAACCAGGTAGAAATAAAGCAGAGCGGCAGATTCGCTACGGCTATGAGGGGAAGGGGGGGGGGGTACCTTACGGCATCATAATTCCCACAAGCTCCACGAGGTAGTCGTACATGCGCTCAAAAATTATGCTGGCGGCATCAGGCATATAGGGAAGAATCCAGGATAACAGCAGGAAGCCCAGCAGCAGTTTGATGGGAATGGCAATAAACAGGATATTGGCCTGTGGCATGACCCGGGCAAAAATGGCAAGCGTCAGATCCAGCAAAAAGAGCACAATAAGGAAGGGGGCCGCGAGCTGGACCGCAATCACAAACAGGTATTTTGCTATTTCGAGCATAAAAGGGCCGGCCTGCTGCAATTCAGCCTGGTTTATGGGGATCAATTCAAAGCTTTTTACCAGGCCGCTCAGATACACTTTGTCCCCCTCCATGGAGAGGAATATCAGGACAGCGAACATGCTGAACAGGTTGGCAACGACATCACTTTTCTGCTGCGTCATCGTATTCACGATCTGAGCAAAGCTTAGCGTAATCTTGAGGCTTATCAGGGTTCCCGCCATCTCAATACCCGCAAAGATAAGTTGTCCCACAAGTCCCAGCGCCACCCCCACCAAAACTTCGAGTATGATCGCCGTCGCCAAGAAAGGGAGTCCCGCCTGGAGAGGTACCAGAACGCTTTCCGCCGGAATGATAAAGGAGAGCATAAAGCTGACAATCAGGGCAAAAAATAATTTAACCCGGGCGGGGAACGCAGCGGAATTAAAAAAGGGAGCGGTCATTACCAAACTACTTACCCGCACAAAGATAAGGAAAGCCGCCAGGATGTATTCTGCAGAAAGTAATGACATTCAATCCTTTCTCTTCTTTTTGATAGCCGGCAGGCCCTATGAATTGGTAAGTTGAGGGATGATTTCGAAAATACTCTCCATAAACCCGATGGCGTATTGTAACATAAAACCGAAGGAAAAGAACAGAATAAGCGCAACCACCACCATTTTAGGTACATAGCTGAGCGTCAATTCCTGAATAGAGGTTGCGGCCTGAAAAATAGCCACAGCCAATCCTATGACCAGCGCTCCTATCAGAGGCGGGGCAGAGAGCACGACTACCGCCGTAAGCATTTCCTGCAGCCAGTGTAAAGCTGTTTCTACATTCATTTTCTAACTATTTAATTAAAACTTTCTACAAGAGACTGCACCAGCATATACCAGCCATCCGTCAGTACAAAAATCAAAATCTTGAATGGAAGCGATACCAATACCGGAGGCAAAAACATGATTCCCATCGACAGCAATACGGCTGAAACGACAATATCGACGACGACAAACGGCAGATAAATCATAAACCCAATCTGGAAAGCAATCCGCAATTCGCTCATCACAAAAGAGGGAACGACCACATAGAACGGTACCTCCTCAACCCCCGAAACGGTTTCCACCTCTGCCATATCCATGAAAAAGAGCAGGTCTTTCTCCCGCGTCTGCCGTACCATAAATTCCTTGAGGGGCAGGGAGGCCTCGCTCAGGGCCTCCATCTGCGTAATTTCCTCGTTCAAATACGGCTGAACAGCTGTTTCATTCACCGTTTCGAAGGTGGGCATCATGATAAAAATCGTCAGGAAGAGCGCCAGTCCGATCAATACTTTATTCGGCGGTGATTGCTGGGTACCGAGACCCATTCTCAAAAAGAAAAACACGACGACAATACGCGTAAAGCTGGTCATCATGGTAATGAAGGCCGATCCAAAAGAAAGAACCGTAACCAGGATCAACGCCTGTATAGCGACCGAAAGGTCCTCTATGTCTCCCCCCAGATCTATCGGAGAAGCCTGAAACAGGGCCGGGAAACTAAAAAACGAAGGCATTGAAATGGAATTTGCCAACAGAGCGGCTGGCAGAAAAAGCGTAAATACTGTTCCGAGAAACGCTGTTTTTTTCCAGGGGTATTTTGTAGACACGCAGTTCTTCATCATAATTTGCTTCTGAATAGGCTGCCAAACGTATATGTACCTGTATCGGCTGTTTGATACGCGTCTTTCGTCTCTTTCCACTCATCCTCCGCGTACCGGTGCAGCAGATTCACCGAAGCGGAGGTGACCCCCAGCACCCATACTTCGCTGTTCATGCGGATAATTTTCAACTGTCCCCCCTCGCCCAGGGTGTGGCTGTCGATCTCCCGGCCTTTCGCAGGCGGAACAGCGCCTTCGGACCGGTCGATCCAAAACCAGATCGCCGCCAGGATGATAACCAGTACAAAAAAGGTGATCAATCCGTTGGAAAACATATCGGAAGACCCTCCATAACGATCCGCATCACCGGCTTCAGACGCTGCGCTGTCTGCTGACAGGCTGTCCGCGGCTTGTTCCTGCTGAAAAACTTCCCTGCCGCCTGTGTTTTCTCCCGTATGATCAATTTGGGAGAGGGTAAACAACCACATCAGAAGCAAAACGACCGAAAGGCCGATCACAATTTTTAAAATCCTGGGGGGACTAACCGAAAGTGAAGATAGCTTGTCTCTAAGATCCATTACTAATTTTAGCAAGACGTTTTTTGGTAGTTACCAGGCTGGAAATGCGAACGCCAAAATGCTCGTCAATGACGACGACCTCACCAAGGGCGATACGATTGCCGTTAACCAGTATATCGACCGGCTCTCCGGCTAACTTCGTCAGTTCGACAACTGACCCTTTGGACAGCTGCAAAACCTTTCCCAGGGGCAATTCTATCCTTCCCAGCTCGACCGAAACATCCAGCTCCACATCTTTAAGCAGATCCATATTATGGGTTTCTCCATTCGTCTGCTCTTTCTCCTCACCAAATTCGGCAAACTCGATATGCCGGGCCGAAATAACTTTTTCCTTCTTTCCTTTTTTTCCCTCCCCCCGGTCTCCTTCCTCATCCGATGACGGCTCCTCTCCCGTTTCTACAATCGGATTTATCGTCCCGGGTGCTGAAGAACCCTCCTGAGCATGTTGCGTTTCGTTCTCCGGTTCCTCCTCACCCTCTTCAGGCTCCCGTTCGATAATCGTATCCGGATCACCCAGCAGGAATTCCGCCCGCACTTTGTTATCCGCCAGTCCGTCTATTCCCATCTGGATCCAGTAGTACTTCTCGTGGCCGAGCAGCTCCTGCATCTCCGTTTTGGATAAAACCTGAACCTCATTCAATTGGGGTGTTATCCCATTGTCCTTTAGCTCCTTGAGCAGTACGTCCCGAAGATCGTCGGAAAATTCCTCCAACAGTTCGATCGTCTTCTCATTCTTTTCCTTTTCCTCGATTCCAAGCATGATGCTTGAGAGCAACCCGTACCATTCCGGATCCAGGACAATCATCACATCGGCATTATAAGCTTCGTCTCTTGCAAATAAAATGATATCCGTTTCATCCAGATGCTCCACAGGCGATGTATGGTCCTCCGGGATCTCGGACATCGCTATTTCAATGCTTGTTTCTTCAAGCAGGATCGAGGTCAAAAACTCCTCTATTGTTGGCAGATATTGTGTAAATACTTCTTTCAGGTTATCCATAGTTCAATTATATAACTTCTTTTTCGTTTATTTCTTCGACCACATCAAAAATCTTGACCGCTCTTCGGCCCCGTACCACCCCGGGATACGCCGACATCTTAAGCGCATTGTTAACCTTGACTTTCAACGGCTGGTCGGTACGCTGGTTCAGCGGAATTACATCCCCCTCTTCAAGGTCAATAATATCTTTAATGGTCAGTCTTGTGGTGCCCAGCAGCGGCTTGATGCACACGTCTGCATCAGATAATGTTCGTTTGTAGGATTCATAGGCCTCCTCAGACAGCTTTTCTTTCTCCGTCTTCTTGCCCTTTGTAAGAACAGAATTATTCATGGCCTGCTTGAGCATGCTATACGGGTAGGAGATCTGTATACTGGCCTGCTTGTCACCAAAATCAATTAAAAGTTTAACGACGATTGTAGGATCGACAGAGGACAGGTGAATATTTTCAGGCTTGCTCTCGTAGGTGGTGGAAGTAATATTAAAATCCATATAGGGCTCCCAGGCGACAATGAGCTCATGATTAATCCCTTTGACAACGCGGGAAATAATTTTCTCCTCAATGGTCGTAAGGCTTCTCGGTTCGGAAAGGTCGCCGCCGTATCCCCCGCTTTGGCGCTCTATGATATGTATACAAAAGCCCGGAGGCATCACCATAATGACATTGCCGCTGAACTCGTCTATCGACGACAGGTAGATTACGCTGGGACTTTGAATACTATTAATAAACTTACTTACAGAGAGCTGGTCTATTCCGTAGAGAAGCACATCCACTTTATGGCGTAATGCACTGCCCAAAACCCGACCCAGGCTCCGGGCAAACATATCGTGGAGCGTTCGAAGATTTCGCATAATCTCCTTACTGAATAACTTCGGGTGCCTGAAATCGTAGGACTCTACATATTTTTCCGTTCCAAGCTTCTGCTCTCGCCGCTTAGATTCCATATACTGTTTTCCGTTCGGTTGTTTTTCATCATTGCATCACATATTTAGAATAATACAAATTGCGTACCGAACGCTGATCAATCGTACTATTAATTATTTTTACCAGCTCTAACCTTAAGTTTTCTTTTCGATCTCTCCCCTGTAGATCCGTCACGGGCAGGCTGGACAAGTATTCAATCAAGCTGTTTCTGATCTTTGAAAGATTGGACTCGATCAACTGCTCATCCTCTTTATCCCTCAATTCAAGGGATAATTCCACCAACAAGTACCGGTGACCATTCGTATCAGCCGGATTGACAATAATCTGTTCCAGCTCATACTGGCCTCTTTCCTCGGGAAAAAAGCTATTGGCATAGTTATAAACCGACTCATAATTTTTTTCCACGATCGTATATGCGATGAAAGCCTGAACTCCCAGTACCAGCACCAACAGGAAATATTTTCCTAATCGTTGAAATTTTAACGCCTTGAACCGACCTTTTTTTTCGCTGTCGGAATCTGTTTCGCTCGTACTTTTATCCATAATTCATTCATCAGTTCGTTTATTAACCCGGTACTAAATAGTCCTTTAGTGTCCCATGGTGACCGTTTCCAGGCTATCATTCATATTCTTAGTCTTAAAATCTATCAATGGAGTCTCTTCCTCCTGCTTATAGTTCACATAAATCTCAACCCTGCGATTTTGACGTCTTCCACCGGACGTTTCGTTGGTGGCCACCGGCTTATACTCACCGAAACTGCTGGCTTCAAACCTTCTGGGTTGCAGCCGGGAATTTTTATTGAGAAACAGGACCACCGAAACCGCCCGGGCCGCCCCGAGATGCCAGTTAGACCGGTAACCGGAGGTGCTGGCAATGGGCACGTTGTCCGTATGTCCCTGTACCACTACGTTCCATACCTCCCTGCTCAGCGTACTTCCGATTTTTCTCAACACCTTTCTGGCTCCGGGCAATAACATGGCAGACCCGCTATCGAAGGTAAGGGAGTCGCGCAGGGTTACCTTGACGCCTTCTTCCGTCTTTTCGATGTCTACTTCCGAAGATAGCCCTTCCTGCTCCAAAAACTGGTTCACCTCGTGCCATTCTTTCCTTAACGTATCATTATCGGATTGCTTACTGGCCTCCTCGTTTTCAAAAATAACGCTTGTGGATGACTGAAAATGAGAAATAAAATCGTTGAAGGTGGACTGGTCTATTCCGGGCGTCAAAACATACAGCAATACAAAAAACACCAACAGTAGTGTTACCAGATCGCTGTAGGTGACTAACCAGTTTCCATTGCCAGATTTTCGTTTAGAATCTCCCATTCCTTATTCTGATATTCAATCCACTGTTCATAGAGTTTTTGTTCTCTGTCATTTCTAATCGGTAGTTCTTCATGAAATTTCTTGTACTCTGCGCGGCTTTTGGGATCCACATGTATAAGCATTTTCTTTTCCATAATGCGGGGATTTTCTCCCTCCACTATGGAAAGTATGCCCACACGAAACATCTGCTTTCTGTTCAAATCCAATTCGCTCAGGTATTCCAGCTTTCCCGCCAGGGGACCCAACAGCATATTTGCCAGTATGGTCCCGTACAGGGTGGTAAGCAATGCCACCGACAGCCCCGCTCCCAGCGACTCGGGATCCGAAATATTCTGAAGCATAAGCACCATACCGATGACCGTGCCGATCATGCCGAAGGCCGGGGCATATTCAGCCATTGAATCCAGCACCTTCACAGAAATTTCCATCTGGCGTTCCTTACTTTGTATTTCGTCCTGCAGTATATTATCCAGGCTTTCCTCTTTGAAACCATCCACCGCCAGCTGCATGCCGTTCTGCAGAAAGTCATCCTTGATATTTCTTATGTCCTCATCAATGGACAGCAATCCTTCGAGACGTACCTTGCGGGAGAACATCCGCATCAATTCCATATCAGTGCGAAGGTCTACCGCCTGGGCCCCCATCATCCTGCGTATCGTCACAAAACTACCCTTAATATCCTCAAAACTGTAATTAACCATCGTAGCTGCTACCACCCCACCGCTTACAATCAAAAAAGAGGAGCCGCTGGCGAATATCATGATGCTGCCCTGCAGCACGATGGCCATGATAATTAAAGAGAAACCCAGAATTAAGCCGATATTTGTCGATCTGTCCAACATGTGATTGTTATCGACTTCCGAATTAAAAACTTAACCGTAAGTTTTATCTCCCAATATCTCCGGCTTTTGGACAATGACGAAGTCTGAAGGTAACGGGGGAGTTGGATTAGTTTTAAATCGGACTTGCGTTATTTTAACAATGTGAGCCATATAAAAAACGCTTCGCTCTTACGACGGATCTTATACAGATCTCTGCAAGAACGAAGCGATTATCGAGATAATTCAGCTAAATCAGGTTAAGACTTATCGCTTCAGGTTTACGGCCTCTGTGAGCATCTCATCGGAGGTGCTGATGACCCGGGCGCTTGACTGGTAGGCCCGCTGTGAAGTAATCATCTCAGTAAATTCCTGGGCGAGATCTACATTCGACCCCTCCAGAGAGCCCGCATTAATGCTGCTGTCCGCCAGGCTGTCAGCGGTATCGATAAAAACCTCTCCTGCGGCAGAAGTAGCCCGGAAAAGTCCGCCTCCCACCATTTCCAGGCCATCTTCGTTTTGCACTTCACCAAGAGCCAGCTGCGCGAGGTTTTTATTTTGACCATTGTCGTACACGCCCTGGACCCGCCCGTCTCCGTCGATATTGATATCCACCAGAGAGCCCTGGGTATAGCCATCCTGGTTTACCACTTTAGCTGTATTGGCTCCTGAATACTGGGTAAAAGAGGTCCCCTGGGAAGAATCCCCGAGCTCAACTTCAAAAGAGGTGGCCTCTGCTCCGTTACCCGGCTCAAAATCAATAGAAAAGTTGCCGCCTGAGTCAACCTGTCCCATTTCATCAAACGTAACAGTCCCTGTCTCCCCATTATTAATGGGTTCCCCGTCGGCAAACTTAGCCTGGTATGACCATTCATTTTCAGCAACCTGGGTAAAATCAAGCATAAGCGTATGACCTTTTCCGAGGTCGTCATATACGGTCGTACTCATGGTTTGCTTATTGGTTTCCCCCTGTTGTGTTACATCAAAGCCGGGGAAATTAATGTCTCCGCTGCCCGTAGCCACTTCCAGGGAAGCAACATCAAAATCGCTGCTGCCCAATTCACCGGAACGGAGCATAAGCATTCCGTCGACCAGACTTACTTCTCCTTCTGTCAGGCCGCTGTTAAAGCTATCTGCCATTTCGCCAAGGGTGGTGCCGTCATTTCCGGCTCCATAGGTAAAGGTAGCCGTTTCGGTGCCCGTGCCGTCATTGGTCGTAATTTCCATTTCCACAGTATCTCCGGCTGCCAGAGGTGAGGCAGTCTGACTCAGATCATTTATATCGGTGCCGGAAGCTGCTATATTTCCACTGCCATCGGTAAATGCACTTTGGGCCGATACTATTTGCCGGATGCTGGTGTTGGCATTCATGTTACCGGCCAGGTTAACCTCATCCGTCTGCCTGGGAGCCAGCGCGTTCTCAAAGTCCACCTGAATATTTTCCGTCGTTCCGCCGCCAATAATATTTCCGGACTGATTGGCATTATAACCCTGCACATGGTTGCCTGACTGGTCAACCAGGTTGCCGTTTTGATTAAAGGTAAAGTTACCGGCTCGGGTCATAAGATCCTGCGTACCGTCATTTATCATAAAATATCCGTCCCCCTCAATAGCCAGGTCCGTGGTTTTCCCGGTATTTTCAATCGTACCCTGACTAAAATCACGGTCGACTGATGCTACCCGTACGCCAAGCCCCACCTGATTGCTTAACGAAGGGGCCGATTCGCCGCCGCCGTTTCCGCCAATATTCTCGTTCATCAGTTCTGAAAACGTGACCCGGGAAGATTTAAATCCGGTCGTATCCACGTTGGCAATATTATTACCGATGGTATCCATCTTGGTTTGAAAGCTCTTCAAACCACTTACTCCTGCATTTAAAGACTTAATTAAAGACATAATGTACTCCGTATTATTTATTAAATGAATGAAGACAGTCTATGTGCTGCTGTCCGCTTTGTTATATTGAATATTCCTTTCCTGCATTTCCCGGTAAAAGGAACACAGGCTCATTTGCGATTTTCTATTAAAGATTACCGGTTCCCACCGTTTCAATGTTACCTATGGGCACTTCCAAACCGTCAATAGATATATGAACGCCATCTCCGGTGAATCGTACCCTGTTAGCAGTGCCTTCGCTGAACATTCGGGATTGTACATTTTCATCCCCGTTAGACGCATTAACCTCAACGCTATATTGTCCCCCGGCCACCGATAGGCCGTCATTGCTTTTCCCGTTCCAGGTCCAGCTGTTTTCTCCTGAAGAAACATTACTGAGCGTTTCACTACGTACAGCACTTCCGGATCCATCCCTGACAATAAATTCCACCTCATCGGCCGGGTTATTCAATTCATAATTGATATCCACACTTCCGCCGGCTTCCAGATTAACCTGGTTACTCAATGCCCGCACGTGCTTTCCGGTCAGGGCCGCCGCCATGGAATTGGTCATCTCGGTACGCATCATCTCCTGGCTGTCTTGCAGTGAAGACAACCCGTCGTTTACTCCGATCAGCTGTTCCACAGAATTAAACTGGGCCAACTGTGATGCGAATTCTTTTCCGTCCATCGGGTTAATGGGATCCTGGTTTTTCATCTGGGCAACCAGCAGCTGTAGAAATTTATCCTGTCCAAGCTTGTTATTGTCCGCAGACTCCGTACCATTCATTTGCGTTTGTGCTTGTGCGCCTATCTGACTTATATCCATATATTTTACCTCTTATTGCGTAATTATGCTATCCATTCCATTTCATTGTATCCGAAACTACGGACCGCCTTTAACTTGGCTTTTCCTGCCTCGTCGGTCCTGGTCTCACCCCCCCCGGATCTCAGGGGGTTTTCATCTCTTCCGTTCCTTCCCGGGGAGCGCCCGGAAAAATGGGAAGCGGGACCTTCCTGGTCGGGGTGATCCAACTGCAGATCAATCTCAGCACCAAATTCCTGCTTTAAATGCTCCCGAATCTGTTGCAGATGCTGCTGGAGCAGTTTGCTTAAATCGAGATTCATCGATCCCATCTTCACCTGAAGAACGCCCTGGACCTCCCGGACCGAAAGCTGCATCTTCTTACCATCATCCAGAACAAAATTGTGCTTTTGCCATTGCTCGGGAGTCTTCCTGGCCTCAGAAGCTGCTGCAATCGCATTCCGGGTTAATGCCGGCAATACTTTTGTACGCAGCGCGGCGTTTGCAATCGGAACCTGTCCCAATTTAAGGGAGGACGAGCCAACCATCGACTGACCTGTTTCTTTGTCATCCTTCATATCGGCGGATTCAGCCGAGTATTCTTTCCACATGAGTTCCTGCTCGCCAGTAGAAGGAGGTATGCTGTCGGTGCTGTTTTCGGTCCCGCTGACTCCGGCTGTTGCTACGTTATTTCGGCCTGCACCGGCGAAAGGTGAAGAGCGCCCAAAAAGCGATCTTCTTTCCCCTTCTATACGACCGCCGGAGCGGCCGGTCCCTCCTTCAGAGGAATTTCGATCTTCTTTCTGCAGGGATTTTCGCAGCTGTGCACCTTTCATCTCAAGCCCTTTTTCAGAGGCTCCCCCTGGAGGGTTATTCAGAAAAAAGGTATCTGTTATTTTCTTCGGTTGATTCGAACCTTCCGGTCGACCGTTTCGGCCGGTCGCCGCTGAACGTTCAGAATTGCTACCTCTATTTCCGGCCCTGTTTTTTTCCAATCGATCCCCTGATGACCTATCCTCAGATGCTTTGTCTGAAAAGGCCCCCTGGCTATTGTCACGAACGGCCGTCTCTTTGTCATCACTTCTTCCCCGAAACAGCAGGTCTGTTTTATGCTCTGCGGACCGGTCAGGAGCTTCACCTTCAACCGTATTCTTTCCTTCTGCCTGTGCCTGCTCCGCGGCTTCTCCGGCTTGCGGGGGTTGTACCTCCGGTCCCTGTTCTTTCTGATGCAGTTGGTTCAGCAGGTTTCTGAGGTGGGTTTTAACTTCTTCATCTTTCATGTTTCCCTCCGACAGTATGCGGGCTATCTTAGCGCTCACACTTCCTGACTTCCCTTCTCCTTCCAGTCTGACCTGCTTCAGCAGCTCCCTGAGCCGGGCTTCAGTCTCTTCCTCTTTCACATTTCCTTCCGACAGTATGCGGGCTATTTTTGCGCTCACACTTCCTGACTGTCCCGATTCAACTGCCCCCTCCGGCCGGCCGGCCTCTTCATCGGACAAGTGCTGCGTGAGCAGCTCGCGAAGGCCCGTACCCAATGGGGCGTTCCGGTCCTTCTTTTCCATGCCATCCGCTGCTTCTCCGGCGCTGGCGGGAGGAATAAGCGCTCCCGCTGCCTGTCCCTGTCCTTCCAGTCTGACCTGCTTCAGCAGCTCCCTGAGCCGGGCTTCAGTCTCTTCCTCTTTCACATTTCCTTCCGACAGTACGCGGGCTATCTTTGCGCTCACACTTCCTGACTGTCCCGATTCAACTGCCCCCTCCGGCCGGCCGGCCTCTTCATCGGACAAGTGCTGCGTGAGCAGCTCGCGAAGGCCCGTACCCAATGGGGCGTTCCGGTCCTTCTTTTCCATGCCGCCCGCTGCTTCTCCGGCGCTGGCGGGAGGAATAAGCGCTCCCGCTGCCTGTCCCTGTCCTTCCTGTTTGACCTGCTTCAGCAGCTCCCTGAGCCGGGCTATGACCTCTTCACTTTTCGGATCTCCCTCCGATAATAAGCAATGAATATTTCCGGCTTTTATATGTACCGCTTCCGAATCCTTCCCTTCATTTGCCAACGATTCTATTTCTTTTTCAGAAAGCATTCCCTCTGCCATACTTTTCGAATTGCCGTCGGAAATATGGTCTCCCTGCAGGGTATCCATCAAAGATTTAAAAACAGGTACTGCTCCCCCTTTTCTACTTCCGGTATCCTTTTTAAAGACAGCTGCCTCTTCGCTATGAGCCGACTTGGAAACTATTTTTCCTATCATATTACATAACCTCCGTCATTAACTGGGCTGCGCGCTTGGATTCAAGCGTACGCAATAATTTCTTTCTGTGCAGTGAGCTCCCCCCTTTATAGAGACGAACAAGCTGATCATCACTCAGTTGGTTTATGATGGGAGCTAAATTTTCATCATCGAGACTTAAAAAACTTTTAATATTCTCCTTAAATTCTTCCTCCTCTTCTTCTCTTGTAGTTTCGGCAAGGGCCGCCTCCGTTTCAGGATCTTCATTTTGCCCTTGCGTTCCTGACAGCTTCTCCATCTCACTTTTCGTTGAAGCCAGTGCCTTTTTCAATGAATCATTGACCATACGGAGGGAATCAAGGGTCATCTGCAGATTCCGGTTATCCTTCCGGAAAGCTACTACCTGTTCTTTAATCGTTTCAAAATCAGCCCCAATCGCATCTATCATCTCATCATCCGCGATAACGTCAGCATAATCATCCGTTTTTGCTATCTCCTCGTACTTTTCTTCATTGAGATAGGGAAAAAGAAAATACATAGCGATCGTCAAGGGGATCAACGGCCCTATGATAAATCCGAGTATTTTTAACAGTTTCTTCGTATTCATTACCCTATTTGGCTAAAACTTTGACCGGCAATTTCATCCATTACCTTTTGCTCCTGCCGCGACAGTTTCTCTATAAAGTTTTCCCGCTCATCCTCTTTCACCTTTTCCATAATGTGCCGCTCTTTGTGGACGGCCGCCAGCTTATCGCGCTCCATATCAACCGCATTTTCAACAGCTTTCAGACTCCCGTTCACCTTTTTCATCTTCTGATGCACTTCATGCACATGGGCCGTGTGTCGCCTTAACCTGTGGAGGTTTTCAAATTCCTCCCGGTCCGCTTTTTCCAAATGCCCTTTTAATTTCTCCTCCAGATCGGCCATTTGATTGTGGAGTTTCTTCTTCTCGGAGAGTTTTTGCGCAAGCTTTTGTTTTTGAAGCTTCTCCTCATGCTCCCGCACTTTTAACACCGATTCAAGTGAAAATTTAAATTTCATAACTCATCGCCTGTTCTTCATTTAACAATCTGTTCGAGCGATTTCCAGAGATTCTCCCTGAAATCGACTTCATGTATATCTTGTATCAAAAATGATTCCAAATCCGGTCGTTTTTCCACGGCCTTATCAATTTTTGGATTTGAACCTTCCACATAAGCCCCGATATTAATCAGGTTTTCCGCTTCCCTGTAGGTTGCTATCAGGTCGCGCACCTCACCTGCGAGATTTCGCTGTTCGGGTGTTACGACATTCGGCATCACCCGGGATATGCTACCCGGCACATCAATCGCCGGGTAGTGATTTTTATGCGCCAAACGCCTTGAAAGGACGATATGACCGTCTAAAATGGATCGTACCGCGTCCGCAATAGGCTCATTCATGTCATCATTGTCGACCAGTACGGTATAAATACCGGTAATGCTCCCCTTGGTTGTCTTGCCCACTCTTTCCAGGAATTTCGGAAGCATGGAAAACACACTTGGCGTGTACCCCTTGGTGGTCGGTGGTTCTCCGGTAGCCAGTCCCACTTCTCTTTGAGCCATGGCCACGCGGGTGACGGAATCCATCATCAAAAGGACATTTTTTCCTCTGTCGCGGAAATATTCTGCAACGGCCGTAGCCGTATAGGCAGCTTTAATTCTGCTCATCGCCGATTTATCCGAAGTCTCCGCTACCACCACTGAGCGGGACATCAGTTCGTCGTCTAGGATATCGTCCAAAAACTCCTGGACCTCACGTCCCCGTTCCCCGATCAGAGCTATGACATTGACATCGGCATCCGAATGGCGGGCGATCATTCCGAGGAGGACACTTTTGCCCACGCCCGAACCCGCAAACAACCCGATACGCTGACCTTTACCGATGGTGTTAAGGGCGTCAATGGCCCGCACGCCGGTATACATGATCTCATTAATGGGCTGCCGCTCAACGGGAGAGGGAGGATCGTTGTGCACATGCTGCTGATTACTGCACAGGAGCGGTCCCTCCTGGTCGATGGGGTCCCCGTTGGCATCAATCACCCGTCCAAGCATCTCATTGCCGACGTTTATGGTGAGCGACTGCCCGAGATATTCGACCCTGCATCCCGCTCTCATCCCTTTGATCCGGTCATAGGGCATCAGAAGGGCCTGTCCTTCTTTCAGTCCCACCACCTCGGCCGGTACGACCGTGTCCATTATCGTTTCAATACCATACACTTCACCGACGCTGGCATGCAGTCCCGTACACTGTATAATAGTCCCTACAATAGAGGAGACCTTCCCATACCGTATGCTTGTCCGCCGGTAGCGCTTCATCTGCTGGCGTATTTCATTCAGGTGGGTCGATATGTCGGTAAGCGAACTCATCTCCAGGACGGCAGCGAGATCGTTTCTCTGAAATCACGAAGCATTTCTTTAAAGTTGTAGACGACGGTCTCCTTTTCGGTGTCAAATGCAAATTCACCGGGATTGTACTTGTCAGAACTGCGAATACTGACGGTTACTTCCGGGGCGTAGGTATTGACAAGTCCTTCGACATACTCATAGTCGCTTTCACAAATCCATATAACCGGTTTCACACTGGTATCTGCTTCGTGCAGAAGATTCGAAAGCTCTTCGTCCAGCTTGTTTCGAATTTCCGGGTTTTCGACCGGCAGTCCCACAATTTTTTCCACCAGTTCAAATACCAGATCGAGGAGTCCCGGATTAATGGCCTCTTGCCGGCGCTTCCATTCCAGGTGAGCGTGATCAAGGATATGCTCTACTCCTTTAATCTTTTCATTAATTTCCTCCCGGGCCTCGGAAATACCTTCCTTCTTTCCTTTTTCAAGTCCCTCCCGAAAAGCGGCCTCCCTTGCTTTTTGAAGCCTTTTCTTCCACATACGGTCCCGCTCCCGCAGCAGCTTTTTTACATCAGTATCCTCTTTATTTCCGGTTCTCTCTGCTTTTTTCGCCGCTCCTTTGTTCTCTGTATAATCCTGGTTTTCAAATGCTACCTGGTAATCAAGGCGTCGATCCTCTTCCTCGTACCAGCTAAGCTGTTCGTCGTGTAAGATTTTTGGCTCTTCCATAACTATGTTATTCGACAATCTCTTCTTCAGACATCTTACGCGTGGTTATCTGTCCCTCTTCTTCGAGCTCCTTAATCTTGCGGATAATACGCTGCTGGGCTTCCTTCACATCCTTCAGCGGAACAGGTCCCAGGGCATCCATGTCTTCCTGCAGCATACCCGCTGCCCGTTCAGACATATTGTCCAAAAACTTATTCTTCACGTTATCATCAACGCCTTTAAGTCCCATCACGAGATCGCTTTTCTCCATCTCATTGATAATGGTCTGAACGGTACGATCATTGAAATGCAGGATATCCTCGAAAAGGAACATTTGCTGCTTAATCTCATCCGCCATTTGGGCATCCCGTTCCTGGATGATTCCGAGTATATGGCGCTCAACCGATATTTCCGCTTCATTAAGAATCTGAGCCACGGCAGCCGTCCCGCTTTTAAGGCGGTCACCGATGGTGTACATCCCACCCATCTGCTCCTTAATAACCTCTTCAATTTCCTTAATCACTTCCGTGGATATCTTCTCCATGGACGAAAGGCGGTAAATGATCTCGCCCCTTATGTCCTCATTCAGGTGGCTGAGTATTTCGGCCGTCTTTTTTTCCTCCAGCTGCGAAAAGATCAGAGCGGCAACCTGTGGATGCTCCTTCTCCAGGAAATTGGTGATCTGAGTCATTTTGCTTTCCTGGAATTCGTCAAAAGCAGTGGATTCTGAACTTGCCCTGAGCTTTTGACGAACCTTGTCCTTGTCCACATTCTCTCCCAGCACATCCAGGAGCTGGTTTGCATAGTCAACCCCGCCTTCCAGCACAAATGCATCGTTGGACATAATGCGGTAGTATTCACCCATAACAGCATCCACGACATGGGGCTTAATATTATTCATATTAGCTACAGCCAGCGTAATAGCCTCGACCTCCTTCGGTTTCAGGTGATCCATCAGCCTGCCGGCTGTTTCAGCTCCTATATTCATAATGAATATGGCAGCCTTCTGCTCTCCCGTGAGATTGCTTGCGTTATCAATAGTTGTCTTGTCAGGGGTGTCTTTCATCAATCATCCTCATTTGAAACTAACATGGCCCGTACCACCCTGGCAGCCTTGGTGGGCTTTAACTCAACCAGGTTTACAATTTCTTCCAGATTATATTTTCGTTCCTCCAGGGCCGGCTGGTCTTCGTCCTGTTCTTCAATATATTTCTTAAATTCATCCTTGCTCATTCCGCTGATCTGATCATCATCTCCGCTACTCATATATACCTGCTTATTCTTGCCGAAAGGAGAACCCACCAGCAATCCTTGTTCCCCGCTGATTGTTTGTTTCCGGAGGCTGTTAAGCAGGGCTATAATGGCCCCCAATGCTGCTAAAATGATGCCCCATCGGAAGATACGGCTCCACGGCCAGGGTTCTTCGAATAGGTTGCCTCTCGGACCCATATCGTCCGGATTCCAAAACTCAACCTGTTTGATGGTAATTCGATCGCCACGTTCCGGCTGCACGCCCAGAGCAGATCCCAGTACCTCCTGGAATTCTTCAATCTCTTCTTCGGAATAGGGCTCATTCATCCACACTTCCTGTCCTTCTTCATTTTCCTGAAGCACCTGCTTTTGATTGAGCAGTACTGAAGCACTTATTTTACTTATATTGCCCTGCGCCTTTTTGTAGACTTCTTTTATCTCAGTGACCTCATAGTTGCGGGTGCGCGAGGTGACCTCATCTTCGGTGGTTGAGGTTACCGCCGTTTCTCCCCGGTCGTCTACGGGCGTAAACTCATCCATCGGTACCAGCTCCGATCCCTCCCGGGTATGGGTTTCTTCACTTTGCTGCTCCGATATCAGGGTTCTGCTTTCCGGGTCCACTTCATTGGATTCGCGGACCAGGCTGTCAAAGTTTTGTTCCACCGAAACCCTTAGAATGCTGTTTCCGGGTCCCAGTACCCGGTCCAGCATTGATTGACCGCGTTCCGTCAGATAGTTTTCGGTTTTTTGCTCAAGCTTCAGCTGCATATCTCCCGAGGCAAAACTGGTCCCTTCATCCTTGTTATCCGTCAACCGGTTTCCCGCCTGGTCAATCACCGTAACCCCCTGGGCATCCAGCCCTTCCACACTCCCCGCAATAAGAGAGGTTATACCATCTACATGCTTTTTTTCCAGGTTTTCGCCGCGTTGGAGTACAAGCAGCACCGATGCCGATGCGGAAACGGAGGTTTGTTCAAAAGGAGATCGCTCGGGCAGTACCAAATGAATTCTGGAAGATTCGACCTGCTGCAAGCTATTGACCGAACGCGAGAGCTCTCCCTCGAGGGCCCGCCGGTTATTCAGCTGCTGCATGTAGTCGGTCATGCCCAGGGTTTTTGTATCAAACAGTTCATAGCCTTTCATATCAGACTTGGGAGCACCGATCGGAGCCAGCTCTATGCGAAGCTGATCCACCCGGTTTCCCTCCACATAGATAGACCGCCCGTTGTTTTCAAGCTTATAATCGACCGCGCGTTCATCCAACTCCTGAATGATTTCCTGGGCCGTTTCGCTTTCGATAGAACCAAAAAGAAGGGTATAGCTCGGCCGCAGGGACCAGTAAAAGAGTCCCCCCACAATTAAAATAATAGCTATTGCCAGGCCGGCAAACATGGTACGCTGTGCCGTACTGAGCGGTGCTACAAATTCCTTGAACCTTTCGGTAAAACTATTCATCTAACCTTCCTAAATTTGCATACGGCTTATTTCCTGGTAGGTCTCTACGGCCTTATTGCGAATCTCCACCATCATTTCAAAACTCATTTGTGCCCGCTGCATGGATATCATGACATCATGCACATTGTCCGACTCGCCGGCTATAAAGTCCTGTACCTGCTGGTCTGACGTTTTCATAGTCTCATCGACGCTGTTGATGGCATTCGACAACGCATCGGCGAACGATTGTTTATCTCCTTCTTCCCCTCCTGTTGCAATCTCCCGGCGCTGGGGCGACAACTCTATATTGTCGGTTTGCTGAACAACAGTGCCTAATTCTATGGGATTAATCATCTCGGTCTAACTTGTTTTAATTCTTGATTCCGAATGGCTGGAGCTTTTTATTTGCGCTAAATTTGGAGCGATCGTTTCATAATTTCCTTCTCTGCTTCAATACTGCTTAAATTCGCTTCGTACAGCTTGTTTGCACTGACCATTTCAGTCATTTCCCGAACCATATCTATATCCGGATACCGAACCATTCCCTCTTCATTGGCATCGGGATGATTCGGATCGTATTCATAACGGAAACTATCCTGCTGGGTTATCTCATAAGAGGGACCCAGGTTGGCGCTCCTCCCGCCTGTGGACGGGCGTTCTACGGTAGCAAAGTGCTGCTGCCGCGTACGCTTCAGGGAGGACATGCTCTCGGCCAGCGTCTGTTTAAAGTTAGCCGGACCAGGTGCCGAAGTACGCACCGACTGGGGCTTATAAACATTTCCTGCTCCCCCGGATGCCGTCGTGTTAGCGTTAGCAATATTTTGGGAAGCAACATTAATCCGTTCCCGTTGAACGGAAAGTCCCTGTGCTGCCGTTTGAAAAGCCGATGATATTCTATCTGGTATCATATGGGTCGTTGTTAGCGATTAGTACTGGTTATACCGGTTCTCAGCATATCAAAATGGTGACGCAGCGAGCGTGTAACAAGCTGAACCCGCATTTGGGTGTCAGCCATCTCTATCAGCTCATTCTCCAATACCACATCTTCGCCGGTTTCTTTAATACTGGGATTGACCTTTTGCATGCCTGACACGCCTTCGGATTCCCGCACTTTTTGGAGTTCATTTTCAAATTGAACCTCATGCTTTTTGTACCCCGGCGTGTCGATATTAGCAATGTTCGATGAAGATACCCGCTGGCGCAACGTGTAGCTGTCCATAGCTTTAGCCAGTAATTGACTGTGACTGCTGTCTATGATATGCATGCTTATCGTTTTATTGATTATCAAAAGTTTATTATCAGCCGCCTGTTACAGGCAGGGTATTTTACAAATCAGGTGTATTTACTCCGTTTCCTCAACACCTGACAAGCATCCGGTTTATGTTACAGGCAATAGCTATGCCAGACCGTCTCACTGCTCAAAACAATAATTAAAACCCTTCTGAGGAAACGGGTTTTGGTAAATCAACTGCATAATTAACCGCCCGGAGGTAATTTTTTCCTCATTATCTATTATTTCCATAAGCCATTTAAGTATGATTCGAAAGAACTGATAATATACTATCCCATATCTCTCTCCCGTTTGAATTAAAGCGAGAGGTCTTTGTGGGATTACTGTCCAACTTTTTTTATTATACCAGATTGGGGGCAATATTATCGAGTTACCAGAATTAATGAATAAACACGCAGGTTCGGATCCCGCCTTTATAATAGAGATGAACAACAGAATAATCCGTGATGTCAACGAAGCGGCAATTACGGGTTGCGACCGTTATAATCCTATTGGCAAGAATCTTGAACAGATCATTTATGTTGTAAAGGATGTTGGCAATGCTATATCACCGGCTTACTTCAATGGGCTGTGGTACACCCTCCAACAGGAGACCCTGATCTGGGAAGGGACACCCCATATCAAAATAACCCTGCAACACCGAGAGGAGATCCCCGATAACGAGACGCTGCACTCTTTAAAAAATATGATCGGCTTTTTACTGCATCGCATTCGTTCTCCCCTCACGGGTATGCAGGGCTATGCTCATATGGCAGAAGGACAATTGGGGAATACATCCAGTGCAAAATATCTCAGGAAAATCAATGCGGGTATTGAAAACCTGTTTGACCTGCTCGATGACCTGGAGTCTCTGCAGGAAATATCCCTTAAAGAAATTGAAGTCAATAATTATTCTGCTGAAACGGTACCCATCATAAAAGAAATTATTTCGGAATACCCACCGGAAATCCAACAAAGAATCACATTTTTGTACTCAGCAGAGAACGAGCAGCTTTTGCGTTGTAGTCCGGCCGATCTGAGACGGATCCTGACGGAACTTATTGATAATGCAGTTGATCACGCTCCTGCCAAAGATGGAAATAACATTACGATCGAGCTTCCCTCCGACCAGGCGGTAAAAATTTCTCATGACGGGAACCTCATTCCGAAATCCATTGCCCGACAGCTGTTTTTTCCCTTTGTGACCGGCAAAGCTACAAAACTGGGGATCGGTTTAACCATGGCCATACTCTATGCCAAACGATATAAGGGGACCATCTTCCTGACGGATAACAACCCATTTCGAGGGGTATCTTTTACTTTTTGTCTCCCGCCGTCGGATCCTTCCACCTCCAGCTCACTATTGTAGTCGTATTTGTATATCCCCTCTCATTCTTTAGCTGATCGTAATAATTCTTTATATGTACAAACCATATAGGCCTGTATCACGAAAGATCGAAACTTTATACAAGGTCTACTTCGGCTCACGAAACCCCTGATAGCAGGACTGTGACTACGCTGACAATGAGGAAAACAGTCTCATTACACCGACCTCATCCCCCGCAGGTTCGACACGGCTCTTAATATATTATGCAGATATCGTTTGCCGGTGCTTCACAGGAGCCGGACCACAGGCATTACCTGCCAGCGGTGCTGAAATAATTCATCTTCCAATAGCTTCCCCGGGACCGGAATAAGGGCACCGGCCCGGTCATTTCCCGCTCCTTCAGCCTCTCTCTCGATCGCGGGCTTCCTTGCTTATTTTGTCAGGGGGATCTTCAAAACCAGCCGGCAACCATGGGGTACTAAAGCTGCCTGCAAAAAAGGGTGCCCCTTATTCCGGAGGACACCCTTCGAACATCTGCAGTTTATAAGATTTGCCGCCCGGGTATCCCCGACAGCCTACGCACGTTACCGCTCCCTTTAAAACCCGCTGAAATCGTCTTCATCCTCACCAAAGGGGATCAGCTGCGCCCCCCCGTTGCCATGGTGGCCGTTGGACGGGCTCTTCTGCTGGTACTGTCCCGGCGCCGACCCCTGCCCGTTACTCTTGCTCTTCCGGGCATAACCGTTTCCATTTCCATTCCCGCTGTGCCCGTTCGACCCGTGGGCGTTGTTGGATCCCCCGTTCCAGGAATAGCTCTGCTTCCGGCTCCCCTGCCCGTCAACTCCGCCCACCAGCGAGGTTAGCTCATCAACAATGTTGTTGAGCTCGGAGGCCTGCGAGGACAACTCCTCGGCCGAGCTGGCCGCCTCTTCGGAGGTCGACGCATTGCCCTGCACCGCCTCGTCCATTTCCGAGACCGCGGAGTTGATCTCCTGCACCCCGGTCGCCTGCTCCTTGGCCGCCGCCGCGATTTCCACCACCAGCGTATTGACGTTATTGACGCTGTCCTTAATCTTCTGCAGGTTTTCGGCCACTTCGTCCGCCACCTTGGCCCCCCGCTTCGAACTCTCCTGGGAACTTTCGATCAGCGCCGAGGTATTCTGGGCCGCTTCGGCGCTGCGCTGGGCCAGATTCCGTACCTCCTCGGCCACCACCGCAAACCCCTTGCCCGCCTCTCCGGCGCGCGCCGCCTCCACGGCGGCATTCAGGGCCAGCAGGTTGGTCTGAAAGGCGATGTCATCGATCGTTTCAATAATCCTGGAGGTCTGATCGGAGGAGTCCTTGATCTCTTCCATCGCCCCTTTCATGCGCTCCATCGCCTCCACGCCTTCTTCCACCATCGGCTTGGCTTCCCGCATCGCAGCCTCGGCCTCCCCGGAGTTCTCGGCCGACTGGGTCACCTGCGAGGAGATCTCCTCGAGGGCCGAGGTCGTCTCCTCCAGGCCTGCCGCCTGCTCGCTGGAGCTCTCCGCCAGGTCCTGGCTGGCACCAGAGAGCTGTCCCGCTGAAGCATCTACCTGGCTTGCACCGCTGCTGAGCCGATCGATCATACTATTAAGGGCAGCATTTATGGTCCGACCTACGTAAAGGCCAAAGAACAGAGCTCCCAGTACAGCCACCAAGGCGCCTATACTTATAATCCAAATATACTGAGAAGAGGTTGAGGCTGTTAGCGTTGCTTTTTCGCGGGCACTGTTCTCAGCCGCTTCAGCAACCATCATAACATCATTTGTAAGAGCCTGGAAAGCTGTAGTTGTATTTTCTACCGCATTTAACAATGAGGTGTGAGTTTGTTCCATCTGCTCAACATCTTCCATATTTCGACCCTGAACAGTCAAAGCCTCATCAAGAAAACCGCGGCCCGCGGATCCAGTAGCCATGCCATTACGCAGAGATACCAACTCTTGACGCAAATTAGCATAATTTTCTTTAATTCCTTGCCAATACGTTTCATTATTTTCTGCCAATGCCAGTCCGATCAGACGCTGATTGTCAACTATTTTCATTCGGAGAGTTGCAACATCAAGGGACTGTGTTGCATTCGGATCGTCCAGGTAGTTATTCAATATTGCAATAAGCTCATCCGACGTATCTTTAACCTCGGTTTTTTTTATCTCCAATGTTTGGGAAGCCTGCTGAAAATTTTCAATACTTGTTCGAAAACGAGTCACTTCTTGCTTAAGCCCGGGAATTTTTTCTTCCAATACAGGAAGATCATAGTTATCCGTAAGCACCTGCAATTCCTGGATTTCGCCGTTTATTTTATCGAAGCGGGCAATTGCTTGTTCAAATATTTCATGATCATTTAATTGACTATATTTTAAATATTCAGTGTTGGCATCCCTTACCGCCTGATCCAACGCCTGCGAGCTGCCCCACTCCGGCAAATTAACCTCATCCAGTTCTGCTGCATAGCCATCTATTATATTAAAAGCGTAGATTGCCACGGCACCGAGGAGAAGCGTAATGGTTACGGCTCCGGTTGTTAAACTCATGATTCGTTTCGCGATCGTCCAGTCGCTTTTTTTGACGGATGAACCCAGACCACTTGTTAGTTTATTTATTAAATTCATAACGCTATTCTGTTCTATTTATCTATTTATATTAATTGGTCAAGTTTATTTATTTGCTTCTTCTCTCATGGATGTCTCCAGCACCTTCTGAGGCACGTCAAACAAAACTTCATGGACTTCGATAATCATTTTCACCGAATCCTGAAGCTTGCCGAGACCGGCCAAATATTTACCCTGATCATCCACGCCCACGGTAGGGACCTCTTCGATATCCTCTGTTTCTATATCCACGACTTCTGAAACCTTGTCCACCAGAATACCCATCAGGTATCCATCATCCTGAATGACGATAATACAGGTTTCGTCGGTGTCATCAACCTTGTTGAGCCCGAACCGTGTCCGCAGATTCATAACCGGAACTATTTTCCCCCGCAAGTTCAGCACTCCCCTTATATAAGAGGGCATTTTCGGAACCGGGGTAATATTCATCAATCCGATTATTTCCTGGACTTTTAAAATCTCGATAGCATATTCTTCCTGACCCAGAAAAAAGGTCAAAAATTTTCCGCCTTCTATATCGGGACCCTCATTCTGTTTTTTTTCTTCTTTAACTGCTGTATCACTCATAAGAACCTTTTTTTTTATTTTTGTAGCCAATTAACACGCTGTGGGACTTCAGGATCTGTACAGGCATCGCTCCTTTTTCGAATGGACTGCTCTCGTATTCGATTAATGCCCCAGTGTGCCAACCTATACGCTATTATCGGTGGAAACACCGCTTTCTTAAACTTTTTAAAGCAACGGTAACATTTTCTTTTCATGAACCATGGAGGGAACCGGCTTTTACTTAGCTTGTTATATCCAGCATTTTTTTCCTGAGATTTTCAGGTGTAAAGGGCTTGTGGACAAAACCCGCGCCTTGTCTGTCGATCTCTTCAATACGGCCCTTGTTGCTTTCCGTGGAAACGATCAGCACGGGCAATTTTTTTGTCGCTTCCTGCTGCCTTACTCTGCTCAGCATTTCCATACCATCCATAACCGGCATATTAATATCAATAAATAGAAAGTCCACCTCTCCCCTGTCCAATACCAGAAGCCCTTCCCTGCCATTTTCGGCTTCATAAATCTGGTTCACATCAAGACCGCACAAGCGGATGGTCTTTATTATCATTTTCCTCATGACGGCGCTGTCGTCGACAACAAGTATGTTTATAGCCATTGGTTTCTATTTTTTATCGTTAAATACTGTTAAGCCGTTTTTTTCCTGGCACGGCTGATTATAGCATCCGCTATTTTTGACAGCGGCAGCACCTGGGCCACGGCTCCCAGTTCATCCGCCACCTTGGGCATGCCGTATACGACACAACTCCCTTCGTTTTGCCCGATCGTAAATGCCCCTTTTTCTTTCATAGCCAGCAATCCTTTTGCGCCATCCGAACCCATACCGGTTAAAATGACACCGGTTGCATTGATGCCGGCTGACTCCGCTACCGAATTGAACAGTACGTCGACACTCGGACGATGGTGGTGGACCGGGGGGCCCTGCTTTACCTTGCTGTAATATTTAGCACCTCGTTTTTCTACCTGCATGTGGTAATTACCGGGAGCTATCAATACCTGCCCGGGGCGTATCCAGTCTCCATTTTCTGCCTCCTTGACATTCACATGGCATACGGTATCCAGTCGTTCGGCAAAACTACGGGTAAAAACCGGCGGCATATGCTGCACAATCACCATCCCGGGTAGATTAGGTGGCAGGGCCGGCAATATCTCCTCCAATGCTTTGGTCCCGCCCGTAGACGCCCCGACGGCTATGATTTTCTTCGTGGTCTCCTTTAACCGGGCTTGCGGCATTTTTTGCCCGTTCGGTTTCCCCGTTTGTTTCGGGGCGACGACACCCTTATTAAACCGGGCCACCGAAGCAGCACGCACCGCATGAATAATTTCCCGGGATATATTCTGTGTTGAATAGGCTGAACCCGGCTTACATATCACATCCACCGCCCCCAGCCGGAGAGCTGTCAATGCATTTTCACTGTTTTTAGGCGTTAACGAACTGACCACCACCACCGGCATGGGATGATGTTCCATCAGCTTGGAAAGAAACGAAAGTCCGTCCATACGAGGCATTTCAAGGTCAAGCGTCAACACGTCCGGATTGAGTTTGGCAATTTTTTCCCGCGCCACGTACGGGTTAAAAGCCGTGCCTACCACCTCTATATCCTTCTGTTTGTTTAATTCTTTTCTTAACAGCTGTCTCACCAGCGCCGAGTCGTCGACCACCAATACTTTAATCATAGCTCTTCCTCCATCGTGTAATACACAGTTATCCGCACGGCACCTTCATCCAAATAAACGTGAACCGATTCTTTTTTCATAGCGTCTATATCTCCATCCATATTCTCTGTCTCTTGCAAAACAGACGGAGGTTCTATGTAACAGATCTGATCATCATGAGCAAAAAGAGGTACGGTATTACCGCAGATGATATTCGCAACCTCACAGAGGGCTCCTGATTTTTCCTCCGCATCGGGGGCTTCAATTCCCAGCATATTCGCAGCCATTGCTGTTAAAAACTCCCCGGAGGAGGGTTCAATAATCATTTTTCCCGTGGCAGCGCCGTTAAAACCGACCACCGACCGGATTCCCTTTTCAAAGAAGTTTCTCTCTTTCTCATCTGCTGCCTCCCACTCTTCAAGAGGAAACATATAACAGGTAACTTCAAACGTGTTTACGACTATATCGTATATTTTGTCTTTATAATTGTCACTCTTAACCATGTTTTCCATATCCTTGTATGTATTCAGCTTTATTGGCCTTTTATAGCTGTCCATATTTTTATCGCCTAAATATGACAACTATTAAGCCCAAACTATTATATAATCAATGTTAATATTATATACTTTTCCTTTTCTTAATGAGCCTTTATAGGTTTCTTATTAATCGTTACAATCCCGTCCGACATCCTGATTGCCATGGTCCGGGAGATGGTCCCCCCCACATCCTGGTTGGCAATCATAAATCCATTCTTCCAGAGCAACTTTCTAAACACCGTAAAATTTCTCTTGCCTATCTTAAAATAGTCGTCTTTCGCTCTTCTCTTCATGGTGGCTCCCCCGGCCACCGAAACAACAAGATTTCCTTTTTTTGCGCCCAGCCTGTACATCTTATTCAATAGTAAATTCAGACCGGAATCAACATACATGGCAGGTTTGGCTATGGCTTTTTGGGGATCGGACTTAGAAAGCGGCAGCATCACATGCAACAACCCACCTACCATTTCCGCAGGATCGTACATTGCAATCCCCAAACAACTGCCAAGAGCATACGTAATGATAATTTCATGGCTATTGGAGGATACTCGTAAATCACTAACGCCTACAACGGTTTTCATGTGGTTTCGTTATCTTTCTAAACTTTTCTATATACGGCGGGACAAATATTCTGGAATCCACTATTTGCTCCGGCTACACTTTCCGAGTGACCTAAAAAGAGATATCCGCCCGGCTCCAACATATCCTGAAAACGGGATACCAGTTGTTGCTGGGTTTCCCGGTTAAAATAAATCATTACATTACGGCACATGATCACATGAAAGGGGCCGTCTATCGGCCAGGGTTTTTGAAGATTCAGCCTGCCATAAGTAATCATTTCCCTGACATCCTTGTCAACGACATAGCGGTCTCCCTCCACCGGCTGAAAATATTTTTTCCTGAGAGTCTCTGAGATACCTCCCAGCGTTTTTTCAGGGTATACGGCCTGCCGGGCTATGCTTATAACATCACGCGACAGGTCTGTACCTAAAATTTTCACATTTTTCTTATATATTTTCTGTTCCAGCAGTGCTATCGCACAGCTCACCGGTTCCTGACCAGTAGAGCAACCGGCCGACCACCACTTGACGCTTCGGCCTTTCATCTCCGGCATTACCTCATTTCGCAAAAAATCAAAATGCTGGCTTTCCCGGAAAAAACTGGTTTTATTCGTAGTCAGTACATCCACCAGAGAAAGAAATTCCCGGCCGCTTTTGTCTTTCTCCAAATACTTCAGATACTGGGAAAAACCGGATAAGCCCAGGGTTCTGATTCGCTTCATAACCCGTGCCCGTACAAGCGCTTGCTTGCCCTCGTGCAGATTGATTCCGCAATAGTTATAAATCTTTTGGCGTATATGCTCGAACTCAGACTGCTGTAATTCCATATTCATTTTTTTTCGTATCACCTTTCCAAATCGCGGAGGACGTCAACAAACAAAGTTCTCCAATACCCACTCTACATCAGTCACGATGCGTGCGAATGAAGAAACCCAATAGTTTGGCCTCTGTCATCGCCATCGACCGGCAGCTAACCGGTCATCACGCCATTTATGGTTAATTTCTCATCAGTGCCGCCGTATCCAGTATGAGTCCCACCGTACCGTCCCCTAAAATGGCCCCTCCTGAAACATGGGCCATGTCAGATTTCATATTGATAGATTTGCCAACCAGCTGTTGCTGACCCACTACCTCATCGACCAACAGGGCATATTTTTTATTGGCATTTCGAATAGCCAGCAACGTTCCCTCGGTCAGGGTTTCGATCCCGTCCGATATGCCGAAGTGATGGTGCAATCGAACGATTGGCACGGTTTCGCCCCGAATAGAAACTTTTTCCGACTGACCCATTACCGTAAATACATCTTTTTCCCGGGCCTGGAATGCCTGGTCTATATTCAAAACAGGAATAATAAAGCGCTGTCCTCCGACCCGGACCAGCATACCATCGGTAATCGCAAGGGTAAAGGGGAGCTCGATAATAATCCTGGTTCCCTTCCCTTCTTCCGATTCAATATCGATTTTCCCTTTCAGATCCTGGATGGACCTCCGAACGACATCCATTCCGACTCCCCGTCCCGACAGGTCCGTTACTTCATCTGCAGAGGAAAAACCGGGAAGAAATATGAGGTTGTAAATTTCTTTATCCGAAAGATTGGCATCGGCGTCTACCAAACCCTTGCTCACCGCTTTTTCCACCACTTTTTTCTTGTTGATTCCGCGTCCGTCGTCTTCAATTTCAATGACCACCTTTCCGCCTTCCTGCGAGGCGCGAAGCCATATATTAGCCTCCCCGGGTTTGCCGTTTGCCTCCCGGTCACCGGGCTTTTCAATCCCGTGATCAATCGCATTCCGGATCATATGGACCAGCGGCTCATTGATGATATCGACCATATTACGGTCAATTTCGGTATCGCCCCCCGCAGTAATCAATGTTACGGATTTGCCTGCCTTCCGGGAGAGATCCCTGATCAGGCGATTCATCTTGTGAAAGGTCGCATTCAACGGGACCATCCGCAGGGTGAGACTGGTATCCTGCAGCTCGCGTAAAATTTTGCTGGTATGATTGATCTTTTTCTGCAGTTCAGAGTGGTCCGGGATACTTTGGTCCTGGGCCACCACGGAGTGGGCAATAACCAGCTCCCCCACCATATCAATCAGCTGATCCAGGCGATTGACATTTACCCGTACCGACGCATCGGACGGCGAATCATCTGCAGAGCTTTTGGCCGAACCATTGGTTTTAGCTTCCCCATTCGCAGTCCCCGCGGCTTGTGCTCCATCTAATTCGGCGGGGACTTCATATAGGAGACCTCCTTCTGCGGAAAGTGCTTCTCCAGGAGTAGTCCCCTCTGAGGATACCCGTTCGAGGACGGCAGTCAGTCGATCAAAATTCATAGGTCTGGGCAAACGGTCGCCTTCTTCCGACGCCTCTATCACCTCAAGCATTTTGGTAATAATATCGATGGCCTCAAGGGAGATATCCGCACACGCCGTATCGAATGCGATCTCTCCTTCGCGAACCATGCTCAACATCGTTTCCAGCAGGTGGGTAAACTCCGTTATCGGTTCAAGCCCCATAAATGCGGAGGTTCCCTTAATCGTATGAAAAGCCCGGAATACCTTATTAACCAGTTCCTCATCCTCCGGATTATCCTCCAGATCCAGCAAGGCCCCTTCGGCCATATCCAGCAGTTCGGTACACTCCGTTACGAATTCTCCCATCAGAGCCGTATCAATATCCCCGGGAATATAAAAATCTTCCGGTTCTGTATCGGCTTGCCCCGCCCTTTCCTCTTCTTCTGTTGTCTGAATACCCGGGATTTCGCCTCCTTCGGTATCATCCTGCCATTGGTCCTCAGAGGCAATATGTATGGCCTCTTCGGTAATCATCGAAATATCGGACAACCAGTTTTCCCGGCTTGCTATCCCTCCCGACTCCAGATTTTCCGCAATGCGCCGGGCCTTTTCCAGGGCGGAAGCGACCTTCTCTCCGGATTCCTGGATAAGGATATTCACCAGGGCTTTTAATTCCGATACTTCCTCATCGGATATTTCCTCATTCAGTCCCAAAATGAAAGAAGCCAAATCGTCGAGCGTCTTTGTCTCTCGACTGATATCGAAAGCAGCTCCTGTTTCTTCCTCCAGCTCAATCAGCGTATCGGCCGACTCTTTCTCACCCGCCAACGCATCGTACAGGTCGTCGTACGCCTTCTCAAAATCCTTAACATCTATATCCCCGTCGTTTACAATATACTCCCTTATCGTATTTATGGCCTGCAGCGTAGCGGTTTTAACGCTTGTAAAATAGTCATCGTTCTCAAAAAGATGCTTGAGCCCTTCCCAGGCCATATCAATAAGCTTCTGCAACTGACCCAGATCTCTATCAAAGCCCGTAATCAATTCTTCAAACTTTGCTCCCGCAATCGCGACATTTTCTCTGTCATTCGGCCAAACATCGGCTAATGCCCGTATAATCGCTTCAAGGTCTTCTTTTATTTGCTGCTTTTCATTACTCATTACAATACCGATTTTATTTGGATTCACTCAATACCATGGTAAGCCAGAATTCCATATTCGGACTTGAAAATTTCATTTTTTCAGTGGGGGGTTTATTGGGCATAAACAACATGAGGTCACTTCCTCTCATCGCTGTAGGGAGTGAAGATTGTCCCCGGAAACCCACTTTCTCCACATTGGCCGCTACATCCCCGGCCAGGATATTTGATATTTCACCAATAAGATCTCCCATGTCATCACTTTCAAAAGGAAGCTCCATTCCTATAAATACTTCAGACAAATAAACAGCAGTTTCCCGGGGAATAGCCAGCATTAACGACAGGGTATGATCGGAATTAAAGACCGTTACATTACCCACAATCCCGTTAAGGGGATCATCACTGCTCGCATTCTCAATGTAGGATGGAACTTCTCCGGTCATTGAACCGAACGTGTTCATGACCGATTCCCTGACCTTCCCGATCATCTCTTCGGGAATTTGATTGAGCTCATATAAATTATCTAAATTCATTTTATTTTAATGATTTAAGAATTGAGAATACCTTTAAAGAAACTTTTGCTTTCATTGTCATCTTCATCGCCGGTGATGAGATTACCGTCATCATCGAAATAGTCGCTAATAGCCTTATGCATCTTATCGGCCGTAAAAGGCTTGGTAACGTATTCATTAGCCCCTCCCTCATTCAGGGCCTTGTCAACCTTACCCATGGATTTTTCCGCTGTTACCATAATAATCGGAATCTGGTCATTCCCTTTATCGCGTACGGCTTTTGCAAATTCGACCCCCGTCATATTGGGCATATTCCAATCGACAAACAGTATTTCTATTTCATTATTAAATTTCCCCAATGCGTCTTCACCATCCATAGCTTCTACAAATTCAAAATCCGCGACCATTAACTGATTCAGCGCTCTTTTTACAGCACTTCGCATTATTTTGGAATCGTCTACCACCATAGCTTTTATTTTACCCATTGCTTGCTCCATTCTTCATTAGTAATGTTATTAGATATATAACTGACCATTCGGTAACATTCTGCCGGCAAATATGATCTATCAATATCGATTTTGCCCTAACAGCTACTATTTTAAAAGCCAATTTCTTTAGTTACGGTTTCTTATCGGTCAGGTTCATTATTTCTTAAATCCCAAAAAGGACCGGAACTTTATTCCCGGCTGCGTCCTTAATGATCTATAAATCATTGATAAATCTGGATTTAATTGAGATCTTTTGAAAACCAATCCAAAGATATCTTGTATGATTTTCTAAAGCTTTTTCTTTGGGAACCGATAAAAGGGGCAGGCACAATATAATCTGAAGGTAATTGCACCGTCTCTGCATAATATGTTATCACGCTCATCCAAAATACCATCTTCCCCCGCATTGGGATCTCCTGATAGCATACAACCGCTGCATGATTATATGTCTAATTTACCGTCAGGTGCAGACTTCCCCTCTATTAAGGATGAGCTCACCGATACGGAGGATGAGGATGACTCCACGTTGAGTGAGGACAGCCGGAAGCAACGGGAGAAAAATGCCTCGGAATTGGAACTCCTTATGCCTCAACACGATTTTCGGGAATTGTTCAACCGCTTTTTTATACTGAGACATCAGGAACTGTTAATGCTGCAAACAACTATTCGCCAGGAAAGAGAACCCGGCAGCACTTCTGGCGTGCCTTCCTTGCGGGATCTTGACAACCTGCAGCTCAATACGCTGCGTAACCAGTACTACCGGCTTCAGATGCTCCTTTTCAATATGTCCAAAGGCGGTAACCACAGCTCAACTCTTTAACCTATATTGCCGGCCGCCTCCCTTTAGCTTTTTTTTTAACCACACCTTAAGAATGTATCATTCCATACGATAACGAAAGGGAGTAGCAAATACTTTGATGATCAGCGTAGCGTCTGTCAGACATATCACATTAATATTTAATATAAACTTAACAATAAGTAACCGATCGACATGGATACCACCCACAAAATTTTTAAGTTCCTTTTTTCCACTGCTTTATTTTGTTTGGTCTTCACCGCCCTGAGCTCTGCCCAGCAAAAAAAACAGCAAAATAGCGAATACAAACAGCTGCAAGAAAAGCTTAAAACCGACACTTTTTCCTTTGGCCTTTTAATACAGGGACTTGCTGACATTCAGCCGGAACGATCAGCCGGACACAATGGATTCAAGGCTTCCAAAGGCCGGTTTAAAATATCCGGGATTTTTGACGGCCGGTTTGGATATAATCTTCAGGCCACCATGCTCAAAACCCCGTCTGTATTAGATGCCAACGTGTATTATAAACCTACCGCCAATCTGTCCATTAAAGGAGGAGTTTTCAAATCCCCGTTCACCCACGAGTATAACACGGGAGCCGGCTCCATCTTATTTGTCAACCGCTCGGCCGTTGTCAACCAGCTCGGGACCAAACGACAAGTGGGTGTTCAAATTGATGGATTTACCCCCAACGGATTACTTCGCTACACGGCCGGGGTCTTTAACGGCAGTAATTATGGCAATAATAAAAATGATGACGACTACCTTCAATATATGGGTCGATTGGAAGGCTATTTAAATAACAATGGTAAAAACCGGGCAAAAGTCGGAGTCAGTGTGGCCGTAGAGCAGAAAGATGTCCCTTCTGCTTACGGGAACATTCCGTCAACTTTTGAAGGCGATCAAAAACTGATGACTTCGTATTTCAGTATTACCCAGGGAAAAATACTCCTGGACGGGGAGTTCATCTACTCCTGGCTGGAATCTCCCGCTGCCCAGAATTATAACCCCTATGGTTATTATGCCACCGTTGGCTACTATGTAGCACCAAAGGGCAGACTCCTGCTTCGCTGGGATTCCTTTACCGGGGATAACCTCACCGGCGATTCCGAATCGCTGATTGCAGGATTTAATTATTATCCCTCGTCTTTTGCAAAGGTTAAACTCAATTATATCCTCCCCACCGATCAATCGGTCGAATATTCAACCTTTTTGGTCGCCATGCAGATCAGTTTTTAGTAAGCTATCCTTTTTTTGAGAGCGGAGCGCATAAAGCCGTTGTATGTTTTCGATATAAAGAAAACTGCAGCGGCTTTTCTTTATATCGTCTTCTATCCTATAAATACTGAGTTCCCTTTGCAGGTGTAATACCACAACCGCTGAAGCTCTTCTCGAAAGGGTATTTGGCAGGCAACATTTTGAAATTGTCTCAAATAACGGGGAACTAATCCCGCCGTCTTCCGGCTCTAACTTCCCACCTACCTATTTCGATTTATCTTTTTTATATGCATTCCTGTTCTGCCGTGAGATCTCCAGGCGCATGGACCTGCGTTTTTCGGCCTGTTCGTAACGCTCTTGTTCAAAATCAGTCTCAGGAATAATCTCAGGAACGGGCACCGTTTTGCCGTCCGCATCTATGGCTACAAAGGTATAAAAGGAGGTTGTGCACAGCCGGTGTTCACCGGTTCGAAGGTTCTCGGCCCAAACTTCCATAGCCACTTCCATTGAAGTATTAAAAGAGCGTGTTACTTCCCCCTCAATAACCACCACCTCTCCCAGCTGGATGGCGTTCTTGAATTCGATACTGTCGGCTGCCACGGTTACCACGTTACGATTGCAATGCCGCTGGGCGGCGATAGCCGAGCAGATATCCATCCACTGCATCAGGCGTCCCCCCATCAGATTACCGAGAGGATTGGTGTCGTTGGGCATTACCAGCTCGTTCATACGGGCACGGGATGCCGAAACAGTTTTTTTATCAGCGTCGTTACTAACGCGGGGCGTCTGTTCAAATCGATTGGTCATTATTCCTGTCAGCCATACATTAAAAATTAAAGCAACGCATAAGATACAAATTCTATGGGGCAATTTTATTCTGTTGTTATTGTTCATGGTACTTTTTTCCTAATGAAATCCTTTGCATCTTTTGGCTTGACCCAAAAGATGCGAAAAAAGTCAAGGCTGGGAAAACTCAGCGCCCGGCGTCTGCTGCGGCTCCGGAGAAAAATATAAACTCACCCGGCTCCGTCGGGTTCAGACAAATATTTTTCCTGTTCCTCCGCCTTGCGTTCGCCACCCAATACGCTGACTTTTCAAGGCCGCAATTTTATCGGGTACCAATCCCACTCGGTCATATACATTGTGCTGAGAAGAGTTACCTGAGCCGAAGCGAAAAAATCATTTCCTGATTGAGGGCTGCAAGAGACGAGTTAAATGATTTTAGCACAAACGAAGGGAACGCCGGCCACAATGTATTCAGGCGGCGACTTTTTTTGGGTTCCGTTTTTTTCATCGTTGAAAAAAATGGAACCTATATTAGCAAAAGAGATCCTGAAAAGACCCCGACAGCACCAAAAACACCTTAAAGAGGGATGGTAACCGTCACTTGATGGGTAAAGACCCGGGCGTCTTCGAGAGCAAGCTCGCCATCGGGGGCAAAAACAAAATCTCCGCCCGTTGCCGAAAATCCCAGAGAGGCCTCAGCGACAGCCCCCGTTGAAGCGGTGCCCGGCTGACCGGTACCGGTGGTGAGCAGGCCGGTATATTTCAGTTCCACACTCTCAAAAATCAAGCCGGCTGATAAACTAAACCTCCATTCCGTCCAGTTTTCTTCCTGATCCCGGAAGGAATCCTCTACATAATCCGTTTGTTTGAGCTGGTAGCGATACGTTTTAGCCATAATACCGGACTCCAACAGAACGTGTTTCCCTCTCCATCCCAGCCCCGTTTTTACAAGGGAATTCACAAAGGCGAATTCATTTTCTATGGTCTTGTCTCCCTTTTCGACCAGAAGTTCGGTTTCTTCCTCATCCCAGATATCCTCCTGTGCTTCGACCCCGGTGTTACTCCATACCGGTTCAATAACGAACTCCGCCCCGAACGTTACATTATCCCCGGATGTATTCGAGGCACCCATTCCCGCATTCAGGGCCCACGTATTGCCGGGGTCGCGCGGAATATTCATCAGCTCATAGTTTGGTATTTTGGGATGTGTCTTTACGTTAAGCGTAAGAATACTGCCCCACCTCCAGTTGCTTTCTTCGACCGGCTGGTCGTACCCGAGATGCAATCCCCAGGTATTGGTTTTATCCATATTCTTTTCAACACTCGAAGACGGTTCTTGAACGGTTAGCGCTGCTGGATTGCAGAGCCCCGGTTGTATGGCACAGGAATTTTGGTAAATGACTTCATGCGTCATGTCAGTACGGGCAAACAGCGTCAGTATTTCATACCGCCCCCGGCTACCCGTCTTGCCATCGAGTCCCAGACGGATATCCAGCATATAGCCATCCTGATTAATGCGATCGCTGCGCGGATAGAGCATATCTACCCCTTCCGAGGCACCGAGTCCCGCCCAAAACAGGCGTCCGCCCAGTGAAGTCGCCTCATTTAACAGCCGTCCCCCCTGCAGCCAAAGATAATTATTATTAGTAGACTGGTCTTTCAACCGGTTGGTGCCGGCATGAGGCCGATCCATATCCTGGATGGCAACACCCAGTCCGCCGAACCACCGGTTCCCGGACGCGAGTCCCCCTACAGACAGCGTTTTAGCCATTCCGTTTCCATCCGTAATCCGGTAAAAGGTGGGGTTCATATAAACCTGCATCCCATTCAACCGCGCCGTTTTGGCGGGATTGACCAGTGCATCTCCCAGCGTGTCATCAAAAGCGATAGAAAGGCCTCCCATTCCGGCATTGACCGGTGGCTGGACCATGAATTGATCTCCGGTAGCAACAGGAGCCGTCTTAAGGTTAATCAATTGAGCCGATGCTTCTGTCGGCAGAAAAATATGAACTCCCAAAATAAACATCATAGTCAACGTAAATGTATGCCTGTGCATAATTACCCTTTGTTTTACCGCTTTAAATTGTCAGATTTTAATCTTAACCCTGGAGCTCCCGGGCTTACAAAGACGTTACCCCTAATCCGTTTTAAAATACCTGGGTATTGACCTAATAATGCCCTGGCCCCCTTTGACTCCTGACTATTCGCTCAATCGGGAGTCCCGGGATTTCCGTCCAGCAATAATACTACCTTGTATTTACTATACATACACCTGACATTGGACCGGTAACTATCGCGCTCGGGGATTTATGAAGAGAGCAGTGTGCGGCAGTGGCGGCGAGGGCGGGGAAAGGAGAAATTATTGCCTGACTGAACCTCACCGTATCGGGCGAGTTTATATTTTTCTCCGGAGCCAATACGGCCGCCGGACACTGAGTTTTTTCAGGCGGCGACGTTTATTAGTTCAAACAGTTTCAGCTCCGCTGGCCGCGCTGCCAGCAAGTTCATGATAGAACAAAAACCGGGGTCTGGGGAATAGCGGGAAATCCTTTGGGAAAAATAACTCCTGTGGAAGAGCCATCCCTGAGGAAAAGGTTTATCAAGTACAAGATCTTGCTATTCCCCAGCGCTTTTTTCGTCTATTTTTTGGCTACAAAAAATGGACGTCTCGCTTACATATTAAACTGGATACTAATAGAGGGATGAAAGCCCGGCATGCTCCGTTTTTTAATTTCATATTGATCCCCCTCTTCTTCTCCGTGTATCGGCTGCAGTCTCCAGTCAATTGTATTGCGGCGGTCGAGCAGGTTAATCAGATCCAGGCGCAGCTCCATATCCATCATACTGAGGGAGGGGCTGTAAACAAACGACAAGTCAAACTGGTGGAAGGGCGCAAGCCGGTCGTCTTCCGGGTGGGTGAAATCATACTCCCCAAAACGATTACTGCCCTCATAAAGCAGATAATTGTAATAGGACTGACGGAATCCCCATGATCGTCCCAATATGCTTTGCCATTGTGCCACAGCCGTTAATTCCGGGAAAATATGCCAGAGGGTGCGCAACTGGAAGCGATGGGGTTCGCTCCAGGAAGCCGGCAGAACGCGACCGAACTGGTTATCGAGGTTGATGCGGTTGTGGTTAAAATCGTAGCCCAGGATAACCTTGCCCTTCCTGTTGGCTATCGACTGGTGCAGGCGAAGCCCGACGCCGAGGTTTTCCATTTCCGTGGTCTGCGCAAAGGCGCCCATCCCCGAACGATCGATCGTCTCGTCCTCCAACAGGTTTTCGTAAGAAACCGTATAGGTCGTCGGCTGCCATTTATAAAACCATTCCAGGTTCAGGGTGGTATGATCGGACGGCTCGAAGTGGAAGGAATTGCTGATATGCCAGGCTTCAGGCATGGCAGACAAGCTGGCGTGCGACCAGATCGTGAAGGAGGGGACCAGGGAAGTGGGACCCGGGTTGGTAATTTCAAACTGGTTGATAAACTGCCGGTAGACGCCCCCCGAAAACTTGACCGACCAGTACCCGATTCCGGAGTCGGGTTTATCAAACTGAATACTTCCACGGGGCTCGGTATAAAAGCGGCCGGCCGTATTGACATACGTCAGCCGGCTGCCCAGGCTAAATTTCCAGTATTCCCCGCTCACCCAGTTGCCTTTCAGGTAGCTGCTCAACAGGGATGACTGCTGGTCGGAAAGCGTGGGCAGATAAAACAGGTCGGACAGGTTAACCTCTGATTTGACATAGTCGAACTGGACCCCGGCTTCGAAATTAAGTTGCGGTGTAAAGCTATAGGTGCCGTCCGTGCGATATATAAGATGCTTTATACTGTTACGGCTGCGCTGATTCGGCACCAGGTTATTTTCACTGGCTCGCTTAAAATCCTCATACACCTCCTGTGCCGGCGCTGCATTTAACAAACCACTATATACAGGAATAGTTGGATTACTATTGGTACCCAACAGGTAGCGATGGTTAAACTGGTTGGAACTGAAACTAAGCTGGGTACTCATATCCAGCCGGGGCGAGACAAGCTGGCTGTAGGTGGCCTGTCCCATAAAATTGTTCCAGTGATAGGCATCCTGTGCATAGAGGTATTCCGGGATATCATTGGAGGGAAGGGCCTGCCGCAGCATATCCGTACTGACATCATTTTCGCCCACGTAAAACGAGGATGAAAGCGTTTTGTATGAATCGATTTCGTATTCCGAAGCCAGATGCACATCATAAAAACGGACATCTGAATTATGTTCTAACGGTTCATAGAGAGCGGCGTCGTTTTCCTCATTAACAAGGAGATTGGTCATCAGCGGGTCCAGGTCGTCCCACCGCCGGAGAGTATTTTCGAGGTTCGGTTCCCGGTATACATTCCAGTAGTTGGAACGCGCGGCGCCCATCACCTTGAACGATGATTCTTCTTCATCATCCGACCAATAGAGATTTCCGCGGAGATTTAAACTCAGCGGATCGGCCTGGAACGTCAGATCCCGGTCATCAATGCCCGTGACATCGTGCTGCAGGTTTATCAATCCGGCTATCTGGCTGCCTTCAGGCGTACCATAGCCCGCTTTATAGAGCTGCACCTTGCTTATCGCATAAGGACTAAAAGCACTAAACATCTGTCCGAAACTGTACGGATTGTATACGGGCACATTATCGAGCATAATCCGGTGCTCTCCCCGCTGTCCCCCCTGCAAGTGAAAGTCCATCATCGGCGAGCCATACTGCACGCCCGAAAACAGATTCAGGCTCCGGATGGCATCCTCCATACGTCCAGTCGTCGTCCACTCGTTGCCGGGGTCTACACTCTGCCCGTTATCCGTGCTTTTAGATGACACCTGCGGCAGGTGTCCCGTTACCACGATGGGCAGAAAGTCGACCGACTTGGGCTCCATTTCAACTTCTTCGCGGTAATCCTGCCGGGGACCGATTTCGATGGTTTTATATACGGCTTCGTACCCCACATAACTGAAGATGATACTATAGGAGCCGGACACCAGGTTATCGAGCACAAACCGGCCGCTTTTCCCGGTACTGGTCCCCCCCGAAGCATTCGCCAGCCTGACCGTAGCGCCCGGGAGCGGTTCGCCGGTGTAGCTGTCTACAATTTTACCGGAGTAGGAGCCGTAGGAAGGATCATCACTCACTTTTCGTACAATCACAATCGTGCCCGACGAAAGTGTGATAAAATCGAGTGAAGTTGCTCCCAGGACATCACGCAGTATCTGCGGGACCGTCTGATCCTCTACCCGGCTATAGACGCTGATGCCCTCTACGATCGCAGGATCGTAAACCATATCAGTTTCGGTTTTCTCAGCTACCGCTTCCAGGGCTTGGGACAGCGAGGCGCCCCGGAAGGTGAAGGAATACTGTTCTGATGGGTGTTCCTGCGCCTGTACCTTCAGGGAGGCAGCAGACAGAACCAGGAGCGGCAGTAGCAGACCGCATATCCTGCGCGTTAGCTTATATCGCATATTTTCCTTCTCCGATTTTATGAGTTGAACTATACTATTTTGCTTTTACGTGAACATATCAGGGGCAACCAACCTGCATTCTCGTTCACCGGCATCCGAAAGGATTCAACGTCATATACCGACCAATTTCGCAACCCGGATACTCGTATTCGGGGTGAAACATGCCGGCTAACGGTCTTCTTATTTATATACGCTGTATCCATTGGCTGTTTCGGCATATCGCAATCCCTTGACCCGGCAAATGTCTTTGATGACCGATTCCACATTCTCCGGGCGGGCATAAAAGGCCGTCAGCGTTTCGCTGGCCATTGTGGTATCATAAAGCTGAATGTTCACGTCAAAGCGCCGCTCCAGCTCCTGAAAAATCACCAGCAGGGGCTTTTCGTTGAACATCAGTTTCTGTTGACGCCATCCGAGCATTTTATCTATGGAAACGGTTTCGGGCGCTGTGGGTTGTTCCATTTTCACGGCCCACCGGCTCAGTTCCCCCTGCCCGACCGTCACAGACTGTTCCGGCAGCTCCGCCGGGTAAAAGTCCACCGTTCCCTCCGCAACCGTCACTTCGGTCTCCTGCAATAACTCCTCACTCCAGGAACGAACATTGAATTCAGTGCCTGTCACGCGAACGATGGCTTTATTCCCCCGGACAATAAAAGGATCCTCACCCTCCGATACCGAGAAAAAAGCTTCGCCTTCCAGATCGATCGTTCTGTTTGTATAGCTAAAAAAGTGGCTGTAGCTGATTTGACTACCGCTATTCAGTTCAACGGTAGACCCGTCGGGCAAGGTAACGCTTGCTATTTCTCCCCGCGGTGCTGTAACGGTTTTCGGCGTTAGCAGAAGCCCCGCTCCAAACACCAGCAAAACAACAGCAGCGGCCAGCCACAATCGCCATTGGGAGGAGGCCGATGACGAAGAAGAAGGTTCTCTGTTTGTGCTATGATTCTTATCAGTGGAAACAGAGGGAGAGGGGGGTTGACGGCTCTCACCGATACGCTGCTGTACCTCTGACAATGCCTCTTCCACTTCGTCACCGGTAAGGTCAGTACCCGGAGATTGCGGCTCAGCCTGTCCGGCCAGATCCCAAATTTCCTTTATGCGATCTCTTCGGTCCGGTGAAAATTGCAAGAAAAAATCTCGTCGGTCTGAAGTATCATTATTATTTTCGGATGTATCACTCATAACTTTTTGTCGTTTACCTGCTTCGTCTTGTATTCGTCGCACCGGTCTCTCAACTTCTTCAAGGCCGCCACGATATGATTATTTACCGTACTTGATGATACGTCCATCACTTCGGCAATTTCATCATGATCCAATCCTTCGAACCTGCTGAGTTCAAAGGCCTCGCGCTGACGCTTTGGCAACTTTTCAATCCATATTTTCAACAAATTAACCAGCTGTTCTTTTTCGTTTTGTTGCTTGCGCCTGTCTTCATCCGCTGCCTCTAAAGGTATATCTTCCAGCAGTCCGACCGTCTCATTGGAATGGTTGCGTATATGATTCAACGATTTATTCCGTACAATCCTGTACAGATAAGCCTGTATGGATCGATCGGGATCCAGTTGTTTGCGTTTTTCCCAAAGCGCTATAAACGCATCCTGCACAATGTCACGGGCAACGGCTTTATTGCGGTTGTATTTACTTGCAAAATGGATAAGGCGGGGGTACAAGGACCGGAAGAGGCTGTTAAAAGCCTTCCGGTCCGACGCTGTGATCTTCTCACCCCACATACGTATTTGCTTTGTCGACGGCTTATCCATGTGTTCTACTGGTTATACACACCTGTCGGATAGTATAACTATTGTACGGCAAAATTTTTTTATGATAGGAATAAAAAAGAGATGATAACCGCCGGGGATACCTCCTGTGCTGGAACAGATGGAGATCGTTCGACTTCCTGCCGGGGATCCATGTATGGCCGCCCCGTCCCCCCTCTGCATGAGCCGCATTTTTTGATCCGGCCGGGAATTCCTTAACCCGTGAGAGCCATGCGTTAATTACTCTCACTTTCTATTACCGGGTCGTCCATGGTGTTAAAAAAATCATTCATAATCCCGTAAATATGGAAGTTTTCCCAGAGGGTAATGGTTCGCTTGTTATCGGGACGTTTCACCCACTCATTGTCTATCAATACGGGCGCCGGTATTTCTTTTGAATCAGCCCAGTCCGGATGCTTGACTATGGCAACGGCGGCCATGTCGAACAACGGTCTCGAAGGGGGATCTCCCCCCATAGTATAATTCTCAAATAAGCTGACCGAATAATCCCCAAAGTTATCAAACAGGCCTCCATGCCGCCCTTCCACCGGTTCCTCAATATGGGGGCCTTTACCCGGCATCCTGTGAATTATCTGATCCTTGGTAACCCTGACAGCCGAAGTTCCGGAGGATTTTCCATAGCGGACGGTAACCATTTCAAAGGGAATATCCGAATTCAACAGGTAATTCAAGGCGGTGGTATCGGCATTCTGGTTGTGTTCGCCGGGTTCAGGGTAATTGGACCCAAGCCAGACAAGCCGGGCATTGGATGCAACAGCTGGTTCCTTCTTCAAGGCCAATGCGATATTGGTAAGCTTCCCCACGGCCAAAAGAATAAGTTCATGTTCTTTTTCCGCCAACGCTTCCTCGATGATAAAGTTCACCGCTGAAGCACCGTCAAAGTCAGAATTATTCACTTGGTCCTGTATCTCGCCAAATGTTCCGTTTGCTCCCTTCTTAAGCGGTACCTTCTGGAATGATTTACAGAGCTTTAAAATACGTTCCGCCTCGACGTAGTCTAATGCGACATCCGGTTCTTTGGTTGAATTGACCGTGATGCCTTCAACGGTAAATAAGTCTGCATTGAACAAAAGGTAAGCCAGGGCGTGCTGATCATCGATTTCATTATTGGTATCGGTATCGAATAATACGCGGTGTTTTTGTTCCATCTGATCGTTATCCCCATATAGTTGATTGTTGTTGGCGTTGGAGCTACAGCCGTACAGTGAAAAAAGGAGGAGCGTACATGCCATCCAGCTTTCCCATCCCCCCTTCCCTCCCCATGTACGGATTATGCCGCCGACACGGGGATCATTCTTTTCCAGGTTCATAAGCAACTGTTTTCATCTTTATCAATTTTATCCCAATCGATTCAATATAATGAGTCCTAATCCTAAAATGAAAAACAGAAACATGGGACCAATTAGCTTATTGATGCCCACCCTGGTTTTAATTGTTGTTTCCAGCTCTAAAACTTACTGCTGTATATCCCCGTCATTAGCGCATCAATAATTTTAGCTATTTCATCCGGGTCCATTTTTTCCACCAAATGGGCATGGTTCGACTTCCTGCCGGGAACCCATGTATTGCTGCCGTCTTCGTTTACCTTTACATATCCTTCCCTGTTCACCTCCCAATACTCGTTTTTAAAGGGAGAAACAGCATACAAAACGGCGGACTGATCCCAACTTTGTCTTCCCTCGAAGTTATTAAAAAGCTGGTAGGCCCTCCACACCGGACTTTCATCGGAAAGCATTTTTTCCAAAAAATCAGCCCCCGTTATAATTTCATTTCCAATCTCATATCCTGAAAATATGACGTCCACAGGCCATTGTTCAACTGCTTTCTTAGTTGATGCCGGATCCGGCCGGTAAAAGTTGGCCTCCTTTCCTTCGGGAAATTCACCGCCCATTGCAGACCAGAATTTTACTTTCCGTTTGATTAGCGCAGTACCCGACAGGTCACTGTATTCACCAGGTTCGGATTCGATCAGATTTCTCAAGTTCGACAAATGTCCTATGGTAATAATAACTACGCTTGAATCGGCCTGGGAGGACAGGAGTTTCCGGTATAACCGGGTGGCGTCTTCGGCCTTCTCATACGATGGAAGGCTGTGCTCATACTCTTCACTTATTTTCTTTGTATACTTTGAAAATTCCCTGAGCTCGATACCTTTTTGTACACCGATTGGAATGTCAGGTCGATCGAAATAATGATTTATCGCGTCGGCACAGAGAGGAGCATGCCGCTCGCCGCTCGTAACAATGATCCCTAAAATATCTACTGCACCGTGATCAGCCAGCGTATGAAGCATAGCCAGGGCTCCTACATCATCCACGTCGGAATCGATATCGGTATCGAGTATGACTTTAAGCGGTTGAGCGTACCCGGACATAGCCCAGAGGACAGTGATCGAAGTCAGCAGTATCTTTGTGATTATTTTCATTGTTTCTGATGGTATCGATTAGATCGATTATGGGCAACAGGGAATTTTGTTCAAGATCAAAGCTGAGTGATTTCAAAAACCGGAGTTTATTAGCGAACGTGAGGATTAAGGGTTTAACCCTGCTCCCTGTACGGTACTCTTTACTCTTTGCCGCGGCCTGAATATTCGACACGAGTGAGCGGCTCGTTCTTTGGCGGACAGGCTGCACTTCCCAGCCGTCAGTTCATCGGATTCACACACCCCCAGCCCGAGTGGCTTTTGCGGGCGGCTTGCGGTCCGAACGCCGGCGGCTGAAACCATACGCTTATGCCATCGCTGCGGATCAGTGGCGCCGGTAGTAACTCTGCACAATCTATGTTCTCCGTTCCTCTTGCCGCTCCGGGACCCGTTTCCGTGTTTTCGGTGTCCATTTCCTTCCCGGTTCCCGGTCCTGTCAGCGTTTCCGTGTTTTCCGTATTCACCGCACCCGTATCTGCTGCCGGGAGACCAGCCGGCATCACGTGCTCGTTACGCGATGTCCGTTCGGTAATACGGAGGCTAAGATCCGCTGCATACTTTCCCGCGATATCGGTATCATAAAGAGATAATGTAACGCCTGTCTGGATAAATTTACTCATTCTTCCCAGCGTCTGGTCCGCTATTTTAGCGGCGAGATCCGCTGTGCCGATCGAAGCACGGCTTTCGAGAAGCAACAAAGCATCCGAATCGATGTGAGAGAGATGAAGATTTTGGGGCGAGGCTAACACATAATCAGCCGTATCTTTCAGGCGATGAAGCATATCCGGCGTACCGTTGTTACAGGTGGACAAGACGAGCAGATCGAGCGGGGATGAACCGGAAGTATTAAACTGAGCAATTCCGTCGGTGAACGCGGAACTGCCGAAATCGACCTCCGGCCTGGACCGGTGATATCCTGTTTGGGCCAGCATGGGGATTTCATGTCCGTAGTACAGCAGGATCCGATTTGGACGGGAATTCGAGCCGTCGGGAGAACGGAGGGTTTCGTACAGGGTGGCTTCGGTGTCAAATGCAGCAGCCCTTTCTCCTTCCCCCTCCCCCTCTTTTCCGGGAGCGGGCGAATAGGCCCTCCGGCTGACCAGCTCCCCGTTTCGATAGTGATACATACGGCGATCCTTCTTCGGGAAAAGCCCCAGCACCTTTTGCTCGGGACGCTGGTGGAAAATAAAGACCTCGCCGTTCTCAGCTTTTTCAGCCACAGATTGCGCCTCCTTCAGTACTTCTTCATCGGCCTGAAGCGGCTGCCCCTCCTCGCTATGATAAAGATAATCGGCATCGCCGTGTAACAGGTAAATAAGGGTATAATCAATACCAGCGGCGGACGAACCGGGGGGTGCGGGACGGACGGCTTTTTTCTGCACGACACACCCGAGCAGCATCACCGATAAAAGGCCTGTAATAAAAAGATAAGATCTGATGATCATCAAATTGAATAGGTCGCATTATATCAAAAGAAGGATAATAATGATAAGCAACAGGGTGGTTACGCTGATAGTAATGGTGTTGGCTTGTTCCATATCCTGCTGAACATAATTCGCAAAACTGTCCAATTGCCGGTCAGCTACCCTTTTAAAGCCTTTATCACCGTTCAGTTCCTGTTGTTTTTCCAGAATACTCGTTTTTAATAAAGCGATCCCTTCTTTATCCTTTTCAGGTATTCTGCTCATCGATTCGACCCGGTCAAAGGCCTCAATCATCTTATCAAACGACTTATTGAGAATAGCCCGTTTCTGTCCAGGTTCCTCGGCCGTCTCAACCTTTTGGACCATGTTATTAATATAGGTCTTAATCTTTTTGTTTGCATGGTCACTCTGCGCATAACTCACTGCGGAAGTAGCCAGAATAAAAGCGACAGAAAGAATAATCGTATTGAATGTTTTCATAAAAGTTTCTTTGGTTGACGTTTATATGATCCTATGTAACAAAAAAAAAGCATTAAATAAAAATGGTTTCCCGCCCCTGCTAACAGATCGAAATAGCCTCCGGGCATCGTTACATTCGATAGCCTCATCCAAACGGCAAAGGTCGGTTAAACCATCTGACACCTTGTAGTTTTATAGACAAATATGTATATAACGTCCCTTGTTTCGGGCCCGGTTTCCGGGCGTCTCGTCGCCGGTTACTACGGACTATCCGCGGACATTTTTTTACCACATAGTTATTAATCCAACCTGATCTCTTATGTTTCAACGCCTCTTTTCCCTCCTTTTTGTCGGACTGTTTATGATGACGGCCTCGGTTCTTGGCCAGCACAGCCACGCTCACCCTCATTCGCATCAGCACCAGCTGCGGGAGGTGGACTTCCCGGATATTCCCGGCTATCAAACCCTGTCGACCGACCTGCATATCCATACCGTCTTTTCCGACGGCAGTGTCTGGCCCGACATACGCGTCGAGGAGGCCTTGAAAGACAACCTTGATGCGATCGCCATGACCGATCATCTCGAGTACCAGCCGCACGAGGAGGATATCCCTCATCCCGATCGCAACCGCTCCTACGAAATTGCTTCCGGGGAGGCGGAAGAGGAGGAGCTGATCATCATCAACGGCTCGGAGATCACGCGGTCTATGCCACCGGGACATTCCAACGCCATTTTCCTGGAAGATGCCAATGCACTGCTTGTGGACGATGCGCGCGCGGCATTCAGGGAAGCCAGGAATCAGGGAGCTTTTACATTCTGGAATCATCCCTACTGGCTGCGTCAGGCCGAAGACGGCATACCCCCGCTTTCTGAGATGCACAAAGAGCTGATTGAGGGAGAGATGCTGCACGGTATCGAGGTGGTCAATATGAGCCGCTATTCCAAACAGGCCCTGCAGATCGCCCTGGACTACGACCTGACAATTATGGGGACCTCCGACGTGCATGGTCTGATCGACTGGGATTATGAGACCCAGCACGGCGCTCACCGGCCGGTGACGCTTGTTTTTGCCGAAGAACATTCGAAAGAGGGCCTGAAAGAAGCGCTGTTTGACGGACGAACGGTCGTATGGAAAGACGACCTGTTAATCGGGAAGGAGGAGTACCTGGTCCCGCTCATCAACGAATCCCTGACGGTGGCGGGCAGCTCGTATATCAGCGACACGTCCGTGCTGGAACTGAATATAGAAAATGTCACCGGTCAAAAATTTATCCTGGAAAACCTCAGCGGCTATTCTTTTCACCGGAACTCGGATGTCATTACCATTGAGCCCTATCACACGCTCACCCTGGAAGTGAGAACCAGGCAGCGACTGGAGGAGGTTGCACTACCCCTGCGGGTACTGAATGCGGTTACGGCCCCCGACAAACATCCCGAAATTACGATCACCGCATCATCTATTCTATAGTACGGGTCTTGTCTTAATATAGAAATCGAAGATCAATAGTCGAAAGTTTTGGGGCCGGGGACCCAAACAGGTCCGGCTCGGTACTCATGCCAACACGTGATACGTATTCAAATAATTCATTTGAGTCACCAGCGCCTGTACACCTGAGTGATATGCCTGCAAACGGCCCGGGCCCCCGGATATCCAGCGTATTTCCAGCGGTAGCGAGACAATACCCGGACTTCCACGCTTTGGGTCGCTCCGACGGAGTTCGAGTAATAGAGGATGTTGTAGCCACCGAGTGAAATGCCGATCAAATCCTGGATAATCCAGTTTTGCTGAAAATATTCGGGCGTTTCCACGACGTAGAACTGGTCATAATACTCCACCACCATCGCGTAGTTGCCGTTGCCCATGCACCGATCCCTGACCTCATATTCCTGGGCTTGTAACGCAGAGGGAAGCAGTATCAATATGAATAATGCCCATTTCATAACCCATCTGGCTTTGTGTTGTGGGTTATTATAATTATAAGAAAATCAAAGCTTTAAATCATCTTTTTGATGATCATTTTTTGATATATTTTTTTGGAAACGTTACGTTGGATCATTACGATAAGATCGGCTGCCTGTTTCAGGATAAAGCATCGGATTTCGCTGGCACTCCTATTCCTCCCCCTGACCCGTTTCACCGGCTGAACCCGTTCCAGACTTCATAGAATCAATTAATGTATGTCCTATGTCGGGATCCAAAATCTTCCTTTATTGATGATTATGTCTGTATCCGTTGTACGGTTAACCGGCCTGGCAGCGTGCCAACGGGCGTTTGCTATTTCTGCATCTGTATCTAAATGTTATTTTCAGGTCTGGGGTTATAAAAAACTGATTGGAATCCAACCGTACAACGAAATAATTGTATGCATTTTTATTGCATGAACAGATGCAGATATAGATGTAGATACAACTGTATATTAATCATTTGACCTGAACGAAACCGGGAGAATCGCCCATGATACTTTCACTGCTGTTGTGGACGGCCGTGGCCTTCGTTGCCACGGCCATTATTTGGAAAGGAAGCGACTGGCTGGAGCACGCCAGCGAAGGGTTGTCCATTTATTATGAACTGCCCGATATCGTACAGGGCGCGCTGGTCGTGGCGGTGGGATCCAGTTTTCCCGAACTGGCCACCGTGGTGATTTCAAGCCTGGTTCACGGGGAGTTTGAACTCGGGGTCTCGGCCATCGTCGGGTCGGCCATCTTCAATATCCTGATTATTCCGGCCGCAGCGGGACTGGTCACGAAAGATCCGCTGGAATCGAACCGCGACCTGGTCTACAAAGAGGCCCAGTTTTATATTATCTCGGTAGCCGTGCTCATTATCACCTTTTCGTTTGCGGCTATTTTCAATCCCGTTTCGGCGGACGCCGGTATCATTCTTGGCGAAATGGACCGAACGCTGGCCCTGCTGCCCCTCCTGCTTTACGGCTTCTACATCTTCATCCAGTACCAGGATACGATGGACTTTGAATCCGACATGGAGCCGAATGGCATCAATCCGCTGAAACAGTGGGGGATGCTTGCCGCAAGCCTGGTCGTTATCCTTATCGGGGTAGAGCTGCTGGTCCGTGCTGCCATTGAGTTTGGGGATCTTCTGGGCACGCCTTCCTTTCTCTGGGGCATATCGGTCGTAGCCGCCGGAACCAGCATTCCCGACGCTTTTGTCAGTATTCGCAAGGCTCAGAAAGGAGATGCGGTCACTTCGCTGGCCAACGTGCTGGGCAGCAATATTTTTGACCTGCTGGTCTGTATACCCGTAGGCATACTGATTGTAGGAGCAACTGTCATCAACTTTACGGTGGCTGCCCCGCTGATGGGTGCGCTTACCCTGGCAACGTTGATGCTGTTTAGTTTCATGCGCACCAATATGATCCTCGGACGCAAAGAGTCGATGGCATTGATTGCTCTGTACCTGTTGTTTCTGCTGTGGATGGGACTGGAGAATTTCGGGGTGATCGATTCCATCCCCTCCCTGCCGGGGTAGGCAGGGCTGGTTCCGGATAGCTGGAACAGCCGCTATTTTCCTGTGAATCTGTCCGAAATCCGAAGCTGGCCAACTGGCCGGGCGTGTAGTTCAGAATTGAGATTATACACTTTACGGACCCAATTTTAACCACTGCGCGTCCACGCTATTCTACCAACTATAGGAGTCACTGATGAAGGAGATTCATTGTAATATATGGATGGGAAAGTACCATGTTAATTCCTGAACTTATCTAAACAGGAGGAGATCATGCTCTTGGATGATTCAATAAATTCTTTTGAGGTTGCTTAATACATTAGACCCGTTTTTTTAGTTTTATCCAAATTCCTATGAGCTGGAATACCAATACCACCAGAAACATTGGCAGGTATAGATATATAATCAGATCTTCCTTGTCAGCGTTTAATCTATAAAATATTGAATGTGCAACCACCAAAAGAAACATCGGGTAAGTGAATCGCTGCAAATTTTTCCATTTCACAGCTTTTAATTTGCCTAAAAAGTAATCATTTGAAATAGTGAGTAGTAAAAAAAGTATAAGCACTCCAAACAATCCCGTGTAATTTGCCAGCCCAAAATTGCCAAGGCGGATTGCAAATCCTCCGCCGGCTTCTTCTACAAAATAAAGCCAGGGCCGGCCTGTGAAGTGCATAAACAATCCAACACTCGAATGAATCACCCCAAATGTCCCCCCCACAATACCAATATCCCTCCGAATATAAGTTGATATTGGGTTTCTGTGTTTCAATATCAAATTTGCAGGTCCTAAAAGCAGGGAAACAGCCAGAAAAAAAATGCTGAGATATCCTGAAGTATAGGTAACAAACGGAATGGCAGGCAAAGGCGGTTTCCAAAGCACGTAGAAGGTAAGACAGAAAATCATGCTCGCCACGAGCATGGGGATATAATGGACTCTAAACCTTTTTAAAATGCTGCTCTTCATATTTTATGGTTCCAAAATAACGTATGACTATTGTTTTACTCACCAATCAGCTTCCATCAAAATCAAAAACCGATAAGGTGGATGCGAAGACCTTGACTGGACTGCTTCGGTTTAGGACCGTAATCTGGCGGCTTGATACGGATATATCGGGCATATTGCACGCAGCACGAATCAGCAACTTCAGTAAGGAACGGTTTCTCCGGAAAATAGCTGGAGATATTGTGCAATTCTGACGGATCTGCACCCTCTCATGCAAGTTGAAAACACAGAGTTGAAAAAAGAACTAAATTCAAATACCCATTATTCCTTTTAAATTCATAAGTTAATCGTAACTTGAGCTTTAATCAACATATTGATACCACAAAATGAGTGTACAAAATAAGGTCCAGGAAGAAGTCACCATCCGTTTTGCCGGCGATTCCGGGGACGGGATGCAGCTTACCGGCTCCCTTTTCACCAATACCACCGCCCTGGAGGGCAACGACCTGAGAACCCTGCCTGAATTTCCCGCGGAAATACGCGCCCCGGCCGGTACGGTTCCGGGCGTCTCCTCCTTCCAGCTTCACTTCGGAAGCAAGGAGATCCTGACCCCGGGCGACAAGTGTGATGTATTGGTTGTGATGAATGCAGCCGCGCTGAAGGCAAACCTGTCGTTACTGGGTTCGGGTGGGATCATTATTGCCAATACGTCCGGGTTCGACAAGCGAAATCTGAATCTCGCTAAATATGAGACGGAAGTAAGTCCGCTGGAAGACGATTCACTGGCCGATTATAATGTCCTCGAAGTAGACATCACCAAGATCACAAAAGAAAGTCTGTCAGACTCCCCACTCGGCTATAAAGAGGTGGAACGGTGTAAAAACATGTTTGTACTGGGGCTGCTCTACTGGATGTACAACCGGCCGCTTCAGTCCACGATTACGTTCCTGAAAAAGAAATTTAAGGACAAGCAGGGTATTGCCAATGCCAACATCAAGGTGCTGAAGGAGGGATACCATTACGGGGAGACCACCGAGGTCTTCAGTTCGCGTTATACGGTAAAGGAGGCATCTCTAAAACCAGGCACCTACCGGAATATCACCGGTACCGACGCCACAGTATTGGGACTCGTATCTGCTGCCCACCAGAGCAGACTGCCGTTATTCTTTGGTTCGTATCCCATAACACCGGCTTCGGACATCCTGCATGGACTTTCAAAACAAAAACATTTTGGAGTGTATACTTTTCAGGCTGAAGATGAGATTGCAGCCGTGTCTTCTGCAATCGGTGCAGCCTTTGGAGGCAGTCTCGGCGTAACCAGTTCTTCGGGCCCGGGGATCGCCCTGAAAGGAGAAGCCATAGGGCTGGCCGTAATGCTGGAGCTGCCGCTGGTGATACTCAACATACAGCGAGCGGGACCGTCAACCGGGATGCCCACAAAAACCGAACAGGCCGACCTGATGCAGGCGATGTACGGGCGAAATGGCGAGAGCCCGATTGCAATCGTGGCTCCCCGTTCGCCGGCCGATTGTTTTGAGTCGGTATTCGAAGCATGCCGAATCGCGCTGGAGCATATGATACCGGTCATGTATCTCTCCGACGGCTACCTGGCCAATGGTTCTGAACCGTGGAAGTTCCCCGAAACAAAAGATTTGCCTGAGATAGAAGTAAAGTTTGAACCTGCCCGGACAAACAACGGACCGGAAAATGGCGAGACGGATAAGTTTTTACCGTATGTGCGGGACAAACGGTTTGTCCGCTCCTGGTCCATACCCGGTACCGGGGGACTGGAGCACCGCGTAGGCGGACTTGAGAAGGAGGATGAGACCGGTGATATCTCCTACGATCCCGACAACCATGAAAAAATGGTAAAGATGCGGGAGGCCAAGCGGGACAAAATCGCCGGGTTCATTCCACTCCAGGAAATTGACAACGGCGTGGAAAACGGTGAAACGGTGATTGTGGGATGGGGATCGACCTACGGTTCCATCCGGACGGCCGTGCATGAATTAAGGCAGGAGGGGATGGACGTGTCCCATATTCATATCCGGTATCTTTCCCCCTTTCCGAGGAACCTGGAAAAATTGCTGAAGGGATATGACACTGTGCTGGTTCCCGAGATCAACAACGGCCAGCTGGTGCGCCTGCTCCGGTCGGAGCTCATGATCCGGGCGAAAGGCATCAACAAGATCAAAGGCCGGCCGTTCGGTGTTGAAGAGCTCAAAAAAGAGATAAAAAACGGAATCGGCTCCTCAGTAGCGTAACCTATTTATTCATTCAAAGCATATCATTATGACTATTGAAACGAAAATATCAGAACACCTGAAGCAGAAGGAGAACGGAAACGGTGAGGAAAAATACAGCAGCAAGGATTTCTCTTCCGACCAGGATGTGCGATGGTGTCCCGGTTGTGGTGACTATACCATCCTGAAACAGGTGCAAAAAACAATGCCGAAAATCGGTGTGGACAAGGAGGATATCGTATTTATCTCCGGAATCGGCTGTGCGGCCCGTTTTCCATATTATATGGATACCTTTGGTATGCACTCCATCCATGGAAGAGCTCCGGCCATATCGACCGGCCTGAAAGTGAGCCGGCCGGACCTGAGCGTCTGGATCATCACGGGTGATGGTGACTCCCTCTCTATCGGTGCCAACCACTTTGTCCAGCTGCTGCGGCGAAATGTGGATGTGAATTTGCTGTTGTTCAATAACCAGATCTATGGTTTGACGAAAGGACAGTATTCCCCTACCTCCCCGGAAGGATCCACTACCAAGTCGACTCCTTTCGGTTCGATCGACCACCCGTTCAATCCTCTTTCACTGAGCATGGGAGCCGATGGCACCTTTGTGGCCCGGACGATGGACCGCGATCCCCGACACATGCAGCAAATGCTGCAACGGTCCCATCAGCATAAAGGAACCTCCATGCTGGAGATCTACCAAAACTGTATTGTGTTTAATGACGGCGCCTTTGAACTCTTTACCGATCGGAAAACACGTCCCCGGGAGGCGATCTACCTGGAAGATGGCCAGCCCCTGTTATTCGGCAAGGATAATGAGAAGGGAATCCGCCTTGATGGCCTGAAACCCGAAGTGGTTTCGCTTGAAGACGGTGGTTATAGCAAAGAGGACCTCTGGACCCACGACGAAGGGGATAAAACCAAGGCCTACCTGCTGTCGCAATTCTTCGACGCTCCTGCGCCCGGTGAAACACAGATGCCGCGGCCATTCGGGGTACTTTATGCCGTAGAACGCCCCTGTTATGATGAAGAGGTCAGTAATCAAATTGATGCTGCTGTAGAGCAAAAGGGACAGGGTGAGCTGGACGATTTGCTGCAGGGCCCTGAAACCTGGGAGATCAAGTAAGCCGGCATGATGTCTAAAAGAAGGATACCATCCTTTCCTTGGTTCTTAGGCGCTAGACAGAACATAGCTTTTGGGTGTAGTAATTTCACTTAACGCATGCCTTAAAGTTGCGATAGAATTTGATGGCATCATCAACAAACAAATCGGGAGATTCCATGGCCGTAAAATGGTCTCCTTCTGGTATATCCATCCAATGAACAAGAATAAAATTACTTTCTACCCATTTTCGGTGAGAAGGTAATACGTCATTTGAAAATTGTGCTATACCCGTTGGAACAATGATCTTTTCTAATTCAGGAAGTTAATGTGTGTTTTCATAGTAAATATGATTTGCAGTTCCGATGGAGTTGTTTAACCAATAAATCATCATGTTGATCAGCAGTTCGTCTTTGTGTAATCTGTTTTCAAGATTTCCGTCACAGTCGCTCCAGGCATAAAATTTCTCACGTATCCAGACAGCCAGACCTGCATGAGAGTCTGAAAGGCCATAGGCAAGCGTTATCGGTTCGTTGTTTTATCATTATTCGTCATTAAGAGAATTAATTCCTTGTTCTTTCAGTTTCTCCAATTTGTCTTTCATTGCTTTGAGTTGTTCTATTGGGTGTCCTTGCCAAATGGTTACTTCTCCGACAACTCTAAAAGGTTCGGTTGAGCGGTATGATTTTGTCGGATTACCAGGAAATTTTCTGTCGGTCAAATCAGGATCGTCTTCAATTTTCCCGGTTGGTTCTACCAAATATATTCGTTCCCGACCTTCGCCTAATGCAAGTTCAGCTCCCCAAATGGCGGCATCAAGTGTCGCAGATAAAAAAATATATTTTGCATTTTTATGCTGCCCAAAATTTGAATTGAAACCAGTTTCAACGAGGTCGCCAATTTTCAAATCTGCTTTTGTACCATGAAAATAAGTTTGAGCAAATGGAGTTGCCACTTTGGTATTATTTTTTGCTTCTGCCATTTTTAAATTTATTTCATTGAGGATTTTTATAAATGCTGGTTATACGGCTTTAGATCAGGTTTAAATTTGATTTATGGATATTGTGTTAACGGCAAGATATATCTGACTAAGCTTAAAAGGGTTTTCCAGGCTCTTCATATGGAATGAGATGAGCAGAGTTTTTAAACCAAATTTCCTTTTTATAGGATGTGGATACCTTATTAAGCTATTGTTGGGTAGGCGCAGAGGACGTTGTATAATCATGGCGACCCATAAACATGACCACTGGGATCGGAAATTTATTTACGCCCGCGAAATCAACCTCCAAAAACTCGTCCAAAACGCGCATTAGCGTAAAGAGACTTCCGTTATCAATCCTTAACTATTCAAATATTTTTCCTTAATAAAGTTACAGTGATGCAAATTATGCCCAACAATCGTAAAGCCAAGTGTTCTTGGTGTATAGGTCAGTTCATTTGCAGATGCTTTAAAGTCAAACATTTCCTCTGTCATGTTTCTAAACAACCTAATAGTTGACCTTCGAACGGCTACATAATCTTCTTGCAAGTCAAATAGTTCTACGTCAGTTTGATTCGCGTTTTCTACATAATGTTTTTGATCAAAGCCTGCCAAAGGCGTTTTGTCAAATCGTGAAAATCGAAAAGCTCTGTATGAGAATACTCTTTCGCTATCAATTATATGCCGCAAAACTTCCTTGATGGTCCATTTTCCGGGTTCGTAAGAAAAGTTTTCCAGTTCAGGCGTAATCAATTTGTAAATGTCCATCGTCAATTCTTTACTTTTTTCAAGTTCAAAAAGTAAATTATCTGTCTCAACTAAGTCAAAATAATAATGGCAGTACTCTGGAGCCTCCTTATAAAGGTCTTCATTTTTCATAAATGATAGTTATGTAGTTTTATAATTTGTGTTTTTATTCTATTAGTGAAAAGTACTGATTGTAAATATTTATACCTACAGGACCGTTTTTAACTCATCTCCAAAATTTTGACAGGACAAATCGATTCCAAGAGAATCAGCATATTCTTTGAATAACATTTGTCCCTGATCGATCTGTCTGCGCCTGAATGATGTCCATAGCTTTTAGTTATCTTTGTCAATAGGGGTTTAGTGTATGGGTGATTGTCCGAAGACTCTCACTTATCCGAAACTTATTTTCATTATTTCATAACCGCTTAGTAGTTGGTGAAATTAAGGTCAAAACGGACAGGGGAGGTTGAGACGAGCGGTTTAAGGTCATCTTATGTGCTATTCCAATTGTTTATTCGGGATCAGTACCCTGTGAAGAAACAACTTCATCCTGATGATGTATTTGTAACGCTTTAGCGTACAGGCGAATAGGGTCCCCTTGAGGCGTACTTCTTTCAACGCCCCAAACCGTGCCTGGAAAGTCCTGCTGCTTTTGAATATTCCAGATGGCATTGTGTTCGTTGGGAGGGAGAATCTCGGCAGGGTTACCAACCGCGACCCACCCTATGGGGACAGTTGTGTTGGGTTCAAGGACCGTGTTAACATGTACAATCCCATTTATTCTCACTTCTGAACCCACTTTGATATGAACTCCATTAAAAATCGTTGAACCGGTCGCCAAAAATACGTTGCTTTCGATTTTACAACCGGAAAGATGGGAATGCGGGCCAATTAAGACGGAGTCCCCAATACTGACGGCGTGCCTGGGCGTCCCCCGTACTACCGCCTGTTCCATGACCACGCAGTCCTCACCAATGTTCACCGGACCACCCTCATCGGTGATCACGGCACCAAAGAGTACACGGGTACCTTTTCCAATGGATACTTTACCACGGATGACTGCATTTGGCGCTATATAGGCATCTTCGTGGATTACAGGTTTGTGTTCACGATATTTTAAGTACATACTTAGATAAGTATAATTGAGATTTAAAAGGCCAATAACGGCCTTATATATAAGTCGGCGGTTCAGCCGAAGACCTGGATTTGTTTGACGCAGGAGGGAAGCGCCCCTAATGCGCCTGTCAGCTGCTTGTGGTTTTCTTCTTTATAATTATGTGGGTTGCATTATCAGTAGCTACACGATCGGTACATGCATAACCCAATGTTGGCAAATCAATTTCTGAGAAAAGATGCTCTCCCTTTCCTAAAAGAATAGGCGAAATAGCAATGTGCATCTCGTCTATCAATTTAGCAGTTAGATATTGCCGGATCGTACTGACGCCTCCACTCAGCCGTACATCTTTGCCATTTGCCGATTTAAATGCCTGCTCAAGGGCAGAATGAATGCCTTCTGTGACAAAGTAAAAAATAGTTCCACCTTCCATTTCAACAGGTTCCCGTTTATGATTGCTCAAAATGAAAACTGGAGAATGGTAGGGCGGATTATCTCCCCACCATCCTTTCCAATCAGTATTAGGCTGGCCACGATACGGGCTAAACATATTACGCCCCATAATCCATGCGCCAATATTCTTGAACCCTCTTTCAGCAAATTCATTATCAACTCCAGTGGTACCTTCATTTTTTCCAAGTACTTCTTGTTGAAAGGTCTTTGTGGGGAAGAACCACTGATGCAGATTTTGCCCTCCAACTCCCAACGGGTTATCCATATCTTGATTAGGGCCTGCTCCATATCCATCAATGGATATCGAAAAACTTTCAACTCGTAACTTTTGCATTTTTTTCTCCAAGCGGGTTTGAAAATTTAATATTTATCAGTTGGCTCTGTTTAATAATTTCTGTCTGTTAATTCGTCATCATTCTCACGAGGCTATTTCAAATGTCACAAACTCGACTTTGATTATGAATTTTTCTGCAACCAATTCGTTAATGTTTTGTTAAATTTCACAGCCTCCTCTAATTGCGGTGTGTGTCCGCTCTCTTCAAATAATTTGAAAGTAACATTCTGGAAATTTGGTAACATCGGTTCCCACAAAGTATGTGGGACAACGAAATCATATCGACCCATTGTTACTAAAATTGGAAGCTTTAGTAGCTTTCCATCCATCTTGTAATTACGAAACAAATCTCGAAAAGCATTAACTGCCCTCATTTCAAAGTTCATATCCTGCCAAAGCCAACTTGCATCATAGGTTGGATCGTACCAATACATTGGCGCATCAGTAACATACTCCGCTACAAAAGCTTCTTTGGGAGATAAAGATGTTAGCTGTCTTTTCTTCAAGGATTTACGGCGTCTTTGCAGTATTTGCTTCCGATAATCCGTAGCAAAATTGGCCCAATAAGATTTACTTTCTTTTACGGTAGTTTCGATATCAAAGGGTGGTGAACCAACTATGACCACATGTGAAATATGCCGGGGATATTTCCGGGCATACTCTAAGGCAATATTGCCGTGATGGGAATGCCCAAAAATTACAAAATCATCTAATCCCTCAGCTAAACGCACTGTTTCAATACATTCTGCATAAAACTCAAAACTTATCTTTTCCTTCTGGAAACCAGAAGAAAATTGAACGAAGTGAGGAAGATCCGTATAAGTGATTCTAAACGAGTTCCTCAAGTCCTGAGAAAATGTCTTTGGATAATACACCGATGAGCCTATAACAAGAATCGGCCTACCTTTTCCTTCTGAAACACATCTTAGGGGGATACCGGCAATTTCAACTGTCTTATTTTGTAAGCGAATCATTGACTCACCAGGGCTTTATATTAAAGAACCATACCCATGCTATAAAAAAGAATTGCAACGGTATGCGAAACCAAAGATACCTGATTCCAGGCCCATTATAGGTTGTATTTTGATAATCAATATGCTTCAAAGCTGCTTGAATATTTGCGGGCAAAAGACACACAAAAAAGATAATTAACAGAATAGAAATAGGGTATCGCAGGGACGGTATTAACAAGGCTATTGCCGCACAAATTTCAAGGATGCCGGTCAAGAAGACTACCTCTGATTTAAATGGGATAAAATCCGGCAACATCATAGTCATACCCTCTGAAAACATGAAGTGACCCGATGCAGTCATGAGGAGCATTACACACATTGCAATATTACCAGCTAGTATATAATCCAGGCTTTTTATAAACAGCCAACTAATTAACAGGCTTAGAAGAAATGTTATAAGAAGTACGAATAAAGGCTTCATTCAAATATGAAATTTTTCATGCTGTTTCTTTTGGGAAACAAAATAATTGAGGAAACCCCAAGATTCCTTGATTCAAATCAAGAAATCCGACTTCTGACTCTGCTAAGAGTTTCTGGAGTCATCCCCAAGTAGGAGGCAAGATATTTTAAAGGGATGTGTTTGACCAAGTGAGGATACTTTTTGAGGAGCTTTTGATATTTTTCATCTGGATCCAAGGTTAGCAAATCCATTTCCCGCTTCGTTTTTTTGATGAATAAATTCTCGGCGGCAATACGACCAATCTTCTCACCATTATCCGTCTCGGCATAAACTTTTTGAAGCTGATCATAGGATATGGCACCACATTCAACATTTGTTAAGGAAATAATGGCTGATCTACTTGGTTGCCTAGTCAGGAATGATGAGTAGGCACTAAAAAACTCTCCTTCAAAGGCAAAATCTAACGTCTTTTCTTCCGTCCCTTTTAATACGATAAAACGAACTATCCCTTTCTTCAGGAAGTAAAGATTGTTTTCAATCTCATCGAAATTGGTGATGATCTGGTCTTTTTCAAAGCTTTTATCTAGAAATTGATTGGTAAAAAAATCAGATCCTTCAACTTCACTACTCATTCTTACTCTATTTTATTTAACCGAACTTAGCACTTGGCGACTAAGATTTTCAAGGAGATAACAGTTAATTGATTCAAATCAAGGTAAATTGTGAGGATCACACAGATCGGTTGCAACTTCTCTTTTGAAGAAATTTAAAAAGAGTTGTCCAACTTTTGATCTCACCAATGTTTTCGTGGGCAAGTCAAATGACCTAGCAACCTCTAAAGCTCTGCAGCAATTCTTTTTGCCCAGTTTAGGGCTCCATTCTTTAACTCTTTTTCAGTATTAATGAGCTGAATGCGGTTTATTAGCTCACTTGAATCGATCATCTCTTCAATAAGTAGTCTTCTCACAAACGCCCGATCTTTATCCCGAAAAGCGATGAGCTTGCTGGCTGCCAAGTCGTGTGCTTCTACGCACCATCCAATCTTGTTTGCATCCATATAGTCCTGCACTTTGGTCGTTCGTTCTTTCCAGCCGTTCGGTAGAGAAGCGGTTTCAAGAGATACGCCATGGACATAAAAATCGTGGGTCTGGTGAAAGGGTGAGTTCTCTCCCAAAGCCCCGTCAATTTTATCAATGGTTTCCGGTTTATTTTTGGGACTTAAATCAACCTCAATGGATTGTCGTAACTGCTCATCAGCATCTGGATATTGACCTAGTATAGCCTGAAACCCGAAAATGTAGAGCTCACTATCACCTGTTATCTCACAGGCCGCCCGGATAGCATGTTCAAGTTGTTCTCTATTCATGATCTTTCCGTTCAGATTTAAGTTTCTCAAGCTTAGTACGCTCGTTATCCTTCAATACAGGCCAGAAGGGCAGAGATTGTCGCAAGCGGGTAGAACGTTCTGAATCTGACTCTAAAAACTTCTTCAGGCGTTGCAGCGACATGCTTTCAAGGATGTGCTTCCATTCTTGGAATTCTTTTTTCTCACCAGAACTGATTTGTGAGATATGATTCTCAAGATATTTAATCGTCCGTTGAATGATTTCCGGATACGTTTTAAGGAGCTCGGTCCAAGCTTTTGAATCAATGAGCGATTGATGGTCCAAGTCTTCGTGACTACTTTTTCCATCACTCTCACTTATTGAGTTCTCAAGATAATGCTGTGGATCCGTTCCCCAAAGTAAGATGATATTCTCCATATCTATTGGAGGTCTGGCCTCTATATCAGCTAAAGTTATTCCATTTATATCAATGGTTACATCAAACTCTTTTTCAATGCCAGAGTTACGAAGTTGGTCTCTGAATTGGTCTGTTATTTTATCGATTGACTTAACGTCACCCAAAAGGGCTATTCGAATTGGGTCCCCATACTCATCAGAGCCCAGAGCAACCTTCCCAAATATCCAGGCTGATTTGGGTTTTGACTCAAGACTTTTAATGGTTTCTTTCAGATTCTCAATCAAAGAATCGGAGTATTCTCTCTCTGCCTTAAACAGTTCTTTGATGGCAGGTGCCAAGGGGTGGGCATTTCTAATCTCTACCTGCTGGCTTTTTCCACTACCAGTGTACTGAATAATACCTGTTTTAACCATTCGAGTTACCACCTTATGAATTCCCGGTAGGGACAGACCAGTTCGGTCAGCCAGTTCGCTGTGGCTCATAGCTTCTCTGGCTTCTACTAAGCACCGAAGAAGACGTACATTTGCTTGATATCCCAATATCTCATTTAAGGAGTTCCTTAAAGCACTATTATGATCTTTAATCGGCCTCATAAACTACTGTTTAATATAATTAACTACTGTTAGTATAAGTGAACTATAGTTAAGGGCAAATATTGCATGGTTATCGTTAACTGTTCACGGAACGTGAGCATAGAGAATAAATGAACAGATTAAGTAATGAAGAAAAACCTTTTGAAGACACCGGATGGAAAAGCATATTGGTTGCAAATTAATGCTTCATTTCTATACCTAAGTGCAATTCTGCAATAGAGTATTAGTGTATTGTTTGAAGGTTTGGCCCATTATCCTACGATTAGTTAGCAAATGTACCAACTATTTACATAATCTGTTGCAAAAAGTGAAATAACTTCACGCAGAAATTTTACCTTAAAGAGAAGAGTCTAAAAATGCTGTTTATATGGAATAAAGGGTGTTTTTTAGGGGTTTAAAGAAGGGAATAAAAAGTGGGCCCGGAGGGACTTGAACCCCCGACCAATCGATTATGAGTCGATATGAAATAGCGCTTCAGAGGACTTATGGCCCTATTTTATATAAACTTGTTCAAACTTTTGTTCAAACAAGAAGATTATATTAGGAATAGTTAGCTCCCATATAGACTTGTGAAATTATTTTTTCTTATTCTTTTCACTTTCCTTTCTATCCAAACCGAGAGATCGATTAGCGCCGCCGCCCTTGGGTCTGCTGGTAAGTGAATATCCTTTAGCCATAAATAATTATCCTCTGTTTATTTTACTTAAAATTATTTCTCAATATAGTAATAAATATCAAAACATATATAATCGTCCTATATGAATTAACTTAGAGAAAATAGTAAATGAACTCTAAATAATTATTTCTCCCATTTCTCCTGAAAAATCTACCTGTACGAATTGCAAATTCCTCTCATCATTCTCAATCTGTCCAACTTTTCCTTATTAAAACGACACCAGGGGGCAGTCCAGGGCACTTTAAGAAGTGAAATATTAGCCGTAAGGTGTTGACTCATAAGGGGTTATCATTTTACGGCTTTTCTTTTGGTAAAACATTGGTAAAACAAATCGGTTGCTAAGTTTGATTTCTCTTCTCTCAGTTGTATTCAATTTTCGCACAAATCTAATCCTCAAATAGTATAATTCTTGTGCGAAAAGTTGTTTTATCAGATACTGATTTCTTGCAATTATACAATACGAACTAACTATGTATCACTGGCTCAACCAAAGCTGTATCTGAAACAGTTGTATCTACCCGAGTAGTATCGATACTTAGCCCTCCATAGAATGAGATTCAACCTGTTGACTATTCCCTCAAGCAGAAACCTTAGGAAAAATAATTACCAAAAATTGTTTACTCATAATTCGTCAGCACCGTCCAATTTGCTGTCCCTTCTTGCCATTTCCCAACTTTTTACTACCTTGTAGTTAATTGAATTTTAAAACGTTGGTCCCGATATCATCAAGGCTGTAACCTAATAATAATGAGTTCAAAGAATCTTACGCCGGAACAGCAGGCGCGACAAAAAATTGATAAACAACTCAAAGAGTCCGGATGGGATATCCAAGGCAAGGATAACATCAACTTTAATGAGTCAAAAGGCGTTGCTATTCGTGAATATCAGACTGATTCTGGGCCAGCGGATTACATTTCTTTTGTAGATAAAACACCGACAGCTGTCATTGAAGCAAAACGGGCTGAGGAAGGTCACCGGTTACTACAGGTTGAAGAGCAGTCAAATCGGTACTCTTCAAGCGATTTACAGTATATAGGTGAAGCCTCACTTCCATTTCTATATGAAAGTAACGGAGAGATTACCCGTTTTACGAATTTAAATGATCCCAAGCCGCGTTCCAGAGAGGTTTTTTCATTTCACCGTCCTAAGACGTTACAAAAATTGCTAAATCAGGACAGAACACTTAGAGAACGACTGCAGGACTTGCCTGAACTAAATACAGATGGACTTCGGGACTGTCAGATTTCGGCTATCCGAAATTTAGAGCAGTCTTTTAAAAAAGGACGGCCACGCGCTTTAGTTCAAATGGCTACAGGTTCAGGAAAAACCTTTACAGCCATCACTGAAATCTATCGGTTACTGAAATACGCCGATGCCAGACGTATTTTATTTCTGGTGGATACTACGAACTTGGGTGAACAGGCCGAGCAGGAGTTTATGAAATACACTCCTACGGGAGAAAATCGGAAATTTACTGAGCTGTATCCAGTTCAACTGCTGCGCTCCAGTTACATTGCTCCCGACAGCAAGGTGTGTATTAGTACTATTCAGCGTATGTACTCCATATTGAAGGGAGAAGAGCTTGATGAATGGAATGAGCAGGAAAGCCCCAATGAGCAACATCAGCCTAATGAGCCGGTACCAGTGGCCTATAATGAAGATGTACCCATTGAGTTTTTCGATTTTATTGTGATCGATGAATGTCACCGTTCTATATATAACCTCTGGCGACAGGTATTGGATTATTTTGATGCCTTCCAGGTAGGATTAACGGCTACGCCGGACAATCGAACCTTCGGCTATTTTAAAGAAAACGTGGTCAGTGAATATTCCCATGAACGGGCCGTAGCCGATGGTGTTAACGTTGGCTATGATGTCTTTACTATTGATACTGAGATTACCAAGAACGGCAAGGAAATTAAGGCCATGGAATACGTTGAAAAGCGGGAAAAGTTAACGCGGAAGAAACGCTGGGAACAACTGGATGAAGATGTGGAATATTCTGCATCACAGCTGGACAAAGATGTCGTTAATCCCAGCCAAATCAGAAATATTATCAAAGCTTTTCGTGATAATCTGCCTGTTATATTTCTCGACAGAGATGAAGTTCCCAAAACACTCATCTTCGCTAAAACTGATAGCCACTGTGGTGATATTATTAAAACAGTACGGGAGGAGTTTGGGGAAGGTAATGACTTCTGCAAGAAGGTTACCTATAAGACGGAGGAAGATCCTAAGTCAGTGCTTCAGCAGTTCCGTAATGAATATTATCCGCGTATTGCGGTGACGGTAGATATGATCGCTACGGGAACGGATGTAAAACCTATTGAATGCCTGCTATTCATGCGAGATGTAAAAAGTCGCAACTATTTTGAACAGATGAAGGGACGAGGAACCCGGACCCTGCAAAAAGAAGATTTAGAACGTGTTACCCCATCCGCTAAAACGGACAAAACGCACTTTGTGATTGTCGATGCTGTGGGCGTTACAAAAAGTGTAAAAACAGATAGTAGGCCACTGGAGCAAAATAAATCTGTGGATACAAAAGACCTACTGCATCATATTATGATGGGTAGTGCCGATGAAGATTTTTATGATTCCGCTGCTAATCGACTGGCTCGGTTGAATAAGGAGTTGGATGACCGACAAAAAGAAAAGTTTGAAGAACTGGCCGGTAAACCTATTAACACCGTGGTAAATAAGTTGCTGGATGCGCATAATCCGGACAAGATTAAAGAACTTGCCCAGAAACCGGAAGATGAAGGCGGCACCGACGGTGATGAGGAAAAGGCACAGGAAAAATTAAAAGAAAAAGCCTCGTCTATCTTTACGGGAGAACTGATTGAATATATTACCGAAGCTCGAAAAACAAAGGAACAAATCATTGATACGACAAATCGGGATAAGATTACAAATGTAGGATGGGATAAAGAGCAAAAACAGATTTCAGAAGCCGTTACAGAAGATTTTAAAAACTATATCCGGGAGAATAAAGATGAAATTATAGCTTTTAAGATTTTCTACGATCAGCCTCACCGAATGAAAGAGGTGACCTATCAAATGATTAAGGATGTAGTGGAACAAATCAAGCAAGACAAACCTAATTTGGCTCCTTTGAATGTCTGGAGGGCTTATTCTAAGCTGGAAGAGTATAACGGGAAAGATCCTCAATCGGAACTGACGGCCTTGGTGGCGCTGCTACGCAAGGTATGTGGACTGGATAGTGAGTTACGCCCTTTTGATAAAATGGTGGACAAAAACTTCCAAGACTGGGTATTCGATAAGCAGGCCGGACCGCTTAAGTTTAATGAAGAACAGATGGAATGGCTTCGCATGATTAAAAACCATATTGCTACTTCCATGCATTTCTCCAAAGATGATCTGGACTATGCTCCGTTTGATGCACAAGGTGGGATAGGACGTATGTATAAGCTTTTTGGGGATCAGATGGATGATATAATCGAAGAAATGAATGAGGAGTTGGTCGCTTAATTATGTCTGTTAGACTAAGAGATTTCTTAATCTAATAAAACGCCTATTATTAGATTAAGGGGTGACAACAAGTGGTCAGGCAAATGAATTATAGTTACTGCCTAAGTTTCAATTAATGACGAGGTTATGGAGAGGTTTCAATTTTACGGTGATTTAGAAAAAATTGTCCAAGGAAATGGGAAACTGTTTTTAAAAGACGAGAACGAATTAAAAGTAAGTTTTGAAATTGCGAAACGGGGTGAAGAAAAGCTGCTGTTCAATTTAATCAGTAGTGATAACACTGATCCTTTGAATTTATTTTCTTTAATGAAATCTGAACAATTTGATAGAATTGAAGGAAATGACGATAAAGGCAGGAAAGTTATTGTTACCGATTTACTCGTAAAGGATTCGACAAGTGGCACAAAAACAGATTCGAAAGTTTTTGTGAATGGATATGCGGGACAGTGCCGAATTGGGAAAAAGGAGATAAAAGAAGGATATACTGCCAATTTTGATCTCTTCAATTTTTTATTTCATGGGAATCAATCTAAAATAGAAGAAAATAAAAACGGGGAAAAAATTACAAGATCAATATTACAACTTGATTTTTCTGATTTTCATTGTAGAATTGAACAAACCAAGGACTATTCTATAACCAAGCAACTTTTAAAGAGGCAGGGAGGCGTTTTAAAAACATCTACACTTTCAACAAAAGTTAGTAATCAGACTGATTATGATTCAACTTTCGAAAAGGTTAGAAAATTGTGCCAATTGCTTTCAGTGGCAAGGAGTACATTTATTAATTGGGGCTCCTGTAGAGTTATAAATACTGATGGAAAGGTCGTTTATGAACTTCATGGAAATGCTCAATCAAGATACTTTCATGAAACCAATCTTATCAAGGACCTGCCAGGAGATACTGAAAGTTTCTTAAAATCTGCGTGGCTAGCATATGACAAGTACGAAAAAGTTTTTGATCTACGTAGATTTCTTTATGGCTACGCAGACACCTTCATGAACAGCTATATCGAAACTCGGTGCTTAAACATAGCAGCATTAACAGAAAGCATAAGTTCACGTTGGGCCATTAGTGAGGGTCGCGATAGATTTTTAGATGAAAAAGTATTCAGAAAGCAACTACCAAAACTAAAAAAAGGTGTAAAAGCAATTCTTGAGATAGTGTTTGACAAAATTAAGGAATCGTATGTTTATGTGATGCTTTCAAAAATCAAGGGATTTAATAGACGCCCATTAGACTGGAAATTAAAAAGGTTGAGAAAGGAATTTGATTGTCCGGTAACTGACGATGAAATAAAACGATTTGTTTACAATCGAGATAGTCTTGCTCATAGCTCACTATTTCCAGAAGATGAGGATAATACGGAGTCATTTTTATTCATGAGACATTTTTTAGATCGAATAGTAATAAGTGTCTTAGGGTACTCAGGCAATTATTTCGATATGGAAATCAGGGAAGAAAAGTCTCTTTTAGACAATTAAAGATTGGATTATGTGGGAAACGGAAAATCTTGGTGAAATAGTAAGCTTCAAAGGTGGTGGTACTCCTTCAAAACAAAACCCGAGTTTTTGGAATGGAAATATACCTTGGGCATCCGTTAAGGACATCAAAGGAGATTATCTTGAAAAAACTGAATCCAAAATTACACAAGAGGGGGTTAAAAACAGTTCAACAAAAGTGTGTTCTGCTGGTGATTTAATTCTAATTACTCGAATTTCTCCTGGTAAATCTATAATCAGCAAAATTGATTGTGCTATTAATCAAGATTTGAAAATTGTAGATGTTAATGGAGACATTGATAAAATGTTTCTTCATTATTATTTCAAATCACAAATCAATGAGGTTGAAAAAAAATCAAGTGGGACCACAGTGTTAGGAATTTCATTAAATGAATTGAAGCAATTAACAGTCCCAGTCCCCCCACTCCCTACCCAACACCGCATTGTCGAAAAAATTGAAGAACTCTTCTCTGACCTCGACAACGGCATCAAAAACCTCAAGAAAGCCAAACAACAACTTGAAACGTATAAGCAGTCTGTGCTTAAAGCCGCTTTTGAAGGGAAGCTGACTAAAGGGTGGCGAGAGCAGCAGAATGATTTGCCCACTCCGGAGGAATTGAAGCAGCAAATAGAGGAAGAACGTAAAAAGTACCGAGAACAACAGCTTAAGGAATGGCAGCAGGAAGTTGAGGAGTGGAAGGAACAGGGTGAGCCTGGGCAAAAGCCTAGGAAACCGAGAAAGCCTAAGGATTTAGATCCTTTAGAAGATGATGAGTTAGAGGAATTGCCGAATATTCAGGATGACTGGTTTTATCATCAATTGTATTATTTAGGTGAACTTGGAAGAGGGAGATCAAGGCACCGACCAAGAAGTGATGAAAAATTATTCAAAGATGGCCAATATCCTTTTATCCAAACTGGGCAAGTTAGAAATGCGAACAAATATGTGACTGAGTATAATAAGTGCTACAACGATTTTGGTTTAGAACAAAGCAAATTGTGGCCATCTGGAACCCTTTGCATAACAATTGCTGCAAATATAGCAGAAACCGCTTTTTTAAAATTTGATGCTTGTTTTCCTGATAGTGTTGTTGGATTTACAGGGCATAATAACATTATCAACAAGGAATTTATTTACTATTACTTCCATGCCATTCAGAAGAGATTAGAAGCCTATGCACCAGCAACAGCACAAAAAAATATTAATCTGACAATTTTAGAGAATCTTACTATTCCTTATTGCTCACCCAAAGAACAATTTCAAATTGTCAATGAATTAGAATCTCGACTATCCGTAGTCGATCAAAACTTAAATACGATAGAACAAGAGCTTCAAAAATCTAAAGCATTACGCCAAAGTATTCTTAAAAGAGCATTTGAAGGGAAGCTAATTAACTGATCAACAAAAAGTACTATGGACTTTTTTACTACGGAAGACCTAAAATTAGTAAGCAAGTGGGGGAGTGTCGATTACGACAAATCTAATACGGTACACGCTGAGGCGGGAGAACAGCTAAAAAAAGGTCCTTTTAGCAAAACTAAATATTGGTGTGAATCAGCGGCTAAAAGAGTTGGAATGGAGTCAAATGCTAAGAAAAATTGGCTAAAAAAAGGTGGGGAAAGAGGATGGAGATTTCGGCCTTATGCCTGGGGAAGGATATATGCTCCCGAAAGCCTCCTTACTGAAGTTTATTTCACGATAGGTATTAATACTACCGAAACCGAAGATCCTTTTCTCCAATTTAAAATAGATTACCAGTTTGAAACACCTGAAGAACTAAATGAGAGGCAATTAGACATAGCCCATTCTCTTACAAGAACAGAATCGGGATACAAATACAGGAAAAAGATTTCATTGGATGAATTAGAAAATTATGATTGGAATCAATTAGTCGCAATAACAGCAAATTTTATCTATGATCATGAATTGATCTATGAAGATATTGTTGATGCAGTAATCAATGAGAGGGAGAGCTATTTTACTCGGATCTGTTGGAATACGAATGGGTGGACAGAGCCAAGTGGTCGTAAGGGGAAAAGCACCAACAAAAACACTTTTGAAGGGTTTATCGGGCTGGGCATTGACGAATGGTTATTTTCGGACCAGCTTAAAGTCGGCAACTATCAATATGGGTATCTTGAAGCAAAAAATCTTTCTTCTAAGGATTCCCCGATAGACATTGATCTTTTCACTTTAGAAAATACACCGTCCAGTACTATACCCTACTATGTGGGTCACCTGAAGAATGTAGAAATACTGGATGGTGACACAGCATCCCAAATTCAAGAAGAGCTTAGCTTTAGGAATGAAGTATTAAGCAGAATCAATGAAAAAAAGACCAGTGACAAAATTAAAAAAAAGTTTTCTGATCTATTTGAAGTTTCATTTATAAATATCCGATTTAAGGTAACGGATGTAACTTTTCCTGATAACGATCAGTTACCGCGAATCGATTTAGATACTAATAGGTATCACCGTTATGAATTATATAGTGGAACTTTAAATGCTAAGGGCTTTGACCAAGCCAAAGAAGATGATGGCAATAAGTTAGATTTGGGAGATACTGGCAGGAGTCGGGGTAACACCGGGACTTCAACTGGGACACGTACTCCAGGCTCATATGAAATTAGCAATTGGCATGCTCAAATCAGCAAACAGCTTGAGAAGTATCTAAATACAATAAAATCAAGTAGGGATGCTATTATTCCTGAGCGGGAGCTTGGTAGAAGGTCGATTGACTTAGTCCATGAAAAACGAGATGAGATAATTTATTACGAGATTAAAACTCACAGTGCCCGAAAAGGGATAAGAGCTGCTTTAGGGCAACTTTTGGAGTATGCATATTGGAAAAGGAATAAGCATGAAAAAAGGCTAAAATTAGTAATCGTAACTCCGAATGAGGTTGACCGATTTACTGAGCGTTATATGGCAATGCTAAAAGAAAGGTTTGAGCTACCAATTTATTATCAGCAGTTCGATCTGGATACTGGTGAACTGAAAGAAGAAGTTTAATATTAAATTATTTGAAAATGACAACAAACGGAATTGTACAGAAGGTTTGGAATTTTTGCGATACACTCAGAGATGACGGGGTTGGTTACGGCGATTATCTGGAACAGATTACCTATCTCCTATTCCTGAAAATGGCCTGGGAATACAGCCAGCCACCGTATAACAGAGATACGCATATTCCTGAGGAATATAACTGGAAAAGCCTAACAGAAAAGAGCGGCTCAGAGTTAGAGCAGCACTACGTAACACTACTTCGAGAGTTAGGTCAAAAAGAAGGCATGATTGGCCAGATCTTCGTCAAGGCACAAAACAAAATTACCGATCCGGCTAAGCTCTACAAGCTTATTCAAATGATTGACGGTGAAGATTGGGTCATGCTTGGAGCCGATGTAAAAGGCGATATCTATGAAGGTCTGCTGGAGAAGAATGCCGAAGATACAAAAAGCGGAGCTGGTCAATATTTTACACCGCGTCCACTGATTAAAGCAATGGTGGAATGCGTTCAGCCCGAACCTATGAAAACTATTGGAGATCCCGCTTGTGGTACCGGCGGATTTTTCCTGGCTTCCTATGATTACATTTTAGAGAATTACAATCCAGATAAAGAGCAAAAGGAGTTTTTAAAGTATAATACCTTCAAAGGTTGGGAGATCGTAGCTAATACTGCTCGGATGTGCTTGATGAACCTCTTCCTGCACAATATCGGTGATCTAACATCCGAGCCACCTATTGAACGGGAAGATAGCCTTATTTCTGATCCTGGAGATCGCTTTGATTACGTATTGGCTAATCCACCTTTCGGCAAGAAAAGCAGTATTACCATTACCAATGAAGATGGTACTCAAAGCAAAGAGAAGCTGACGTACAATCGTCAGGATTTCTGGACTACCAGCTCTAACAAACAGCTTAACTTTATTCAGCATATCAAAACGATTCTCAAAAATACCGGTCAGGCGGCTGTTGTTGTTCCAGATAACGTCTTGTTTGAAGGCGGATCTGGTGAGACGGTCCGTAAAAAACTGCTTGATACCACGGATCTGCATACCATACTGCGTCTACCAACAGGCATTTTCTATGCTAATGGTGTTAAGGCGAATGTGATTTTCTTCGATGCCAAACCGGCTTCCAAAGAAGCTCAAACCAAAGAGGTATGGATCTACGATTATCGCACTAACGTCCATCATACGCTGAAGCGTAAACCGATGACTTACGAGCACCTGAAAGATTTTATCGAGTGCTATAAGCCGGGGAAACGTCACAAGCGGGAAGAAACATGGGGTGAAGACAATGAAGACGGCCGCTGGCGAAAATACTCTTATGAAGAGATCATCAATAGGGATAAAACCAGCTTGGATATCACCTGGATAAAAGATGATAGTCTTACTGATCTGGAAAACCTTCCGGAACCTGAGGTATTAGCTGGAGACATTGTCGAGAACTTAGAAGCTGGGTTGGAAAGTTTTCGTCAAATTGTAGAAGAGTTGGAAGAATAAAAAAATGGAACTTTTCAACCTAAAAGAGAAGGTCCCCCTCCTCTTTCCCGGCCGTAGCCGGTTATAGTAAGCCCTTTGCCCGAAAAGAAACATAGCCATCGGCCGTCAATATTATGTGATCCTCCAGGGTAATGCCCAGCATGTCCCCGGACTTCTTGATCCGCTGTGTCAGCGTTTTATCGGCTTTGGAAGGATCAAGGTTTCCGCTGGGGTGGTTATGGGCCACAACGATCGAAGTGGCATTTGCCAGCAAAGCCACTTGAAAGATAGCAGAGGGATCTACAATGGTAGCTGTAGTTCCACCAGATGATATTTTACTCCAGCCGATACAGTGTTTATTATTGTTGAGAAGTAAAACTACAAATTCCTCTCGAAGCTGGATATGATCGTTATTCCACACCTGCCGAAGAACCTGTTCGGCCTCGTCGGGTGAGGTCACTTGCGGGAAGGAACCCGTTGGTTTTTTGGATTTGTAGGAGAGTTTCACCTCCGCCAGTGACGGTGAGGGTTCAATGGTTGTATTGTCACTCATAGTAATGGTACCTCCGTTAATCTTGGTATTGGAATTCTTGTTTATCAGCAGGACTCATCCCCCTTATGTTCTACGGTTTGGATACTTACGCAATAGGTGATCCCTGATTCATCCTCGAACCAGATGACTCCCAGGTTAGTCTCCACTTCGCCTATTAACCCAGGCTGGATGTGATGGTATTTCAGAGCTTCTAGGAAGCCCACCAGTAAATCGATCATTAATACCTCGCTTGTATAGGGTTAGCATTAAAAAAGGAGCAGCCTTCCGGCCACTCCTTTTACTGTTTGGCCTATGTGCGCTCAGGCCTCGCTCTCTGCGTTTACGGTCTCCGCGTATTCCTCGGGCTCCTGGTAGCCCTCGCGCTGGGTAACGCGCACGTAGTCCCCGCTGGGCCGGGTGGCTAGCCACTGGGGCTGGCCGTCGGGGCCTCGCTGGGGCGGCAGGATGGATTCAATGTTTGCATAGGTTCGCTTGTCGGTCTCGTTATGGGAGATATACACGATTGCGCTTACCCCAATAAGGGATTCCAGGTCAAAGCCGTTTTTGAGTTCCTGCGGCTTGAATTTGCGGCTGCGCCACCGCTCCAGGTCCCCCCGCAGATTGGATTTCTCGTTGAGGGACTTCGTGTAGCGTTTGCCAACAACGTAGCGGTTTCCCTCGGTGTCCTGGGCGCCTAGTTCAAACATGATTGTGATTTTCTCCTTGGGGCCCCAAGGGGTTTCCACTTTCCCGATATCCACTACGTCCACACAGACGGCGTCGATGATTCCTTCCGGGGGTATGGGGTAGTCTTTGTCTTGTTCTTTGATTACTAAAGCCATAATGGCCTCCTTGTAAGTTTTATTGAATTATAATTATTTGATGGAAAATCGCCGGTAGGAGCTCTTGGTTTGGTAGTCGGCGTAGACCCCGGGCTGCTCCTCGCGGAGCTTGGAGGTATCCAGTCTGCGGCTAGTGTGGGATTTCCAGGTGATGAGTGTGTGCCCGCCGTAGACGAGGCGCTCCCCATCCCCAATCTCTTCCTTGAGCTGGTTCTTTAGCTCCGTTTCCCGGTCTTCGAGCTTGGACTTCTCCCCGCGCACCTGCTTAAGCTCCTCGTAGAGCTTTTGAGTGGTTGGGCTGGCTTCCACGACCTTACCGTCTGAGGAGTCCGGGTAGAGGATCAGTAGGTCTTCCTCACTTGTGGGATCGGGGCGATTGCCCTCTACCATGTGAGCTTGCCACCACTCGATGAGTTGCTGGGTGTTTTCGGTAATGAACTCCTCGTTACGTTCTACCAGGATAGGCTCGTAGAACTCGCAGGTGTCTCGTTCGTAGATGAACAGATACCCATACTGGTAGCCGGTAAGACCCAGGTAGTGCTGGATCTGGAATTCCCATTCGAGCGGATACTGCCCGCCCAGCGCATTAAGCCGGTGACTGTTGGTCGTCTTGAGTTCTAGCACGCCGGTACCGGGTACACCATCTGTGTTCAAGATCTGCCGGTCAATGTTGGCCCGGAGAAACTCATGCTCCTCGTGGACGAAAGGTTTGTTTACCCGCCGGGTTTTCAGGCCGGTGATATCCTCGAAGTAGCTTGCCATAACCGGCTCGAATACGTTGCCGAACTCCATGATAGGAGTGCTTTGGGTGGGGTCGATCACGCCTTGTTTGCGGAGCCATACCTGCAGTGGGGTTTTAAAGGAGCTTTGTTGCAATATGGCCGCCACATCACTGCCTCCGATGTAATTTCGGCGCTCCTTGACCCACGCTTCGCTGGGAATTTCCTCAGATTCTAAGTTAGATTGGGTATACATAGGTTTTGGTGTTAAAGGGTTCATATTTGGTTATTCCAATAAAAAAGGCCGCCTTATTGGCGGCCCTTCTCGTTATCGTCGCTATCCGGCTGCTCATCTAAGAGCACAACACGCAGGACATCACGGATAAACTCCGTGGCAGAGTCGATGAGGTCTTTCATATGGTTATCTTCTGGTTATGATGATGATAATTTTGATGATCAGTTTACCTAAGCTCATGATCACCCCTACAGCCCAAACAGCTGCGAGACGCTGCGCTGGTGGCGGGCCCGGTGGGGCTTGTCAACCTCATGGCTGATGTAGTTGGTCACGCGGTTGAGCAGCTGCCACTGGGAGATGCGATTCACGTCCATCTCCGCCAGGATCTGGTCGGCTAGGCGTTTGGAGATCTTGTCTGCAACGCCCTCCACAAGCTCCCCGTTAGCGGGGACGTGCTCGAGGGTATCGATGCGCCGTTGAATGGCCGGAAAATGGGCTTTGGCTTCGTCTAACTTCTCAGCAAAATCCTCCAGGCTAAACCCCGAGGTATGCTTGGAGTAGTAGCGCCCGAGAATATCCCCGAAGACCATCCCGTTGGTGCACACTGCCCTGATCGCTCCAAAGTAAAAGCGCACGCCCTCCGACATGTCATAGCTGTTATGTAAGAACAGGCTTAGGTTGATATCCGACTCCGAGTCCTGCAGGGTCAGGTTGGGAAAGGTCACCATCAGCCGCATGCGATTGGATTGTACAAACGAGTGAGAGTCGTCAATGCGGAAATTTTCGCCACTGGCCGCCAGAAACTGTAGCAGCTCGTTTATCAGGGTTTTGTTGCGAATGATTCGGTAGGAATCCTTCACAATGCTGATGACTTTGTTGGTATCGTCACGGACGATACTCTTGTAGCCATTAGTGAGATAGGTGTTTTCGTTGCCCCAGTCGACGAGATTGCCGGAAAAGTCATCCACGGCAACGGCTCGCTGGGAGACGGGAAAGCAAAAGTCTTTCAAGTCCATAAGAACCTCCTTGGTTGGTTAAGAGTAACATTTGAGCCGATTTATACCGGTCGCATTATTCTTATACCAAGATTTGGGATATTCTTAGGATCAGAAGGGCATACAAGGAATTACTAAAGAAGAAAAGGTAATCCAACCGTGATAACCTAAACCTGATTGCCAGCGATAGGTTTGAAACGAAGATTTAAATAAATAAACAAATAGCGGGGTGAGGACTATCTGCTTGACATTTGCCTTTTTGAAGAGGTTATACTGCAACTTTTATTGGTTTAATTTTTTAAAAAAATACTGTGCTCAATGATGATGTGTTCGCCTGCCATATGTAACACCATCAGGCGAATTGACAGAAAACCGGTCCCGATAGGTTGAGGGAGTCAAACCTGTATAACGCTTGAAAAGTTTGCGGAAGAAATTCAAATCTTCATACCCAATTTTTCGACATACCTCCCGGACTGTTTTCAGGTCATTTTCAAGCAAATGCCTGGCTGCGTTAATTCGCAATCGTTGTACATAGTTAATAGGGGTTTCGCCGGTTGCCGCTTTAAAGCGACGCATAAAATTACGTTGACTCATATTGGCACGATCAGCTAAATCAGCTACCTTTATATTTTTGCTGTAGTTTTTGAACAACCATTCCTGCAACTTTCGAATTTCTTTATCTTCATGATTAATCTGCGGAGTTTCAGCGGTATAACCGGCTTGCCAAACACGGGGAGTTCGTACGAGTAGAGCTTTTGCCGTCTGCATCGCAATCTGATGGCCACAATATTTTTCTATGATATACAGGCATAAATCTACTCCGCTGTAAACTCCGCCGCTGCAAAAAACGCGATCCGATTCTGTTACATAGCGTTCCGGCTGCCAATCTACCTTCGGATAGCGCTTCCTGCAATCATCCACCAGTGCCCAGTGCGTGGTAGCCGGACGTCCATCCAAAAGCCCGGCTTCGGCAAGCTGTACTACACCTGAACACACCCCAGCAATCGCTGTACCATTCTCATAGGCTTCGCAAAGTAGGGGTGGGAGTTTAGCATTCCGCTCGCATTCAATGTCAAGATCGCCACCACCTGCGGCAACAACCATCAAGTCGGCGGATTCTATTTCCTCAATAGAATAATCGGGATCTAGTTTTAGGGCTGACAGGGTTTGGACGCTTTCTCCACTCAGAGAAGCCGTTCGAACATTAAACTTTCGTTCTCCCTCCTTGCCCTGTAAAGCTTCATACAGATAACCCGCACTACTCAGTATTTCTACCGGAGTGACTGCTGTTGAAGGTGTTCCGCCCTCAAGAAAAATAACGACGACTTCACGCATATAATTAGATTTGGCAAAATCACCATGCTAATTAGTCAATTCTGCCTCTTTTTTTAATTCTGATGTGTATTCATATTAGCTATACGATAATGAATCATCAAACAGAAATGATAAATAAAAGTTTAAGATTATGCCAAAATACGTAATCAAACGCGATATACCCGGAATAGGAAACATGTCAGAAGAAGAGCAGCAAAAGGTAGCCAAAGATTCAAACCGAGTATTGAATAAACTCGGTCCCGATATACAATGGCAGCACAGTTATGTTAGAGAAAATGGAACACACTGTGTCTATATTGCCAAAAACGAAGATATCATTCATGAACACGCAAAAATAAGCGGAGCGTCAATACTTGAAATCACGGAGGTTGAAACCATGATTGACCCGACTACCGGAGAAAGCTAGATCATTGTTGTCATTGATCAGATCTGGTCTGCAGTATAACGGCCTACGGGATAAGCGGCGCAATGCACTTTCCGAAATTGTTGATGAATTAAATAGTAACTTTAATCTTCAAACCAAGCAAGGCCAGGGGCGAGGTGCGTCCGCTTGATGGCGTGGTTATGCTGTGGAATTGCTACAAAAAATGGACAGTAAGTTAAGCCAGATCATGCAGCCAGTTCTTGTTGTTGGGTTAAATAATCTTGCATTTCCGCTGGCGTGCGGTAGTCCAACGTAGAAGGCAGGCGCTGGCGGTATGCAGTTGATATATCCACCCGGAACGGCAGCAGAACAGTATCGACAGCCGGCGGAAACAACGACAGAATGGGGTTTCTACCGGCCACCGTGATTCTCCAGCCAACCTTCGGGGATGGACAACTGCCAGACCTCACTGTCCAGTATGTTATCCGTTCCTGCAGCCCCGCCGGCCACCCAAATTTTGTCGTCAAAAACATATGAAGAGTGTTCGTGACGCGGTGTCCAGATCGTTTCTGTCTCGAGCTCCGTCCAGTTTCTGCCATCCTTCGAATACCAGACATCACCAAAATTTCCCTGAACATCTGACCAGCCGCCGAGTACCCACATATGATCCCGATAAACGACGAGAGAAAACCAAAGCCGCGGATCCCAATCGGCTGATTCCGTCACCAATGTCCAGTGGACCCCATCCTCTGAGGACCAGACATCATTTCTGGCAACCACATCTGGGGCTCGCTGCCCGCCTCCCATCACCCATAGCTTCCCGTCAAATGCGATGGCCTGTCCGTGAGTTCGTGCCGGCCATGATGCATTACCGGTCTCCAAGTTCCATTCCTTCCCATCCCGTGATGACCAGACGTCATTGAACAATGTTCCCTCATTATTCTGATAGAAGTCTTCCGTTCCGCCCAGAATCCACATTTTGTCCCTGAACACAGCGAAACCCGGTGCAAGCCTGGGACTCCAGGACGCATGCCCTTCCAAAATCCAGGATTGGCCATCCGGGGACGACCAGACTTCATTGGTTACATCCGTTCCAGGGAGTTTCCGCCCGCCGAGTAGCCACAACCTGTTTTGAAAGACCAGTGAGCCCGGCAAGTCCGTATATTCCATAGGTACCTTTTCGGATACCATTTCCCAGCTGGAACCGTCTGTTGAACTCCAGATGTCTCTTGGGTTAGAGTCCTGTGGCGTAAACCAGCCGCCGAGAATCCATAATTTACCGTCATGCGCGTATTCTGCAGCAGAATCTCTTGGCTGCCACTCCGCCTGTTCCGTCACCTGAATCCAGTCGATTTCCACCTGATCCGGCTGCTGGTTCGTACAACCGGTAAAGAGGATCCATCCTGTAATAATGACCAAGCAGGCTTTGCAATGAGTTTTATTCATAAATGTCCAGGTTTGAATTTCCATCAGATCCTTGTCCTGTTATCGCTTTTTAATTTCATCGTTGAAAACGCATTGGTTGATCGTTGTTTGTCATGTCGTAGTAGTTCGCTACTCCTCATCGAACTCAAACTCCTTATCCAGCTTGTTCACTTTGATTGACAACGTCTAATTTAAATTCAGCAGTATAAGTTTTTCGTGTTTGTTTTTTACTCTTGGTATGGTTAATTCGATAATCGTAATGTATACCTTAACCAGGTGTCCACCAAAATGTAGCAAGTTCAAACCGCGTAGTGGCTCAGCGGGCATGCTAGTTTTTTGTTGGGGACAAGAAAGCCAGCAGCTCGCTGTTCATAACCGTCTCATCAGAGAATTTCTTCAACGATTTCCTCTTTGTCCAGTTCCAGTTTATCCAGCATACTGTCCA
>NZ_FQUS01000035.1 GCF_900129315.1 Fodinibius roseus
ATCGGTCAAAATGTTGACGATTATAAAAGCATCAGTTCAACATTCAGCCACAAAAAATAAATCAAAGAACAACAAAAGGTTTTTCAAAGCCTCCTATAAATATGGCCGGCTATTAGTATGTTTTTTCTTAAACTGTAGCTTATCTCTTTAATGAGAGTGGGAGATATTTTAGCACCCCAACAATCAACTAACATTATATGTTCGTTGATGATCTCGAATATTGATGCTGAAAAGTGCCAATTTAATCGGGCTCTGGGATATCTGGAATATGGTTTCTTGGTAAAGAAACAAATAGAGATTTTTTTCTAAATCGGTAGAACCATGCAATGAATAGCATAGGCAGACTTTTATTTTTAAGCATTTTATTTTTTTTGTTTATCCACGATGTCCAGGGACAGGACAAACCCAATATTGTGGTTATTTTAGCGGACGATCTGGGCTATGGAGACGTCTCTTTTTATAACGAAAACGCAGCCTTTAAAACTCCGAATATCGACCGGCTTGGAGATGCAGGGGTTGCCTTTACCAATGCACATACGACCTCGGCGGTATGTACGCCTACTCGATACGGCCTCCTTACGGGCAGGTATAACTGGAGGTCGACCCTGAAAAGCGGGGTAACCTGGGGGTATTCCGGTCCCTTGATCCCCAATGAAAGAATGACCGTTGCTGATATGCTCCAGGCAAGGAATTATGAAACGGCGTTTATTGGCAAGTGGCACTTGGGATGGGACTGGCATTTTGCTGGAGAAGGCCCCGAAGACCTGGACAATCCCAACATTCGTCCTGAAGTGGATTTCAGTCAACCCATTGAAAATGGGCCGAATACCCGTGGATTTGGCTACTCCTACGCTATACCGGCTTCTCTGGATATGCCCCCCTATGTCTATGTCGAAAATAATCAGCCTACAACGATTCCGGCAGATACGACAGTCAACTATGACCAAAAGGGATTTTGGAGAAAGGGATTGACCGGATCAGATTTTAGTCATGCTGACGTGCTGCCCCATTTGACCAATAAGACCATAAAGTATATCAATGAACAGGCCTCGAATAGTGACCCGTTTTTTGTGTACTTTGCATTGCCTGCCCCGCATACCCCCATTCTTCCCACTTCGGAGTATCTTGGGAAAAGTAATTCCAATCTATACGGAGATTTTGTGCTGCAAGTGGATGGGATGGTTGGAAAAGTGATGGAAGCACTGGAAGCAAATGGCCTGTTTGATGATACGATTTTGATTTTTACCAGTGATAACGGTGCGTCTCCCCGCGCTGATTTCGAGGAACTCCAACAGGCGGGTCACGACCCGAGTTATATCTACCGGGGACATAAAGCTGATATATACGAAGCGGGATTAAGGGTTCCCTTTTTGGTAAGTTGGCCGGATGGGATTGAGGGCTCGTTCGCTTCGAATGAAACCATAAGTACGGCCGATTTTATGGCAACGTTTGCGGATTTGACGGGGACTAACCTGCCGGATAATGCTGCCGAGGACAGCTACAGTTTTTTACCTGTCCTGAAACAGCTGGCATATGGAAAACCGTTGCGAGAGGCGACCGTACTTCATTCCATTGACGGACGTTTTGCGATTATGAAAGAAGAATGGAAGCTTATCCTATGGCCGGGGTCCGGTGGTTGGAGTTACCCGAATACCGAAGAAGACCTCCGGGGACTGCCCTCATTCCAGCTGTACAATCTTGAAAAAGATCCCGCTGAAAAATTTAATCTTGTCCATATCTATCCTGATAAGGTAAAAGAGCTTAAATCACTGCTGGAAATATATATAGACGAGGGCAGAAGTACGCCGGGTATTCCTCAGACTAATGAAGGCCCGGAGAGGTGGGAGCAGTTGGACTGGATGGAACTGTAGGTAGAATTAAAAGTAAAAAAAGATTTCTGAAAGGAATGAAAAAAATCCTATCCAGCTGATAATCCGTAAGTTCGATTGGGTATAAGGAAGCTTCATTCTAAAAAAATTAGTTATGAAATCAATACTCAAAGCGCTCATTGTGCTCTGCTTTTTGGGTTCAACAAGTTCCGTTGGGGCCCAACAGCCGCCCAATATTGTATTCATTTTTGCTGATGACCTGGGATATCATGAAGTAGGAGCATATGGTAATGACGAGGTCCGCACGCCGAATATTGACGGGCTTGCCGAGCAGGGACTCCAATTCACCCGGGCCTACAATATGGGGTCATGGAGTCCGGCCGTATGTGTGCCGAGCCGTACCATGCTGAATACCGGACGGTATGTCTGGGAGGCCCAAAAACTGCGAAAGAAGGAGTATCGCTCGTGGCACGAAAATCAACGCTTCTGGAGTCAGAGGCTAAAGCAAGCCGGATATGAAACCTACTTTACGGGGAAATGGCATGTTCCGGGACTCGATCCCCATGAATTGTTCGATCAGGTCATGCATGTTCGGCCGGGCATGCCGAATCAGACAGAAGCGGGATATGACCGTCCACATAAAAACAAAAAAGACGAATGGAGTCCGTATAACCGGAAGTATGAAGGATTCTGGAAAGGAGGTATTCACTGGTCAGAAGTCCTGAGAAACGATGCCGTTAATTTTATTGAACACGCCTCCGGTCGGGAGAGCCCGTTTTTTATGTATCTGGCCTTTAACGCTCCCCACGATCCCCGGCAGTCACCCAGAGAATTTGTCGAATCGTACAATCCGGAGGAGCTAAAGGTCCCCAAAAATTTTCTGTCTGAGTATCCCTACAAGAATCCAATGGGAGCGGGACGGGTTGACCAGGGTAATCGACCTCATCCTCCCGGTACTTCTGAGGAGGAAATCGAGTCCAGTCAATATCTTCGTGACGAACGCCTTGCTCCGTTCCCACGCACCGAATATGCGGTCAGGGTAAATCGGCAGGAGTACTATGCAATTATATCGCATCTGGATGCGCAGATTGGATTTATTTTGGATGAGCTGGAAGCTAATGGTAAGCTTGACAATACTATTATTGTGTTTACTGCTGACCATGGCCTGGCGGTGGGACAACACGGACTTATGGGGAAGCAGAACATGTATGAACATTCCTTGCGAGTACCATTTATCATGAATGGCCCCGGTATCCCTGCGGGACAGAAGAATGATACGCCTATCTATCTCCAGGACGTGACTCCGACAACGATTGAACTGGCCGGTGGACAGGTCCCTGAGACCTATCAGTTTCAATCCCTTCTGCCATTGATTCGCAGTGAAGACGTACAATTGCATCCGGCTATCTACGGGGCATATCTGCAGCATCAGCGGGCGGTTGTGGAGTGGCCGTATAAACTTATCTTATATCCCGATATTGCCGAGATACGTTTATTCAATTTGGAGGAAGACCCATATGAGATGCACGATATAGCCGATTTAGCAAAATCGGAGCCGATTATTCGTCGGCTCATGCAACGCCTCGCCAACCTTCAGAATGAGACAGGGGATGAGCTGGATCTTAGCGAATCCTATTCGGGGTGGTTTTGAGAGTTGATACTAATTTGTAGCAATATACCAAGAAAAAATAGATTATTTTTTCTTTATAAATTCTTGCTGATTTCACTATAGAGATGAACTTGTACGCCTATCTAGGTATAAAATTTATAACAACGTCGAGTTTGGAATTAAAAAAACCACTTAAAAACATTAATATTAACGCTGACATAAGCGATCTACTTCTTTTGATTTTCTTTTAAAATGGGAGCCACTCTCACGGCTATCAAAAAATATCAGGGATGGATCTGGAACAGGGTAAATATAAAGGGTACGCAACTCAGAGATTGGAATAGCTGTATTTTTGATAGAGACCCCAACAACTTGGAAGCCAAATACATAAATAATTATCTGCCAACGACAGTTTTTATCTTCACATTACAGTCAACAAATTTTTATCTATAATCTGTTATATCACTAAGCTTTCTATAATATTAATACTTACAAAAGTCCCAAAAGCACATATAAACAATGCAACGACACGCCTTCAAGATGAAACTCAAGCCCGGCTTTGAGGAGGAGTACAAAAAACGCCATGATGAAATCTGGCCGGAGCTGAAGCAGTTGCTCGCCGAGGCCGGAATCCGCGATTATTCGATCTTTCTGGATAAAGAGACCCATACGCTCTTTGCCGTCCACAAGCTGGATGAGGGATATGTCGATGAGGAGATCTCGGCCCATCCGATTATGCAAAAATGGTGGGAGCATATGAAAGATATCATGGAAACCAACCCGGATCATTCACCGGTCGCAACACCTCTGAAGGAGGTCTTTCATATGGATTGAAATTGCCTTTATTTTCTAACGGATTAATCATGATTTTGCTGTATCAATCGTATGGCCACGCTCTTGCACGACCGGCAATATCGATTGGTGCTGGACCGTCAGAATGTGCCTGTAATTGGACGCCCTCACCCGAATATTTGATATCCGGGGGGACACTGCGCACCAAGTTCGGGCGCCACAGTGACTTTACCGATTGCCCGGCCGTTTGGGAAAGCCGGTTTGTAGCCGGATAAACGAATAAGCTGAAAGAAAAACCGGTCAAAACCAAAAAGAAATCCACTCAGTAGTCATGAACAAAGAAAAACGACATATACTCCTGCGAGTGTTTGCGGTTCTCCTGTTGACGTATATGACAGGATGTGATACCACAGGTCCACCGCCGCCCGAGTGGCCCGATATTACCTCCGAAAATAAACCGTGGACCCGCTGGTGGTGGCAGGGCAGTGCCGTGGACAAAGAAAACCTGACCCGGGAACTCAAGCAGTTCCAAGAGGCAAATATAGGAGGCGTTGAAATCACCCCGATCTATGGGGTAGCCGGCTATGAAGACCAGTTCATTGATTTTCTGTCGCCCGAGTGGATGGAAATGCTGACTCACACCCTGCAGGAAGCCGACAGCCTGGATATCGGCGTAGATATGGCGACCGGCACGGGCTGGCCTTTTGGGGGACCCATGGTGGGGGAGGCGGAAGCGGCGAAGTATGTGGCCTATGAGACGTATGAGTTGCAGGAAGGCGAAAGCCTGTCTGAACCCATTGCGTATATTCAGGAGCCGTTTGTCCGGGCGCTTGGCAATCGCATGTTTGGGGTGGAAAGCGGTTCTGCGATCGATCCCGGTGAGGAGATCGGGCTCGATGATCTGGAAGAACCGGTTTCAGCCAACGAGAATTTGCAATCGCTGGCCCTGGAGCAGGTCCGCTTTGAAAAATCACTGCCGCTCGTGACCCTGATGGCCTACCCGGAGGAAGGAGAAGCCCTCGATCTTACGGACAGCGTGGATGCTTCCGGGAATCTTGACTGGACCGCCCCCAGGGGAAACTGGACGCTGTACGCCCTGTTCCAGGGGGTGCACGGCAAGATGGTGGAGCGGGCGGGACCCGGGGGCGAGGGACTGGCGATCAATCATTTTGATGAAAAGGTGCTCACTGATTATTTGTCCCGCTTCGACGAGGCTTTTGAAGGCTATGATATATCGGGACTGCGGAGCTTCTTTAACGATTCCTATGAAGTCGACGACGCCCGGGGAGAGGCCAACTGGACGCCGCGCTTCCTGGAGGAGTTTGAACAGCGCCGCGGGTATGACTTGCGGGAACACTTGCCGGCCCTGCTGGGCGAGAACTTCGGGGAGGAGGATAAAAACAGCCGCATATTAAGCGACTACCGCCGGACGGTTTCGGATTTGCTGCTGGATGAGTTTACCCGTCCCTGGAACCGGTGGGCCGAGGGAAAGGATACTCATATTCGCAATCAGGCGCACGGTTCCCCCGCCAATATTTTGGACCTGTATGCGGCCAGTGATATTCCCGAGACGGAGGGAACCGATATCTTCCGGGCTAAAATGGCCTCATCGGCCGGCCATGTCACGGGCAAGCCGCTGGTGAGTGCGGAGTCCGCCACCTGGCTGAATGAACACTTTGCCTCCACGCTGTCAGACGTCAAGAAAGCTGTAGACCGATTTTTTCTCGGCGGGGTCAACCATATTGTCTATCACGGTACGGCCTATTCCCCGCAGAATGCGGCGTGGCCGGGCTGGCTGTTTTATGCGGCGGTTCACTTTAACCCGCAGAATCCGTTTTGGAATCACTTTAAAGCATTTAATACCTACGTCACCCGCACGCAGTCTTTCCTGCAGCGCGGTCGACCCGACAACGATGTGCTCCTCTACTTTCCCATTCACGACCGCTGGGCGGAAAGGGGAGCGGGACTCCTGGAGCATTTTGACGGGGGTATTGAAAAACAGTTTGAAGGGACCGCTTTCAAGGAAGTCGCCGAGAAGATGCAAAACCGGGGCTACGGCTTTGATTATATTTCAGACCGGCAGCTGTTGCAGCTGGAGAGCTCCGGGCAGCAGTTGCGGACAGGCGGGAATACCTATAAAACGCTTTTGGTGCCGGCCGGCAACTATATCCCCCTTGCAACCTTTGAGCGAATCGTTGAATTGGCGGATAGCGGAGCTACGGTGCTCTTTTACCGGGATCTGCCGTCCGACGTAGCGGGGTGGTCCGATCTGGAGGCCGATCGCGAGCGGTTCCGGCAGCTGGTGGATGAGATCGATTTTTCTGGTTTGGGTTCGGACGAAGGAACCGTCCGGGCAGCAGAGGCGGGCGAGGGACGTTTTTTGCTCGGTAAAAACCTGGATGAGCTGATGGAGGAGGCCTCGGTCATGCGGGAGTCGATGACGGACCGGGGACTCGAGTACCTGCGGCGAAGCCACGGGAAGGGACATACATACTTTATTACCAACCGGAGCGGGAATCCGATAGACGGGTGGGTTCCGATCGGCGTGAGCGCAGCGTCGGCCGCACTGTTTGACCCGATGAGGGGCAAGAAGGGGTATGCTGATCTCAGGCCGGGCGAGGTCGGCGCCGCGGAAATATACCTGCAGCTGGAACCCGGAGAGTCGGTCATCGTGCAAACCTATAAAACCGGCCGTAGCGAGGCTGAGGGCACCTATCCCTACCTGGAGGAAGCCGGAGAGCGGGTAGCTCTGGAAGGGAGATGGACGGTGGAATTTACCGGAGGGGGACCCACACTGCCGGAGCCCGTTGAGATCGATACCCTGGAATCGTGGACCAAATTCGGCGGGAAGGCCGTTGAACATTTCTCCGGGACGGCGAACTATACGCTCTTTTTTGATGCTCCGGAAAGGCGTGGCGGTGACGGATGGCTGCTCGATCTGGGACGGGTGGAGCAAAGTGCCCGTGTTACATTGAACGGCCAGGACCTGGATGCATTAACAGGGCCGGTATTTCAGCTGTATATCGACCGGGCGCTGATGCAGGACAGCAATAAGCTCAAAATAGAAGTGGCGAACCTGATGGCCAACCGGATTGCTTACCTGGAGCGGGAAGGCATTCCCTGGAAAAAATTCTACAATATAAACATGTCCGCCCGGGAAGCCGGGAACCGAAATGACCACGGACTGTTTGACGCCTCCGACTGGCAGCCCGGGGTATCGGGACTGCTGGGACCGGTTACCCTGACGCCGGTGAATGCCAGGGAATAAACTATGAGACCGTCCCGCTGCCCTTAGGAGTTCAGGGTTCAGTATGATATAGTGAGTTTTGTAAAGTTCTTAGAGAGACCTTCACAAAACCGTTGTTTTGCCCGATTTTTACATGTATGTGATTTTAAAATCCTCATGTATAGGCAATACACTGCGGTATTGAAATTATTCAGGTTTTAACATGGAATAAAACTCCTGGTTTTTCCCAGCCCTTTTAAAGCGTGTTCGTATTTTGGGTAAAAAAATGAGAATCAAGAAACGGTGAGGATCTTTTTTTAACTTCTTGATAAGAAGGTTGCGTGTTATTCTTTATATCGAATTCAGGTTCATTCATATAGCAAATAAAAACAGAAAAAAGGATAGTAGATCGATCATATCGTTGTCTCTTTTAAGGTGGAGACAAGAGATTATCCCGTACTCTCACACATTAAAGTTTGCGATAGCCACAGGCTTCTGAGTTGCTGCGAGTTTCAGTTATATTATAGAGCAGCAAATAATAACATGTTGCCATGGGTCCGGGCGGCGTTGCATCTTCCCTGCTGGGTATCGGAATTATACGCAGGAAGGTACATCTGGTATATTTTTGCGATTCGACGGCTCGTGACCAACTTTTTGGTGAGAAGGGCAGGTGAAGTGACCGGACTAACTATGTGAAAAAGTATTTTATCAATAGAAACAGGAATTTGTTGGAAGACTAAATAAGAATGGCTGAAGGTTTTTTGCAGCGGTTGGATACCCGCCTTGACGCTATCGATGAATATGAGCGCGAGCCCGTGCCGGAAAGCAAGCTGAAAGGCTGGAAGGGCTTCCTTGGCATGTACGCCGGCGAACATACGGCCGGGACGGAATTTGTTATTGGGCCCCTGTTTGTGGCGCATGGCGTGGCCGCGGTGGATTTGATATGGGGATTGATTTTGGGGAACGTCCTGGCTGTCCTGAGCTGGGCTTTCTTATGTGCTCCGGTAGCGGTAAAGACTAAATTAACGCTATACTGGCAGCTCCGGAAGATATGCGGGTCAAAACTCGCGCTTATTTATAATATTGTCAACGCCCTGATGTTTTGTTTCCTGGCGGGATCCATGATTGCCGTTTCCGCGACTGCGGTGGGCTTGCCTTTTGGTATCGCCATGCCGGCGCTGGGTGACTGGCTGCCTACCAGCCTGGGATGGATCATTACGGTATTTGTGGTGGGACTGGTTATTACCGTCGTAGCCATATTGGGGTATGATTATGTGGCGCGGTTTGCCAATATTTCATTTCCCTGGATGATCCTGGTCTTTATTGCCGCCGCGCTGGCCGTTCTTCCTCAGCTGGGCGTGACCTCGGTTTCTGATTTTTGGCCCGTGGCTAAAGAGGGTATATGGACCGGCGTCCCTGCAGAGGGACAGAGTAAATTTACTTTCTGGCATGTGATGTTTTTTGCGTGGTTCGCCAATATGGCCATGCATATCGGGATGTCGGACATGTCCATTTTGCGCTTTGCCGAAAAGTGGCAGTATGGATTTTCATCGGCTACGGGTATGTTTTTCGGGCATTTTATCGCCTGGATGGCATCAGGAATTTTGACGGCCGCCGCGGCAGGGGCTATCGCGCCGGGCCTTATTGCCTATAACAGCGCGGGCATTGCAGGGGCTGTTTGTGTGGTGATTGCAGGATGGACTACAGCCAACCCGACCATTTACCGGGCGGGACTGGCGTTTCAGTCGGTTACGCCGGATTGGAAGCGCTGGAAGGTAACATTGTTTACCGGTCTGGTTACCACTATCTTTGCTTGTTTTCCGGCGCTGGTCATGAAGTTGTTGGATTTTGTAGCGCTGTACGGGCTGGTATTGATGCCGATGGGAGCGGTTATATTTTTGGATGTCATGCTCTTTCCCAAATTCAATATGAAAAGTAACCTGGCAGAAATGGCGGGATTGGATTTTAACTGGGCGGCGGGGTTGACCTGGTTCGTGACGCTCCTGCTGTGCCTGTTTATCAACCTGTATATGGGTATTGAAATTTTCTTCCTGGGGCTGCCCGGCTGGTTTATCGCTGCGTTATTGTATATTGGAATCAGTGTCTTTTACCAGAAGAAACAGCAGCCGGTCCCCGCGTAAGTGGGAGCGGTTTGTTGAAACCGTCTTGACTGCATCGTTAGGGGGCTGAGTTATGGGATCTAACTCCCCGATCCATTGGGATCGGATATAATAAATAACGTTTTGCGGGGCAAAATCGCATGACTACCTCGATGGCTCTGTCTCAAGATAGTTTAAAGACGAATTTTAAACAGTAATACTTAAGAATTTCATTAAAAAGGAAAAAGAACGTAATCAGAATAAGGCAACTACAGATCATAAGGATATGAATATGGAAACAAGTACCACACAAAAATATTTTCGCCGCGTAGAAAGTAAATGGGACGACCGGGAAGCAAAGGGCAAAGACCCGCTGGCGAGCCTGGTATATCGTTCCAACCTGCTGGGAAGCGACTCCTATATCAACAACACGGGGGGCGGAAACACCTCCAGCAAGGTGATGGAGGAGGATCCCATCAGCGGGCAGGAAGCGGAAGTGCTCTGGGTGAAGGGATCGGGCGGCGACCTGCGTACCGCTACGAAGCCCAATTTTGCCTCTTTGTACCAGCAGAAGCTCCTGAAGCTGCAGGACATCTATCACAGCATGGAAAATACGGGACTCAAAACCCCGGCCGAAGATTCCATGACGGAGATGTATCCGCATTGTACCTTTAACCTGAACCCGCGGGCACCTTCTATTGATACGCCCCTGCACAGCTTTATCCCGTATAAATATGTGGATCACACGCATCCCGTGCCGGTCATAGCCATCGCTACGGCGGATAACGGCCCCGAACTCATGCGGGAGGTCTATGGCGATGAAGTGGAGTGGGTGGACTGGATGCGTCCCGGTTTTGAACTGGGACTGAAGCTCCAGGAAGTCATCGAGGAGAATCCCGGCATCCGGGGCATTATCCTCGGGGGACACGGTCTGATTAACTGGGCAGACGATGAAAAAGAGTGCTATGAAACCAGCATCGAGCTAATCAACAAAGCGGCCGACTATCTCAATGAACATGAACGGGGAGAGGATTCTTTTGGGGGTTCCAGGTATAAATCACTGGAAAAGGAAGAACGCCGGGAGGTGCTCGCAGATATCCTGCCGTTTTTGCGGGGACAGGTGAGCCAGGAGAATCAGTTTATCGGTACGGTGCAGGATGACGAGGTGACGCTGCAGTTTATTAATGCCGAAGATGCGCCGCGGCTGGCCGAACTGGGCACTTCCTGTCCCGATCATTTTTTAAGAACCAAGATCAAGCCGCTGTATGTGGAGTGGAACCCGCAGGAGGATTCGATGGAGGATCTTAAGGGGGCCATCACCGCCGGACTGCAACAATACCGCGAGGACTATGCGAAATACTATAACAGTCATCGCGATGAGGATTCCCCGGATATGCGCGACCCGAACCCCACGGTGATCCTGATCCCGGGATTGGGTATGATTGCCTGGGGAAAAAACAAAAGCGAATCGCGGGTGACCGCCGAGTTTTACACCGCGGCCATCGGCGTGATGAGGGGAGCCGAATCGGTGGCCAATTATACGGCCCTGCCCAAGCAGGAAGCCTACGATATTGAGTACTGGGCGCTCGAAGAAGCCAAGCTGCAGCGTATGCCCCCGGAAAGCGAGCTGTCCCGGCAGGTGATCGCCGTTATCGGGGCCGGGAGCGGCATTGGCAAAGCCCTGGTCTCGCGCCTGATTAAGGAAGGGGGGACCGTGGCTGCACTTGACCTGCACGAAGATACCGCTAAAGCAACGGCTGAGGACGTGCTTGAGGAGATCGGTATGGGCATTGGCGTGGCGGGCTCTGATATCAGCGGGTCGGGAGATGTCATCGGACTGGGATGCGATATTACCGACCGGCAATCGGTTCAGCAGGCCCTGCATGATATCACGATAGCATACGGGGGACTGGATAATGTGGCCGTGACAGCCGGATTGTATCCTACGCCCGATCAGAATGGCGATGTAAAAGATGCGGGCTGGGACAACAGTTTTGCCGTAAACGTAAAAGGCAATTACATTGTAGCGGATGAAGTGGCTGACATATGGGAGGCCCAGAACCTCGACGGGAGCATGGTTATCACCACCAGTGCCAACGCTGTCGTTCCGAAAGCGGGAAGCATGGCCTACGATACCAGCAAGTCGGCGGCCAACCACCTGATCCGCGAGCTTGCGATTGCACTGGCGCCCCGGGTGCGGGTTAACGGCGTTGCGCCGGCCACCGTGGTAGAGGGAAGCAGCATGTTTCCGCGCGACCGGGTCATCGCTTCACTGAAGAAATACGGCCTTGACTTTGATGAGGAGGAAAGCACCGAGACGCTGCGGGAAACACTGGCTGATTTTTATGCCAGCCGCACGTTAACCAGGCAGCCAATTACGCTGGATCAGCAGACGGAGGCGATCTACTCGCTGATCAGTTCGAGATACGAGAACACGACGGGACATATTATCCCGGTTGACGGCGGACTCAAAGAAGCTTTTTTGAGATAGCAGGTTAGTAGGAAGCAGATAGTAAATAGTAGAACGTGTAACGTTTTTGCGTGGTAAGCAGAAGGAGGCTATGCTGCTTACTACGCAAGACCCTGCATGGTGCCGGCATGCTGTCCGGCGCGCAGGACAATCAGACATACTGATCATCACATGAATATACTGCTTAAAATAGTATCTTTCTTCGGACTGGGACTGACGGTTGTACCGTCTATTCTGGTATTCTGGCAGTCTCTTTCCATGGAAGATCACAAGTTTTATATGATCTTCGGCATGATACTCTGGTTTGCGACCAGCCCGTTCTGGATGAAAGAACAGGAGCTATAAGAAGTCCGCCGAAGGTTTATACGGATAACCACGGAAATTTTTTTACCATGAATACCAGACCTGAAGTTGGAGAATCGCATCCTCTTCCTCGGGTAAACCTGGGGCAAACAGGGGGGTATTTATCTGTCTTTATATGCTTCCATTCTGTCGAAGGAAGCAAAGGCGGGCGAAAGTAAAGCCCGGAATCATACCGGGAGTTATTAAACGCCATTCCATAATGCGTTATATCCCTATGCATCCGTGGCTGAATAAATAGTAATATAAAAAGAGCATCGTACTTGTGAGAATAACCCAACAACATATCCGGGAGCATAACAAAGAAGCAGAGGATAAGCATACCGCTTCTTTTCTGCCGCTGGTGGACCAGCTGGACGGGAAGGGCGTGGAGGTGGATCCGCTCGTGGATCAAATCGCTTCTTTCCAGGTCGCTATTCCGAGCTGGGCCCTGGGGGCCGGCGGCACGCGTTTCGGGCGGTTTCCCATCGGGGGAGAACCGGGCAACCTCGAAGAGAAGATTACGGATGTAGGTCTGCTGCACGCCCTCAACCGCTCCAGCGGGGCGATCTCGCTGCATATTCCCTGGGACATCCCGGAGGATACGGCGGCAATAAGGGCGCTGGCGGAAGAACTCGACCTTGTTTTTGATGCCGTAAACTCGAATACCTTCCAGGACCAGGAAAATCAGGAGCATTCCTATAAATTCGGGTCGCTTTCCCATACCGATACGGCCGTCCGCAAGCAGGCCGTCGAGCACAATATCGAGGTCATTCGCTACGGCGCCACCCTCGGGTCCAAAGCCCTGACGGTATGGCTGGCCGATGGATCGAATTTTCCCGGACAGCAGAATTTCCGGAAGGCCTTGCGGAGAACCCGGGAGTCGCTGGAAGAGATCTATGCCGAGCTTCCCGATGACTGGCAGATCCTGATCGAATACAAGCCGTATGAGCCCAATTTTTATTCGATGGTGATTCCGGACTGGGGGACCTCCTTCCTGCTTGCCGGCAAGCTTGGAGCAAAAGCGCGGACGCTGGTTGACCTGGGACATCATCTCCCGAATACCAATATCGAACAGATTGTGGCAACGCTTTCCATGGAAGAGAAGCTGGGAGGATTTCACTTTAACGATTCCAAATACGGGGACGACGATTTAACCACCGGGGCCATTCAGCCGTATCAGCTGTTTTTGATTTTTAATGAACTAATCGAAGGGACGGATGATTACGCTGACCTTGAAAACAATATCGCCTGGATGATTGATGCGAGTCATAATGTGAAAGATCCCCTCGAGGATTTGCTGCAGTCGGTGGAAGCCATCAAAAAGGCGTATGCCAAAGCATTATTGGTAGATCGCAGGGGCCTGGAGGAGGCTCGGGAGGCAAACGACCCGGCCCTGGCACAGTCAATATTACAGGATGCCTTCCAATCGGACGTTCGTCCCCTGCTTCGCGAGGCCCGCATCCGCAGCAAGGCCGCAGCCGATCCCCTCCGATTATACCGCGAGCTGGGTGTCCGGGATCAGCTGATCGAAGAGCGGGGTTCGGATACCATCGCAACGGGACTTTAAATTGTTGTTGGTTATCGGTTATTTGTTATCGGTCGTGCTACCGCTTAACGCGAACTGTGAGACCATTATTGGTTCAATAGCAAATAAGAATTTTGCTCTGATACCAAGAATTTCCGAATAACCAAGATTGTAATTAGAAATTTTGAAATTAATCCTTGACCCGGAGCTCAGAAATCGGCAGCCCCTAATAACCAATTAACCAAAAACATTGAAGCAAGATACCCCCATACCGGTAACCGCTGTATTTGATATCGGAAAGACAAATAAAAAATTTCTCCTGTTCGACAGGGAGTACACCATCATTCAAAAGCAGCAAACAACCCTGGACCAGGTGGAGGACGAGGATGGCGACCCGTGTGAAGACATAAGGCAGCTGGAATATTGGATCCGGCAAAAGCTGCGGAATGCCGCTCAAAATAAAAATATTGAAATAGCGTCCCTGAACTTTTCTACCTACGGGGCCAGCCTAGTCCACCTCGATGAGCAGGGAAATGCCATTCCCCCGCTGTACAACTATCTGAAGTCGTACCCGGAAGATCTGCTGGACGAATTTTACGATTCCTACGGGGACAGGGAAACATTTGCCCTGAGGACTGCATCCCCGCCGATGGGCATGCTGAATTCCGGTCTCCAGCTGTACTGGCTTAAACACCGCCGTCCAGGGAAGTTCGGAAAGATTGAGCGTACGCTTCACTTCCCGCAGTACTTAAGTTACCTGATAACCGGTGAGCGTGTGGCCGAGCAAACCAGCATCGGATGTCATACCGCCTTGTGGGATTTTGAGGAAGGGGACTATCACCCCTGGCTTGAACAGGAACAGATGCGGGGACTTCTCCCGCCCATCCATCCGGTATCCACCACGTTCCCTGCGGATGCTCAGGAGGCTTCGTTTCGGACCGGCATAGGTATCCATGACAGTTCCGCCGCGCTGGCTCCCTACCTGTTTGCCTCGGACAACCCTTTTATGCTGGTCTCAACCGGCACGTGGAGCATTACGCTCAATCCCTTTAACAAGGAACCGCTGACGTATAAAGAGCTCCAGCGGGATTGTCTCTGTTACCTGGATGTTTATGGCAACCAGGTCAAAGCATCCCGGCTGTTTCTGGGGAATGAATACATGTATCAGACGAAAAAGCTAAGCCGTCATTTTGGACTGGAACACCGGAAGACCGCGGTTGACCTGGATCCGGAGCTGCTCAATACCCTCAGCCGGGAGGCCGATTCCGGGAAAAAATTAACCCTCGAGACAGCGCACGAGTCCGGACCCTTTCCACAGGAGAAAGCGGAAAACTGGCAGGTGGATCAGTTTGCTTCTTATGAGGAAGCGTATCACCAGCTTATGCTCGACCTGGTGTCCATTCAGGTGGCGTCGCTCACCCTGGCCCAGGGCTCGAGCGAAGTGGACAAACTGATCATCACCGGAGGATTCAGTCAAAATGATTTTTTTGTCACATTGCTGGCCTCCTTTTTACCGGACAAGAAGGTGTATACCGCCTCGGTGCCGCATGCTTCGGCCCTGGGGGCGGCCATGGTGATGAACAAAGCGGATGAGGAGCCCCACGCCAGCCGGATCCACTGGGAAGAGCTGCTGGGCCTCACGCTGCACCGGCCACATGAAAATCTGAACGTCGGGCGGTATGCGTGGAAGCGCTCGGTCGCACCCTGAGCCTGACTGGAGTGCACCGCAGATTGCTGGATAGGCCAGGTTCGGTTGCACCATCTCCCTGATGGGAGTCACGCTGCCCAACGTGCAGTATTTGCGTTCTGCCGGATATGGTTGTTTATCTCGCTGGTTATTGTTATTTGTTAATAGAGTATCGGTTGTCAGTAATCAGTGACCACGGGCAACAGCTTACTCAACATCGACCAAAATGTTGGATGTTAACTAAAAACGTCAACCTTATTCAGGCATCAACACAGAATTGTCCAACAGAAGTTGTGCAGTTGAAATTTTTTTACAGCTTTTTGAAGAATTCTTCTCCCCGCGACATGCAGGGGAGAAATTAGCTCGCTGTTTGCTGAACGAAAGTTATTTTCCGTGTTTGGCTAAAAGGTTTTCTTACTTTGTATTGGAAATTAAATTATTGAAACGAATCATATTTAGCGTTAGTAACTAAATGCACATTTCCCTTTTTATCACGTGCTTTAACGATACACTCTTTCCGGAGACAGGCAGGGCGATGGTCCGGCTGCTGGAACGCCTGGGACATACGGTGGAGTTCCCGCTGGAGCAAACCTGTTGCGGGCAGATGCATTATAACACGGGCTACCAGGAGGAGACCATCCCGCTGGTGCGTCGTTTTGTGGAGGTATTCGGGCAGGCAGAAGCCATTGTAGCGCCCTCGGCCTCCTGCGTGGGGATGGTCAAAGAATTCTATCACAACGTGGCGGACCGATCGGGAGACCCCGAATTGATGGAACAGGTTGAGGCGGTTGTCCCCCGGGTCTTTGAGCTCTCCCAGTTTTTGGTGGAGGAGCTGGGGGTCGAAGATGTGGGAGCTTACTACCCGCACCGGGTTACGTATCACCCGACCTGCCATTCGCTGCGCGTGCTGCATGTGGGGGAGGCCCCGTTGATCCTGCTGCGAAACGTGCGGGGCATCGATCTGGTGGAACTGCCCGCCGCCCAGGAGTGCTGTGGGTTCGGAGGCACGTTTGCCGTCAAAAATGCCGATACCTCCATGGCGATGCTGGGGGACAAAATTCGGCATATCAAGGATACGGGCGCCGAGGTTTGTGCGGCCGCCGACAACTCCTGCCTGATGCATATCGGCGGGGCGTTGAATCGCCAGCGGAGCGGTGTGGAGCCGGTTCACCTGGCAGAAATTTTAGCTTCTACAGAAGAAAATTAGTGTAATGCAGACTCCCACTTTTGAAGAATCGGCCAAAGCATATCTGTCCGATACGCAACTGCGCCGCAATATCGGTCACGCTACCCATACCATCCGGGATAAACGCCAGACAGTCGTCGATGAGATGCCCGACTGGGAGGTGCTGCGGGAAGCGGGCAGCAGCCTGAAGAATCGCATTATGCGTCACCTGGACGAGTACCTGTTGCAGCTCGAAGAGTCGGTCCGGCAGGCAGGGGGACAGGTCCACTGGGCCCGCGACGCCGGGGAGGCGAACCGGATTATCGTCGACTTGGTAAAGGAGCAGCAAGTGGAGGAGGTGGTCAAGGTAAAGTCCATTACGACCGATGAGATTAAGCTGAACCGGGCCCTGGCCGAAGAGGGAGTCCGGGCCCTGGAGACCGATCTCGCCGAGCTGATTGTCCAGCTGGCCGGAGATGAGCCGTCTCATATCCTGGTCCCCGCCATTCATAAAAACCGTGCTGAAATTCGCGAGCTGTTTCGCAAGAAACTGAACCAGGGCGAACTGAGTGATCGTCCCGAGGACCTGGCCGAGGCGGCGCGGCTGTACCTGCGGAAAAAATTCTTAAGTGCGAAGGTCGGGATCAGCGGGGCGAATTTTGCCGTGGCCGATACGGGCACCGTAGCAGTGGTGGAATCGGAGGGCAACGGCCGCATGTGCACCACGCTTCCGGAGACACTGATTACGGTTATGGGCATCGAGAAGCTGATCCCCACCTGGCGGGATTTCGAGGTATTCATGCAGCTGCTGCCCCGTTCCTCCACGGCCGAGCGGATGAATCCCTATAACTCCTTCTGGACGGGCGTTACCGAAGGCGACGGGCCGCAGGAGTTTCACCTGGTATTGCTGGATAACGGGCGGACCAATGTCCTGGCCGATGAAGTCGGACGGCAAACGCTCAACTGTATCCGGTGCAGCGCCTGCCTGAACGTGTGTCCCGTCTATGAGCGCACCGGGGGACATGCGTACCACTCCGTCTACCCGGGACCGATCGGGGCGATCCTGACGCCCCAGCTCAGGGGACTGGAGGATGAGGGGGCCGCCTCGCTGCCCTATGCGTCAACCTTGTGCGGCGCCTGTTACGAAGTGTGTCCCGTTAAAATCAATATCCCGGATGTGCTGGTTCACCTGCGCGGAAAAATTGTGGATCGCAAAAAACGGGCAGGAGGATTAAATGCAAAGTCGGATCCCGAATATATCGGGATGAGGCTGATGGCGCGGGCATTTAAAAGCCGGTCGCGCTACGAGCGGGCCCAAAAAATGGCGCGGGTCGGACAAAAATTCTTTGTCAAAGATGGTACTATCTCAAAACTGCCCGGCGAACTCTCCGGGTGGACCGCCATGCGGGATCTCAAACCTATTCCGAATCAAACGTTCCGCGAGTGGTGGGGGGATCGCGATGAGTGAGGCCAAAAAAGCCATACTGGAAAAAATACGAAACGCCCTCGGGGAGGTCCCCCGCCAGGAACGCCCAGAAGATATTACTGTGCCGCGGCACTACCGGCAGCAGGGGAATCGCGCCGCCGGGGAAGTGGTCGCCCTGTTTGCCGGGCGGGTGGGCGAGTACAAGGCCACGGTCCAAAGAGTCAATGCCAATGCTCTGGCAGGGGTTATAGCCGAAAGCTGCCGCCGGGAGGGGGTGGAAAAGCTGGTAGTCCCCGATGGCTTTCCCGGGGAATGGCTGCCCGGGGATGAGGATGATAATGTCCGGTTGCTGCATGATAAGCCCGGAGAGCCGCTTTCCCACCGGGCGCTGGACGATTCGGACGGTGTTATTACTACTTGTGCGCTGGGCGTCGCTCAGACAGGCACCATCATTCTGGATGCCGGGGCCGGACAGGGACGCAGGGTATTGACGCTGCTGCCCGACTATCATCTCTGCATTGTCAAAGAGGAACAAATTGTCGAACTGGTCTCCGAGGGCTTTACCCATTTCGAACAGGCCGTGCGGGAAGAAGGTCCCCCGATCACCTTTATTTCAGGCCCTTCCGCCACCTCCGATATTGAGCTCAGCCGCGTCGAGGGCGTTCACGGCCCGCGCCGACTGGAGGTGTTGATTGTTCAGGAGTAATGGGTGAGATAGTTACTTATAGCTCCCGGGGACGTACGACATACATGCCGCCGTATTCGCGGTCGGGATACAGGCTGCTGGGCTCCTGCACGATAAAGATCACATCCTCGCGTCCGCCCAGCGAATCCGGGATGATATAGGTATGCAGGTTCACCCCCATCGACCCGTAGCGTTTGATCTTGAGCGGCTCGCCGGCCGGCATCTTCAGCTGCAGGTAATGCCATCCCGCAGAAAAGGTAATCGGGTCCAGCCCGCCGCCCTCCTCGCGGTCGGCCTCCTCATAGCCGTGATAGGTCCACAGGCTGGTGTCCCGCTGGAACGCCTTCCGGGAAAAATCCGGCGTGTGATCCTCCAGCTCGATCATGCGGACAGTATCGTATTTATCAGGAAAATGTTTGTCAAAATTAAAATTCTCTATATCAAAATTTTTGTCGATTTCATTCCATTGTTCGTTAATCTTAAGATAAAATCTACCATTAAAATAATAAGAAGAGGAAGCTTCATCATATTTGCCTTTAAAAGTGTTGAGCCATTCTTTTGGCTCATAACTTTTATCGGAAAAAGGTTTTAGGTACCGGTATTTTGTTGTATCTCCATTAATGATCCAATTTGAATAGAAATCAAATCCTTTAAGCGTTCCGTCACGGAGCGTTCCTGCGTTGGTGATACCTTCATCCATGATGGTTCCTATAACTGATATTTTTAATCTCTTGGTTTCTCTCTCTTTTTCTTTAATAGGATTTGTTTTACCTCCTACTATTAGCTGTCCTTCCTCTTTATTTAGTGAAGCTTGTACTATTTCGTATTCTGTAGGGAGTACCGTTAGTATTTCATAATTATCACTTCCGGGATGTGTATGCAGTTCTTCGTAGTTGTGATATTCCATCATATTGCAATTAGTTAGTGGAATTAACAGTAATACTATGAAGATAGATCGACGAATTCTCATGGATTTCCTTCTCCTGGTTCATGGTAGAGTTGTTCAATATTTTTCTCTTCTGTGTTGCCATGGACAAAAACTTCGATCACATTTTTGATGTACGAGGTATCTGTAATCGAAGTACTCACTAATAAATCTTTACCATCCCCATTCACATAATCTTTTTCTTCCCTTCGTTTTTGAGGATCGGATAATTCATCCAAGTTACTCTCTTCTTTATACTCCACCCGGTAAAACATATCCTCCCCGGCTTTTTTGATACGCTCCCAGATGCTGCCGTTTCCCAGCCCGTCGGCGGGGAAGTCCGAGAGCACCTTCTTATGGTGGATTAGCGTCACCGGGGCGGAGTGGGCATACAGCTGTGCCTGCTGCAGGTGCGCGTAGCGCTCCAGCATCGCCTCGTAGGCGCGCGTGGTCACCTCATACTGCCGCTCCGCCTCATGTCGGGTCAGATTATCCAGGAACTCCCGGGCGGCCCCCGAGAGCCTGTTCCATTCCCATCGTCCCCGGTTAAGCCGGCGGACCAGGTTTTTTACCAGGCCCGCATATTTATATTCGTAAGGGCGGCCGGTCCGCTCCTCGAAGACCCTCTTTCGGGCCTTGTAGGTCTCAAAGGCATTCCCCCAGGCAATGGCCACCCGCTCGAAGTCGCCCCACTCCTGCCCGTGCTTTTGCTCTTCTTCGCTCGGGAACCAGCCCAGATCCCCGTACTCAAAGCGCCGGTTGGCCATATACTCCGAGAGGATCAGCGTGCCCGAGGTGTCGGTGGCTATAGGCTTGCGGCCCTCGGGTCCCCGGTAGCTCATCGGCCGGCGCCGCGGGCTCATATATTCGGCACAAAACAGCCGGTCGTCCCCCTCCGGATTACAGGCGCTGGTCACCCCGGGGATATCCCCGTCGCGGGTCACCATATCCGCCCGGTCGTTGGCAAAGGTGAACTGTATAGCCCGGCCGGCAAACGCGTCCCAGTCGCCGGTGATCGCCTGCAGGTGCTCGACCATGCCCCGCTCGTGCTGCAGCTTGTCACGGCTGCGGCTGAACAGCTCGGCCAGCCGGTTTAAAAAGCCCACGCCCTGCCGGTGCTCCTCCCCGAACAGGTCCGGGAAGTCTTGGTTAACCTCGTAATAATGCACCTTATCGTTGATAAACTTCAGGTACTCCTCTCCGGTGAGTTTCCGGGGCTGGTGCACTCCCAGGAAGATCATGTTCAGGGCCACCTGCTCCCACCCAAGCTCCCCGGCATAGCGCAGGAACCCCAGCGCCACGCCCGCCCCGGCGGCGGCCCCGTGGCTGTGGGCGACGACTGTGACCGGCCGGTAGGGGGGCGAGTAGCTCTGCACGTAGGGAGACTGCTCTTTTTTGGTGGTCACCTCCTCTTCCGGGCGGATCCCCCACTCGGCGAGGGCCCACTGGTAGCCCAGGGCTACCCCGTGGTCGATGCGGTGGGCGGCGTTGGAGCTCAGCCCGTGGGAGCCGTTGATATAATGGTCGTTGCGGTAGGCGTTAAAATACCTGCCATAGCGGTCGGCCGCGTCGAACTTGTTGGCTTTTTTGTTCCAGTAGTTCCAGAATTTAGACACGTCGTTATTAAAGCTCATCGGGGTGGCCCACCAGCCGCGGGTGCGGGCTATTTTGATGTCCAGGGAGGTGCGGCGGCCTGCCGGCAGCTGCTCCTCGAGTTCCTCGTTGGACAGGATATCGGCCTCGTCGGCCCGGTCGCGCTCATTGGCACTTTCCCCCTGCCGGTAGTCTTCATGGTGGGGAGAATCGGGGTTGATGTCCTTTCGGGCGTTGTTCCAGGTTTGCTCGGCATTCTCTAAGGGATCGCTGTGAAATCCGTTGACAAGCACCAGCGCCCCCTGAAGGTTCGGGGGACCTTCCTCGGGCTCCAGCTCGCTCATGCCGGTGCCCACAAAACTCCGGTAGGCATCCCCGCGGGCCGGCTCGGGGGGAGGCGATTCCGGCGGGGTGGGGTTGACCATGAAGGTGTTCGGGTCGTCGGTGCTTTCCGGGGGATCGGTATTGCGTGGATGATTATTCATAACAGATATTTTAGATATTATAATAAGCCTTTGCAAAACCGACCTTTTGGCCGATCTCTGTATTTTCACGAATTCAACATCCTCACATAATGTCATATATGCTGTGGTTTCAAATTTGCTCAGGGGTTGATCTTGATCAAAATTCCTGCTTTTGCAAAGTCCTCTAAAACAGATTAATGTCACCCGGTAAAGGGCACGGTCTCGAACAGCTGGCGGACTTGGGTGGGACCACCGCCCCCTGCTTTCTGGGTGTGCTCTTTGACCGTAACCACCCCGCCTTTGCTGCAATGGGTCATCGAGTCCTCCATCACAAATCTTTTATCCCCCATTGCCGCTTTTTTACCGGTCTTGTTCCACGGTTGCAGGTCGGGCACACAGGGCGGGGGCGGCGAGGAGGTCTTGCAGGAGCCGAAAGTCGGCGCTACCTGCACGTCCTGATCGGTGGCTATTTTTTTGCCCTGGGCATGCAGTTTGGTTTGTGAAGTAACGGTTAGTTTTCCCTGGGTGCTGCCCATCGTACACTGGAGACACGCACCGTCCAATACATATTTTCTACTCATGATCGGTACCGGTTAGTTTATATGTTGTCTGTTTTTGATAAGCCTTGCCCAGCGTTCCTTCCACCTGCAGGGAGGCCTCGCGGATGCAACCGAGGCTGGTATTGACCCGGTATGCTCCCCGGTAGGTAAATCGATACGGCTGCTCGGGCATGGCCCCTACCATCTGCCCGAGATAGCGATTGACGGCCTCGGTGTCGATACGGTCGGTATCGGGACTTCCGTCAATCGTGATTTCCGCTTCATGGCGGCGTGGCTCCAACCGGGTCAACTGTTTACATTCTATAACAGGGAAGGGAATGATTCCCAGATGCCTGGGGAGTATTTTCTTCGTTTCGTGCGGATTCTTTTCTGAGTAGCTGCGGAACAGATCATTACACAGGAATTGCAGCATTGGCTCCCGGCGGTACAGGGGCTGGAAGTGGTGGGATAAATTTTGCTCGTGGCGGCTCAGAAGCTCTTTCACCAGCGGATCATCGTACATTTCTGTAATCTGTTGTTTGACGTCGGGCCACTGCTTTCGGATCTGCTGCTCATTCAGTATTTCCCGGACCGCGCCGCACCGGCGGGTACGAATGTGAAGCTCCCTGCTTAACGACAGCAACCGGGCAAAGACCCACTGCCATTTGTTATAGTCGTGACTGCCATTAAAGAATGGGCGGTCCATCCGCAACCGAACGACAGCGAACGATTCCCGCAGCTGTTCCATAACGAAAGTTAAGGGTATGCTACAGCGGATAGACGTCTGTCTGCCGGAAACCTTTTTATCCTGGCTAATGATCAGGGTATATTGCCGGGGAGCCTTCCAACGTTTCCATTGCAGGTGGTATGGTAGAATATCTCGGGTCACCGCCGACATGCTTATTCTTATTCTTGCTTTATATTTTTATTCTCCAAAATCGATGCGGTCCTTGCTTTGGATGGTCACCTTACCCGCGCCATCCAGCAGCATCTCACCGGTGCTGGTATGGACCGTCAGCTCTCCGGCCTGCTGCTCGGTTTTCTCCCCGGAACGCACCGTCCTGTTTTCAAGGATTTTCGTTATACTGTTTTTCGCCTCCAGGTTGCGGTCTTCCCTGATACGCTCGGTTTTACTCTTGCCCACATTGACCCTGAGATTTTCCCGGATGTTCATTTCCATATTTTTGGCGTTCAGGGTCATATCCTCGGGGGCGGTTATCGTGATGCTTTTTTTCCCGGTATTCATCCGGATGGCGTTCCCATTTTTATCTTTAATGGTAATAGATTCCCCGCCTTCCGCGTCCTTCAGCTCGATGGTATGTCCGCTGCGGGTGCGAATGGATTTGATGTCGTTTTCTGGGGTACCATCGCCGCTGGGTGATCGGCCGTTGCGGGCCGCTCCCACCACATAAGGCAGTTCCGGGTGACCACCTTCAAAATCCACCCACACCTCTTCACCTTTTTCCGGGATCATATGAAACCCCTTGCCGTCTCCTCCGGCCGGAGAGAGCATCCGCAGCCAGGGCGTCATCCCGCTCTGCTGCCAGCGAAATCGAACTCGCACCCGGCCCAGGTCGTCGGGATCATGGTTGTCGACCACCACTGCCGACTGCGCCTCGGCCCTCGGATGCGCTTCAAGATGAAAAGAGGGAGCCGCTACATCAGCAGGGATTCCCCGGAAACGGTTGCTGTAGTGCCCTTCGGAATCGCACCGGTGATGAACGCCGGTAAGCATAAATTCGCCGTAGGCCTCTTTCCCGTAAAAGCGTTCTTCTAATGATAAATGGGCTCCCACACCCAATCCCGGGTGGTGGCTGGTACCGTTCAGGCGGACCATCCCTCCCAGGGTCGAGGCGCTCCGGCGGGAGGCGATCTGGTCGATACGTCCGCCAGCATCTCCCTGCAACGCATGGTTGGGCTTGTACTGTCCCCGGCGGGTATACAGGCTTTGGCTGGCCTCCAGGGCGGTCCGGCTGTGGACGTTGATACCGGATGGTTGGTGGGAAGCGCTGTCGCTTGCGGCGCTTTGGTCGCCGGTATAATCGTATCCTGTCATCTGCATATTGTTCGCTCGCACGTCCAGTTGCAGTGCAAACCGATCAAGCTCCCTGTCATGGATCAAGGAGACGGTATCGGGATCACAGCGGCCGAATATTAACTGTTGCCCGTTATAGAACAGCCATTCTCCATGCTCGCTGGCCAGCCGCTGTAACAGTTGCCAGCTGGTTTCCTTGTATTGTACGACGTATTCCAGCGGACCGTCCGTGGCGGGATTGACCTGCGGGCGCAGCAGGTTGGTTGGATAGGCGCTGAGCTGCTGCCGGATAATTCGCTGCAGCGACTGCTGGCTGAAGGTGGCCATGTGCGGGTCATCGTCCAGCAGCAGTGTCGGACTGCCCCCTTCCAGAATGACACGTCCCTGTGAACCGTAATCCTTGGCCAGGGAGAGCCCGGTGATCAGGCCGCTGAAGACCTTGGAACCGAGGGGGAGATTCTCATCGGTCGGGGCGATCTCAATGTAAATGCGCCGACCCACCAGCTCACGCCAGGAGGCTGTCCCCCGCCCCCGGCCAAACGCCCGGCCGGACAGTTCCAGCTTAAAACGATGATGATCCCCGATCGATTCATGGAGGGTCAACAACTGGAAGGTGTCAGCAACCCTCTTGTGGCCTTCAATACGTATTTGCGTAGAGGTGTGTAGTGCCATAATGAAACAGGTATTAATAATGGATGATAAATAGTATGATCGTTGACATACCTCCGGTACTTGGTTTTTCAACTTTTATTAACTATCTGAGGAAATATGCAAGCTTTATTTATCTATATTGGCAAGGCAACCGGACAAGGTGTCAGGTGACTAGATAAAAAGATCAGCGGGATTCCCGGCGACGGAATACTTCCCTCAAAAAACAGCCGGGCTTCTTTAGAAACGGGTAAGCCGCCCGCCCTCAGGCAGACGACTTCCCGAAAATACCGGCTACACCCACTCGTTGACGTGGGTTCCCTGCCCGACGGTAATCTCCCG
>NZ_FQUS01000042.1 GCF_900129315.1 Fodinibius roseus
AAGGTCGCGTCGCTGATGCCATGCTCGCGACAGATGTCTCGGACCTTCAGTCCCTGCTCCTGTTTGTTGAGGATAGAGATGATTTGGGATTCGCTAAATCGTGATTTTTTCATAGTTAAAAGTAGTGAATTTTATCTACTTTCAAACGGTCAACTTTCAGGGAAGCTTACATACAAAAATAGTGCAGATCTAGAGCGGATTATAGAATACATAGGGAACAAATGATCCACATTTAATAAATTCGGGGATTTAACAAAAGTCGATTTTTAAATTTTAATTCTAAGACCTTCGTTCCTCCTAAATAATGTTGTGCTTGAAATAAGAACTTATTCCCACTGCTTTTCTTCGGTCCAGCTCATTTTAAATGATTCATCTTGATGCAGTCCTTCAGTAACCGGCCAAAGAAATTTCTTAAGCCTATTTACCACCTTTAGGGGATCTTCTGGAACCTGATCATCAGATATCTTCCCAAGGAATGCCTTCCACTGACTTACCTTAGTTTCTTCGTCAAAGAAAGCTGGCGTTAACGCAATAGGTATTTGTGTAGGGATATCCGTTTCTCTTCGATTAAAAGTTTCCTCGATTGCCTTCTGTAGTTTTCGTCCCTCAAAAGGATGATTCTCTGATAAAAAATAGATGTCATAGAAATCTTTCATCCGGCTATTTGCCAAATCTAAACTAACCATTGCCTGGTACTTTTCTGCAATGGCACTTTCTAAGGTATAAGCCTGAATCCTGGGTTTATCATTATCAAGTATCGTTGGATACTCAACCCAAAGTGGTTCCGGTGTTATAACATCCCCAAAACCAATGTCAATCTGGATAGTGATACGGGCATTACCCAAATTACCGCGGACTTTTATCCGCACTCCATCGTAGGCCTCTTGTTCACGAATCTCTTCTCCCTTTACGCTATCCGGATCGAATTCTAATCCATCCCCTTTAATATCAATCTTGCAGCATTCTGCTATGTTTTCCTCAAGTTTTGGTATTGAACTGTTTCCATATTTAAGTACGTCAATATCCCGTGTTGGACGAATATCTGTTATACCGGTGGCCCGAAGCAAAAGAGCTCCTTTTAAAACAAAATCTTTAGCATTGGGCAGTTTACTCATCCGGAGAAGAAATTTCTCCATTGCATAATACTGCAACAGTTCATTAAACGGGCGGCCCGTTTCACGAGCCTTATTAAGAAGCCGCTGGTGAACAGAGTCAATTGTGCTTTGAGTGGGCTTATCCATGTGCAATAGCCTCCAGATATGGCTTTATAACAGTTTTAACACGACAAATTTTGGCATACTTCATAATATCACTGTAACTTGCTTTCCCCTGCTCTATTCCCTGTGCCAGAGCTTCCATCGCGATATCAAGTCCTATCTTATTTCTAAATTTAAAACAGTCGGCAATCGTCTTGGCCGGATTATACACCTGAATTTCTGCCCCATCTACTTTATGCTTTTCTATACCTTCGGTAAGACTATCTCCTGAAAAACGATAAACTTTAATGGGAGGATGGTCAAGCTTGGGATCTCTACTGGTCCTGGGAAGAGCAATATGGACCTTGTGTGGAATTTCTGTTGTCATCTCGTGAAAATCCAGTGCTGAAACAAGACAAAGTTTAGCCTTTGGGATTTTCTTTGCTACAATCGCCAGATCAGGATTAGAAAGCATATCAGTATCTGAAAGTTTGTACACTCCACGCTCAAGCTTAGTTAGGAACCCTTTCTCCTCCATATGATAAAGCGTCCGTCGGTATATACCCTCATCCAGAGCTTCTGAAGTTCTGAGTATGCCTCCATGTTTTTTAAAAACATTTATGGCATTATCTATTTTTTCTTTTGAAACATACATGCGCACAATTTTGCATACATTTATTTATAAGTGTATGCGTTTTTGTACATAAGTGCAACTTTTTGTACTATCTTTAACTACTCGTTCGATTTTACGAATAATGTCTTGAATATTTTCTCTAATTTCTTTCTGGGGCAGCTGGGGGATAGTCTAAATCTTGGTACCTTGCACAAAAGATATTTAGATAAGCATTAACTTTCTGTGCGGATTTTAATATTGAATCCACGGCCCTGGTAATTAAAATATCCTTTTTATAGAATTATCTTCATCTAGGAGTCTGTCGGACTAAGTCACATTCGGCTGAATCTGATATTGAGTTAAACGCTGAACAACCAGCTCTGGAAGAGCCAAACTCAGATGAGATTAACCTGACAACTAAAACCAACTTCTAACGGCTGACTGTCAGATCAAGTCGTGGCTATTACAAATTATCGCCGATAAACAGTTTTTATTTCATAGATCAATTCAATGCTTTTAAATCAAAAGCATGTAAATAGTTAATCAATTCCTTTTCCTCAATATTTTCTAACCAAGCATCCTCTTCATGACTGATATCCGATATTTTTGAAGTCTTCATTCCATCAAATCGATCTACTACATCTTGAAGCGTTTGTAATTCTACTTCACTAAATAAGTCAGAATTGAACTTTTTCTCACCCGGCAAAAACTGTTTGCAAATGCTACCCTCATAGCGCGTTTCATCAAACCTTATTTTTATAAAACCCATTTCCTCTGCTTCTTCAAAGATGGCTCCATATTTTTTTAAAACAGGGCCATGCTGGATAGCTCTGTACTCGGTTCCTGATATTGAAAAACAAGTGCGTTTAAAAAAGGAAAAGTCGGAATAAAACATCACTTTATTCATACCAGTCTCCCATGGATTCATTTGTTTGGCAAAGTACAATATCATGTTCATAACCTTCTCGAGATTAGGCTCTCGAAATCCATTGTACTCATTCGGCCTGCTATCACCTAATAAATATTCAATTAGGTTTAGTTTAGGAGAAGTAGTCTCTTCAAAAATAAGTTTTTTAATTTGTTTAACCTTTTTTTCAAGTTTCTTCCCCTCTAATACATTGCTCGCCTTAAGAAATTCAAGGAAATCCTCCGGATCTTTAGCCGCCTGAATCAAACGAGCATTTGATAAACTTGGCATAGCCCCATTTTCATATCTGTTATATTGGTTTTCGCCAAACTCCAGGATAAGTGACATCTTACGAGCACTTAGACCATACTTTTCGCGAGTGCTTCGCATTTCTTCGGGAAAAGGGATAGAGTGGTTCTTACGGTATAGATTATGTACCTGGGTAATGTTTATTTCGTCAAGAGCCTCAGTTGTAAATTCTGTATCCGTATCTTCACAGATATAGTAATGGTACTTAATTGTATAGGTTTCATTTCGAAACTCTAGGTCGCGGGGTTCTGTTTCCAGCCTTGTTGGTCCACCAGTAATTGGGCTTTCCATGTTATTCCTCATGTTTTTTAAATGGATAGGTCATTTCGTATTCAGCAATATGAAACGAAACACATATAACCGGGTTACTCTCTTTACCAAGGGTTATCTTTATATAGACTTCCTCATGTTTAACGACTTTTCCGAAAACCCATAAGTCAGATCCGAGATTAAACTCATCTGTTATAGGACCTTCGCTGTAGTCTTCTACGTCAAGGTTAAGCAGGACTTCCTTTCGTTCTTTAGGGTTAATTTCAAGATCCAACAATGCTTGTGTGTTTTTAGATCTTTTGTCAAGGAATACAATCCGCCAGGTTCTCGCTTTTTGCTTAAATCGTTTTAAGAATTGTTTAACTGCTTTTCTTTTGTTCATTAATTATATAACAATATTGTATGTAATACAACTATAAAGTATCATTTTTATTGCAAATAAATAATTATATAATTTTAAGATTGTATATGGGTATTTCAACCTATTTTTAGCTAGCCTGTTGTCGGTAAAGATGTTCTTGAAAATCGATAAAGGTACTGCGAATGGATTGAATATCTCCGAGCTCAGATTTGGCATTTGCAATGGCTCGGTATTTCAACTCAAGTAATTCAGGCAACTTGGAATCGTCTAACTCATCCACCCCATCTTTGACATACTGATCAAGTACAAAGTTAATAAACTCTTGCTTTTTGGGATCATAATCATCCAAATAGAGTTTCGCACGATTAGCTCGTTCAGACCTTGGTACTAAATCAACATGGTAGGCTACATAGGAGAGGACATCGAAAAGATCACTATCTTCTCCATGGACTATTTTTTTCAAGTCTTCTAATTGTTGTCTTGAATATCCTTTCTCTCTTAGCTCTTCCAATAATTGCTTTCTGGTGCTTGGCTTACTCCAAATCTCCCTTAGCTCTTCTTCACTATCAATTAATGATGGTATATCACCAAACAGATTTCTTATGAACTCTTCTGATGAAATTGGCTTTCCATCCGGACTCCAAAAAGAAGTCTTAACCATGGAATCCAATTCCCGCACCTTGTTATCGGAGAGCTTTATACGAGTCATTCTTCTGGAAGGAGTATCACAGGTACAAGGGGCATTACCACATTCATCGCAATACTCAGGCTCTTTGGCGCATATACATGGAATCTGTCCGCAATCCTCACAAGGCTCTGGGTCATCAGGACGTGGCGTATCCGGCTCCGGTACAACCAATGCCCCATCCCATTCAGGATCGTTAAACTTCTTATGAGCCGTTTGATAAAAGTCATAAATAGTGAAGTGATCCTTATTCTCATATAGGCGTGTACCCCGGCCAATGATCTGTTTAAACTCAACCATTGTATTAACAGGTCGCATCAGGACGATATTCCGCACTTCCGGTGCATCAACTCCTGTGCTAAGTTTACGAGAAGTCGTCAATACCGTAGGGATAGTCTTCTCATTATCCTGAAAGTCACGAAGATGCTGTTCTCCTAAAGCACCGTCATCAGCTGTAACCCGATGACAATAATTTGGATTGTTACTTTCGGCAATTTGATTGATCAGATCACGAATTGCGGCGGCATGAGGTTGAGTGTTACAGAAAACCAGTGTTTTTTGGTCTTGATTCATCATGTCCATGAGTAGCTTTACACGGTACTGCTCAATTTTTTTAATCTCTATGATTCGGTTCTGTTCTAAGAGGGTATATTCTTTTTCCTCATCAACTACTCCTTCAATTACTTCATCATCATCCGTGTATTGATAGGTATCACCAGTGGTTGAAATCTCTTTTACTTTGAATGGCGTTAAAAATCCGTCATTTATACCCTGCTTTAAAGAATAGGTATAGACAGGTTCCCCAAAATATTCGTAGGTATCTACATTGACATCACGCTTGGGCGTTGCCGTTAGGCCTAACTGTACTGCAGGACTGAAATGCTCCATGATACCACGCCACGTACTTTCATCATTGGCTCCGCCACGGTGGCACTCATCAATGATGATGAAATCAAAAAAGTCTTCAGAATATTCACCGAAGTAAGGCGAATTATCCGGACCACTCATAAAGGTCTGGAAAATGGTAAAGAATACACTTCCATTCTTGGGAACTCGGCCTCTCTTCCTGATATCTTCGGGACGAATACGAACCAAGGCCTCTTCGTCAAAAGCACTAAAGGCATTAAAGGCTTGGTCGGCAAGTATATTTCGATCGGCCAAAAAAAGAATTCTTGGACGTCGCCTACCATCTCTTCTCAGATTCCATTTTGCCTGAAAAAGCTTCCAACAAATATGAAAAGCTGTAGCAGTCTTGCCGGTGCCGGTAGCCATCGTAAGTAAAAGTCGATCTCTGCCTTCTCCAATTGAGTCCAGCACTTTAGTAATGGCATTCTCTTGGAAAGAATAGGGGAGATATTTGCCCATGTATAGCTCATAAGGTATTTCCTGGAATCGCTGCTTCCAGTTCCAAATCTCCGGCTTCTCTTTAATTTCCTTGACAGGCATTGCCATTTCCCAAAGCTCTTTTGGGGTAGGAAACTTCTCAATTTCCCCTTCATTGCCCTCCTCCATATCAATGGCATAAATGCGCTCACCATTGGTAGAATAAGCATGCTGTATGTTCAGACGTTCGGCATATCGTTTGGCTTGCCCTACACCATCAGTGTAATACTTATCTTGCTTTTTGGCTTCTATTACTGCCAGCCTTCGACCTTTGTAGACAAGTACGTAGTCAGCAATAAGCGGGTCTTGTCTCTGACCATGCCCAATTAAACGTCCTTTAGTAATGGAATACTCTACTTGAATGCGGCTGTCCTCTACCTCTCCCCAGCCTGCATCTTTAAGCGCAGGTGTGATAAGCTCTAACCTTGTCTGCGCTTCATTCATGCCACTAATTGTTCTTTTGCAGTTAATTTCCCTGTAAAAGCTTCATGGAGTATAGATTTCTTTAACTCATCAATATTTTTAATTTTTTTTCTGTAAGAATCAGTTAGGGAGCTTAGACTATCTCTTGTTTTGTCATGGAGTTCAACAATACTTTTTTGTTCTGAAATTGAGACTATTGGTATTTCAAGTGATTTAACGAATGGCAACTTCACCCCTTGTACCGTCGCTCCAGTACCAGCATCGACAATTTTATCTGCTATACTTTTAAACCAGACAAACAAATATTCAGGTATTAGGTTATTATCTTTAGGTAAAATGCCCTTCAAATCTTGATTTATTGCGGTATCCTGATCGAGGATACAAACTTTACCAAGGCCTACTCTTGTGGCTATAACAACATTATTTTTAGGTATTATATTAGTTGAACTATTATCAAGGCCTAACTTTGTAATTGAATGATCAGTGGCTTTAAGGATATCATAATTCATATCTCTAACGGTGGCCCAAGGAATGTTTCCTCCATAATATTCATCCTTTTTCTTAGAAGGTGTACCACCACCAATTATTTCACAAACTTTACTAAGTTTTTTCTTTCTTACACCATTAATATCGGAAAAAAGATCTTTTAACCGGCTTTCGAACAGCTCTTCTACATTTTTAACATTCCGCTCAATATAATTCCTTGACCGTTCAGCAGCTTCAAAGGCATCATCTAAAATAGATACAATCCGCTTTTGTTCGTCAAGTGGGGGAACGGGAATTTCATACTCTGTAAAATTCCCCATCTTGATATAATTTGTAGCAGAGCCATATTGCTTATTGAGGTTATATCCCCTCCAGAAGGCTTTTAAATGATAATATACGTACATTGGATATTCTTCTATTTCATCGATAACATAAGTTCTTTGGTAAGCATCAAACTCACCATCGAAGTAAAAGACCTCACCAACATTGGCCCCATTTCCTGGTAATATTATACATTCTCCGTCAAATCTCTTGGTGTCACAATATTGGTGCTCCATTGCACAAGTATAAAACCTATACTTCCCATCTTCTTGAGCATGGCTGGCATTATGTTTGCCAGTTTGAATATTTGCAATTTCTGAAAGTTTTTTAACTGGCCAATCGCTTCTCATACCAACTTTTTTAATGATTGAAGGATACTATTCGTTTCTGAATCAAGTCTCTCCATTTCTTCAAGTATTTCCTTAGGAGGCCGAAGTTCATCACCGTCTGGAGCATTAGGATTCTTTACACTTAGATCAAGCGTATTATCTGAGATTTCATTAATACCAACATTCCAAGACTGCTCTGTTTCCGGTTTATCCTCTTGTATTTCTACAAACTCAGTAAGGTCTTTGTCATTAAGCGGGTCAGTCTTTCCCAAACTGCGTTCAGGCGCAAAATCATAATACCAGATATTCTTGGTTGGCTCTCCTTTTTCAAAGAAAAGAATGACTGTTTTAACTCCCGCACCTAAAAAAGTGCCGCCAGGCATATTAAGGACCGCCTCAAGCTTACAGGTTTCAAGCAGATATTTTCTAAGACTAATTGTAGCATTATCAGCATTACTTAAAAAGGTATTCTTAATCACTACTGCTGCCCTACCACCAGCTTTTAACGATCTAATAAAGTGTTGTAAAAACAAAAAGGCTGTTTCACTGGTTTTTATATCAAAGTTTTGCTGTACTTCTTTGCGCTCCTTTCCGCCAAATGGAGGATTAGCTAAAATTACATCATGGCGGTCTTTTTCTTGTATTTGTCGGACATCCTCCGCAAGTGTATTAGTACGCAGTAAATTCGGAGCCTCGATACCATGAAGAATCATGTTCATGGTTCCAATGATATAAGCTAAGTTCTTTTTCTCCTTACCAAAAAAAGTATCTTTTTGCAGGGTATGAAGGTTTTCCGTCGTCTTCTCCATCCGCTCGTACATATACTCATAGGCTTCGCATAAGAATCCTGCTGAACCTGCGGCACCATCATACACCGTTTCTCCTACCTGGGGATCAATCACATTAATCATAGCGCGAATCAGAGGCCGTGGCGTATAATACTGCCCACCAGAACGTCCGGCATTGCCCATATCCTTAATTTTGGTCTCATAAAGATGACTGAGTTCGTGTTTGTCCTCTGCAGACATAAAAGGCAATTCATCTACGTGGTTAATAACATCACGCAGGATATATCCACTGTGGAGCTTGTTCTCTAAGCCTGAGAAAATTTCGCCAATCTTGTATTCAATTGTCTTTGGACTATCAATATGCTGTTGTCTAAATTGGCTGAGATAAGGGAACAACTCTTCATCAACAAACTCTACCAAGTCAGGCCCTATCATGGCTTCTTTGTGATCAAGCTCTCCATCTTCATCCTTCGGAGCAGCCCAAACGTCCCACTGGTATTTTTCATCCAATATATATTCATAATCTCTCCCTTTTAATGCCGCCTCATCTGCCTTGTCTTTTTCTAAATCATGGAGGTACTTCAAGAAGAGTATCCAAGATGTCTGCTCTATATAATCGATCTCACTATCACAACCCGCATCTTGGCGAAGTTTATCATCAATATTCTTAAACGTCTGTTCGTACATGATGTGTATTATTTAAATAACCCGTTTACGCCTGTTTTTTTTATTTAGAAGAAAGGAATGTTAAATAGTAATATGTGTATATAAATTCAAATATATACCACTTATTCAACAAATCGCCTGTCAAGTTAAATCCTGCTTTAAGAAATTACGATTTAGTCGATAAGAATTTTGACCAATTACCTTCCCCGAGGATCTCTATTGTAATCCAAGCTTGCCATAATAACGGGGCGAAACAGAACCATGCAGGGAATACAATATTACAAACTTCAAAATAGCATGTCCGATAAATTATACAGGAACTAACACGGCTATGTGAAAGAAGAGCAATGTCGCTTGCTATTGATAACATGTGTACTTGGTTCGAATACAAGGTCGTTTCAGTATAATGACCTTGTAAACGAACCAGTTAAATATGTCTGGTTCAATCCTTATCTACATGAGAGGAAGGGGGATATACTATGAAGGAGTTGAAAGAGGCCAAAATTCACACGCGGAAGATAAAAGGAGCCCACACACTCTCGAATAATTTTATTTTAAAAGGCAATTAGTTGTTTCCAGAGGGACCTAGAATTTCTTTCACCATCTGTTTCACTGGATTTAATCGATCTGCATGATTCCGGGTCCAAATAAGCCATCCCTTAAATTTCAGCTGTTCTTCTTCACTTAGATCCAATTGAGATTGCAGGTTCTCAATTTCAGCTATAAAGTCATAAATATATTGGGACTTCATGAAGCTATTAGCCCTTTGTTTAAGTTTTGCTAGTCGTTCCTGCTCCGATTTTTCCTGGTCTTCAATAGCTTCTTCAATTTGTTGTTCAAGTTCTCGCTTCTTATGTCGTTCCTCTCTTTTAAGACGCTTCGATTTTATTTTTTCGGCCATTGATTCAAGCTTAAAAAAGAATTCATCTAATCTGTCTTCCAGTTTTTCAGACTTCGTATCTGAAAGGACTTTCGAAGATGTTTGCCACCTGTTCTCGAGTAATAATAGTTTTAGTTTTCCCGTGGGATTATATTCGTATTCATATCCCCAACTATGTTTTTTTTCTGTTCTTTTTCGACGGGTCCCTTCTTCTCTTAACTGGATGTACATTTTATCCTTATCAATTTTGATATAAGTCCAGTAAGAGCTGTTATGCCTTTCGGTATGCACTGAATAGCCGCGCTTTTCAAGCTCTTTTAGTAACGCATCTAAGATGAGAAGTCCCCTTTTTACGTTATCGGGAGAAACAGAAATATCTAAAGGACGTCCACCACGTACTCTATTAAACCGATTCAAGGAGTTTTTATCGATATCGTCACGCGCTTGTTTTACCAGGATATGAGGTTTCGTTAGTCGTTTAGAAACGGTTATCGTCTTCTTTGAATTAACTGTTTTTTCAGATGATGTTAGTTTTCCCCTAACCGTAAGGGTATAAGTCTCCTTTTTAGATTCTGGTAACGCAGGCTTTTTAACTGTTTTGTTATGTCTCTTCTTTGCCCAATAGCCAGAGGAAGGAGTGGGTACATTTAGCTCTTGGCAGACCTTATACAGTTGATGACTTGTTATTCCAAAATCTTTAGCTAAATGGCTAACAGGTTTGGACCAGACGTTATCATAAAGTCGTTCTCGGTGAAAAGTGATATTGCCCATGGTAATCAGATTAAGGTTAATCGAAGAAGACCTATGTGCAAAAGGTCTCATCCATTTGACATTATTTAGTTACAAAATGATGAAATGTCTCATAAATCTCTCGAATAAAATCAAAAGCTAGAAGAAGGAATATTGACATTACGTCAAAAAAATAACAAAAGGGGGAATCTAAAAGAATTGGCTAGCATCATATACTGTTGGATATCTATGAATATGATGGAGCACCGTCTTAAATGAAATAAATGTACAGGTTCACCTATTTCATAGTATAAATGAGGTAATTCATGTGATTTTTCATATAATTTTGTATAATGCCCTTATGAAATCACTGACCGACAAACAGCAGCAGCTTTGGGAGTATATCCTGGATTTCTACGAGGACTATAGCCAGTTCCCCAGCTATGAGGATATGCAAGAGGCGTTTGGCTATAGCTCCTCCAACAGCATTTACCAGCACCTGCAGGCCTTGACCAAAAAGAATTACCTGGCCAAACATGGCCGCGGCCATTACGATATTCATCCCAGCAAACGCAATGAACTCTCCGGCTTTTATCCCGGCATCCCGGTGAAGGGACGCATTGCCGCCGGAGCGATGCATGAGGCGATCAGCGAGAACCTTGGGCACCTGCCGGTCGAGATACACCCGGAAACCTCCGATCACTACTTTGCGCTGATTGTGGATGGGGAAAGCATGATTGACGCCGACATCCGTGACGGGGATTATATTATCATTGATCCCCGCGAGCCGGGCGATGGAGAGATCGGGGCCATTCGTTACCGCGGGGAGACCACCCTGAAAACCATTCGCAAACGAGCCGATGGGATTACCCTGCAGCCGGAAAATCCCTCCTTTGATCCGATTGATATCACTCCTGAGGAATGGGAGAAGGTCACGGTATACGGCACCTATGTTGGCAAGGCGTGGAAAAAGGGCAACGATTGGGGACTAATCTTCCGAGCCGGATAAGCCGTTCCACTGGATATCGATATCCACCTGTTTCTCATCAAACAGCATCTGATCGTCAAACTCATACAGCAGGATCCAGATGATCTTCTCGGCATCGTATACCAGGTGAAAATAGCGCTCGTCCTCGCACCGGATCACAAAATGGACCTGCAGGCGTTTTCCCTTCCGCTGGGCATAGGAGCGGCGGACTTCCTGGATTCTTAACACTTCTCCCTTCTTTCGCTTTACATACCTGGGTTGTATCCGCTTGTGCTCCCAGCCGCTGCGGCTATCTCCGCTGGCATCGCTAAAGCTGCGAAAGACCGCATCCACATTGACTTTTTCTTTGAGGACGGTTTGCATAGTTGCTTTTTCCTATTTTTCATGTTTCTTTTCATGTATATTAGGAATAATTGTCCATTAGTTTCAATATTAATTTCATGCCTAAATATCCTGCTATTAATACTGGCACCTACAATCCCGATGAGGATGTGCACAAGATTACCGACTACCGGTGCGTAAGCCGGGACATGCAGCACACCTCCATCAAGGAGCGGTTGTACCTGCATTTGGATATGGCCTGTTTTTATGCCCAGGTCGAGCAGCAATGTTTTCGGCTCCACGGGCTACCGGTCTATATCGGGGGATGGTATAAAGGCACTAAGGGGATCCCGCGGGGCATTGTGGCCACCAGCTCGTATGAGGCCCGGGCGCTGGGGATCAAGACCGCCATGAGCGCCTACGAGGCCGAACAAATCTGTCCGTATATCATAGGGCTACAGGCCGACTACGAGAAGTACAAAGGCATCAGCGCCCTCATTGAAGATGTGCTGGAAGAGTTTGCCCCCACCGTCGAAAAATATTCGATGGATGAATACTTCCTGGATATCAATTTTATGAAGGAAAAGTCCCGCCCGGAGATTGAGCGCTACGGGGAAGCTATTCGCGATCTGCTTTACCGGGAAACCGGGTTGGTCTGCTCGGTCGGTATCTCGTATTCGAAAACCTACAGCAAGCTGGCCAGCGGCATGAATAAACCGGATGGGCTCACCGTAGTCTTAGGCCCAGAGGAAGCTTGTGAAATCCTGGGGCCACTGGAACTGGATGAGGTGTGGGGAATCGGCCGCAAGCGCTACCAAAAGCTAAAAACCAAGGGGCTCCGTACCATAGCCGATGGCATCGATCGGGGATACCCGGTCTTCCAGGAACTCTTCGGGCCCTACTTTGGCAAGATCATGTGGGAGATGATTGCTGGGAAAGACCGGGCCCGCGTGCTAACGGATCAGCTGGCCCCCAAAGAACAGCTGAATTATATGCACACCTTTAGTACCCAAACCACCGATCCGACGGCCATCCGGGGAGAGCTGATGACAGGCATTTCCCGGCTGTGCTATCGCATGCGAGGATATAACCTGCGAGCCCGCACGTATTTTTGCTACCTGCGCATTCAGCACCGGGAGCACCGCGGGATCACCTTCCGGTTTATGACCGACGGATATACGAACCTGGACGGGTACATCCACCATGAATGCATGCAAAAAGCCGGCCCCCGCATTCACAATTTGCTCAAAGGCGGGCATGCCCTCCGGGGCATCGGGATCGGTACCGTCAAAGTGGACCATTCGAACCAGCAGGAACTGTTCTTCCGGGAACATCCCCGGCAACGGCAGCTCTGCTGTGTAAAAGATGCTATTAACAATACGTTTGGCAATAATAGCATAAGGAAAGCCTCCATGATGGACACGGTCCCGGGAAAGACGCATTTTTTAGAGCGATCATAACTTTTTCCTCCAGTAATGATCTTGTCAATTTCTTGACGTTAAATGAGATGAGAAACTCAAATTAATACAAGTGGCGGCATATATTATGCACATACATGTTATGTGTACTTTCGCTACCCCTTTTAGATACACATAACATATCGTCCGCTGAACTTAATACTGTCCATTCTTGGATATTATCGTTACTCTATAGAAGTGTAAACTTCAGATGTATAAGACTAGGTTAGTTTGCCCGCCGGCCTTCCCGGTTTGTCAAAAAATGCTGTTTCGGCTGTAAAAATATCCATTTTTCAGCCTCTTCTGGGTTGCCTTTCCCATAATTCAATCTGCCTCATAGTTCTTTTCCTTTTCGAAAATCCTATTTCACATTCTGTCCTGGCCGGTCGGGGCTAAATCATCTTGCGTCCGCTGTGTTCTTCCGTCGTTTTTATCACAACTTTGCTGGTTTTACTTTCTTTGCCCCAAACTAACCCGGCGCTTCAAGCGGATGTGACTCGCCGTGGGCCTCCCCTCTTGCTTTTAGTCGACAAATTCTGTCTTTTATTACTAAACAAAATCAAAAATCAACACGCCGCTTAAGCGCTAACCATTATACCAAAATAAGTTATCAGTAATATGAAATGTCCAGTTTGTCAAAGAGATGCGAAAGTTGAAAAGAAAGATGCTGGTAGATATTTCAAAGTTGAATGTCCCAAATGTGGAAAATTTGAATGGGAAAAAGAGATTCCCATGCATTTGCCAGATTATCAAGAACATAGCATAATTATAAGCTATTGGATACGCAATAATCAAAAAGATGAAGACAAAGAAGATCGCTTATATTTAGATGACAAACTGGTTAAAACAATTATTAGAGATATAGACCTTCCTTCAATAGCAGAAAAAGCTCAAAATCTTCTCTTGTTAATTGGAAATGATTTGAATAGACCTGATGAGAAAATTGAATTAACAAATGATAAGAAGCTTGAATATATAACTAAGATCGGTGCTAAAGATGATAATGAGTTAGTTTATATAATTGCTTATTTAAAATCACAAGGATTAATTGAAACAGATCTTAATTATTTGTTTGAAGCTGAAAATAAAATTTTTGATAATTTTGTTTCTTTCACTTTTCGAGGCTGGTCCGAATTTGAAAGATTTAGTAGTGGTGAAGAAACAAAAGAGGTTGCCTTTATGGCTATGGATTTTAATGATTCAAATGTAGAAAAAGCGTATCAGGATTGTTTCAAACCAGCTGTTTCTAAAACCGGTTTTGAACTATTTAATCTTCGAGAAAAACCTAAAGCAGGTTTAATTGATAATAGATTAAGGTCAGAGATTCGAAAATCGAGATTTATTCTAGCTGATTTAACTAATAATAATCTTGGAGCGTATTGGGAAGCTGGATTTGCCGAAGGGCTAGGTAGACCTGTGATTTATTTATGTGAAAAGTCACATTTTAAGCAGTTTCAAACTCATTTTGATACAAATCATCACTATACGGTAATCTATGAAATGAATAACTTAAACGATGCTGCCGAAGATCTTAAAGCTACTATACGTGCTACTTTACCAGCAGAAGCAAAAATGGCTGACGAATAATTTTGGTATATCCCGCGCATTAAGCGGACGTGCCTCGCCCTTCCCTGCTGGTTTTTAGTTTTTCAATTTCTGTAGTACATTTTGTTTTAAAATCAACGTTGATCTGCACGCAGCTTATGCGCAATGTCGTTAGGTGGTTTCCCAGGAAGTAATTTTTTATAATTCTAAAGTGTAATTAAGATCAAGAAATAACTCATTTCATCAGGTATGGAAAGACAAAATAAACCACGGGTAATGATTTTATCATCAAGTGAAAAGTTATCTGTAGCATATGCTATTCAAGAAAACTTAGACAAAGATGCGGAAATTACGGTTTGGGAACATGCCTTCACAGAATTATCAAAGGGTATTTTAGAGACAATAGTTGACTCAGCGAGAGATAACGATTACGCCATTTTTGTCTTGGCTGATGATGATATTTCTTTTCTAAGGGGAGAAAAATTTAAGACGACTAGAGATAATGTAATTTTAGAGCTTGGGATTTTTATTGGTACTCTTGGAATTAGGAGTTGTTTTATGATTGTTCCTAGAGGAATTCAAGATCACCACCTACCTACTGATCTAGCTGGTTTAACATATGCGACATATAATAATGATCGGAGTGACAATAATGTACGAGCTGCGCTTTCTCCAGCCTGTAATAAAGTACGGAAAAACTTGTTCAGACCGATAAAGGATATAAGTAATCTCAAAAGTTTTGATTCTTTTCAAAATACAAAGATCGATTGGGAAGAGATGTTCGCAAATTGCCATGAAGTTGATTTATTATTTATGGGATCAGCCACTTGGCGAAATTACCACTTTGATAGAATTGAAAACTTTTTATCAAAAGAAAATTCCCAGATAAGGGTCATATTGCCGGATCCAAATTCAAATTATACAATGAAGGCAGTTGGAAAAATGCTTTCTAAAGCCTGAATCCGTGAGTTATGAGGATAAATTACGTTCTTTGATTTAATTTTTTGAATTTGCTCTGTTCGTTGCCCGCTGACTTGTTCAACGACAACA
>NZ_FQUS01000044.1 GCF_900129315.1 Fodinibius roseus
CCCACAAATCGCTGGGGTATAAAACACCGGTAGAACTACTACCTTAACCGAAATCCTCTACTTTTAAGTGGCCCAAAAAATGGGGAAGCTGACACCCCTTCAAGGAAAATATTTGGCAGATATTCCTCACTTACTTTTCAACCAATTCTACAACTGTAAACTTATCTCTTTGGATCTACCTAATTACTTACCATAGACCAATTATTAAAACTGATCTTTATTTCTGTTAGTTAGGATTTACTTCTATTTTACAATAGCTGAATAACTTTTTGTCGATTGCACTGCTATGTTTGAGACCAGAAGGAAAGATATAAAAAAGCTTTACATGGAGTGTAGAGAAAGTGCTGACTTTCTGAACGCATTTCACCAAAAGCTGAGGATCTATGTTAAGAAAAATAAGCCACGCAGTTCAGTGGACTTTCAGAAGCTCACACACCACCTAAATACTGTAGCTAAAAGGGCTAAACGTAAGAACTGGGACACATCCCTTTATCTTAAAAAAGTCTCTGAAATACTCATTTATACACTAAAAGGAAAGCAAAAAGAAATAGATTTGAATCCTAATCAGGAGGATATGTTTAATTTCTCCCCTTTGGATCTAGAGGAGGATAATCGAAGACATAAGCCTATTGATTTTACTCCTAGAAGAGACAAGGAATAAAGAGGGTTAACGTTTCCCACAATTCTGCACCTAGCCGATAGTCAATTTTAACTAAATATTAGAGGAAGGCTAATTGCTTAAAAAGAAAAGTGTCAGGCAAACAGTCCTCACCTTATCCTAATTAATCCATCCATGCAGTTACTATAGGTTTGGGATAGATGGATAAATCCAAATATTATATTAAAGTAGAAACTATCCCCCAGGACTTATTTATAGTCCCATAACTCACTGCCCTACAGTCAATATGAGATTGAAACAGCATGCTTTATTAGTTTAATAATCTTATCATTAACTGTTTTATAATTATCTATATGAGAACAAACACGATGCGATAGATCTACTTTTTTTATTGATTTAAAATGGAAAAAGTCACCATCTCCTTGCGATTTGTATTGAGTTAAAAACTTGTCTACCTCTTTTTCTAATTGTTTTGGTGTAACAGGTCGACCACCCAAAGTCTTTTGAACAGCATTAAGGGGATAGTAATATTCGATAGCCTTTTTTGATAATAGGATAAATCTATTTCCCTCATCATCTCCTACAAAATCACGTATTTCTCTAATTAATTTCTCCTTCTTATTTGGCTTATCAAATATTCCACAAATCTTATCCTTATAAACAGGAATATAAGATTGTGTCTTCATTATTTGGATAATTGACTCGGTGCTATATTTCGTTTTATCATAACCTCCAGCGTAATGGAAAGCTAATTTTTTCTGTTTTACATCTCCTTTAGCTACCATTAATTCATATATACGTTTTAAAAATACCTCATCACTCTTCCCCTCAACAATAATAATATTAGATGGAAAGAATAAATCAGCTGGACTACCCCCCAATAAATCATAGACACTTTGTTGCAGTTCACCTTCATTCTTTACTTGCAAAAAAATGGTTTCTCTTGGAGGGTCAATTATCGGGGCTTCTCTATTTAAATCTAAACTCTGATGATATTCTTTTTCCTCTATAATATTTTCAAGAGTAGGTTTTTTAAATAAATATTTATTTACAACTTTAAAATTATTCTGGTAATCAAATTTATCTATAAAGATGTGAGAATGTGTAGCTAAAATAATTTTCTTTTGAGGCAAATCTTCTTTCCCTTCAGAAACTTGTTTAATTAGGTCGAATAAGATTCTTTGAGTTTTAGGTTCTATACTCAATTCAGGTTCATCAATACATAAAACTTCTAAATCTGGATCTAATAATTTTACAAGTATACTCAAAACTGCCCTAGAACCTGATCCCTGTTGAGTAGGTTTTAACCCATCAATTCTAATTTCAGGTGGAGAATATCTATTTTTTTCATCTGACCTCTTTATTGATAACTTGCCAAAGTATCTATTATGCCACTCTTTTATCTTTTCCCTTTTATGATCATCTAAATTAAAAATTTCTTTAATTGCATCAGGTGCTTGTACTTCTGCTCTATTAGGACTGTAATTGCTTCGGTCATTATGAGCACGTTGGATCTGATTATCAAAGTTATGATCAATAGTAACAGAATTTGAGATATTAAATCTCAAAGGGGATATATAATCTGAGGAATTCCCATAAGCCTTATTGATACTTAGTAAAATTGAGGTCTTACCTGAATTGTTTTGCCCAAATAAAACTATAAGATTATTGTCTGGTAATTTTACATTACCTTTAAAACCCTTAATAGCCCTTAAATCCATTTTTTCTCTTTATTTATTTTAAATTAATAAATAAAATATCCAAAGAACTAAACTAAACAAATTTACAGTACTCATGTATTATACAATTAATATATATCAGTATCTTGCAAACATAAAAGTATCCCTATGAAGTAGATAAAATACATTAGTTGTTATACCTATGTTATACTATTTATATTTAACTTATTATGTACCAATATTTTACAGCATTTAAATCCACCAATTGAACTAAAGGAAATTTTTGACAATAAATTAAAATAAGTATTACCATATGGTATAGGTTGAAGAGGAATATCTTATTCTGTCTATTTATCACAATATACCTTTTTCTGTAAAATATGAGTTGATGCAATTCCTATAAAAATTTTTGCATTAAATCATTTACATCGCCTATAATTTTGCTTATAGAATTACTATCCCCAGTAACTTTCACTTCCTCATAAATCTTACCTGCGTTATTTTCTGGATGAGATTCCAAGGTGTTATATTTTTCTATCCGACTTTTAATAAAATTATTAAAGGCTCCCAAATGAGATTCATCACCCACCCAAAGTTCAACCCTGTATTCTTTAGGCTGTAACCTGACTTTAATCTGAAGTTTAAACCTGGAATTACCATCACTAATTACTTTCTCAAATCCTTGGACGTATTCTAAACTATGGGGTTTGTTAAGATGGAAACTGTTAAAACCATTCTCTTCCAACTTTATGTTATCTCTAATTATATCTCCCTTCTTTTTTATTTCATTTTTGAAATCTACGAAAGCATATTTATGAAGCAATTCAATTTCTGATTTATACTCTTGTAAATACTCTAAAAATCCCATCGTTAACTCTGTACCCTTACTTAAATTTCGAATAGTTTTAATAAAGTCTGTTAGGTAAATCTGTACCTTCTCATCTTGTGGCGTTACTTTATCCAGATACCCTTCAATGTTATTGAGTAAATCTTCATACAGGATTTCAGTAAACTTAAGTTTGTCCCAATTATCAGGTTTTCTTTTGGGTTGAAGTGACAGAACCAAATAAATTCTTTCTTTATCAGGATAGCTGTCCTTAATAAATTTTTGATAATCCTGTAAGTCATTATTCAGAATGGCAAAAAGTTTATTCTCAATTGCTATGCATTTGGTTTCTGTTTCAATAACAAGATCTATTCTATTTCCTTTATCAGTTACCACTTCCCTTTCTACATCCAGAACTGAATAGTCGGATGAAGTACCATCTTTATTTAAGCTCTCAACAGTATTCAATAGGGATTGAACCATTAGAGATGATAAACCATGATCATGAGTAGATTGAAAGAAAAACTGGAGCACATTACTTGCGACATCCTCAAAATGAGGATATCCCGATACTTCAAAAATGGTGGGAGTATTCTTCGGAATTGGATTAAGAATCCTAAATTCCGATACCAGTGTTTCCAAATCTTGTAATTGGTCTCCTGGATACGTCAAAACAGTGCTAATCTCTGATTTTAGTTGAAATGATTATTGGTTTGAAATTTATTAAAATCGATTTTAGCTGGTTTGAAATCATAAGACGCTATTATTTCTGCAAGGCTCTTAAATATTCTATGCCATTCTTTACCAGAACCTGGTTTCATAGTGAAATGAAATTCAAACTGGTAGATTTTTTTCATCCTATAATTTCAAATAAATTCATCTATAAAGCTAAATATAACATTCGTAGTTACATAAATATACTATGTAAAGATATTATATAAACAAATGGAACTGAAAAATACGCTAACAGACTCCATGATTGATAAACTAACCGAAAATGAGTTACTTGCTATAAGTTTCTAGTTAGGTTCTCAAATTTTAAATGCCAATTATACCAATGAAAATAATTTCGCCAAGTAAGATTTCTGGAGAGATTTTTACTCTAATTGATGAAGCCGATCAATTTGTTGTATTAGTTTCTCCCTATATCAAAATACTTGGCTGGCATAAATTTACCAATAGACTGAAAAACCTGCTTGATAGAGGAACAAAATTGGAAATATATGTCAGAGATGGTCAAAAAAACTTAGATTCAATTAACCAACTAAAGGAAATGGGTATTACTCCTTATCTAATACCCCATTTACATTCAAAATTATATTTCAATGAGAAGTCTGCTATTTCCACATCCATGAACCTATTGAGTAGTTCTGATAAAAACTCTTTAGAGATAGGTCACAAGTCAGAATATCAAAAAGAATATGATGAGATAGTTAAATATTATAAAAGGTATATACGACCACATAAAAAGAATATCTCAGATTTCGAGACAACTTTAGAAGATGAACTATATTCTAAATTATCAGCTTTTCATAAGCTAAAAATTTATTCAAACTTCTATTCATTTGATGTTCTAACCGAGAATAATAAATTCTCGGTACAAATCATGAAAGATCAGAATGGCAGGAACACATTACAGATTCAAGGAATCTTGTCAAGAAAGGAATTTGAAAAAAGAGATTTTTTCCACTCCGAATATAATAACTTGAACAATCTAGGAATTGATTTTATTGAAGGTCAGGATAACAATTATGATACAGTTATAGGGTTTTCCAAATGTAATATTGATTCATCAAGAATTTCAAATGTTTTGAACTTAGAGAAAAATCTTATTTCCGATTTAATAACTTCTTTTGTCCAAAATATCGAGGCTTTTAAGCATGACTCCCGCAAATCTTGAAGCCTAACCAACATTTAAGGGGACTGGACTCGCCAATTCTTGCCCGCTTCCTTTTTGATTGTTACTCTTTCTTTAATAGACAATTACTAACAACCAAGAATTAAATATAATGGCTTTTTTTGATACAATTTTTAAGAGAGAATTAAAATCCATAAGTAAAAAAAATAAACGTGCTTATATACCACACAAGTATTATAAATATGCTCCAAAAGACGACATAGAAATGAAAATACCAGTGCCAATGTACTATTTGATTTATAATGATTGGATCAAATTTCGTATCCCTAAAAGTTTCTTTCAAAAAAATATTCTATTGGGTGAAATTGTAAGTATCCCTGATAAAATATTTACTGGTAACCTAGTTAAAACTGGAATAATTGATGACTATGAGAAGCAATATGTAAATGAATACGATTTTCACTACTTCAGGCATTCAGTCAATATCAGTGAAAAACACAATAATAAATTCAAAATAGATACTGTCAATATTAATTGTAAGTTAAATCATTTTCTATCCGAAGAAGAAAAACCTCTTGTCACCCATCACTATCCAATGACTTCTTTTTCTGATACTAATTATAATGGTAAAATCAAACTCTATATAAGTGGTGGTTTAGGATTTAAAAGCGAAGGTAAAGTTAGTGCAGGTAATATAAAAGGTGAAGGTTCAATAAAGAGCAATGCTGATTTTGAGTATGAATACAATCCGAAGGTTGCAAATATCTCTAGCTATGCAAACGGCAGTGAACTTGATTTTACATTTAATAGAATAGATTCTGGTGAAGAAAAACCATACCCCACAGGAGCACTCGAAATTTTTGGTATCATTATGCGACCACGAGAAATTAAAGATGTGACTTTAAAAACCTCTGTAACAATCAATAACCATCCTATTCCATATGAAGGTATAACTAAACTATTATTGTCTGAAAGTAATCCTGAGGAAATATTATAAAATTAAAACTGGTTAAATGTGTAATTCTCACCTACCCCCTTCAAAAAAGTAAAGCTCAGGCAAACAGTCCCCTTCTTTATTTAGTAGTTTTTGTTTTATACAGTTTCTATAGTACATTTTTCATTAAATCAACATTGGTCCCTTATACAAGGTTGTTACGTACACAATCCAAATTCAGATAATGCAATCAAAAGTTATGAATGATTATTTATATAAAAGTCATCCAAGTATTTTCAAGAGTCATCCTGTAGGATTTATACTATGCGTTTTATTAGGTTTTTTAGTTTGGGGAATTGGTTTTGTGATATTATTCATTTGGTGGCTAAAAGTGAAAGGAATTCTATTAACTATTGATAATAGAAAAACCATTTTACGAAAAGGAATATTTTCAAAACAGACAAATGAAGTTTATCACAGCGATGTTAGAAATATTCAGGTTTCTCAGTCATTTTTTCAACAAATATTTGATGTAGGTACACTTCAAGTTAGTAGTGCTGGTCAAAGCAATATGGAAATTTCTGTTTCTGGAATTCCTGATCCTGAAAAAGCGAAAAAAATTATCAATAACCAACGGAATAAGAATCAAGAAAATGGGAACAATTTAAATTCAACTAACCAATCAACCGCCGATGAATTGCAAAAATTAGCTGACCTCAAAGAACAAGGTATAATTACTGAAACTGAATTTCAGCAACAAAAAAAGAATATCTTAGGATAATATATGGTCCAAAATGTATGTGTTCGTAACCCCTTCAAAAAGGAAAACGTCAAGCAAACAGTTTTCTCCTATATCCATCCATATAGATGAAATATATTATACTTATACTATGCTTTGAGAATGGACCTTAGTCCAGATAAGCTCTGGTTATCTTTCGTATCAGTTTTTTTATCGTGACGCTTTTATTTGTAGATGTTTAAGCAGCCTAAAAGAGTATTATAGATTACCTCTAAATAACATCAATAGTTATGAGAATAAACAAGATTGAGATTAGTAATTATCGATTGTTGAAAGATTTTGATATCAACCTTGAGGAAAACCTTTCTTTAGTCATTGGGAAAAATAATACTGGCAAAACATCCTTTCTTTCGGTCTTAGAGAGGTTTCTTACCTTCTCCAAAGATAGATTTTCTTTTGAGGACATTAATCTTGAATCGAAACAATCATTCAAAGAAAAATTTATTCAAGATAACTTTGAGGAAGAATATTCCTTTGGAATTACACTAAAGCTATATATCCATTATGATGAGGAAGACAATTTGTCCAATATTTCTGAGGTTATGCTCAATCTTGAACCTGACCAAAATGTCGTAGTTATAGAATTTTCGTATTCCATTTTGTACGAGGAGATTCAAAGACTAAAAAAAGATTTCACAGAATTTAAAAAAGACTATGCCGGTGATCCTGAAAAGGATATCCTTTTTTATCTTGCTGAAAATTACAAATCGTACTTTGCTGTTCGCAGGAGAGCTTTAGAGTACAAGAATGAAGAAAATACAGTAAGTATAGAAGAGCAGAGTACGATAGATAAAATCATAAATTTTAAAAGAATTAAAGCCAAAAGAGATGTGGTTGATACAGATGGATATAAAACTACTTCTGATAAAACTCTCTCAAGGAAATCATCACGATTTTATAACAAGATATCCAGTCCAGAAGTCGAGAACGAAAATATTAGAAGATTGAACAAGGAGCTCAGGAACACCGATAAGGATTTAGACGAGGTATATACTGACTTATTTGCAGGTTTACTTGACAAGGTTAAAAGATTCGGTGGCATAAAAGAGAATGAATCAAAACTTGAAATCAAATCTAAGCTGGAAGGCAGGAACTTATTGAAAGATAATACCTCCGTGATGTACAGTCAGGAGGAACAGACTCTACCCGAAGATTATTATGGACTGGGGTATCTAAATTTAATTTCAATGATTTTTGAAATTGAAGTTATCCTTAATGATTTCAAAAGAAAGACATCAGAGACGGAAGTTCCATCTGATATAAATTTATTCTTTATAGAAGAGCCGGAAGCTCATACTCATCCACAGATGCAATATATTTTTATCAAGAATATTAAAGATCTACTCGAAGAAGAAAGAAATGGTGAGGAAGATGGTATTGAAATAGATTTACAAACAATCATTAGCACGCACTCATCTCATATTACAGCTGAAAGTGAATTTGATGACATAAAGTATTTTGACAGAACTAATGTTAACAGTGTTATATCCAAGGATTTAAAACAATTAGAAGGGGAATATGATGAGGATTCTGATCAATATGAGTTCCTTAAGAAATACCTTACACTGAGCCGATCAGAGCTATTCTTTGCCGATAAAGCGATTTTAATTGAAGGTGACACCGAACGTTTACTGATTCCTTCTATTATGCGAAAGATGGACAATGAGAATCAAGAAGATAAACTACCTCTTTTGTCACAAAACATTTCAATTATTCAAGCAGGAGCATATGCACATATCTTTGATAAATTTATAGATTTTCTTGATATCAAAACTCTGATTATAACGGATATTGACTCCGTTCATGAAAATGGTAAATGCCCAGTGGAGGAAGGGGCAAAAACAAGTAATAATACTATAAAGTCTTTCCTGGGAAAAGAAGAACTGGATGAATTAGTTGATCTTAGAAAAGATGAAAGATGCTTGTCAAAAGAAGAAGATGGTTGGCAAAATGACAATAGCGGAGATTTACTCATTGTCTATCAAAAGAAAGAGGATGAATACCATCCAAGAAGTTTTGAAGATGCATTCATAAACAAGAATTTAACTTTTATACAAGAAAACAAGGATAGTTTTTATGGTTTAAAAAAAGCGGACAAATTTGATAATGAGCAATTAAGTTCATTTGAATTAGCTGAAAACTGTATAAACAAAAAAACAGATTTTGCATTGGATATCATCTATCATAGTAATGATGCAATTTCGAACTGGGATATCCCCAGCTATATTGAAGAAGGATTAACATGGCTCAAACAATAGACGAAATCTTTTCACATATATATGAAGGAAATAACTTCATACTGAAAGGTGGAGCAGGTAGCGGGAAAACGTATACCTTAATCGAGGTCCTTAAAAGGATATATACTGAGGATCCTGCTGCCAACGTTGCATGTATTACATTTACAAATGTCGCTGTCAACGAAATCAAAGAAAGAGCTCCCTTCAAGAGACTAAAAATATCAACTATCCACGATTTTTTGTGGGACACCATTAAAAGTTTTCAGCCTAATATAAAACAAGGGCTACTTAAACTCACTAATAACAGTGATATATCTTATTATGGTGATGAGGAGCTAAGTGAAGAATACTTGAGTGAAAAGAAAATCAAATATAGGGAATGGCGAAAATTAAATGAAGGAGTTATATCACATGACGAAGTGATAGCTATTTCCAGATATTTATTTGATGAACACAAGCTACTTTCAGACATCGTAAAGGATAAATTTGATTACATTCTTATCGATGAGTATCAAGATACCTTTGAAGAAGTTATTGATATACTCTTGGAACACTTAAAAAAGTCGGACAAGAATATATCAATTGGATTATTTGGAGATTCAATGCAGTCCATCTATCGAAATAGAGTTGGAAATGTTGAGGATTATATAGATCAGAATGAAATACAGGAAATACAAAAAGAAGATAATAGAAGGAATCCTGAAGTTATTGTAGAATTAATTAATAAGCTTAGGGATGATAACCTAGTACAAAAAACGGCTGATGATTCTGAGGCAACAAACTATGGCATTGAAGGGGGAATCAGCTTTCTGTTTACAGATTCAAATGATTTTGAAATCGAAGAAATAACAGATTTGCGTTTTTTTGATGGTTTTGACTTTGACGATGCTAATGAAACGAAGGAACTCTATCTAAGCCATAATCTGATAGCTGACAAAGTAGGTTTTCCTACGCTTATAGAGATTTATACCAAGGATCGAATTCTACAAATAAAAGATAAAATTCGAAGAAAAATCCGTGATGGTAAGATTGATGTAGACAAAAACTTAACTTTTGGTGAAATTATTGACAAAGAGTATGATCTTACAAAATCTGAGAAAAAATTTGTGGAGGAAAATCCAAGTCTATATCAGGAAGCAAGAGAGTATCCCTATAAGTATATCAGAAATATCTATCTAAATAGAGATCAATTGATAGGTGAGAAAAAATCATCTAAAGTTGAGGAAGGAAACGATACAAAAAGGGATACTCTAATAAATCATTTATTCCAAATTCAAGATTGTGTTCATCTATACAAAAATGCCAAACACAATGAGTTTATAAAAAAAACTCATTACCCTATCAAATCTGTTGCCGATAAGAAGAAGCTAAAAGAATCTGTTGATGAACTAACAGAAATGGGGGAAAGCTCTATTGAAGAAGTTATAGAATTTGCGGATAGCAGTGGAATCTGGAAAAAAGATGATAGGTTTAACAACTTTGTCCAGAATAAAGAATACATCTATAAACGTGTTAGAGAGGTGAAATTTAAGGAAGTTATCAACTTATATAATTATGTTGAAGCTTATACTCCATATTCAACCCAGCATAATATAAAAGGAGCTGAATTTGACAGTGTTTTTGTTGTGTTGGACAATGGAGGATGGAATATGTATAACTTTGAATATTTGTTTGAAGGAAATGGTAAAAATTCTGTTATAGAAAGGACACAAAAACTTTTTTATGTCTGTTGTAGTCGTGCAAAAAAGAACCTTGTAGTACTTTTTCAAGAGCCATCAGAGGAAGTATTAGAAACTGCTTCAGCTTGGTTTGGAGAAGAAAATGTACACGAATTAGCCTATGACTAAGTTTAATAATTGGAATTCACTCAAACAAATAGGAATGGATGGAGAGAATGAGAACTATCTTTGCCAGGTAGTAATGATTGGATTTTAGCAGAAGTTTGGAAGTAATGTTGTCACACTAATCACCTTTAAAAAGGTAAATGGCAAGCAGAAAATTTTAATTTTATAACTCATTCAAACAATCTTTTGGATAGATGGATATAAAAGCTATCAATTTGGCTTATCGTATTTACGAGGGTGTGTAAACTAAACTCTGTCCGGATTATTTATTTTTTAGGGTTACGGGTTAAGTGCGGTAAGACGTAAAATGGACTAGAGCTAAGTTTGGGACTATACCCCCAGGGTTTGTTTATAGTCCCATAAATCACCGTTTAAAATATTTTAGGAGTTTCTGCTTTGGGTATTGGATCTGCATCAGAAATTCTAGCAATAGACGAAAACATAAACGCATCTCCTAGAACTAAAGCCTCTTGTTGCTTCAACCCTGATATTAAATCTATTTGATTTCTATCTTCATATTCAATCGTGTTTCTAATAAATTCTAAATCACGATAATTTGTAAGTTTATGTACAATCAGTGAATTACATTGAGAAATTACAGTATGGGATACATCAGAAGGGCGTTGGGTTGCCACGCAAATATTGACACCATATTTTCTTCCCTCCCTAGCAACTTTTTCCACATAATAATTATTAATTACATCATTATTGTCCTCAGAGATATATCTGTGTGCTTCTTCTAGTACGAGTAATAGATTATCCTCTGTTTGATTATTCCTTTTATATGAATAAATAGTTTTGCAAATTTGATACGCAATAATTGCTAATACATCATTTGCTGTTTGGACTGATAAAATTAATAACTGCTTATCACTTCTAAGAAAATTAATAATTGAATTTTCATCTGTACTAAAAACACAATCATATCTGCTATCACTTAAAAATCCTTCAATTCTGTTTATTAAATGTCCACAATATCCTTTTATAAAGTTCCATTGGTTTTGGTTATTTTGTAGCTCTATCTCACTAATTATTTCACCTGGAAGTTCTGCAAAGTCATAATAAACTTGTTCATCAACGTTATCTGTACTTTTTAATTCTAAAATAGCAGATCTTAAATAATGAAGTACGTTTGGAGAGTCTTCCTCTAAAAGTTGAGTTAGCTCATAGAATGTTAAATTCTTGTGTGAAATCCTTAAATCCTCTACGCTTATTTTCTCAATTTTATCCTCGTTTAATCCATTTAATACCTCTGAATATTCATCATTTGAATCAATTATTATTGTTTTGAGACTGGTTTCACTTGAATTCTGTAAACGACCTCTTTCCAAATAGATACTTTGCAGTATAGAGGAAACCGTACATGACTTGCCTGTTCCAGTATTTCCAAATATTGAAAAATGTTTACCAAGTAAAGTATTTGGATTCGCCTTTACCGAAATATTTTGATAATTAAGGTCTGTTCCGATCTTCAATTCAGGTTCATCTTTACCAATTATGGATTGGTATATAGTCTCAAGAGTTTCTTCTTTGAGAGAAAATACTTCAGCACCTAAAGCAGGTTGATAGTCTAGCCCTTTTTCAAATTTCTTTTTAAAAGGGTTGTAAGTTCCAATCAGTCTAATTTTTGAAACGACTACATCTTTTTGCTCATTACTTTCAAACAACTCTTGACTATCCTTTTTGGGCTCGTATTGTTCAAATATTATACCTATTCCCTCTAAAGAATTAAATAAAGGTATTGAAACATACGAGTTTAAACTCCCAATTATATTTAGCCCATTTCCAGTAGAAATAGGTCTAGAAAAGATATCATCGTTGTGAATTACCTCAATGTATTTATTATTGATTTTATAAATTTTCCCAATCTTGAAACTCATTATTACTCCCTGTCAGCTTCCCCATTTTTCGGACCACTCAAAAGTAGAGGATTTGGGTTAAGGTAGTAGTTCTACCGGTGTTTTATACCCCAGCGATTTGTGGGG
>NZ_FQUS01000063.1 GCF_900129315.1 Fodinibius roseus
ATGGCAAAAGAGACATTTCAACGCAATAAGCCTCATGTAAACATAGGAACGATCGGTCACGTGGACCACGGGAAGACGACGCTGACGGCCGCGATCACGACGGTGATGGCCAAGCACTACGGGGGCGTGGCGAAGAAGTTTACCGATATAGACAATGCCCCCGAGGAGAAGGAGCGTGGGATCACGATTTCGACGGCGCACGTGGAGTATGAGACCGACGATCGCCACTATGCGCATGTGGACTGCCCGGGCCACGCCGATTACGTGAAGAACATGGTGACGGGTGCGGCGCAGATGGACGGGGCGATTTTGGTGGTGGCGGCCACGGACGGTCCGATGCCGCAGACCCGCGAGCACATACTGCTGGCCCGCCAGGTGGGGGTCCCCCAGATAGTGGTGTTTATGAACAAGACGGACCTGGTCGACGACGAGGAGCTGATCGAGCTGGTGGAGCTGGAAGTCCGGGAGCTGCTGAGCAGCTACGAGTTTGACGGGGACGAGATCCCGGTGGTGCAGGGTTCGGCCCTGAAGGCCCTGGAAGGCAGCGAGGAGGACGAGCAGGCGATTTTGGACCTGATGGACGCAGTTGATGAGACGATACCGACCCCTGAGCGGGATGTGGACAAGCCGTTTTTGATGCCGGTGGAAGATATTTTCTCCATTACCGGCCGGGGCACGGTGGCCACGGGCCGCATAGAGCGGGGCGTGATTCACCTGAACGACGAGATTGAGATTGTCGGGATTGTCGAAGACCCGATGGAAAGCGTGGTGACCGGCATTGAGATGTTCCGGCGGATGCTCGACGAGGGGCAGGCCGGGGACAACGCCGGGATCCTGCTGCGGGGCATAGACAAGGAGGAGTTGCAGCGGGGGATGGTGCTGTGCGAGCCGGGCTCGATTACCCCGCATACGAAGTTTTCCTGCGAGGTATATGTGCTGAGCAAGGACGAAGGGGGGCGGCACACGCCGTTTTTTGAAGGCTACCGCCCGCAGTTTTATTTCCGGACCACGGATGTGACCGGCTCCTGTGAGCTGCCCGAAGGGGTAGAGATGGTGATGCCGGGGGACAATGTGAACATGGAAGTGACGCTGATCCAGCCGGTGGCCATGGAAGAGGGGCTGCGGTTTGCGATCCGCGAAGGCGGCCGCACTGTCGGGGCCGGCGTGGTAACCGATATTATTGAATAGA
>NZ_FQUS01000036.1 GCF_900129315.1 Fodinibius roseus
AAATACCACTGCATTAACCTATTTGAACGCCACCTTCATGACCAACCGTCCTCAATAATTTTAACGGTTTTTACGCTCTATTGCAGATAAATTTTCGGGAGGGGTAATCGTTTGGTCACAGAGATTATTATATACAGGGCACATCATGCCCGTTATATTAATACGTTAACCTTTTTAAAAAAAATGTATATATTAGAAATAGCATAATTCAAATGATCCTTACTCAACTCACCAAATGTAAAGTGAAGGCTTTGAAAAACCCTTCGCTGTTCTTTGATTTATTTTTTGCGGCTGAATATGGAGCTATTTTTCTAGTAGTCGGCAATTTTTTCTCAGTCTGGGTTCTGTCAGGGCTCACTGGGGTGCCTAAAAGGCCCGCGGAAGCGGTTATTATGTGCTTTTGGTAGTTCATAGAGCTGCCGATCCCATGGGTTGGATTTTTCAAGCAAGAATCTGACCGTGGTCAGGTTCCATCCAATGCAGGCGAAGACAAACCGAAGCCACTTGTGAACCTGGATTTTGGCTCGTATGGCCACCAGATTAGCCTTGGTCTTCATCCACGTGAAGGGATCTCGACCGCCGCCCGAACCCGCCTCAGCTTGTGGTTGCACTTTTTTTTGGAGCCCGAGAGCAGTCCGTCGTCAAAGCTTAGTTAATTACCGTCGGCCATAAAAAATATGAATGATTTTATAAACTATAATTTAGAATGAACCGAAAAATAACAGGATCCAAATAAAACGCACTGAATCAGGGAATTTTGCAAAGGGTTCAATAACTTACAAGAAAACAAAATATCCTTAACGGGACACTAATGATGAGGTTTATCTAATCGTAAAAAAGATTGTTATGAATGCAAGTAGAAAAGAGTTTTTAAAAAATTTAGGGATTGGTGGTATAACGTTTAGTCTATCATCTGTTCTACCTTTATCAGATTATGAGAAAAGAAGTGACGCTAAATCAAATATTTTCAACAGGAGTCAAAATGGATTCTATGCATCAAACTTAGAGCCTCTTGCTCCTGAACCTTTCATAGAACTGCCCATTGGAGCCATCCAGCCCAAAGGCTGGCTTCGTGAACAGCTGAATAGACAGCGTGAAGGTTTGACAGGCAATCTGGATGAGATCTATTCAAAAGTGGTCGGTCCTACAAACGGTTGGTTAGGCGGTGACGGTGACGGCTGGGAACGCGGACCATATTGGCTAGATGGACTGGTCCCGCTAGCTTATATCCTGGATGATCAGAAGCTGAAAGATAAAGCACAGGAATGGATCGAATGGAGCCTGAATAACCAGGAGGATGACGGGTATTTTGGACCTATTCCTTTTGAGGGTGGTCCTCCCATAGATCGACAAGGTGTCCAGGAAGGGCCACGAAAGGACTGGTGGCCCAAAATGGTGATGCTTAAGGTGCTAAAGCAATATTATATGGCTACCGAGGATTATCGCGTGCTGGATCTTATGACCAACTATTTTCGCTATCAGCTGAAACATCTTCCTGATCAGCCGCTCGATAATTGGTCGTACTGGGGCAATCGTCGTGGTGCTGATAACTTAATGATTGTCTATTGGCTTTATAACCGCACAGGCGACGAATTTCTACTTGAATTGGGAGATCTGATCCATCACCAGACGTATAACTGGAAAGAAATTTTCGAAAGTGGAACCATTGCAAAACTTAATCCCGTGCCTGAATTACATACGGTGAATTTAGCAATGGGATTCAAAGCGCCGGTAATTTATCATCAAAAAAATCATAATGAAGATTATATCCAGGCGGTAAAAGAAGGATTGAAGGATCTCAAAAATGTACATGGTTTTGTTACTGGATTATATGGTGCCGATGAGAACCTTCATGGAAATAATCCTACACAAGGGACAGAGCTTTGCACAGTAGTCGAGATGATGTACTCCTTTGAACAAATAACTCGAATTACCGGAGATACCTATTTTGCGGATTATCTTGAGAAAGTGGCGTTTAACGCCTTGCCTACACAGCACGATGATGACTACACAACTCGTCAATATTTCCAACAACCCAACCAAGTTGAAGTGTCGCATAAAATCCGCAACTTTTTTAATGATGCCAACGCTCAGCTCTGTTATGGTGTGCTGACGGGATATCCCTGCTGTACAACAAATATGCACCAGGGATGGCCCAAGCTGGTTCAGAATATGTGGTATGCCACTGATGACAATGGACTTGCGGCGATGATCTATTCGTCCAGTGAAGTTACTGCCAAAGTAGCAGGTGGCACGGAGGTAACAGTGATTGAAGTAACCGACTATCCCTTTGATGACACTATTAATTTTACGATACAAAGCCCGGAACAGGTGAAATTCCCATTGAAGTTACGCATCCCTGAATGGGCAGATGAGGTCAATATCCAAATCAATGGCAGGGACTGGAATAAAATTGAGAATAATAGTGATAAACAAATGGTTGAAATCGACCGTACGTGGGTGGACGGGGATACTATTACACTACAGTTGAAGATGCAAGTCAGAATAAGCCGCTGGGCTGAAATGTCAGTCGGCATTGAACGTGGTCCGTTGGTCTATGCTCTGAAAATAGATGAGCAGTGGGAGGAAAAACCTGCTGAAGAAGGTAACTGGCGAATTCAGCATCCATATAAGGAAGTGTATACAGAAGATTCCTGGAATTATGGAATTCCCGAAGAGACGATCAAAAACAAGGATTTCGAACTGGTCTATGACGAGGATAAAGCTGGAAAATACCCTTGGAATCTAGAAAATGTGCCGGTCAAGCTGAAAACTGACGGCAAGCCAGTGAAAGAATGGCATATGTACAAGCACTCTACAGGACCGCTTCCGGTAAGCGAACAAAAACGATATGGAAGGAATCCCGGCACTGCTAATGTGCGGGCCGAAAAACTAACATTGGTACCATATGGGGCAACAACACTGCGAATCTCCCAATTTCCGGTTGTTCAGTAAGGAGCAGGTTTTTGACTCAGAATTTTAAAAAAATTCAGATGGGAAATAAATATTCAGAACGGACTGCTACAAGAGTTAAAAAAATAATCTCGATGATGAAGAACCGTACCCTCTCCAAAAGATCTTTTGGAGAACTTAGGTATGTCTCAAACTATACTCATAAGTTTGATGGGAGGGTTGTATGAGGATTTTCATAGACTGTCAGACACACTCGATGGGTAAATACCTCTAAAACTGATAATAAAGGGTGAGCCGGGGAATAAGATCAGACTTCGGCATAGTTCCCGTGAATGTTTCACCGTAAAATACGGCTTCGAAATTTGGAATAAGATGTATGTCTGTATCCATAGTAAAATCTATTCCTCCTATTAGGAGGGTGGATTTTGCATTGTTACTGAAAGGAATATAATTAATATCTTCACCGGCAGGATTGGGATCAAACATGTGATCGATACGCAAAAAGCCGCCCGTCTTCTGGGAAATAGATGCCCTGGCAAATATGGATGCTATATCCAAGTTAGCGTCTCCTATCAGTCCTGGTAAATTCCGATGCTGATAAGCGTAAAGAGCTCCTACATTTAAATCTTCTGTCCGGTACCCTAGAAATCCCTGCACTGTAGTCCAATACTGTTCATCTGAAAGATCATTCCAGTCGCCATACAGCTCAACTATCCACCGTTCGGTAAGCTGATAGGACAATGCCAGCATTATTTTTTTCCCTTGATTGATTTCTGCTGCATTATTGCTGTGGCCATTTCCAACCATGCCATGATAATTCCATCGTTCATCTTCATCGAGCGTTCCTTTTCCCGCAATACCAAAGTCGCGGGAACTGCCAAAATTCTGCAGATTCAACGGTGTTTCTTCTACCGATCGGTATCCCCATGTATCCTTAACCAAACTGAATGTTGGGGTTGGTGATATACCGGCAAGAATTTCATGCCGATTATTTTCCCATTTGAGCCAAGCATCTTTAACAATGGGCGCCATCTTAGCACTGGTTACAAAATCACCTTCACCGTTCATTTCCAGCCTTAATCTGGTGGAAAATGATTGGCTGACTTCATGGTCATAGGTCAAATAAATGCGTCGAAACCAGAAACCATTATTGCCTTCCAGCGATTCATTATGATTAGAGGTTATCCAGTAATAGTCGCTGTAGGCTAGGCCACTTATTTCCCCTTTATCGCCAATCTTTACTTGTGCCACTGCTGATATTGCCAGAGAACATAATATTAGTAACAGAAATGCTTTTAATTTCACAAAAAAACTTTTGTTGTTAGATTTTTAGGATAAACCAATGACCAGTGGGACGACTTAATAATAATTGAAGGTACTGAGGGGCCGAAAATATAAAATCCTATTCCATTTTGTGCCTTTTGTTAAATTCTTATTTGCTCTAAAATAGAGTAATAAATAGGTAATAAGTATTGCTACTAATTTTCAATCATTATCATTATCAAGTTCTTTTTTCTGCGCAATAAGAATGGATATGAATTCCTTTATGCTTAAGTAAGCCCAGATTATCCAGATTATAAATCCAACGCTCCAAACAGACCAAGTCACAAAATCAAATTCCATAGATTCTTTGCTTTTTCTTACTTTACATAAATTCTAACCAATCCACCGATAAAGATCATAAACATACCTCCTACTGCCAGATAAGAAGAGATTACAGCACCCGTTGATCCTACTATGGCTCCGATCAAATATAAAATTAACCCAAATATTGAAGCGGATATTGCCAATTTTCCAGGTATAGATTTCGGGACGATATAAAATGGATCAACATCATCAGGATGTTCCAGCTCGGGCTTTTTTGCATCCCATATGGTATTCGCCTTAACTACTTCTTGTGGGGGGGTCAACAATGAAACAAGAGGGCAAACCACTAATGCTGCGCCAGCGCTGCTTAAAATTGCCAAACTAAAACTTTGATCGCCTGCTAAATAAACAAAAACCCCAACAAATGCTCCTGCAAAATAGCCAGCGAAAGCCCCCTGCCAATTTGCACGTTTCCATAACAATCCATAAATAATTGCTACTACAAAAAGCGGTGTATCAAGTATACCAATGACAGTAAGGTTTGCTTCCACTGCTCCTCCCAAAACAGGTACGAGATAGGAAAACCCGATAATGAATAAACCCATAACTAAAACAACCAACCGGGCTACAGTTAACGATTGGCGATGGGACGATTCTATATTAAAATAGCCGTTATAGAGATCACTGGTAAACATTGTAGCTATTGAGTTAAGGTCAGAATCTATTGTAGACATCATAGCCGATAATAACCCGCATGCCATTAATCCTAATACAACGGGAGGAAAATACTCTACTATTAAAGTTGGAACCGCGTTATCAAAATTTGTAAGATCCGGATATAGAACTTTTGCAGCTATCCCTGGTAATATCCATAAAAGAGCAAATGGAGTAGTAATAATTCCGGACAAGACCATACCTTTGGAAGCCGTTCGTACATTTTCCGAGCTAAATGCTCGTTGTAACACATCCTGATTGATAGTAGCCCATTTGATAGAAAGTAATACCATGGCAATCAGAAATAACCAATTAAAATCTCCGGATTGAGGCACAAGTGACATGAACTCGGCCGGTACCTGAGCCTTTAATGTGGCAAAACCTCCCACTGCATACATTGCAACAGGCAGCAATATTAAGGCACCTCCAAGCATGAGCAGGAACTGAAGAGCATCTGTTGTTGCGACAGACCAAGTTCCCCCTAAAATTGTATAAAATACTGTTATCCCCGTCAAAACAAACACCCAGAGTGTAAATGACTGCACCCCGGTAATAGTCTGTGCGGCAATGGCGATGGCATAAATTCCAATTCCCAACCAAAAAGCTAATCGAAATATCCAGATAACTGCTACTAGTCCACGAAAACCCTGCGAATATCTTAGCCCCAAAAATTCAGGGATCGTTCGTATGCGTAAACGTCTAAAAATTGGAATAATAAAAATACCCGAAAGTACCAGCGCCATGTTACCTGTCCATGTATGCCAGATAATAGAGAGACCTTCTTGATAAGCAGTTCCGCTCTGCCCTACAAAACTATAGACATTAACATTTGTTGCAGTGATTGTTGCAGCTAATATAAACGGAGTTAACTTTCGTCCAGTTACGTAAAAATCATCTGGAGTAGAAATCCACTTATAGAAATATCCGCCAACAACAAATATCAGTACAAGGAAAGCTACAACTATAATTATATCTATTGGGGACATAGTGATAGCAAATGAGCAACGATTATTAATTAGTACTTATTGAATAATGTCATTTCTCCATTTAATGGGAATCGTGAAATTAATTCGAGTACTATTCATTATCTAAAGGGAAATGAACAACCTTTTTAGATTGGGCAGATCGATAAGCACCAACAGCCATTTCCAAAGCTTTGTATCCATCTTCTCCCGTTATTGGTGGGTCGGTATCCTTTTCTATGCTTTCGACGAAACGATCGTGAATACGAGTCATTTCTTTTCCATCGGGTTCGTAGCTGGTTCTCATAAACGCATCCGGATTAATAACATTCGTAGACTTTTCGACAGAATACAATTCCATTTCTCCCGTAGACGGTTGATACCACAACGTTCCTTTGTCTCCCCAGATTTCTATCGTTTCTCCCCGCTGAAATCCTGCTTCTCTTTGAGCATTCCCTACTTCCAGTTCCCCGATTACTCCGCCTTCAAACCGATATAAGGCAACGAGTGTATCTTCAACTGTAATATGTGGTTGGTCAAATACGAATTGATCCCATTCAGCAAAAACTCTCACAGCTTCCTGATCAAGTAAAAACCTCATTGTATCTGTTTTATGTACCCCCCAACGGAGCAGAGGTCCTCCTCCTCCTAATTCAAAATCTGTCAACCAGGCTCGTTTTTCTTCAGAAATATCCTGCCACCAAGAAGCAATGACCCGAATCTTATAAACTGTTCCCAAATAACCTTCATCAATTATTTCTTTTGCTTTTCGCTCAGTTGTAATAAATCGCCGTTGATGACCAACACACAATTTAACTCCATGTTTTTCGCACGCAGACATAATTGCCTTTGCATCTTTTAAGTTTGAAGCAAAAGGTTTTTCAACGTAAATATTTTTACCAGCCTTTGCAGCAGCAACGGCAATATCTCTGTGTTTATGTTGCGGAAGATTTAATAGAACTACATCAATATTGCTATCTTGCAATAATTCCCCATAGTCAGTACAACATTTTTTAAAATCGTATTGTTGTTGCACTGACGTTAACAAATCTTCTTTTAAGTCACAGGCTGTATATAAATTTACTGATTGTGATTGTAATAATCCCTCCACCTGAAAATTTTGAAAAACGGGACCCACGCCAATAACTCCATAATTTAACATACTATTTCCTCATTTTTTCTCTTTACGTGAAATTTCTAAATAGTTATAAAATACTTCCTAACACTGTTTATAATATAATAATAGTAGTTATACCCTATTTCTTATAATTCATTTCAACTGTCTATACGTATAGTTTTATCATTATTATTTGAGCGATACGCTGCTTTTAACAGTTTGGTATTTAAAAGTCCGTCTTCTCCCGTGGCAGGCATATCACCTTTCCCAAGGATTGAATCAATAAATCTCTTTATATTTTTTGTATATAAATTTTCCCATTTTATATTTATTATTTTTTCCCCGGAATCGGAAATAAACCGAAATTCGGGATCAGTGAACGGTCCGAGGGCACGCTTTCCAATAATTGATGCTTTTGATCCATAAATTTCCAGCATATTTTCCCGATTGGGAATCGCAAATGAATTTTCAGTAATCCCCATCTTTCCATCAGAATACCTGGCTATAGCAATTGCTGTATCATCGGCTTCACCATCCATTCGTTTTTCCATTCGGCTGGTAATCTGTGTAATCTCACCGCCTAAAAAACGCAGTAAATCGAGACAATGTGATCCGACATCCATCATAACCCCTCCTCCTCCTTTCTCTGGCTTATATCGCCAAGTATCATTGGGTGGATAGAGAAAATGAATTTGAGTACGAATCATATGTACCTTTCCTAAATTACCGGCCTCGATCATACGTTTAATTGACTGAAGTCCCGGGTGGGAACGCATATGAAAATGAAGCCCCAATTGTACCCCTGCTTCTTTTGCAGCATCAACCATACACCGACAGGACGCGACATCCAAGGCCATCGGTTTTTCACAGAGCACATGTTTTTTCTGTCGCAATGCTTTAATTGTATGCTCTTCATGCAGATATACCGGTGTGGCTACATATACGACATCAATGTCAGCATCCTTTACTAATTCATCGATATCCGTATAATACTTTGAAGCCTTATGCTTTCGTGCCAATTTAGCTGCTTTGGATTCACTCCTCGAATGAACTGCTTCCAGCGAAAATTGTTTAGCTTGTTGAAAGGCTGGTATCGACCGGCTATCGGCAAAGCCGCCTGCACCAATTACTCCAAATTTTAACTTTTTATCCATGTGTATACCACTTTTTTTATTTTACAGGACGATTTTCCCAGTCATCTAAAAATTGCTCCAGCCCAGAGTCTGTCATGGGATGATGAAACAGTTTTTCCATAATTTCAAAATTCATTGTTGCGACCTCGGCCCCAATAACAGCTGATTGCAAGACGTGCTTCGGTGTACGTAAAGCTGCAGCCAAAATCCCTGTCTCCATTCCATAATTATCATAAATCTGACGAATATCTCGAACTAATTGTATCCCGTCAGTCCCAATAGCATCCAATCGTCCCACAAAAGGACTGATGTAGGTCGCACCGGCTTTTGCAGCAAGCATTGCTTGTACTGCTGAAAAACATAAGGTTGTATTAATTTTAATCCCCTCTTCACTTAATACCTTGATTGCTTTAATCCCTTCTTTGATTAGAGGTACCTTTACCAACGCATTTTCATGTGCCTCTACTATAGTGTGGGCCTCTTTAACAATGCCGTCAAAATCCGTTGCTGTAACTTCAACGCTAATTTCACCATCAGGAAACAATTCAAAGATTTCATCTATAAGATCTTCGAACTTTGTCCCTTCTTTTGCGACGTGACTTGGATTAGTAGTAACCCCATCTATTATGCCCCAACTTTTGGCTTCACGTATTTCCTCTATATTTGCTGTGTCTAAGAACAATTTCATATTATTCACCTTTATTTGTTTTTGTGTATTCTATTTTTCCGTTTACGATAACAGTCTGAACTTGATAATTCTGGTCAAGTAACACAATATCCGCTTTTTTCCCACATGCAATGATGCCGTATTGGTTTTCAATACCTAATAACTTAGCCGGATTTAGTGTTGCTGTTTTTACAGTGTCCTTCAATGACAAACCAGCTTCAGAGATGAGCGTATTCAAACAAACATCCATTGTTGCAGTGCTTCCGGCTAATAATTGTCTATCGGATGTTTTTGCAACTCCATTTTCTACTATAATCGAATTTTTATCATCTTTGTCACCAATATAATATGATCCGTCCGGCATTCCAGCTCCTCGCATTGCATCTGTTACCAATATAACTTTATCGATACCCTTTGTTTTAACTATGAGCTCGATAAGACTACCTGGCAAATGCATATTATCTCCTATAATCTCTACCGATAATTCATCCAGCAGAAGTCCTGATTCAACCACACCGGGAATTCTGGTAAGATTTTGTCTTGTAATTGAAGACATCACAGAATATAGATGAGTGACCAGTGAAAAGCCTGTGCCCACAGCATTCACTATCTGAGGGTATTTTGCGTTACTGTGTCCTATAGAAAAAATAATATCATTTTCTTCCAGTGACCGGGCAAATTCTAGCACCCCCGATATTTCAGGAGCTGCTGTTATTAAACGAACTGTCTCTAAATAATCTAATAATGGGTGATAATCTTCTGCGGTAGCAGTACGAATATGAGCAGGATTATGTGCACCTTTTTGTTCCTTTGAGATATAAGGACCTTCCAGATGTGATCCGAGGATTCTTGCCTTATAAGACTGAGGATGATTGACTGCAGTTTCTACAAGTTTTATCGCAGTAATCATTTTACTTATCGAAGATGAAATTATGGTTGGAAGCATTGAAGTAGTCCCGTGCCTCAAATGAAATTCTGACATTGTTTTCAAAGCCTGTTGGGTTCCATCTAGAATATTTGCACCTTTCCCACCATTAACATGTATATCTATCATCCCCGGAATCACAAACATTCCACTCGCATCAACATGAGGGGATGTTTCCGTAGAAAAATCTTTTTTTCCCTGTCCAATTTGTTTAATAATTCCATCTTCAATTAAAATTGAGCCGTTTTTAATTACCTCAAAAGGGGTTATACAGGTGCCTGAATGAATAACCAACTGAGACATATTTTTATTCTTAAGTACAAGTTTAGTTATCCTTTTAATAAATTTTCTGGACTTGAGGCAGTATCCATATCGGTAATAATCTGCCAATCCGGATGTTGTTTAATGTAAGTAACCGGGTAATCATCTCCTGGTTCACCGAATAATGCCAAGCGTAATATGGTATTAGCCCAATCCATTCCCTGCACGCCATTTCGGCAATACAGCCGTATTTTGTCCGCATTCATTATTTGACGCATTCCCAGGGTCAATGCTTTCCGGGGAAAATTTTCCAAATCTCCACCTACACCCGCCCGAATAGCATTGATAGTAATCGTATATTCGTTCAAATAAACCATTCGAGGATCTGAATGCAGTACCTGAGGTTCAGGTTCATTAAAAGCCACGTGGCCATGAATTCCTATTCCACCATAACAGGTTTCAATTCCACCTGCCCTTTCTATCATATCAGCTAACTGGTGAATATTTTCATGGTCAGGAAAAATCACCTGATCCTGTGGTACACACAGTTCGTTATTAATTTTATCAAAATACTTCCAGAGACCGGCTTGAAAACTTAGCGGATGAGAAGAGTCTATTTCAATTCCATTATTGGTGCAGTATTCATCCATTAAAAAGAATGTACAATCATGTAGTGATATCTGTTCGGAATTGACCATTTTTGTGAAATTCTCATATTGTGGAACCGGACCAAAAGGCAGTATAAGTACTGTAGACTTATTTTGTGCATTGTTACGCTTGATTTGATCGGCTAAATTCCGCGCAAAATGGTGATGTAAGTCCTCGATATCATCCAGAAGCAGCAGATGATCTCCCGCTTTTTTACTCATCTCATCTGGGGACAGATAAAGTAGATTTTGTATTTCTTCTTGTCTATTCATTATTTCCGACTCTTATTATTGAATTTTTTAATTCCGATGACAGAAGGATGTTGTATCTCTGGAAAGACCTCCTTTCCTTCAAATCCAAATTTTTATACGGTTTTACGCTAATTTCTACTTCCAAATGACTATTATTGGTCAAGGAAACTCGATCACTGATTTAATATTCACCATCCACATGGAATATTTGTTCATTATGCATCCATTTTCCACCAGTAAAATCGGGAAATTGAACCGGATGGCCTCCCTGAGCAATGGATTCTTCTGAAAGGGGCCCAATTGCGCTCCAAGCAGCCGCATCATAAACGTCCATAGGCGGGGAAACATCTCGCTTTATCGACTCCACAAATGCATTCCGTACAAACCAGTCCATACCCCCGTGCCCGGCCTCAGCCGCTTCTTTTTCATGTTTTTTCCACAAGGGAGCATCATATTTCTTCTGGTAAGGATCAAAATCCTCCCACCCATGGTTTTTACTTGTACCTTCCAGATAAACGGAGCTGTTCTCTACCTGCCAAAGGCCCTTGGTACCCTGACAATGGAATCCTAATGAGTAAGGGCGGGGCAAGGTTGTATTCAGGTTAACAATAATGGATTCCCCCATAGCAGTGGTAATGGTAGAGGTGATCACATCGCCAACTTGAAATTCTATATCCGCATCTGGATGATTTCTCCCCCCTTTTTCCAAAACGTAATTGTGAAGTCCGCGGGCCTTTGTCGCCGTAGAAGTAATCGTCATAAAGCGGTTTCCCCGATTTATATCCAACCAGTGGGCCACCGGACCAATACCATGTGTTGGATAGGTATCTCCATTCCTCTTGATATGATTATAAACCCGCCATTCTCTATTTTTGTCGATTCTCATGTCGGGGCCGAACTGTCTTCTTTTTCCAAGCATGGCCTCTCTAAGCTCATGCTGATACCCACAGCGGGCATGGATCATTTCTCCAAACAACCCCTGGCGAACCATATTGAGAATGGCCATTACATCCCGGCGGTAACAGACGTTTTCCAGGATCATGCAGGACATGCCTGTTGCCTCCGAGGTTCTAACCAGATCCCAGCATCCCTCGAGAGTTGTGGCTACCGGCACTTCAACGCCTACATGTTTGCCGGACTTCATAGTAGCAACAGCCATCGGCGCATGCCAATGCCACGGAGTTGCGATAACAATACCATCCAGATCCTCACGTTGTAGCATTCGCAGATAATCATCTTCCCCCCTTGTATATAATTCCGGGGCTTGTCGGCCACTGCCAGCAACCAGCTTTTCAGCTCGATCAGCATGCTCTTCATCCATATCACATATGGCTGGAATCTCAATATCAGATCGGGTCAAGAGTCCTCTGAGATGACCTGTTCCTCGTCCCCCTACACCGATCATCCCAATACGTACCCTCCCGTTATTCTTCCGTCTGCCTTTCGAAATCGTAAAGGAGGGCATAGCCGCCAGTCCAGCCCCCGTTAACGTTGCTTTTTTAAGAAAGTCTTTACGGTTTATATTTTTCTTCATGGGTCAATTATTATTTAGATGTTTAATAATTTAATCACTACCCGTTATCTTAAAATAGATTCTTATTACTGTTCTTTCCTTCTCTTTCGATGCAAAAGTTAAAGACTACATCTCACATACTTTGTATTAATATTCATCTGTCAAACCAAATATTGGCTCCATTGTCATCCACTTGCCATTTGTAAAATCGGGAAATTCCACAGACTCTCCTCCCTGAGCAATGGATCGCTCGGATAATGGAGAAATTGCTTTCCAGGAAGCCGTATCGTACGTATCGATAGGGGGAGGGATCTGGCGGCGCACCGCTTCGATAAAGCCACTAACTTTTAGAAAACCACCACCACGATGGCCGGCAACAACCCCCTCATTCTGATAGCGTTTCCAAAGAGGATGTTCATACTTTTCTTGATACGGACCAAAAGGCTCCCATTCATGGTGTGGACTCTCACCCTCTACATGAATCACTGATTTGTCAAGGGAAGAGGCTTCGCCATCCTGCAGCCAAATTGCCCGGGTCCCCTGCACTCTCCTCATATTGGAATAGGGTCTAGGCGAACGGGTATCAAAACTGAGAATTACAGTTTCACCATTATTACATTTGATCATCGTCGATACAATATCACCCATCTTCCAGTCAATCCCTTGCGCCGGATGATCAGTATCCAGATTTTCTTCTGCCCATAGTTTTAATCCCCGAGACTTTGTGGCCATGGACACCAAATTCATAAACTTATTACCCCGATGTATGTCCAGACATTGGGACACAGGTCCTATTCCGTGAGTGGCGTATAAATCTCCAGTACGCTTTATGTTCTGCAGCGACCGATAATCACCGCCGAGTGCTTTTGGCTCGCTGACACCACTCTTTTTTCCTGTGACAATCCGACCTCTAAGATCATGCTCATAGCCACATTGACAATGCAGCAATTCACCAAACACGCCCTGGCGAACCATATTCAATACTGCCATATTCCAACGATCATAGCAGTGGTTTTCCAAAATCATAGTGTGCAAACCGGTCTCTTCGGCTGTGTTTACCAGATCCCAGCATTCCTTGACGGTCGAAGCCGCTCCAGGTTCCACCGCCGCATACGCTCCAGCCTTCATTGTATCAATAGCCATGGGAATATGCCATCGCCACGGAGTGGCAATTATTACGGCATCCAGATCTTCTTTTACCAGCATTTCGCGGTAACTGTACTCATGTTCACCGTATCCAATCGGCCGTTTATCAGTTGTCTTTTCGACAATACTCTGGCCACGACTCAAATTGGCCTCTTTGATATCACATATAGCTACTATTGATACGTTCTCAAGCTGCAAGACATGATTGATATGTCCATGCCCATGTCCCCCAACGCCAATCATACCAACTTGTACGTTGCTATTTGCCCTCGCTTTCCCCTTCGCAACCGAAAAAGAGGGCATAGTAACAAAACCGGCTCCCGTTAACGTCGCCTTTTTAAGAAAGTCTCTACGATTTAAATTCATCTTCATAATATCTACTTTATTTTCCGACCATTGACTCGCATTATTCAGTTCACTATTGAACCGGAATTTGCTGTCTGTTAATCCCTAAGCTGAATAAACAAGGTCACCAATGGGGAGAATGCACACTCATTTCATAACTTTAGTACTGATTAATCTATAATTGTATATAATCTCTTTTTCTCTATAAGATAATACCTAAGCTCATGTTTGTGCTTCTTTTATGATACCACATTATTGACATATATTAGTACTTATTTTGCCTACGTAGAGTGATATAATATTGGTCATTTTCCAAATATATACCCAAAGACTAAAGTAGTTACCTTATTTTCTCGAAAATACTTTTTATTAGACTTTTATAAACAGCTTATGCTTATACATCCAGTAACAAATATACCATTTAACCAATAACGCCAAATTAATTGTGATAATAATACTACCAACATTCAATCCTCCCAATAAAGGTTCGGTATAAATACTCAAAAAATCTAAAAGCCATCCGTTTAAGAGGATATCAAACATATAGATAAATATGGAATTCATGCCCACAATGTTGACGAAAAACGTCCAACTTTTGTAACCTTTCATGTCTACCAGCCAATACAGAAAAGCTAATGTCAATAAACACCATCCACCGGAAACCAGCACAAATGTGCTGGTAGCAATACGCTTGATAATGGGGGTAACCGGTGACAAAATAAATCCGGCAAACAGAACAATCACACCTGCTGCGACCAAAAATATTAGTTTCCGTTTCTCATTCCGGTCGCTTAGCAAGATCCAACCACAAATTGCTCCCCACATGGTATGCGCTGCAGTACTAAGTGCATTAATTGTAACCCACCCTCCTTCGTTGAACTCGAATCCCAATAACATGTCAATATGAGAACCCAAATTCTGCGCTTGTTGCCAAGGACCTGCTTCGTAGGGGAGTGGGACAAATCGAAAGGCCAAGTCATAGATCAATAGAATTGCCAAACTCACACCAATTTGTACTTTCAGAGGTTTTCTCAGAATCAAAAACGTTAAAAAGTAGGTTATGCCAATGTGTGTGAGTACATTGGTTAAACTAGGAGTTCCCTTCATCAATTGAACTCCCTTGATTATCACCACACCCAAAAATATCAATATTAGAGATCGCTGGACAACATGCCAGAAAATCTCTCGGTCTGATTGTCCTTGTCGGAGCCGTTTAGAAAGAGAAAACGGCATTGCGACCCCCACAATAAACATGAAGAATGGTTGAACCAGATCCCAAAAATGCAGTCCCTCCCACTGTGCATGTGTGAACTGCATTGCCAATTCATTCCAGTATGGGAAATCTTTCAGTTCAGCTAATCCGAAACCGGTAGAAACTAATAAAATCATAGTGATACCCCTAAAAGCATCCAGGGATATCAGACGATCTGGTATTTTTTCTTTCAAGATTATCTGATTTCTTAAGTATTATTCTTAATTCTTGTACGAGCAGTTTGCTTTCTGCTTTTAAATTATAGTAACTTTAAAAGTAGCTTCACCTATATCAATAATTGCATCAGAAAATCTACTCCATGCATCTACTGCTAAATTTTAAGCTAATAATCACTGTTGCTAAACAAGAATTATTATACAAGTTTAACGATTGGCAACTTCTACCATAAATAGGCGATCAGCACAATACAGAGCATCATATTTAAATCATCATGTATCAATAAATGAATCCCTCGGGACTATTCTAATACCCTATATACGCTTAAATTGATCTTTCGATCAATATTCTTCTGTCACTTCCAGTCCCTGTTGTTCCCATTCAATAACCCAAGGATCCTGAGTATCTTCTTGAAATGATTTAATTTTCTCCTTCATCACTTCCATTCGATCCGCAAACTCCGGACGTTGCGCCAGGTTATTACTCTCATCGGGGTCTTCCTGGAGATCAAACAATTCAAATTCCGGGCGACGAAGAAAAGTATCCATTGAACGTTTCCCGAGTGTTTCGATACCGTTGCGCCTCAAATACTGCCAAGTGGTAGATTCCCATATGTCTCGTGGTACCGGTTGTTCCTGTTCCCACATAATATTCCAGATCAGTTTAAATCGCCGGCCACGAAGTACTCGCATCGGAGTATACATGGTAACTTCATGGAAGGTATGAGACGCATAAACTTCATTCCATTCAGAGGGATGATCCTCCTCCAAAATCGGTTTTAGTGACCTTCCCTGAAAATTTACATCTGCAGGTAATGCATCAGCAAAATCCAGAATGGTGGGTGTCAAGGATGTCCAATTGACCAAGGCATGATTGGTTATTCCCTTTTTTTTGTGTTTAGGACGTTTCACGATCAGGGGAAGATTGATCCCTGGCTCATACAACGTGGCCAATCCTCCCGGAAAAGCCGGACCGTTATCGGACAGAAACATAATCAGAGTATTCTCATATTTCTTCTGGCTTTTCAAAATGGAGATGAGCCTACCCAGCCCCTGATCCAGTCGCGAAATTGATTGGTAATACTGGGCCAGTTCGGCCCGGGTCGCCGGTGTATCTGGTAGATAAGAAGGGATGTTAACTTCCTCCGGTGTATAAGTAATCTTTTCAACACCTTCGTAGCCTTCCGGTTTATTACCAAACGGGTTCGGTTCCGGCCAAGCATTAAATGGCCGGCCACGATGGGGATCCCACGGACAGAAGTAAAGAAAAAACGGTTTGTTATCATCCTGGGATATGAAGTTCCGAGATTTTTCCGCCATTTGAACAGTGTTTCGGGCATCGGAGTCAATTTCTACATCAAAAGGGAAAATTTCGGGAGGGGCGACGTGAAGTTTACCATTAATACCGGTACGGTACCCAGCAGTCCTGAGAATTCCAGGCAAAGTTTGAATATCTTCGAAACACGCAAAATGATGGTATGCGTGCATGAGTCCATACATTCCATTAGCATGAGCGTAGAGCCCACTTAAGATAACAGCCCTACTGGGACTACAGCTTGACGTAGTACAAAAAGCATTTTCGAACTTCACACCATCTGCCGCCAAGGCATCTATATTTGGTGTTTTAATCGCGGAATTTCCGTAGCACCCCGCATCCCGTCCCATATTGTCCGTAACTATTACTACTATATTTGGACTATCGGCGGGAGCTGTACGCCGGGTTTGCAACAAAGGACTGCCAGCCCAGATGCTCGAAGCACCAAGTGTGGCTGTCCGCAAGAAATCACGACGGTTAATACCTCTATTACTCATAGTGTTTCCATCCTAATCCTTTCCCATTTCTTTTCATAGGAGAGAAGTTGTTTTAATTATTTATTCAATTCTATTCAATTAGAAATCAGTAATTCCAATTTTGTTGTAAACCCGTAGCATCTATCTCATCACGTGGAATAGGCACATAATAGTTCCTTGGACGAAATTCACGTTCTTGGGCCAAAACTAACTCATAGGTTAATTCGCCGTCCACCGTTGGCTCACCTTGTTCATTTACTTTTCGCCATGACATGCCATAGATATCTTCACCTAACTCCTCTCCCATCATCCATCTTCGCAAGTCATCATATCGATGCCAACCTTCAAACACCAATTCAATTCTTCTCTCATGCTTGATATCATCCAAAAGTTCCTCGCCCGATGATTGTATATCAGGTAAATTCACTCTATTTCGTATCATATTTACATATCTTCTTGCTTCTTCTTCATTACCAACATGGTACTGCGCCTCGGCATAATTCAAATAGAGCTCAGCTAATCTGAAATAAATATATGGAGTCGTTGACTGGGTCGAGGTAAATTCAACATCTTCATCCATATATTTACGCATCGTATAAGCTGTTCTGGAATAATTCCAGGCTTGCGGACCATCTCTGGAATCCAGCCCACCCGGCTCATAAAACTGCGTTTCCCGGCCCCTATATTGGGCCCCCTGATATACAATATCAGCATAAAACCGTAATTCTCGATTTTTATAGATATTTTCCGGGCTTGGATCATACAAGTCTGATTCTTCAATACTTTGGCCATCCTCCATCTGGAAATCATCTATCAGATCCTGGACCGGTACATTGCCCGACCAACCGTTATACCCATTGGGAGTATTAATCAAATCAATATTTTGCGTGACATTCGGTCTAAATTGAGAATGATTTGGATGTGCAAAAATGATTTCGGGTGTATTGTGTAAAAACATCTCTTGATAATCCTGCCAGTTTTCAACCTCAACCAGTGAATACAGCCCCATATCAATCACCTCTTTAGCGGCATCTGCTGCTTCCTGCCATTTATTGGATTTATCGTAATCATACAAAGGTCCACTGGGTTCAGTACTGGGATCATGGAGTATACTGGCTGCATGAAGTAACACTCGAGACTTCAGGGAAAGAGCTGCTCCTTTGGTAACCCTGCCCCATTCGTTGGAAGGTACAGTCTCTGGAAGCAATGCTGCCGCCTCATCCAATTCATTGACAACAAATGCAATTCCATCTTGATAGCTGTCCCGTTCTACATTAAATTCAGAATTAAGTTCAAATACCTCTTCTATAATTGGAACCCCACCAAAAAAGCTTAGCAGCTCCGCGTAGTCCCAGGCTCTGATATATTTCATCTCCCCAGTTAACCGGTCTTTTACAGCTTGATCGGCTTCTACATCCCCTATATTATTTAAGAATATATTAACATTCCTAATATATCTGTAATTTGTCGACCATTTCTGAAAAAAAGCCCCCATGGCATCCGGACTCATGCTCCCTGTAACAACAACCCAAGTATCCTGATCAAAAATATTGTAAGCATCATCCGTTAATGCCTGAGGTGTGGCCCTCCCATTTTCTTTGACTCCCCAAGAACCAAGAGCATTATAATTATCCCAAACGTAATTTCTAACCAAGTCTATATCACCCCATATATTCTCCTCACTAAAGGAATCCGAAGGTTCTTGGTTCAAGATTTCTTCACAACCTATAAAGGTCAAAAATCCAATAAGTACTAATAATATTTTTTTTAAATACAACATAATATTCAAGGTTTTTTTTAGAATATTTCTATAAATTTATAGACAAGCCTGCAGTAAAAATGGTTTGCTGTGGATAAAATTTTCCATCATCATCCTCCATCTCGGGGTCATAATATTCCCCCCCCATACGATCACTCATCCTGTCTATTGTCCAAAGATTATAACCACGAAGATAAAACCGCATGCTCCTCATACCTATATTTGATATCATTTCAACAGGCAAATTGTATGAAAGCGTTAAATCTTTAAGCCTGATAAAGGAAGCGTCATACAACCAGAAATCTGATGTTTGAAGATTGAAAAAATCCCTTCTTTCATAAGCCCGGGGGTATTCAGCATTCGGATTGTCAGCTGTCCATCGCTTTTCAAAAAAGTAAGTAGGCAAAGTTTCCTCTCCTGCCCTCGTATGAGCAATATAGTTTTCAGCCTGGGTCTGTCCCTGAAAGAAAGCATCCACCCTAAGCCCTTTGTATCCCACACCGGCATTAAATCCAAATTGGATCCTGGGTGTTTGAGAAGTATATTTTCTATATCGATCATCTCCGGTAATAGAACCGTCCCCGTTAAGATCCACATATTTTATATCACCGGGTTTCGTACCTGAAAGTGTGGCTTCTGTATTGTCTATTTCCTCTTGAGTGTTGAATATTCCATCGGTCTTATAAACTAACCAAGAGTCAATGGGACGCCCTTCCCGTTTTCTATAATCAGCTACATTAGGTGGTTCATCCAAATAGACAACTTCATTACGGTTATAGCTAACCTGTCCCCCTACACTATATTGGAAATCGCCAATAGTAGTTAAGTAGTTCATCTCAAACTCAACCCCTGAATTGTCCACTTTACCAAGATTCTCTCGTGGTAAAGACAAACCAGTAATGTCCGGGACCGATTCATTACGCTGTATTAAAATGTCTCTTCTCTTATTGTAATAATAATCAAATATTATCCCCAATTTCTCATCAAACAACGAAGCATCAAAGCCAATGTTCCAATTCTTAGCGACTTCCCACGTAATATTTGGATTTGGATCGTTGATCTGTTGAAAACCATCATTACGCTCGGCTTCTTCCCCGAAAAGCCAAAATGAGCCTAGGCCATATTGGGTAAGGTATTGAAAGTTCGGGACCCGGTCATTACCCATTATTCCGTAGGTCGACCTAATTTTTAGATCATCAAGCCAGTTGCTGGAAGCATCCATAAAGGGCTCATCTGAAATTCTCCACCCCACAGAAACGCTTGGAAATGTACCGAATCTCTCATCTTCCGGAAAATTATAAGAACCGTCACGCCTTACCGTTACATCAATCAAATACCTCCTGTCGTAGTTATAGCTTATAGAACCAAAATAGCTGAGTCTACCCGTATTGAAGGATATTCCGCTCGTTCTCTGCTCATTTGTGCTTGCCAAGTCCAGATGCACTCTCTGGCGGTTGATCAAATCCCTTCTATAACCAGTCAATTGAGAACTATAGCCCTCATCCTGCTCGTAAGCAATAAACCCACTAACATTATGATCCTCAAAATTCTGATCATACCTCAATGAAATGTTATAATATGTCTGCCGATTGATATTATTACTTTGCTCCAAACTTGAGAAAGTTTGTGTTTCACTGAATTTTCCAAGTTGATGGTCATATGAATCCGTTTCAACATTATATGTCCATAAATCCCATGTGGGCCTGAATTCCTCACTATCCCTGATATTATAATTGAAAGAGGCAATTCCTCTCAAACTTAATCCACTTAATAACGATTGCATATCAAGATCAAAGGATAATCTCGATTTTAAATCTTTATCCTGAGTATCTATCCACCCGGCTTCATCTGTTACTCCGATTGCCGGATTAAAACCTACCGATCCATATCCTGGCAACCCATTTGGATGAAATGCATGTTGCATGGGATAGGCAATTACGGATCGGTGAAATAAACCTGCTGCATCCATAACGGGTCGGTGATTATCTCCCAGCCTACCGGTTAAATCAACGCTCACCTTTAAATAATCAGTCATTTGAGCATCAAGATTCGATCTCAATTGATATCTGTTAAAATATTTATCATTCCCCCTGTAATTTGTCCCTTTATTGTTATAATCTCCACTTATATAATACTGTACACTTTCCGTTCCACCACTGGCAGCAATATTAATTCTACTTTCTGGGGTATAGTCATCAAACACCGCATTGTGCCAATCGGTATTCGGATGCGTTATGGGATTCGTACCTTCCCGGAATAACCGTATGTCTTCTTCTGTCCACGATTTCACCCTTCCATATCGTTCCTGCATTTCATTTTGATAGGTAGCAAGCTGCCAGGAATTCATAACTTCGGGCACTCGGGTAAACTTTGATATCCCCGAACTTGCATTAATCGATAACTCGGTTGTTCCTTCGGCTCCTCTTTTAGTGGTTACTAAAATAACACCATTAGCAGCTCGTGCTCCATAAATTGCAGCAGAAGCATCTTTTAAAACATTAACGCTAGAAATATCCCGCGAAGATAAACTCTCCAAATCACCCATACCTGAAGGGATTCCATCAATGATTACCAAAGGAGAATTATTACCCAGGGTTTCCTTACCCCGAACAAGTATATCCATATTAGCTGATCCAGGCTCTCCTCCTCTATCATTTATTTTTAACCCGCTCATTTTACCTTGCAATCCTCTACTTATTTCCAATGTAGGAACTTCTGCAATCTCTTGACCATCTATCTGAGATATAGAACCCGTTAGATCTCCTCTTTGCTGTTCTGAATACCCTACGACTACAAGCTCTTCACCGCCAATAGCCTGTGATTGCAATTCCAAATCAATACTCGTTCGGCCATTAATAGGAACCTCCTGAGTTCGATACCCGACAAATGAAAACACCAGGGTATCGCTTAAAGAAGATACTGCAAGCTCGTAACGCCCTTCCGCATCGGTAGAGGTCCCCATGGTAGTCCCCTTCACCAAGACATTGACTCCCGGCATTGTTTCCGATGTGCTAGCATCGGTAACAGTACCGTTAACATTTTGCTGTTGAGCATATAGATTGGCAGTCAATTCGAAGAGTGATAAAAACATTACCCCTAATCCCACTGTAATCCATCGTATATTTTTTTCCATAGTCTTATGTGTTTTTAGTTTTAAAAGAAGCTGAATATCTCATTCCCCCATTCCCGTTATTTGAAATAAGATTCGATGTTTTCTTTTTTTATTTGCCCCAGATGATAAATTGCTGATACTCACCTATTTTCTATAACCAAAGTTAAAGCTCCAATCGCTTTATGCTACCAATATTTTGACTAATTAGAATACTTATTTTGCTTAGGTAAAAATGCTTTGGCTCATGCTCAATAAATGATTCATGAATCCGTATTATATACGATACTATTGCAATAGTTCTTCAAGCGAAGACAAATTTACGCCAACAAAGGTCGACACCTGCTATAATCGTTGCGCCAGCCGGGGGGGCTGTTGGATATGTTTCTCCTCATGGCTACCCCCGGGGCGGACGAAAGTGTTGCTCGATTAAAGCAATGTTTTCCTTTGTCATCGCTTTGCATTGCTCATGACTCTCGTGGCGAGTCTCAAATATCAGCCATCCGTCATAAGCAATCCCGCTGAGAGCTTTAAAGGCGGCGGGCCAGTCAATCCGCCAATCGTCCTGCAATAACCGGCCGTTGTTTTTTACATGCACGGTAGCTATGCGTTCATTGCCCAGCAACTCTATGCCCGGAACCGCGGCCTCTCCATACCCGTAATTGTACATATTGTCAAGGTCATAGTAGACTTTGACAGCGGGATGGTCGACCATGTCCACCAAGCTCTTATTCTCCTGTGGGCTCAGCGAATTCTCTAATCCCAGAATAATCCCCGCTTCCTGAGCTTTGGGGGCGATCTCTCTCAATACCGACACCACCGGCCCGTAGGATTCCTCACTGCTCATATCCGGGGCATCATCCCTGAAAAATGCTATCAGCATGATCCTAGCTCCTACGATTTCCGAAGCCCGGATAGAATTCATAAGGTCCAGGGCGGTATGAGGACCCCACTGGGGATGGCTCCATACCCCGGCCGTCGTCGGGATATCCAATCCCCATCGATGGGCCTCCGCCTTATAGCGGCGGGCCACTGAAAAATCGTGCATATTCGGGCTCCCATTGGTCACCTGCAGCTCAACGCCGGTAATGCCCGGAATATCCCGGGCCACCTTAAAGGTGTCAAAATCCGCGATCATCCCCTCGGTTTCATCCTCCGGGTTGCGCAGGCTGGCCTGGCGGATCCCGATTTTATAAGGCAGACGACCCCCTTGCATATTCCTGTTCTGTCCCTGAGCGGAGGCCGCCCCCGCAAACCCTAGGGAAGCCATCCCGTAGGAAGCCTGTTTAAGAAATTTTCGTCTCTTCATATTCCTCTAAATTATTGTATTCGCATTATTCTGCATTCGTTACAAAGACCTGACCCGGATATTCTTCCAGCGACACTTGGCCCCTTTTCTCCACGCCCCGGTTCCGTTATGTATCTGCAGGGCGATGGCTCCTTCCCTTCCCAGCGTCTGAAACATCTGCTCGCGGTCATAGCGGGGATGAGGCGTGGTGGCGGCGTCAAATTCAGCGATTTTTGTATAATTAATCCACGTGGTTATGCGCGGATACTTCCCCACGCAACGAATCCGCAGCGTATTCCACCGGCCCGTTTTCCAGGCCGCCAA
>NZ_FQUS01000037.1 GCF_900129315.1 Fodinibius roseus
GCAAAGCCCGGGGTATACGGGTCATTGAAAAGCTGTCCGTTGCCCTCCGGCAGCTGATCCCACATCGTGAAAATAGAATCGACTCCGCCCAGCATATTCAGTACTATGACAAACATGATGATACCGGCAACGATCTGAACAACAAACTGGGCCAGGTCGGTCCACACGTCGGCCCATAACCCGCCTACGGTTATATAAATCAGGGAGATCCCCCCGGCCAGCAGGATCCCGTATATCAGCGGGGTTCCGGTAAACCCTTTCAGCAAAACAGCAATCGCCGCCCATTTCGCCCCCACATCAAACAGTTTGAGCAGCACGCCCGACCAGGCCATCAGCTGCTGGGTAGGCAGGTTGTATCGGGTTTTCAAATATTCTGTGGGCGACTCTATATTAAAATTAGAGCGCAATCGTGTCCACCGCGGCGCAATCAGAATGGCTCCCACAAAAATTCCTATAGCTATCGTTAACGCCCACCATACGTAGATCGCAAAGCCATGGGTATATGCGAGTCCCGCATAAGCGACAAATACGGCACCGCTGTAACCGGATATGTGGTGGGAAATCCCTGAAAGCCACCAGGGCAACTTACCCCCCGCTACGAAAAAGTCTCCCGAATCATCGACCTCCCGAAACGACCAGAACCCGATAAAAACCATGACTAAGAAAAACAGAAATATGACAATCCAATCAAGTTGTTGCATAAAGCTTGATTATAATTATTAAAATAGTGAAAGCGCCACAGCGAAGAGAAATAAAACTTCTATGCCAGAATATATTAACTGCTGGCCGAACAGATGTTATTGAAAGTTTGAAAAATAATGGTGTGCCATTCTTATCAAACTTGCCAGTTTCACCGGCAATAATCCAAAAGATTCAATGATTGATGTATCATCCATTATTCTCGTACTTGCCCATCATTTTGTTCAGATCCACCGAGGCCCCGCCCTGATCTTTGCTCTCATCAGCTGCTTCCATAAAAGCATAGATCTCCAATGTTTCTTTCGGACTTACAGGTGGCTGGCCCGTACGAAAGAAATTCACGATCTCTACCAGTAGTGGCCGATATCCCCCGTAAGGTCCGATCTGAGCTTGACCCTTTTCTCCAAAAGCTGTGCCTCCATAACCGGACTCACCCGTGCGTAGTCCCCGGAATGTGCCTATACGACCATCATCCCAAGTACCAACTACTAGATCAGTACCTTCAGTATGAACCCGGACTACGCTTTCACATCCCGTACCCATAACGGTAAAAAGGGTTTCCACTCCATGAATACCGTACCAAAAAAGATCTGGGTGCGTCTTTTCAAATTCTGCAGGGCTATATGTGGTGGCACCCGTTACGTTACCAATCGCCTTACCATTTCTGATTGCCTGAGCATTCTCCATATATCTCAGGGAAGATGAACAAAATGTCGGCACTCCATAGCGCTCGGACGCCTCAAAGATGGCCATAGCATCGGACAGGGAACCCGCAATCGGCTTATCTATAAATACGGGCTTGCCAGCTTTAAAGACAGGAAGTGCTTGTTCCAGGTGTCGGTTTCCATCGTTTGTTTCCAGCAAGACTACATCTACCCGGTCCAGTAATTCATCAATGGAGTCTACAATATCAACACCCATCTCTTTAACCTGTTCGGTATATTCTGGGATTCTACTATAGCTTGATTCAATTTTCAAACTTCCTTTGGGATAAGCAGCAACCACGGGAAATCCAGCAATATCAGAAGCTGCATTCGGATCATTTAATGCTTTAGTAAACGCTATACTATGGGAAGTGTCCAACCCTATAATCCCCACTTTGGTATCTTTGGTCGAAGTTGCACTCCCCAATAATGAAGAAGGGCCCTGCAACCCCATTCCTATCCCGGCTGTTGTAGCAAGTTTAATGAAGTTTCGGCGGTTTACAGAAGTATCCATACTCTAATTTATTTATCTTTTTTAAGTTATTGTGGGGAGGACGACTTTCAGAGCTCACAAACGCCTAATGCCATAAATTTTATACGGTAGGTTCCCAACCCGGTTCATACTCTCGTTTCCACAGTTTCATTGCTTCCTTATCATCTACTATTTTTCCCGTGTCCGGGTCACAGTCGAGTGTTCTACCTGTTCGATAAGCAATATTGCCCAGCTGGCAGAGCAATACGCTCTTATTCCCGTCTTCAACGGGTGAATTTAAATTGCTGCTGTCACTGCTGCGAATCGCATCGGTAAAATTGGTAAAATGAACGGCATCCCGGTCGTATCCTGGCCCGGTCGTATCCAGCTCGTTATTACTATCCATGGAGACCTCTTTTACTTCATTCCCATTATTATCAAAAAGGGTATATCCATTGCCTGGATGTATCACAATTGTTCCTTCGGTCCCGTGAAATGAAGCTCCGACCCCATGTCCTCCAATCGGCTGACCATTACAGCTCCTTCCCTCCCAGGATATCGTTTTTCCTCCTTCAAAATCATAGGACGCTGTTTGTGTATCGGGGGTCTCCCAGTCGTCGTCATAGGCGTATCGCCCTCCGTTGGAGCTTACCTGCAAGGGATAGTCAACCTCAAGTCCCCACCGGCACAAATCAATAAAATGGGTCCCATTATTGAGAAGTTCTCCGGTCCCCCAATGCCAGAACCAATGCCAGTTGTAATGAAGTAGATTATCCTGATATTCCATGCGGGGAGCCGGGCCTTGCCAAAGGTCGAAATCCAATCCGGATGGAACCGAAGTTTTCTTGCCGTGGCCAATCGGCTCGCGCGTATTGGCATACCAGGCGCGAGCAAAATAGGTCTCTCCAATGGCGCCATCCTTTATTTCATTAATTCCCTGTATAACATTGGGCCAGGAACGTCGCTGGTTGCCCATTTGCACAACTTTGTCATACTTTTTGGCTGCTTTTACCAACAATTCTCCTTCATGGGGATTATGGCTGCACGGTTTTTCAACATAAACATGCTTACCCGCTTTCAGTGCAAGTATAGCCGCGGGAGCATGCCAGTGATCGGGGGCTCCAATTACCAGTGCATCCAAGGCTTTATCGTCTAAAATTCTCCGAAAATCTTTTACACCTTTTGGCTTTTTCTTTTGTCCACCCTCTTCCACGGCCTTGATGCCATTTGCCATGGCTTTCTCATCAACATCACAGATATAAGCAACTTCAGCGCCCGGCAACCGAGCAAAGCCTTCTGCCAGAGCGGCTCCACGGCTATTGGTCCCCATCACTCCTACCACTATTTTTTTATTGGGAGACCCCCCGGCAAAGACCCGGGGAGCACCGGCACCGACAAGTCCCATACCTAATCCCAACGTTGAAATTTTTTTAAGAAATTCTCTTCGTTCAATATTATTATCCATGGTACTATGATTTATTTAATAGTAATTTCTGCTTGTGTTACCTCTTCCTGTCACTTGCCTTAGCCAGTTTCAGATCCTACGCCGGGTTCTCATTTAAAAATAAGAACAAAATGCAGAAGCCTTTGCACAACTGTTCTTTTGGCCAATATCGGTGTTATCGGTCGGTTGAAATCCTCACATAATGCTACATATTGCGATTTAAACCACTCCCAGGCCTAATTTTGAACAAAATTCCTGGTTTCCAAAAGCCCCTTCCAATAAATTATTAAAATAAACTATTAATAAATTATGATCCCCCCGAGCCGGAATCGATTCCGTTATATTTCAAGAAGTACTCAAAAAACAAATAAGCAATCTCATTTGCTTGTTCATTGGGCGAATGCTCAGGCCGGTTGGTCATGGCCACCCGGTTGTCATAGCCCAGCAGTTCATTAACTGCTATCGTGTGATTCAGAGGAACCCAGCGCTTGGGGGGATCCTCGGAACCTCCCGATACTAAAAACGGGCGCGGCGCCATCAGGGCATGCAGCTCGTGGAGATCATACCCCTCGGCTATTAGTTCGGGATATAATCCCCGGGCTGGATTCTCTTCGGTGGGTAAGCCTCTTTCCCGCCAAGGAGGCGAGTGATACCCCAAGTACCACGGCTCCCAGTAGTTTATACTGGGACGCGTTTGTTCAAAAACGATACCCGGATCCGACCATACTGCAGCGGCAAACTTATCAAAGAGCGTAGAGGCGAACATTGCCCATTTTCCGCCGAAAGAATGACCCATAATCCCGATCCGTGTCGAATCAACCTCCGACACTTTGGCAAGGGCGTGCCAGGCGTTCGAGGCAGCATAGCCAAGCATGGAAAGCGGTTCGACCCGGGCCTCTTCAATAGTCGGGTAGTAAAGCGCGTACGTTCTTTTCTCCGTGGCTTCGGTCGTGCCGAGTGACAAGGTTACAAATCCTCTTTTGGTCAGCTGGTAGGCGTAGTCACGGTTCGCCTTGCCTTCCCCGATAGCGGTTTCCGGTTCATAATAGACGGTAACAACAGCCGGATGAGGTCCCTCGCCGCCGGGAACAAGCAAATACCCCTCTGTGGTTTCGCCAGGTGACCATTCAAACCGAACCCGGTGCTGGGTAAAATCCTCGCGCTGTTCAGTATCAATGATTTCCAGTTCCTGATCCTTTAACAGGGGCGGCCACTCGCCCATCAAATGGTGCCACCGGTTTTGGATCTCCTCTCTTCTCTTTTGCCACTGCTGCTTAGTTTCCACGGGCTGCCCGTCATAGAATTCCAACAGGGGACGATAATCGCCGTATTCATTTGCATATTTCTCCGGCGGATTAAAATAGGGAGCTATCTTCTTCCATATTTCCGATCGTTTTTCCTGTTGGTATGCCTCCTTATCCGGCGCTTGTCCCTTACTGTCTGCGAAAGAACACAATACCAGCGCTAATAAACCGAGTATTATCTTGCTGTTTTTCATCAATACGATTTTGGGTTGTTTTAGTTTGGTCTCAGTACCCCGGATTTTGCTTAAACTCGGCGTTATTATTTAAATCAATTTGCTGCTGGGGAATCGGAAACAGCTTATTATGATCCTGAATATTGGCCCCTTGTCTAAACGGATTATCATTGTATTCTCGTGTCCGTTCGACGAGTTTATCCATTCTCATCAATACAATTAATCTCATTTCTTCCGTGTAAAGTTCTCTTACGCGTTCATTTAACAGGTAATCGATATCCACGTCCCCGGGAGAAACAGGAGTAGCCTCTGCTCTTTCCCTGACAACGTTAATATCCTTTGCTGCTAAAGTTTTATTCCCCATGCCAATATGAGCTTCAGCACGCAAAAGATACGTCTCAGCCAACCGCATGGCATAAAAATCTGTATAAATACTCCCTCCCCCACCTTCGGCTGGGTTTATTCCTAAGGTTTGCGCTTGATAAACCGGTGAAAAGGTCTTTAAGAAAAATGGATATATATAATTACTGGTGTCCTTCCAAACGGTTCTATCACCAGCATCATACAGAGAAGATTTAATCACTTGTCCGTCATACTCCGACTTTGGGTTATCAAAATAATATTTTCGCTTGATATTAATTTTAGCGTTTCTGATGTCATTATTCCAGTCACTCTCCCAAATCTTATAATTTGTTAAATTGGTTCCTCTTGCTCGTGCCACACCTTCCCCCAGTGAATCCTGAAATTGCGGCGAGTAGGCAGCATATCCATCAGGCGTATTCCCCCATTTTGAGGGTCGGGGACCAAAGATTCCCGCCCAGTAGTTGGAACTGCCTCCTTCTACATTTGGCTCAAACTGTATTGCCCAAATAGTTTCCGTATTTTCTGAAGTATTCTGATTATCATAGTTGAACAAATCGGCATAAACATTGCCTGGCCCCATGAAGTCTCTTTGACTTCCGAAACGTTCCTTCATTAATTCGTAATTGTAGTCATCAATTACATGGGAAGAGGATTCAACAGCCAATTGAAATTTATCTTGTCCAAGATAAGCTTTTGTTAATAAATGCCATGCTGCCCCTTGCGTTAATCTCCCTGGAGCGGGTTCCGATCCTGGAACCGGCAGATGTTCAGTGGCAAAAAGAAGATCTTTTTCAATCTGCTCGTACACATCCGCCTTCGGTGTTCTCACAAAATCAGTTTTTTCGCCTTCAATTACATCCGTTACCAGTGGTACATCGCCCCATAAGACAACTGCCAGGCGGTGAGCAAATGCTCTAAAGAATCTGGCTTCTGCCAGGTAATGATTTTTTTCAGAACTTTCTATTGAGTTTTCATCTAAATTGTTAACCGCCCTGATAAGGGTGTTCGCCTGTTGGATTTCTGCATAAAGGTAACGCCACCACTGGGCAATTTCTTCTTGTTGAGGGGTGACGCTTGTCTGATAATTGGTTAAAAACCGCTGGCCCTGGGGATTTTCGCCATCATAGGCAACATCTGTCCCCATTCCAAACAAGCCGTACGACTGTGAACTGATGCGATTTCTATACCATTTGTCACGAACATCGTTATACAACCCAGTTATTCCCTGCTCGATTCCCGATGGCGTGTTATAAGCATTGCTTGGGGTAAGGAAATCACGCGGAGTACTCACAAGGGCACTATCATCACAACTTGAAGTAATGAGCAACAAAATAATTATGCCCAGGAAATAATTTATATTTTTCATAGTTTTCAAAATCTTGGTTTCTATTTAATTTTACCCTTAAAAGACTGAACTATTACAGTAAAAGCTGCGTAGGTGTATTCATAAAATCCAATTAAAAACTTAAATCCACACCCGCAGTAATACTTCTCATCATAAGTGCATTCTGGGATGCAAGTTCAGGATCATACCCTGACCAATTGGTCCAGGTATATAGATTTTTCCCGTTCACATAGACCTGCAACCCTTTGACTCCTACAGATGTCAAGATACTTTTATCAAAATTATATCTAAGCGATACGTTCTGCAGTCTGATAAAACTTCTGTTTTGATAATGTCCCGACTCCACAGATGGATAATTGTAAACTGCGGGAGCATTTGTCACGCCATTAAATGGTGTCCAGTATTCTCGAACGGCTGGCTGATTCACTCTCTGAGCGTAGTCAAAATCTGAGGAGGCTTCAAGTAACTCCCTGTTGTTTCTTATAAAGTAGTCACTGCCTCCTTGTATTGACCTCAAGAGGAAGGATAGGCTAAAATTACCATAATATAAGCTATTGGATATACTAAAACGATAATTTGGCTTCCCATATCCAACAATAGTCCGATCTGCTCCAGCTGTGATTTCTCCGTCATTATTTAAATCTTCCAATTTAAATTGTCCGGGATAAAATCCTTTATCAATATCTCCATTATACAAATCTTCTTCTGTCCATAGCTCTCCCGTACGCTTGTAATCATAGATAGCGCTAATCGGCTCTCCAACAAACCATTGATTTCCAATATCATCTTCTCCATCTCCATACAGTTTGGACAGCTTATCCCTGTTTAAGGAAAAAATAAAATTGCTTTCCCATCGCAGGGAACCCTTTACGTTTACAGTAGACAAACTTACATCAATTCCCTTATTATCAATGGCTCCAATATTTGTCCAAACGTTCTGGTAGCCTGTCGCACCCGGGAGAGTTCTCCGAACCAATACATCTTTTGTCTGCGAGGTATAAAGGTCAACTGTTCCAGATAGCCTGCTTTTCAAGAAACTATAGTCGACGCCGACATTCAGCGAGCTCGTTGTTTCCCAAGATAAATTACTATTGCCCAAAGAAGAAGCAAAGAGGCCAATAGTCCGGGTAGACCCGTGAACATATGCCGCCGTACTCAGCCTTTGTAAACTTGCGTACCGTCCGACGCCCTGATTTCCATTTTCCCCATAGGAAATTCGTAACTTTAACAGATCCTCAGAATCAATGCCACTCATAAAACGTTCGTTTGACATTACCCAGGCCGTTGATATAGATCGAAATGTTGCATACTTATTATTTGAGCCAAAACCTGAATAACCATCTCTTCGTATGGTCCCTGTAAGAAGGTATTTATCCTTAAACCCATAATTTAAACGAGTCATATAGGCAAGACTGGTTTCTTCATATGCTCCTCCTCCTACAGTCGAATTCTGCCCAAAAGATGGAGCATTATAACCAAGTGATTGATTGTCAAATCTCTCTGCATATAAACTTGAGCTTTCCCCTTCACGCTGTTCTCGGCTAAATAACAGGGTAAGATTCACCGAATGATCTCTTGCAAAGTCGCGATCATAATGAGCAATACTGTTTATTAACGTATTTGTTTCCTCGAAATTTGATGCTTCAACCTCCCCTCCTGTTGCAAGCGCCTCTTGTACTTCATCAGGACGACTTGTCTTGTTAGTCCTTGTATTAAGATTATAGGAATAATTTAAATCCAGACTTAACCCCTCAATGGGAGGTATTTCAATTTCTGCATGGGGTTTAATTGAAAAATAGTTTCGAACATCCTTATTATCTATAAGGTTATATCGTAGTGGATGAGCCATGAAAGACTCTGAATTATATCGGGTTGGATAGTTGCCATTTTCATCCACCACACTTGCTAGAGGGGTTACGGTTTCAGCAGAGTTCAAGGATGCCGATATGCCTGAATAATCACGATTAGAATATGATGAATTTACACCTACCGTCATCCAATCCGTAACATCTGCATTCACTTTGGTAGCCAGTGTATTCCGTGTAAAATCATCATTTTTCAGAACTCCCTTTTCTACTGTATGCGAACCAGATACGTAATAATTCATATTTTCGGTCCCCCCCGACACATTTAGATTGTAATTTTGAACGGGGGCCGTTCTCGTAATTTCATTCATCCAATCTACTTCATCTCCTGCAAGATAATGTTCTACTTCTTCTTGTGACTTAAGATAGCTTGTTACCACATCAGGATCTGAAATATCTGGATAAGCCGGTCTTCCTCCATTGTCCTCAGGACCGGTTGGATTGGTATCGTACCAATTATACAAGTCCGCAATGTATTGATAATTGACCAGTCTCTCAGCATACTCCTGCCCATTCATATAGTCGACCGGATGATTGGTATGATCCTGGACACCAACATAACTATTAAAATTGATTGTTGGTTCTCCGGATCCTCCGTCTTTGGTGGTAATAATTACTACTCCATTTGCGGCCTGGGCTCCATAAATTGCAGCCGCACTGGCATCTTTCAAGACATTAATATTCTCCACATCGGCCATATTAATATCATTAAGGCTGCCATGAAAAATAATATCATCTACCACAATCAAAGGACTACTGCCTGCTGACAATGTGTTCTGACCCCTTACTTGTAGTGACGCTTGATCTCCTGCTGAACTATTGCCTCCCGTTAAATTCAAGCCAGCGACTCTACCACTTAACACTTCAGTAAGATTCTTTGCAGATGATGTTGGAAGATCTTCAGTATTTATACTTTCAACAGAACCCGTTAAATCGTTTCTTTGTTGCTCACCATATCCCACAACTACCATCTCTTCACCCATAATAGCCTGCGGATCCAACGTAATATCAATGTTGGTTTGTCCGTTTATGGGCACTTCTTGGGTTTCGTATCCTATAAAGGATATCACTAACGTATCTTGCAGTGATGGTACGGTAAACTCGTAATTTCCCTCTGAGTCCGTAGAAGTTCCTGTGGTGGTCCCCTTCACTAGGATATTGACACCGGGAAGTGTATCTCCAGTCCGTGCATCAGTAATCTCACCATGAATCGTTGTATTTTGTGCGAACCCAGCGGTCGTATAGCCAAAAAGCACGCCAACTGTTAACAAGAGCAGTAAATATCTCCTATTCATAATCATTTATTTGAATGTATTAAAATTTATAGAGGATTTTTATAACCACAGCTTAAGTTATGGAAGTCAACCTGGCCTGCCTAATAACTGAACATTTGCCTGATTCTAAGCTCATTTGATACGCTTTAACAATCAAAGTAATACCTGCAACTGCATACAGTCATTGTGACTAGTTGGTCATTGCAGCAGTCCTGCGCGACAGTAGTCAACCTTAGGGACGGAGTATCCAAAAAGTAACCCATTGTAGGCTTACACCATCTGTTTCATGTAACTTGATTTGATAGGTGCGCAAACCCAAATTGACCTTTTATAGAACTGAAGTTCTTTACACGATGCTTCCATCGTCGGAGATCCTTCACAAAACTTTTCATTAAAAGTTTCAGATCTTTTTTTATGCCTCAGTTCCCACAAAAAGGGTACAAAAATATTTATGGATGGGCAAATATTTTTCCTTATTTGACTATATTTTTCCTTTTTGTTGTCAAGAAGATTGGCGAACCACTAATTCAACCGGCAACATGCTTACCAGTCCCCTTTCATGGGTAATATGCTCATTCGACTGTTCTTCAAGCACATTAAAGACAACATTAGCCAATTTATTAAAATTGGTCCTAACCGAAGTTATTTTAGGAAAGTGATATTCACAGATAGGCAAATCATCGTATCCTGCCAGTGCAATATCTTCCGGAAACTTATACCCACGTTCACGAGCAGACTCCATAAATCCCACTGCTGTAGCATCATCTGCAGCAAAAATAGCTCTCGGCTTTGCACTTAATCCTTCAAAATTGTTAAATGCTTTAATCCCTGATTCTATACTATAATTACCTTTATTAGACCATATAACCTTGACATCAGAGGTATTTTTTAGCGTATCAATGAATCCATTTTTCCTATATTGTGCTCCCGGTTTGTTTGACGGTCCCTCTATAAATCCGACTGAAGGGTATTCCTTTTCCACAAAATGATCGGCCACTATACTGCCTCCCATATAGGCATCAAAAGTCACCGTAGTTAAAACTGGGCGAATGATGTTGGAACATGAAACCAATGGAAAGTCTCTCGGGATGGTATCAAGGATCTGCTGTTAATCGTTATGATGCAAGGTCGAAATCATCAGGGCAGCCGAGGAATATCCAGCGTTATCCAGCTGCTTGATCAAACTACAAAGATCTTTAATGGACGCGGGAGCGCTAAACATGCTTACATTTACATTTCTTTTCTGGCCTGCCTTTATAAATCCGTTAAAAAAAGATGTGTAAAACTCTCCCACATGGAATCCTACAATTAAAGCGATAAGTGTATTGTCTCCGCGCCTCCGTTTGCTCGAATTGCTTTGTAATGGATAGCCCAACTCCTTGGCTTTTTGAAGTATAATCTGCTTATTAGCTTTGCTAACTTTTTTTATATCACGCAGGGCCCGGGATACTGTTGAGATTGAAAAATCAGTTTCTTCCGCTATATCTTTCAGTGTTACTTTCATAATCCTTATTATATTTAAATGTGTTTTTCAATTATAAAAAATTTATTTGAAAATTTTGCCCATTTTTTTACTTACTATTAGCAAATTTTTCATAACAATGTTTCTTGATTATTTTATTATTCATCACAATAGACGAAGATACTTGAGGTGAAGGACCTATAAGCTAAAGTATGATAGCTGGGAGCTTAATTCCACTTTACAATACTACCTGTCATGTGACAGTTGGCACTAGAGCAAGAAGATCCGATCCTCAAAAATGATTCTCTCATAATAATAACCCCCCACTGATTTAATATTTTCCTAAAAATAAAAATACGGCTTTCAAAGGTAGGGGGTGGTTTTATTGGCAGGGTACCGTTTCTGAGAGAAAAAAAATAAAAAATGATGTTGCTTGCTGACCCTGGTTCAAAAAGGCGGGGGCTATTCTGAGAGAATCCTAAAGAACTGAGTTAACCGAAGTTGACTAAGAGGGATTTTGAGCCAACTACTTGAACCACTCCATCTGAACTTTTATCTCAATAAGCCAGTCCCGGCTTTTCTTACTCTCCTCATTAGAAAAGGGCTCCTAATCCTCCAAGAAATTCAGGATTGAACCAGCTCACTCCAATAGTACCCAATTAAATATTTTATTCTATTTTCCAATGCAGATAGCTCCTTGAGTGATTAGAATAAAGTTATAGAAAAATCAACCTATGAATCATATCTCATTTTTATTCTCCTAAATCGTCCCTATTATAATTGGGAGCAGAAAGTAACGTTAGCGGTTATAAATAATAGCAATGGCGTTTAGGAAGAAGCAAAAAAATGGTCCCATCGAGGACGATTGCTGCGGGTCTTATTGTAGTGAGGCCGGGTGTTGCCGTTTCCAGTACCGTCTGGAAGTTGAAGATCGAGCCCCGGATACAAGAGATATGTTCCCAGGCCGCTCCAAAAAATCCATCTGAGATGGAGCCTCCCGATCTTGGTTATTAACCAAAAAATCCAATCAATACGGGCTTAAACTCTGTCTGGGTTATTTATGAGGGAAAATTTTCTATAGGACTGCTACATCAAACTACCTATAGCAGGAATTTTAAAAAAACTCCTATAACTTTTCTATCGGAAGCTTACAGGAAATTGTTACCCCTTTACCTTCTGAATCCGAGGTGTCCAATATTTCAAATGTTCCGCCGAGGAGTTCAACACGGTGGCGCATTATATGTATGCCTATCCCACTTTCTTCTTTCTCGTAATCCGAAATACCGGTGCCGTCGTCTTCTATAGTGAGATACAAATAATTGTTATCTGATTTTAATGTAATGGTAACATTTTCTGCATTTCCGTGAACAACTGCATTTTTAGTTGCCTCTTGGGCAATGCGGAATAAGTGGGTTGCCGTTTCAATATTGTCAAGATAATCAACAGTGTCATCGCTTATCAGCTCACAGTGAATATCATACATTTTTTCCTGTCGCTGGACAAAGGTACTGAAGGCCTGTATTATGCCCTTCTCATCGATATCTACAGGCACTATTCTATGGGATAACCTACGGACATCTTTCGTGCTCTGGTGGAGCATATCTAATGCATTATCTATGTCTTCTACTACATCTTTTTCACCGCTCTCAATCTTACTTTTAGCACTTTTTAGCATAAGTTGGGCCGATACCAGCGATTGGCCGATATTGTCGTGCAGATATTGACCTAACCTCCAGCGGTCACCGACATCATTTTTAATAATTTGCCGCTGCAGCTCTTTAATTTTCTCCACCTTTTCTGCGAGTTCTTTCTTCGCTTCATTAAGCTGGGTAACATCTACAAAAGTGATTATCACACCCTTATTGTCGTCTTCGGTTGTATGAGGACGTAAATCTACAAGAAACCAACGGCCATCTTTTCCTTTCAATTCTTTTTTAATGATATCCCGACCTTTGAATACTTGTTTTATATCGCTTGTAACCTCCTCATATTTAAGAAGCCGGGTAAAATCATTAATTTTTAGATCCTCATCACAGGTACTCAGATTGATCAGTTTGGAGACAGACATAATGATGTTTTTAAATTGAAACTCTTGATCGACAAAAAATGTACCTGCTATACTCTTCTCTAGTCCCTTATATGGTTTACCAAGCTTAAGATTATATTGCTCTTCAGATGAATCGGAAGAGGTAGTATCCCTTTGATCAACCTCCTTCTTACTCATATCATGTTTTCACGTGGGTTCAAGATAATCCCTATTTGCTACATATAAATTTGGTTGCTTATATCCAGTTCAAATTAACTGTCGCCACTTCTTTTGTACTTTTTCAAATTTGATTGGTGACATAATTAGCATCCGACAATCAATAGTATTTCTTAATGTCTACTTACTTGTAGCAACTACATGTCGGCAGATAATATATTACAAGTTTAGAGAAATGAGAGATAAAAACCTAATCTTCTGATGAAGATCTTATCATTGCTGTGACCTACCAATAAGCTATTATTCAGAAGCAAATGCTATGGTCCGAATCGTTTTACACAGGGTTTCAAATGCGTCATCCTTCTTCAGGAAAGCCGTTGCGCCAGCATTTCTCATATGCTGGATTATGGCCGTGCTGTCATGGAGTGATAGTCCAATGATCCGTGCATTTGGTAACTGATATTTAATTACCTTGGTTGCCTCAATACCGTTCATTACAGGCATGCTTACATCCATAATGATAGTATCAGGAGAAATTGTCCGGCACAATTCCACGGCCTCTTTACCGTTGGATGCCTCACCAATTACCACCATATCTTTCTGGTCATTTACTATTTTACATAGCCCTTGACGCATCATTTCATGATCGTCCACCAGCAATACCGTAATTTTTTCGTTTCGCTTCATTGTTGATTGCTTAGATTTATTCCGATCTATCGTAGGGTGCAATGCTATAAATAATCCTCAACTCATTTTTTGTCATAGTTGTTGAAAAACCACTTTATGCTAGCTCTAAGGTATTTTTTACCGAGCACGGTTGAGTGATAACTGTGATATTAGGTCGGCCCGCGAGGTTAGAAATGAGTTAATAGATAAGGCCGCTGATAACCAATAATTCTTATGGATTTATTTATATATTGAAACGAAGATTAGGAGAAGGTTATTTCATCTGACTATAAAATATTAAAATCATGTGTGGACGATATACGTTAATGGAAGATGCAGCCGACATGGAAGCGTGGTTTGACGCGGTGATGGAGGGCTTTGAGAATTTCACGCCAAACTATAATGTTGCTCCCAGCCACAGGATGCCGGTGGTTGGCGAAAATAAAAGCCGTGGGCGGACAATCCAGCCTTTCCGTTGGGGACTGCTGCCGTTCTGGGCTAAAGAAAAGAAAGTTGGCTATAGCATGATTAACGCCCGAGCCGAAAGCGTGGATAGCAAGAAGTCCTTTTCCAAATCATTTGAGCGGTACCGTTGCCTAGTTCCAGCGTCCGGGTTTTATGAGTGGAAGGGAGAGAAGGGTAACAAAACGCCGTTCTACATTTACCCGACTCACGAGAAAATATTTGCCTTTGCCGGCATCTACAACGTATGGGAGTCTCCGGAAGGAGAGAAGGTACCGAGCTATTCCATCATCACGACCGAGGCCAACGAGAAAATGAGTAAGCTACACGACCGCATGCCGGTGATGCTGCTTAAAGAGGAGTGGGAGGAGTGGCTGGATCCCGACAATCACAACACCAAGTCACTCAAAGAGCTACTCAATCCGTTTCCGGATGATGCGATTGATTTCCACCAGGTGGACCGGAAGGTTGGCAAAGTCAGCAATAACTCGCCCGATTTGATAGAGGCTACCGAGTAAAAAAAATCAGTAATAACCATAGCAGGATGACTAACTAAACATTACATATTATGGCAGACGATCCAGAACAAAAGTTAAAAGAACTTTCGATCTCATTAAATGACGTTTCAAAGCCTATTGCAAGTTATGTCAACTGCGTACAAACAGGTGATTTATTGTTTCTTTCTGGAAAAGGTCCCAGAAAGTCTGATGACACCTACGTAACTGGAAAAGTTGGGGAAGACCTAACTATAGAACATGGGTACGATGCAGCACGTTTGGTAGCCATTGAACATATTGCCGTGTTAAAAGATGAACTGGGAGATTTGAACAAAGTTAAAAGAATCGTAAAGGTTCTCGGGATGGTAAACTGCACTAGCGACTTCGTTGATCAGGCAAAGGTCATTAATGGGTATAGCGATTTAATGGTTTCCGTTTTTGGCGAAAAAGGACGGCACGCCAGAAGCGCGGTAAGTATGCACACATTGCCATTGAACTTAGCAGTAGAGGTAGAAGTCATTGTAGAAGTAGAAGATTAATTCGGCATACTATATCCATTAACTACGGATCATTCAGAACATAATGAGTATAAAAACATACATTATAGATGCTTTCACGACCGAACTTTTCAAAGGCAATCAGGCTGCTGTTTGTCTCCTGCAAAATGAACTAAGCAAACAAACAATGCTTGAGATAGCAAAAGAGTTTGGATATTCAGAAACCGCCTTTGTGCTCGGGCTAAATACCAATTCTTTTTATATCCGATACTTTTCACCTTCGCAAGAAATACCCCTGTGCGGACATGCTACATTGGCCTCATCTAAAGCGTTATTTACGGAGTATAAAAACCTGTCGAAGATTACTTTTCATACCCACTTTGATGATACCCTGAAGATTTCTCAAAATCAGGACCAAATAGAAATGTATTTTCCACAGCACGGTACCGAGAAATCTACCGTAGATGAAGACATAAAAAGAGCTTTGGGGATTAATGAAGTTCTGAATTGCGAGTACAATTCTTTTCATAATATCGTAATGCTTGAAATAGGAAGCAGCGAAGTACTTAAAAACTTAGCGCCCATCTTTTCTGTATTAAGAAATATTGAAACATCCATTAATGGTGTGCTGGTCACGGCCCAATCGGAGCAAAATGAATATGACTATGAGTACAGGTACTTTTTTCCTTGGTCGGGGGCCGATGAAGATCCCGCTACCGGTGGGGTTCAAAGCTTTTTATCTAAGTATTGGGCCAAGAAATTGAACAAAAAGAAGATGAAAGCCTATCAGAGTTCCACCCGTACAGGGAGTATGGAAATCGAATTGATTGATGACTCTGTAGTTATCAGAAGCAATGCCGTTATCTTTTCGTCAGGAGAATTGCATTTACAGGACTGATAATTATAAGATGAGCAGGCAGTAGTATTTCGCCTGGCTTGATCATGGAGAGGGAATAAAAATAATCTGACTCTCATTGAATTTACTTTCAAACAGTTTTTGGCGCAATTGCCATCTTGCCGTAAGCACTTTCACCCTTCCCTTATTACCTGAGGAAAAATCTTTAATTGGTTAGACAATCTGGGATATCAAAAGCTTGGATATCTTCGTTATTCATTTTACTAATGGATTGCACTGTCCAACAACGAACCTATAAGAATATGGGCACCAACTTATCTTTTGATCTCTTACTTTCGCAGATTAATGATTTCTATCATACTCATGGATATTATCCCAAAGTTAAAGTAAGCATGCCCTTCTGGGAAAATAATGCCCATAGTATCGCGAAATTAGCCAATAAACACATTGAAATTGCTGTAATAAAAAGCCTCAAGGGTAAAAACAGCTTCCTCCTTGAAGGAATGGAAGAAGAAAGCCCTATAATTAATACCTTATTTGATCTTAAATCACAAGTTGATACCTGGATTATGGAAGGAAAAGGCGACTGGCCCGTTCTCTGCTTGGCCATGGAGGAGAACATATATATTCCTATCCAGCTCTATGCGATTGTACCCGGTGATGCTCCCCAGGAAGGATTAGATTTGTTTTCTGATTTTACTGGCGCTCCGGAAGGGGAACATATATTAGTTTTAACGGGTGATTGATTTAAGGATTCTATTTCAACCAGGTTCGCTTGACAATGATCAATGACAAAACCTGTTTCTTAACGAAAGGATTTGAAGATAAAAATAGTCAGTGGCATGTAACATAATTTTTTATTAGAATACAAAATACGTTGGCGGGCTAATATAGAACTTAATCTGCTTACAAAAACTAATAGAATAGGGAGGATATTATGATAACATGCAGGGGTATTGAGGTTAATTGGGATGAGTTCGCAGAAATAACGGACGATCGGGAGGCAGACCCCGAAACAGTTGTAAAATACTTTATCGATGCATTCGAGGGGTTGCTTATGGTTAATCAAACGCTCCTTGAAGAATCCGTGGAGTATAAGAGTGAAGAATATCACCCTTTTATTAAGGTTTTTGAGGAGGTCAGCGTGAATGCAATTGATGCATTAAGAGATAATCGCCCAGATACTGAGCTAAGAAATATATCAGAATCCTTGAGATTATCACGAATGCCACAGGAACTAATGGCCTATGCTGGAATTGCAGATGCCTCAAACGAGGATATATCAATAGATTCTAAACTAAATAATGCTGAAACAGTTCAGGATAGTGTTAAAGAACTTCTTAAAAAGGCATGGAATCCTTGGTGGTTGGATCCGGTATTGAAAGCTCTTGATGAGGTCATAGATATATTCCGTGGCTCTTAGAAGGATGGAGAAATTTACGCTTTAACAACAGGTTGGTTCTGTATGAGGGAGCAGGACCTTTTTTACCAATTAAAATTATTTAAAATTATTTTGTAAGGAAACCATCAGACAGAGTTCAGTATACACTCCCCCCAGTACCGATAGGTACTGGGCTTTTTAGGCATCCAAAAACTTATATAGTTTAGCTACTCGATTTCCATTTACTTATTGTTGCCCCCTACACATGCATTGCTAGGATTCTGTCCCTGACCAATTTGACGTACAGACCATGGTATAAAGTTAACGCCGTCGGTTACCATATCACCTTTGGGCTTCTTTTTAGGATTATCCTCATGCATAGCACCGGTGGCATGGCCCCAGTAATCACAGGTAGCAGATACCTTTGATAGGGTTTCATTGATGACCCCATAGCGGACATTGTCGTAGATATTTGAATTGGTTATTTCCACGTTGGTTGGGGTAGCATTTTCTTTCCCCGGTTCGCCTAAGCGGATGCCACTAACATTGTCTGTTATCGTGGTATGGACGATGTTTACCCCAATGAGCGTTGCAGGATTAGTTCCATAGGTGCTACCATCGTCACGGGCCTTTATAGCAATAGCTGCTGGGAATAACGGATTGGGAGCATCAGGTGAATCGAGGCCGCTATTGGTAATGGTTGAATTTTTAATAGTGATATTTTCATAATCCCCGTATTTCAGGTTAATATCTATACCATTATTAAATCCATAGTTGGAGTTGGTTCCGCTGCTGTTGACCGTAATATTATCAAAGGTCGCATTATTCAATTTCTCCAGATACATACCTTTCTCCCCATTATTGTTAAAGGTGGTATGCTTAATGAGTACATTCGTGAAGTATCCGGGATTTGATGAATTTTGGTAAACTTCAATACCCGAAGATGCCGGACTACCACTATTACTATCAAAATGGCTATCACGTATCGTAAGATCCTCAACCTTCGAGGCTGTAGATGCACGAATACCATCGCCTTCATTATGACTAAAACTCACACCATCCATGGTAATACCAGTAAGATCGGCCCCTCCACCAATGGTCATCCCACGCGTCGTGTTTTCAACACTGTATACATCCTTGAACAGCAGATTTGACATGGCACTGCTAAGTTCAATGCCGTCATTGAATCCTTCAATTCGAATTTTTTCAACAGTGACATTACTGGAAGCCACCTCCAGTCCTGTTCCGCTATCGGTACCCTCTAATACAGTACCACTTGAAGAGTAGCCGGATCCGCGAAGGGTTAATGCCTTATCAATCGTTAGCTGTTCGGGGAATGTTCCCGCATCAACGCATACAACGTCATCCGATGAAGCATTATCTATTGCGTCTTGAATGGAACCATAATCATTCGGTACAGTATGGTCGCAACTGGAACTGGTATTGTGAGTGCTGCCAGGCACATCAGCTAGACTGATTGAACTCTCCTTGGAGGAGGTTACAGTTGATTTTTGGCATCCCGTTACAATCACCCCCCCTGCCACCATTATCGTGATGAATACTCTTATTATTATTTGCATAATATTTCAATTTATTTTTAAAAATGTAATGAATACAAGGTTACCACATCCTTGAAGCATTATCCTCCTGCTTGCCGGAGATTACATCCAATATCTGTTTGGCATCCTCAGCCTCTTCGTCGGTCCACTGCAACCACCTGAGGGTAAACCCGCTGTAACGCCGGTATTGCCAAGTAGCTGCTCAAATTTAGCTTCAAAGGCAAAATCGGTACTTCTGGTCAATCGCGTCCCACTTAATGCCTTGCCCTCTGATTGCAGGTTGTTTTCAGCCGGTGTAAAATCTCGGAGCCCCCCGACACTCTTCACTATGTGGGGGAAGGCCGTTACATTATCTTTGAGCACGGGCAGCCCTCTTGGCAACCGTACTTCAGCGCCCAGGCCTGCTCCATGGCTTCCCATCCCTAAATGGACGGTACTGTTTAAATCGCTATTGGGTCTATCGAAAAGTTTGAGATTCCAGTACCCCAGTTTGGTCCGTATAGGTATGAAACCGCTGATAGGCAAGCCAAAGAATGTACGAAATATAGAAATGTTGCCGCCCAGATTTAAATCTGCAGTAATGCTCCGAATATCCCCATCATTTTCCTGGGCACCGGCCGTGCCGTAACTCAGCATCAGGGAATAAGACTTTGAAGCAAGCATCAGACCCGAAGCTTCCCCATGAAACCTAAACCGGTAACTACCATTTTCGCTTTCTACGTTAAACTCATCGGCTATATATCCTACCGTCAGCGAGGCGGTTTCCGGGTTTGCTGATTCTCCCGCATTGGTGGCCGCCAATGCCTGTCCGAATGAAGGATTCTGAAGAAGACCGGATGGGTTGGATTGATACCCTTTATCAGCTCTTGGATATAAATGGATGTGAGAGGAAGGGGTCGTTGAAATTTCAGGATTAAACTCCGTATTCAGTTTGTTATCCGCTGTTTGCGCTGCAGCTTCTGTAGATAATAATACGGCAAGAATGCATACCCAAAATATGTAACCTTTGTACTTTTGTACTCCCATGGTCTTACGCCCGATACCAACTCTTTTAAAAATATAACCAACAAATACTTAAGGTTTATTCCTTAAGAAATAACTCTCAACTTTTTTCTTTCTCTATAGTAAAAAAACAACCTATATTTTTTTGATGGATAACGCAAATAGTTTTTATCCTATATTCTATATGTAATATATTTTATTATTATTTGTTTAATTTTTATTACAAATAAATAGAACGATAGTTTAGTTGTTATAAAACTATATTAGTTTGTTTTTTTGACATTGATTATAATTAATGCAACATTATTTATAATTATATCAGCCACTTATACTTTTTTAAAATATAATTCCCACAAAACTCCCAGCAGAGGTTCAAATGAACAAATATAAGTTAAGTATTATCTCCATCCTTTCTGTCATGATGATCATCACGATGATCGGATGTGATTCCACTATTCAATATCCAAATGAAGACGCAAGCGAGATTCAAAAAATTAATCCAGTCCAGTCAGCTCATAGCGGAAGCGTGGTGTACGTTGATGCGAATACATCTGGCACAGAAGATGGCAGCCAATCTAATCCCTACAACGAGATTCAAGAGGGAATTGATCACGCCGGTTCTGGCGAGACAGTAACATTTCTAAGTGACTTTACACTATCCAGTCAGGTGACGATCAGTAGCTCGTTAACACTGGATGGGAATGGCCATACTATCCATACCTCATTTACTGAGACTGGTAACGGTAATAACGCGGGAATTGGCGTAATTGGTGCCAGTGACGTGACTGTATCCAATCTGACCATCAATGGATCCGGCGGCACAGATCTGCACGGAATCAACGTCTACGAATCTACTGGAGTCCTGGTAAGCGATGTATTCCTTAAGGATAATGCTCGTACTGGCCTGGTAGTCAACGGCTCAGAAGTAATCGCTCATAATATCAGTACAGCTGGTCACAGTTGGCACGGAATGAACGTTGGTCAAGGTGGCGGTGTGACTGATCCGGCCATACTCACAGTGACTGGTACGAGTTCACATGCAGAAGGATCTGTTCCGGATATCTTTGTTGATGATATCAGTCAGGATGTCACCGTAAATGACCCTAATGAGCAGTATATATCTGATGTCATTGATTTTCGTGGTGGAGAAGCTGAAGTGTATACACACTACAAGTCACTATCAAAAGATGACTGTAAGGACGGCGGGTACGCTGACTACGGCTTCAAAAACCAAGGTCAGTGTATTCAGTTTGTAAACACTGGAAAGAGATAAGAGATAAACACTAAATTATACAAAAACACCAAAAGGCTTCATGCCTTTCGGTGTTTTTCATTTTAATACCCGATTCACACGCCCTGCCGACACGAAAATCTAAAACCGCTTATTCCGTTTTTTCTTTGTCCTCGTATGATTCGACAGCTTCTTCCAGGGTACGGTAATGATCGAAGACTGTAATCAGTTTGGTTATCACGAGCAGACTTTCAATCTTCTTGTTTGCCCCACAAATTACAAGATCTCCACCTGCATTGCGCATGGTCGTGAGACCACCTATAAGGAGCCCTAGTCCCGAAGAATTCATGAATTTGACACTGCTTAGATCGACAATAACCTCCTTTTTATCATCCTCTAAAAGTCCATGCAGGGTATCCCGAAATGTTTCGGCATGGGGACCAACCCATTACGTTCCCCGACAGCTCAATAATCACACAATTGTAACGTTCTTTTACCTCGTAATTCATAAATACACTACCCCTAGTATTTTTTTAAAAAAGCGCATTTTGTTTAACCCATTATATTTAATAAATAATTACCAAAATTTTAAATAATGACCGATAATTATTCTCGATGCATGTGACCTCCCCCCTAAAAACTGGTCCATTGTAACCTAGAGTTTTCGGACAATTATGTTACCTTACAACAAATCATATCCCCCTTGGCAGAAGAAAAGCCTAAAAAAAGATTTGAATGTTGGAAGTTATAACGACCTTAATCATCTCATAAAATAGCCAGCTATAAGATTTTTATTTAAGTTCTGGTATTAATATTTCAATTCTGATATTGCCTTATGGAAAGCTCTTGCCACTCCGCTGGATTTGTCATTGAATGGGATAGTAAATTGAAACAACCACTCAAACATTTCTAAAAAGAATATCGCCCGTCTTATGGGTCATCTATTGATCCAGAATGCTGAGCCCGTGGCGTTATCCGATATACTAAAAAGGAAGTTGGCTGAAAATTTGCGATATTCAATCAAACCTATAATTATGATAGAAAACCCTAAATTAAAGAGTTCTGCAAAGTTCCTTGAAACATCAATTTTGCTTAACGAATATACTGTGATATCCTCCTGCTATAAAATAAAGGCATTCTGTAACGTTCTTATTCCATGTGGGCATTAATCTATCAGGTTATTCTCAATAGCATACTGCGCCATTTCTACATTAGAATTCAGATTCATTTTTTCTTTGACGCGGGTTCGGTAGGTATGAATGGTTTGGGGACTCAGGGAAAAATCTTCCGCAATTTCTGCCACGGTTTTGCCCGATGCGATCATGCATAAAACCTGGAATTCCCGGTCCGACAGTTGTTCATGTCTGGAGGTATCTTGGTTGAGATCCACTTGAGAGGCCAGCTGTTCGGCCACTTCATTTGTAATATATTTGCGCTTTTGGGAAGTGATCTTTCGGATAGCCTTTACCAGTTCTTCGGAATAGCTTGCCTTATTCAAATAACCAAATGCACCGGC
>NZ_FQUS01000041.1 GCF_900129315.1 Fodinibius roseus
ATTGGCTTCTGGCAATGTCATCACCGCCTGCGGGCGATGGGTCGCCCCTGGAATCACAAACGGGTGTATCGGGTTTACACGGCCCTGAGGCTTAACATTCGCCGCCGGGCCAAGAAGCGGTTGCCTGCACGGGCGAAGCAACAGCTGTTCCAGCCTGAGGGGCCCAATGAGGTGTGGAGTCTGGATTTTATGCATGACAGCCTCTGGGACGGGCGCACGTTTCGCATGCTGAATGTGATCGATGATTATAACCGACAGGTGCTCTGGGTTGAGACAGACACCTCGCTGCCGACCCTGCGGGTGATTCGCGTGCTGGAAAACCTCAAAGAGTCTCGCGGGCTGCCCCAGATGATCCGGGTGGATAACGGCCCGGAGTTTATCTCGCGTGCACTAGACCTTTGGTGCAAAGACAATAACCTTATCCTGGCGTTTATCCAGCCGGGCAAACCCACGCAAAACGCTTATGTCGAACGGCTTAACGGCAGCATCCGAACGGAGCTTCTGAACGCTTACATATTTAAAACCCTGGGTGAAGTTCGGGAGAAAGTCGCCCAATGGAAATATGATTATAATCACAACCGACCCCACAAATCGCTGGGGTATAAAACACCGGTAGAACTACTACCTTAACCCAAATCCTCTACTTTTGAGTGGTCCGAAAAATGGGGAAGCTGACAATAGTATCCCATTTAGTGTGTCTGGCTCTTACTTACAATAGGTTGGGAAGCTTACACTTACAATGGATCAGTTTTAGGGGGGGAGGACAAACTATTATAAACATTGAATTTGGCTTACGGGAGAGATATAATAGGTGATGTGAAGACAACGGATAACATTTTGCAAAACCAAGTCGCTTCACGGAGCCTGTATTCCAGTGATCCCGCTGAAATATTAATTTACATTACCAAAACATACCACCTTTGCCATGAAAAACAATATCTCACGCCGCCAGTTTATTAACAGCGCCGCAGCGCTTTCGGCTTCTGCGATTGTGCCCCGCTATGTCCTGGGCGGTACCGGCTATACCTCGCCCAGCGAAAAGATAACGCTCGGTTTCATCGGCACCGGCCGGCAGGGAAGGGGCCTGGCGCGCTCATTTCTGGAAACCGGTCAGGCTCAAATTGTGGCCGCCTGCGACGTGTATGAGACCAATCTGAATCAATTTGTAGAAACGGTCAACGCCCACTACGCAGAGCAATCGGGGAAAGCGTCGTATGACGGGTGCAAATCCTATCGTGATTTCCTGGAGCTGCTGGAGGATCCGGAAATTGATGCCGTCGTCATTGCCACGCCCGATCACTGGCATGCGGTACAGGTGGTGCGGGCGGCCCGCGCCGGCAAGGATATCTATTGCGAGAAGCCGCTGTCGCTGACCGTCGAGGAGGGCCGGGCGATGGTCAAAGCCACGCGCGAGCATGACCGGGTGTTTCAAACGGGCAGCATGCAGCGCTCCTGGCAGGAATTCCGGCAGGCCGTCGAGCTGGTGCGCAACGGCTATATAGGAGAGATCGAGAAAGTAAAAGTGAATGTCGGCAGTTCTGCGGCCCCCTACAGTTTGCCCGGAGAGCCGGTTCCCGGGGGACTCGATTGGGATCTCTGGCTGGGACCCAATTTTTATTACCAGTACAATCACGAGCTGCTTCCCTCGCCGGGAGATGATTTCTGGGGACGGTGGCGCTACTACCAGGCGTTTGGCGGGGGAGATATGACCGACTGGGGCGCCCATATGTTCGATATCGTTCAGTGGGCTTTTGATATGGACGACAGCGGTCCCGTTGCCGTTATCCCCCCGGACGGCGATGACTACCTCTGCCTTACCTATCGCTATGGGAATGGTGTAGAGGTGACACATGAGCACTTCGGCAAGGATCACGCGGTCCGGTTTATCGGCACGGAGGGACAGGTAGATGTGCAGCGGGGCCGGCTGGAGACCACGCCCGTTTCGCTGAAAGACCAGGTGATCGGGCGGGATGAAGAGCGGGTGTACTACAGCGAGAACCACTACCAGGATTGGCTGGATGCGATCCGGGACCGAACACAGCCCATCTGTGATGTGGAAACAGGCCACCGTACGGCCACGGTCTGCACGCTCGGGAATATTGCGTACCAGTTAAAAAGGCCGCTGGAGTGGGATCCCCGAAGAGAGCTGTTTACCAGTGATGCCGCTGCCAATAGGTTACTGGGACGAGAAATGCGGGAGCAATGGAGGATTGATATATAAAAATTAAAATGTATTTTTAGCCTGTCATTCAAACTTAATATTCCTCTGATTCCCATGAGAAAAACAGGATTTCTTTTTATAGTCGCACTATTATTTTCGGTTTATTCGACTGTTACACACGCCCAGGAAGCAGTCAGCGGCACGGTGTTCCTGGATGAGAACGGCAATGCCAAAATGGATCCGGGGGAGGAGGGGATTCCGGAGGTTGCCGTTTCCAACGGCAGGGAGGTAACCCTGAGCGGGGAAGACGGCTCGTACCGGCTTCCGATCGAGAAAGAGACCATCGTGTTTATCCGGAAGCCGTCAGGATATGAGCTCCCGCTGAATGAAAAGAATCTACCGCGTTTTTCCTACTATATCCATCATCCGGAGGGTTCACCGGAGCTGGAGTATCCGGGAGTGGAGCCGACGGGACCGCTTCCCGAATCGGTCAACTTCGGACTGATCCCCTCCGAGAAGAAAGAGTCCTTTACGGCCCTGGCATTCGGTGACCCCCAGCCCAGGGATGACCAGGAACTGTCCTATTTCCGGGATGATATCGTGCCGGAACTGGCGGATACAGACGCGGATGTGACGCTTGTGCTGGGGGATATTATGTTCGATGACCTGTCCCTGTATGACCGGTACAGCCGCATCATGAAAACCGTGGGCACGCCGGTCTACAATATTTTGGGCAATCATGATATCAATTACGATACGGAAGGCAACCGTTTTGCGAAAGAAACCTACAAGAAGCATTACGGTCCCACCTACTTCTCCTTCGATTACGGTGATGTTCACTTTATCAGCATGGATAATATTGATTACCTCGGGCGCAATGACGAGGGGAACGCCCGGTATCGCGGTCATCTGAGCGACACCCAGCTGGAGTGGATCCGCAATGACCTGCAATACGTGGAGGATGAGAAGCTTATCGTGCTGCTGGCCCATATTCCCCTGTACTCGGCCGACAGCGAGGGGGAGAGCGTCAATACCGTCAACAGGGAAGCTTTAATCGATATGCTCGATGAAAGGGAGCGCGTTCTCTTCCTGGGTGGACACCGTCACATGACTTTCCAGCACTTTCTCGGGGAGTCGTTCGGCCGGAACAATGCTGCGCCTATCCACCATATTGCAACAACGGCCGCTTGCGGTACCTGGTGGCGGGGACCGAAGAACGAGGAAGGGATCCCGATAGCCACCCAGATGGACGGGGTTCCGAACGGCTATCACATTGTGGAATTTGAAGGCAACACCTACCGGGAGCGGTATAAAGCCGCCGGCGGGGATTCCGATTTCCAGATGCGTATTGAACTTCCCTCCACAGAGCTGGCGGCCGGAGAACTGCGGGAGGCCGAGGTGCTGGTCAACCTCTTCAATGGAAGTGAACGCTCAAAAGTTCGCTTCCGGGTTGACGGCGGCGAGTGGCATACGATGCAGCAGCAGGATGCGCGCATATCGCCGTATTACGAGTCCCTGTACGAAAGTTACGAGGGACCCTGGAGCAGCCCCAATCCCACGAATCATATCTGGTCCGCTCCGCTCCCGGAGCTGGCTAAGAAGAAGGGGATCCATAAAATTACCGTTTGGACGGAGAATATGTATGGGCAGGAGTTCACCCGGAGCAAGATCATCGAGGTGAAGTAAAAATAAAAAAAGCCTGGATTCGGTAACCCGAATCCAGGCTCTTGCAATAAGATCAATTGAGGCTCATGGTTAGCTTTTCAGCTCAACGAGCTCAATATCGAAGGTTAAATCCTGACCCGCCAGCGGGTGGTTGGCATCAAGCTTAACAAATTCATCTTCCACAGCCGTAATCTGAACAGGAATAGCCTGTCCGTTTTCCTGCTGTTGCATCTGTAGCTGCATGCCCTCTTCCGGTTCTATGTTGTCAGGCAGATCATCTTTTGAAACTTCGAGTTCCAAATCTTCGCGCCGCTCACCGTAGGCATCTTCAGAGGAAAGCTCGATGGTAGTATCCTCGCCTTCTTCCATACCGATAACGGCTTCTTCAAAACCGGGAATTAATTGTCCTTCTCCCAGCGTAAATTCAAGCGGCTCGCGTTCGCGGGAACTGTCAAAAACAGTTCCGTCTTCAGTTAACTTTCCAGTGTAGTGTACTTTTACGGTGTCACCGTTTTTTACTTTAGGCAAAATACTATCAGTTTTTTTGTTCTTAGAATGTACACCGAATATAAGGGTTTTTAAGGAGAATTGAGACTTTGATTGTTAATTAAATATTTGCGTGGTCAATTCCGACTTCTCAAACGTACTGTCGCGAACCACTTCAAAGCCGATGACCCCCAAAACCAGTCCCTCTGTCGTGGTCACATTCACGCGCCAGTGGCCGGGGTGGATATTGGTTTTATAGGTAAATCCCCGGAATCCTTTTTTGCGTCCCCCTATAACCTCATAGCCTATGGTATCGCTGGTTTGCCAGCTGTTGGTGCCGGGGTCCAGCCACTGCCAGACATGCTGAACGGATTTCTTGAGATCGGTGGGAGCAAAGATGGAGGTATATACAAAAACAGTGTCGCCCTCGGCGTAATGGAAGGTCTGGCTATGGGTTTCCCAGATACGGTACAGGGTATTCGGCTTTTCATATGTTACTTCGAAGGAGCCATCTGTTTTTTGGACATTGTAGGCCGGCATTCCCGATTGCAGGGACATGGGAACCGGGGGGATCAGGTTGAAATAGTAGCAGCCGTTAATGAAAAGGTAAATGCCCAGCGTTAAACCGGTGATCTTCCAGCCGTTTATTTCGGCGCGGGTAGAGGGACTTCTAAAATAAAGATAGGCGACTAAGAGTGCGGTGCAGCTTAATCCCAGCAGTCCCGAAATAATGAAGATAAAAGTACTCATTTGTCCAAGGAGAATGGGAAGAAAAAAAGTAAAAAAGGTAAACGTTACAAAAAGATACGCCCCAAACTGAAGGTATTTGTTGGAAATGCGGTGTTTGAGCAATTCATTGGACAGCAGAAGCACGACTAATATAAGGAAAAAGACAACGGTCTTGGTGAGGCTGACACTCTGAAAAAAGAAGATGACATAAGCACTTGAAAGTCCCCCTAAAAAGAATTGCACAGCCAGGGGAGCATACTCCTGGTAGGGTTTGAGGAAGGTCCCATCCCAGTGATTGTCGTCAACCAGGTTAAAAATATAGAGACAGATGGTAAGGCCTATCAGGTACAAAAACAGCACGGTATTGCTGTACCAGCCGTCAATACGACCCAGTGTGAGGCTATCCCAGATAAATCCGCCGATAAAAAAGAGAACAGGGGCATATTTTTTATGACGATTCAGAAAGGACTTTACTCTTGAAACCATCTATTGATCTTGTTATTCATTCTTTGGGTTTGCGGCAATATAAATATATATGGTATGATGGTAGTGTCGTTATGTTGTGGATATCCGCACAGCCCTACCTTTCGGTAACGATCTCCGGACCAAAATAGTGTTTTTTGTAATTATAACAGAACCGAAGTAATTTCAAATGAAAAGTATAACTTCAATTTTCTGTTGGCGTAGAACGCTTTCCCCCGAGAAAAAACTTCAGACCCCGGCCGGTGAAGCGAAAAGTTCATGCATATCTTCTTTTGGAGTTTTCATTTTGCCTGTTAAATTATGTTTCGGCTGATCCTTACAAAAATCAGGAATCACAAAACAAATAATGAATAGGTTGAATAAATATAATGAAAAAAAATATTAGTATTTTTATATGCTTACTTATAGCGGGGACCATCGCTTGCAATTCGCAACCGCAGACACAACAACTTTTTAACGGGGAAAACCTGGACGGGTGGCATATGGACGTGCCGCCCATGGATGAGGATTCGACCTTGAGAGACCCCTTTGTCGTCCGCGACGGTATGCTCGTCAGCCTGGGCGAACCGAGGGGACATCTTATTACCGATGAAGTATACAGTGACTACCGGCTGGAGGTGGAATACCGGTTTCCGGGGGAACCGGGCAATTGCGGCGTACTGGTTCACGCCTCTACGCCCCGGGCGCTGTACGATATGTTTCCACAGTCCATTGAAGTGCAGATGATGCACGAGCATGCGGGCGATTTCTGGTGTATCGTCGAAGATATAAGCGTGCCCAATATGGTAGAGCGCCGCGGTCCCAGGGAGGAATGGGGAATCACCGAAGGGGAAAAAAGGAGAATACTGAACCTGACGGACGGATCCGAAAAGCCCCTCGGAGAGTGGAATACCATGGTTATTGAAGCTCATGATGATAAAATAAAAGTTTGGGTAAACGGGGATCTGGTCAACTATGGAGAAGAGGCGACGGCGAGCGAGGGACAGATTGCAGTACAGGCCGAGGGGGCAGAGGTTGAGTTCAGAAAGCTCGATTTGACGCCTATCTCGGCGTTAAGTGAAGACGGAGCATGGTAACAGGACGCTCTCGCCTCAAAAAAAGTTCCGGAAAATGACCCGAGTTGTCCGGTTCTCCTCACGCGATCCCTTAAGTCCGGCACTTTAAAAAAGGACTTTGTTGAGATTATATACCTCACTTAGTCCACTTTATTGTGTTTTTAAGTAATTATCATTTATCTAAATTTAACTTACGTTCAACCTTTAGCTGACAGCCGACAACCGGCAGCAGATTGCCGGCGGTCAGACAGACTGCAGGAGGGATCACCGGTTCCATGTTGTATCACTCAACCAAAGCATCTGCTTTACTAAAAGCCGTTAAAGTTGTATTCTGTGGGATAGCGAAGAAAGTGCAGAAGCCTGAGTCCCTTTTCACTTACTGCGACTATCCGGGATGGGAAATGCGGAATGGACCGTACACTACGTGAAACCTAAGGTTTGTTACGGCGCATAATCGTAGACCTCACGCACTTTCCTGGTGGTTCCTCTCTGGAGTTCTGTTCCCCGGGAGCAGCAGGTCAGGGAAGAGAGATTGTAGTGAAGAGCCAACAACGAATAACAGCTACCAAGATCTGAAAATATTATGGTGACGGAATACTCTGACATTTTAAAGAAAGCAAAGTCGATTGCTATTATCGGGTGCTCGGCCAATAAATATCGTACCAGCTATCATATCGCAAGCTACTTGAAAGAGAACGGTTATCTTATCTTACCGGTCAACCCGAAATATGACGAGGTGCTTGGCGTGCGTTGTTATGATAAGATGGCCGATATCCCGGAGAAGTATCCCGTGGATATCGTGGATATTTTTCGTAATTCTGAATATACCGCAGATATGGTGCGACAGGTTGTAGACTGGGTGGGGAAAAATGGGCAGAAGCCGGTGGTATGGACCCAGATGGATGTTTCTTCAGAGGAAGCAGAGGCTTTGGCCGGGGAAGCGGGGCTTCCCTATGTGAGAAACGAGTGTATTATGGTACAGCACGAGAGGCTGCTGTAGAATAGAGAACAAAACTTAACTTCTTAAAATGGTCAATCCTATTTGGGATTGGTCACACAAACAGCCGGTACCAAATAACCGGCATCTAATGCCCGGGCTGGTCTCTTTTTTTTAGGATTTTTTTCCGCTGTTCCTCGTGTTCCTTTAGCTTTTTGCCCAGCAGCCGTTCAATAATCAGATGATCTTCTGCGGGAATAGCCGTTGTGAAATCCGTCAACTCGCTGTTGGCATTCAGGTAGTCGATCTGTATCACATTCTCCCGGTGCCAGCGATACGCTACCACTTCCTGCCAGGGGACCAGCCGATCCAGGATCATGATCCCTTTCTGGCGAAATTCCGGCACAATACGCATAGTTACCCCAAGCAGGCCAAATGCCAGAAGGGACAGTCCGGAAGTCAGTCCGATGCCCGTAAAGGGACCCAGGGTAAACAGCTGCATCCGGTACAATCCGAAGGAAATCAGCAGTATGCTTATCAAATTCGGAACGGCTTCGGTCCAGAACGACCGATAGGCATATTCCATATTGCCGGTTTTTCGGCGAAGAATAAACTGCTTGAAGGCAAATCCCATGAAAAATCCCGCTACTGCGGTATATAATCCCATGGTAAATTTAGCGGCGATATGTTGTGGAAAGTACCCCATCCACTGGGCAGCAGTCATAAGGGTAAGAATGGCCATGGCCGCGAGAAAGCCATACGCCAGCCGACGCTGGGTCAGATGCCGCAGGCGAAGCAGGCGCTTGTACCCCATCCAGGAGGTGGCGATGAAAATCAGGAAAAGAAGCAGGATTACCGGCAGGGACATATGCTCAAATTTTGTATGTTATGCATCATATTATTGCACGCTGTCGAATGGTAAGCTAAGGAATTTTAAGAAGCCTTTTGCAAAACCTGGAATTTTAATCAATTTCAACCCCTGAACACATTCAGAACCACAGCCTTTAATGCATCTGTAAGGATGTTGAATGCGATAAAATACAGATATTGGCCAAAAGAACGGTTTCTGCAAAAGGCTTCTATAAGAATAATTTAACAAACCCTGTTTATGAGTCAAGATTTACATCCCGCAAGTATTGAAGTTTCCAACGGCGAGGGAATTTTGGAAATTGATTGGAGTGATGGGCATCATTCGGAGTATTCCCTGTTTGGACTTCGAAAAAATTGTCCCTGTGTTCTGTGCCGCGGGGGACACGGGAACATGAACACCTTTGATCGTTCGCTTTTTTTCGTAGAACCCACCCAGCACGTCGAGATTGAGGATATCAAACAGGTCGGAAACCACGCCATCAAAATCTTCTGGAACGACGGGCACAGCAACGGCATGTACCAGTGGGAGTCGCTGCGGGAATTGTGTCCCTGCAAACAGTGCTACCCTGAACAGGAATGAACGCAACTAAATGGGCTAAGAACTCTTCCGGGCACCACCTCAATCCCGGGTGTTCGTGAGCCCCCCCTCTTCACTTAGGATTGGTTGCCCACACGCTGGTTTCTGTGATAAAGCCGCGGTCTGCCAGGGAAAGCATGCTGCAGATTGTTTGGGCGATATCATCGGCTATGAGCTTGGTTTCGTTGAATGCCCGCTGGCCCTGACCGGCATTTTCCGAAAAGCGGGTCTGTACTTCGCTCGGATTAATCTGCATGACCCTAATGTTGTGGGGACGCAGTTCCGCTCTCCAGCACTCGGTCATGCCGCTCATCGCAAATTTGCTGGCAACATAGGCTGTACCGCCTTCAAATCCCTTCTTGCCTGCCGAGGATGAAACATTAATGATATTGCCATAGTCTTTTTTGATAAAGTGTTTGGCCGACTCCCTCGCCACCATCATCGCACCGATGGTATTCGTTTTGAGCTGATTCTCCATTTCGGTAGCCGGGAGATTGACCAGTTTTGAGAACTCACCGTATCCCGCATTATTGATGAGGACATTATAGTCATCCAGTTCTCTGACGGTTTTTTCAACCAGATCTATCACTTCGCTTTCTTTTTGTACGTCACAGGGGACAGCTGTGGCCCCGATCTGTTCTGCGGCCGTCTCCAACCGATCGGTGTTCCGTGCGGCGATCACGGCCTTTCCGCCGCCTTCAATAATGGCCTGGGCCGTTGCTTTTCCAATGCCCGAGCTTCCGCCGGTTATTAATGCATTAACTTCAGAGAGGTCCATAAACAATACGTTTTAATTAGGAATAATAATGTAGTTGTACGAGTGACATGTTTCATCATATCTTATAAGTCATTTAGCCGCCAATAAGTTTCATGGGCAGTGCGGGGCATAAGAAGTGATGCCGTTACTGTTTTTCGACAGAGCATCATATATTGCTCTATGTTCTGGTCCCGATTACGGCAGTTGTCTTAAATATCACCGTGATGAATATCAGGCTTCACTGCTTCTTCGACCTCTTCCTGTTAATCCGCCTGCCCGGCCGTTTATTTTGCGTTCAGATGGTCAACAGGCTGCAAAAGAATCCATTGGGCGGCAAAACGGCCTTTTGATATTTTAAAAGATCTTTTAGCCTGGATGGTTCACAAAGAAATTTGAACGAATGATCCCTTATTATTTATGAGTAATCCAGGTTAGCAGTATATCGCTTAATGCATTCATTGGTTAACAAATAAGTTGTGATATGCCGGATAATCCGCTGTACTTTTATAAAAGCATTGAACCGCTGGAAGCCAAACAACTTCAAAAGCGGCTGCGAGAGAAGATATCCCTGGAACCACTGGATAAACCATCCCAGCTGGTAGCGGGAGCAGACATTTCCTTTGACCGGGGGTCTGACCTCATGCATGCGGCGATTGTGGCTGTTGACCTTCGGGATATGCAGCCGAAGACCCTCTCCCTGGTCTCCGACAGAACAAGCTTCCCCTATATTCCGGGGCTGCTGGCTTTCCGCGAGCTGCCTGTATTGTGGAAGGCGTGGAATCAGCTCGATGCGAATCCGGAGGTATTGATATTGGACGGGCACGGCCTGGCGCATCCTCGGCGGATGGGGATCGCCACGCATTTTGGCATAGAAATCGATCACCCGACGATGGGGGTCGCCAAAAACATCTTAACCGGGTCCCACAGCACACTGGCACCGGAGAAAGGAGCCTCGGCCGATCTGATGGATGAAGGAGAAAAAGTAGGGATCGCCTTGCGGAGCCGGACGAATGTCAATCCTGTTTATGTCTCGCCGGGACACAAGCTCTCGTTTGGGGACGCCTACGCGCTGGCTGTGAGAACACTGACGAAATACAAGCTGCCGCAGACGACGAGACTGGCCCACAAGTGGGCGAACAAGCTGCGGAGGGGAGAGGCCCGGGAAGGGGTATGGAAAGTGGATGACAGACAGTTGCTGTAGACAGTAAACGGACCTCTTGATTACTTAATACTTCCTGCGGACAGCTGTTTCAAGGCCGATTCTGCCGCGTGGTAGCCGCACATGCCGTGAACGCCGCCGCCGGGGGGCGTGGAAGAGGAGCATATATAGAAATGAGTATCCGGGATGTGGTAGGGATCAAACAGGCCCGCGGGACGCGTAAACAGCTGCGTGATATCCTGCTTTCCCCCGTTGATGTCCCCCCCGATGTAATTGGGATTATAGGCGTGCATGGCTACCGTATTCATCGAGTGTCGCCCGATAATGCAGTCGCGGAAACCCGGCGCGAATCGTTCTATCTGGTTTAAGATGGGTTCACTCATATCTTTGGTCGAGCCGTTGGGGACGTGACAGTAGGCCCAGCAGGTATGGTTCCCGTCCGGCGCGCGGCTGTCATCAAACAGGCTCTGCTGGGCCACCAGTACGTACGGCCGCTCGGGATGCCGCCCCTGGGCCGTATCGTCCTCGGATGCGGCAATCTCCTCAAAGGTTCCCCCCAGGTGAACAGTTCCCGCTTTGCGACACCGCTCATCCGTCCAGGGTATAGCCTCGCTTAGCGCCAGATCCAGTTTAAAGACCCCGCACCCGTACTCAAAGCGACGCAGCTTCCGGGCGTAGTCCGGGGATAACTTCTCGCCGGCCATATCCAGAATTTGCTTGGGGGTGGTATTAAACAGTACAGCTCCGGCGGCGGGGAGTTGGTCCGGGGATGCTACAGCGGTGCCGGTGATTATCGAGCCCCCCAGCGATTCGAAATAGGCCGCCATCGCTTTTGTAATGCTGTGCGAGCCCCCTTTTGGGTAGGGCCAGCCGACGGTATGAGCGCCTATCCCCAGCACCAGCCCGATAGCTGCGGTAGCCGTCTTGTCAAAAGGGAGGATCCCGTGGGCCGCCAGCCCGGCGAAAAGAGCGCGTGCTTTCGGCGTCTTGAATCGGCGGACAAATCCGCCGGCCGAACGCAGGGCCTGCAGCCCGAACCGGGCCATCAGCAGCGGGTGCCTCGGCCTCAGTGAGAAAGGAGCCAGAATATCGGGCAACAGGTTATCCCATGCATCAAGAAAGGGTGCTATGGCCCGCCGGTAGGATTCCCCGTCTTTACCGAGGTGATCGGTCGTTTCATCCAGCGACCGGTACAGGGCTCCGGCCGGCTGACCATCCAGGGGATGGGCTACCGGAATCTCCGGCTGGATCCATTCGAGACCGTAGTCCCCCAGGGGCAGCGACTGTAAGAAGGGGGAGGACCTGGCCATCGGGTGGATCGCAGAGCATACGTCATGCCGGAATCCCGGCAGGGTGAGTTCCCGGGTGCGTGTGCCGCCGCCGACCGACGCTTCTTTCTCATAAACCGTTACAGACAGGTCATGTTGGATCAGGTGGATTGCTGCAGCCAAACCGTTGGGTCCGGCTCCTATGATAATGGCATCAGGCATGGGAGCGTGGGTTACTGTTGAATGGTTCGGGTCGAGTGCGCTACATCTTGAATATAACTCAAAGTTGCTATTTTGGATACAGATAATATAAAGGAATTGCCGCCGAAACAATAAGTCGCATAGATTGATAAACCGAATTGGAGATTCAGTTGGAATGGTTGACGCTCGGTTTTAATTGTAGGTTATACAGATGGCACTATAATTTAACAGGGAGGTTATTATGCCTTTAAAAAAATTGACTGATTATCTGGATGAAAAGGGGAAGAAATATGTCGTGATCAAACATTCGCCGGCCTTTACCGCCCAGGAGGTGGCCGCTTCGGCCCATATACCCGGGAAGGAGATGGTTAAAACGGTAATTGTAAAGGCCGACGGAGCTATGAAAATGGTGGTTCTTCCTTCCACCTATGATGTCGACTTCGACGCCGTAAAAGAAGCCACGGGCGCCGGGGAAGTAGCGCTGGCTTCCGAGGAGGAATTCGAAGAGATATTCCCGGATTGCGAACTGGGAGCGATGCCCCCGTTCGGTAGTTTCTATGATCTCGATACGCTGGTGGCGGAGTCGCTGACCGATGACGAGGTTATCGCATTCAATGCCGGCACGCATAAAGAGCTTGTGAGAATGAATTACAGCGATTACGAGGAGCTGGTCAATCCCGAAATTATGCCGGTGGGAGTCAGAAAATCATAGGGGAACTGCTGCGCCATGCAACCTGAGCAAATATTCTTTGAAGACGACGGGGATATCCCCAATAACAAGCTGCCCTTGCTGCTGTACCGCGATGCTTTTGACCAGCGGGGATCGGAAGGAGCACGGTGGCTGGAAGAGCGCTTTGCTGAAAACAACTGGCTGAACGCCTGGAGGAACGGGGTGTATAACTATCACCACTATCACAGTACCTCCCACGAGGTGCTGGGGATCTATTCCGGCAGCGCTGAGCTGCACCTGGGTGGAGAAGGGGGGCAAAAGTTCCAGGTAGAGGCGGGCGATATGATTGTCATCCCCGCCGGAGTGGGACATAAAAACCTTGGCAGCAGCCGCGATTTCAGGGTGGTTGGCGCTTATCCGGGCGGCAGCAGTTATGACCTGAAAACCGGCCAGGAGGGAGAACGCCCGCAGGCCGACAGGAATATTGCCGCCGTACCAGTCCCCGTCACCGATCCCCTGACCGGCGGGGAGAGAGGGGTGCCCGAAATTTGGGGGAAAGGATAGCATCCGGAGCCCGTCTTTTTTTAAATCCTATTGCAATGCTTTTCTCATTGTAAGATATTGATTACAACCAGCATCTCTTACTTCAGGAGTCAGTCGAACAGAGGATTATGAGGAGATCCGGGTGAACTAAGTCAGCTTGTTGGATTTTTTGAGGCTGAAAGCGAGTTTCTTTGACGGGGAAGAAGCTCGGAGTCGGTCCGAATTCGAGCAACTCACAGTCGATTTTACTATGTCCGATGGGGCTCTGGCTATGGCAAGTAAGGTATCGAGTTCAGAACATTTTTTTAATCAAAATACGGATCAGTAATATATGGATCGGTTGAATTTCATTAAAAAGTCGTCGCTGATAAGCGGTCTTTCCCTGGTAAATATACCCATGATTTTCCAGCGTATTACTCCGAATGATATCCCGGCGGCAGCGAGAAAATCTTCTGCCTTGCACAACGCTCAGAAGGTGGAAAAAGTCAGGGACTTTATCATCTACGAGGATCCCCGGTTTTATTCTTCGTTTCCATCGGTTATTAACAAGGGGGACGGAGAAATTGTAGTCGCCTTCAGGAGAGCTCCGGATCGCACGATATTCGGGGAAGAAAAAACGCATCATGTGGATCCCAACAGTTACCTGGTTACGGTTACCTCAAACGACTATGGGGAGAGCTGGACCGAAGAGCCGGCGTTGTTGTATGCACACCCTTTTGGGGGGTCCCAGGACCCGTGTTTACTTCAATTACAAGATGGCCGAATTCTCTGTACCAGTTATGGCTGGGCCTTTGTGAATGCGGGGGGAATAGAAAACCTGCGAACTCCCAATTTCAAGAACGCCGGGAGATCTGTGTTTTTAGGCGGATACTACCTGAAATCTGCAGACGGAGGGGAAACCTGGGATGGACCGTTCTACCCGCCGAATATCCCGCCGGAAGTAAAATATTCGGCCCTGGGCAACCCCCTTCCCGCCTATAACAGAGGGGCTCTCTGGGAGGGAGAAAGCGGACGCCTGTTCTGGGTCGTAGCGGCCGGGGACGACCCTGACAATATAGGAAAGACTTCCACGCACTTGCTTATTTCTGATGACAAGGGGGAGACCTGGCAGTATTCTTGTCCCGTTGCAGAAGATGATAAAGCCTCATTCAATGAAGCCTCTGTTTATGAAACGCCCAAAGGAGACTTGGTGGCCTTTTTGCGGACGTCGGGACTGGATGACCAGGCGGTTATTGCACGCTCTGCGGATGGGGGGGAATCATTCGGGCCATGGCAAACGATGGGATTCCGGGGACACCCGCTGCAAGCACTGAGATTGCCCGACAACCGCGTTTTCCTTGTCTACGGGTATCGCCACAAGCCCTACGGCATAAGAGCCCGCATTCTAAATGAAGAATGCACCGATTTTAATACGGCCCCTGAAATCGTGATCCGAAGGGACGGGGGATCTTCGGACATCGGATATCCCTGGTCGGTGATGCTTGATGAAAACCGGATACTGGTTACCTATTATTTTAACGTAAATAATGATACGCGTCATATCGCCGGGACGATATTGGAGTTGAAGGGGTAGGGGATGCATAACTGGGCCCCTCCCGAAAAACCGGTCCACTGTAATAGATGATTTTCGGGCATTTATACTTACCTACAACAAATCATACTTGCCATAAAAAAATCCTTTTTACTGTCATGGAGTTCCGCATTACAAGCGTATTTATAGTAGATTGCGGAGAAATTCATGATACAAGAACCCTTTGAAAAGCCGGGAATTTTGTTCAAGGTCAAGGCCAGTGAAAGGTTGGAATCGCAGCATATAGATCATATGTGAAAATTTCAACCGACCGGTAACGCCGTCATTGGGTAAAAGAACGGTTGTGCAAAGGCTTCTACAAGTAAGCAATCAACTATAAAGTAATAGTTGTCAGTACTCTTACGATAAGGGATCAGATGTATTACTGCGACCAGTCAAATGGGAAATGCTAAGGGAAAGTTTCCTAAAACCTGTCGTAGAGGTCATATTAGAACTTTACTTATAAATATAACATGGAGGATGTATGAGGAATAAATACAGGTATAGGGCTGTATTGTTAATTTTTCTGGGTTTGCTGTATAGTTCTGAGGCACTATCGCAAAATTCCATTTCACTTGCAGAGTCTAATTATTTGGAGTACACATCAAGTGAGGCCCGCCCAACATTTATGGAGGAAAAAATAACCGTTGAAATCAGAGACAAGTCAGTACGGGATGTTCTCGATATTTTAGAAAATAAGTTGCCCGTACAGTTTACTTATCAGGAACACGTGATCAGCAACAGGCAATACCTGTCGGGCAGCTTTAAAAATTTGACACTTGATACGATATTATCCCAACTTTTCGAAGGGAGCAATATCAAACATGTGGCTATTCCGGGGGATATATAGTCCTCAAAAAAGAACAGGTTCAAGAGAAGGTGATACAGACCGTGATAACCGGCACCATAACGGATGGCAATACGGGGGAGCCTCTTCCCGGAGCCAATGTTTCGATTTCGGGTACAACAAGCGGTTCCTCGAGCGATGCAGATGGACGCTACAGGATTACCGGAATTGAGCCGGGAACTCATACTTTAGTAGTCACTTTTATCGGTTACCAGGAAGCCACCCGGGAGATTACGATCGAGGAAGGACAGGAAACTGTTACGGAAAATTTTAGTCTTCAGCCGGAAGCTACAGCTTTGGAGGAGATGGTCGTCATCGGGTATGGAGAGCAGGAGAGATCGGATATTACCGGTTCCATATCTTCCGTCGATGGGGAACAGATTACGAGTGGTCAAGGTGCGGATGGACTTCAAAAATCATTACAGGGTCGTATAGCGGGGGTGAATGTCTCTCAAAAATCAGGTCAGCCTGGCAGTGCAGCTGATATCAACATCCGGGGGGTGGCTTCCTTTGGCAATAATAATCCAGGGTCTTATGAAGCAAACGACTTAGAGAGGGTCTTCTCTGAGCCTTTGCAGCAAGACGTTATATAAGTTTTTATTTCGATGATTAAAACGGAAT
>NZ_FQUS01000043.1 GCF_900129315.1 Fodinibius roseus
CCAGCCGGTGGCCATGGAAGAGGGGCTGCGGTTTGCGATCCGCGAAGGCGGCCGCACTGTCGGGGCCGGCGTGGTAACCGATATTATTGAATAGAAATATAGTTGAGTGATGCCATGATGAAACTGTAAATGGCATCACTGCTCAATGAAAGATCATAAGCTGTGGCTACACAACAAAAAATTAGAATTAAGTTAAAGTCGTACGATCATAACTTGATCGATAAGTCGGCTGAAAAGATAATTCAGACTGTAAAATCAACAGGAGCAGTGGTATCGGGGCCGATACCGCTTCCTACGAAGAAAAATATTATTACGGTGCTTCGAGGTCCCCATGTAAATAAGAAAGCCCGTGAACAGTTCGAATATCGATCGCATAAGCGTTTGATAGATATTCTGTCGACCGGTTCACAAACCGTCGATGCCTTGATGAAGCTGGAGTTGCCCTCTGGGGTAGACGTAGAAATTAAAGTGTAATCGCTCATTGCAGGATTACGCAGGTTTTAAACAATCTCGAAAGGAGCAATTAAGTTATGAGTAGTGGTTTAATAGGAAAAAAAGTCGGAATGACCAATGTCTTCGACGATGACGGCCGCAATTATGCGGTAACGGTTATCGAAGTGGAACCCTGTGTCATTACACAGATCAAGACGACGGAAACAGATGGTTATGAAGCAGTACAGCTCGCTGCTTTTGACAAGAAAGCCAAAAATGTTTCCAAACCGCTCTTGGGTCATTTCGATAAAGCCGGGACAACACCGAAAAAGTATGTGAAGGAATTCAGGGATTTTCTACCGGAAGGCTTTGAGGTGGGAGATGAGCTTAATATTGAAGATGTCTTTACGGTCGGTGAGAGCGTTGATGTGACCGGCGTCACAAAAGGCAAAGGCTTTACCGGCGTGGTAAAACGGTATAATTTTAGCGGTGTCGGTGAGGCCACTCACGGCCAGCATAACCGGCAGCGGCATCCCGGTTCTATTGGACAGGCGTCGGACCCATCGCGGGTATTCCCGGGCATGAAAATGGCCGGACGCAGTGGCAATGAGCGAACAAAAATCAAGAATTTGACGGTAGCAAAGATTTTTGCTGAATCGAACTTGATGATGGTGACCGGATCAGTTCCCGGTCCCAATGGACGTTTTGTAGAAATTTACAATCGATAGATAAATTGAAATGAAGCTTCCGATTTATACAACTGAAGGTACAGATAGCGGTAATGAGGCTGAGCTGGCGGAGTCCATTTTTTCCATAGAGCCTAATGAAACCGTTATTTATGAGGATGTTCGCCGGTATATGGCGAATCAGCGCCAGGGAACGCACAAAACAAAAGAGCGCGGTGAAGTGCGCGGTGGCGGGCGAAAGGCCTATCGCCAGAAAGGGACGGGACAGGCCCGTCGCGGTTCTATTCGATCTCCTTTGTTAAAGGGCGGTGGAACAGTGTTCGGACCCAAGCCACGTGATTATTCGTTCCGGATGTCGAAAAAATCCCGGCAACTGGCTCGCAAGTCAGCATTGTCTATAAAGGCCGGGGAGGAGGCGATCAAAATTATCGATGATTTCAGTTTTGATGAGCCCAAAACACGAAAAGTGGTTGATATCCTGAAAGGCCTGGAGGTCGAAACCAAGAAGGTACTCCTGTTGACGGCCGAAACGGACAAGATTATTTATAAATCAGCACGTAATATTCCTAATGTAAAGGTGCTTGAAGCAAATAAACCCACAACCTATCAGATTTTGGATGCAGACGTCATTTTGATCCAGGATAGCGCAGTGGATGTTTTGCAAGGATCTATTGAACCTGTGGAGGAGGTTGAAGCATGAGTGAAGTATTGAAGAAACCATTAATTACGGAGAAATTGACCCGACTTCAGGCTGAAGGCAAATACGCTTTTAAGGTTGACAAGTATGCGAGCAAACCGGAGATCAAGAAAGCCGTACAGCAGCGGTACCCTGAGGTGAAGGTTGGAAAAGTCAACACGATGATTATGCCTTCAAAGCCTAAGGGCCGATTTACGCAAAGCGGTTATATCGAGGGTCGGGCCAAAGTTTGGAAAAAAGCAATTGTAACGCTTAAAGAAGGTGAGATAGACTTCTTTAGTGAAATTTAGAAAGCAATAGTTCAATGGCTACGAAGAAATTAAACCCAACAACACCCGGATCGCGGCATAGAACGGCGCCTCAGTTTGATGATGTGACGGTGAGCAAACCGACGGTCAAACGCCTGGTAAAAGGCAAAGGTCAGTCGGGCGGCCGCAACAGGCAGGGGCGTATGACTTCCCGTCACCGGGGCGGGGGACATAAGCGGCGATATCGCTTGATCGATTTTAAACGGGACAAGCATGATATCCCGGCTAAGATTCAGACCATCGAGTATGATCCTAATCGATCTGCGCGCATTGCACTTGTTGCCTATGCTGACGGCGAAAAGCGCTATATCATTGCTCCTGATGAACTGGAGGTTGGAGATACGATTATCAGTAGTGAATCTGTTATTGAACCGGATGAAGGGAATGCGATGCCGATGAAAAATATGCCTCCCGGCACCTTTATTCATAATATTGAGCTGAATCCGGGCAAAGGAGCCCAGCTTTGCAGAAGTGCGGGTACAGCTGCACAGATGGTGGCCAAGACCGATAAGTATGTTACGGTTAAGCTCCCGTCCGGTGAGGTTCGAATGATTTTGGGAACGTGTTTTGCTACCGTGGGCACCACCAGCAATCCCGACCACTTCAATACAACGGTCGGTAAAGCGGGTCGAAGCCGCTGGAAGGGAAGACGTCCGCAAACCCGCGGTGTTGCCATGAACCCGGTAGATCACCCGATGGGTGGTGGCGAAGGTAAAGCGTCAGGAGGACACCCGCGTTCGCCATGGGGACAGTCTTCAAAAGGATTAAAGACCAGAAAACGCAAGAAGCTTTCGAATCGCTATATTGTCCGAAGTCGTAAAAAGTCTAAAAAGTAATTAGCTATGCCAAGATCGCTCAGAAAAGGACCTTACGTATATTACAAGTTACAGCGTAAGATCGATGCAATGAATGAAAGCGGCAAGAAGAATGTCATCAAAACCTGGTCGCGCAGCTCTATGGTCACGCCGGATTTTGTAGGCTTGACGATTGCCGTTCACAATGGGAAGCAATTTATTCCCGTGTTTATCACGGAAGATATGGTTGGTCATAAGTTGGGTGAGTTTGCACCCACACGGACATTCCGGGGCCATCCAGAAAAGACAAAAACCCGAGAAGCACCCAGAAAACCAGGACAATAAGGAATTATTATGGCTGAAGAAAACATGGAAGCACGAGCGATTCAGAAACATCTGCGAAAGGCACCGCGCAAGGTCCGCCTGGTAGCTGACGCCGTACGGGGTGAAAATGTTGCCAAAGCTCTGAAACGGCTTGAGTTTACGAATAAGGCAACCGCCCCTGATGTCGCAAAAGTAATTAAATCGGCTGCAGCTAATATTCGCGATAAGTTTCAGGAAGCAAGGCTTGATAATGAAGACCTGTATATCAAAGAAATTTTTGTGAACGAAGGAGCCACCCTGAAGCGTATACAGCCGGCACCGATGGGCCGCGCCCATCAGATTCGCAAACGTAGCTGCCACATCAATGTAACTGTGGCAAAAAAAGAAGAAGAATTAGTTAATTAATAAACGACAATACCTTGGGACAGAAATCACATCCGGTAGGTTTAAGGCTCGGTATCATTCGAGGTTGGGATTCCAACTGGTATTCCGAAGAGAATGAACCCGAAATTTTATATGAAGACACGAAGTTGCGTGAATATCTGCATACACGTCTTCAGAATGGCGGGTTGTCGCGCGTTATTATCGAGCGCACACCGAAACGTATACTTCTTACTCTTAAAACCAGCCGACCCGGTGTTATTATCGGGAAAGGCGGTGAGCAGATTGAACTGCTCCGCGAAGAGTTGAGAAAAATTACCAGTAAGGAAGTTCAAATAAACGTAAGTGAAATTAAGCGGCCCGAAACCGACGCCAGCCTGGTTGCGCAGAATATTGCGCAGCAGCTGGAAGCCCGGATTTCATTCCGCCGTGCTATGAAAACGGCCATCTCGTCTGCTATGCGTATGGGGGCGGAAGGAATAAAGATTCGTTGCGCGGGACGTCTGGGCGGTTCTGAAATGGCACGGACCGAACAGTATCACGAGGGGCGCGTACCGCTGCATACACTGCGTGCGGATATTGATTATAATAATACGACTGCAAATACCATTTACGGGTCCATCGGGGTAACCGTTTGGATCTTTAAAGGTGAGGTGCTTGGGGATATTGAATTGACGCCCGGAGATGCACACAGCCAGCAGAAAGATGATTCAAAGGGACGTCGGGGAGGAAAACGACGTTCGCGCAGAAAACGAAGAAATTAAAGTCATAAATACTGTAAAATTATAGATCATGCTTGAACCAAAACGCGTTAAACGACGCCGGCAGCATCGCAGAAGCCTTAAAGGCACCGCCCAGCGAGGCCACACTCTGGCCCACGGCGATTTTGGTCTGAAGGCGTTAGAGCCCAAGTACATCACCTCCCGGCAAATTGAATCGTGCCGGATTGCAATTGCCCGTCAGTTGCAGCGTGATGGTCAGACCTGGATCCGTATTTTCCCGGATATGCCCAAAACTGCTCAGCCTGCTGAAACCCGAATGGGTAAAGGCAAGGGGGCTGTTGAAGAATATGTTGCGGTCGTTAAACCGGGAAGAATTCTATTTGAAATTGCCGGTGTACCCCTTGAGTTGGCTCGCGAGGCTATGCGCCGTGCCGATTATAAACTTCCCATTAAAACGAAATTTATTGTTCGTCGTGATTATGACGGATCTTAATTTCAAAGGTATTACCCGAGACGCATGAAAGCACACGAACTCAGAGAACTGACAATTACCGAACTTAAAGCACGGCTTGAAGACGAAAAGCAAGCATTGCAGGATATGAAGTTCAATCGCGCAATAGCAGGACAGCTTGAAAATCCTGCTCGTGTACCGATGACCCGACGAGAAATTGCTCGTCTGCATACGATTATTACTGAAAAAGAACAAGAAGGTGCTGAATAGTTGAATTATGGCACAAACTGAACGAGTACAACGAAGAGAACGAACCGGTCGCGTGGTAAGCAACAGAATGGATAAAACCATTACTGTGGCGGTGGATCGAAAAGTAAAACACGCGATATACGGAAAATTTATTACGAAAACGACCAAGTATTTGGCTCATGACGAAGAAAATGAAGCCAATGAAGGAGATGTTGTGCAAATAATGTCTACCCGCCCGCTTTCGAAGCGTAAAACTTGGCGCCTTGTAGAAATTATTGAACGCGCAAAATAACGGATAAAATTAGCAATGGTACAAGCTCAGACAAGATTACAAGTTGCCGACAATAGTGGTGCCCGGGAACTGCAGTGTATTAAAGTTCTCGGTGATTCCAAGCGCCGGTATGCAAGTATTGGTGATTTAATTTCATGTTCTGTAAAGACGGCTATTCCCGGAGGTAATGTTAAAAAAGGGGAGGTCGTGAATGCAGTAATCGTACGAACAAAGAAAGAAATTCGCAGAAATGACGGCAGCTATATCCGGTTCGACGAAAATGCAGCGGTTATTATTAACAAAGAAAGTGAACCGATAGGAACTCGTATCTTCGGACCTGTTGCGCGGGAACTGCGCGAAAGAAATTATATGCGCATTGTCTCGCTTGCGCCGGAAGTGCTTTAAAAACAGAATTTGATTATGCCACGTAAGAATAACAGACAGAAGAAACTACACGTCAAAAAAGGCGATAATGTCAAAGTTATCGCCGGTAACGAGAAAGGAAAGGAAGGTCGCGTGTTAGCTGTATTCCCAGCCAAAGAACGTGTGTTGGTAGAAGGTGTTAACATGAGAGTCCATCACGACAAACCCACCCAGGAAAATCCCCAGGGGGGACGTATTGAACGCGAGGTGGCGATCCATATATCGAATGTGATGGTGATTGACCCATCCACCGGAGAACCAACCCGGATAGGTCGCAAGCGAATTGAGGAAGATGGCGGCGGACGATGGGTACGTTATGCCAAGAACAGTGGCGAGATTATTGATAAATAAGAAGTAATTAGAGAATGGCTGAAGCAAGACTTTATACCGAATACAAAGACGATATTATTTCGAAGCTGGACGAACAGTTTGAATACGACAATATTATGGCTGTTCCAAAGCTTAAAAAGATAGTAATTAACTGTGGTGTCGGCGAGGCCGTAGAAAATGAAAAACGGTTAGACACGGTAGTGGAAAATGTAGCTAAGATTGCCGGCCAGCATCCGGTAACGACCAAGGCAAAAAAATCTATTTCGAATTTCAAAACTCGAAAAGGAATGCCGATCGGTTGTAAAGTTACGTTGCGCAAGAGGCAGATGTACGAATTTCTGGATCGCCTGATTAACCTGGCATTACCGCGAACCCGCGACTTCCGGGGCGTTCCGGACCGTAGTTTTGACGGGCGTGGAAACTATACGCTCGGGATTAAAGAGCATACTATATTCCCGGAAATCAATACCGATGAAGTGGACGAAATACATGGGTTGGATATAACCTTTGTAACCTCAGCAGAAACTGACGAAGAAGCATATGCTCTGTTGAAAGAATTTGGTATGCCGTTTCAGAAACGAAATTAAATTATAGACGCATAGTATTATGGCAAAAGCAGCCTGGATAGCACGCAATAAAAAACGAAAACGAACAGTAAAGAAGTACGCTGAAAAGCGAAGGAAGCTGAAGGAAGAAGGCAAGTGGGAAGAGCTCCAGAAGCTTCCCCGCGATGCGAGCCCGACGCGCGTAAATAACCGTTGCAGTTTAACGGGGCGTTCCCGGGGCTATATACGGAAGTATGGCATTTCGCGTATTAAATTTCGAGAACTTGCACTTGAGGGGAAAATTCCCGGCATCCGAAAGGCAAGCTGGTAACAATCTAACGAAGTACTTTTATGTTTGATCCAATTTCAGATTATTTAACACGAATTAGAAACGCTCAGCGGGCAGGACATCGCCGGGTCGATATTCCGGCATCCAAGCTGAAGCGTGCCATGACGAAAATTCTCCTGGACAAGGGGTATATCAATAAATATATCAATATCGACGACGGAAAGCAGGGGGTATTGCGCCTGTTTCTCAAGTATGATTCCTACGGGCATCCGGTGATTAAGAAAATGAAGCGTCGTTCCAAACCGGGCCTCCGGGAGTATTGCAGCTCTGATGAAATTCCCAGGGCGCTTAACGGTTTGGGTATAGTCGTACTGTCTACCTCTCGCGGGGTCATGACAGATAAGGAAGCCCGCAAGCTTAAGGTGGGCGGCGAAATATTGTGCTCTATTTATTAAAAATAAAGGATTAGAATTATGTCTCGTATCGGAAACCAGCCGATTGAATTAAAAGATGATGTTGAATTCAGTATAGATGCTGATAATGTAATCACTATTAAAGGTGAGAAAGGCAGTGATACATTAAAAGTTGACAGCAGCATCAGTATTGAAAAAAAAGATGGCGAACTTATTGTAAGTCGCAGCTCTGATAAAAATAACCGACCTGCACTGCATGGACTCTATCGATCCCTGATTGGAAATATGGTCCAGGGAGTATCGGAAGGATATAAAAAAGAGCTGGAGATTATCGGAGTGGGTTACCGGGCTTCCCTGAGTAACGGGGTGCTCCAAATGACGCTTGGATTTTCTCACCCGATTTATTTCGTAGCGCCCGATGGGGTTGATCTCGAGGTTGATACGAAGAGTCGGAAAAACCCAATGATTATAGTATCTGGTATTAATAAAGAATTGGTTGGCCAGGTTGCCGCTAAAATTCGGTCCCTACGTCCTCCGGAGCCATACAATGGCAAAGGTATACGGTATGTCGATGAGTGGGTCCGAAGAAAAGCCGGCAAATCTGCTGCTAAAGCTTAATTAGAATTATACAATGGATAAGACAACAAAAAAACGGTTACGCCGAGATAAAATACGACGACGCATCCGTGCAACAATTCGCGGTACGGCAGAACGTCCCCGATTGAGCGTCAACAAAAGCAATAAGCATGTGTATGCTCAGTTGGTCGATGACTTGACGGGACAGACGCTTGTTGCTGCTTCGACCCAAAGCAATGAGATTGCCGATGAGATCGAAGGGAAGGCCAAAAAAGAATCGGCTGCCGTTGTTGGCAACCATTTGGCCGAGCTTGCTGAAGAGAAAGGAATTGATAAAGCGGTCTTCGATCGCAGCGGATATAAATATCACGGAGTAATTAAAGCACTCGCAGAGGGTGCTCGCGAAGGCGGATTAGACTTTTAAACAGAATTATTATGCCTAAAATAAGAAGACGACATAACGTAGCTCCCAAGAACTTAAATCTGGAAGAGAAACTCGTTCACATTAACCGGGTTTCGAAGGTTGTGAAAGGTGGACGCCGGTTTAGCTTCAATGCCATTGTGGTTGTTGGTAACAAGGATGGTGTTGTAGGACATGGCTTGGGGAAGGCAAACGAAGTATCAGATGCCATTCAAAAAGGCTTTGATAATGCGAAAAAGAATTTAATCAGGGTTCCCATGACCAAGACCGGGAGTATATACCATACAATTACCGGTAAAGAGGGGGCTGGCAAGGTATTGCTTCGACCTGCCTCCGAAGGTACGGGCGTTATTGCGGGGGGACCGGTAAAGGCACTGCTTGATATAGCCGGACTTCAGAATATCCTCACAAAATCTGTGGGGTCTTCGAATCCCCATAACATGGTGAAAGCGACCTATAACGGACTGAAAAATTTGACCGACCCGGTTGAAGTAGCACAGCGAAGAGGTGTTTCGCTGAATAAGGTGTTTGAAGGCTAATTTATTTAAGGAACTAACAGGGTTACAGTATAATGGATTTAAGCAATTTAAAAGCTCCTGAACCAAATCAGAAAAAAGCCAAGCGTATTGGCCGTGGACAAGGTTCCGGACGTGGAGGTCATACCGTAGGAAAAGGGCATAACGGACAACGTGCCCGAAGTGGTTTTAAAGAACGGTTCTGGTTTGAGGGGGGACAGATGCCCCTTCAGCGGCGTATACCCAAATGGGGCTTTAACAACCGCTTCCGAAAGGAATATGTGGCTGTTAATGTGGGCACTATTGATCTGTTTTTGGAAGCAGGTAAGCTCGAAGATCCCTCGATCAGCCTGGAGGATCTCATAGAAGCGGGACTTGCAGGTAAGGGCGATCTTGTGAAGCTTCTTGGAGATGGCGATATTGAAACTTCAATTACCATTGAAGTGCATAAGGCCAGTAAGTCTGCCCGGAAGAAAGTTGAAGATGCTGGCGGAAGCATAATGTTTGTTGAGAATTAATATAGTCTCTTTTTTGAATGAGTTTAGTTGAAAATTTTCGCAACATATTTAAAATTGAGGAGCTGAAAAACCGCATCCTATACGTTGTTGGTATCCTCATGATATACCGTATGGGAAGTCATGTAACCCTTCCCGGTGTGGATGCTTCCGCACTGGTGCAGGATACGGGCGGCGCCTCCAGTCTGCTTGGATTATTTGATATGTTTGTGGGAGGCGCCTTTTCTCGGGCAGGAGTATTTGCATTGGGTATTATGCCTTATATTACGGCCGCAATTATCATTCAGCTGATGGGAGCCGTTGTTCCCTATTTTCAGAAATTGCAGCGCGAAGGAGAAGACGGACGAAGAAAAATAAACCGCCTGACCCGTTATGGGACGGTAGGTATTACGGCTGTTCAGGCGATCGGCTTTGCGATTAATTTGATGGCTACCTCACCCAACGCTATTATTGTGGGTAACGTTACGTTTGTTTTCACCTCTGTAATTGTACTGACAGCCGGAACGACTTTTGTCATGTGGCTTGGTGAGCGTATTTCAGACCGTGGAATAGGGAATGGTATTTCTATTCTTATTATGATTGGCATTATTGCCGCCCTTCCGGCGAGCCTGGTGAACGAGGTGAGTACCAGCCCGAATGCTATTGTTGTGATCATTGAAATTGCGGCCCTGATCCTGGTCATTGCCTTTTGTGTCTTGCTTACACAGGGAGTACGCAAGATTCCCGTGCAGTATGCGAAGCGGGTGGTGGGACGCAAGGTCTACGGCGGGACCACGCAATATCTTCCGTTGAAGGTAAATGCGGCGGGGGTTATGCCTATTATCTTTGCCCAATCGATTATGTTTATTCCAAGTACGATCGGCACTTTTTTCCCTGAAAATGCTACGGTCCAGATGCTAACCGCGTGGTCCGCTGATTTTACGGGCATTACTTATTCTATTATTTTCTTTATTATCTGTGTGTTCTTCACCTATTTTTATACGGCGATTACGGTTAATCCCCGCGAAATGGCTGATACCATGAAACGGCAGGGTGGGTTTATTCCCGGTATTCGTCCGGGTAACCAAACCGTTGAGTTTATTGATAATATTTTGACGAAAGTGACGCTTCCAGGGGCTATCTTCTTAGGATTTATAGCTATTTTACCCGCTTTTGCCGCACGGTTGGGGGTCACGCCCGGCTTTGCAATGTTTTATGGCGGCACAAGCTTATTAATTATTGTAGGAGTTGCGATTGATACGCTCCAGCAGATTGAAAGTCATCTGATGATGCGTCATTACGACGGATTTATGAAGACCGGTAAAATGAAAGGACGGCGCAGAGCGGGATGATTTTCTTGAAAAGCGAATCAGAAATTGAAAAAATGCGCACAAGTGCGCAGCTTGTTTCGCGCACGCTGGCCGAAGTGGCCAAGCATATTGAGCCGGGAGTAACCACTGCGAAGCTGGACCGGGTTGCGGATGATTTTATAGGGAAGCATAATGCGCGTCCTGCATTTAAAGGTTATGGCCCCAAAGGCAATGAATTCCCTGGCACGCTCTGTATTTCAGTAAATGAAGAAGTGGTCCACGGGATTCCCAGTGAGAAGCGAAAACTGAACGAAGGTGACATTGTTTCCATTGATTGTGGAGTAGAAAAAAATGGATATTACGGCGATCACGCCTATACCTTTGCTGTTGGAGAATGTGAAACAGAAACAATCCAACTGCTCAGAACTACGCTTGAATCGCTCTACAAGGGAATTGACCAGGCTATTCATGGAAATAAAATAGGTGACATTGCTTACGCCGTACAGACGCATTGCGAAGCAGAAGGCTATGGCGTAGTCCGGGATCTGGTAGGACACGGTCTGGGAAAGTCGCTCCATGAGGACCCGTCGGTGCCAAATTTCGGTAAGCCCGGAAGAGGAAGTCGGTTGCGTTCCGGTATGACCCTCGCCGTTGAACCCATGATTACGATGGGCAGCTATGAGGTTCAGACCCTTGAGGACGGCTGGACGGTCGTGACGGCCGATAAACAGAAGGCGGCACATTTTGAGCATGATATTGTAGTGCGTGAAGGAAAGGCTGAAATTCTAAGTACTTTTGATTATATTAGAGAGATAACAAAAAACCGAATAAACGCAGATATTTCAGATGGCTAAAGAAGAGCCTATTAAGCAAGACGGCGAAATTATTGAAGCGTTGCCGAATGCACAATTTCGCGTCGAACTTGACAACGGACATGAGATTTTGGCTCATGTTTCCGGAAAAATGAGAATGTATTATATTAAGATTCTTCCCGGTGACCGTGTCGCCGTGGAAATGTCTCCTTATGATTTAAGTAAGGGACGTATTACGTATCGATATAAATAAATTCCAATTTAAACGAGTTTAGTATTATGAAGACCCGATCTTCAGTAAAAAAAAGAAGTCCTGACGATAAAATTGTACGACGGAATGGTCGTGTATATGTAATTAACAAAAAGAACCCGCGCCACAAGCAACGGCAGGGGTAATTTTAAATGTCTAATTGTAGGTTTTGAATTATGGACGGTGCAAAATAACATAAACGGTTGCAATGGCAGCCGGATATAGCTAACAGGATCTACCTGTATTTGAGTATTTGATCCAAAATTCAAAATTCAAAATCAAAATTAATAATGGCAAGAATTGCTGGAATTGACTTACCGAAAGAAAAGCGAGGCGAAATAGGACTGACCTATGTATTTGGTATTGGCCGGTCTACCGCTCAAGAGATACTTGATGAGCTGGATATTGATCGCAATATCAAAGTGAAAGACTGGACGGATGAACAGGTATCTGAACTTCGCAGCAAAATCGACAACGAATATACCGTTGAAGGTAATCTGCGAAGCGAAGTAAAGACTAATATTCGTCGTCTTATAGAGATTGGATCCTATCGTGGAACACGGCATAGGAAAGGACTGCCTGTCCGCGGACAGAATACACAGACAAATGCCCGTACCCGAAAAGGGAAGCGCCGTACAGTAGCAGGTAAGAAAACAGCTCCGAGAAAATAAAAGTAGTGAGACAATAAATGGCAAAGAAAAAACGAAGATCTCCGGCTAAAAAACGTAAAAAAAGATCCCAGTTATCAGATCCGAATGGAATGGTTTTTATTAAAGCCACATTCAATAATATTCTGGTTACTGTGACTGATGCCGACGGTAATGCTATTTCCTGGTCATCAGCCGGAAAGGAAGGATTTAAAGGATCCAGAAAAAATACGCCTTATGCAGCTCAGCTGAGTGCAGAAACAGCAGCAACAACTGCCTATGAGATGGGGCTTCGCAGAGTAGAAGTGTTTGTAAAGGGACCCGGATCCGGGCGAGAAGCGGCTGTACGAGCCCTGGCGTCAAGCGGACTTGAGGTTACATTTATTAAGGATCGTACACCTATCCCGCACAATGGGTGCAGACCGCCTAAGCGACGAAGAGTTTAATAATTTTAATACTCAATTTTGAATTGGGATTACACAGGAACAGCTGTTTCTGTTGAAAATGCCCTATCTATATAAGGGCAGGTAATTCAAAATTCAAAATTCAAAATTCATAATTGAATAAATGGCACGATACAGAGGACCAAAGCAAAAAAAAGCAAGACGATTCAGGGAGCCTATTTTTGGTCCCAGTAAAGCACTGGAACGCAAACCATACGGCCCCGGTCAGCACGGTCGGTCTCGCTATTCCCGAAAATCGGAATATGCTATTCAGCTTGAAGAAAAGCAGAAGGCGAAGTACACCTATGGGTTGTTGGAAAAGCAGTTTTCTAACCTGTTTAAAAAAGCTAATGCCAAAACAGGAGTCACCGGTGAGATATTACTGCAGTATTTGGAGAGCCGGTTGGATAATACAGTGTATCGTCTCGGCTTTGCAAGAACACGCCGGCAAGCACGTCAGCTGGTAAGCCATAAACATATTGTGGTGAATGGAGAGGTGGTGAATATTCCTTCCTATCAGCTTAAGCCTGGCGATGTGGTAAGCGTGCGACCGAAATCCAAAACTCTGGATGTCATAAACGATTCACTCCAGCACGCACCTACTACAAAGTACAAGTGGGTTGAGATTGACAAGAAAAGTATGTCGGGAAAATTTCTGAATATGCCCGATATAGATGAGATACCTGAAAATATTGATGTACAGCTCATTGTTGAGCTTTACTCTAAGTAATTTTAATCATTTAGTGCGATAACGCATTTATTATGAGCAACTACAGCATACAAATGCCTGAACCTCTTGATGTTAAAGAGGCAAGCGATACGTTTGGAACCTTTATTTTGCAACCACTTGAACGAGGTTTCGGTGTTACGGTTGGTAATTCGTTTCGCCGGATTCTATTGTCTTCTCTACCCGGAATAGCCATTAATGCTATTAAAATTGAAGGAGTGGAGCATGAATACTCCAGTATAGACGGGGTAAAAGAAGATGTGTATGAGATTATCCTGAATCTCAAAGAGGTGCGTTTTGAGCAAGTTGAACAAAGCAGCGGCGTGGTCCATATTTCCAAATCCGGAGAAGGCAAATTGACCGCTCATGATATCAATGAGGCTACGGCTGATTACGAGGTATTGAATCCTGACTTGTTGATTGCTACGCTCTCGGAAGATGCCGATCTTGAGATAGAACTTCGTCTCGGACGGGGACGGGGATACGTGCCTGCAGAGGAGCAAAATGTGGATACCTCGGAAGATGTCAACCTTATTCCCATTGATGCGATCTACACCCCGATCAAGCAGGTTCAGTTTGATGTGGAAAACGTACGGGTAGGACAGCACACGGACTACGAAAAGTTGGTTATGGATATCACTACAGATGGATCCATAAACTCGAAAGAAGCCCTTACGATCGCCGGCAAGATTTTGAAAGAACATATTGAGAAGTTCATCACCGAAGAGATTGATGAGCCCTTTACCCAGGAAGAGGAAGAGGTTGATGCTGAGAAACAGCGCATCAAAAACTTGTTGAAGACCAGTATAGAAGATCTGAATTTAAGCGTGCGTTCCTATAACTGCTTGAAATCAGCTAATATTAATACCATTGGAGAACTTGTTACCCGTGATGAACAAGATCTGCTTAAGTTCAGAAACTTTGGTAAAAAATCATTAGCCGAGCTGGTTGAGGTTATTGAAGGCAAGGATCTTCACTTTGGTATGGATGTAAGCAAGTATTTAGATAACTCATAAAGATATTAGATTGTAATGCGTCATTTAGTTAAAGGAAGAAAACTTAGCAGAACGCCCTCCCATCGTAAAGCGACGTTGAATTCGCTTTCGGTGGCTCTTATCAAAGAGCATAGGATTGTTACCACAGAAGCCAAGGCAAAAGAACTTCGTCCCTATGTAGAGCCGATCATAACCAAGGCGAAGGAAGATACCGGTCATAACCGGCGACAGGTTTTTTCAAAATTGCAGGACAAGCAGGCGGTCTCCCATCTTTTTGACGAGGTGGCCCGAAAGGCGAAGGATCGCCCCGGCGGGTATACCCGTGTAATTAAGATCGGAAACCGGTCGGGAGATGGCGCCAAGATGGCCGTTATCGAGCTTGTCGACTATAATGACATCAAGCCTGAGAATACTCAAAAGAAGACACGCACACGTCGTGCCGGCCGATCTAAGAAGAGTTCTTCTTCAGATGCGCAAACGAAAACAGAGAAGCGCTCGGAGGCGGAAAAAAGTGAAGGTTCGGGCAACGAAAAAAAAGAAACTTCAGCAAATAATTCTTCGGAAGAAGAATAGTATTTTGCTTTCTGAGGGGTGTTTGCTGGCAGCAATATTTTTTCCAAAAGTCTGTGGACAAAACAGGATATATTTTTTGGATTATTCCCAATAAGTTTTTATCATTGCACCGCTTCGAAACAAAAGGTCAGCAATTGCAAAATAAATATTTTAATTGTTGGCTTGGATAGGAAAATAATCTTATCTTAGAAGTCTGTCTTCTAAAACAGGCAGCATTTTTTGTTCTTTAAAGTAGTGGGTAGAATATACAGACGATCGCACGTCGAGCCCTTGTCGGGCCGTCCTTTCGGGGAGGGCCCAGATGAGA
>NZ_FQUS01000052.1 GCF_900129315.1 Fodinibius roseus
TTCCGTTTTAATCATCGAAATAAAAACTTATATAACGTCTTGCTGCAAAGGCTCAGAGAAGACCCTCTCTAAGTCGTTTGCTTCATAAGACCCTTTACAATTATACTTATTTGAGAAGCAAGACATGTGACGGAAAAAAGAAAGGGATTATGAACAACATCTTATTAACTCAATTTAACCTGCACCAGCGGTTATACAGCAAACAGTAATCAGTGAACAAGGTTAAGCATTATGTCAGATAATAAATATTCATTTCCAGAAATAGTTTCTCGTGAAGAATGGACGGCGGAACGCAAAGAACTCCTTAAAGAGGAGAAAGAGTTTACGCGGCAGCGCGACAGGCTGAGTGCCAAACGGCGAAAATTACCGATGGTCAAAATTGAAAAAGAGTACGAATTCGAAGGACCGGATGGGAAGGTGAGCCTGCTCGATCTGTTTGAGGATCGCATGCAGCTTATCGTATATCATTTTATGTTTGATCCGGATTGGGAGGAAGGCTGTCCGAGCTGCTCAGCCTGGGCGGATCAAATCGCGAGGGGACATCTTAATCACTTGCATGCTCGCTCCACCACATTGGCCTTGGTTTCACGCGCGCCGTTGGCTAAAATTTCTGTTTTTAAAAAGCGAATGAGGTGGGAGATCCCTTGGTATTCTTCGTACGGCAGCGATTTTAATTACGATTTTCATGTCACGCAAAATGAATCCGTCAAACCGGTCATGTACAACTACCGCGACAAAGCCACGCTGGAACACCTGGGACAACATTATCACATCGAAGGCGAACAGCCGGGTATAAGTTGTTTCCTGCGGATAGGCGATACCGTATATCATACCTACTCCACGTACGGCCGCGGGGGGGAGCAGGTGGGCGGGGCCCACTATTTTCTGGATATGACCGCACTCGGTCGGCAGGAGGACTGGGAAGAGCCCGAAGGACGTGCTACCGGGCTTGGAGCACCGGCCGGCAGTGACAAAATTCTGTATCCGGATGAATATGATGGACACTAAGAAGAGAATTACAAGTTCCTGTGCCGACAAATAATTTATGCAGTAAGTGAAAACTATTTCGAGCGCACTAACATAATGTCGCATTTATACAATTTATTGTAGTTACAAGCACTTATTTTAGGTTAGTAGATATCTTGCGGTTCGGTTTCAAAGAGAAGCGTTGACACAGGGTTGTCAGTGCTTGCTGATATATTCAGGAAAAGGAAAATTATTATCAGAGAATGCAACAATCCATGAAGGAAAAGAATATTATATCGGAGAATCTGAAAGTGCTGGTCTTTAGCTCAGACATAAATACCAGGATTAAAGCAAACCGGACAAAAAAAGAGCTTATGGCATTGGATGGTGTTTACCGGGCGGATGTGGATTTGGACGATCCGGATAAGGTATTGCGCATTGAATGTCACCCCCAATACGAAGCAGCCCTGATAGAAGAAAAAATGACAAAACTGGGGTTTCGGAGTGATAGGTTGATCTAAAACTATCCTCTTTATACCGTCCGCCATCTGGTTACACCAGCTTGTCGCATTCAACCGGTAAGAATGGCGTATATACACCGTGTAGATAAGCTAAACAGATGCTACATTGTGTTCAGAGACTGAGGGAAAGCCAATTAAATTAACAAAAAAGGGATTAATTGTGAATACCCCGTTAATAGCTCAATTTGATTTGCACCACCGCTTGTATAATAATGTGCTGGAAGACTTTACGGATGAAGAAACGAATCGGCGCCTCCATGAGGATACGAAAATGAATCATGTGAAATACCTGGCCGGACACATTTTAAATTCGCAATACGGCATTGCTCAGCTGGCCAACGCATCGTCCGTTGAACCGAAATGGAACGACTTGTTTGCCGGCGCGGGACAGTCGGAGGCCAAAGATAATTTTGATTATCCATCCATAGATATCATAAAAGACGAATGGAATACTATTCATAACCCGATCCGAAATAAGCTGGAGACCCTAACGCCGGATTTCCTATCGAACACGCCGCCCGCGCCAATGGATGAATTTGCCGAATCACGCGGCGAGCTGTGGGCGTTTCTCAATCATCATATTGCGTATCACATCGGACAGATAGGCATCCTGCGTCGTGGATTTGGGAAGGCACCCATGAGTTTTGAATAATTGTCACTACTTAATCCCCTAATAATCTCATGACGATGAAACCGAAGACAATTAAAATAAGCTACTGGATCGTAACGGTACTATTTGCTCTTGGTACCGCACTTACCAGCATCCCTACAGAAGCAGGAAGAGAGGTTATAACTACTACTCTGGGGTACCCGCCCTATCTGCTGAATATTCTGCTTGTTGCCAAGGTGCTGGGCGCCATTGTCTTGCTTCAGTCAACATTCAAAACGATTAAAGAATGGGCCTATGCCGGCTTTGCTATCGACTTTACAGGCGCGGCGGTCTCCGGAATTATTACCACTGGTGATATCGCATTTATCATTATGCCACTAATTTTTCTTGGGGTGATGTTTGCCTCATATTACCTGTGGAAGCAGCGACTTCAATTGATGAAAATTAACAAATAACCATTAACTAAATAACAAAATCATGAAATCAGTAAACCCTTATCTCAACTTTGACGGAAATACCGAAGAAGCATTTGAATTCTACCGCTCTGTTTTTGGCGGCGAACTACAGATTACGCGCTACAAGGATCTCGCTGACGATATGGGCGCCTCCAACGAAGATTTAAACAAGGTCGCAAATGTGGCACTACCGCTCGGTGACAATGCGGTGCTTATGGGAACCGACATACTGGAATCTATGGGTCAAAAAGTAACGCCTGGTAATAACTTTGCCATCACGCTTGAAACCGACAGCGCCGAAGAAGCAGAAGAACTGTTTAGTCAGCTTTCGGAGGACGGTGAAATCCAGATGCCGCTGATGGAAACCGAGTGGGCCGAAAAGTACGGCGATTTTATCGACAGATTCGGTATCCACTGGATGGTGAACTATACCGGGAAGATCAACTTCTAACAATTAGGGAAGCCTGCCATACTTTTAAGAAATGGCAGGTTATATCCTCAATATTAAAAGAGATATTATCATGAGTACAAGAAATATACCACCGCCCGAAATTGTATCACAGGATGAGGGGGAGGAAGCCCGCCCGGCGGATTGACGGTTTTTACCGTTGAGAAGTTTCGCAAGAACAGCACGGAAAAAAAGCACATACAATCCAAACCTGTCCTTCGACGAGGAATGGTCGGACGTAAAAAAGCACCAGGTAAGTGGATCGGGACCACCATTTGAATAAAAATTTAAAACAAATGAAAAATCACTATGAAAACGAAAAAAATTTGGGCCAACCTGTCGGTAAAAGATTTGGAACGCACCCACGGGTTCTACACAAAGCTGGGATTTAAACCCAACGGGAAGTTTTCCAAAGAAAACGGCCTGGTCAGTTTTCTGGTCGGTCAGGATGAATTCGTGGTGCACTTCTTCTTAGAGGAAAACTTAAAACCAGCCATGGGAGGAGAAATAGCGGATTTGGAAAACGGGAATGAAGTGATGTTCACCCTTTCGGCAGATAGCAGGGAAGAAGTGGATGGATGGGCAAAAGAAGTCAAAAAAGCAGGTGGAACCCTGTTTAGCAAGCCACAGACAATGCAAGGGAATAAGAATTGGTATGGATGTGGTTTTGCAGATCCGGACGGTCATAAATGGAATGTGTTTTATAACGGTAAGTAAAAGTTAACAGTGTACGCTTGAAAAAAATAAAAGTCATGACGACGAAAAACGGAGGAGCCTAAGTATGTTTAAAACATGAAAGCATTCAGTAGTTTTGCTGTGAATAATAGCGAAAAGGTCCGACAGTTTTATCGCTAATTAATACTAAAAATTTTTGGAGAGATAGTATGTCAAAAAAACAAAAAGAGCACACCCAAAAAATCATACCACACCTGTGGTTCGACGACCAGGCAGAAGAGGCCGTTAATTTCTACACTTCGCTTTTTGAAGATTCAGCAATCGGAGGTCTCTCCCGGTACGGAGAAACCGGAAAGGAGATTCACGGTCAGGAAGCGGGAACCGTAATGACGGTGGATTTTGAGCTTGCAGGTTTCAAAATGATAGCCCTGAACGGCGGCCCGCAGTTCAGTTTTACCCCTGCCATTTCTTTCTATGTGACTTGTGAAACAGAGGCCGAAGTCGACGAACTGTGGGAAAAGCTGTCCGAAGGTGGCACCCCGATGATGCCACTCGATAAATATGACTGGAGTGAAAAGTACGGATGGGTACAGGACCGGTACGGACTCACCTGGCAGATCTCCCTCGGCCAGTTGGAAGATGTACACGGTCAAAAAATTGTCCCCTCCCTGATGTTTGTTGATGAGGAAGGTCAGGCCGAGGAGGCGGTAAATCTCTACACCTCTCTGTTCGATGATTCGAGCATTACCGGATTGCTGCGCTACGGTCCGGGAGAGGACCAGCCGGAGGGCAGCGTCATGCACGCCCAGTTCCGCCTGAACGACGGGGAGGTGTTCATGGCGATGGATAGCTCTCCGGATAACGCTGATTTCACCTTCAACGAGGCGGTATCGCTAATGATACACTGCAAAAATCAGGAAGAAATAGATCACTTTTGGAGGTTGTCAGCCGTGCCCGAAGCCGAGCAGTGTGGCTGGCTGAAAGACCCGTTCGGCGTTTCGTGGCAGGTAGTGCCGGTGCAGTTGTCGGACATGCTGAACGATTCGGATTCCGAAAGAGCTGAACGGGTGACCGAAGCTTTTTTGCAGATGAAAAAGTTTGATCTTGAAAAGCTGCAGGAAGCGTATGAGGGAAACAAGTAACCATAAAAAGGGAAAACCATGAAAAGGGAAAACCATGAAAACACTACATTTTTCAAAAATAATTAACGTACCGGCAGGCAAAGTCTGGGATACGATGCTTGAAGACGAAACCTACCGGCAGTGGACCACCGCTTTTACCGAAGGTTCGCATTTTGAGGGAAGCTGGGAGGAAGGAGAGAAAATTCTTTTCCTTGACGCTGACGGCCAGGGTATGGTATCAACCATCGCCGAAAACCGGCCGCATGAATTTATCTCCATCAAACATATTGGCATCATCCATGACGGTGTCGAAGATACCGAGAGCGAGGAAGCCCGAAAGTGGGCACCCGCATTTGAAAATTACACTTTTACTGAAGAGAATGGAAGAACAACAGTAGCCGTCGACATGGACATCGAAGAAGAGCATGAGGAGATGTTCCAGGATATGTGGCCGAAAGCGCTGCAGAAACTGAAGGAACTGGCAGAGAATTAGATAACAATTCAAAAAAGAAAGTTATGGATAACAGTATTTCAAAAAGTCGCCTGTGGACAGCACGAGTTATGGGTGGACTTGTCATCCTGTTCATGTTGATGGACAGTATCTTCAAATTTATACAACCCGAAGAAGTGGTACAGGGAACACTGGAGCTCGGATACGCTGAACACCACATTGCGATCATTGGTGCCCTGGGACTGTTGTCCGTTCTTTTGTATGCCTTTCCCCGTACATCACTGCTCGGTGCCGTATTGTTGACCGGGTACTGGGGCGGGGCGGTTGCGACCCATGTTCGGATAGACGATCCGCTTTTTACTCACACCCTTGTTCCTGTCTATATGGCGGTGCTGGCCTGGGGATCGCTCTGGCTAAGGGATGAACGGATACGGAATCTTATTCCATACAAAAGAGCATTTAAAAATGAGGAGAATTATTCTAACCATGCAGATATCCCTTGAAGGGATCATTTCGGATGTTTGTTCATCCGGTGGTTGTCGGACAGGGTGAAAGGCTGTTTAAAGATGTCCAGTTAAAGATCTCATTGGAATTGATCAGCCAAGAAAATTATCAGAATAGGGTCGTGGGTTTGTATTATCAAAACACCAATGAAAGTATTGACGGACAGAGCTGGCGATTCATAATCCAAACACGCAAAAGATCATGGCAATAACGGACTTGAAAACTATAGACGAATACATCAGTACGTTTCCGAAAGAAATTCAGGGAAAGTTGGAAAAAATTCGACAAACGATTCATAAAGCGGCACCAGAGGCGCATGAGGAGATAAAGTGGAACAGGCCAGCTTACTCTGATGAGGAGAGAATATTAGTAATGTTTGCTGCCTTTAAACACCACATCGGGTTTTATGTAACTCCGAGTACTCTTCAGAATTTTTCAGATGATCTTTCTGAATTCAAAACCGGGAAGGGGTCCATTCAATTCCTATTTGAGCAGGCACTTCCAACAGACTTGATTCAGAAGATTACAGAATTTCGTGTGTGGGAAAGCAAAGAAAAGGGTGTTAACTGGAAATCATAAGCTTTAGAACCATTAATCTGAAGTAGTCACGATGAAATCTGACAGTTTAGTTAGATTAGGAGATGCAACCAACTAATCACTAAACCCAGATTCACCATGACTACCCAAGATA
>NZ_FQUS01000045.1 GCF_900129315.1 Fodinibius roseus
AAATACCACTGCATTAACCTATTTGAACGCCACCTTCATGACCAACCGTCCTCAATAATTTTAACGGTTTTTACGCTCTATTGCAGATAAATTTTAGATAGTGGTAGAAATATATAACTGTCCGTTTTGTATAAAATGTACGTTTTGGACATTTTTTTCCGTATATTAATATTCTATTAATAGATAAAGAATATAGCATATGGACAAACAGACAATTAATTCAAAAAAAGCCCGGGACGATTTTGCCGACAATATCAACCGGGTAGCGTATGGCCATGAGCGGCTCACCATTACCAGGCACGGCAAAAAAATAGCTGCTATTATACCTGTTGAGGATTTAGAGTTTCTTGAAGAGCTGGAAGAACAACTGGACCGAAGGGCTATTGACGAAGCAATGGAAGAACAGGGCGATGACCCATTTATTCCCCTGGAGGATCTAAGAAAAGAGTTAGGGATATAAATGCCTCGGTCATATAATGTTGTTTTTTCGAAACGTGCCCGTCGGGATATCAAAAAAATGGATCCGGATGCCCAAGCCCAAATTATTGAAGCTGCCGAAGCATTAGCGGAAAATCCCCGACCGCAAAGTAGTAAACCAATGAGAGGAGAGTACAAAGGCTTTTGGCGGGAACGTACCGGTAATTATCGCATCATCTATGAAATACAGGACCAGAAACTGGTTGTATTTGTAATCCGAGCCGGACACCGCAAAGATATCTACACTTAAATTCATTAATTGAAGATATATCAACCACAAAGTTCTATTTGTAAATATTGAACGTTGTCACGCCTGCCACACATGATCGGGGCCTTTGGCCAGGCCGTTCATCGCATCGCGGGTATCGATGATGCAGTCGCTCCACTCGGCCAGCTGCCCGTAATCGATCTCCGAGTGATCCGTTGAGATGATCACCGCATCATAGCTGCGGATCGTCTCCTCATCCCACTCCACCGACTTTGTGCCCGTCCACTCCTCATGCTCGCGCGTAGGCTTGATCTCCGGGATATGCGGGTCGTAGTACCCCGTCTCAGCCCCGTACTTCTTCAGCAGATCCAGGATCTTAAAGGTCGGCGACTCCCGCATGTCGTCCACATCCGGCTTGTACGCCAGTCCGACCACCAGCACCCGGCTGCCGTTCATCGCCCGCTTGTGGGCATTCAGCGCCTTCAGCGCCTGGTCGATCACATACTGCGGCATCGAGGTGTTGATCTCCCCCGCCAGCTCGATAAAGCGGGTATTCTGCCCATACTCCCGCGCCTTCCAGGTCAGGTAAAACGGGTCGATCGGGATACAGTGTCCCCCGAGCCCCGGCCCCGGCACAAATTTCATAAAGCCGAACGGCTTCGTATCGGCCGCCTCCAGCACCTCATGCACATCGATGTCCATTTGCCGGAAAACCACCTTCAGCTCATTCACCAGCGCGATGTTGACCGCCCGGAACACATTCTCGGTAATCTTCACCGCCTCTGCCGTCTTCGTATCCGACACCGGCACCGTCTCCACGATAGCGGTATCGTAGACCGCGCACGCCAGCCGGATCGCCTCCTCACCATGCCCCCCTACCACCTTGGGGATCTTCGCCGTATTGAAGCTCACATTGCCGGGATCCTCGCGCTCCGGGCTGTAGGCCACATAAAAATCCTCTCCCGCCGTCAGTCCCGACTTCGACTCCAGGATCGGAATAATCAGATCCTCCGTGGTGCCCGGATAAGTCGTCGACTCCAGCACCACCAGCTGTCCCTCGCGCAGGTTCTCCCCCACCGTAAAGCAGGTGCGCTCCACATACTGCATATCCGGCTCGCGGTGCTCATCCAGCGGCGTGGGCACGCACAGCATAATCGCATCCGCCTCCGGCAGGCGGTCGAACTGGTTCGTGGCCTCGCAACGATCGCTCCCGGCCAGCTCCTGCATCATCTCCCGGCCGAGATGCTTGATATAGGGACGTCCCTCCGTGATACAGTCGATTTTGTCCTGGTCGATATCAAAGCCCAGCACCGGCATCCCCGCCTGGTGGAAGGTCCACATCAGCGGCAGTCCCACGTATCCTAATCCTACGATTCCGATGGTGTATTCTTTGTCATCTATTTTCCGGAGCAGCTCTTTAAACATTCGTTTGGTTATTCGTTACTGGATATTTGTTAGGTGTTAACTGAATCTAATGCCATGGTTCTTACCCGGTATGGCCGGGCTTGTTTCGGCAAAGTGCTGAATATAAGAAATCGCAGGGGGATAAACAGGGGGGAGTTAATAACCACCAGCACAATGTTGTGCTGCACGAATATCCTCAATAGAAAGATGCGGATGATCTATTAATGTAACAATCCTTCAACCGAAAGGTCTTCATCCAAATCTTCCCAACGGATGCCAATGCCATTTCCGATAAAAGACCAGTTATTTAGCTCTTCGGGTGCAGCATCACGCAGTTTAGGAAACCATTCAAGCGGTACTGCTAGTTCCCTTCCGTCTTCTATGCGGACCAGCAATTTTTTATCTTCAAACCAAACTTCAACTGCTTTAGCCGGCTTACGTTTTACTAAAGTGCTCATTCCATTTTTCCTCTATCTGATTTGAATGTTGTTCTATTATTTTTCTAATCTTGTTTAACTCAACAGAATCATATCCAGTAGAGTATGCAAGAGATACAGGATTTATCCAGTACTTGCAATACCCGTCACCACTTTCAACGTGAATATGAACCGGTTCATTTCCTTCATTACTGAAGAAAAAGAATCGATAGCCGTCAATACGCAAAGCGGTTGGCATTGTTTAAAAACGTATATTTCAAATGTTAATACTTCTCTATAGAGAATAGTATATCTATATTTGTTGTTTCCATACAACAAATATAACAATATTTTGTAAAATATAAACAACACCGGCTAACCTGTTGATCCAAGATTGAAACTCAAATCACATCAGCAATAAGACAGGCTCCTCAACCTCAAACAGCGATCTTCTCTTTTTCCTCGCTCTCTTTCTCTTTATCGGACAAATCGAAAATTTTGGACTCCGGCTGCTCGGTAAGGCTGCTCAGGGGATCGATTCGCTCCCGGTCGAACTCCACACCCCATTTATAGCTATACAACCGCTGCCACTTGCTGCCAAAGCATTTGGTAAAGAGTCGCCGCTTAAACCCATTCGTCGGGTAGATCACGATACAGGCCGTAATGACCGCCCCCAGCTGCAGGTTCACATCAATGGGCATCTGCGAAAGAAAAACCGAAAACCCCACAAGGAATGCACTCATCAGGTAGAGGGTGATCGAAGCCGACCTGTGGCTGAATCCCATCCGCAGGAACTCATGGTGGATGTGATCCTGCCCCGCAGTAAATATCGACCTACCCCGCCTGAACCGCTTCACAATCACGCGAATGGTGTCGAAAAGCGGGAAGGCCAGCACCGCAACGGTAAGGACCGGGACGGCATTGCCGAACAGCTGCGTGAACTCCGGCATCGCACCCAGTTGCATAAAGGCAATAGCCTGTATGGAAAGCAGGAATCCGAGAATCATGGACCCGGTATCACCCATAAAGATGGACGCGGGGCTGAAGTTATACCACAGAAACCCCAGCAGCGCCCCGGCCAGGCAGAACGAGAAAACCGCCATGGGCACCTGCCCGACATAGAAAAAACCAAAGCCAAACAGCAGGGAAGCGAGCGTGCCGATCCCCCCCGCCAGGCCATCGATGCCGTCGATCAAATTGACCGCGTTAATCACCACAATGACCGTCAGGAGCGTAACGGGCAAAGCCACCCAGAGGGGAATCTCCGCCAGCCCCAGTACCCCGTGAAAATCCGTTATCAGAATACCGCTGCCATACATCACCAGTCCCACGGCCGAAATCTGGGCGCCCAGCTTCACCGTCGCCGACAAGGTGACCAAGTCATCCTTAAGTCCGACAAAGAACAGGATCAGCAGAGCCGCCACGAGATAGGAAAAACCGGTTAAACTGTCCGACCAGGGACTTACCGAATAACTTAGCAAAAAAGCCAGGAAGATAGCGATACCGCCCAGCGTCGGAATTGACTCGGAATGTATTTTACGCTCATAATCAGGATGATCGAACAGGTTGCGTCTCCTGGCCGCCCCGATAATCACCGGGATGGAAAAATAAGAAATCAGCCAAGCCAATAGGGCGACTCCTCCCATCACTGCCCTGTCCTGTAGCAAATAATCCATAGAATATATTACATTTTACTCTAACACGCCTCATCCATCTCAAGTGGTGCTAAGATAAAGCATTTATCGATATGTTACAATATTAATCATTTTACGTGGTCGCCCTTTTTTATTGATACTTTAAAACCGGGATAGATGTTCCCCTTAAGGGTGAAGATAAGGAGGTTTCGAAAAAAGATTAAAGGTTGCGCCCGACCGTTTGCTGAAACCTAACTATTGTTTCTTTCAATGGATGTGATGGCCTCCACAATCCGTTTGGAGGTCTGCCCATCCCAGTACAAGGGCCTGGGCAGCTCCTGCGTGCCGGCCACCCCATCCTGCAAGCGCTTGTCCAAATGCTCAAGAATCGTCTCTTTATCCGTCCCTACCAGGGTATTGGTCCCCTCCGTAATCGTAATGGGTCGCTCGGTATTTTCCCGCGCGGTCAGGCAGGGCACGCCCAGGGCCGTGGTCTCCTCCTGGATGCCGCCCGAGTCGGTCAGCACCAGCCGGGCATTATTCATCAGGTTGACGTTATCGAGGTAGCCCACCGGTTCCAGCAGGTGCAGCCGGTCAATCCCTTGCAGGCGCTCCCAGAATCCGAACTGTTGCGCCCGGTTCCTGGAACGCGGGTGCACCGGCCATACCATCGGGAGCTTACCTGAGGTCTGCTCTAGGATATCCACAAAGTTGCCGAGCGTGGATTTCTGATCCACATTCGACGGGCGGTGAAGGGTTACCAGCACATACTCTTTGGCGGTGAGGCCCAGATCAGACAGGATCGTCGATTCAGCCGATCGCTTGCGCATCGAAAAAAGCGTATCGATCATGATATTCCCCACAAACCGAATATTCCCCTGCGGGATCCCCTCCTCAATTAGGTTCATGTTGCCATCAATGGAAGGAGTCAACAGCAGATCCGCGATGCTATCGGTCAGCACCCGATTGATCTCCTCCGGCATGCTCCGGTCGTAGCTGCGCAGGCCGGCCTCCACATGCGCTACCCTGATGCCCATCTTGTTGGCCACAATGGTACAGGCCATGGTCGGATTTACATCTCCAACCACCACCACCCAGTCGGGCTGTTCTTTTTCCAGCACCTTTTCAAATTCAACCATCACTTTGGCCGTCTGTTCCGCATGGGTGCCACTGCCCACCCCGAGGTGGTGATCGGGGGCCGGGATGCCCAGCTCGTCAAAAAAGATTTTTGACATTTCGTAGTCGTAATGCTGGCCGGTATGCAGCAGCTGGGCTTCTATGTTCTCGTGTTTTTTGTACTCCTCAAGTAGCGGGGCCACTTTCATGAAATTAGGCCGCGCGCTGGCAACGTTGATGATTTTCATGGTTTGAGAACTGAAATTAGATGGCTGACTCTTTTGAAATATTTAGTCGAAGTATAACGGATTTTTTCAAAAGCCGCAGGTGCTATCTAAAAAGATGAATGAGTTAGTTATAAAAAATAGATGTCTCATTTAAAATGTTTTTTAAAGCTTATTCGTGATGAATTTATAGGCAAACCTCAACAGGCTGGTTTGCCTGAATACACGTTTTGGCTCTTTATATAACCTATATGACCACTCAAGACCGGCTTTGCGTAATGTTTCGGGAGCCCGATCCTTTTCATTGGTATAAATATCAAAGCTCCCGCCCAATCCCATATATAAGGCTTTGTGTCTCTCATACATTTTCTGCATCAGATATTCCTGCCTTGGACTACCCATAGCTACAAATACAATATCAGGCTTCTTAGTATAGATATCCTTAAACAATTTCCTCTTGTCATCGGAATTCATATAACCATTTCGGTAACCAACAATATTGATCCCCTCAAATTCTTCCTTCAATTGAGAAACTGTTTTCGTAATAACATGTTCTTTCCCACCTACTAAATAAAACGTTTCATCTTTATAAAATCTTTCAACGATATTCAACCAGAATTCAGAGCCGGGTATCTTTTTTGTGTTATAGTTTTTACGCTTTAGTGCTAAGACCGGACCTATCCCATCCGGATACCCAATATGCTGATTAACTAAGTTTCTTAGCCTCTGATCTTTTTTTACCAATTTCTCCGCATTAAGCGCAATAAGAATATTTTTCGAATTTCCTTCACTTAAATAGTTCAAAAAATGATCCCGGTCCTTAAAGGGATAAATTTTGTAATTATTGAGAGAGGTTGCTTCAATCATTGGCCATTTCCTTTAAATAATAGGATAAAGCAGCAAACATCCAGGCTTGACTCCATCGCATATAAGGAATTTTATTTTTATAAAATTTTCTTACTTGATAATAAAAATACCCTTCTTCATCCTGCAGATGATTACTGCTCCAATTTATAACATTTTCTGCTAATTTTTTATGACTATCAATACAATTAGAGTTCGCTAATGTAATAATACATTGCGCAGGTGAATGGATATCAATAGGATATATTCTGTTATGATAATATTTGGGAGTTCCATCTTTTAAAAAGAAGTTGCTTATATAGAACTTAAGTCCTTTTTTAAAGTTCCCTTCGAAAGTAGAATCTCCAGTATACTTTTGAAAATCATATAAAGCCTCCAAATTAAATCCTGTATGAAAGCTATCGATCCAGTTTTGGATTGGTAATTCTCCGTAATACCAAGACCCGTCGTCATTTTGAGCCTCACAACAAGCGATAACCGATTGCTTCGCTGATCGAAAGTATATTTCTTCATTAGTAATGGAATAAATCCTTGCTAACAACTTGCTGCCAAGCAAAGAAGCATTATAAACAGTATTATTTCCAAATTTAGGGGCATAAGAAAATAAAAACCCATCCTTTTTTTCGGTTCTGTTTAAATCATTGACTACAAACTCGGCTGATGAAAGAGCTTCGCTTTTAAATTTATCTTTCTTTATAACTGAATAGGCATCAAGCAAACCGTACGCGGCAAAAGTTGTAGCAACCACATTTGGTGTATATGCCGGAAAGTATAATCCCCCTCGGGCCTGCCAATCAAAATTATATCCCCAACATGATCCCGAATAGCCTTCTGACTTTAAATCAATTAATAGATCAGAAAGAAAGTTTATTTTATCTACTATTTCCTCGGGCTTACCAAAAGTAGTATCTCCGTTCTTGGCTATCTTATATAGATTACAATAGCCGGTCAGAAAAAGCCCAACACCTTTGGGATTATATCCTTTTGATATATTAACTAAAGGACGAAGATTAACGGGATTCCGTTTAAATAGCTGAATCCAAACTAACCTTGCCATACTCCATTTCCTTAACGGAGTTGTCTGAAAAAGCTTAGAATTCAACCCGTCATAAGGATCCCATCCCTTAAATTCTTCTCGTTCACAATATAATTTGAGTTTTAAAAATGATTCACTTGCTAAACTCTGCATATACCTCTTGTAGCGTCTTAAATGAATAAGAGCAATTACTTTTTTGAGCAATCTCAATTAAGGATCGCAAGGAATGTTCCGTTGTAAAACTTTTGGGGTGACCTAAAATAACAAAGGTATCTCTTTTGTCCTGTAAATTTTCTTCTATATAATTAAAAAAAGTCTTATGCATAGATTTATTAAATAAGCAAAAGTCCCAAGTAAATGCTTCTGTTTCAAAAAGAAATGCTATCTTTTCAAATAATGATTTTGAAGAAAGTTTTGTTTTCGCAACTGAGCTAACTGCTGCACCTCTTTTTATAAGCAGTGACTTCAGCTTTTCGAAGTTCAATATTTTTTTCCATCTTGGTTGTTCTAATGCAAAGATCGGTATCTCCATAATTCTCCCAAGACTTTTAGCTTCTTGTAAAATATTGTCTGGATCAGCCCACCAAAAGTCTTTTTCTAAAGAAATATTACGATAATCATATTTTGATAACTCTCCATCTTCATAGCCCCCGGGATAAACAGAACTATCCAATTTCAAACCTATCTTTGTCATCGCAGCAAGCACTTTCTTTGAAGGCATAATATTGTATGCTCCCGCTCTTAAGGCAATACATTCATACTCAGGTTTAACCTTTTGTACAATATTTTCTAAAGTTGATTTACCATCCTCTAATAAATCTTTAATGCTATAGTTTCTATTAGTTTTAAAATCCCCTAACCGCCAATTTAATAAATCTACCTGCCATTTGTCATTGATATATTTAGCATTCACCCATTGGGGGTGAATATGAAGCTGTATATCGTGTCCCTTTTTAACAGCTTGGTGTATTTGCTGGTCAATAGCCTCTATGGGATTACGCTCGTATCCCATATTATTCCCCTTATTCCACTCTTCTTTTAGTCGCAAGTATTCAACCACTTCGAAAAATATAGTTGTCTTTATATTGGCCTCTTCACAAATACTTAAAATTTGTTCGGTTGGTTTAATCATGTGTTCAAATACGTCACCCAAACCATCTCCGAAGAGTTCGTAATCAAAAGTTAGAACCAAGTTCATTTTTAATTTTAGTATAATACCTATAAGTCAAAAGCGAAATTAAAAAGGAATCAAATGAATTCAACACAGATTTATATTTATCAATACTTTGAGTATGCAATCCTTTCTTACTTATGCTATTGTGGCTACTTGACTTTCCAGTTACTTCTAGCATAGTATCTTCAAACTCCAAGTTACACCACCGGCACAAACCTTTTATTGTTTCATCTGTATTTAGAACTAACTGATCATAGGTCATTAGCTTTAGGTTACTTGCATATCTAAAATAGGTGCGAATGGAAAAAATATATTCTATAGAAAAATAGAGAACGGTAAAATAGTGAACCAAAAATTTATGAAGAAAAGATTTTCCTTTTCTTTCTTGGGTAGCCTTATCATTTAATTTCGATGCAACGATAGCTTTTGGATTACGGGTTAAGAAAATAACTTTTGCATCTGGCCAATGTTCAAATAAATAATCTAATCGCCTAAAATGTACCGGATATTTAATGCCTGGTATTTTGGCATTATTTTTTTTTCTAAGTAAGCCTAAAATAGATTTTATAACGTTTGAACTATGAAGCTCTGAAGTATCTTGATCTAATACTTCTTTTAATTCATCTAACTTGATCCCCGATTGGCGAAATTCCTTCCAAAAAGTTCCATATATCTTTTTTTTATCAATTAGATCAATTATCTCTTCAGAACTAACCCCATTAGACTTATCAAAAAATCTATCAAAAGTATTTCTACGGAGAGGCTCAAACAAATTCATCTCATCAAATGCCATTACTACCTCGGAATTAGCATCTAAAATATTTTTCAATAATGTAGAACCCGTCCGGTGCTGACCTACTATAAAAATTAAACTCACGTAATTTTATACTTCTTAAGCATGCTTTCTTGCTTTTAAAATTTTTTTAATACCTCTCAAGGGACCATGCTCTTTAATATTATATCTAACCAAACTCATTATATCCTGTAATTTCCACCAATGCAATTGCATGGGGGGAGGAGAATTAATAAAATTAACGTCTTTGTAATTAAGGTAGTAATTATATTTTTGGATACCTTTTTTCGTTAATCCCTCAATATACTTTATCTCGTCAGCACTCATCTCATCTAAATATTTATTATAATTATTTTCATCTATGATACCCTCTCTATCTTCAACTTTTCTATATAACTTACTTATCCCCTCTTGATAATTTATTCCGATAAAAGTGCATAATCGTCTTAAAACTATTTCGGTATCCCTCAATAAATCCTCATAACTAATTTCAATTAATCTTTTTCTATTTTCTCCAACTTCATTAACCTTATTAATTCCTTGTTGCCATTTATACGCAGCCCTAAAAATATTTTTTCCCCAAGTTTTTTTGGCTGATAGCACATTATCCCTTGGATCTCTTACAATATGTATAATTTTTGCTTTAGGAAAAGAATTTAGTAAAAATTGAATGTGATATATATTTCTTGGAGTCTTATCACCTAAAATCCGAATATCTTTATTTTCCTTTTCCATAGCTAGTTTCTGCCATATTTCACCTATTAATTTTTTAACAGTAGTTTCTTCTTTTACCAGTTTTCCAAAATTAAATGATTCTCTATAGTAAAAGAAAAATAAGGATTTCTTTATTTCTGTGATGACGTCATTGACTTCATCCAGACTTAATAACTTATCTTCATATTTTTGGACCAAATGGGGTATAAAATAAGCCTCAATTGATGGAATAAATATTTGATCGTGGTTATTTAGAAGTTCTCTAAGCAATTTAGTCCCACTTCTTGGTAGGCCAACTATGAACAATGACAATTTAGGCATAAATACATTCCTACCTTAAGTTATATCCAATAACCAATATTATAATAAACACTATATAAACCATATATCTTCTTAGATAAAAACCATAATACTGTTCTAAGCTATAACCATATCCTATAATTAAAAAATAAAAAGGGATAAATGGATATAGAAGACGATGGTCTAATGTAGCCGCTGCAAAGGTCAGCATAGCAATGTTTGAAGCTATAAAAATCAACAAAGGATAAAATTTCCTTAATTTATTTTTAAAGATTTGAACGCAACCAATGAGGAAAAAATAAGATAAAACAAGCTTTATAAAATTACCTACTGTTTGTAATAAATAATTATCATTTTCAATGCCATATGCAAAAGTAGGAAAAGGCCCAATTATACCAGATACTGCCATTATGGAATACTCAAAAAAACCAGCTTGTATTCCAATTCTGTTAGTAACTGCTATACTTCTATTAATAGCTATCTTTGCAATTAATTCATCCTTAACAACCCACAAAATTGGAACAAGTAACAGAGGAACTATCAGCAATATAAAAATGCGGAATATATACCTGTACCTTCCTTTAATTTCAATAAAGAGGAGTGATCCCAACGAAAAAAAGATTAAAACTGGAAATGGCGCTCTGAATAAACCAGTCATTAATAACGTTAAAAAACTAACAAAATAATATCCTATAAGTTTCTTTGTATATGCTTTATAAAAAAAATAAAAACTTAACGTTACCATTAGTAGTAAAAATGGTTCTTTTAGTCCAGATGCGTTGAAATATATAGAAATGGGATTCAAACCGTATAGAATTAATATATTCTTGCAAATATATTTTTTTAAATTTATATAAATTGATATTTTATACAGATAAAAACAAGTTAATAAATGAAATAAAATATTAAATATTTTTACGTTTAATATTTTATTACCTCCCAAAGAGTAAATAAACTTTAATAAAATAGGAAATCCTAAATCTCCGACTCTTCTGTTCTCAAGTAAATATACAATACTTGAATATAAGTTTTTATTTTGAAGCTCTAAGCCTAATAAATTATAGTAAACGGCATCTTTAGGTTCAAAGCCCAGAGGGTTGCCATAAGCCAATACATAAAAAGTAAATAAAAATAATACTAGTGTTAATTGATAGACAAATATTAATAAAAATACCTGTTTAGGCTTTATTTTTTTGGCCAGCGCAAAGAAAGTGGAAAAGAAGAATAAAGAAACTAATTGTAATAAACCAAAGCGTGATAAAAACGATTGTGTAGATTGAAAAGAAAAAAAAGACTGCAGTAAAACAAAAAGTACTAACCATACAGATATAACTTTTATATCAATTTTTTTAAATATAAATAAGTTAGATATATTCAAATTATTATTATTTATAGGAAATATTGGGAGTGTAAGCTGAACTCTGTCTGGTTTGTTTTATTCCCTTTCGGGGTTTCGGTTTAAGGCCAATGGCAACCGTTCTCCAAATCTAATGGCCAGCTGCCCTACAGTCAAGCTCCAGTTTTGCAGGGGCGATGTCCATTTCTTTTCTATGTTTTGTGGCCCAATAGACCAGCTTTAACAACGCCATATCGCTGGTAAAGGCTCCTTTGGTCTTGGTCACCTTGCGAATCTGCCGGTGATAGCCTTCCACCGCATTGGTCGTGTAAATGAGCTTCCG